>JAGSNX010000003.1 GCA_018139225.1 Microvirga sp. SRT01
CGCAGGCCGCCGCCCACATGTCCCTTCATCTAAACCAACAATGTCAAAGATCCGACACAAATACCCCGACGCCGCTATACCCTTCCCGTTTTACCAGAAAGGCCAGCGCGCCAAGTCTCGTGTGACCACTGCAAAACCCCGTAAGGGCCATCGCTGCGGTGAAACCCATCTAGGGAACACCTCAACGACCGTCAAACCCTTTCTGTCAGAAATATGCAAAATTGTTCCCATCAATCTGAAACATCGCGCATTCACCCCTTGGCAGGGCCTTGAAGGTAGGGTCGTGGCATGACTCCATCCCACCTCCTGGACGCCAAGGCGCCCGAATCGCTGCACGCGCAGGTTCGGCGTGCGGTCATATGGCGTTCGGGAAGTCAGATCGTTGGCCAAATGGTGCAGTGGGCTTCCACGTTCCTCGTCATCCGGCTGCTCGATCCGCGGGATTACGGGCTGTTCGCAATGGCGCAGGTCGTTCTCGTATTCCTGAACATGCTCAACGGGTTCGGTCTGGCGAGCGGGCTGATCCAGGCCGCCGACGTCACCGAGCGGCAGGTCCGCCAGCTGTTCGGGATGCTGATCGCGCTCAACGCAGCGTTGGCGGCGTTCCAGCTGATGCTCGCACCGCTCGCCGCCGCCTATTACCGCCAGCCGATCGTCGCCGACATGCTGCGCGTTCAGGCGCTGCTATACCTGACGACGCCCTTCATCGCACTGCCCTTCGCGCTGCTGAGCCGACGCATGGATTTCCGGCATCAGGCGAGAGCGAACATCTGCGCCTCGATCGCCGCCGCCGCCGCGGCGCTGGGGGGCGCTCTCGCGGGATGGGGCGTATGGACGCTGGTCATCGCACCACTCGTGCTGTTCGCCGTACGCGGTGCGATGATGACGTGGAGCGCGCGGTCGTTCGTCTGGCCAGTCTTCGACTTTCGCGGAGCCGGGCATCTGGCGCGTTATGGCGGGATCGTCGCGGCGGGGCAGCTATTCTGGTTCGGGCAGAGCCAGGCGGACGTGTTCATCGCCGGGCGGCTCTTCTCCCCCCATATGCTCGGCATCTACACGACCAGCCTGTTCCTCGCGCAGATCTTCGTGTCGAAGGTCGTGCCGCCGCTGAACGAAGTCGCCTTTTCGGCCTATGCCCGCATCCAGCACGATCCCGACGCGATCGCCGCCGCGTTCGTGCGATCGGTCAAGATCATCATGGCCGCCGCCCTGCCCTTCTACTTCGGATTGGCCGTCACCGCCGAGCCGCTGGTGCTGACCGCGCTCGGGCCGAAATGGCAGGAGGCCGCGCCGATCGTCCAGCTGCTCGCACTCGCGATGCCGCTGATGACGTTGCTGGTGCTGTATACCCCCGCCTGCGATGCGCTGGGGCGGCCGGGCGTCGGCGTCAGCAACGGCGCAATCGGCGCGGGCATCCTCGCAACCGGCTTCCTGATCGGTGCGCAGTGGGGGCCGGTCGGCCTCGCGACCGCGTGGATCGTGGCCTATCCGATCTATCTCGCCATCAGCAGTTACCGGGCGCTGCCGGTGATCGGGGCGAGCGGCCGGGCGATCGTCATGGCGATTGCGCCGGTGCTGGTCGCCTCTTCGGTCATGGCGGGGTCGGTGATGCTGGTCGACCGGGGGCTGCCGGCGCTGTCGCCGCTGCCGCGTCTCGCGATCCTCGTTGCGGCCGGGGCGATGGTCTATACCGGCTGGCTGGTGCTGTTCGCGCGGGCGACGCTCAGCGAACTGATCGCGACGGTGAAGCGCAGCGGTTAGACGCCCGTCACATCACGCCGTCTGGATATAGTCGCGCATCGCCGCGGCGTCCGCCTCGATCCGGTCGATCCGGTATTTGACCAGATCGCCGATCGACACGAATCCGACCAGCGCGTCTCCGTCCAGCACCGGCAAATGGCGGATGCGGCGGTGAGTCATCAAGGACAGCGCGGCGATGACCGCGTCGTTGCGAGACACCGTCACCGCCGGCGCGGTCATCGCGGCCGACACCGGACCCTCGAGCGCCGCCGCACCGCCGTCCTTCAGGACGCGGATCACGTCGCGTTCGGAGAAGATGCCGACGACGCGGCCGCCCTCGATCACCGGCACCGCACCGATCCGCCGCTCCCCCAACAACGCCACCGCCTCCGCGACGCTGGCGCGGGGCGCGATCGTGACCACGTCGTGGTCCACGGATTTCAGGATCGCCGCGATCGTCATCCTCGCCTCCCTAGTGACGCCGGTTCCGACCTGTCGCCGGGCCTCTGTCGCGCCGCTGTTGAGGAAATCACGTTTCGCGTTCATTGGAAAGCACATGGATCACGGATCGCACCGCCCCGGGGCCGACCCGACACCGCCAGCCCCGAGCGGGCTGACGGACCGCGACTATGCGCGGTTCGCCTGGGCGCGGTTCCGATCGTTGCTGGCGTGGATGACGCTGGCCGCGGCGACGATCGCGGCGGCGGCGATCGTGCTGCTCGGGCATCTGCAAGGGCCGCTGCATCTGGTGACGATGTTCGCGATCCTGGGCGGGGTCGGCGGATCGGTGATGCTGGCCGGGGCGCTGATGGGACTGGCGTTCCTCAGTTCCGGCAGCGGGCATGACGAGGATGTCGAGCGGATCGATTAGGCATTCGGGGCTTCGGCCAAGTCGCCTTTCTCGCCTCTTTTTATGCCCCCCCCCCTCGGGAGAGCTTGGGGAGGGCTTCTCCGCGGGGGATGCAGCTTGGGGCGAGGCCCTCCCCCAGCCCCTCCCAAAAGGAGGGGAGTTTAGAAGCGGACCTCAGTTGCGGAGCAAGTGAAGAGGCGGGGAGCGTTCTGCTCGCAACGCCCTGCCTGCCCGAACGAAAGAGGCCGGCGTCCTTCCGGACACCGGCCTTTTCCGCATCCCCGTCCGACGATCAGTCGGTGGTCGCGTCCGCTGCGGCGACGCGGGTGCGGCGGCGGCGCGGGCGGGGCGCTTCGTCGTCGGCGTCGTTGGCGGGAGCGCCGGAGATGCCGAGCGACGGGGGCAGGCGGTCGGCGTCGACCCCGTTGCTTTCCGGGCCGGTGCTGTCCGGCATGCTGTTCGCGGACGCGGGGCTTTCCGATGCCGCGACCGGAGCGGCCTCGACCGCGGCGTCACGCCGGGGACGCCCGCGGCGACGCGGGGCGACCAGCGGCGCATCCGCCTCCAGCACGGCTTCCGCGCGCGCTTCGAGATTCTCGCCGGGGGCCGGGGGATCGGCGCGGCGCTGGCCGGCGACCTCGGTTTCCGTCTCGACCTGTTGCGGCGCATCGCGATCCCAACGGCGCGGCTGGCGCTCCTGCCGCTCGCCATCGGGGCGGGTGTCCTGACGCGCATCCTGACGGCGGGGCTGGCGCTCGGCGCGCGGGGCCTCTTCGCCGTTATCGTCGGACTGGTTGTCCCAGCGGCGCGGCTGACGGTCGCCGTCCTGGCGATAGTCCTGTTGACGATCCTGCTGCTGACGATCCTGGTTCTGCCGGTCCTGCTGCTGGCGGTCCTGCTGGGGGCGACCCTCCTGCTGGCGACCTTCCTGCTGACGGCCATCACGGCGCAGCGGACGCTCGGCGCGCTCGCCACGGGGCTCGGCGTTGCGGTCGCCGCGCGGCTCGGCGCTGCGCTGCTCGTTGCCGCGCTGCTCGTTCCGGTCACCCATGTTACGGTCGCCGGTATTGCGCTCGTAGCCGCGATCGTTGCCCCGGTCGTTGCCGTTGCGGTCACCCCGATCGTTGCCGCGGTCGCTGCCGTTGCGGTCGTTGCCGCCCCGGTCATTGCCGTTGCGGCCACCGTCCTGCTGCTCGCCGGCGCGGATCGGCTCACCCTCGTCGCCATAATCGTCGTCATTGCCGTCGATGTCGAAATCGGGCTGCTGGCGGCGCGGCTGCTGATCCTCGAAGCGGCCACGCTGGTCGCTGAGAACGCGGAAATAATGGTCGGCGAACTGCAGATAATATTCGGTGTTCACGCGGTCGCCCTGCCGCTGCGAATCCGCGGCGAGGTTCTTGTACTTCTCGTACAGCTGGTTGGCGTTGCCGCGCGCGCGGTTGTCGATGCGGTTGCCGTTGTCGGGACGACCCTGGCCACCGGTACGCGGGCCACTGCCGTTATTGCCACCACCGCTGGCATTGCCACCACGACCGCGACGGCGACCGGCCTGCCGATTATTGATCAAGCTGTTCGTCCCTAATCCAGAAGAGATACGTATCCGCTGTGCCTTCGCGTCCGATCCGGAGCGCGACGGGACCGTAATCCGGCCCGTAACGTCGCCCAGCGTAGCGGCGACCTGTGCCTTCAGGGTGCGGGCGTTGCCGCGATCTCGAACCGCCTGTCGTCCGGCGACCGTGTCGCCCAGCGATAACCGATGAAAATCGTGTGCCCCGACCCGCCCATAGCGGGCGTCGGGCCTGCCCGACAAGCGAAATATGGGTGATCCAGTTGAGCCGTCAAGTCGCCAGCAGCACGCCCAGCAAGACTCGGGGCCGCCCACCGAGATCGCGGTGTTCCGTCACGGCGAACCCCTGATCGCGCAGCAGGTCGCCGACGGCCTGCGCCTGCGTCCAGCCGATCTCCAGCAGCACCGCGCCGCCGGGCGCGAGCAGGCGGCGCAATTCGGGTGCGAGGCGGCGGTAATCGTCGAGCCCCTCCGCGCCGGCATACAACGCCGCCGCCGGTTCGTGCGCCGCGACCTCCGCCGGAAGGTCGTCGCCGGTGGCGATGTAGGGCGGATTGGAAACGATGCAGTCGAACGATCCCGCGGTCGCCGTCGCCCAGTCGCCCTGCACGAACGCCGCGCGGCCCGCGAAGGCAGCGCCGTTGATGCGCGCCCAGCCCAACGCCTCCGCCGAGCGGTCGACGCCGAGCCCGCGCGTGTCACGCCATTCGTCGAGCAGCGCGAGCAGCAACGTCCCCGGCCCGGTGCCGAGATCGAGCAAGGTCGCGGGCGGCGTGTTTGCGAAGTGCGCCACCGCCGTCGCGACCAGCGTTTCGCTGTCCGCCCGCGGCACCAGCGCCCCCGGCCCAACCGCCAGATCGAGTGTCCAGAACCCACGCGTGCCGGTGATATAGGCGACCGGCTCCTGCCGCTCGCGCCGTGCGACGAGCGCTGCGAAGCCGGGCGGGACGGGCCGATCGAGATCCAGCAGCAGCGCCGACCGCTCGATCCCGAGCGCATGCGCGAGCAGCAGTTCGGCGTCGAGGCGGGGCGTCGCGGAGAAGCCGAAGCGGGCGGTGGCGGCGGTGAGGGCGTGCCGAAGCCCCGCCTTGCCAAGAGCGTCAGACACACCGCACCACCGAATGCGACCGACCTGATGCTGGTTTGGATGTCGGACCTCTCCGCGGAGCTTGCCGCAGGGGGAGAAACCCGACCTCCACCGCCATCCCGAGGGAGATCGTTGTATTGCTTCCTCTGCCACCCCGGCGAAGGCCGGGGTCCCGTTGCGACGTCTGCGGTCGCTGACGGAGGGCGTTACCCAACTGGGCCTCGGCCTTCGCCGGGGCGGTGACTTGGCGACAGGCCACGGCGCTGGTTCGCGATGCTTCCCTGGTCGGAAGGAGCTTGCCTTCGCCGTCCACGCCGCGCGCCATCAGCCGTCCAGCGAGGCCAGCCGTTCCGCCTCGTCCTCGGCGATCAGCGCGCCGACCAGTTCGCCCATCTCGCCCTCCAGGATTTCGGGCAGGCGGTGGAGCGTCAGGTTGATGCGGTGATCGGTCACGCGGCCCTGCGGGAAATTATAGGTGCGTATCCGCTCCGACCGGTCGCCCGATCCAACCATCGCGCGGCGCGTGCCCGATCGCTCGTTCGCCAGCCGCTCGCGCTCCGCCTCGTACAGGCGGGTCCGCAGCACCTTCAGCGCCTTGGCCTTGTTCTTGTGCTGCGACTTCTCGTCCTGCTGGATGACGACGAGGCCGGTCGGAAGGTGCGTGATGCGGACCGCCGAGTCGGTCGTGTTGACCGACTGGCCGCCGGGACCGGACGAGCGGTAGACGTCGATGCGCAGATCCTTCGCCTCGTCGATCTGCACGTCGACCTCCTCCGCCTCCGGCAGCACCGCGACGGTGGCGGCGGAGGTGTGGATGCGGCCGCCGCTTTCGGTCGCGGGAACGCGCTGCACGCGGTGGACGCCGGATTCGAACTTGAGCTTGGCGAACACGCCCTGCCCGGTGACGGAGGCGACGACTTCCTTGAACCCCCCCGCGTCGGAAGACGAGCCGGAGATCATCTCGACGCGCCAGCCCTGTCCCTCGGCATAGCGCTGGTACATGCGGAACAGGTCGCCGGCGAACAAAGCCGCCTCGTCGCCGCCGGTGCCGGCACGCACTTCGAGCATCGCGGAGCGCTCGTCGGCGGCGTCGCGCGGCAGCAGCGCTAGCGCGAGGCGGTGGTGCGCCGCCTCCAGCGCCGCCTTGTTCTCGCGCAGTTCCTCCGCCGCCATCTGGCGCAGTTCCTCGTCGGCGGTATCCTCGGCCATATAGGCCAGGCTTTCCGCCTCCTGCCGCAGCCGCCGCACCTCGCCCGCCGCCTGCGCGACCGGCTCCAGCTCGGCATATTCCTTCGACACCGCGACGAACCGGTCGCCGGGCAGGTCGCCCGTCGCCATCTGCGCCGCGAGTTCGTCGCGCCGCGCCTCGATCTGGCGGATGCGGTCGGGGGAGATGGGGGTCATGCGCGGATGCCGATCGTGACGGCGTGATCGAAGCCACTCCCCGTCACCCCAGCGAACGCTGGGGTCTCGTGGTGGCGCGCGGTCGGCCCGGCCTCGGGAAGACCCCAGCGTCCGCTGGGATGACGGGGAGTGGTCGGGTGACGGGAAGCCATCACCGCAACGCTTCCGGCAGATCGGCGAACGCCACGTCGGACTGCGTCCCCGCGCCCAGCAGTTTCACCGCCGCCGCTCCCTTGGCGAGTTCGTCGTCGCCGACGATCACCGCCGCGCGCGCGCCCAGCGCATCCGCCTTCGCCAGCCGCTGCTTCATCTTGCCCCTGTAGCTCATCTCGATCGCCAGCCCGGCGCGGCGCAGGGTAGCCGTCAGCCCGACGCAATGCGCTTCCGCCGCCGCGCCCATCGGCACCACGACCGCGTCGATCGTGGTCGCCGCCGGCTCCGCCACCAGCATCGCCAACCGCTCGACCCCCGCCGCCCAGCCCACGCCCGGTGTCTCCGGCCCACCCAGCGAGCCGATCAGCCCGTCGTAACGCCCGCCGGCCAGCACCGTGCCCTGCGCGCCCAGCCGATCGGTCACGAACTCGAACGCGGTGTGCCGATAATAATCGAGGCCGCGCACCAGCCGCGGGTTGCGCGTCCACGCCACGCCCGCCGCGTCGAGACCCGCCGTCACCGCATCGAAGAACGCGCGCGCGTCGGGCGTCAGGAAGGCGTCGATGTCGGGCGCGCTGTCCGCGGCCGGCCGGTCCTTCGGGTCCTTGGAGTCGAGGATGCGCAGCGGGTTCTTGTCGAGCCGCTTCAGGCTGTCCTCCGACAGGTCGTCGCGATGCGCCTCGAAATGCGCGACCAGCGCCGCGCGCCACGCGTCGCGCGTCTCCGCGTCGCCCAGCGTGTTCAGTTGCAGCGTGACGCCCCCATTTTCCCCGGCGATGCCCAGTTCGCGCAGCAGCTGGTCGGCCAGCACCAGCAACTCCACGTCCGCCGCGGGTTCTGCCGCGCCGATCACCTCCGCGTCGATCTGATGGAACTGGCGATAGCGGCCCTTTTGCGGGCGCTCGTACCGGAACACGGGCCCGGACGTCGCGAGCTTCAGCGGCGCATATTGCTGCCACCCCTCGGTCAGGTACGCGCGCGCAAGTCCGGCGGTGAATTCGGGACGCAGCGTCAACAGGTCGCCGCCGCGGTCCGGGAACGTGTACATCTCCTTCGACACGACATCGGTCGTTTCGCCGATCGAGCGCGAGAAGACCTCGGTCGCCTCGAAGATCGGGATATCGACGCGCTGGAAGCAATACAGCGCGCGCACCCGCTCGAACGTGGACAGCACGTGCGCGAACCGCCGCTGCTCGTCGCCGAAGATATCCTGCGTGCCGCGCACGCGCTTGGGGGTTTCGATACGGGCCATAGACGCGCGGGTATCTAGGCGAGGCCGCGGCCAAGCGCTAGCGTCCCGCGCATGAGCACAAACGCGTGGTGGGGCCTCGGCCAAAGAGTGGCGCCGCCGCGCTTCGTGCTGTTTGCCGTCGTATTCGCGGCGGCGCTGGCGGTCGGTATTCCCGAATGGGGTCGCGGGCGCGGGATCATGGCCGCGTTCGATGTCGCCGCGCTCGTCTTCCTGCTTGCGATCACAACGCTGTTCCGCCGCGGCGAGGCGGAGCGGATGCGCGCCGCCGCACGGGCGAACGACGCCAACCGAGCGGTGCTGCTCGGCTTCACCGGGGTGACGATGGCCGTCATCCTCGTCGCGGTCGCGGGCGAGCTGAAGGGGCGCAACGACACGGCCGCGATCGTGCTGGTGATCGCGACCCTGGCGCTGGCGTGGCTGTTCTCCAACACCGTCTACGCGCTGCACTATGCGCACCTGTTCTACCTCGACGATCCGCTGGGCCGCGATGCCGCCGGGCTGACGTTTCCGGGAACGGACACGCCCGATTACTGGGACTTCCTGTATTTCAGCTTCACGCTGGGCATGACGTTCCAGACCAGCGACGTGGAGATCGGCTCGGGTCGCATCCGCCGCGTCGTGCTGGGGCAGAGCCTGGCGGCGTTCGTGTTCAACCTCGGCGTGGTGGCGTTCACGATCAACGTGCTGGGGGGTGGGTAGACCTCGCTCCTAACTCTGCTGGGGAGGAAATGAGGCGTCGTAAGCGACTGGACTTCTGTCCTTTCCGATCATTACACTGGCGCCTTCCAATCTTTCGCCCATCTTCCGAGAAGGCCGTCCATGCTCCGATACGCCGCCGCCGCCGTCCTGCTCTCCTCCACTGCCAGCATCGCACAGGTGCCCGCCGGCAATTCCGCGCCGCAGCCGGTGCCGTTCGTCGACACCGTCCCTGCCGCGCAGGACGTCGCGTATCCGGGCACGATCCGCCTCGACGTGGACGCGACCGACAACGAACGCGGCATCTTCCGCGTCAAGGAGACCATCCCCGTCGCGAAGTCGGGCCACATGGTCCTGCTGTTCCCGAAATGGCTGCCCGGCGCGCATTCGCCGCGGGGCGAGATCGAGAAGCTGGCCGGCCTCGTGATCCGCAGCGGCGGGCGCATCCTGCCGTGGCGGCGTGACCCCGTCGACGTGTTCGCCTTCCACATCGACGTGCCGGCCGGCGCGAAGACGCTGGACGCGGAGTTCCAGTTCCTGTCCGCGACCAAGGCCGATCAGGGCCGCGTCGTCGCCACGCCGACGATGATCTCGCTCCAGCCCAACTCCGTCAGCCTGTATCCGGCCGGTTACTTCACCCGCCGCATCCCGGTGCAGATGACGGTGAAGTTCCCCGCCGGCTGGACCGCCGCGGGTGCGGTTCCGGCCAAGGCCGCGCAGTCCGCCGCCGCCGCGACCTACACCTACGACACCACCAACTACGAGGTGCTGGTCGATTCGCCGATCCTCGCGGGCAAGTACGGGAAGACGTGGCCGCTGTCGGAGCGGGTCGACCTCAACGTCTTCGCCGACAGCCCCGACCAGCTCGCCGCAAAGCCCGAACAGATCGATGCGCACAAGCGCCTCGTCGAACAGGCGGTGAAGACCTTCGGCGCGCAGCATTACGACAAATACGAATTCCTGCTGTCGATCACCGACCAGCTCGGCGGGATCGGGCTGGAGCATCATCGCAGTTCGGAGAACGGCGTCGGCCCCGGCTATTTCATCGACTGGGAGAACAGCGTCACCCGCCGCAACCTGCTGCCGCACGAATTCACGCATAGCTGGGACGGCAAGTTCCGCCGCGGCGCGGACCTGTGGACGCCCGATTTCCGCACCCCGATGCAGGGGTCGCTGCTCTGGGTCTACGAAGGCCAGACACAATTCTGGGGATACGTCCTTCAGGCGCGCTCGGGCATCGTATCGAAGCAGGACACGCTGGACGCCTATGCGACGATCCTCGCGACTTACGACAACACGCCGGGTCGCCAGTGGCGACCGATGGTCGACACCACCAACGATCCGGTAATTTCGGCGCGCAAGCCCAAGGGCTGGACGAGCTGGCAGCGGTCGGAGGATTATTACAACGAGGGCCTGCTGGTGTGGATGGAGGTCGATTCGATGCTCCGCAAGCAATCGGGCGGCACGAAGTCGATCGACGATTTCGCCAAGGCGTTCTTCGGCATCCGCGACGGCGACTGGGGCGAGGTCACCTACACGTTCGACGATGTCGCGCAGACGCTGAACACGATCCAGCCCTATGACTGGGCGGGTTTCCTGCGCATGCGCCTGACCGAAACAGGCAAACCCGCGCCGCTCGGCGGCTTCGTCGCGAACGGGTATACGCTCGTCTACACCGACACGCCGACCTCGTACTTCACCAAGGCGGAAAAGGCGCGCGGCACCGACGTGTCCGCCTCGCTCGGACTGGTGGTGAACAAGGACGGCGTCGTCACCTCCTCGATCTGGGGCAAGCCCGCCTACACCGCCGGCATCGATGTCGGCACGGAGATTACCGGCATCGGCGGCATGGCGTATAGCGGCGATCGGCTGAAGGCGGCGATCCTGGCCGCGAAGGGCACGAAGGAGCCGATCCGCCTGCTCGTGAAGAATGGCGACCGCCTCCGCGACCTGACTGTCGACTATCACGACGGCCCCCGCTATCCGCGCCTCCAGAAGACGGGTGCGGGCGAGACGGGACTGGACCGTCTGCTCACGGCCCGTTGATCGGCATTACGGAACGGGGATTGCTATGCGTATCGACCTGATCCCGGTGGGCAAGAGCCCGCCGGACGACCTGAACGTCATCATCGAGGTGCCGACCGGTGGCGAGCCGGTGAAGTACGAGTTCGACAAGGCGTCCGGCGCGCTGTTCGTCGATCGCATCCTGCACACGCCGATGCGCTATCCGGCGAACTACGGCTTCGTGCCGCATACGCTGTCGCCCGATGGCGATCCGCTCGACGCGCTGGTCATCGCCCGCTCGCCGTTCATCCCCGGCTGCGTCGTGCGCGCCCGCCCGATCGCGGTGCTGAACCTGGAAGACGAGGCCGGTGGCGACGAGAAGCTCGTCTGCGTCCCCGTCGACGAGGTGTTCCCATACTATTCCAACGTCGGCGGCCGCGCCGACGTGCCGGAGATCGTGTTCGAGCAGATCGAGCATTTCTTCACCCACTATAAGGACCTCGAAAAGAAGAAGTGGGTCCGCATCGGCGTCTGGGGCGATGCGAACGAAGCCAAGCGCATCACGATCGAAGCTATTGCCCGCTACGACGAAGCCAAGGCCAAGGGCGAGGAACCGCACGACCACGACGTCCCCGGCCGCGATTGAGGGTCGTTGCGACCGGTACCTTTGAATATCGTGGGATATCACATCACGTCCAAAGCGGACCTTGTTCGTCTCGGAGCCGGTAAGGCACTGGTCTAGCGTCTCTCCTCCATAAATAAGGGAGAGACGCATGGCCTATCGCAGGCGCAACGGACACGACACCTGGCATTATTGTCGCAACTGCACGCTCTGGCCCACGTCCGACTATAAGGAACAGTCGACGAAGCCGACCACGGGCGAGTTGTGCAATCAGTGTCGCTCGAAGGACAGCGCCGGAACCTGCACCAAATAGGCGTGGACGCTTCGATCGCGATCGGTAGACGCGATCGGAGCGTCACCCTGACAGCGGCTCGCGATGTCTCGCGATTGCGGCGGGTCGGGGTCGCGACGAATGAGGCGGCCGGCATCGGGGAGATCGCGGTATGGGCGAGTATGACGGCATCCGCGTGCGCGCCGACCTGCTCGGCCTCTACGAGACGCCCGTGCTCCACGGGCACCTCGCCGACTCGCAGGCGCTGACCGCCGCGCTGGCGGCAGCGATCCGGGCGAAACGCGCGGCCGACCCCGGCATCGCGCGGTCCAATGTCGGTGGCTGGCACTCGGCCACCGACATGCTGGGCACCGCCGGAATGGGGTGGGGCGGCCCCGCCGCCGCGACGCTGGCGGAGACGGCGGTGAAGATGTGCAAGCGCCTGTCGTGGTTCGAAGGACGCGACGCCGCCTCCTATGAGTGGACGGTGCGGATGTGGGCGAACGTGTCGCCTGCGGGTGCACTCAACATGAGCCACGCGCATCCCGGCGTGCTCTGGGCCGCAGTATTCTACGTCGACATGGGCACGCCCCCCGCGGAGGGAGAGGCCGGCGGCGAACTGTTCTTCGAAGACCCCCGCGCACCCGTCCCCTATATGCGCCTGCCCGGCTTCCGCCTTGTGGGCACCGACGGCCAGCCACAGCCGATCGAGCGGCGCGTCGTCACCAGGGTTGGCGACCTCGTCGTTTTCCCCGCCTGGACCCGTCACGGCGTTCGCCCTCACCTCGGCACCGGCGACCGGATCTCGGTGGCGATGAACATCGACGTGAAGGCCTAGTAACATCGGGAGGGGCCCCGCGCCTCTCGCGCCGCAGCCGGTGCCGGCATGCTTGCCCGCCTAGCGGACGGACCGTGGCTCAATCGGGATCCAAGTGCCCTGCCAGCCTGCGCAGAGCATCGCCGTCGACGCGCTGCACCGTCCACTCGTCCTGCCCCACCGCGCCCATCGCGCGGTAGAAGGCGATCGCGTCCGCGTTCCAGTCGAGCACGGACCATTCGAAGCGGGCGCAATCGCGCTCCACCGCCAGCCCCGCCAGATGCCGCAACAGCGCCTTGCCGACGCCGCGTCCGCGTGCCGAGGGGGTTACGTACAGATCCTCCAGATACAGGCCGCGCTTTCCCTGCCACGTCGAGAAATTGTGGAAGAACAGCGCGAAGCCGAGCGGCCCGCCATCCTCGGCGATCACCGCCTCCGCCGCGGGTCGCGCTCCGAACAGCGCCTCATGCAGCATCGGCTCGGTCGCGAGCACCGCATCCGGCTCGCGTTCGAACACCGCCAGCTCCCGCACGAAGCGAAGGATCGTGGCGACATCGGCTGGTTCGGCGGGCCGGATCACGGCGCCACCTGGATCTGCGCGGCGATGTCCCTCGACCGGGCGGCGTACAGGCACGCGGCGACGATCACGCCCGCCCCCGCGATCGTCCACAGCGACAGTCGCTCGCCGAACACCGCATAGCCGAGCAGCGCGGCGTACAGGAACGATGTGTATTCGGTGGTCGCAAGATAACCCGTCTCCCCATGCGCATAGGCCCAGCCCAGCAGGAACAGCGACGCCGTTGCCAGCGCTGCGCCGATCGCCAGTTTGGGCCATTCGCCCGCATCCGGCCATATCGCCAGCCACGGTGCGGCGCAGAGCAGGATCAGGCCGATGATCCCCGACTGGAAGAACGCGATCTCCCCCGGCCCCGCCGCCTGCGACTGCAATCGTGCGACGATCAGGTTCACCGCGTACAGCACCGCCGATGCGATCACCGCGACCGATCCGGCCAGCGCCTCCTCGCCCAGCCGCATCTGCGACTGCCCGGCCAGCACCACGAGCACGCCGCCAAGCGCCGCAACGGAGCCGATCGCGACGCGCCGGCCGACGCGTTCCTTGAGCACGACAGCGCCCAGCAGCAGCGCGAGGATCGGGGCGACGTAGGTCAGCGTGATCGCCTGCGCCATCGGCACGCGCGCCAGCCCCCAGAAGAACAGCACCGCCATTACCGCCGTGACGCAGGCGCGCAGCACGTGCAGCCGGAACCCTCGCGCGCTCGGCCGCGGCGCACCACTGCCGCCCCAGATCGCTGCGCCGAGCCCCGCCGAGATCAGCGTGCGCCACAGCAACGCGTTATAGACGCCGATCGCCAGCACCAGCGACTTCATGAACGCATCCATGATCGAGAACAGCCCGATCCCCGCCGCCGCCACGGCAAAGGCCAGCGCGGGCGTGACGGGACGTGGTGCGGTCACCGGATTTGCCGTATTTCGATGGCAAGGCCCAACGTCGACCACTTCGTATCTGCGGTCAGCAGCGGAAGATTTCTCTGAAGTGCCAGGGCAAGGCAAATCCGATTAGCCAACAACACGTCGTCGTAGCGTGTCCTTAACCGCAAGGACGCAGCCAGGATCGCCTGCTGCTCGTCGAATGGCGTGACGACGAGGCCCAAGTCATCCAGCAACGCTTTGCACGACGCAACGTCGATGCCCCGGTCATTCATCTTGGCAAGCGTCTCAGAGAAGTTGACCGCTGAACAACGCGCCATGCAAATGCGGGATGGCGACTTCTGCGCCGTTTTCCTGCTGAAGCACCGCCATCACGGCGGATGCATCGACAACATGCGTCACGCGCCTGGGCGATCCTTGGACCACCTGTCATCATCGGCGTTCTCACGCGCCGCCTCCGCACGCCGGTCGGCTATCAACTCGTCTGCGATGCTAGTCTGGTCGCCGGACGGCAGCATCGCGCGAAAACGCGCCTGCACATCGCGGACGACCTGCTCATAATTCTTCAACACAACCTTGCCGTCCTCGCGAGCGATCGTCAGCACCGTGCCCGGACGCAGCCCGAGTTCCTCCGCCAGTTCATCCGGCAGGACCAGCTGTCCTTCAGCGGTGACACGGGCTTGATAGGTCACGGACGACTCTCCGGTGGCAGAGCTACCACGGGACCTATGCCGCCGCTAGCGCGCGCGCCTCATCGGCCGCGTCGATCTCCGCCGCCTTGGCCTCGACCAGTCGCACGATATGCTCGATCATGTCGGCGTCCTGGACGTGGTGGTCGGTGACGCCGGACAAATACACCATGTGCTTGCCGTTGCCGCCGCCGGTGATGCCGATATCGGTTTCGCGCGCCTCGCCGGGACCGTTGACGACGCAACCGAGCACCGACAGCGACATCGGCGTGCGGATGTGCGTCAACCGCTCCTCCAGCGCCTGCACGGTGCGGATCACGTCGAACCCCTGCCGCGCGCAGCTGGGGCAGGACACGACGCGGACGCCGCGGTTGCGGATGCCCAGCGCCTTCAGGATCTCGAAGCCGACGCGGACCTCCTCCTCCGGCTCGGCCGACAGCGACACGCGGATCGTGTCGCCGATGCCGTACCAGAGCAGGGACCCCATTCCGATCGACGACTTGACGGTGCCGCCGATCAGCCCCCCCGCCTCGGTGATGCCGAGATGCAGCGGGCAGTCCACCACTTCCGCCAGTTGCTGGTACGCCGCGACCGCCAAGAACAGGTCGGACGCCTTCACCGCGACCTTGAACTCGTGGAAGTCGTGGTCCTGCAACAGCTTGATGTGATCCATCGCCGACTCGACCAGCGCATCGGGGCACGGCTCTCCGTATTTCTCCAGCAGGTGCCGCTCCAGCGACCCGCCATTGACGCCGATCCGGATCGCGCAGCCATTCGCCTTCGCCGCGTTGACGACCTCCTTCACCCGCGCGGCCGAGCCGATATTGCCGGGATTGATCCGCAGGCACGCGACGCCCGCGTCCGCCGCTTCCAGCGCGCGCTTGTAGTGGAAGTGGATGTCGGCGACGATCGGCACCCGCGATGCGCGGACGATCTGTTTCAGCGCCGCGGTGCTTTCCACATCGGGGGCGGAGACGCGGATGATGTCCACTCCCGCATCCTCGCAGCGGCGGATCTGGTCGATCGTCGCGACGGGATCGCTGGTGGGCGTGTTGGTCATCGTCTGCACGGTGACGGGCGCGCCGCCGCCGACGGGGACGGTGCCGACCATGATCTGGCGGCTCTGACGGCGGACAATGTCGCGCCACGGTCTGATGGACATGGGCCCCTTATACAGCGCGCGGGTTGCGGTTCAAAGACCAGGGTGTACGGCAGCGCCCATGACGGAAACGCCCGCGATCAGGCGGCATTATGAGCCAACCGCCATCCGGCGGCATTATGGAATGGACTGGTTGAGGATCGGCGCGTTCGCGATCCTGATCCTCTACCATATCGGCATGGTCTTCGTGCCGTGGAACTTTCACGCCAAGTCGCACCATGTCGAACGCTGGGCGACGGTGCCGATGCTCGCCGTCAACGCGTGGCGGCTGACCTTGCTGTTCGTGGTGTCGGGTTACGCCAGCCGCGCGCTGCTGGCGCGCTCGCATGGGCTGGGTCGATTTGTCCGCGACCGGAGCTGGCGGCTGCTGGTGCCGCTGGCGTTCGGGGTTGCCGTGGTGGTGCCGCCGCAGGCGTGGGTGGAGCTGGTGCTGCGCTATGGGTACCCGGCCGGCTACCTGCATTTCTGGACGCATGATTACTTCACCTTCCGGCAGCTGGGCCAGGTGACGGTGCCGACATGGAACCACCTGTGGTTCGTCGGCTACCTCTGGTTCTACACGGCTTTGCTCGCGATCGGCGTCGCCGCGGTCCGCATCCGCAGGGCACAGCACGGCTTCGACTGGCTGTTCGGCACCGCGCTGGGTGGCGTGGGCGTGATCGTCGTCCCGCTGGCATGGTCGACCGCGATCCATGCGCGGTGGTTCCCGATGGTGGGGGAGACGCATGCGCTGGTCGGCGACTGGATCGCGCATCTCTCCTATTTCCCCGCCTTCTTGTTCGGCTTCGCGCTTGCCCGGTCGCCGGCGACGATGCACGCGATCGGGCGGTGGTGGCCGGTAGGGGCGGTGCTGGCGATCGCCGGCTACGCCTATATCGTCGGGATCGAGCGGGGGTGGATCGGCCCTTGGGGACCGGCGCTGTTCGCCCGCTACGGCATCGCGCACGCCGCGCAGCAATGGGGCGCGATCGTTGCGCTGATCGGCATCGCCGAGCGCTGGTTCAACCGCGACGCGCCGATCCGCGCGACCCTGACGGAGGCGGTCTTCCCCTTCTACCTCGTCCACCAGACGATCATCGTCGTCGTGGCCTATGTGCTGTGGAACTCGGCCCTGACCGCCGGGCAGGAGTTCGCGGTGCTGGTCGCCGCGACCGTCGCGGGCTGCACCGCCTTTTATTACGGGGGCCGCGCGGTGCCGTGGCTCAGGCCGCTGATCGGACTTCGGAGAACATCATGACGTGGACGCTGATGGTGCATGGCGGCGCGGGCCGGATCGACCGCGATGCGCTGACGCCCGCGATGGACGCAGGCGCGCGCGCCGGGCTGGCGCAGGCGCTCGACGCGGGAGCCGCGGTGCTGGCCGCGGGCGGCGATGCGCTGGACGCGGTGCAGGCGGCGGTCGAGGTGCTGGAGGACGACCCGCACTTCAACGCCGGGCGCGGCGCGGTCCTGACCTTCGACGGCCAGATCGAGCATGACGCCGCGATCATGGACGGCCGCGACCGCAATGCCGGCGCGGTCGCCGGGATCGCCGGCACCCGCCACCCCGTCGCCCTCGCCCGCGCGGTGATGGAGCATAGCCCGCACGTCTTCCTCGCCGGGTCCGGCGCGAACAGCTTCTCCCGCGAACAGGGCGTGGAGCAGATCGACCCCGACTGGTTCGTGCTGCCGGAGCGCCGCGCGCAATTGGCGAAGATGAAGGCCGACAAGGACTGGTTCGACGTCGACATGAAATACGGCACGGTCGGCGCGGTCGCCCGCGATGCGGCGGGCCATGTCGCAGCGGCGACCTCCACCGGCGGCGTCACCGGCAAGCGCTGGGGCCGGATCGGCGACACGCCGATGATCGGCGCCGGCACCTTCGCCGACGACCGGGCCTGTGCGGTATCCTGCACCGGGTCCGGCGAGTTCTTCCTGCGCGAATCGGTCGCGCGCGAGATCGCGGCGCGCATCCGCCTTGCGGGGGAAATTCCGGAACAGGCCGCCGCGACCGTGCTGGCGGGCGTGCGCGCGATGGGCGGCACCGGCGGCGTCATCGTCTGCCCCTCAAACGGCGATCCGGTCTGGCATTTCAACACCTTGGGCATGTATCGGGGCACCGTCAGCGCGACCGCAAGGACCGTCGCGATCTACGGAGACGAGTAATGAAGCGTATCGTCGCGGCGCTGTTGCTGCCGTTCCTGCTGCTCGCACAGCCCGCCGCCGCCTTCTGGGAATACGGCCATCAGACGGTCGCTGCGATCGCCTATGCCAACGTCACGCCGCGCACCCGCGCCGCGATCGGCCGCATCCTTCTGGCGCAGGCGCAGCTCGGCACGCCCGGATGCCCGGCCCGCACCATTCAGGAGGCCAGTGTCTGGCCCGATTGCGTCAAGCCGCTGAAGGACGCCGCGGGCAAATCGCGCTTCGGTTATGCGTATAGCTGGCACTATCAGAACGTGAATATCTGCCAGCCCTTCGCGCTGGAGCCCGCGTGCAGGGAGGGCGACTGCGTCTCGACCCAGATCGACCGGCAGGCCGCAATCCTCGCCGACCGGCGCGCTCCTGCGAAGGACCGGGCGATGGCGCTCGCCTTCCTCGTCCATTTCGTCGGCGACCTGCACCAGCCGCTGCACGCCGGGGACAAGTCGGACAAGGGCGGCAACGACGCCAAGGCCGCGTACGGCGTCTACGCACCGGCGCGGCTGAACCTGCATTCGGTCTGGGACGGTCTGCTGGCGGAGCGCGCGATCTCCTCGCCACCACTGCTCGTGCGACGCTACTCCGCCGTCGACCGCGCCCGGCTGGGGGCGGGCAATGTCACCGACTGGAGCCGCGAAAGCTGGCAGGTCGCGCATACGGCCTACGCCGTCGCGATGCACGGCGACCCGTGCCAGCCGACACCCGCGCGCGTAACGCTGACCGATGCCGACGTGGACAAGCTGGTGCCGGTGATGCGCGACGAGGTGGTGAAGGGCGGGCTGCGACTGGCGCGGATGCTGGACCGTGCTTTGGGCTAAGACGTCACGCCGGGACGGGCCCGGCATGACGGCAAGCCGCTACCGCCCCGCGGCCTTCGCGATCGCGTCCACCACCGCCGGCGCGACCGGCAGCGACGGGTCGGCATAGGCAGCGAGGTTCGCGGCGCGGTCTTCTCCGACTGCCTTCAGCACGTGGTTGACGCCCGGCACGATCGCCAGCGTCGCCTTGGGGTCGGCCTTCGCCAGCGCCTGAGCATCGGCGACCGCCACCTGAAGATCGCGGTCGCCCTGCACGATCAGCACCGGCAGCGTGATCCGCGCGGCCAGTTTTACCGGGTCCTGCGCGAAGGCATCGATCAGGAAGCCCTGCACCTCCGCCCTGAACAGCGCGTCCAGCGGCGGCGGCAGCGTCGCCGGATCGACGCGCTTGCCCGACTCCAGCGCATCGATCGCCGCGAGCGCCGGCGACAGCAATGGCGCGTTCGCCGGATTGGCCCGCAACTGCTCCCGCATCACCGCACCAAGCGGCCGGCCGGGCGCGGCGACGAGGATCACGCCGCACAGGCCGCGCGGATCCTGTGCGGCCTTCAGCGCGACCAGCCCACCCTCGCTATGCCCCAGCAACCACGCGCATCGACCACCCGTGCGCTTGGCCGCCTCCGCCGCCCAGCGATGCGCGTCGGCAGCATAGTCGGCGATCGTCACCGCATTGGCGTCGGCGACCGCGGCCTTGCTGCCGAACATTCCGCGCTTGTCGATCCGCAGCGTCGAGACGCCGCGCGCCGCCAGCGCCTCCGCCAGCAGGCGATAGGAGGCCGCCGTCATGCCCAGCGGACTGTTGCCGTCGCGATCGGTCGGGCCGGAACCGGGGATCACCACCACGACCGGCGCACGCCTCTCCGCCTCCGATCTTGCGTCGAGCAACGTCCCCGCCAAGGGTCCCTGAGGCCCCGCGATCGTCACCGCGCTCGCAACCGCCGCCGATTTTACGACTGCCGCCATCATCGTCCAGATCATTCCTCATCCCCCTTCGGCGGTCGCCCGCGTCGTGCCGGTTGCGGCGCGTCCAGCTTCACCCCCCGCCGCGCCAGCGCTTCGCGCAGCAGGCATTCCACCTCCGCGTTCACGCTGCGCAGGTCGCCCGCCGCCGCCCGCTCGATCGCCGCGTACAGAGCGGGATCGAGACGCAGCGGAAAGGCCTTGCGCGGCGGGACCGTCATCGTCGATCCCGCATCACTGATAAAGCGACCCGGCGTTGACCACCGGCTGCGTGTCGCGTTCGCCGCACAGCACGACCATCAGGTTCGACACCATCGCCGCACGCCGCTCGTCGTCCAGTTCGACGACGTTCTTCGCCGACAGCTGCGCCAGCGCCAGCTCGACCATCCCGACCGCACCCTCGACCAGCGTCGTCCGCGCCGCGACCACCGCCTGCGCCTGTTGCCGGCGCAGCATCGCCCCCGCGATCTCCTGCGCATAAGCGAGATGCGTGAAGCCGCATTCATCGACCGTGATCCCCGCCACCGACAGCCGCGCGATCAGTTCGTGGCGCAACTCGACGCCGACCTGATCGTGATTGCCGCGCAGCGTCACCTCCTGATGCTCGTAATCGTCATAGGGGTAGCGCGATCCGATCGTCCGCACCGCCGCCTCGATCTGCACGTTCACGAACGCCTTGTAGTCGTCGACGTCGAACAGCGCCTGCGCCGTGTCGACGACGCGCCACACCACCTGCGCCGCCATCTCGATCGGATTGCCGCGCAGGTCGTTGACCTTGATCCGTTCGGAGATGACGTTGTTGGACCGTACGGAGATGCGGCGGCGGATCAGCCACGGCAGGACCCAGCGCAAACCCGAATTGCGATCGGTGCCGCGATACGCGCCGAACAAGGTGATCGCCGCCGCCTGATTGGGTTGCAGCATGTAGAAACCACAGGCGACGAACACGACGACGACCATGCACAGGAGGGGCAACCACGCCATGACGGGCGGCCATTGCTCGGTCGCCAGCTCCACCACCGACAGCGCCGCCCCGATCAGCGCCGCGAATCCGAGCGCCAGCATCACCAGCCCGTTCGCGCTGGCCGCCGGCCGTTCCGCCGACCGCGTGAGTATCCCCTGTTCCATCCGTCCCTCCCGTTATTGTGATATCACTTTAATATCGTTTCGGGAGGCGATGCAAGGGGAATCGTTGGGCGCTCCCATAGGTCCATGTAACCCCTCCCCGTCACCCCAGCGGAAGCTGGGGTCTCACGAGGAGGCGCGGCATGGTCGACCCACGGGGAGGCCCCAGCTTTCGCTGGGGCGACGGGAACGTTGCGACGAGGGATGACCGCGGGGGCAAAGAAAACCCTCCCTCGCCATCGGCGAGGAAGGGTTCTCCGATCCGGCAAACTTTCCGTAAAAATCAGCTCAAAACGATCGTCACCGCGCGACGGTTGGCGGCATAGGCGGCCTCGTCCGAGCCGGTTTCGGCCGGCCGCTCGCTGCCATAGCTGATGACGCTCATCCGTGACGGCGATACGCCCTTGGCGGCCAGATAGTTCTTCGCCGAGTTCGCACGGCGATCGCCCAGCGCGAGGTTGTACTCGCGCGTGCCGCGCTCGTCGCAATGCCCCTCGATCGTGATGCGGACGTTCGGATAGCGGTTCAGCCATTCCGCCTGGCTGTCGAGGATCGCGCGCGCCTGCGGGTCGATGTCATACTGGTCGAGCCCGAAATTGACGGTGTTCGACGTAACCGAGCGGGTGAAGTCGGCGTTCGAACCCGGTACCACCTCGTTGCCGGTCTGGCCGGTTGGGTTGCCGGTCGATCCGGTGTCTGCCGGGCCGGTCACGGGTGCTGGCGGCAGCACCTCCGGCCGCTTCTTGGAACAGGCGGCCAGCGCCAGCGCGGCGGTGGCGAGGATCAGCGTGGTCTTCAGCGTCATTGGTCATACTCCCGGTATGTCAGAACCAAATAGTGTCAGGGGCGCAGCGGTCCCCAGGCGGGATCGGACCCGCCGAGCGGCGTCGGAATACGGCGTTCGTTGACGCCGGTCAGATCGACCGACCATAATTGCCCCGATCCGCCCGAACCGCGGCCGGAGCGATAGAAATTGATGACGCGGCCGTTCGGCGACCAGCTCGGCCCCTCGTCCGACCAGCTGTCGGTCAGCAGTTTCTCGCCGCCGCCGCTGGGCGACATGATGCCGATCCGGAAATTGCCCGCCAGCTTGGTGAACGCGATCAGGTCTCCGCGCGGGCTCCAGACCGGTGTCGCATAGCGGCCGCCGCCGAAGCTGATCCGCTGCTGGTTCGAACCGTCGGCGTTCATGACGTAGATCTGCTGCCCGCCCGACCGGTCGCTCTCGAACACGATCTTCGATCCATCGGGCGAATAGCTGCCGCCGGTGTCGATCCCAGGCGAGGTCGTCAGCCGCTGCGGCGTGCCCCCTTGCGACGACACGCGATACACGTCGGTGTTGCCGCCCTGCGCCATCGAGAACAGGATGAAGCGGCCATCGGGCGAGAAGCGCGGCGCGAACGTCGTCGCGACGTTCTGCACCACCAGCCGCTGCTTGCCCGATCCGATGTCGTAGACATAGATCGCCGGGATCTTGCCCACATAGCTCATATACACGATCGACTGCTGGTTCGGCGCGAAGCGCGGCGTCAGCACGATCGACTGGCCGTTGGTCAGGAAGCGGTGGTTGGCCCCGTCCTGATCCATGATCGCCAGCCGCTTGACCCGCTTGTCCTTGGGTCCCGTCTCCGAGACGTAGACGACGCGGCTGTCGAAATACGGCCCCTCGCCGGTCAGCCGCGCATAGATCGTGTCCGCGCATTTATGCGCCGCGCGCCGCCAGTCTGCCGGCGGCACGACGAAGCCCTGCCGCGTCAGCTCCGTCTTGGCGGCGACGTCATACAGGTAGCAGCCGACCGTCAGATTACCGTCGCCGTTCGCCCGCACGAAGCCCTGCACCAGCGACTGCGCGCCCGTGCCGCTCCAGTAATCGAACGCCGGTGCGGTCACTTCCGGAAACGCGACGGCGCGCATGCGGTTGGCGGGCAGCGGCGTGAACAGCCCGGAATTGCGCAGGTCGGTGGCGATGATGTCCGCCAATTGCCGGCCGAGCGCGTCGGTCGATCCGGCGGGCGTGTTCACCACCGACTGGGTCGGCATCACCGGGATCGCGATCGGCATCGGCGCGGAGATGCCGCCCTCGACATCCACGACCAGTCCGCCGCCGTCCTGCTGCTGCGCGGCGGGAGCAGCGGAGGGAGCGGGCGGAGTCTCCTGCGCCATCACGGGCGCAGCGGTGGAGAGGGCGAGCAGGGTCAGAAAACGGCGCATCATCATCCTCATCCGGGCAATTTGTAGCGGAGCGTGAAATTGCTCCAGCCATTCTGGACGTCATACAGGTCCGCAGGCAACCCGCGCAGCGGCGCACATCCGACGAAGCTGGCGATCGCAAGATCGTCGACGCGGTCGACATAGCGGCTGTTCTCGTCGTCGACGCCGCTGTGCCCGACGACGCGGGGCCGCGCCGCGAGGCTGCCGTCGCGATTCAGCTTCAGGTTGATCGTGACGCGGATGCGCGATGCGCCGGGGCCGGGATTGACCTGACGGTTGGCGCAGGGTTGCACCTGCCGCTGGATCGCCGAACCGATGTCGGCTGCCGCCTGCGCGCCCATCTTCGCGGCGGGTGCCGCCTCCGCCTTGCTGGTCGAGGGGCGATCCGACAGCCCCTTCAGGAAATCGTCGCCGAGACGCGATCCGCGCGGCTTCGACGCAGTCGCGGTCGGCGAATTGCCACTCCCGCGCGCCGCCGTCGTCGGTTTGGCCGCACTCGCCGCCGCCCTGGTCGCGGTCTTCGCGGGCGCAGGCTTTGCGGCGGGCGCGGACGGCTTGGCCGGCGTCGGCTTCGCGGGCGCGGCCTTTTCCGGGGCGGGCGTCGGCTTCTTCGGTTGCGGCTTGAGGGCCGGCGCCGGCTTCGGAGCGGGCGCGGGTTTCGGCTTCGCGACCGGTTCCGGTGCGGGCTTGGGCGGGGCCGGCTTCGGTGCGGGCGCTGGCGGCGCAGGATCGGGCTTCGGCGCGGGTGGAGCCTCCACCGGCTCCGGCGGCGCGGCGTCTTCGGGCGGGCCTTCCTCGGGAGCGACCGACTGCGCCGGCTCGACGTTCGGGGTCGGGGACACCGCCTCCTTGCCGACCTCCTCGACCAGCGACACCGTGATCGGCTGCTGCTTCAGCGTCTCGGGATTGGGAGTCGCGAGGAACCCGACCGAGAGCAACCCGAAGAGCACGGCGTGCCCCCCGAGCGCGACGCCCAGCCCGATCTTCTCGCTCCGCTCCATCAGCGCGCGCCACCTTCGACGGTGACCAGCGACACGCGGTTCAGCCCGGCGCGGTTCAACTCGCCCATCACCCGCATCACGCGCCCGTAATCCAGCCCCTTGTCGGCGCGCAGATACACTTGCGGCGGCTCCTTGCCCCCGCCCGGCCCCATCGGCGACGATGCGGCGATCGCCTCCAGCCGCGCGGGCAATGCCGCCTCGGTCAATTCGGTTTCGCCGACGTACAGCTTGCCCGCCTCGTCGAGCGAGATCTGCACCGGCTCCTGATCCTGATCGAGCGCCTTGGCCCGCGCATCGGGCAGGTTCACCGGCACGCCCGCGGTCAGCAGCGGCGCGGTGACCATGAAGATGATCAGCAGCACCAGCATCACGTCGACCAGCGGCGTGACGTTGATCTCCGCCATCGGCGCGCGCCGGCCCTTGCGACCGGACGGCAGGTTCATCGCCATGTCAGCGCCCCCCGCTCAACGGCTGCCGTCGAGCTGCCGCGACAGCGTCGTGTGGAACCCGTCGGCGAAGCGGTTCAGCGCCGCCTCGATCCGGTTCACGCCGTGGCTGAAGCGGTTGTAGGCGATCACCGCGGGGATCGCCGCGAACAGGCCGATCGCGGTCGCGAACAGCGCCTCCGCGATACCCGGCGCAACGACGGCCAGCGATGAATTCTGCGCTGACGCGATCCCGGTGAACGAGCGCATGATGCCCCAGACGGTGCCGAACAGCCCGACGAAGGGCGCGACCGAGCCGACCGTCGCCAGGATGTTCAGCCGGTCCGACAGCCGGTCGATCTCCGACGCCGCCGCCGCGCCCATCGCCGTCGCCAGCCGCTCGCGCGTGCCGCCCTTGTCGATCTGCCCGCCCGCGGTCGAGTGTCGCCACTCGCGTACGCCCGCCGCGAACACGCGTGCGGACGGCAGGTCGCGCTCCGCCTCCGCCTTGTGGAACGCGTCGATATCGTCCGCCTTCCAGAAATCGCGCTCGAACTTCGTCATGTCCTTGCGTGTCCGCTTCAGCCGCACGGAAAAGCCGATGATGATCGCCCAGGTCCAGATGCTCGCCGCGAGCAGCCCGCCCATGACGAACTTCACCACCCAGTCCGCCTGGAGGAACAGCGCGACGGGCGACATCGTCGCGGCGTCCATGTTGAAGACGGGATTCATTCTTGCCCCTCGATCAGTCGGCGAAAGATATCGGTCCACGCGGCCGGCTGGCGTAGCGGACGGCCGTTGCCGGCGACCAATGCCGCCGTCACCACCGCTTCTGCCAGCACTTCCTGCTCGCGCCTGACCGTTTGATGAATGACGACGCGCGCGGGCGTCGTCGCGGTCACCCGGCTGGCGACGATCAGCGCATCGTCCAGCCGTGCGGGTGCGCGGTAGCGGATATGCAGGTCGGTGATCGCATAGGCCCCGCCGCCACCCTCGAACGTCGCACGCTGGTCGATCCCGGCCAGCCGCAGCATGTCCGACCGCGCCCGCTCCATATAGCGCAGATAGTTGGCGTGGTAGACGACGCCCGACAGGTCGGTATCCTCGAAATACACGCGCAGGGGCAGGCGATGCTCCACGCCCGCGAAACGCCCCTCCGTCGGCTGGTCCACGCCGGTCATGCGCGCCCCGTTAACCCAACGGTTCGTCGGACGGAACCCTGTTCGCCTCGTCCAAGCGGCGGTAGAACCGCCGAAAAGCACAGGAGAGCGAACATATGGCCGACCGTCCCACCGCTGGCGTCACCCCCTTCCTCACCATCCGCGGCCGCCGCGGTCAGGAGGCGCTGGACTTCTACACCCGCGCGTTCGGCGGCGAGGTCGTGGAGCGCAATGTCGCGGAGGACGGCCAGCGCCTGATGCAGGCGGGGCTGAGGATCAACGGCGGCTTCGTCATGCTGTCCGACGAGTTCCCCGAATGGCGCGGCGCAGCGGAACCCGAGCCGCAGGGGGTAACGCTCCACCTCCAGGTCGACGATGCCGACCGCTGGACCGAGCGCGCGGCAAAGGCCGGCGCGACCGTGACGATGCCGGTCGCCGACCAGTTCTGGGGCGACCGCTACGGTCAGGTCACCGACCCCTTCGGCCACCGCTGGTCGATCGGTTCGCCGATCAAGTGAGCAAGCTCTCCCCTCCCCTTCAGGGGAGGGGCCGGGGGTGGGGCGCTTCCGCAAACGGGTCGCTCGTTGAGAGGCCCCACCCCAACCCTCCCCTGAAGGGGAGGGAGTAGTTCGGCACTGCGTCGCGGGCTCCACCCGCCGACGTTCGTGCCGAGTTCGTCACCCCGCCCGCCGCTCCAGCGCCGCCGCCGCCTCGTCCATCAGCTCGGCGATGATCGCCGCGGTCGGCTCCTCGCGCTTGACCATGCCGACCGACTGGCCCGCCATGACCGAGCCATGCTCGACATCGCCGTCGATCACCGCGCGGCGCAGCGCGCCCGCCCAGTAATGCTCGATCTGCAACTGCGCCTCCGCCATCGCGACGCCGCCCTCGTCCAGCGACAGCGCGACCTCTCGCTGCTTCGCGGTGAACAGTTCGCCACCGGCATTCTTCAGCGCACGCACCGGGATCACCGGCAGGCGCGGGTCGAGCTGCACCGACGCCACCGCATCGCGCGCCGACGCGCGCAGGAACGCCTTCTTGAAATTCGGATGTGCGATCGATTCGGTCGCGCAGACGAACTTGGTGCCGAGCTGCACGCCCGCCGCGCCCATCTCCAGATAGCCGGCGATCGCCTCGCCCCGGCCGATCCCGCCCGCGACGAACACCGGCAGCTCGGCGGCGATCTCCGGCAGCATCTCCTGCGCCAGCACGCTGGTCGACACCGGCCCGATATGGCCGCCCGCCTCCATCCCCTCGATCACCAGCGCGTCGACGCCCGATCGGATCAGCTTCTTCGCGAGACTGAGCGCCGGCGCGAAGCAGATGACCTTCGCCCCCGTCGCCTTGATCGCCTCCAGCGAACCCTTGGGCGGCAATCCGCCCGCCAGCACGACATGGCCGACCCCGTGCCGCCCGCAGACTTCGATCAGCGCCATCAGGTCGGGGTGCATCGTAATCAGGTTCACGCCGAACGGCTTGTCGGTCAGCGCCCTGGTCGCGGTGATCTCCCGGTCGAGCAGGTCGACCGTCATCGCGCCGCACGCGATCACCCCGAACCCGCCAGCATTGGAGATCGCGGCGACGAGGTTGCGCTCGCTGACCCACGACATCGCGCCACCCAGAATGGCGACCTCGCTCCCCAGAAAATCGGCACCGCGCTGCATCAGGCGGTCGAGACGGGGCGAGGCAGCGGTCAGATCGTTCATCCCGCTTCCCTAGAACGCCCTGCGGCCGGATTGAAGGGGCCGTTTCCGGTAGTGCTGGTCGCGTGCTTCGATCCCCGCGACATCGATGGTTCATCCGGACGACGGGAACTCGGCGGGTGGCGATCAAGTCACGCCGGCCTTACGCTGCCGAAGCGCACATGGATCGGAGACCGTCATGATCGTCCTGGACGACGAACACTACCGCTGGACTCTGCTGGAAGAGAATGGACAACTCTTCCTCGACGCGATGTGCAGCCACAGCGCGGTGGATTACAATGTCCTGCTCGCGTTGAACGAGGAAGAAATTCTCTTGTTCAAGAAGAAGGGCCGCTCCTATCTCGATAGTCTCGCGTCCAGCATCCACCACAGTGCACCAGGCGTTCGTGGCAGCAAGTCACCTTACAAGCCGCGCAGCCTCGTCATGACGCCCGAGCGCGAGCGGGCGAATGACGCCATCAAGAGGTGGGACGCGGGCGAGCGGACATGACAGCAAGGCGGGTAGCGATAGCCGACATTCGGCAGCGGCCGTCTTTCCCGGAAGGGATCGAATATTGGGAACGATCGGTTTGACGTAAAATACCCGATCCGTCCCGAGGCTCGCTTTGATCTCCCGCGGTGAAAAGCAAACCCACACAGTTGTTGGTCCGTGTCAGCGGTCTGTGAGTGGCTTCCTGCAAGTCTCCGGATGTGGCGCGCATGGCGGTGGCTCAGGCTCAGGCGATGGTGACTAGCCTTCCGGATCCAGCAACCTCGCCGAGGGCTGGCTGGTATCCGCCTCGGGGCGATCTACCCAGATCGACTACGCACCTAATCGGAGCGACTAGCGCATCGGAACGGCACCGACGTTATCTCCATGCGCAGCAGCGAGGCAGAGGTGCGGCGTGACTACCTAGATCCAGACCGGCACTCCGTCGGTTCAGTCGCCGAGCAGAGGACTCGATCCAAACGACCCGCAGACGGTGGCGCGCGGGGCTAGACAACGCCGCCATTCAGAGGCTGGGCTCCGGGCAGATCCCGGCCAGCTGGCAGGTTCACCCCAAGCTGCCGCTCGACGATGGCGGGACGAACGCCTTCGACAACCTCGTCCTGACCAAGAACGACCCGTCCCATTTGGCCATCACCAATGAGCAGCGCCGCCTGGTAGGGGACCTCGCGGTTGGAGAAAGCCGGCAGGTCAACTTCCCGATTCCGCGCGGTTCGGTGTATCCACCTGCTCTCTGAGCCTCTCCCTCCTGATATCGAGAACATGATGATCGTCGAGGACGCCGTGAGCGACGTGATCGCAAAGGTCGGCGCGGAGCAGCGCGGCGCCGGAGAGAAGGTGCAGGCATCAGCCAGCGAGGATCAGATCAGCGCTGAGCGGACGGTGCTGCGCGACCGCTTCAGGGCGGAGATGCCGACCGACTATGCACGGCTCCTCTCCGTGGTGAACGGCGTTGACTTCAACGGGGTCGTGCTCTACGGGGCCGGCCTTACCCAGGCGTCGCCGGGTGCCGGCGGCTTCTGGCAGGGTATCGCGGAGGCGAACGCCTTGTGGCGCGAGGGGCCGGGCCATGAGACCTATCTCGTGCTGGGTGAGAGCGACATGGACCTGCTCACCGTCGATCTCGACGGGCGGCGTCCTGTGCTGCGCGACAAGGTGTCGAGCGACGTCTTCGAGGATTTCACGACCGTGAACGAGGCCGTCGAGCGCCTCCTGCGATCGCGCCTGCAGTGAGGCTCGTCCAGCCGAGCGAAACTCGACGAACCCCGCGGGCAGGCGCACGTTGAGGCGCCCGAGACAGGTCGCTGGAGCCTAAGTAGAAATGACTGCTCTCGGCGCCAATCTGCCACATGCGAGCTGTCCCAGATGAACTGAAGCCTGTTTGGGCCGGCAACGAGGCCATGCAAATCAAGGCTTTCCGGCACCAAAGTTAACAAGGGTTCAATCGGGACAGCAGAGCGGTGGCTTACAGTGTCATTCCGCCATCAGCCTGAACCGACCTCTTTATGTCGGCCATGCCCTTTCCCCAAAAGGAACCCATAGCGGGACAGTCGCCCAGGTGATCGCGCCGAATACTGTCCGATGCATTCCCTTCCCGAAATCTGTTCCCGATCGGGCATTCCCGAACCGGCCTGTCGCAGACTTGGAAAAAGGAAAGGTCGCGCGCGACGAATGGCCGTGATCGGAAACCCGGATCGCCAGCCCGAGCGTCCGGGTGTGCGCGTCAGCAGTCACCGCGCAGCCCCGTCAACGCGGCAGCCGTGCGCCTCGCTGTCCTACACGCCGACGACCCTGTACAACCAAGCGCGACCGCTCTTTGACATCGCCGCACCCATCAACGATCGCCCGCCCGCGACATCCCGCGAAACGGCGCGTTGGACTAACCTTAGCCTAACCTTCCGCGGTCGGATTCAGCCCGCGACCTCCGCGTCGAGGCCGTAGGCGGTGTGCAGCACGCGCACCGCGAGTTCGGTATAATCCTCTTCGATCAACACGCTGACCTTGATTTCCGACGTGGTGATCGCCTGGATGTTGATCCCGCGCTCGCCCAAAGTGGTGAACATCGTCGCCGCGACGCCCGCGTGGCTCTTCATGCCGACGCCGACGACGCTGATCTTCGCGACTCGCGTGTCGTGGACCAGCTTGTCGTACCCGATCGCGGGCTTCGCCTGTCCCAGCACGTCGAGGCTGCGCGCCAGATCGGCGGCCGGCACGGTGAACGTCACGTCGGTCGATCCGGTCGAATGCGCGACGTTCTGGACGATCATGTCGACGTTGATGCCCGCCTCCGCCAGCGGTGCGAAGATCGCCGCGACCGAGCCGGGGCGGTCGGGCACGCTGGCCAGCGTGATCTTCGCCTCGTTCTTGTCGTGCGCGATGCCGGTGATGAGCTGGCGTTCCACGTCGTCGATCTCCTCTTCCCCCACGATCATCGTGCCGGGCAGCGTGTCCGCCATCGGAGCATCGTCGCCGGTGAACGACGACAGCACCTGGACGCGGACGTTTTCCTTCATCGCCAGCCCGACTGAGCGGGTCTGGAGCACCTTCGCGCCGACGCTGGCGAGTTCCAGCATCTCCTCATAGGTCACGCGGGCCAGCTTGCGCGCACGCGGCACGATGCGCGGGTCGGTGGTGTAGACGCCGTCGACATCGGTGTAGATGTCGCACCGCTCCGCCTTCATCGCCGCCGCCACCGCGACCGCCGACGTGTCCGAGCCACCCCGGCCCAGCGTCGTCACCCGGCCGCTGTCAGCAACGCCCTGGAATCCGGGGATCACCGCGACCTCTCCCGCGGCCAGGCTGGCGTCGAGCGCCTCCGTATCGATCGTCCCGATCCGCGCACGGGCATGCGCGTCGGACGTATGGATAGGCAATTGCCAGCCCAGCCAGGACCGCGCCGGCACGCCAATCGCCTGCAACGCGATCGCCAGCAGGCCGCTGGTGATCTGCTCCCCCGCCGACACGACCACGTCGTACTCGCGCGGATCGTAGAGCGGCGACGCCTCCCGGCAGAAACCGACCAGCCGGTCCGTCTCGCCCGCCATCGCGGACACGACCACGGCGACCTGGTTGCCGGCGGCGACCTCCCGCTTCACGCGCGCGGCGACGCTGCGGATGCGCTCGCTTCCCGCCATCGACGTGCCGCCGAACTTCATCACGATGCGCGCCATCGGCGGGGGCAAACTCCTTTGTGGGAAAGCGGCGGCCCTGATAGGAACAGGGCATGAGTGAAGCAAGCAGCACGATCGTCGCGTCGGAAGCCGCGCATTTCGGCAAAATGGCGGCGGACTGGTGGGACCCGAAAGGGTCGTCGGCGATGCTCCACCGGCTGAACCCGGTCCGGCTGGGCTATATCCGCGGCGCCATCGATCGGCACTGGGACGGCGACGACACCAGCTTCTCGCCGCTCGCGGGTAGGACCGCGCTCGACGTCGGGTGTGGGGCGGGGCTGCTGTCGGAACCGCTCGCCCGGCTGGGTGCGGCGGTGACGGGCCTGGACGCCGCGCCGGAGAATATCGCGGCGGCGCAGGCGCATGCCGCGCTAACCGGACTGTCGATCGATTATCGCGCTGGCAGCGTCGAGCGGCTGACGGGCGAGCGGTTCGACCTCGTCGTGTCGCTGGAGGTGATCGAGCATGTCGCCTCCCCGGCGGAGTTCGTGCGCGGGCTGGCGGGGGCGCTGGCACCCGGCGGACTGATGATCCTGTCGACGCCGAACCGCACGCCGCTGTCGCGCCTGACGCTGGTCGGCATCGCCGAACGGACCGGCATGATACCGCGCGGGACGCATGATTGGGACAAGTTCCTGATGCCCGACGAGCTGACGATCTTGCTCGCCAGCGAAGGCCTGATCGTGAGCGACGTGCGCGGCATCGCCCTGTCGCCGACGCGCGGCTTCGTGCTGAGCGACTCGGTGCAGCTCGACTATATCCTGACCGCGACCCGCGCCGGATAAGCCGGCCGCGGTGGCGGTCAGGCGGCGGTGGCGCCGGCCGCATGATCCCCGTCACCGTCGCGTTCCTCCTCGCGCTCGGCGCTGCGCTCCAGCGCCGACTTCATCATCGCCGTGAACGGGTCAGCCAGCGCCAGCCCGAGGATGCCGAACAGAGCGCTCGCCATGATCTGCATCCCCAGGGTCAGCGCGGGCGGCAGGTCCACCGTCTTCTTCGCGACGATCGGCAGCAGCACATATCCGTCGAACGTCTGCACGATCAGGTACGTGCCGATCGCCCAGAAGCCGACATCGCTGCCCGCCGAAAAACCGACCGCGATCATCAGCGCGCCGCTGATAAAGGCGCCGATATTGGGGATGAAGGCGAGCAGTCCGGTCAGGATGCCGAGGATCATCGCCATCGGCACGCCACCCAGCATCAGCGCGAACCACGTCAGGACGCCCTCGGCGATCATGCCCAGGATACGCCCGAACAACAGCCGGCGCAGCGTGCGGCCCATTCGCTGGAGCACGACCGAGAACTCCGCGCGGTTGTCGCGCGGCACCATCCACTCCAGCCCGCGCTGGTAGACGCCCGGGTCCATCGCCACGAACAGGCCGATGACGAGGATCATGAACATCGTCGTCAGCGCGCCGATCGCGGTGCCGACCCACGACGTGATCCGCCCGACCGACCCCAGCGCCTGCTTCGCGATACCGTTGACGTCGGACGCGCCGGGCATCAGCCCCTGCCCGCTCAGCCAGCCGGACGCGCGGTTCGCCTGCACCTCCAGTGTCGATCGCAACTGCGTGACCTGCGCCGTCACCTGCACCCCGGTCAGGTAGAAGGTGCCGAGCAGGAACGCGACGACGAGCACGACGACGATCAGCAACCGCCACCCGCGCCCGATCGGCAGCACCTTGCCCAACAGCCGCACGCCGCCGTCGAACAGCGCCGCGACGACCAGCCCCGCAAAGATGATGAGCAGCGGCTGGATCAGCAGCACCGTCACCGCGATCGCGCAAATCAGCCCCAGCCAGACGCCGGCGCGTTTCAGCTCCGTGCGGATGAACGTATCGCGCAGTTCCAGCGGCGCGGCATCCCGGACCTTCGTCGGCTTGGGGTCCGGGTGGTCGGCCATCAGTTTGCGACAATCGCGCCGGTGGCGGGGTGCAGCGAGGTGCCGGCGCGGTTGCCGCGCAGCGACCCCGGCCACGTCAGGGGGTTGAACGTCGCATCGCCGTCCAGGCTGAACGTGACGAACTCCGCGCGCCCGCCCAGATTCTCGTACGGGACCGGTCCGCCCAACCCGAGATCGGCGAGCGGGAAGCGGCTGTCCGCCGATCGGTCGCGGTTGTCGCCCATCAGGAACACGCGACCCTGCGGGATTTTGATCGGTCCGTAATTGTCGCCCGGACTGTAGCCGAGCTCGATCGTTTCGTAATGGCGACCGTTCGGCAGCGTCTCGGTGACCGTCGGCAGGCGACACACCGCCCCGCCGTCCGGCAGCGTCTCGCGTGCGCCCGGGTAATCCGACTCGCGGCACGGGCTGTTGGTGTCGACCGGGATCAGCGTGTCGTGCACCGTGCCGCGCTTCACCGGCGTGCCGTTCAGGATCACGGTGCCCTCGCGCACTTCCAGCGTGTCGCCGGGCAGGCCGATGACGCGCTTGATGTAATCGTTGCGCGTGCCCGGCGGCGTTACGATGACCACATCGCCGCGCGTCGGCAGCGATCCCAGCAGCCGCCCCTTGATGAACGGCAGTTGCGCGCTCCAGCTGTCCACGGGCTCCCGCAGCACCAGCCCCTTGAAGATCGCGACGGGGTTCGGAATTGTCGGCGACACGAACGACCAGCCATAGGCGAATTTTGATACGACCAGCCGGTCGCCGACCTGCAACCCCGGCAACATCGATTCGGAGGGGATGTAGAAGGGCTTGGCGACGAAGCTGTGGAATCCCAGCACGATCACGATCAGCCAGAAGATGCCCTTGATCTCGCTCCACCAGTCGGTGCCGACCTTCTTGGCGGGCGGGGACTTGGCGTCGCCCTCGTCCTTGACGACCGGAGCCTCGTTCAACGTCGCTTCCTTCATTCGCTCGCGTCCGATTGGGGGATCGCCTCGATCACCACGAAAGCCTGTGCCCAGGGGTGGTCGTCGGTCAGGGTCAGATGCACTCGCGCGGCCATGCCATGCGGGACCAGCGCGTCAAGTGCCGCCTGCGCGCCGCCCGACAGCGCCAGCGTCGGCGCGCCGGACGGTGCGTTGATGACGCCGATGTCCTTCATGAACACGCCGCGTTTGAAACCGGTGCCGACCGCCTTGGAGAACGCCTCCTTCGCCGCGAACCGCTTCGCCAGCGTGCCCGCCTTGGTGAACGGCCGCCGCGCCGCCTTCGCCCGCTCCACATCGGTGAACACCCGCGCCTCGAACCGTTCCCCGAACCGCTCGATCGAGTGGGCGATACGCTCGATATTGCAGAGGTCGGAGCCGAGACCGACAATCATCGTGCCGTCCCGACCGCGCGAACGACAGCGTTTTCCCGAAGCCGGTGTCCGGCCACGGTCACACCCTCGCCGGTCGGACGAGCCTTATCCACGCGCCACATCCATCGCGTCGCGCATCCGTCGAACCGCATCGTCCAGCCCCACGAACAGCGCCTCGCCGATCAGGAAATGGCCGATGTTCAGCTCCCGCACCTGCGGGATCGCCGCGATGGGACCGACATTGTCGAACGTCAGTCCGTGGCCGGCATGGACCTCGATCCCGTTCTTCGCCGCCAGCGCCGCCGCATCGGACAGGCGCCGCAGTTCCTCCGTCCGTGCCTCTCCGTCCAGTTCGGCATAGCGACCGGTGTGCAGCTCCACGACCGGCGCCCCCAGCCGGATCGCCGCATCGATCTGCCGCGCGTCGGGTTCGATGAACAGCGACACGCGGATGCCGGCATCCCGAAGCTGCCCGACCAGCGGTTCCAGCCGCGCGAACTGGCCGGCCGCGTCCAGTCCGCCTTCGGTCGTCACTTCCTCGCGCTTTTCCGGCACGATGCAGGCGGCATGCGGCCGGTGACGAAGCGCGATGGCCAGCATCTCGTCGGTCGCCGCCATTTCCAGATTCAGCGGAATCGTCAGCTCTGCCGCCAGCCGGGCGATGTCGTCGTCGGTGATGTGGCGACGATCCTCGCGCAGGTGCGCGGTGATGCCGTCGGCTCCCGCCTCCGCCGCCAGCAACGCCGCCCGCACCGGATCGGGATAGCCCGCCCCACGCGCGTTCCGGACCGTCGCGACATGGTCGATATTGACGCCGAGACGCAGGAACCCGGTCATGCGCAGGCCGCCGCGGACAGGATCGAATAGCTCGGCCCCTTGCCTTGCCAGATCTCGCCGAAATCATAATCGCCGCGATTGGTCATCAGCGCGATGACGATGCGCTTGTCCGGCAGCACGACATTCCGCACTTGGAACCGGCCGATCCCACCCCGCCGTTCGACGATCCGTACGGGCGAGGCACAGCCCTTCAGCGGCGCGGTGAACACCCATTGGCCCAACGCCATGTAACCCAGCTTGGCGTCACCCGCCCACATCGCGTCGAGCGCCGGTTGGCTCAGCAACTCACCCGACAGCAGCGCGCGATCGAACCCGGCCATGTCCGCCGCGGTGCCGACCAGCCCACCCGCCGCGCCGTACCGTAACAGCGTCGCCCGCTCGGTCGCATCGGGTCCGCCGGTCCAGCGCTCGTCCACCGTCGCGGGCTCAGGTGTCACGAAATGCGTCGCCAGCCCCAGCGGCCCGGCGATCCGCTGCTGGAACAGGTCCGGCAGCGCCAGCCGCGTGGTCCGCTCCAGCAGCGCGCTGACGACGATGTAATCGCAGTTGTTGTAGCGCCACTGGCCGCCCGCTGTCGTCCGCCCCTTCACGCACCAGCCGAGCCCCGTCTCGCCATTCGTATAGAAGGACGGCTCGCCGCCCGCGTCCTTGGTGCTGTCGTCGGGATTACGCAGCCCGGCGCGATGCTGAAGCAATTGCCGCAGCGTCGGCGCGTTCGCCCCCAGCGACGGCAGATAGCGGCTCGCCGGCACGTCGAGCGCCAGCCGCCCCGCGTCGACTTCCTGCATCGCCAGCGTCGCCACGACCTGCTTCGTCACCGACGCCCACGGCCACACCGATTCGTAGGTGAAGGCGCCCGGCTGGTCCTTCACCGGCTGGCCGATGCCTCCGCCCGCGATCCGGCGCGGACCCTGATAGACCGAATAGACGCCCGCGAAGCCCGCGTTCTGTAACGCCGCCTCGACTCGCATTCGCAATGCCGCATCGGCGCGCGCCAGCGCCTGCGCCTGCTGTTCGCCTTGCGCCACAGCAGGGCCTGCCAGCGCCAGCATCGCAAGGGCCAGCAGCGCCCTCATGCCGCCGCCCGGCTGCCGGGCTTGATCGCGGGAATCGCGGCCAGTTCGGGCGGCAGCGCATCGGGGAAATAGGTCGGCACCTCCAGCCGGATCAGCGAGTAGAAGGGGACGCCGAGATCGGCGCTGCCGCTCGACCGGTCGACCAGCGCGGCGGCGGCGATCGCCTCGCCGCCCGCCGCCGCGATCGACGCGATCGCCTCGCGCGAACTGAGGCCGGTCGTCACCACGTCCTCCACCATCAACACCTTCTGGCCGGGATCGAGCCGGAAGCCGCGGCGCAGGCCGAAGGTTCCCTCCGGCCGCTCCAGGAACATGGCCTCGACGCCCAGCGCGCGCCCCACTTCGTGCCCGACGATCACGCCGCCCATCGCCGGCGACACCACCGCCGCGATCTGCGACCGCACCGCATCGGGGATGCGCGCCACGAGCGCCTCCGCCAGCCGTGCACCGCGGCGCGGGTCCATCAGCACGCGCGCGCATTGCAGGTAGCGTGAACTGCGCAGCCCCGACGACAGGATGAAATGCCCTTCCAGCAGCGCGTCGGCCGCGCGGAATTCGGCGAGGACATCGTCGTCGGTCATGGCGGCTCTTTTCGGGCTGGTTTTCGGGCTGCGGATCGTGTGGCGGAGATAGGCCGCGCCCCGGCGATAGGCAATGTAAAGCACTGCCGCGCACCGTCGGCGGGTAAATTACACGCCGTGCCGCTTGAGGCGGACCCACCCCCGGCGTATAGGCCATGCCCAAACGGGCATCTTGTGCCCGGATTCCGCCGCTTTCCGGGCATCCGGGACGGTCCAGAACGTGACACCCGCCGCGGCGGGTCATCGACCAACGGGGTAACGACAGACGATGGGTATCTTGGGGTTCAAGCAGATCGCGATGGCGGCGGGGCTCGCCCTGGCCGGCCTTGGGGCGAGCCTCGGCACCGTCGCCGCGCACGCCGCCCCCGCGCCGCAGGTGGCGAACGCTCCGGCGCCGGCACCGCAGGGTGCCGCCGCCCCGGCCGGTGTGTCGAACACCGCGCCGACTACCGCCGCCGCGACGCCGCCGGCCGCTCCGGAAAGCCCGCTGCTCGCGGTCGACGGCGCTCCCGGCGCGCTGCCGCAGGCGGGGATCGGCCAGCCGACGAACGGCCTGTTCGGCCTTCAGCCGCAGGTGACGCGCAACGGTGAGTTCGCGCACTGGATGCACAACATCATCCTGTTCCCCGTTATCACGATCATCTCGCTGTTCGTTCTCGCGCTGCTGATCTGGGTGATGATCCGCTACCGCGCCAGCCGGAACCCGATCCCCTCCAAGACGTCGCACAACACTGCGATCGAGATCATCTGGACGCTGCTGCCGGTCGCGATCCTGGTGCTGATCGCGCTGCCTTCGATCGGCCTGCTCCAGGCGCAGTTCAAGCCGGCCCCCGCGGGCGCGGTGACGCTGAAGGCGATCGGCAACCAGTGGTACTGGACCTATCAGTATCCGGACAATGGCGGCTTCGAAGTCACTGCCAACCTGCTGAAGGAAAAGAACGAGGTTTCGGCCGGCCAGCGCTTCCGCACCGACGCGGACGGCCCCCGCCTGCTCGCCGCCGACAACCGCATCGTCCTGCCGGTCGGCGTGCCGATCCGGCTCATCACCACCGCCAACGACGTGATCCACAGCTGGGCCGTGCCCGCCTTCTGGATCAAGCTTGACGCGATTCCGGGCCGCCTGAACGAGACGAGCTTCACGATCGATCGTCCGGGCCTGTATTTCGGCCAGTGTTCCGAACTGTGCGGCGCGCGTCACGCGTACATGCCGATCGCCGTCGAAGCGGTTCCGCCGGCGCAGTTCGCCGCCTGGGTCCGCGCCAAGGGCGGCACGATGCCCGGCAGCAAGGCTCCGTCCTCGGCCGTGATCCCGCAACCGGGCGCCGTCGGCTCCGCCGCCGACAAGGCCGCCACCGAGGCGACCGACGCGGCGACCGGCCCCACCGAAAACGCCACCGTCGCGGCTCCGACCGCGCCGCAGGGCGCGACCAACAACCCCGCCACCGGCAACGCTGGACAGTAAGATGACAGACACCGCCCTCCACCCGTCCGGCCCCCTTGGTTCGGGGTTCGTCGCTCATGACGCGCACGAGCATCATCACGATGCCGATCACAAGCCGGGCTTCTTCGCCCGGTGGTTCATGTCCACCAATCACAAGGACATCGGCACGCTGTACCTGATCTTCGCGATCGTCGCGGGAATCATCGGCGGGTCGATCTCCGGCCTGATGCGCGCCGAACTGGCGCATCCCGGCATCCAGTATCTGGGCAGCTGGGCATCGTTGCTCCACGGCGGTCCGCAGAGCCTCGACCAGTCGCTCCACCTGTGGAACGTGCTGATCACCGCGCACGGCCTGATCATGGTGTTCTTCATGGTCATGCCGGCAATGGTCGGCGGGTTCGGGAACTGGTTTGTGCCGATCATGATCGGTGCGCCGGACATGGCGTTCCCGCGGATGAACAACATCAGCTTCTGGCTGCTGATCCCGTCCTTCACGCTGCTGCTGGCTTCGCCCTTCTTCGGTGGCGCGGGCAATGGCTGGACGCTGTACGCGCCGCTATCGACCTATGGCGAGCCCGGACCGTCGACGGACATGGCGATCCTGTCGCTCCACCTTGCGGGTGCGTCGTCGATCCTCGGCGCGATCAACTTCATCACCACGATCTTCAACATGCGTGCGCCGGGCATGACCCTGCACAAGATGCCGCTGTTCGTGTGGTCGATGCTGGTCACTGCGTTCCTGCTGCTGCTGGCTCTCCCGGTCCTTGCCGCGGCGATCACGATGCTGCTGACCGACCGTAATTTCGGCACCACCTTCTTCGATCCCGCCGGTGGTGGCGATCCGGTGCTGTACCAGCATCTGTTCTGGTTCTTCGGCCACCCCGAAGTGTACATCATGATCCTCCCGGGCTTCGGCATCGTCAGCCAGATCATCGCGACGTTCAGCCGCAAGCCCGTCTTCGGCTATCTCGGCATGGCCTATGCCATGGTCGCGATCGGCGTCGTCGGCTTCGTCGTGTGGGCACACCACATGTTCACCACCGGCCTGTCGGTGAATACCAAGATGTACTTCACTGCCGCGACGATGGTGATCGCGGTGCCGACCGGCATCAAGATCTTCTCGTGGATCGCGACGATGTGGGGTGGCTCGATGCGCTTCCCGACGCCGATGGTCTGGGCGATCGGCTTCATCTTCATGTTCACCGTCGGCGGCGTCACCGGCGTCGTGCTCGCCAATGGCGGCATCGACGACTATATGCAGGACACCTACTACGTCGTCGCCCACTTCCACTACGTGCTGTCGCTGGGTGCGGTGTTCTCGCTGTTCGCGGGCTTCTACTACTGGTTCCCGAAGATGTCGGGCCGGATGTACAGCGAGCTGCTCGGCCAGCTGCATTTCTGGGTGTTCTTCGTCGGCGTGAACGTCATGTTCTTCCCGATGCACTTCCTGGGCCTTCAGGGCATGCCGCGCCGCTATCCGGATTATCCGGACGCCTACGCGCACTGGAACACGGTCGCGTCTGTCGGCTACATGATCATGGCTGCAGGCATGGCGATCTTCTTCGTCAACCTCGTCTACTCGTTGCTGGCGGGCAAGAAGGCTCCCGACAATCCCTGGGGCGAGGGTGCGACGACGCTGGAATGGACGCTGTCCAGCCCGCCGCCGTTCCACCAGTTCGAGACGCTGCCCGTCATCGACTCGGGCAAGGATCACTGATCCCACTCATCGACGAGCACGCGAAAACGCCCCGGAGGAAACTCCGGGGCGTTTTTCGTTGTGAGATGGTCAGCCGGACAGCGGCGGATTCTTACCGCGCTTTACCCGGATTTAACGGCCCTTAGGGTTAAAGCGTCCTTGCGACGCCAAGGCCGGACTCAGGTCTGCCTGGCACCACACGGGACGATCCAAATGCTGGACATTGCTGCACCGACGCCGCTGGCGTCGGACCCTATCGGCGCGCCTGCCGACGTCGGCGCGGCGAGCTCGATCATGACGTCCGCCAAGCTGGGCGTCGCCGCGCCCGCCGCGCTGTCGCTCGCTGCCTGCGGTAGCGGGGGTGGCGGCGCAGCGGCGGGCGGCACCGCCCCGACGACAGGTAGTACTACGACTGGCGGTACCACGACGGGCGGTACGACGACCGGTGGCACGACAACGGGCGGTACGACTGGCGGAAGCACCGGCAGCGGTACCACTGGAGGGACGACGAGCGGCGGCACGACTGGCGGCACCACGACCGGTGGCAGCGGAACCACGGGTGGCACCACGGGCGCCACCGATCCAACCGGTGGCGCGTCCGGCGGCGGCGTGGTCGGCGGCGGTGTCATTGTCGGCGGCGGCGTGATCGGCGGGGGGGTCATCGGTGGCGGTACCGGGACGGACGGCGGCGGCACCGGCACCGGCACCGGCACCACCCCCTCGACGCCGGAGACCGCGCCGGTCGTCGTCGTGCCCGCAACGATCACCGCCGTGCAGGCCAGCCGCTTCCTGGCCCAGACCACCATGGGCGCGACCCGGACCCAGATCGATGCGGTGATCGCCCGCCGTTACGAAGGATGGATCGACGACCAGTTCGCGATGAAGCGCGCAATCAGCCATTACGACTGGCTGATCGCCAACGGCTACAACGTTGCCGGCAACATCTACACCGATGCCGGATTCGACGCCACCATCTGGCGGCAGTTGATCGTCGAGCCGGATCAGTTGCGCCAGCGCGTCGGCATGGCCCTGCTCGACTTTCTCGTGGTCGGCGTCTCCATTCTTCATTTCCGGCAATTCGCAACGGCGGCGTATATCGACGTGCTGCTCGATAACGCTTTCGGCAATTATCGCGATATCCTGAACGCGATCACGACGAACTCCGCGATGGGCTCATTCCTGACGTTCATGAACAATCGCAAGGCGAACCCCCGAACAGGGGCGCAGCCGGACGAGAACTACGCCCGCGAATTGATGCAGCTGTTCGCACTCGGGCCGTATCAACTCAACATGGACGGCACCCCGAAGCTGGCGAACGGACAGCCGATCGACACCTACACGCAGGACGACGTGACGCAGCTTGCGCGCGTGTTCACCGGACTGGTGCCCGCGATCAGCGATGTGACCAACCCCGAATATCATAAGCTGCCGATGGTGATGAACAACACCTTCCATGAAGCCGGTCCCTCCAAGGTGCTCGGCGTCATGATCGCTGGCAGCGACGGAATGACGGGAATCAAGATCGCCCTGGACACCATCTTCGCGCATCCCAACGTGCCGCCGTTCATCGGCCGTCAGCTGATCCAGCGGCTGGTCACCTCCAACCCCAGCCCCGCCTATGTCGGCCGGGTCGCCGCGGTCTTCGCCGACAACGGCGCGGGCGTGCGTGGCGACATGAAGGCGGTGATCAGGGCGATTTTGCTGGATGCGGAAGCCCGGTCGGAAGATGCGCTCGCCAGCCCCGGCGCGGGCAAGCTGCGGGAGCCCGTCATGCGGCTGACGGCCTGGGCGCGGCTGTGCAACGTCACGTCGCCATCGAACGCGTGGGCGATCGGCGACACCTCCAATCCCTCGACCCGGCTTGGACAGGGGATGGGGCGCAGTCCGACGGTCTTCAACTTCTTCCGGCCCGGCTATTCGCCGGCGGGCACGCCGATCGCCGCCGCGGGCCTCGTCGCGCCGGAATTCCAGATCACCAACGAACAGTCGGTCATCGCCTACGTCAATTTCATGTACACGCTGGTGGCCAACGGCATCGGCGACACGAAGGCCGACTATACCGCGCTCCAGTCGCTGGCGGGCGACAGCGCCGTGCTGGTCACCGAACTCAACCTCGTGCTAGCCGCCGGTCAGCTGACCGCGGCGACGCAGACCGCGATCCGTGACGCCATCGACAGCATACCGGCGACGGCCACCAACGCTGCGGTCAATCGGGTCGGCATCGCGCTGATGCTGACGCTGGCTTCCCCCGAATTCATGGTGGTCAAATGAGCTCGTTCGAACACGATGCATCGCGTCGCGCCTTCCTGCGCCGCGGTGCCGCCCTGGGCATGGCCGGCGTCGCCGCGCCGTTCGTCACCAGCCTGGCCGCGATCGGCGAGGCGGCGGCGGCGACCACCAGCGATTACAAGGCGCTGGTCTGCGTCTTCCTGCACGGTGGCATGGATTACGCCAACACCCTGGTCCCCTATGACGAGGCGAGCTACGCCGCCTATCTCGCGGCGCGATCGAACATCGCGCTGACCCGCGACTCGCTGGCGGCGAGCGCATTGTCCCCGACGGTTTCGCTCGACGGCGGTCGCCGCTACGCGCTCGGCGCCAATATGAGCGGCCTCGGGCAGCTGTTCGCCGCGGGCAAGGCCGCGGCGGTGCTCAACGTCGGCACGCTCGTCCAGCCGACGACGCGCGCCCAGTATTTCGCCAACAGCGTCAAGCTGCCGCCCAAGCTGTTCAGCCACAACGACCAGCAGAGCTATTTCCAGGCATCCAACCCCGAAGGCGCGACCAGCGGCTGGGGTGGCCGGATGGGCGACCTGTTCCAGTCGGGCAATGGCGCCGCGACGCTGACCTGCATCAACACCAGCGGCAATGCCGTCTACCTGACCGGCCAATCGGCGATGCAGTACAGCATCGGTACCGGCGGGCCGATCCCGCTGCTCAACAACGCGACGACGATGTACGGATCGTCCGCCGCCGCAGCGACGCTGCGCACGCTGATGACCGGCAACACGTCGGGCCTGCTGGCGAGCGAACATGCCAAGATCTCCAAACGCGCGCTGGAGACCTATTCGCAGGTATCCTCCGCATTGTCCGGTGCGCCGGCCGCCTCGTTCAAGCTGTTCCCGTCCGGCAATCAACTGGCCGATCAGCTGAAGATGGTGGCGCGGCTTATCTCCGTCTCGCAGGCGTTGGGCGCGCGGCGACAGGTGTTCTTCGTCAGCCTCGGCGGATTCGACATGCACGACAATCTGGCGACGCTGCTGCCCCAGCAGATGGGCCGGGTGTCGGATGCGCTGAAGGCGTTCCACGACACCACCGTCGCGCTGGGCGTCGCGGATCAGGTGACCAGCTTCACCGCCTCCGATTTCGGCCGCACGCTGCAATCGAACGACGACGGGTCCGATCATGGCTGGGGCAGCCACCATTTCGTCGTCGGCGGCGCGGTGAAGGGACAGCGCTTCTACGGCACCCCGCCCGAGGTCGGGAACAACACCGCCGACGACATCGGTCAGGGGCGACTGGTGCCGACGATCTCGGTCGATCAGTATGCCGCGACGCTGGCGACATGGTTCGGCGTGGGCACCAGCGACCTGCGCACCGTCCTGCCGAACATCGGCAACTACAATCCGTCGACATGGAATCTGGGCTTCGTCTGACCTTGTTATCGGCGGTACGCGTGCCGCCGGTACGGGTCAGTGGCGAAAGAACACCGCCAACGACAGCACGTGGTTCATGCGCGTCCGGCCGGCGGGCTGGTTGATCGCCTGGTTCAGATAGCCCGCCTCGATCGTCGATCGTCCCGTCAGCGGCACCTCGACCCCGGCGAAGGTGCGGAACTGATCGAAGCCGCCGCGCGCGCCCCAATCGGTGTCGTTCAACGCGACGAACGCCTCCGCCGACCCGAGCGCGCGGACGCCCCTGCCCGATTCGGCAAACGCATATTCGCCGCGGATCATCTCACGCAGGCGGTGGCCGACGTCGCGACCGTCCGAGCGCCAGCGCTGTTCCAGCCGGGTCCGCGACTGGATCTCGCCGCGGCGCGACGCCGGCAACGTCCAGCTGATCTGTTGGAAACTGCGTTCCTCGTTGCGGTCCTTGCCGCCCTCCACCGGCGAAACGACATGGGCATAGCCCTGATAGACGGTCACCTGTGGGCTGATCCGCCAGCCGATCGCCGGCCGCAGCAACAGCTGGTCGAGCCGCGACACGCCGTCGCCGATGCGGGGCTGCACCTCCGCGAAATACACGAGGTCGCCGCCGACCGCGCCCATGACGGTGGCGTTCAACCAGAATTGTTCGTCGTTGGTCGTCTGCGCCACGGCAGGTGCAGCGAGGGACAGATAGGCGGCGGCTGATAGCAGAAACGATCGCATGATGACGCCTTTGTCACTTTTGTGACAGCCTGTCAGCGGCGCTTTCTTCCCGGCTCCGCGAAGCGTATAGGCTCGCTTCATCCCATGACCACCGCGACCCCCCTGCTGCCGCCCGCCGACTGGCGTGATTTCCTGGCGTTGACGAAGCCCAGGGTGATGACGCTCGTCGTGTTCACCGGGCTGTGCGGCATGCTGGCCGCACCGGTCGGCATCCACCCCGTGATCGGCTTCACCGCAATCCTGTGCATCGCGCTCGGCGCGGGCGCGGCGGGCGCGCTGAACCAGTGGTACGAGGCGGACATCGACGCCGTCATGCGCCGCACGCAGAAGCGGCCGCTGCCCGCCGGCCGGATGGATCGTCAGGCCGCTTTGCACTTCGGCGTCGGGCTATCGGTGTTTTCGGTGATCCTGATGGGCTTGGCGGTCAATATCGCCGCCGCTGCGATCCTGACCGTGTCGATCCTGTTCTACGTCCTCGTCTATACCGTGTGGCTGAAGCGGCGGACGCCGCAGAACATCGTCATCGGCGGCGCGGCGGGCGCGTTTCCGCCGCTGATCGGCTGGGCCGCGGCGACCGGTCAGGTCGCGCTGCTGCCGGTGCTGCTGTTCATGCTGGTGTTCCTGTGGACGCCGCCGCATTTCTGGGCGCTCGCGCTGTTCGTGAAGACGGATTACGCCAATGCCGGTGTGCCGATGCTGCCCGTCGTGGCGGGCGAGCGTGCGACGCGGGTGCAGATCGGCCTCTACACGATCCCGATGGCGGTCGCGGCGATCGCCCCCTGGCCGCTGGGGCTGACCGGCCCCATCTACGGCGTGGCGTCGATCGTGCTGACCGGCATCTTCGCGCTGCTGGCGGTGCTGGTCGCGACCCGCCGTCAGGTCGAGGGCGATGCGATGAAGCCGGAGAAGCGGCTGTTCAGCTATTCGATCCTCTATCTTTTCGTGATCTTCGGCGCGCTCGTCGCCGATCGGTGGGTGCTGGCATGACTCCGGAAGAACAAGACCTGATCCGCAAGCGGCAGAAGAGCCGCGCGCTCGTCATGGCGCTGCTGCTCGGCGCATTGGTGCTGCTGACCTTCGCGATCTCGATCGCCAAGATTCAGATGGGCATGGGGGCATCGCATTGACCGATCGTCCGGCGAGCAACCCTGCCGTGAAAGGCCGCACCACGCGCACGGCGGTGCTGGCGGTGCTGGGCATCTGTTTCATGACCGGCCTCGCCTGGGCCAGCATCCCGCTGTATCGCATGTTCTGTCAGGTCACCGGCCTGAACGGCACGACCCAGCGCGGGCAACAGGCCCCCGGCGCGACCGAGCGGATGGTGCGCGTCGATTTCGATGCGAACGTCAGCCCCAAGCTGCCGTGGAAGTTCCGGCCGGAAAACACGTCCGATACCGTCGCGGTCGGCGCGCGCGACATGGCGTTCTTCACCGCGACGAACACGTCGGACAAGCCCATCACCGGCACCGCGACGTTCAACGTCACACCGGCGCAGGCGGGCAAGTATTTCACCAAGATCCAGTGCTTCTGCTTCACGCAGCAGACGCTGAAACCGGGTGAGACGGCGCGCATGCCGGTCATCTTCTACGTCGATCCGAAGATGCTGAAGGACCCCGACGCCGCGGACATCGAAACGATCACGCTGTCGTACACGTTTTACCCGGTGGATTCGGCGGCTCCCACCAGCTAGAGCGGACCGGAAAAGCCAACAGGGAAGCGACGATGGCCGGCGCCAAGAACCACGACTACCACATCCTGCCACCCAGCATCATGCCCTTCTACACGTCGATGGCGGCGTTGGTGATGGCATCGGGCGGCATCATGTACATGCATGATTACGCCGGCGGCGGCTGGATTTTCCTGATCGGCTTCGCGGCGGTGCTGTTCGGCATGTACAGCTGGTGGGCGCAGGTGATCCGCGAGGCGCATGCCGGCGACCATACTCCCGTCGTCCAGCTGCATTTCCGCTATGGCATGATCCTGTTCATCGCCTCGGAAGTCATGTTCTTCGTCGGCTGGTTCTGGGCGTTCTTCGACTTCTCGCTCTTCCCGACCGCGATGAGCATCGTCGACGGTCAGGTCGAACGCGCCGCCGAGGGTGCCACCGCGGTCGCCGCGACGTGGCCGCCCAAGGGCTTGGAAGTCATCAACGCGTTCGAGCTGCCGCTGCTCAACACGCTGATCCTGCTGGCATCGGGCACGACCGTGACCTGGGCGCACCACGCGCTGATCCATAACCAGCGCGGCGGCGAGAAGCGCGGCCTTTGGGGTGCGCTGGGCGTCGGCGACCGTGACGGCGTGCTGAAGGGTCTGTGGCTGACGGTGCTGCTGGGCGCGCTGTTCACGTCGATCCAGGCGTACGAGTACATGCACGCGCCGTTCCCGTTCAAGGGCATCAACTACGGCGCGGCGTTCTTCATGGCGACCGGGTTCCACGGGTTCCACGTGCTGGTCGGCACGATCTTCCTGCTCGTCTGCCTGATTCGCGCGTACAAGGGCGACTTCACGCCGAAGCAGCATTTCGGCTTCGAGGCGGCGGCGTGGTACTGGCACTTCGTCGACGTGGTGTGGCTGTTCCTGTTCGTCACCGTCTACGTCTGGGGTGGCTGGGGCGCGCCGGTCCACGGCGGGTGACACTTCTACGGGCGCAGGCCGCGCGATGAGCGATCCTGCGCCCGGTTTCCCCGGCCGCGGTCCGACCGGGGCCGGCGATCCTGCATCAGCCGATACCGCACCGACACTGGTGCAGGCCGGCCTGAAGGGCCTCTGCCCGCGCTGTGGTTCTCCCGGACTCTATGCCGGCCTCCTCCGCTTCGTCGGACGCTGCCCGCGCTGCGGGCTCGATATCGGCTCCTTCAATGTCGGCGACGGGCCGGCCGCGTTCCTCACGCTCATCCTCGGTGCGCTGGTCGTCGGGCTGGCGATCTGGCTGCAACTCGCGCTCGATCCGCCCTGGTGGGTGCACGTCCTGATCTGGATACCGTTCATGATCGCGACGACGATCGGCTCGCTCCGAATCGCCAAGGCGATGCTGCTCGCGGCCGAGTACCGGAACGCGGCGCAGGAAGGGCGGATCCGGGAATGAAGCGCTTCCCCGTCGTCGCGACCACCATCGTCGTCCTCGCCATCGCGGCGATGATCGGGCTGGGCCTGTGGCAATTGCTCGACCGCCGGCCGCAGAAGCTGGCGTTTCTCCAGCAGCTTGCGGGCAACCCCGTGAAGCCTGCGATCCCCTTCCCGACCGCGCCCGACGAGTCGCTGCTGTTCCGCCGCACGTCGGCGACCTGCACATCTCCAGTGGCGGTCAGGCTGGCGGGGGCCGGCGCATCGGGCTTTCGCGCCATCGCCACCTGCGGGTCCGGCCTGATCGTCCAGCTCGGCACCACGCGCGACCCCAAAGCGAAGCCGGTCTGGGGCGGTGGGCCGGTCGCCGGCTATATCAGCCATGCGCCCGACGGCCGATCGCTGATCGGGTCGCTGTTCGATCATCGTCCGCAGGCGATGATGCTCGTCGCCGCGACGCCACCCGACGGGCTGCAAGCCAATGCCGCGCCCGATCTCGACTCGGTCCCGAACAACCATCTGGCGTACGGCGTGCAGTGGTTCTTCTTCGCCGGCGTCGCCGCGATCATCTATGTGCTGGCGATGCGGCGGCGCAGTCGTTAGTCGGGGCCGCCATGCGTTACGTCAGCACGCGCGGCTCCGCGCCCGTCCTCGATTTCCGCGGCGCGACGCTCGCGGGCCTTGCCTCCGATGGCGGACTCTATGTGCCCGAGACGTGGCCGACGCTGTCGGCGGGGGAGATCGCGAACCTTGCCGGGCTGTCCTACGCGCAGACCGCCGCCCGCATCATGACGCCGTTCGTCGGCGACTCGCTGACCTCCGATGAACTGCTCGCTTTGTGCGAGACCGCCTATGGCCGGTTCAGCCACGCCGCCGTGACGCCGCTGGTGCAGCTCGGCCACGACCAGTGGCTGCTGGAGCTGTTCCACGGGCCGACGCTGGCGTTCAAGGATGTCGCGCTCCAGCTGCTCGGCCTGTTGTTCGAGCGGTTCCTGACCGGCACCGACCAGCGGCTGACGATCATCGGCGCGACCAGCGGCGATACCGGGTCGGCGGCGATCGACGCCGTTGCCGGCCGCGCGGGCATCGACATCTTCATGCTGCACCCGCTCGGTCGCGTGTCGGACGTGCAGCGGCGGCAGATGACGACGGTGCTGTCGCCCAACGTCCACAACATTGCGATCGAGGGCGATTTCGATCAGGCGCAGGCGCTGGTGAAGGCGATGTTCGCCGATCCGGCGCTGTCGGGCCGCTTTACCCTGTCGGCAGTGAATTCGATCAACTGGGCGCGGTTGATGGCGCAGGTGGTCTATTATTTCTACGCCGCGGTCCGGCTCGGCGCGCCGGAGCGGGCGGTTGCCTTCTCCGTGCCGACCGGCAATTTCGGCGACGTGTTCGCGGGCTATGTCGCGGCGCGCATGGGGCTGCCGGTCGCCAAGCTGGTCGTCGCGACCAACGTCAACGACATCCTCCACCGCGCGCTGTCCGCGGGCGACTATTCGAAGGGGACGGTGCAGCAGACCGCGACCCCGTCGATGGACATCCAGGTGTCGTCCAATTTCGAGCGGCTGCTGTTCGACCTCGGCGACCGTGACGGCGCGGCGCTGGCGGCGCAGATGCGCGGCTTCGACACGAGCGGCAGCCTGCGCCTGACCAATGCCCAGCGGGAGGGCGCGTCAGGGCTGTTCACCAGCGCGCGGGTAGACGGCGACGATATGGCGCTGGCGATGCGGCGCACGCACGATCGCACCGGCCACGTCCTCGACCCGCACACCGCGATCGCACTTGCCGCCGCCCAGCGTCTGGAGGTCGATGCACCCGTCGTGACGCTCGCGACCGCGCACCCCGCCAAGTTCGGGGACGCCGTGGAGCGTGCGACCGGGGTCCGCCCCGCACTGCCCGGCCGGGTCGGCGACCTGTTCGAGCGCGAGGAGCGCTGCGTCACCCTGCCCGCGACCCTTGCCGCGATCGGCGGCTATGTCGCGGAGCATGCCACGCCGACTCTCGTATGAAGCTCGACACGCTGATCGGCGAACCCTGGGCCGATTACGGCCTGATCGATTCAGGACATGGCAAGAAGCTGGAGCGGTACGGCCGGTTCCGCTTCGTCCGGCCGGAGCCGCAGGCGATGTGGGCCCCCGCGGGTGACGACTGGCATGCCGCGGCGGAGTTCGTGCCCGGCTCCGACGAGGAGGGCGGCGGCCGCTGGGCCTTCACCGAGCCGGTCCCGCGCGACGGGTGGAAGCTGCGTTGGGACAATGTGTCCTTCACCGCCCAGACGACGCCGTTCCGCCACCTCGGTTTCTTTCCCGACATGGCCCCGGTGTGGAGCTGGATGCGGGAGCGGACGGCGGGCCTCGACGCGCCCGAATGCATGAACCTGTTCGGTTATACCGGCGTCGGAACGCTGGCGATGGCGGCGAACGGCGCGAAGATGGTGCATGTCGATGCGTCGAAGAAGTCGGTCGAGGCGGCACGCGGCAATGCCGCGCTGTCCGGGCTGAACGATGCGCCGGTCCGCTGGCTGATCGACGACGCCGCCAAGTTCGTCGCGCGCGAAGTGCGGCGCGGGCGGCGCTATGACGGCATCCTGCTCGATCCCCCGAAATACGGGCGCGGGCCGGAGGGGGAGATCTGGCGCCTGGAAGAGGATTTGCCGCGCCTGATCGCCGATTGTCGGCGCTTGCTGGACGAGAACTCGCGCTTCCTGTTCCTGACCGTCTACGCGGTGCGGATGTCGGCGCTGGCGATCGGCGAGATGCTGGCGCAGGTGTTCAAGGACCTGCCGGGCACGGTCGAGGCCGGCGAACTCGGCGTCCGCGAGGAAGCGCGCGGATTGGTCCTCCCAACCGCGATCTGGGCGCGCTGGAGCCGGTAGTTTCGTGTCGGCTGGCCGTCTCAGGCTGGATGGACGACCTCATCGGTTACACAGGAAGCGTCGTCGGACGAGTCGTCGACTCAGAACACGTCCGGTATGTATCCGCTGGCGACATGGACCAGCGTGTATCCCCGCGAGCGCGGGGACCCAGGGGCTGGGCTCCCGCCTTCGCGGGAGCACGGGTGATGCCGGATAGGTCGATCTTCTCTCCTCCCCTCCCTGACCTTCAGGGTTGGGAGAAGCGAGCCCTCGCCCCTTAATCCTCGCCCCTTAATCCTCGCCGACCCCCGCCGGCAGGTGCAGGTAATTCGGGTCGAAATCCGCGATCTTGCGCAGGGCGGGCACGTCGGTGATGACGATCTGCTGACGCCTGAACGTCATCAGTCCATCCTCACGCAGCCGTTTCAGCGTGCGGTTCACGTGCACGCTGGTCAGGCCCAGCGCGTCGCTCAGTTCCTCCTGCGTCAGCGGAAGCTCGAAACTGTTGCCGGGTGCCAGCCCGACGTTGCGCAGCCGGGCGTGAAGCTCGCAGATCAGATGGGCGATCCTATCCTGAGCCTCGCGCCGGCCCATGTTCACGATCCACGCGCGCAGCACGGCTTCGTCGACCAGGCTGGCCCACCACAAGGCGCGTGCGATCGCCGGCTGTTCGGTCAGTTCCGCGATCAACGCGCGCGGTACGAAGGCAACCTGGCAATCGGTAAGGCTGCCGATACTGTGATCCATCTCGTCGAAGATCGTGATCTGCGCATCGCAGAAATCGCCCGGCACCAGGAATGCGGTGATCTGGCGGGTTCCGTCCGCCAGCATCTTGTACCGGCACGACCAGCCTTCGATCATCACATGCACGTGATCGGGCCGATCACCCTCGCGAATGATATCCCGGCGGGCGTGGAAGGGGCGGATGTCGTCGCACAGCTTCGACAGTCGCTCCCGATCACCGTCGTTCAGCCGGCCGGCCGATTGCAGCTTGAGGAGGAACGCTGCTTCCATACGGCATGATTAACATGGGTCTATCGTCGGACCTAATCCTGATCAATCATTCCATCGCCGTCCGCATCGCCGCGCCGGCCACGAACGGTGCACCCGCGACGAGCAACAGACTGACCGCGCCCAACAGCTTGAACGCTCCCTCTCCGCCGTCCAGCGCCCCCGCGCCGAAAATCAGCAGCGGCACGGCCAGGGGCAGCATCACCAGCCCGGCAAGCGCCCCCGCGCCGCGGAACGATGCGGTCAGCGCCGCGGTCGCGACTGCCAGCGCCGCCAGACCCGGCGTACCGATCGCCAGTCCGATCTCGACCCGCTCCAGCGTCTCGGCCGACAGGTCGAGCAACGCCGCCGCGACCACCGCCGCCAGCATCAGCGGCGGCGCGAACGCGATCCAGTGCGCCGCGATCTTCGCCGCCGCGACCGCCGCCATCGACCGGCCGCGCACCGCGATCTGGTCCAGCACGCCCGCCTCCAGATCGGGTGCGACCAGTCGCTCCACGGGCAGCAACGCCGCCAGCAACGCCGCCGCCCAGACGACGCCGCCGCCGACCCGCGCGAGCAGCGCCGGATCGGGGCCGATCGCGAACGGGAACAGGGTCGCGGTCAGCAGGAAGAAGATGACGACCAGCGTCGCGCCGCCACCGGCGTAACCGCGCCGGATGTCGCGGAGGATCAGTGCGATCACGCGCCACCCTCCAGCACCAGCCGCTGCGTCGCAGGCAGGTGCAGCGGCAGGTGCGTGGCGACGACGGCGGACCCGCCGCGCTCGACATGCCGCTCCACCAGCACCTCCAGCCGCGCGACCGCCGCCGCGTCCAGCCCGTTGGCGGGTTCGTCGAGGAGCCACAGCTCCGCACCGCTCGCGACCACGCGCGCCATCGCCGCGCGCCGCCGCTGCCCGGTGGACAGCATCCGCACCGGCACCCGTGCCAGTTGGGCGAGATCGACGTCCGCCAGCGCATCCTCGACGCGCCCGTCGGGATCGTCGGCGCCATCGACCTTCGACCAGAATGCCAGCGCCTGCGCCAGCGTGCGGTCGGGGTCCAGCGCCGCGGCCTCCGCCATCAGGGCGACACGGTCCGGCCGCGTCACATGGCCCTCGAACGGCGGCAACAGCCCCGCACAAATCCGCAGCAGCGTCGACTTGCCGACGCCGTTGGGGCCGGTGACGATCAGCGCATCGCCCGCATCGACCGCAAACGACAGGTCGGCGAAGATCGCCCGCCCGCCACGCCGCGCCGCCAGACCATCAACGACCAGCGTCAATCCGGCCCGCCTGTATCGGGGCCGCCCGTGTCGGGTCCTGCGGCATCCTCCAGCGCGTGCATGTCGTCGTCGGACAAGCCGAAATGATGGCCGATCTCGTGGATCGTGACGTGCGCGACAAGGTCGTCGAGCCGCACGCCCGTCTCCACCCACTCGTCGAGGATCGCGCGCCGGTACAGGTGGATGCGGTCGGGCAGCGCGCCCGACTCCATCGAGGATTTCTCGCCCACCGGGCGCCCGTGGTACAGCCCGGTCAGGTCCAGCGGATGCTCGATGCCGAGCGCGGCCAGCGTCTCGTCATCGGCGAACTCCTCGACCAGCAGCACGACATCGCCCAGATGCGCCGCGAACGCCGCGGGCAGCCGCGCGATCGTGGCGCGCGCGATCGTCTCGATCGCGGCGGCGTCGGGTGCTTCTCCGATCGCGGCTTGCCGTTCCATGCCGACCGCCATAGTCCCGGCCGCAGGATGGGAGCAAGGACAGGGTCATGGTGGAAGCGCTGAGCGAGGCGGAACGGGCGGATGCGCTGGACGGCCTGCCGGAATGGGATTTCGACGAGGGGCGCGACGCGATCACCCGCACGATCGTGTTCGCCGACTTCATCGAGGCGTTCGGCTTCATGACGCAGGTCGCGCTGATCGCCGAACGCATGAACCACCACCCGGAATGGACCAACGTCTACAACCGCGTCGACATCCTGCTGACGACGCACGATGCCGGCGGCATCAGCCCCCGAGACATCGACATGGCGACCGCGATCGACGCGATCGTCGAGGAGTAGGCGGGTCGAACGCGACGCAGGTAAGCTCCTCCCCTGCAAGGGGAGGTGGCAACCCCTCGGGCTGATGGAGGGGTGTCGACGCCGGCGGTGTCACCCCTCCGTCGCTCCGCGCCACCTCCCCTTGCAGGGGAGGATTTCAGCGGCGCAGTGCGTGGTATCGGCCTGCGGCATCGACGTGACGACTGCGATCGTGGAAGATTGGAGCGGGCGCGCCGAGGGCACCCTACTCCTCCCCTGCAAGGGGAGGTGGCAGCCCTTTGGGCTGACGGAGGGGTATCGACGACGGCGGTGCCACCCCTCCGTCGCTGCGCGCCACCTCCCCTGCCAGGGGAGGATCGTAGCGGTTCACCCCAATCCTCCCCGTTCCGGGGAGGATTTCAGCGGCGCATGCGATTTCTGAGCGCGCCCGGCATCCAGCGTGCTGCGAACGCCATGCGCCGCGCCGTCTTGCCCACATAGGTGTGCACCGCATCGCCGTGCACCGCGGCCCACGCTGCCTCCGCTACCGCCTCCACCGGGGTCAACTCCATCCCCGCCGCCGTCACCGTTTCGCGAATGGTGCGGTTGCTGCCGCTCGCCACGCCGTCGAGCAACGGCGTTTCGATGAAGCTCGGTACGATGCTGCGCACGCGGATGCCGTCCCTCGCCCATTCGCCGTCGAGCGCCTCGGTCAGCGCGCGCACCCCGAACTTGGTCGCGGAATAGGTCGCCAGACCCGCGGAACCGTAGATCGCGGACGCCGAGGCCGTGTTCAGCAGGCACGATCCCGGCGTCCGCGCGAGATAGGCATGGCCGATCTTCGCGCCGTTCAGCACACCGACGAGGTTGATCGCCACCACCCGGTCGAGATCGTCGAAGCTGGTCGTGGCGATCGGGCCACCGGTACCGATCCCGGCATTGTTGTGCAGCACGTCGAGCCCGCCGCCGGCCGTGAACGCCTCCAGCGTCTTGCGCCACGCGTCGCGGTCGCGCACGTCCATGACATAGCTTGCGCTTCCCGCCGGCAGCGTCGCGGCCGCCGCCGCGAGGGCCACCTCGTTTACATCGGCAATCCCGACCCGCCAGCCGCGGCTCGCGAACAGTTGCGCGGTCGCCAGGCCGATGCCCGACGCGCCGCCGGTGATGAAGATCGCGGGCATGGCCACTCCTGTACGCACACCGGTTCGCAGGGTGTTTGACGCTGGCGGCATCCTCCCCCATCGTCCGGTGCGATGCCAGCCCCCTCGGTCACTTTCGACGGCGTGTCCAAGCGTTACGGGTCCACCGCTGCGGTCGACGCGGTGTCGCTGACGATCGAGGCGGGTAGCTTCGTGGCGCTGGTCGGGCGGTCCGGGTCGGGCAAGTCGACGCTGCTGAAGACGATCAACCGATTGGTCGAGCCGAGCACCGGCCGCGTCCTGATCGACGATGCCGATGTCGCCACAGGCCCCGCCGCCGCGTTGCGCCGCCGCATCGGTTATGTGTTCCAGCATATCGGCCTGTTCCCGCACATGAGCGTCGCGGAGAACATCGCGATCGGTCCGCGCATCGCCGGCGACGCTGCGCCCGACGTGGCGCGCCTGCTGGACCTGGTCGAACTGCCGCGTGAGGTCGCGTCGCGCGATCCGGCGGCGCTGTCGGGCGGGCAGCGCCAGCGCGTCGGCATCGCCCGCGCGCTCGCCCCGGGCGCGAAGCTGTTGCTGATGGACGAGGCGTTCGGAGCGCTCGACCCGCTGACCCGCGATGCGCTGGGGCGGCGATTGCGCGACCTGCACGACGAACTCGGGCTGACGACGATCCTCGTCACGCACGACATGGCGGAGGCGCTGCTGCTCGCGACGCGCGTCGTGGTGATGGATTCCGGCCGCGTCGTCGCTGACGAAACGCCGCACGCGTTGCTGGCGGGGTCCGGGGGCGAACAGGCGCAGGCGCTGGTCGCGGTGCCGCGCGAACAGGCGCAGCGGATCGCCGCCCTGTGAACGCCTTTCTCGATGCGCTGGGCCGGGTACCGCCGCTGCTCGCCAGCCACGTGCTGCTGTCCGCCGCCGCATTGCTGCTGGCGCTGGTCATCGCCGCGCCGCTCGCCGTCGTCGCCAGCCGCCGCCCCAATGTGGCGCGGGTGGCGCTGGGGTTCGCCAGCCTGATCCAGACGATTCCGTCGCTGGCGTTGCTGGCGCTGTTCTTTCCCCTGCTGCTCAGCCTGTCGGCGCTGGTCGGGGGCGGCATTCCGGCGCTGGGCTTCCTGCCGTCGCTGCTCGCGCTGACGCTGTACGCGCTGCTGCCGCTGCTGCGGAACGGCGTCGCCGGGCTGGCCGGGATCGACCCCGCGGTGACCGAGGCGGCGGATGCGGTGGGGATGACGCCGGCGCAGAAGCTGCGGTTGGTGGAGGCGCCGCTCGCCGCGCCGGTGGCGATCGCGGGGCTCCGGACCGCGGCGGTGTGGACGATCGGTGCGGCGACGCTGTCCACCACCGTCGGGCAACCGAGCCTCGGCGACCTGATCTTTGCCGGGTTGCAGACGCAAAGCTGGGCGCTGGTGCTGGCCGGATGTTTCGCCTCCGCGGGGCTGGCGCTGGCAGTCGACGCTGCGATCGGGTTGGTCGAGCGTGGCATCGCTCGCCGGCGGCGCGGGCTGTGGATCGCCGGGCTGGCGCTGCTCGCGATCGGCACTTCGGCGGCAACCGCGCCGTTGTGGCCGCGGGGCGAGGGCAAGGTCGTGACTGTCGGCGCGAAGAACTTCGCCGAGCAATATATCCTCGCCCGATTGATCGGATCGCGACTGGAAAAGGCGGGCTACACCGTCCGGTACCGCGACGGGTTGGGGTCGGCGGTGATCTTCGGTGCGGTCGCGAGCGGGGATGTCGATGTCTATGTCGATTATGCCGGCACGATCTGGACCAATGAGATGAAACGCACCGACGTGCCCGCGCGCGGACCTATGCTGGCGGCGATGGCTCAGTGGACGAAGGGGCGCGACGTGACGCTGCTGGGCGCGCTGGGGTTCGAGAACGCCTATGCCTTCGCGATGAAGGCGCCGGGCGCGATCCGCACGCTCGACGATCTCGCCGCCGCCTCGCCCCGGCTGCGGCTGGGCAGCGATCTGGAGTTTCTGGAGCGTCCGGAATGGGCGGCGGTGAAGGCGGCCTATCCGATGCGCTTCGCCGCGGCGACGCCGTACAGCCCGACCTTCATGTATCAGGCGCTGGCGAGCGGGCGGGTCGATGTGATCTCCGCCTTTTCGTCGGACGGGCGCATCGCTGCGGACGGGCTGACGGTGCTGACCGATCCGCGCCGTGCCATTCCCGGTTACGACGCGATCCTGCTGTTGTCGCCGGGACGCGCCGGGGACGCGCGGTTCGCGGCGGCGCTGAAGCCACTGGTCGGCCGGATCGATGTGGAGGCGATGCGCGCCGCAAACTATCAGGTCGATCGCGAGACGGACAAGCGCACGCCGGAACAGGCGGCGAAATGGCTGTCGGCGAAGGTCGGGCGGTAGGGTCGACCGATCAGAAGAACAGCTTCCGGATCGACACGCGCACCGACCGACCGAGCGGATCGAGATAGTCCGGCTGGTACGTGATCGGCGTCGCCCCCGTCGCGTCCGTCACCCGCTGACGCGTGTTGAGCAGGTTGCTGATCCCCGCCGTCACGCGCACGCCGCGCAGCCACGGATGCGCCCGCACCCAGTCCAGCCGGCCACCGAAATCCGCGAACAGCCGCAGATCGGCGGTCGCGAGCCCGCCGAAGTTCAGGTCCTGTGCGGAGGTCAGGCCATTGACGGTCGTGCCGGTGCGGTAATTCACCGACAGCCGTGCGCCCAGCCCGTTGTTGCTGTAGCCCGCCTGCCCCTCGAGCTGGTGCCGTGCCTGGCCACCACTGGAGCCGATCGCGTCGCCGTTCAGCAGGTCGAGCGACGGTCCGCCCTCCGCCACCAGTACGCGATCGGTGAAGCGCCACGTGTGATAGACGGCGAAGTTCAGCCGACCGCCGCCCCCACCACGCCCACCAAAGCGGCCCCCGCCGGGACCACCGCCGAAGCCGCCGGGCCCGCGCTGACCACCAGCGCCCGGTCCAGCCGCACCCGGTCCACCCGCACCCGGTCCACCCGCGCCGGCTCCTTCCCCACCGGGGGTCCTGCCGCCGCCGGGCGGACGCAACCCCTCGAACGGGTTGGGGCCGGTGCCGGCGCGGAACGCCTCCAGCTGTTTCTGGATCTTCGACTTCAGCGGCATCGAGAAATTGACGCCCCAGCGAAGCTGCGACTGTTCCGTCCGCGCGAAGTTCACCGGCCGCGTGTCGATGCCGATCAGCTCCCCGTCCGCATCGCGCACGAACCGATCGGGGAACGCCGCCTCGATCGCCGCCGTCGCCGCCGGGAAGCTGGCGACCGGATTATCGACACGCGTGTCGACGTAGTTGGCGGTCAGCGACAGGTCGCGCGCACTCCACGGCTTCAGCGTCAGCCCGACCTTCTTCACGTGCCGCTCGAACCCGTCGAGCAGCGGGTTGCCGCCGCTGATCGTCGTCACCGTCGCCGTCGTGCCGCGCACATAGTCGAACACGCGCACGTTGGGGGTGGTGATCGTCGGGTTGCCCAATTGCTGAGCGGACGGCGCGGACTCCTCGTCGGTCGCCGACGCGATCAGTCGCACGCCGTCGATCGGCGACCAGTTCGCACCGTAACCGGTCGTCAGCAGCGTGCCGAAATCCGACAGGTGATCGACGCCGACGTTCAAATTCGCGGACAATTGCCCCAGCGGCGACAGGATGTCGCGTGATCGGCTGGCGATCGGCAGATCGATGTTGACCTGCCCGTTGACGATATCGCGCGACACGTCGCCGAGCGAGTTGGTGGCATTGCGGAACGACCGCGACGAGAAGTCGCTGGTGCTCGCGCCGACGCGCACGCTGGTCGTCACCTCGCCCGCCGGCAGGTCGAACAGGCTGCCGGTCAGCAACAGGTCGCCACCGCCGGTCGAGCTGGTCGAGCGCGCGCGGTTCGCCGGCAGCACGCCGAACTGGCTGGCGACCAGCGTGCCGTTCGGATCGCCCGCGAAGCCGCTGGCATCGACGCCCGTCTCGGTGCGCGTATCGCTTTCGACCCGGTCGTAATTGCCCGTGAACGACCATTGCCACTGGCCGAGACCACCGTTCAGCGTGGTGCCGAGATGCCCGGTCAGCGTGCTGCCCCGCTGCGTCAGCGGCGAGAACCCGTCCTCCAGCCGGCGGACGACATCGCCCGGCAGCGTCACCACCGGCAGGCCGAACTGCCCGGTCGTGTCCGCCAGTTCCAGCGTCCCGTTGAACGTCGCCGACGTACCCAGCAGCGGCGTCGCATAGACGGCGTTCGCCTCGAAATTGCGCGTCTGCGGCAACAGCGTGCGGTAGGCGCGCTGGTCGAAATTGGCCGTGCCCTCGTCGTTGCTGGCGGCGGAGATATTACGCTGCGACTCGAGCAGTGCGCTCGCCTCGCTATATTCCAGATGCAGATTGGCGCGGCCGTCGCGCTGGATCGACAGCAGGTCCAGTTCACCCTCCGGCGCGGTACGGCCGCCCTCGGTCGACAGGCGTGCGTCCGCCTCGACGGTGGCGGCGCGGAAACGGCGGCGCAGGACGATGTTCACGACGCGGCTGTCGGCGCGATAGCCGTATTTCAGCGCGACCTCCTCGGGCAGGATCTCGACGCGCTCGATCGCCTCGGTCGGGATGTCGCGGATTTCCTGGAAACCCGAGATGCGCTTGCCGTTCAACAACGTGACCGGTGCGCCGCCACGCCCGCTGGTCGTCTGCGGCGCGAGTTCCGTCAGCAGGTCGGAAATCGAGCTGACCCCGTAGGAGCGGACATCCGCCGCACCCAGCGTCTGGTCGGGCGGGATATCACCGACCACCGATCCGCGCGGGCGGGACCCGGTGACGACGATGTCTTCCCCCGCGCCCTCTTCTTCCGCCGCACCGCCGGCCCCGCCAGACGGCTCGCGTTCGCGCTCCGGCTGCGCGCCCGGTTGCTGGGCACCCGATTGCTGAGGCGTCGTTTGCGGTTGCTGCCCGGTCTGCAACCCGGTTGGCGCCGTCGTCGCTTGCGCGGCGGCGGCGACCGGAGCGGTCTGGGGCGTGGGCAGCGCGGCCGCCATCATCAAGATCATGGTCATCGGGATCAGCGCCTAGAGGGCAATTGTCGCACAAATGTGCCGGTCAGCGCGATGTTCGTCGCAACCATGCGACCGCGCCCGCCGCCGCCAGCAGGCCCGCACCCCAGCCACGCCCCCGCTTCAGCGCCGCCAGCCCGCCCGTCGCCATCAGCGTCGGCAGCATTCCCGCCCCCACCGGCGGCACCGTCACCGGCTGCTTCGGCTCGGAATCATCCTTGGGCAGGGTCGTCGCCAGCCCCACCGCCGGCTGGTCGGCGACCGATGCACCGCGGTGCCCCATCGGCCGCACCGGGCCGTCGGTCGTGTCGCGATCCGTCTGCCGCTCCAGTTCCGAATTCAGTTCCGCCCCGAGCAGGAACACATAGGCCGACAGCGACAGCCATGTCAGCATCACGACGATCGCGCCCAGCGACCCGTACGTGGCATCGTAGCTGCCGAAATTGGCGACGTAGAAGCCGAACCCGGTGGTCATCGCCAGCCAGATCACCGTCGCCGCCACCGATCCGGGCGTCAGCCATGTCCATTGCGCATGCCGCCGGTCCGGTCCGTAGCGATACAGCGTCGCCGCCCCCGCCGCCGCCAGCCCGGCGAGCAGTACGTAGGACGACAGGCGGATGCCCACGACCAGCCAGGTCGGCGACCACGGCATCAGGTCGCCGAGCAGCGCGACCGCCGCCACCGTGCCCATCGCACCCAACACCAGCACGACCGCGCCCGCGGTGACGCCCAGCGCCAGCAGCTTCTGCGTCACGAAGCTACGATCCTCATGCTCCTCATACGCCACGTTCAGCGCCGTCACGATTGCCCCCGCACCGCTCATCGCCCCGTACAGCGCCAGCGCCAGGGCGATGATGAGGCCGAAGCCCTTTTTCCCCTCCGACGTGGTCACGACCTGCAACAACTGGTCGCCGATCAGCTTCGCGACATCGCGTGGCATCACCGACGTCAGCGACGCGACATGCTCGCCCACCGTGTGCGGATCAGCGGCAAGGCCGTAGACCAGCACCGTCGCCCCCAGCAGCGGCACGATCGACAGGAATGCATAGAACGCGACGCCCGCCGCGATCAGGCCGATATTGTCCTCGCCGGCCTCGTTCCACGCGCGGAGCAGCACCGCTTTCCACCCACGCGCGGGGATCGCCCAGGGGCTCGCCGCGTGCGCCCCGGCTATCTCGTTGATCTTGCTGTTCATTGCCGCCCTGCTCTGATCCTTCGGACACAAACGCGGCGACGGCACGTTGGCCGCATATCACAGGGGGAAAAAGCCGGGTGGCCATCGATCGCAAGCTCGTCGACAGCGGCCGCCGCCCGCTGCCGGCCCAGACCGTCGGTGCGGCCGCAGGCAACCCGGCGCAGGTCATCGCCGCCAACGTGCCGGGGATCAGCGGCCTTTTGGGACTGGCGGTCGGCGTCGTGGTCATCGCCGGGCTGTTCTTCGCCAAGGACGTGCTGATCCCGATCACGCTGGCGATCCTGTTGTCGTTCGTGCTGTCGCCGATCGTCGGGTTCCTGCGCCGGCTGAAACTGCCGCGCGGGCTGGCGGTGATGGTTGCGGTGCTGGCGGCGTTGGGTCTGGTGGGGGGGATCGGCACGCTGGTCGGGATGCAGGCGGCCTCGCTGTCAGACGACGCGCCCGGCTATGTCCGCCAGATCGAAAGCAAGATGGACGGGGCGAAGCGGTTCGCCGCCGACCGCGTCGCCTTCTTCGCGCAGGACAGGGCGCGCCCCGCCCCGACGGTATCGGGCTCGCCGCGCAACAACACCGAACGCGTCCTGGCCGGCCGCGATCGCCAGCCGGTGCCGGTGCGCGTGACCGAGACCGAACCCGACGCGCTGTCGGTGGCGGGACAGGTGCTCGGCCCCGTCGTCGGCCCGTTCGAGACGTTCGTGATCGTGCTGGTCGTCGCGATCTTCATCCTCATGCAGAAGGAGGATCTGCGCGACCGCCTGATCCGCGTGTTCGGGTCGTCCGACCTGCACCGCACCACGCTGGCGATGGATGACGCCGGCGGGCGGCTGTCGCGGTATTTCCTGTCGCAGCTGGCGGTGAACGCCAGCTTCGGCACCGTCATCGGCGTCGGCCTGTGGGCGATCGGGCTGCCCGTGCCGGCGCTCTGGGGAATCCTCGCGGGCATCCTGCGCTTCGTGCCCTATATCGGCGCGCTGCTCGGTGCGGCCCTGCCGCTGGTGCTGGCGGCGGGCGTCGATCCCGGCTGGGGCATGGTGATCGGCGTCGCGATCCTGTTCGCGGTGGTGGAGCCGCTGGTCGGCTATGTCGTGGAGCCGTTACTGTATGGCCATTCGACCGGCCTGTCGCCGCTGTCGGTGGTGGTCGCGGCGGTGTTCTGGACGTGGATCTGGGGGCCGGTCGGCCTCGTCCTGTCGATGCCACTGACGCTGTGCCTCGTCGTGCTGGGACGGCACGTCCCCAGCCTGGAGTTCGTCGACATCCTGCTCGGCGACCAGCCCGCGCTGACCCCGGTCGAGAGCTTCTACCAGCGGATGCTCGCCGCCGATCCGGAGGAGGCCCTGGAACAGGCGGAGGCGCTGCTGACCGAACGTTCGCTCACCGCCTATTATGACGAGGTCGCACTGGGTGGGCTGAAGCTGGCGGCGGAGGACACACGGCGCGGTGCGATCGACCGCGACGGTGCGGGCCGGATCGTCCGGTCGATGCTGACCGTGATCGGCGAACTCGACGAGCATGACGACACTGCGGCGCTGTCATCGTCCGCGCCCGACAAGCGGCTGAATCCGATGCCGGCCAGCGGCGATGTCGCGATCGACGAAACCGCGCCGCGCGACCTCCCGCGCGCGCCGGATGCGTGGGCGGCAGCGGATACCGTGACCTGCGTCGCCGGGCGCGGCGTCCTGGACGATGCGGTGACGGCGATGCTGGAACAGTTGCTGGCGAAGCGCGGCTTCGGCGTCCGCCGCGTCACCCACGCCGCGGTCGGGCGCGATGCGCTGGAACGGATCGACTATACGGCCACGCGCCTGATCTGCCTGTCGTATCTGGAGATCGGCGGCACCCCCAGCCATCTGCGGTATCTCGTCCGCCGCCTGCACCGCGAGGCCCCGCATGCGCGGATCATGGTCGGGTTGTGGCCGGAAGGGGAGGCGGCACTGAGCGACGAGCAGATCCAGCGGACGCTCGGCGCGGACCTGTATGTCGGCAGTCTGGGCGCCGCGGTCGAGGACGCGCTGGCGCTGGCGGGGGAGCCGGTGGCCGCCGCCGGCTAGGCCGGTCGCCCCAGCATCAGCGCCGCCCGCGTCGCCCTGCACACGACTTCGTCGCGCTGGTTCAGGCCGGAGTGGACGAAGGTGACGATCCCCTGCCCCGGCCGCGACCGGGAGGCGCGGATCGCCGTCACCTCCGTCTCGGCGCGGATCGTATCGCCGGCGAACACCGGCCTGGGGAACAGCGTCTCCTGAAAGCCCAGGTTGCCGACGGTCGTGCCCATCGTCGTGTCCTGGACCGTCAGCCCGACGACCAGACCCAGCGTGAACAGCGAGTTCACGAGCGGCCGTCCGAACTCCGTCCGCGAACAGTAATCGTGATCGATGTGGATCGGCGCAGGATTGTACGTCAGCGAGCTGAACAGCATATTGTCCATCTCCGTCACCGTGCGACGGATCTCGTGGACGAACCGCTGCCCCACCACGAACTCATCGAACCACAGACCCGCCATATCATCCACTCCGCACCGGCGCTCGAGCCGCCATTCCCGTCCTCCTATCCTGCCGCGAAGAAGGGAACCAGATGCGCCACGGACCGCTGAAACTGAAGGCGCAGATCCTGTGCGGCGACGCCATCGCGTTCGGACCGGGCAAGGCCGATTTGCTGGAGGCGATCGGCGCGCACGGCTCGATCTCCGCCGCCGGCCGCGCGCTCGGGATGAGCTATCGCCGGACATGGTTGCTGGTCGACGAGATGAACCGCTGCTGGGCGGAGCGGCTGGTGGCGACCGACGGGCGGCGCGGGGCGGGTCTGACCGATTACGGCCGCACGATCCTGTCGGCCTATCGCGCGCTGGAGGCGACGATCGACGCGGCGACGGCGTCGTCGCAGGCGTTCGCGCTGCTCGGGCGATCGGTGCGGCCCGAACCGCTGGACCGCGCCCCGGAATAGTCGTCAGGCGCCAGTCGTCAGGCGCCAGTGGTCAGGCGCCAGTCGTCAGGCGAACGCCGGCGCCTGCCGCAACTGCTGGTACGCCGCGATCACCCGTTGCAGTTCGCCCTCGTGGCTGCGGTCGCCGCCGTTCCGGTCGGGGTGGAACTTGCGCACCAGCTCCGAATAGCGCCGCCGCAGTCCCGCGCGGTCGGCATCGGGGGCCAGCCCCAGCACCTTCAGGCTGGCGCGGTCCTGCCCGGACAGGGGCTTGCCGTCATTACGCTCGGGCGCGGTTTCGCGGCGATAGCGCGCGGCGATCGCATCCAGCGGGTCGTGGAAATCGGCCCAGCGCGGTGCCTGATCGCCCGCCCCCGCGCGGGCGAAGGCGCGCGTCTCGCGCTCCCAGCCGGCGGTCGGACGCTGCGCCTCGTGGATCTCGTCCGCGGTCATGCCCTCGAAGAAATTATACTTCGCGTTGAACGCCCTGACATGATCCAGGCACATCCAGCGAAAGCGCGGCGGGCCGCCATCGCTCGCCCCCTCCAGCGGCGGCGCGCGGAATTCGCCGGGCTCCTCGCAGCCCGGCTGCGCGCAGGCTCGTCCGTTCGCGTCGACCCGTCCGTGGAACCGGGTGCCGGGTCGTTCCTTCCGTTCCATGACCTTACGTATTCGATCCCTGTCGCCAAAGCGGCTATGTAGGAGCCGATGGACATCACCGCTACCGACCCGCTCGACCGGATCATCGCCGATCGCCTGACCCAGGCGCTCGCCCCGTCGCATCTCTCTGTCAGCAACGACAGCGCGCAGCACCGCGGCCATATGGGCGACGACGGCACGGGGGAGACGCATTTCAGCGTCGACATCGTCGCCGACGCCTTTGCCGGCCAGTCGCGCGTCGCCCGCCAGCGACTCGTCAACCACGCGCTCGCCGACCTGCTTGCGACCCGCATCCACGCGCTCGCGATCCGCGCCCGCGCACCCGGAGACGCCTGATGGCCTACGACCTCTGGTATTGGCCGTCGATTCAGGGCCGCGGCGAGTTCGTGCGGCTCGCGCTGGAGGGCGGCGGCATCCCCTACCGCGACCGGGCGCGCGACGACGGGGCGGAGGCGCTGCTGGACGATATGGAGGCGCGGCAGGGCCGGGCGCCGTTCGCGCCGCCCTATCTCGACTGCGACGGGCTCGTCATCGCGCAGGTCGCCAACATCCTGATGTATCTGGGCGAGCGGCATGGCCTCGCGCCGTCGTCGATCGCCGACCGGCTGTGGCTGAACCAGATCCAGCTGACGATCACCGACCTCGTCGCGGAGGTGCACGACGTCCACCACCCGGTCGCGACCGGCGACTATTACGAGGACCAGAAACCCGAAGCCGCCCGCACCGCCGCGCAGTTCCGCGAGGAGCGCCTGCCCAAATTCCTGACCTATTTCGAGAGTGCGTTGAACGGCGCGGACTGGCTGGTCGATCATCGCTGGACCTATGCCGACACGTCGCTGTTCCAGGTGATCGCGGGGCTGCGCTATATGTTCCCGCAGCGGATGGCGACGCTGGAGCCGGATTATCCCGGTCTGGTGGCGCTCCACGACCGCGTCGCCGCACTGCCCGGCATCCGCGCCTATCTGAAGAGCGACCGCCGACTGGCGTTCAACGAGGACGGCATCTTCCGCCACTATCCCGAATTGGACGCGGCATGACCCGAGAGCCACGCCCCGCGGCGCGCATCCTGCTAATCGATGGGCAGGGCCGCGTGCTGTTGTTCCGGTTCACGCCCGACGACCGGCCGCCTCTGTGGTGCACACCCGGTGGCAAGGTCGATGAAGGCGAAACCTACGAAGCGGCGGCGTCGCGCGAGCTTTGGGAGGAAACCGGCCTGACACTCGACTGCGGGCCGCAAGTGGCGCGCAGGCAAGTGCAATTCGTGACGTTCGAGGGGCAACCGGTCGATGCCGACGAGCGCTATTTTCGCATCGACGTGGATACCTGCGACATCGCCGCGGCCGCGTTGACGGAAATGGAAACGCGGGTGCTGGATAGCTGGCGGTGGTTCACGATCGCAGAACTCTCGACCTGGGACGAGATGATCTACCCGGCCGACTTGGCCGATCTCCTGACAACAACACAGGCAGTCGTGGCATGACCCTGACGCGTTATCCGCTCTCGACCGGCGTAGACCTCGACGTCCAGACCGCGGGCGACCGCGCCGCGCCGCCGGTGATCCTGCTCCACGGCTTTCCCGAATCGCACCGGACATGGCGGCACATCGTTCCCGATCTCGCACGCGATCATTTCGTCGTCGCACCCGACCAGCGCGGCTACGCCCGCTCGTCCAAGCCGGCCGCGGTCGAGGATTACGCGCCCGACCGGATCGTCGGCGACCTGCTCGCGCTGGCCGACGAACTCGGCATCGGCCGTTTCACGCTGGTCGGGCACGACTGGGGCGGTGCGGTGGCGTGGATGGCGGCGCTGACCCGGCCCGACCGCGTCGAGCGGCTGGTGATCGTCAACGCGCCGCACCCCTATGTCTTCCAGCGCTCGCTGTTCGAGGACGCGGAGCAGCGCACCGCCAGCCAGTACATCACCCGCTTCCGCGACACGAACCTCGACCGCAGCATTCTGGCGAAGGGGCTGGAGCATTTCCTCTCGACCAGCTTCGCCGGCCACGTCGCGACGGCGATCGCCGGCGAGGACAAGGCGGCGTATCTCGACGAATGGTCGCAACCCGGCGCGCTGACCGCCATGCTCAACTGGTACCGCGCGTCGAGCATCGTCGTGCCCGCGCCGGGCGAGGATGCGCCGCGGCCAGCGTTTCTCGACCGCCCCTTCCCGCCGGTGACGCAAAGAACGCTGGTCGTCTGGGGTACGCAGGACAAGGCGTTGCTGCCCGTGCAGGTGGACGGCCTCGATGAACTGGTGCCGGACCTGACCGTTGCGAAGGTCGATGCCGGTCACTTCGTACCGTGGCAGAACCCCGACGCCGTGATCCGCGCGATGCGGGATTGGGGGATCTGACAATCTCATTCCTCCCCTCCCCTCCCCTTCAGGGGAGGGGAGGGGCGGTGCCGCGAGCCGTACGCTGGTGGAGAGGCCCCACCCCAACCCCTCCCCTGAGGAGGATCGTTGCAAGCCCTCTTCTGCCACCCCGGCGAAGGCCGGGGTCCAGTCGAGATGTCGGCTGTAATCTGCTGAGAACGTCAACCAACTGGACCCCGGCCTCCGCCGGGGTGGTGGCTTGGTGGCAGGCAGCAAAGCTTTTTCGCAGTGATTCCCCTGAAGGGGAGGGGCTTCTCGGGCCGTTCAGAAATACCGCGCCAGCGTCACCTCGAACCGGCTGCGCTCGATCCCGTACAGCTTCAGGGACGAATCGATGTCGTTGTAGGTCCAGTTCACCTGCGGCGAGAAGCCGAACAGCCGGATCTTGCGGTTGCCGAGCGTCGTCCGCACCACCAGCCGCGTATCGCGACGCGACTTGAGGTCGAAGATCGGTAGCGGCGCATCGAACATCGCGCGCGACAGGCCGAGGCTGCCGCCGACGTTGAACCCATAGGGCAGTTCGCCGCCCACACCGACATTGCCGCCGATCTCGGTGTTGGAGAATGGCTTCTCGCGCAGCCAGTCGCGGCGCACGAACGGCCCCGCCGACATCACGATCGTCCGGGTCAGCGCATGTTCCAGCGTGCCGTACACGCCCCCCTGCCAGCCGTCATAGCCGCGATCGAAGAACGCGCGGACGTGCCGCACGTCGATCTGGTAGCCGAAGCGGTCGCGCGTCCCGAGCACCATCTGCCCGCCGGTGCGGACCCCGACCTGCTCCGTGGTGGCGTTGCCGCCGTACCAGCGGCGCGCATACACCCCCTCCAGCGACACGCTGCTCGTCGGGGTCAGCCGGTACTCGGCCCCGCCCGCCAGCTGCACGGCGTAATCGTCGAAGTGCCGGCCACCGTAATTGGTGCCGTTCGCATCCAGTTCGGCCAATGCCGACACGTTCGGCGCCACCGGCAGGCGCAGCCCGGCGGAAAGCTGCGCGGTCTGGCCCAGACCGGACTTGGCCTTCGCGTCCTCGTTCAGGTCGGCCTGATACGCCTGATCGCCGAGCAGGACCGTGATCGACTGCGCGGTGGTGGCGTTGTTGATGTTGGTGTCGGGCGCGATGCCGATGTTGAAGTCCAGCCGCCACGCCCGCCCGCTGCGGATCGTGTCGCGCACGGTGCGGATCGTGCGGGCGATCTGTTGCGGCAGATCGGCATCCTGTTGCGCGATCCGCAGCTGCCGGTCCGCGCTGGCCGTCTTCTTCAGAGCCATGAGCGCCTGCGCCAGCTCCAAACGTACGCGCGTCTGGCGCGGATCGTCGGCCAGAATCGCCATGAACGCGTCGGCCGCACTGGCGTAATCGCCCGTCCGCGCCGCGATCAGGCCACCGAGAAAGCGCGTCTGCAGCTTGAAGCCGGGCGCGAGGCGCAGCGCCTCGACCAGCGGCTTCGCTTCGGCGAAATGCTGCTCGCCGATCAGCCGCTCCGCCGCCGCCAGCAACTGCGGCGGCGTCAGGGTGATCCGGCAGGTGCCGTCCGCGCAGGTCCGCTCGGGCGCGGCCAGCGCGGGAGCCGCCGTGGCCCACAACCCCGCCACGGCCGCTCCCGCGACCGATGCCGCGATCCGCATCGCCACTACCTTCCGGTGCCGGCGCTTACTTCTTGCCGCCGACGAAGCCGCCCATGATGTCGACGCGCTGGTTCGGAATGCCGCCGACGATGCGGAAATTGCCGCCGATATTCTTGGCGTCGGGGCCATAGAAGGTGCCGTCGATCGAACTCGCGCCGGCGCTGGTCGTGCCCGCGCTGACCGCGGTAAAATCGATCGGCACCGCCGCGCCGTTGTTCGAGAAGCCGGCCGACGCGAAGGTGCCGGCGAACGCGGTCGACGCCGCCGTCCAGCTTGCCGATCCGTTCGCGGTGAAGGTCGACCCCGAGGGGATCGACAGCGTCGAGTCGGCGATCGGCGCATCCTTGAAGAACGCCGGTCCGACGGTGCCCGACAGGCCGAGCGTCAGGCTGCGCTTGCCGAAGTCCACGTCGACGCCGCTGGTGCCGCTCAACCATTGTTGCACGGGGATGCTGCCGTCCTGCTGCATCACCATCGTCGCCAGGAACTGACCGTCGAAGCGTGCGGTGCCCTTGGTCGGCGTCTGCAAGACCGTGCTCCGCGATCCGAATACGAAGACACCTTGCTCGGATACGGAAGAACCGTCCGTGCCCGCCTGATTGCGCTCATATCCGGCCAGCGACACGAACGCTCCGTCCGTGTTGGGACGCTGGTAGAAGAAGTTCACGAAGACGCCCTCGCCCTCGAAGACGTTGAGATAGTTGAAGCCGGTGAGCAGCGGCACCTGCCGCTCGACATGATCGGCGTCGGTCGTCGTGCGATGGCCAGGATCCTGGAACCTGATATCGCGTGTGACGCCCGCCTTGTCGTCGGCCAACGACATCACGAAGATGCCGTCGCGCGGATCATAGCTGATCGTGCCGGACGGCGCCGCCACGGTGCTGGCGTTGCCGCGGTACAACGATGATCCATTGGCGTTGATCGTCAACGAATGCATCGCGCCGACCGCGTCGAACGTCGTCGCGGTCTTCACGTCGAACAGGTTGGCCTGCGAACTGGTCGGCGCCGTCGGGGTCGGGGTCGCGGTGGGGGTCGGCGTGGCGGTCGGCGTCGGCGTCGCGGTGGGTGTCGGCGTACCGCCGGTCGAGCCGGCCGAGGAACCGATCGATGCGACACCGCCGCCGCCGGAGCCGCCACAGGCGACCAGCGGGAGTGCAGCAAGGGCAATGATCGTCGCGCGCATCGGTGAGTCCTGTCCCGGGAAATCGTCCGGGCCGGATTACCGCGTGGTGGTTAACAAGCTCTCAACCCTGTCCCTCCCCCGCCGGCCTTGCGGTGGGGGTGACGCCGCCCGCGCATCGGCTTACAGCGCGCGCATGTCCCGTACCTCCGCCCGAACCAAGGCGCGCGCCGCCGCTCGCCTTGCCGCCGTCCAGGCGCTCTACCAGCATGACATGGAGTCGACGGCGATTCCCGCGCTGCTCCACGAATTCCATCATCACCGTCTCGGCGCGACGATCGAGGACGTGGAATACGCCGAAGCCGACATCCTGTTCTTCGACGATCTGGTGAAGGGCGCGGCGGCGCGGCTGGGCGAAGTCGATCGCCTGATCGAGGAGAAGCTGACCACCAGCTGGACGCTCGCGCGACTCGACAAGCCGATGAAGGCGATCCTGCGCGCGGGCACCTACGAACTGCTCGCGCGCCGCGACGTGCCGGTCGGCGCGGTCATCAGCGAATATGTCGATGTCGCCCATGCCTTTTACGAAAAGCGCGAGACGGGCTTCGTCAACGGCCTGCTCGACGCGATCGCCAAGGACGCGCGGGCGCAGGGCTGAACGAGGGCTTCCGGTGGCCGACATCGTCAACCTCAACCGCGCCCGCAAGGCGAAAGCGCGCGCGACGGCGAAGGCCACCGCCGATAGGAACAGCATCGCCTTCGGCCGCAACAAGGTGCAGAAAGCCGCGGATACGGCGGATGCCGAACGCCGCAAGGCGCTGCTCGACGGCGCGAAGCTGGACCGCGAGTAGGCTCCGGCCCCTACCCCCGCTCCGTTCGCTGAGTAGGGATCGAGCGCAGTCGGGAGCCTGCATCGAGAGCCTGTCCCAAGCTTTCGATACGCAGTCTTGACTACGCTCGACCGCCAACGGAGACTAACGGTGGTTCGCGATCGTCTTGTATGTCCACCCCCACTGAACAAAGTCGAAGCGTTCAACAGCAGGCCTGATCTCCGAACCTGTCGTCGACGAACCCCAAATCTCCGGCTCTCCGCCCGAACAATTGCCAGCGCCCCGATCGCGGCGTAAACTGCCGCATCACTCTGGGGGGAGTCACATCGATGCGTCTTGTTCATGCCACCTGCGCGGTCCTGCTCGCGGGAACCGCGTCCGTTGCGGTCGCGCAGACCGCCGCCACACCGGCCGTGCCGGCGTCCGCCGCGGCACCGTCGCCCGCCGCCGGCGACCGGCCGGAAAAGACGCCGGGCGGCGTCACGCTTACCGCGCCAGTGGGTTGGACCTCGAAAACCGGGCCGACCTTCATCGAGCTGGCTGCACCGGAGTCCGACCTGCGCCTCGCCGTGGTGGATGTCGGTACCGCTGCGGATGCCAAGGCCGCAGCACTCGCTGCATGGCAGGCATGGCATCCCGCCCAGACGCGTGCGCCCAAGCTGGTCACCGCGCGTCCGCCCCGTAACGGCTGGGAGGACCGGCAACTGCTCGATTACGAAGTGTCGCCCAACGAGCGGCGCGTGCTGGTGGCGATGGCGCTGCGCAAGGGTACGGGCTGGACGGTGATGCTGGCCGACGGATCGGAAGCGACCGCGGAAAAGCGCGGCGCGGCGCTCGGGCTGATGCAGCAGAGCATCCGCCCCGCCGGCTATTCGCGCGAGAGCTTCGCCGGCCGGACCGCACATCCGATGGATGCCGCCCGGATCGCGGAACTGCGCAGCTTCGTCGAGCAGGGGATGAAGGAACTCGGCGTGCCCGGCGCGGCGTTCGCGCTGACGACGCGCGCGAAGACGATCTACGCGACCGGGCTTGGCGTGCGCCTGCTCGGCGATCCGACGCCGATCGACGCCGACAGCGAGTTCGCCGTCGCGTCGAATACCAAGGGCATGGCGACGCTGATGCTCGCCAAGCTGGTCGACGAGGGCAAGCTGGCCTGGAACCAGCCGGTGACGCAGGTCTATGCGCCGTTCCGGCTCGGCAGCGCACAGACGACCAGCAAGGTGCTCGTCCGCCACCTCGTCTGCGCGTGCACCGGCTTGCCGCGCAAGGACATGCAGGTGATCCTGAACTCCGACCCGAAAAGCGGCGCGGCGGATACGTTCCGGCAACTCGCCGCGACGGAGCCGACCAGCGGCTTTGGTGAGGTGTTCCAGTACAACAACCTGATGGCGTCTGCCGCCGGCTATATCGGCGGGCACCTCTATTATCCGTCGATGAACCTCGACGCGGCGCTGTCGAAGGCGATGACCGACAAGGTGTGGGCACCGCTCGGCATGACGCGCACCACGCTCGACTTCGACAAGGCGACCAAGGGCGACTGGGCGCGCCCGCACGGCGATTCGATCGACGGCGTACCCCAGCCGATCCTCGAACAGGGCATGCGCCTGAACTACGCCTTCACGCGCTACGGCGCGGCGGGCGGCGCGTGGTCGACTGCCAACGACATGATCCGTTACGTCCGGTTCGAACTGAACGAGGGCAAGCTGGACGACGGTCGCCAATATGTCTCCGCGAAGAACCTGCTCCAGCGCCGGGTCGCCAACGTGCCCGTCGGCGAGGACCGCGTCTATGGCATGGGCCTGCAAGTGGACCGCGACTACGGGATCGACGTGGTGCATCACGGCGGCAGCCTGGCCGGGTACAAGACCGACATCGTCATCATCCCCGGCGCGGATATCGGCGCGGTGATCCTGACCAATTCCGAAAACGGCCAGGGCATGCTGCGCCCATTTATACGCCGCCTGCTGGAGCTGCTCTACGACGGCAAGCCGGAGGCAGCGGGCGACATGGCCGCGACCGCCAAGCGCATCCGCGCGGAGATCGCGGAAGAGCGCAAGCGCGTCGCCCCTACACCCGACGCAACCGCGGTCGCCGCGCTGGCGCCGGCCTACAGGAACGCCGATCTCGGCCCCGTGACGGTGACGCGCAAGGGCGGAGGCGTCACCTTCGACTTCCGCTCCATCGCCTCGCCGATGGGCACGCGCCGCAACGACGACGGCACGACCAGCTTCGTCGCGCTCGATCCCACTTTGCTGTTCTTCCCGCTGGTGGTCGGCACGCAGGACGGCAAGCGCACCCTGACCGCGCGCGACGGCCAGCACGAATTCGTGTTCGTGGAGGGATGATCGAACCGGCGGGGCGGTGGCGTGACGCCCCGCCCCGCCCTACACCCGCGTGGGTGACCGAAGCCGACTTCATCGCCGCCCTGCGCACCCTGCCGCTCCACCCCGGCGCGCGCGGGCTGACCGACGATACCGCCGTCGTCGGCGGACTGGTGATGACGACCGACACGCTGGTCGAGGGCGTGCATGTCCTGTCGACCGACCCCGCCGCCGACGTGGCATGGAAGCTGGTCGCGACGAACCTGTCCGACCTTGCCGCCAAGGGTGCGCAGGTCGAGGGCATCCTGCTCAACCTGCCGCTGTCCGATCCCGTCTGGGATCGCGATCTGCTGTCCGGTCTGGCGGAGGTCATGACCGCCCATGACGTGCGACTGATCGGCGGCGACACGGTATCGCTGCCGCCCGGCGCGGCGCGCGTGCTGACTTGCACCGCGATCGGCAGAGATGCCGCCGCGCCGCCACGATCCGGCGCGCGGGCAGGCGATTCGCTCTGGGTTACCGGCACGATCGGCGATGCCGGCGCGGGGCTCGCGATCGCGCAGGGACAAGCGGGGCCATCGTCGCTTCTCGCCGCGTACCGCCGCCCGCAGCCGCGACTCGCAGACGGTCGCGCGCTCGGCCCGGTGGTCCACGCGATGATGGACGTGTCCGACGGCCTGTTGATCGACGCCGCGCGCATGGCAGATGCGAGCGGGCTCGCGGTCGCGATCGACCTCGCCGCCGTGCCGCTGTCCGCCGACTATATCGCCTTCGCCGGGGACGACCGGCTTGGCGCGGCGACGGCCGGCGACGATTACCAACTGCTGTTCGCCACCGATCGCCCGCCGCCCGTCGCGGCCACCCGCATCGGCGCGTTCGCCGCGGGCGCCGGCCTGTCCCTGCACGCGGACGGTGTCGCGATCCCGCTCCCCGATCGGCTCGGCTGGTTGCACGACGTGCCAAGCCGCTTGCGTTAGCGTCCTTCGCTGATACCTTCCCGTAATCTCGGCGAACGATCCGCGCGGCACAGACCGCGGGGACGGCGCCCAGCAGGGGAAGGATTGGCATGACGACGGTGTATATCGCCATGATCTGCGGCCTGATCGCCGTACTCTACGGTTTCGTGACCAGCGGCCAGGTGCTGCGCCAACCCGCCGGCGACGCGAAGATGCAGGACATCGCCGCCGCCATCCAGGAAGGGGCGAAAGCCTATCTGGGCCGGCAATACACCACCATCGCCATCGTCGGCGCGATCGTCGCCGTCATCCTTGCCTTCACCCTCGGCCTGCTGTCGACGGTCGGCTTCCTGATCGGCGCGATCCTGTCGGGTGTCGCCGGTTATGTCGGCATGCACATCTCGGTCCGCGCGAACGTCCGCACGGCGGAGGCGGCACGCACCTCTCTGCAAGGGGGACTCACCACCGCCTTCCGCTCGGGCGCGGTGACGGGCCTGCTCGTCGCCGGTCTCGGCCTGCTCTCGATCTGCATGTTCTTCTGGTATCTGGTCGGCCCCGCCGGCCAAGCGCCCAACGACCGCATCATCGTCGAGGCGCTGACCGCGCTGGCGTTCGGCGCATCGCTGATCTCCATCTTCGCGCGACTGGGCGGCGGCATCTTCACCAAGGCGGCGGACGTCGGCGCGGACCTCGTCGGCAAGGTCGAGGCGGGCATTCCGGAGGACGACCCCCGCAACCCCGCCGTCATCGCCGATAACGTCGGCGACAATGTCGGCGATTGCGCGGGCATGGCCGCCGATCTGTTCGAGACGTACGTCGTCACGCTCGGCGTCACGATGATCTCGATCGCGCTATTGATCCAGGCGAGCGCGACCGAGCTGCTGCGCCTGATGAGCCTGCCGCTGATCGTCGGCGGCGTCTGCATCATCACCTCGATCATCGGCACCTACATGGTCCGGCTGGGGGCGAAGGGCTCGATCATGGGCGCGCTGTACAAGGGGTTCTGGACCTCCGCGCTGCTGTCGATCCCGGCGATCTACGTCGCGTGCGTCTACACGCTGGGCGACCTCAACGCCGTGATCGGCGGCGCGGGCTTCCTCGACGCCGCGACCGACGACCTGACCACCAGCGTCGCACCGTCCACCGCCGCGTCGTTCACCGGCATGGACCTGTTCTGGTCGATGCTCGTCGGGCTGGCCGTCACCGGCCTGATCGTGTGGATCACCGAATACTACACCGGCACCGCCTATCGTCCGGTCAAGTCGATCGCAAAGGCGTCCGAAACCGGCCACGGCACCAACGTCATCCAAGGGCTGGCGATCAGCCTCGAATCGACCGCGCTGCCGACGCTGGTGATCGTCGTCGCCGTCGTCGTGGCCTATCAGCTTGCCGGCATCATCGGCATCGCCTTCGCCGCCACCGCCATGCTGTCGCAGGCGGGCATGGTCGTCGCCCTCGACGCCTATGGCCCGGTCACCGACAATGCGGGCGGCATCGCCGAGATGGCGGGCCTGCCCGACGACGTCCGCCACCGCACCGATGCGCTCGACGCGGTGGGCAACACGACCAAGGCCGTGACGAAGGGCTATGCGATCGGTTCGGCCGGGCTCGCGGCGCTGGTACTTTTTGGTGCGTACACGACCGATCTCGCGACGTATTTCCCGAACCTGACGGTCGATTTCAGCCTGTCGAACCCGTACGTCATCGTGGGCCTGCTGCTCGGCGCGCTGTTGCCGTACCTGTTCGGCGCGTTCGGCATGACCGCCGTGGGCCGTGCGGCGGGCGCCGTGGTGGAGGAAGTCCGCGGCCAGTTCCGCGACAATCCGGGGATCATGGAAGGCACCGTACGTCCCAATTACGGCCGTACCGTCGACCTCGTCACGCGCGCGGCGATCAAGGAAATGATCATCCCGTCGCTGCTCCCGGTCGTCAGCCCGATCGCCCTGTACTTCATCATCACCGCCGTCGCCGGTCAGGCGCAGGGCTTTGCCGCGCTCGGTGCGATGCTGCTGGGCGTCATCGTCTCCGGCCTGTTCGTCGCGATCTCGATGACCAGCGGCGGCGGCGCCTGGGACAATGCCAAGAAGTATATCGAGGACGGCAATCACGGCGGCAAGGGATCGGAAGCGCACAAGGCCGCGGTCACCGGCGACACCGTCGGCGATCCGTACAAGGACACGGCCGGCCCCGCCGTGAACCCGATGATCAAGATCACCAACATCGTCGCTCTGCTGCTGCTCGCGGCGCTGTCGGGCGGTGGTGCGGGGTGAAGCGCATGCGCGGGTGGCGGGGCGACGCTCCGCCGCCTGCGCGATTTGCCTCCGAATTGGCGGCGTCTGCGGCGTCGAATGCTCCGGAACCGAGCCGGTTGCCCGTGACCTGAGCCCGCCGCCGCGATTGTCTGTGGCGCATGACGCCCCCGCGCAATCGCCCCGCCAATCAGCTCTTCTACGGCGACAACCTCGTCGTCCTGCGCCGCGAGATCGCCGACGAGAGTGTCGACCTGATCTATCTCGACCCGCCGTTCAATTCGAACGCCACCTACAACATCCTCTTCAGGTCGCCGACCGGCGGCCATGCCGACGCACAGATCGCCGCGTTCGAAGATAGCTGGCACTGGAATGCCGTGGCGGAGGAGGCGTTCGACGACGTCCGGCGCAGCGGCCACGCCCGCACCTTCGACCTGCTGCATGCGATGCGCGGCTTTCTCGGCGACAACGACATGATGGCCTATCTGGCGATGATGGCGGTGCGCCTGATCGAACTCCACCGCGTGCTGAAGCCAACCGGCTCGCTCTACCTCCACTGCGATCCCACCGCGAGCCACTACCTGAAGCTGCTGCTGGACGGGGTGTTCGGCGTTCGCAATTTCGGCAACGAAATCATCTGGAAGCGACAGAATGCGAAGGGTCTCGCCTCGACCCGCTTCGCGCGCAATCACGACGTGATCCTGCGCTATACGAAATCAGACGAGTGGGTGTGGAATGCCGCCTACCGTCCTCATGACATCAGCTACACGGATGCGTTCTACCGGTTCGAGGATGCCGACGGCCGCCGCTATCAACTGGCCGACCTGACCAACCCCAACAAGGATCGCGCGAACCTCACCTATGAGTTCCGCGGAGTGACGCGGGTGTGGCGATGGACACGCGACCGGATGGCGGCCGCCGATGCCGCGGGCTTGATCGTCCAGTCGCGCGCGGGCAGCGTGCCTCGATTGAAGCGCTATCTGGACGAGCAGGAGGGCAATCCGCTCGACGATGTCTGGAGCGACATCGCCCCCGTGCAGGCGAATTCCACGGTCGACCGGCGCCTCGGCTATCCTACGCAGAAGCCGGTGGCCCTGCTGGAGCGGATCATCGCGGCCTCGTCCGATGGCGATGCCGTCGTCCTCGACCCGTTCTGCGGCTGCGGCACGGCAATCCACGCCGCGCAGAAGATGGGCCGGCGCTGGATCGGGATCGACGTCACGCATCTCGCCATCTCGCTGATCGAGAAACGGCTGAAGGACGCGTTTCCGGACATCGCCTTCACCGTGGAGGGGACGCCGCGCGACCTCGCCTCCGCGCTCGACCTGGCGGCGCGCGACAAATACCAGTTCCAGTGGTGGGCGGTGTCGCTGGTCGACGCCCAGCCCTATGGCGGCCGCAGGAAGGGTGCGGACGGCGGCATCGACGGCGTGATCTGGCTGCAACTGTCCGCCACCGGCAAGGCGGACCGCGCGCTGGTGTCGGTCAAGGCCGGCGCGAACGTCAACGTCGCGATGATCCGCGACCTGAAGGGCACGATGGAGCGCGAAAAGGCGCCGTTCGGCCTGTTCCTGACCGTGACGCCCCCGACCCGGCCGATGCGCGAGGAGGCGGCGTCCGCCGGCACCTGGCGCGATCCGCTGACCGATCAGGCGTTCTCGCGGCTGCAGATCATCACCTTGCAGGAGCTGATGGACGGCAAGCGCCCGCGCCTGCCGATCGTCAACCGCGCCGCCGCCTTTCGCCGGGCGGGGCGCGAAGATACGACACGACAGGAACGGTTGTTGTGAGCGCGGCGCGCGCGTCATTGTAGCGGCGCGGGCGCGCACTATATCGCTGTCGCGTCGTAGAAACGGCGTCATCGCCTGATCTTCGTCAGACTTCCCGCCCCCGGATCGCCCGCGTCCCGCGCTCGCCTTTCCTTTGTGGCGCGATCGGCGTAAGGGCGGCGCGATATATTCCATTTTGACGAGGTTTGTTTGGCCAAGGAAGAACTGCTCGAGATGCGCGGCCGCGTGGTGGAATTGCTCCCCAACGCGATGTTCCGCGTGCAGCTCGAGAACGATCACGAGATTCTGGGGCATACCGCCGGCAAGATGCGCAAGAACCGCATCCGTGTGCTGGTCGGTGACGAGGTGCTGGTCGAACTGACCCCGTACGACCTGACCAAGGGTCGCATCACCTATCGCTTCATGCCCGGCCGCGGCGGTCCTGGACCGTCGTAGAATAGGGGCGGGCGACGATGCCCGAACTGGTTCTCGCCTCCACCTCGCCGCGCCGTCTGGAACTGCTCGGCCGGCTGGGTCTCACCCCCGATCGCATCGCCGCACCGGATGTCGATGAGACGCCGCTGCGTGACGAGGACCCGCGCGCCTATGCCGCGCGCATCGCGCTGGCCAAGGCGCACGCCGTGGAGCGCCACAACCATGAGGTCGTGCTGGCGGGCGACACGACGATCGCCGCCGGCCGCCGCATCCTCGGCAAACCTTCGGACGACGTCGAACTGGCGGCGATGCTGCGCCTGTTGTCGGGCCGCCGCCATCACTGCCTGTCCGCGGTGAGCGTGATCGACGCGGAGGGTCGCGTCCGCAGCCGCCTGTCCGACACGGTCGTCGCGTTCCGTCCACTGACGCCCGCCGAGATCGACGCCTATGTCGCGTGCGGCGAGGGGCAGGGGAAAGCCGGCGGCTATGCGATCCAGGGGCGCGCCGAGGCCTTCGTGCGCTTCCTCCACGGCAGCCATTCGGGCGTGGTCGGCCTGCCGCTGACGGAGACGCGCGCGCTGCTCAAGGCGGCCGGACTGCCGCTTGCCTGAATGGCTGTACGAAAGCGGGATCGGCGAGGCGCGCGCCGCGCTGGTCGATGACGATCGCATCATCGTCGCCGCGATCGAGCCCGACGACACCGGCCCGCTGGTCGGCGGCATCCATCCTGCCCGCCTGACCGAGATCCTGCCGGGCCGCAGCGGTCGCGCGACGCTGGCGACCGGCGAGGAGGTCTGGCTGCCGAAACTGCCCGCCAGCATTACGCAGGGCAAGGCGCTGACGGTCGAGATCGTCCGCGAATCGATTCCGGAGCCCGGCCGTACCAAGCCGCCCCGCGCCTACGCCACCGACCTGCCCCCCGCCCCCGCCCCGACGCTGCGCGATCGCATCGCCGCGACCGGCCACCCGGTGCGCGAATGCCGCGCGCACGAGACGGACCGGCTCGAACAGGCGGGCTGGTCGGAGGTGCTGGAGGAAGCACGCACCGGCGACATCGTCTTCGCTGGCGGCATGCTGCTGATGTACGCGACGCCGGCGATGACATTGTTCGACATCGACGGACCGCCGCCCGCCGACGCGCTCGCGCTTACTGCCGCGCCGCAGATCGCCGCCGCGATCGTGCGCCACGACATCGGCGGATCGATCGGCGTCGACTTCCCGACGATCGAGGGCAAGACGCTGCGCAACGCCGTCGCCGCCGCGATCGACGAGGCGCTGCCGCAACCGTTCGAACGGACCGCCGTCAACGGCTTCGGCTTCCTCCAGATCGTCCGGCCGCGTCCGCGTGCCTCGCTGCCCGAACGCCTCCGCGCCGATCCGGCAGGAGCGGCAGCCCGCGCCTTGCTGCGCCGGCTGGAGCGGGAGCCGCCCGGCGCACCCCGCGGGCAGCGCGTCAGCCCTGCCGTCCACGCGAAGCTGCGCGCACGTCCGGACTGGCTCGCCGAACTCGCGCGGCGTACCGGCATCACTCACGAATGGGAGAGCGGCTGATGGCCGAGATCACCTGCCCGATCTGCGGCGAACCCGCGGACCCTGCCGTCCGCCCCTTCTGCTCCGCGCGCCACCGCGACCGCGACCTGCTGCAATGGCTGGGCGAAGGCTATCGCATCCCCGCCGGTCCCGCCGACGAGGATGGCGAAGACGGGCTGGACAAGCCTCGCGAGCCCGACTAAGGCCGCGCTTCGCCGTGATCCACGGCGTGGCCCGGGTAGCTCAGTTGGTAGAGCATGCGACTGAAAATCGCAGTGTCGGCGGTTCGACCCCGTCCCCGGGCACCACTTCCCCCTACAAAGCTCATTTTCCCGACTTATCCTCGGTTAACCGCGTAACCGCTTCTTAGGGGGCGCCGCCGCATAGGCATCGGACTTCTCCTGTCCGGATGTCGCCGATGAACCCGCTCCCGCTGATCGCTCCCAATCCGCCGCGCGCCAGCCTGCTCGGCGCGGCGTTCGCGCGGGTGGAGGCGTCGGGAATCTACAGCAATCACGGGCCGGAGGCGCGCGCGTTCGAGGCCGAGGCGACCACGCACCTGTTCGCCGGTCGCGGCGCAAGCCTCGCCGTCGCCAACGCCACGCTCGGCCTGATGATCGCGATTCGCGAGGCGGCGGGCCTGCGCCATCGTGCCGGTGCGCAGGCGTTGATGCCCGCTTTGACCTTTGCCGCGACGGCGCAGGCGGCGGAATGGGCCGGGCTCCAGCCGCTGATCGTCGATGTCGATCCGGACGACTGGGCAATGGCCGCGGCCGAAGAGGAGCGCATGTTGCGCGAGCGGCCCGGCCGCATTGCGGTGATCGTGCCCTATGCGACGTTCGGCAACGCCATCGACCTCCATCGCTATGCGTGGCTGCGGCAGCGTTACGGCGTGGGCGTGGTGATCGACGCCGCCGCCTCGCTCGGCACGCTGGACGATTGCGGCGTCGGCTTCGGCGCGGACGCACCGTTCGCGGTCGTCTATTCGATGCACGCCACGAAAACCTTCGCGGTGGCGGAGGGTGGCCTGATCCACAGCGGCGACGCCGACCTGATCGAGCGCCTTCGCGCGATGACCAATTTCGGCTTCACCGGCGCGCGCTCGGCGACGCTGCCCGGCATCAACGCCAAACTGCCCGAAGTGCTGGCCGTCATGGCGCGCGAGAAGCTGAGCGGGTTCGACGCGGTCTGCGACAATCGCGCCGTGGTGGAGCAGGCGTATCGGGACGCGCTCCAGGGATCGGCGCTCCAGTCGGTCGCCGGACGCCGCCGCGCGATGCAGTTCATGCCCGTCCTGCTGCCGGAGTCGCTCGCGCCGCAGCGCGATGCGGTCGTCGGAGCGCTTGCCGCGGACGGGATCGGTTGTGGCACCTATTTCAGCCCGCATCTGGGCCAGCAGCCCTGGCTGCGCGAGGTCGGCGATTGCCAGCCGACCCCGTCCGCCGACGCGATCGCGGCGCGCATGCTGTCGCTGCCGATCACCGACGCGATGACGTCCGCCGACGCACGCCGCGCCGCCGCCGCGCTCGATTCGGTCTGTGCAGCGCTGACCGACATCGCGCGCATTCCCGCCCGCGTTCAGGCCACGCCTGCGGTCGCGCCGCTGATGATCGTCGGCGGTGGCCCCGCCGGCACCGCATTGCTGACCGCCGCCACCAAGCGTGGCCTGCTGCCCGAGTTCGCACGCGGCCTAATCGTGGTGGAGCGCGACCCGCATGTCGGCGGCGGACGGCTGGGTCGTTACGCCATCACCTCCGACTCGACCGCGCAGACCTTCCTGTCGGCGGTGAAGGACAACGCCCATCCATCGATCGCCGCGTTGCACGACGCGCCGGAGGGTCGCGCCGTCGCGGCGCACGCCGACGCGCTCGGCGTGCCGCTGGTCGAAGTGGGGCCGTTGCTGCGCGCCACCGGCGAGCGGCTGGCCGACGTCGTGCGCGATCACGGCGGTACCGTCTTGACCGGGCACGAGGCGCTCGGCGCGGAGCGCACCACGGACGGACTGTGGCGCGTGACGCTCCGCCGTCTGCGCGACGGCGCGACCGTACAGCGCCTGACCCGTGCGCTGGTGATCGCGACCGGCGGCCACCAGCCGCTCGACCGCCTGACGGCGCAACGCATCGCCGGCGCACCGCTGGTCGAGCTCGCCGGCGAACGGCTGATGCAGTCCGACGCGGTGCTGACGCTGGGCGGCTTCGCGCAGATCGCCGACATCCTCTCGCGCAAGCGCGCCCCGAAGATCGCCGTCATCGGCGGCTCGACCAGCGCGCTGACCAGCGTCGCCCTGCTGCTGAAGGGGCAACCGGCGCTGCCGCTCGGTGCGGGCGCGATCACGCTGCTGCACCGCCGGCCTCTGCGCCCCTTCTACCATAGCGTGGAGGCGGCGCAGGCGGAAGGGTTCACCGATTTCAGCCCCGACGACATCTGCCCGGTGTCGGGCTTCGTCTATCGCCTCGCCGGCTTCCGGCTGGAGGCGCGCGACCTCGTGCTGCGCATGCTCGGCATCGACGGGCGCGCACCCGATCCGCGCGTCGCGCTCCACCGCATCACGGGCGACGAGGATGCGGAGGCGCGCGCGATCGTCCGCGACGCCGACCTCGTCGTCGCCGCGCTCGGCTACCGCCCGATCGGCCTGCCGCTTTCCGGCATCGACGGCCGGCCGCTGGCGCTGGCGGCGGACGAGGGCGCGCCGATGGTCGACCGCCACTGCCGGGTCGTCGGTGCGGACGGCCAGCCGGTCCCCGACGCCTATGGCATCGGCCTCGCCGCCGGCTTCGTGCCCTGGGGCGCGCTCGGCGGCGAGGCGAGCTTCGTCGGGCAGGCCAACGGCCTGTGGCTGTGGCAGAACGACGTCGGGTTGATGATCGTCGATCAGGTCCTCGCGCAGGCTGCGCGCGCCGCGGCATGACCGAACCGGGGACCGTCAATCCGCCGACCGTCAGCGTCGTCATGGCCGCCTATAACGGTGCCGGCCTGATCGGGGAGACGCTGGCCAGCCTGCGCGACCAGACGCTCCCCGATTGGGAAGCGATCGTCGTCGACGACGGATCGAGCGACGCGACGCGGGACATCGTATCGTCATGGCCCGACCCGCGCGTGCGCCTGATCGCACTGCCGCAAAATGGTGGCCCCGTCCGCGCGCGCAACGAAGCGCTGCGCCACGCCACGGGGCGCTACATCGCGGGACTCGATCAGGACGACCTCTGCCGCCCGGACCGATTCGCGGCGCAGGTCGCGTTCCTCGACGCCCATCCCCACGTCGCACTCGCGGGTACTGCAGTAGAGTTCCTGCGCGACGGCCGCGTCCTGCCCTCGACCTATCCGGCTGTCACCTCACCGGTGCTGACCGGCTGGCTGGCATGGATCGAGAACCCGCTGGCATGGTCGTCGGTGATGGTCCGCGCCGATGTCGCCCGCGCGCTCGACCCGTTCACACGTCCCGACATCCTCTATGCGGAGGATTTCGACCTGTACCACCGCGTCGCGCCCTTTGGCGGGATCGCCCGCCTCGACACGCCGCTGGTGCTGTATCGCCAGCATGCCGGCGGCATCTCCCGCCGGTATCGCGACCAGATGGAGGTGAGCGCCACTGCGGTTCTGACTGCCCGCCATGCGTCCCTGTTGGGCAAGCGCGCGGAAGCGGCCGCGAGGGCGCTCGTCGTGCACAATATGGGGGGACGTCCGGTGCAGGACCGCGCGACGCTGGCGCTGCTCGGTAGCGTGCTGGCCCAGTTGCGCGATGCCTATCTGGCGGAAGCGCGGCCCGGCGAGGCGGACCGTCGCCTGATCCACTGGCATACCGCCGATCGCTGGACGCGGATCGGCCGTATCGCGTTGCGGGAGGGAACATTGACGCTCGCGGATATGGCGGCGATGCGCCACGGTCCGCTCGGCAGCCCCGCGCCGCCCGCCCCCGCCTGGTCGCGGCTGGTCGGCGCGGCGCGCAATCTGGGGGTTCAGACCTTGGCGGCGAAGATCATCCGGCCCGGCCCCAGCCGCGCGAACACCTGATCCAGGTCACGCTCGCCGACCGCGAAGCAACCCTGGCTGCGACCGAGCATGCCATGCGTCTTGATCATGTCCGGATTAGCGTACCACGCCGAGTGAACCACGATCGCCCGGCCCAGCGCATTGTTGTTGGTCGGGTCCAGTCCGATCAGCCGCTGAGACCGACCATGTTTGCCGACATAGTAATCGGCGGTCGCGAATGCGCCCTCCGACGAAGCGTTGGAGCCGAAGTCGTTGGAGAAGCGCTTCAGATAGCCGGTGTGCGACGGGTCCGACCCACTGCCATGCGAGACGAGCAACGTCGTGGTCTTGCCGCTGACGAGATCGACGAAATGGAAGCGGGGCTGCGACGATCCGGCCGTAAAATCGGCGATCGCCATACGGTCGCGCTGCGCCACGCGGCTGCCATGCTGCTGAAGCGAGGCCAAAGCCCGCCGGAACAATTCGGGACGCACCACGCGGGGGGATACCAGCGTCGTCGCCTCCGCCGGCATGGGCGGCTGACCGACGGGCTTCAGGTCGCGGGAGGTCAGCTTGCGCGTCGCGGACGACACTGTCCCTGGGATCGCCAGAGCTCCCGCCATGACCAGACCGTTGCGGATCAGCATGCGCCGACCCAGACCCGATCCGTCGTTCACCTGTTGCTCGTGCATTGACGCTCCGACTTGCCGTTCAAACCCCGCCGGATTCGATATAGCGGATTATGAATGACTTTTCTGTAGCGGTTCCCGCCATTTGCGGGTGGTTCTCGCCAATCTGCCGCACCCGCCCCACGTTTCGTCGCGAACCCGACAGCCGCCTCACAAAACGGCCTGTCCAGAATCGGCACGAACAGCGCTCGGCACCAACCGCAACGTCGCGCGTTTGATCTGGAGCAAGCGGTCCGAAGCGAAAGGGACGACGATGAAGACGTGGATCATGGCCACAGCCCTCGCGGCGGCGATCGCCACGACAGGTCCGGCCTATGCGGCCAATGGCAGCGCGGTCGCCGTGGACGAAGCCGCCGCGACGCTGATGCCCAACCGCTATATATGGAACGACGCCGCGCCGGAAGCGATTTCTGCGGAACCCGTTACCGTGGTGGTCAGCATCCCGCAGCAGCGCGCCTTCGTCTATCGCGGCGACGCGCTGGTCGCCGCGTCCAGCGTGTCGACCGGCAAGGATGGCAAGGAGACGCCGGTGGGCGTCTACCCGATCCTCCAGAAGAACGAGGATCATAAGTCCAACCTCTACAACGCCGCACCGATGCCGTTCATGCAGCGTCTGACCTGGGACGGCATCGCGCTCCACGCCGGTCGTAATCCCGGCTTTCCGGATTCGCATGGTTGCGTCCGCCTGCCCGCCGCCTTCGCCAAGAAGCTGTTCGGGATCACGCAACTCGGGACGACGGTGGTCGTGACGGACATGGACGTCGTCGGCAACCAGCTCGACCGCAGCCTGCTCGAAACCGAAGCCTCGCGCGCCAACGCCGAACAACTCGCGATGCTGGGCCAGTAAACGCTTCTGCTCCCTCCCCTGCACGGGGAGGGCCGGGGTGGGGCAGAACGACTGCCTCATACCTCCCTGAACGAAGCCGCTGTCCTACACCCTCCGAATCCCATAAACCGCTCGAACTGGACGAAACCGCGGCCCATCAAAACACCGCGTTGGACTAACCTTAGCCTAACCTTAGACCGGCAACCCCATCGCTCGCAGTGACACGCGCAACGACCCGGCATCGGTGAACAGGATCGCCGGCAACCCGATCGCCTCCGCCCCCGCGACGTTCGCGGCATTGTCGTCGATGAAGACCGCCTCGTCGGCGTTCAGCCCGAATCGCGACAGCGCCAGCCGGTAGATCGCCGCATCGGGCTTCACCAGCTTCTCCTCGCCGGACACGACGACGTCGCGAAACCGGTCAAACAGGCGGGCTTCCCGCGCACGGAACGGCGGCCAGAACTCGTGGCTGAAATTGGTTATTGCGAACAACGGGATACCTGCCGCGTCCAGTTCCTCGACCAGCGCGTGCATGCCCGCGATCGGGCCGGGGATGCTGTCGAGGAAGCGCGGCTGCCACGCTGCGATCAGCTCGGCATGCTGCGGATGCAGCGCGATCAGCTCCGCCGAGGTTTCGGCGAAGTCGCGTCCCGCATCATGCTGAAAATGCCACTCATGCGTCAGCACATCGCGCAGGAACGCATCGAGCGCCTCGCCCTTGGGGACGAGACGCTCGTACAGGAACCTGGGGTCCCAATCGTATAGAACGCGGCCGATATCAAAGATAACGGCGCTGGGCGCGATGCTCAGCCCTGGCGCGCCTTGAAACGACGGTTGGTCTTGTTGATGACGTAGGTACGGCCGCGACGACGGATCACGCGATTGTCGCGGTGGCGATCCTTGAGCGACTTCAGGCTGTTGCGAATCTTCATGGCGCGCTTCTGTCTGGATGGTGCTGGAAAGCGCTGGCGGGTAGAGATGGGGGCCGCCTAAGTCAAGCAACGCGGGCGCCCGTCGGGCGTTTCGACTCCGCAACGTCCATCCAGTGAGGCTTTCATGTCCTATCGCTCCGCCGCTCTTCTCGCCACCGTCGCGCTGGCATTGGCGGGGTGCGCCACTGGCTACACGCTGCCGCCCGCCGAAGTCGTCCGCTACCATCTCGGCGAGCCGATCGACCGCGGCACGATCGCCGTCGAGCCGCAGTCGACGCCGGGCGCGCCCGCCAGCCTCGAATTCAAGACCTATGCCGCCGCGGTCGAGACGCAGTTGCTGCGCAACGGCTATACGGTCGCCACCGCCGGCTCGCCGCCGCAACTGATCGCGACGGTCGCGTTCACCCGCCAGAACCGTGTCGGCCCGCCCAAGCGCTCGCCGATCTCCATCGGCCTCGGCGGGGGTGGGTTCAGCGGCGGACGCAGGGGCGGCGGTGTCGGTCTCGGCGGCGGCATCGGCTTCCCGATCGGCGGCGGCGGCAACCGTGCGCTGATCGAAAGCGAACTGGCGGTCACGATCAAGCGCCGCGTCGACCAGTCGCCGGTCTGGGAGGGTCGCGCCCACATGATCTCGCAGGCGCAGGGGCCGGACGGCACCGCCGACGCGATGGCCGCCCGCTTGGCTGCCGCGCTGTTCACGGGGTTTCCCGGAGAGTCGGGCCGCACTATCGAGGTGAAATGACCATCAGCATCAACGCCGCCTTCGACGGCGGCAACATCCGTGTCGTCGCGATCGACGGCGATCGCATCGACCTGGAGATCGCTCGCGATCACCTGTCGGACTTCTTCCAGTGGTTCTCGTTCCGCGTCGCCGCCGCGGCGGGCCGGACGCTGACCTTTCGCATCGTGAACGCGGGCCAGTCGGCCTACCCCTTCGGCTGGCCGGGCTACAAGGTGCGCGCCTCCACCGATCGCGTCGCGTGGCGGATGACGGAGACGCGCTACCTCGACGGCGTGCTGGAATGGAACTGGACGGCCGACACGCAGCTCGCGTGGTTCGCCTATTTCGCGCCGTACACGATGGAGATGCACGACGCGCTGGTGACGCGCACTGCTGCGCAGCCGGGCGTCACCCACCGCGAACTTGGCGTCAGCCTCGACGGGCAGGCGATCGACGCTTTCACGATCGGTACCGGCGTCAAGCAGGTCTGGCTCTACGGCCGTCAGCACCCCGGCGAATCGATGACGGAATGGTGGATGGAGGGCGCGCTGGAGCGGCTGACGGACGCGACCGATCCGATCACCGCCGCGCTGCTCGACAAGGCCACGTTCCACGTCGTGCCCAACATGAACCCGGACGGCACGCGCCGCGGCCACCTGCGCACCAACGCCGCCGGTGTGAACCTCAACCGCGAATGGCATGCGCCGTCGGCGGAGCGCAGCCCGGAGGTGCTCTGCGTCCGCAATGCGATGGACGCGACCGGCGTCCATGTCGCGATGGACATCCACGGCGACGAGGCGATCCCGGCGAACTTCATCGCCGGTTACGAAGGCATACCGTCCTGGACGGAGGATCACGGCGCGAAGTTCTACGAATTCGGCCGCCGCCTCGCCGCGCATACGCCCGATTTTCAGACCGAGAAGGGCTATGAGAAGTCGTCGGCCGGCAACGCCAACCTGTCGATGTCGACCAATCAGGTGGCGGAGCGGTTCGGCGCGCTGTCGATGACACTGGAGATGCCGTTCAAGGACCACGACCCGAACCCGGACCCGGAGTTCGGCTGGTCGCCCGAACGCTCCAAGCAACTGGCGCACGCGATGCTGGAAACCCTGGCGGACATGATCGACCGGGTTTGAGCGCACAGTCGAGGATCCCGTGCTCCCGCAAAGGCGGGAGCACGGGTCGGCTATCGACGCGTACGCGTTACCCGAACACTTCCGCGAACAGGTCCTTCATCGCCTGCCAGCTACGCCGGTCGGCATCGGCGTTGAAGCCGAAGCCGCTGCCCGTATCCTCCATCTCGCGATCGGTGAAGGCGTGCCCTGCACCGCCGTAAGCGTGGATTTGCCAGTCCGCGTTCGCGTCCGTCAGTTCCTCGCCCAGCGCCGTCACGGCATCGGGCGGCCCAAGCGGATCGTTCCATCCGTGGCAGACCAGCACCTTGGCCGCGATCGGGGAAACGCTGTCATAGTCCGGCCGGTCATAGACGCCGTGGAACGACACCACCGCGAGCACGCCGGCCCCGAACCGCGCGATATCCAGCGCCGCCTTGCCGCCGAAACAGAAGCCGATCGCGGCGCAGCGATCGCCGTCGACCACGGGCAACGCCTTCAACGCCGCCAACGACGCCTCCAGCCGCCCCCGCAGCAGCGGCCGGTCGGCGTTCAGTTCGTCCATATATTTCGAGGTTTCCGGCGTGTTCCGCTCGGTTCGCTTGCCCTGCCCGAACACGTCGCAGGCGAACGCAACGTAGCCGAGTTCCGCCAGCCGTTCGGCGACGACGTTGTCGCTTTCCTTCTGGCCGAGGATGTTGGGGATGACGAGCACGCCGGGTCGCCGATCGTCGGTGGCGTCGTCCCATGCGGCAACGCCCTCGAACGGGCCGCCCGGCCCTTCGTACACGATCGTTTCCCGTCGAATTCCCATATAGCTGTTCCTGTCCTAGAGCCGCCGCGACACAACCACCGAAGGGGCGACGCGGTCCATGAACATACGGCGGGACGATCCGAACGCGCCTCATGTCGCGCCGTTGCTGGCGTTCCACCTGTCGGAACTGCGCGCCGTGATGTCGGGCGAGTTCGCCTTTGCGCTGGATGCGCGCGGCCTGTCGGAACCGGGCGTGACGTTCTGTACGGCGTGGATCGACGGCGCGCTGGCCGGATTCGGGGCGCTGAAGAGGCTCGACGCCGACCATGCCGAGGTGAAATCGATGCGCGCCGATCCCGTGTTCGTCGGTCGCGGCGTCGGCCGCGCCCTGATGGATCACATCGTCGCGGCGGCACGGGCGGACGGGTATACCCGGCTCAGCCTGGAGACGGGCACCGCCGCCAGCCATGACGCCGCGGTCGCCCTGTATCGCAACACCGGTTTCGTGGACTGCCCACCCTTCGCCGACTATCGTGCCAGCCCGCACAACCGCTTCATGACCCTTGCGCTCTAAGGAATTCCGATGCCGCAACTCGTCCTCATCCGTCACGGCCAATCCTCGTGGAACCTAGAGAACCGCTTTACCGGCTGGTGGGATGTCGACGTCACCGAGCAGGGCGCGGCGGAGGCGAAGGCGGCGGGCGAGTTGATGGCGGCGAAGGGCCTCGACTTCGACCTGACCTTCACCAGCCTGCAACTGCGCGCGATCAAGACGTTGAACCTCGCGCTGGAGGCGATGGGTCGCCTCTGGCTGCCGACCGAGAAGAGCTGGCGGCTGAACGAGCGGCATTACGGCGGCCTCACCGGCCTCGACAAGGCGGAGACGGCGGCAAAGCACGGCGAGGATCAGGTGAAGATCTGGCGCCGCAGCTTCGACATTCCGCCGCCCGCGCAGGAGGCCGGCAGCGAGTTCGACCTGTCGAACGACATCCGGTACCGCGGCATTGCGATCCCGAACACCGAAAGCCTGAAAGACACGATCGCGCGCGTCCTGCCCTATTGGGACGATCGCATCGCACCCGCGCTGAAGGCCGGCAACCGCGTGCTCATCTCCGCACACGGCAATTCGCTGCGCGCGCTGGTCAAGCACCTGTCGCACATCTCCGACGAGGAGATCACCGGTCTGGAGATCCCCACCGGCCAGCCGATCGTCTACGAACTGGACGACGCGCTGAACGCCACCGACCGCTATTATTTGCGCGATCGGTGACGTGCGGTCAGAGCATGGCGATGGCAGCCTTCAGCGCTTCCTTCGCCAGCTCGCGCGCGTGGGCCTCGACCTGATCCATCGTCATCATCGCCGTCTCGCCCAGCTTTATCTGGTGAATGAACACTGCACTGCCGTCCTCCGTCGTAAGGGAAACGCTAGCCATATCTTTCGTCGTGTCGATCTGAACCGAAGGCGGCGTCATCATCATGTGTCTCCTTACGAGTGCCATCGCAGCTCGCACGGCGCGATGCAGCCGCAACCCGATCCAATTTGGACCTGAAAAGCAGGCGTTGCCGGATGCCCCCGGCATCGCTAGGCAGCGCGCTTCGATGGAGGGCGACGTGACCGCGCTGGTCGGCATCATCATGGGTTCGACGTCCGATTGGGAGACGATGCGCCACGCCGCCGAGACGCTGGCGGCACTGGGTGTCGCGCACGAGACGCAGGTCGTGTCCGCGCATCGAACGCCGCAGCGTCTGTACGATTACGCCACCGGTGCCGCCGACCGCGGGCTGAAGGTCGTGATCGCGGGTGCGGGCGGTGCGGCGCATCTGCCGGGCATGGCCGCGGCGATGACGCATCTACCGGTACTGGGCGTACCCGTCGAATCCAAGGCGCTGTCGGGGATGGATAGCCTGTTGTCGATCGTTCAGATGCCTGGCGGCATCCCGGTCGGCACGCTGGCGATCGGGAAGGCCGGGGCGATCAACGCGGGGCTGCTCGCCGCCGCGATCCTCGCGACACACGACGACGCGCTGGCCGAGCGGCTGAAGGCGTGGCGCGCGAAGCAGACCGAGTCCGTCTCGACCGATCCCGTCCCCGTCGGCTGATGCTGCAACCCGGCGCGACGATCGGCATCCTCGGCGGCGGCCAGCTCGGCCGCATGCTGGCGGTGGCCGCCGCGCAGCTCGGCTATCGCACCCACGTCCTCGCCCCCGACCGCCAGAGTGTCGCCGCGCAGACGGCGTCCAGCCTGACGCGCGCCGATTACCACAACCGCATCGTCCTCGCCGATTTCGCCGCGTCCTGCGACGTCGTCACGTACGAATTCGAGAACATCGCGATCGGCCCCGTCGAATGGCTGGCCGAGCGCGTTCCCGTGCATCCGCACCCCCGCGCCCTCGCCGCCGCGCAGGAGCGGATCGCCGAGAAGCGCTTCGTCGAGGAGGTCGGCGGTCGCCCCGCACGCTGGGCCGCCGTGGCGAGCCGCGAGGAGCTGGAGGCGGCCGTCGCCAGCGTCGGCACCCCCGCCGTCCTGAAGACCGCGCGCTTCGGCTATGACGGCAAGGGTCAGGTCCGGCTGCACACCCCAGCGGACGCGGATGCCGCCTGGGAGGCGATCGGCGGTCCCGCGGTGCTGGAGGCGTTCGTGCCGTTCGAGCATGAATTCTCGGTCCTGATCGTTCGTGGACAGGACGGCACGACCGCGCGCTACGACGCGCCGCTCAACGTCCACCACGACGCGATCCTGCGAACGTCGACGTTGCCCGCACCCGCCGCCGTGCTGGCGCAGGTCGGGGAGGCGACCGACTTGGCCTGCCGCATTGCCGCGCGGCTCGACTATGTCGGCGTGCTGGCGTGCGAGTTCTTCGTCGGCGTGGACGGGCCGGTGTTCAACGAAATGGCGCCCCGCGTGCACAATTCCGGGCACTGGACGATCGAGGGTGCGGAATGCTCGCAGTTCGAAAACCACATCCGCGCGATCTGCGGCCTGCCGCTTGGCAGCACCGGGCTGACGGGTGCGCGCGTGGAAATGCAGAACCTGATCGGCGACGATGCCTGGCAGCCCGTGCTGGCCGAACCCGGCGCGCACCTGCACCTCTACGGCAAGGGCACACCCCGCCCCGGCCGCAAGATGGGCCACGTCACGCGCGTCTGGCGCTGAGGCGGGCGGGGCACCGCGGAAGGACATACCTCCGCGTCGGGACTACCGCTGCTCGACGATCAGACGCCTTGCCGGGCTCGTCCAGCTCGATGGTTCCACTTAACCATCGTGCCGTAGGTGCGAGGCTGGACGGCGAGCGAGACAACACCGGTATGACGGAGGATAAGACGGGAGTCGCGCTACGATCAGTCGGCTTGTCCGCCGTTATTCATGCCCGTCGCGCATTTGTTACGGGATCTCGAAACCGCGCGTGCTGAGCGCAGTCTAAGCACCTCGTTCAAGGCATGGCCTTCGACTGCGCTCAGGCCGAACGGGGAGAGGGAAAGACGGATGGAACGCTTGTGCGTGGCAACGCACCTAAGGCAACTGCTCCACCGCACCTACCCCAAAGCCACTGTCGTTGCGAGCATAGCGACGCAATCCAGGGTTCCGAACGACGCACCGGATGGCTTCGCTACACTCGCAATGTCGGACCTAATGCGGCATTCCCCTCACCGCACCACCGGCAAGGTCACGAAACTCTCGTCCGGCCCACCGACGGTGACCGTCTGCGTCGCCTTCACGTAATCCGCCGGTTTGGCGAACATGATGTTCGGCACGAAGGTCTGCGGGTTGCGGTCGTAGAGCGGGAACCAGCTCGACTGGACCTGCACCATGATGCGGTGCCCCGGCCGGAACACGTGGTTCGTCGTCGGCAATGCGAAGCGGTACGTCAGCGGCACGTTGGCGGCGATCGGCTTCGCCTCCGACAGGCTTTCGCGATAGCGGCCGCGGAAGATGTCCATCGCCACGCCGAACTGATAGCCCGCCATCTCCGCATCGCCGGTGCGCCCATCAGGGTACACGTCGATCAGCTTCACCACCCAGTCGCTGTCGGTGCCGGTGGTGGCGGCGTTGAGGTTCACCTCAGGAACGCCCGCGACGGTGACCGCCTGCGTCAGCGGCTCGGTCTGGAAGACGAGCACATCGGGTCGCCCCGACACCATTCGCTGGTCGCCGCCCAGCCAGTTGCGCCAGCCATTCCCCGAATCGGACTTGGGCAGTGGGCGCGCGCGGTACCCGACCGGCGCGGCAGGATCGGAAATATACTGCGCCGTCGCCGCCCCGCCGGTCGCCGCATCGAAGCCGAGCCCGCCGGCCGGCTTGAGGTACAGCTTCGCCGGTGCCGCCGCACCTGCTGCCGGCCATCCCTGCAACCGCTGCCACTCGTTCGCGCCCGACTGGAACGCCGTCACCGGGGCGACGTCCATCGCCGGCTGGTCGCTCTTCAGATAGTGCGCGAGGAACGGCGCGAGCACGTTGCGCCGCCACCACAACGCCGTGTCGGCGCTCCACTTTACGCCGCCGAGCGCGCTGCCGTCGCCGGCGCCCTGCCCGTGGAACCACGGCCCCATCGTCAGGAACACCATGTCGTTGTTCGCGTCCTTGGCCTCCAACGCCTTGTAGACCGCAGGGCCGCCATAGATGTCCTCCTGATCCCACAGGCTGTGAACGACCATCACCGGCACCTTTAGCGGCTGCTTCGCCAGCACCTGATCCATCGCCTGCGACTGCCAATAGGTGTCGTAGGCGGGGTGTGCCGCGACCTTGCGCCAGAAACCGACCTGCTCCAGCCCCTGCTTCTTTGCGATGTCGCCAGCGGAGCCGCCCTTCAGATACCAGTCGTAATCGTCGCTGATGTCCTGGATCCATTCGGCGGAGGCGTCGCGCGTCGCCTCCTGCCCCAGCATGTATCCCATCATCGTCTGGCGGAACGCGCCGTTATGGAACCAGTCGTCGCCGCGCCAGCCGTCGACCATCGGGTTCATCGGCACCGCGACCTTCAGCGCGGGATGCGGATTGATGAGCGGCATCAGCGACAGGAACCCGTCATAGCTGATGCCGATGATGCCGACCCGCTTGTTCGATTCGGGGACGTTCTTCACCAGCCAGTCGATCGTGTCGTACGTGTCGGTGGAATCGTCGGTCCTGGTGGGGTTGAACGGCGTGCCGACCGGGGCCGGGTTCATCGAATACTGCCCCTCCGACCCGTGCATGCCGCGCACGTCCTGGAACACGCGGATATAGCCCGAGGCGGTGATCGCATCCTCGCCCGTCGCCGCCGCGCCGGGCAGGGACGCGTAGATGCCCGGCCGGTCGCTGGCGGAGCTTTCCGCGTCGTACGGCGTGCGCGTCATCAACATGCCCACGTCCTTCGCCCCGCGCGGGATCGCGATGATCGTGTGCAGCTTGACACCGTCGCGCATCGGGATGTCGACGACGCGCCGGATGTATCCGTATTTCTCGACCGCCGGCACGTACTTGGCCGGACGTTCGTCGAACTCCTTCAGCGCCTTCGCCTGCGCGGCCTTGGATTGCGGAGCGGGCTTGGTCTGCGCGGGCAGCGACGTGGCGATCGCCGCGATCGCGGTCGCGGCCAGCAGGGTACGGATCATCCGGTCATTCCTCCAACGGAAACGGCCCGCCGATCCTGACAGGATGGGCGGGCCGCGAAACAGTGCATCAGGCGGTGGCGATCACGCGGTGCGCGTGCCCGACATCGGAAAGCTGCCGAACGCGCCGGCTCCGACCGACCCGACCAGCGTGTCGCCGTCGACCGTGCCTTCGCAATCCAGCGTCATCGGCATCGGCACGCTGACGCTCTGCTTCCAGGCGACGGTATTGCCGTCGACCGTCCCGTTCACGGCCATGCTGCCCATCGCGCCGGACACGTCGCCGGTGAAGGTCCCGCCGTCGCTCTTCACGGTCAGCGTCATCTTCTGGTCGCCCAGCGGCGACTTCACGACGCAATCATAGGTGCCGTCCACCCCAGCCATCACTTCGTCTCCTGTTTTGCGCCCGTTACGGACGCTGCCGTCACGGACTCGACCGGCAAGCCCAGCGTGTCAAGCTGCGGCCGCACGACCTTGGCATCGCCGATCACGACCCAGATCGCGCGGGAAGGGTCCAGTGCCGCCTTCATCGCGGTATTCAGCTGCGGCAACGTCATGCCGCGGTACCGCTGTGCGATCGTGGCATAATAATCGTCGGGCCGGCGATACAGGTCGTTGTTCTGCATCGCGCCCAGCACCGCGCCGCCGGTTTCGAAATTACCGCTGAGCGAGCGCACCGCGCCGCTGATCGCACGGTCGAACTCCACCTGCGTCATCGGCTCCGCGCCCACGAAGCCGCTCAGGTCGCCGCGCAGCGCGGCGATCGACGGTCCGGTCTTGTCCGCCTGCACGGGTGCCTGCACGTAAAAGGGCGCGGCATGCTCCAGCTGACGGAAAATGCCGTACACGCCGTACGACCAGTGCTTGCCCTCGCGCAGGTCCATGTTCAACCGGCCCAGGAAACCTCCGCCCAGCGCGTCGTTGGCGGTCTGGATCGGCAGCAGATCCTCCGTTCCCGTCAGCGCGTTGGGGATACCGGCAACGATCACCGACTGCGGACTGTCGGGCCGATCGATCAGCACGATCTTGGGAGCAGCCGGCGTCCCCGCCCCCTCGAACCGCTTCACGCCCGCCGTCCCGCTCGCCTTCCAGTCGCCGAAGACCGGCTCCAGCGCCGCCTGCACCTCGGCCAGCGGCCGGTCGCTGACGACGAACAGCTTCGCCTTGTCCGGTCGCAGCCATGCCTGCTGGAACGCGATCAGATCGGCGCGGGTCAGGCCCGCGACCGCACGCGCGTCGCCGCTGCCGGCGGTGCGCGCATAGGGGGAGTTCGCGCCATACAGCAACGGCGGCAACGCACGTTGCGACAGTCCGCCGGGATTGGTCAGTTCCTGCGCGATCTGCGCGATCTGCTGGTCGCGGACTCGCGCGACTTCGGCATCGGCAAAGGCGGGACGACGCACGATGTCGGCGAACAGCGCCGTCGCCGGCGACAGGTTCGCGCTTGGCACGCCCAGCGTCACATAGGTGCGATCCGCGCCGAAACTGGTGTTGATGCTCGCGCCCAACCGCTCCTTGGCGATCGCGAGCTGCGCCGCCGACAGGGTCGCCGTGCCCTCGTCCATCGACGACAGCGTCAGTTGCTGCGTCCCCGACTTGCCGGGCACGTCCGCCGCCGCACCCGCGTCGAAGCTCAGCGACATCTGCGTCATCGGCACCGCCGCCTGCTGCGCATAGATCAGCTCGATCCCGTTCGACAGCTTCGCGCGTTGCACCGCCGGAAACTTCAATTCGCCGATCGTGCCGAGCGCGGGCAAGCCGCCGCGTGTTCCCTTCACCGGCGTCTCCGGCGCAGCGGTCACGGTGGCGGGGGGTGGTACCTTCGCCTCCTCATACGCGTCGCGCGGTCCCGGCACGACGGTCAGCGTGTAGGACGGCTTGGTCAGCCACTGGTCCGCCGCCGCCTTCACCGACGCGGGCGTCGCGCCCGCCAGCCGCTCCAGCTCCTTCTTCGCGAAACCGGGATCGTTCGCCAATAGCGCACCGCTCGCCAGCACCCGCGCCTGACCGTTGACCGATTCCAGCGAGGCGATGCGCCCCGTCGCCTCGTTCGTGACGACGCGGCTCACCTCGTCCGCGGTTGGACCGTTCTTCAGGAAATCGGCGGTGATCGCATCCAGCCGCTGCATCACCTTCGCCGGATCGACGCCCTCCTTCACGACCACCTGGATCGTGAACTGGCCAATCTGGTTATAGCCGTAATTGTACGCCGATACGCTGGTCGCCAGCTTCTCCTGCCGGACCAGCGCCTCCTGCAACCGTGAACTGGCGAGGCCGCCGAGCACGTTCGCCGCAATGTCGAGGTTCACCGATTGCGGATCGTTGGACCCCGGCACCGTCCAACTGCGCGAGATCATGACCGCCGCGACACGGTCCTTCATCGTCTCGACCTTCGGTGCAGTCAGCGTCGTCACCGGCACCACCCGCGCCGCCGTCTTCGGCCCGCTCGGAATCGCACCGAAATACTTCGTGACCAGCCGCCGCGCGGTTGCAACGTCGATATCGCCCGCCAGCGCCAAAACCGCATTGTTCGGCCCATAATGGCTGCGGAACCAGTCGCGCACCGTCGTCAGCGTCGCCGCGTCCAGATCCGCCATCGACCCGATCGTGTCGTGGCCATAGGGGTGGGTGACCGCCAACAACCCGGCGGTGATCTTGTAGTCGACCAAACCGTAGGGCTGATTGTCGCCCTGCCGCTTTTCGTTCTGGACGACACCGCGCTGCTCATCGAGCTTGGCCTGCGTCACCGCGCCGAGCAGATAGCCCATCCGGTCGCTCTCCAGGAACAGCGCCCGCTCCAGCGCCGCGGTCGGCACCGTCTCGTAATAGTTGGTCCGGTCGAGATTGGTCGTGCCGTTGAAGTCGGTCGCGCCGACCTGCTTCAGCGGTTCGAAGAAATCGTCCGGCGCATTCTCCGAACCGTTGAACATCAGATGCTCGAACAGATGCGCGAACCCCGTCTTCCCCGCCGGTTCGTGCTTCGCGCCGACATCGTACCACACCGACAGCGCCACCACCGGCGCCTTGCGATCGGTATGCACCACGACCCGCAATCCGTTCGGCAGCGTGAATTCCTCATATGGCAGGTTCACCGCCTTCACGAGCGTCGCCGCCGGCACCGGCTGCGCCATTTGCGCGACCGCAGGACTCGCGAGCGCGATCGCTGCCACGCCCGCGAGCGCGACGGATGTGATGGTCATGTCGGAAAGGGTCTCCAATGCAGAAGACGGGAGCCTATAACGCAGTTTAGAACGACGCAATGGAGCGTCCAGTTTCGTATATCCACCCTCTTGTGTTGCCCGAATACAACACCATGTGATCGCCAACAGACAGGGATCATCCATGAACCTCGAACGATTCACCGACCGCGCAAAAGGCTTTCTCCAGTCCGCGCAAACCGTTGCGATCCGCATGAGCCATCAGCGCATCGCCCCCGAACATCTGCTGAAGGCGCTGCTGGAGGACGAGCAGGGCATGGCCACCGGCCTGATCCAGGCGGCGGGCGGCGATGCGAAGCGCGCGGTGGCCGACACCGACACGACGCTCGCGAAAATTCCGGCGGTCAGCGGCTCGGGCGCGCAGCAGAGCCCCGGTCTCGACAACGACACCGTCCGCGTTCTCGATACGGCGGAACAGATCGCGCAAAAGGCCGGCGACAGCTTCGTCACCGTCGAACGCCTGCTCGTCGCGCTCGCGCTGTCGCTCACCACCGCGGCCGGCAAGGCGCTGAAGGGCGCCGGAGTCACGCCGGAGGGGCTGAACACCGCGATCAACCAACTGCGTCAGGGCCGCACCGCCGACACTGCCGGGGCGGAGGATCGTTACGACGCGCTCAAGAAGTTCGCGCGCGACCTGACGCAGGCGGCGCGCGACGGCAAGCTCGATCCCGTGATCGGCCGCGACGAGGAAATTCGCCGCACGATCCAGGTGCTCGCCCGCCGCACGAAGAACAATCCCGTCCTGATCGGCGAACCCGGCGTCGGCAAGACCGCGATCGTCGAGGGGCTCGCGCTGCGCATGGCCAATGGCGATGTACCCGACGGCCTGAAGGACAAGACGCTGATGGCGCTCGACATGGGCGCGCTGATCGCCGGCGCGAAATACCGCGGCGAGTTCGAAGAGCGGCTGAAGGGCGTCATCGACGAGGTAAAGGCCGCCGACGGCGACATCGTCCTGTTCATCGACGAGATGCACCAGTTGATCGGTGCAGGGAAATCTGAAGGCGCGATGGACGCGGGCAACCTGCTCAAACCCGCCTTGGCGCGCGGCGAGCTGCATTGCGTGGGCGCGACCACGCTCGACGAATATCGCAAATATGTCGAGAAGGACCCGGCGTTGCAGCGCCGCTTCCAGCCGGTCTTCGTCGGCGAACCCACGGTCGAGGACACGATCTCGATCCTGCGCGGCCTGAAGGAGAAATACGAACTCCACCACGGCGTCCGCATCACCGACGGCGCGCTCGTGTCGGCGGCGACGCTGTCGAACCGCTACATCACCGACCGCTTCCTGCCTGACAAGGCGATCGACCTGATGGACGAAGCCGCCAGCCGCATCCGCATGGAAGTGGAATCCAAGCCCGAGGAGATCGAGACGCTCGATCGCCGTATCCTGCGCCTGAAGATCGAGCGCGAGGGCCTGCGCCGCGAAACCGACGCCGCGTCGCTCGACCGGCTGGAGACGATCGAGCACGATCTCGCCAATCTCGAACAGCAATCCGCCGAACTCACCGCCCGCTGGCAGGCGGAAAAGGAGAAGATCGGCGCCGAGTCCAAGCTCAAGGAACAGCTCGACGCCGCCCGCGTCGCGCTCGATCAGGCGCAGCGTCAGGGCGATCTCGCCCGCGCCGGCGAGCTGTCCTACGGCACCATCCCGCAGCTAGAGAAGCAACTGGCCGAAGCCGCCGGCGCGACCAAGGGCGCGATGCTGCGCGAGGAGGTGACCGCCGACGACATCGCCGGCGTCGTCAGCCGCTGGACCGGCATCCCCGTCGACCGCATGCTGGAGGGGGAGCGCGACAAGCTGCTGAAGATGGAGGAGGTCATTGGCCAGCGCGTCATCGGTCAGGCCGATGCGGTGCGCGCCGTCTCCACCGCCGTCCGCCGTGCACGCGCCGGGCTACAGGACCCGAACCGTCCGCTCGGCTCGTTCCTGTTCCTCGGGCCGACCGGCGTCGGCAAGACCGAACTGACCAAGGCTCTCGCCGAATTCCTGTTCGACGATCCCGCCGCGATGGTCCGCATCGACATGAGCGAATTCATGGAGAAGCACGCCGTCGCCCGCCTGATCGGTGCCCCTCCCGGCTATGTCGGCTATGAGGAAGGCGGCGTCCTGACGGAGGCCGTTCGCCGCCGCCCCTATCAGGTGGTGCTCTTCGACGAGGTCGAAAAGGCGCATGGCGACGTATTCAACGTGCTGTTGCAGGTGCTCGATGACGGCCGCCTGACCGACGGGCAGGGTCGCACCGTCGACTTCTCCAACACGCTCATCATCCTGACCAGCAATCTCGGGAGCCAGTATCTCGCGAACCTCGACGAGGGGCAGGATGTCGAGGCGGTCGAGCCGCAGGTGATGGAGATCGTGCGCGGGCATTTCCGCCCCGAATTCCTCAACCGGCTGGACGAGATCATCCTCTTCCACCGTCTGGGGCAGGCGCATATGGGCCCGATCGTCGACATCCAGGTCGGTCGCGTCGGCAAGCTGCTCGCGGATCGCAAGGTCGCGCTCGACCTGACCGATGCCGCCCGCGCATGGCTCGGCCGCGTCGGCTACGACCCCGTCTACGGCGCCCGCCCGCTGAAGCGCGCCGTCCAGCGCCACCTTCAGGACCCGCTCGCCGACCTGATCCTGCGCGGCGACGTCAGGGACGGATCGACCGTCCATGTCGACGAAGGCGACGGGAAGCTGGCGCTCGTCGTCAGCTGACGGTCCTCGATCTCCCTTCGGGGAGGTCGAACTGCTGACTCCCCTCCCCTTCGGGGGAGGGTTGGGGTGGGGTGAAACCTTGGTGGTCCAATTCGCCGAGACGCCCTCCCTGCTCGGAAAGAAGGGGGGGGCTCCTGACGCCGCCGGCATACCGGCCTCATCGCCACAGCGATCGCACGCGACATCGCCAGCACACGATGGCACAGCCGCGGCGATGACCCGGCTGATCCTGTTCAACAAGCCCTATGACGTGCTCAGCCAGTTCACAGATCGCGGCACCGACACGCCGCGCCGGACGCTGTCGGACTTCATCGACCTGCCCGGCATCTATCCCGCCGGCCGGCTCGATCGCGATAGCGAGGGCCTGCTGCTGCTGACCGACGACGGGCGGCTTCAGGCGCGTATCGCCGACCCTCGCTTCAAGCTGGCCAAGACTTACCTGGTGCAGGTCGAGGGCGAACCCGCGCCGGACGCACTCGACCGCCTTCGCAGCGGCGTCGCGCTGAAGGATGGCAAGACACGCCCGGCCGAGGTCGAGCGCATCGATCGGCCCCACCTATGGCCGCGCGATCCCCCGATCCGCGTCCGCGCCGCGATCCCGGATTGCTGGCTGCGACTGACGATCCGCGAGGGCCGCAACCGTCAGGTCCGCCGCATGACCGCCGCCGTCGGCCACCCGACGCTCCGCCTGATCCGCTGGAGCATCGGCGACTGGACGCTGGCCGATCTCCCTCCGGGGAAGTTTCGGCCGGCCTGACGGTACGCCGCAGCATTCGTGGCAGCGGTTTGTAAGCCCGCCGGGCCGAGCGACCCGACTGACAGACGCGGGGTTGAATGACGAGCCGAAGCGTCGAAACGCCCCTTCCTTCAGGGTACCGTCGGGAGGAGCTTTCCTGGCCGTCACCAAACCACCACCCCGGCGAAGGCCGGGGTCCAGTTCGGTAACGCACTCCGTCGATGACTGGAGACACCGCAACTGAGCTCCTCACTGGGATGGCAGAAGAGGTTGCGCAGGAATTCCGTCATCAAACAGCTAAAGGTGGAGCGCTTCAAGGGTCCATCGCTCTCGAGCACCCTCCGTCTCCGCACAAGGGAGGATCGGGTCGGTTCGATTTCCTGTCGTCAGACGCTCAGCGCGACCGCCGTCCGGCAGGCGCATGAAAGGCGCCCCGACACCGTCACCCCGGACCCCGTACGGGGGTTTCCCGGGGGGCGGGTCGATCGGCACAAGGCTTATACCCCATGCCCGTTAGGCCATGCACCTTGGAATGAGCCGATGCTCACCCCTTCGGATCGGGACACGTCTCAACTATCCTCGCATGTACTCCCGCGAAGGCGGGAGCCCAGTACCGGATCCCCGCCTTCGCGGGGACACATGGCCGATCAATGTCCGACGGGGTGAGTACCTAACGAGTTCGGGAAGACGGGGCCGGCCTACTAATCGACCCGCAGCCAACCATCTCCGGCATGCCAGCGACAATCCACAGACCCGGCACAAAAGAAAAGGGAGGCCGGCTTGCGCCGACCTCCCCGATCTTGCTCCGAGAGGAGAGACTTACTGGCCCGAACCCGGACCGTAAGTGATCTCCACGCGACGGTTCTGCACTTCGCGGACGCCATCGGCAGTCTGCACGCGCAGGTTCGTCTCGCCGAACGCGCTCGTCGTGATGACGCCGTCCGGGATCGAACGCGAGGACATGTACGCCTTCACCGCGTCTGCACGGCGCTGCGACAGGCCCTGGTTGTACTGCGACGAACCCGAGGTGTCGGTGTAACCGGCCAGCTGGACCTGTGCGTTGCCGCAGGTCTGGTACTGGGTCACGGCGTTGTCGAGGATCGACGCTGCTTCCGGCGTGATGTCCGACTTGTCCCACTCGAAGAACACGATGAACGGTCCCGGCGAGCATGCGATCGGCTCCGGCGGAGGAGGCGGCGGCGGGGGAGGCGGCGGCGGCGGCGGCGGCGGCGGCGGGGGAGGAGGAGGCGTCGGCGAACCGAAGTTGTACGTCACGCCGCCCAGGATGCTGTGCGAACGGAAACGGCCATCGAGATTGCGGTTCGCAACGTCCACCAGCCCAACGCTCTCGGCGTTGAAGAAGCGGTACTTCAGGCTGACGTCGATGTGATCGGTCAGCGGCGCGCGGATGCCCGCAAGGCCCTGATACGCGAACACCGTGTCCGAATCGGACACCGAGTCGAGGTTCTGGTTCAGCGCGAGGCTCTGCTTCACGCGAGCGACACCGACACCGCCGCCGACGAAGCCCTGGATGCCGTCGTCTTCACCGAAGTCGAGCAGCGCGTTGACCATGAAGCTGAGCGCCGAGGTGCGGCCGCCAGCCGAGTCATAAACGCCGGCCGGAGCGTTCAGGCGGGTGCCTGCACGGTTGGCAAACGGCGTCGTGGTGGTCGACGAATAGCTGTCGACGTCCGCAACGCGGTAACCGACTTCCGTCTCCAGACGGAAACCGCCGAAGTCGTAACCGATCACGCCGTCGACGTCATAGCCATACTTGTGATCGACGGTGCCAGCATTGCTGAGCGTCCCGATGTCATAGTCGATATCCTCGACCACCATCGCGCCGCCCTCGATGCCGATGTACCACGAGTTATCGCGGGCCATGGCAGGTGCGGCGAGTGCGGTGGATGCAAGTGCCAGTACGATGGCAAGCTTCCGCATCATATTCCCCTTTCTTAAAGTGTCACTACGGACAGGGCAAACTCACTATCCCGCGGATGGTTTCCAGACAAGGCGACATTGTTCCGCGACTGTTGCCGCAGCGCAACACCAATTTTCGCTCAGGGGGCGATCAGCCCGTGCGTGCGGAGCGCCACCAGCATTGCGGCTATCGCTCGACGCACCTCGATATCGATTACATTTCCGCCACTTGGCGTCGGAACAGCGGGCTGCTGCGCGCCCAGCACCGGCGTTCCGCCGATGACGATGCGCCGTGCCGAAATAATACCGGTTTCCCAGGAACCCGCGACGTAGCGAAGGACCTGCTGCGCGCTGGCATCCCACACGGACCATCCTTCCGTGGGTCGAAGGAACCGCCAGCCACCTTCGGTCCACATCGCGATGCTCGAAGCGTTCCCCGCCCAGCTGCCCTCGGGCACATGCCCGACGATCCAGCATTGCCCCGGCATCGGAACCGACGGCGGCACGTCGACTCCGGCGGCCAGGACGCTCGACTGCACGCCCGCATCGAGCAACGTCAGCGCCTCGTTGTGCACCATCTCCTTCTGCGCCTGTCCCGGCTCGATCAGCGGCATCCCCAGTCTTGCGGTCGTTTCCATCGTCAGTCTCCCAATTTTAACGTCAGCCGAGGGTGATCGTTAGGGGCGCGGAGTCTCCCCACATACCCTGTTGCCGCACCGCCATCGTCGGGCCGCCCGCGCATTCCGCCGCGGTCAGCGTCAGCATCGCCGTATCCAGAACCCGCTCCTCGACGGCGCCGCCACGATCCAGCGTCACGGCCCAGCGCTCGCTTTCCTCCCCCCGCGGCACATCCACCCCGTCGATCCAGCGCCACCCGAGCCGGCTCCGTCGCGTCCAGCGCACCACCGCGCCGCCATCCGGCATAGGCTCCACCCGAGCCCCTACCGGCGAGGGCGGGCGCACGGACGTACCGCTCAACCGCAGCCGTCCCTCCACCGCCGCGCCATCGCCGAGTCCAGTCGCCAGAATGCGCACCGTCCGCCCCATCGCCGCGATCGGCAGGTCGATCGTCCGGGCCGTCTCCCCGTCGAGCACCGCAAAGGCGTCGCCCGTCGCCATCCGTCCGCTCGCACGGCGTCCGCGCAGCAGCCGCGACAGGCGCCAGCGCCCCTCCCCCAATGGTTCGGCACGCCCGAACTGCACCAGCTCGTCGCCCGCCACCGCCAGATTGGCACCGCGATCCAGCGCCGCCTCGTCCGCGTCCGTCAGCATCATGTCGCCCCGCGCCAGCCGCACCACGATCGCGCCTGCGGTGTCGAACAGCGTCGCCGGCGCCTCGCCCGGCGCCTGTTCCACGATCCCGACGATCCCCGATGCCGCGGTACCGCCCGCCGGCGTCCAGCTCGCGCCGTCGTCGGCACTCCACAACAACGCCGCTGACCGCCACCCGCGCCCCTCGCCCGCCGCGATCACCGTCAGACGTGGCTGATTGAGCAGCGTGTCGTCCAGCGGCAACGTCTCCGCCAGCACCAGCAGCGTCGCGCCGATCCGCTCATCCGCCGCCCCCGCCACCCGCCCGCTCGTCCCCGCGACAGACATCGTCGCCGCCGTGACCGGCACCAGCGTCAGCCGCATCGCCAGCCCCTCGACCGCCGCCTCCATCACCCGCCAGCGCCCCGTCTCACCGGCAACCCGCACGATCCGGCCCGGCACGATCGCCATCCCGTCCAGCCCCAGCGTCACCACCCGCCGCACCCGCTCGGTCCGTGCCCGCGCCAGCATCGCCTCCGCCAGCGTCCGCGCCGCATCCGCGCCCAGCGCGGCCGGCATCTCCACCCGCTCCTCGCGCCGCGATCCCGCCAGACCGCGCGCCCGCTGCAACCCCGCCTGCCAGTCGCGCGCCGGATCGTAGTGGCTGACCGAGACCACGCCCGGCACCGTGTCCGCGGGCGCGGTCGTTCGCTGTCGCGCCGCCCCGTCCAGCCCCGGCGCGCTGACGCCCGGATCGGCGATCTCCAGCACCGCCTCGCCGTCCTGATGCCAGCGCACCGTATCGCCGTCCGCGGCCCACCAGCCGCTGCCCGCCTGCGCCATCAGCGCCAGCACGTCTCGCGCCGTCCCGCTGGCGGCGAACCCGTCGAGCGTCGCCGTGCCGCCGCCCGTCACCGGCCCGCACGCCGCCCCGATCGCGCCCACCGTCACCGCCCCCTCGTCGGCGATCACCTCGAATGTCAGCGACGGGATGCGATTGCCGAAATCCGCCAGGGCCAGCCCCTCGAACACCGCATAGGCCATGCCGCGATACGCCGGCGTCACCGGATCGGCCGAGGCGATCAGCGGATCGACCGCCTGATCTTCCCCACCCGAATGCACCCGCAGGACGCCCGCTGCCTTCATGTCGCCCGCCGCCCCGCGCAGCAGCTTCCCGTCCGCCCAAATCCGCCCCACGCCCCGGATCGCCCGCGCGGACAGCAGCACCGCGAATGACGCCGAATAGCTGTAGCTCGTCGTTGTGGGCTGGCCCTTGCCGCCACCCGCGCGGCCGCGGCTCTCGATCAGGTCGGTCGACCAGATCACCGTTCCCGCCACCCGCATCGTCCCGAACAACAGCGGGATCGCGCTTCCATAGGAGGAGGTCTGCACCCGCAACTCGGTTAGCCGCGGTCCTGTCCGCCCCCTCGGCCGCGCCCAGGTCGCGTGATCGATCGCATTGCCCAGCAAGCTGCCGATCGCGCCCCCGACCGGTCCGCCGATCGCCGTCCCCAGCCCCGTCAGCACCAATGTCGCCATCGTCTATTCCCCCCGCCAGATCCCCAAGACCGGCCACGCCACCGCCCCCGGCCGCTCGACCACCCGCCGCAGCCCGACATCGGCGTGGATCAGCCCGCTCCCCGTCCACACGCCCAGATGCAGTTGCCCCGGCCCGGTCCGCGTCAGCAGCACCGCCCCCGGCGCCAGCGTCCCCCGTCCCATCACCGCATCCAGCATCGCGGCGATCCGCCCCGGCTCCCCGCCCCGCAGCGGATAGCCCGTCGGCGCGGCGCACCCCGTCGCCAGCGCCACCAGCCCGACGCAGTCCAGCCCGGTCGCCGGATCGCGCCCGTGCAACCGGAACCGCACGCCCACCATGCTGCGGGCGGCGTCCACGACCCGGCTCACGCGCCCGGATACCGCGTCAGCAGGTCGATCCCCGGCAGATGCGGCTCCCCGCGAAAATTTACGGCGTTCCCGAACCGCGCCGCGCACGTCGCCAGCGTCTTGTCGCAACCCTCGGTCACCTCGACCAACGCGCCGGCCGCGACCGCCAGCCGCGGCAGCTCCACCAGCGTCACGATCGGACCCGTCGCCCCCGCGATCCGCGCCTCCAGTCCGCTGTTCGCGCCGCCGAACCAGCGCAGCCGCCCGCCCGCGCACCCCTCCGCCGCCGCGTCCAGCGTCACCACCGCGCCGTCGCTCGCCACCACCCTTGCGAACCGCACGCGACCGGCCATCGCCACCCGGCACCGCGCATCGCCCAGTTCCGCGCGGCACGCCGCACTCGTCTCCTCCGCCACCGGCCGGTCGAGCACCCCCGCGATCCCGCGCAACTCCGCGGTGAAGCCGCCATCCGCCATCGCCACCTCCCCGATCGTCCCGCTGCCCAGATCGACGCGTCCCCCACCGCCGCTCCAGTCGACTGCGAACACGCTCACCCGCGCGCCGTCCCAGCGGCCCGCCAGCAAATCCGCCTCGCCGATCGCCGCGCCCGTCAGCGCGCCCGAAACGTCCATCGTATCCGGCTCCAGCCCATCGCTGCGTACGATCGCCGAGGGCAGCATCCCGGGCGCGGCGCGGTGCACCAGCCCGTTCACCGCCAGATCGCGGTCATGCGCGGTCAGCCCGATCGTCACCCCGTCGCGCCGCTCCAGCCGCCAGCACAAGGCCACCGTGGCCAACGGCTCCGCCAGCCAGTTCACGCCACCACCTCGCGCAGTTCGACCAGCGGGACCGACGCCGCCGCCCCCGCACCGAACGTCTGCCGCTGCACGCTCAGCCGGTCCTCCGCGAACCGCACCGGCACGTCGAACCGAAAGCTGGCGGTCACGACCCGGCCCGCCGCCGGGGCGATGTCCAGCGTCACCCAGCCGCCGGCCTCGATCGCGAACCCCGCCGCGACCCCGTCGACTGCGACGGCGACGCTCCCAGCCTCCGGCCGCGTGATCCGCCGCACGCTCGCGCCATAATGCTTCACCAGCGCGAACCGCCGGATCGCACCGTCACCCACCCCGATCCGCTCGCCGGTGCCCGCGAAATCGAACGGATCGCGCAACCGGAACCCGCGCGCCGGCCCCATCCGTGCGCGAAAGAACGCCAGCAGGGTCGCGATATCCGCCTCCGACCGCACCCCCGGCCCGACATCGTAACGGGTCAGCGCCTCCGCCCAGCCGGCGTTGCGCTGTTCAGTGCCGCCCGCCGAGGTCAGGATCGCGGTGGAGAATCCCGGCGCCACCTCCGCCTCGCGTCCCAGCGCCAGCGGGAACATCACGTCGTCGAACGCCTGCACGTCCTCGTCTCCCCGAAAGTGGATGAATCCGTCGCGCATCACCTGCGGCAGCGCCCACAGGACCGTCGCCGCTACGCCCCGCGCTTGCGCCGCCCCCGCCGCGGCATCGATCGCCGCCCATTGCCCGGCATCCTCGCGCCGCAGCACGAAGCCCGACAGATAATGTTGCCGCGCCGCCGGATAGCCCAGCCGCGCCTCCGCTGCCGCGACACCCGCGCGGGTCGAGGCGGTGTCGCCCGTCGCCGCCCAGTCGTAATCCTCCAGCTGCAGGACATCGAACGCCGGGCTGGCCCAGCCCACCGGCATGTTCGCGCGCTTCGCCTCGGGCGACAGCGGGTCGAGTATCGTCGGCAGATACGCCAGCAGATGCGTCTCGCACCCCGGCGCGGCATCCCGCGCCGCCGCCGTCAGCGCCGCCGTCGATGCCGCCAGACACGCCCCCGCCCGGTCCAGCGTCGCACGCTCCGCCGCCGTCTTCGGCCCCCGCATCGATACGATCGGCACCGGCGCGAACGCCGCGACCGCCGCCGCATCGTACAGGCACGGCGCGTGGTTCGCGGGCTGCACCCACCACCACGGCTCCCCCACCTGGAACTTCGGCGGCAGCCCAGCCTCCAGCGCGACCCCCATGAACGCCCGCGCCACGGCCTGCAGATACGCCATCGCCGCGCCATTGGCCGGGCTCAGGAGCGTCGACGGCGGCACCCAGCCGGTCAGCGCCGGCGAGCCGTCCGCCGCGCGCTGCTTCCACGCCGCCGGACAATGCGCGTCGAACAGCTCGTACGACAGCGACCAGATCACGCCGTACCCCAGCGCCTTCGCCCGTCTGGCGAAATCCCGGTGCCACGCCGCGCACGGTCTGTTCAGCGCGCCACCCGTCAGCGTCACGACACCACCGGAGAGCCGGAAATAATGGCTCATCCCGACATAATGGACGATCGCCCCACGGTACCCCAGGTGCAGCGCATTCCGCAGCAGCCGCGCCGGCGTCAGGTTGTAACTGTCGTCGTATCCGCTCGCGATGCCCAGCTCATGCTCGGGCACCACCGCCTCGCCGATCGCCAGTACCGATCCCGGCCCGTCGCAGGCGATGTCGGTCAGCTCGACCCAGCCCTCCGCCGCCACCGGCAGATCGACCGCCATACCGGTATAGCCCGGCGCGACCAGCGACACGAACATCCGGTCGACATCGCCCGCGAACACCGGGTCCGCCTCCCCCGGCAACAGGAATCCGCCGTCCAGATCGGCGAAGTCCAGCGACACCACCGCATCCTCCGCCGCACCGACCGCATAGTTCCACAACCGCACATACCAGGCCCGCGCCACGCCGCCCGCGTCGCGCCCCTCGATCGTGAGCACCGGACCATTGACGGCATCCAGCGCCCGCACGCCAAAGGACCGCCACCGGAACCGCAACCGGCACGCCCGGAAATCGCGACTGGTCTGATACGCCAGCAGCGGATGATCCCAGCGATCCTCGCTCGCCCAGATCAGCCCCGCCAGATCGTCCTGCCGCTGGAACGTGCAATCGACGCGCAGGCCATCCGCCGCAACCGTCGTCACCGCCGCCATCATCGGCCGCGGAAAATCCACCGTCCAGAACCGCGCATCGAACCGCGTCACCACGCCCTCCGCCTGCACGCCCCGCTTCGCGCACAACCAATGCCCCATGCTCGCCCCCCTCTTTGTCGTGCTTCGTCGCGCCTGCGCACTCGATCCGCCCCGACACCCGGACGATCGTAACTTCGCACCTCCCCGGCGAAGGCCGGGGCCCAGTTGCCGCCAATCGAGTGAGTCTCACCACAAACGCCAAGCTGGACCCCGGCCTCCGCCGGGGAGGTGTAGAGGAGCGAACGCCAAAATCTCCCTCTGCCCTCGGGAGAGGGAAGGGTGAGGCCCCTGCCTACGCCCGCGACCCTGCTCCACCCCTGTGCTCCCGCGAAGGCGGGAGCCCAGTTGGCCGACAGGATGTCGACCGCCGACAATCCCCTTGTCTCCGGCCTCGCCCCATAGCGATCCGCGCCGTGCCCCACGGACACGCAGCCCCCCTCATGCCGGGACAGGCCCGGCATGACGGAGAACGCCTACCTTGCCGCGCCCCCGAACCATCGCCCCGGACGAAAAGCCCTCTACCCCTCCAGTGCCCCCCGCACCGCGCGCGCCACCTGCCGTCCGGATCGCCGCAGCACCTCCGCCGACTCGCCCGCCCCGGCGTGAACGCTGATCGCCACCCGAACCTCCCGCCCGAAACCGCCGGTCGCACCACCGGACAGCGTCTCGATCCGCCCGCTCGATGTCGGCACGAACACCTCCGGCCCGCGTTCGCCGACCGTATAGACCCGCCCCGGCGACACCGGCCCGCCCGTCGCCCGCCCCGGCGCACCGAGCAGTCCACCCAGCACCGACCCCAGCGATCCGATAGGTCCCGATGAACCGCCACCGAAGATACTGTCCAACCCCATCCGCAAAGCTCGCGCCGCGATTTGATCCAGTGCTTGGATTGCAAAGTTCTTCAGGTCGTTGAAAGCAAATGAGCCGGTCCGTGCTGCGGTCAACAGCGACATCTCCAGTCGCATCCTCGCCCGTTCGGCAGCATCGCCCATGCAATCGATCAGTTCGTCCCGCATCATCGCCACGTCCCGCGCGAACGCCGCCGTATCGGCGCGCACCGCCACCACCGTCTCGTCCAGCTCATCCATCCGGAAACGCCTCCCGCATCCGCGCGATCAGGCCAGCGTCGGGCGGCTCGCCCCCACCCGCACCCGCCTCGCCCGACATCGCCCGCACCACCGCGCCCAGTTCCGCCGGCGTCGCCCGCCAGAACGCATCCGGCGACCACCCCAGCACCGCGCCCGCCATCCCCGCCAGCCGCCCAGCGGCGTCCGCGAACGTCACCGCCCGCTCAATATCTGGCCCAGCAAAGCGCGCAGCACCGGCGTCGCCTTCGCCAAGCCACTCTCCGCCACCGCCTCGCCCAGCACCTCGCGCGTCAGCCACTCCGGCCGCTCCCGCACACAGTGCCAGAACAGCCCGACCATCTCCGCCAGCGCCAGCCGGCCGTCCGCCGCCCGCTCCACCAGCGCAAATAGCGGCCCCAGCTCCACCTCCGCCGCGACCAACGCCGCAAACGACGGCCGCAACACCACCCCCTCGCCGCGCACGCGCAACGAAGCCTCCCCCCGAACCGGGTTCGCATCGTTCATGATATCTCCTTTCTCCCCTCTCCCCTTGGGAGAGGGGCAAGCCGCCAACGGCGGCGCGGGGTGAGGCCGAGTGCCACGCACTCTCGACCGTCAGCCCACCACCACCGCCCCCGAACTCTCCAGCGACAGCGTGTACGAACGCTCGCCGTTGAAATCCCCGGCGTAATCCAGCCGCGTCACCAGGAAGCGCCCGGTCATATGGTCGCCGCCCTCGAAGCTCAGCCGGTAATCGTCGATCGCGCCCGACAGCGCGCTCGCCTTGATCCGCGCCTCCGCCGCCGATCCGGTGAACACGCCCGCCCCCGACACGCTGACGCTGCGCACCCCCGCCCCCGACAACAATTGCCGCCAGCCGCCGCTGTCCTTGTTGGTCACGACCACCGCCTCGCCGTTGACCGACAACTGCGTCGTGCGCAGCCCCGCCACCGTCGCGAACACCGGCACCGCCGCGCCGTCCCCCACCTTCAGCAGGAACGCCGAACCCTTCTCGATCGCCATAGATATTCCTTCGTTTCCCTATCCCTTTGGGAGAGGGAGGGAGGCGCAAAGCGCCGGAAGGGTGAGGGCGACCACCCCCACCGCCGAAATCACTGAGCCCGGTACACGCGCACCTGAAACTCCACCGTCGCGACCCAGCGCGCGCGCTCCCGCCGCATCCGCCCGCCCGCCAGCCGCAGCGCCGCGATCCGCCACCCCTGCCCCAGATCGCGCGCCATCTCCGGCAACCGGTCCTCGACCGCCGCCACCAGCGTGCGCAGCCGCACCGGCACCTCGCCCTCGTCGGTCAGCGTCACCGCGAAACGCCCCTCGCGCCCAGTAAACGCCGCCCCGCTCCAGTCGGTCAGCATCGCCTCCCCGACCACCGCGAAGGGCACGGCGCCGCGCACCGGCGGCGCATCGAACACCGTCATGCCCGCGACCGCGCCCAGATCGGCGACGACCGCCGCCCGCAACAGCGCGCCCGCACTCACGCGTGCCGTTCCCGATGCAGGCCCACATCCAGCCGCAGCCGCCGGAACGGCCGCCACAGCGCCGCCACCGCCGCCGGCGGCGCGACCTCGCCCTGCCGGTTCTCGAACAGATGCACCGCCAGCAGCACGACGCCGTGCGCCACCCCCGCCGGCAGCACCGCAAACCCCGCCGAAGCCCCCGCGCGGTACGTCACTGTCACGCGCTCGGCCGCGCGCACCCAGCCGTCGCCGTCGCCATCGATATCCACCGCATAGGCCGACACCGACAGGACGCCGCCCGCGCCTTCGACCCGCGTCACCGCCGCGACCGGCGCCCGCGCCAGCCGCGCCCAACTCCCGTCGCCCTCCACCGTCTCCACGAACTCGCGCGTCACCAGCGCCACCCCGCAAAAAGCCTCCGCCAGCGCGAACGCGGTCGCCGCCAGCCGCGCGAGCAGCGCATCCTCGCTCTCGTGCGTCAGGCGCAGCATCTCCTTCGCCGCCGCGACCGCCTCCGCGATCACGGCCGGCGGCATCGCCGCTTCCGTCATGTCGTTCCCTCGCTTGAGTGGGGCCTCCCGCACCGCGCGGGAGGCCCGCCGGATCAGGTCGCGGAGAAGCGCATCAGCTTGATCGCTTCCGAATTGCTGACGCACCCGCCGATCCGCTTCGTCGCGTAGAAGCTGACGAACGGCTTGTTGCTGTACGGATCGCGCAGGATCGCGGTCTCGCGGCGTTCCGCGATCAGGTATCCGGCCTTGAAGTTGCCGAACGCGACCGACAGGGATCCCGCCGCCAGGTCGGGCATGTCCTCCGCCTCGACGACCGGGTAGCCCAGCAACGTCGCCGGCATTCCCGCCGCCAGACTCGGCTGCCACAGGAACGCGCCGTCGCTCGTCTTGAACTTGCGGATACGCGCCAGCACGCTGGCGTTCATCACGAAGCTCGCCCCCTGCCGGTATGGCGACCGCAGCGCCTGCACCAGATCGATCAGCCGCTCCTGACCGTTCGCCGCGAAATCGCCCGCCGCCCCGCTCGCCAGGTACTGCAGCGCCCCAAACGTGCGCGTCGCGTCGCCATCCGCCGCGACCGGATTGGCCAGGAACCCCCTCGGCCGGTTGACGCCGTTGCCGGACACGAACGCCGCGCCCTCCGCCTTGGCGAATTCGTTGGCGATCTCGCCCGCCAGCCATTCCTCCACGTCGAACGCTGCGTCGTCCAGCATCGCCTGGCTTGCGCTGGGGTTGGCGTAGAGTTCGCCCGATGGCGGCGCGATCTCCACGAAGTTGGGCGACGCCGTTACCGGCCGCGCCGCCACCTCGCTTGCCCAGCCGGACGGTGCGCCGCCGGTCGTCACCAGCTTGCGGTATCCGGCGCTCCCCACCTGCACCACGTTGGCGATGCTGCGGATCGGCGACACCCCTTTCAGCGTCGCGTCGATCTCGCGCGGGATGGCGAAGCCGCCCTCCCCGCCCGTCACGCCGGTAAACGCCTTCATCTCCAGCGCCGCGCCCGTCCGCACGAACCCCGAAAACGCACCACTCCGCTCGACCCGCGCCCCGTCCAGCGCCGGCCGTTCCACCACGTCCACCATGTCATTCTCCCGTTGAAAACCAAATCCTCCCCGGAACGGGGAGGGGGACCGCAAAGCGGTGGAGGGGCAGCCACACGCGGCACCCGCGCTGCCCCTCAAGAATTCCTCCCCTGCAAGGGGAGGATCGCATCGCTCAGAACACCCGCGTCACCCGCGCCGCGGCCTGCATCGGCACGACGACGAGGCTCACCTCCGCCAGCGCCACCCGCAGCAGTTCCCGCCGTGCGCCGCTCCGCACCTCGACCGGCCGGTACCCGACCGACAGCCCCGCCACCGTTCCGCGCCGCACCAGCCCCGCGAGTTCCTCTGCATCGACCCGCGCCACGATCCGCAACCCGGTCGCGTCCTCCGCCAGCGTCTCGATCTCGCCCACCGGCGCGCCCGCGTGCATGAACAGCAGCGGCACCGGCCCCGGCGTACCGAAGGCTCCCGCCCGGAACACGTCGCCCGCCCGGTCCACCCGCCCGAACACCGCCGCGTACCCCTCGAACCACACGCCTGCCCTTGCAGGCTCCCCCGGCGCGCTCACTTCAGCCACTCCTGAAACCCCAGCCGCATCGCCAGCCCCGCCAGCAGCAGCGCACAGCCCAGCCGCATCACCCAGCCGACCACCGCCTTCCACGCCGACGACTTCGCCTCGCGCCACGCCGTCAGCAGCTCGCGCAATTCCTTCACGTCCGCCTGCGCGCGCTCGTCGGACAGGCCCATCCGAGCCAGCGCACGTGTCGCGCCCAGCTCCCCAGCCTCTTCCGCGATCGCCCGCAACGTCACGAGGTCGGTGCCCTCCCGAACCCCCTGCGCCATCAGTTCGGCCAGCACCGAACCCCCGCTCATGCCAGCCCGAGAAGCGCGCGCTTCTCCTCCACCTCCAGGAACGACGCCGCCGACACGCTTGCCCACAACCGCTCGCGATCCTCGGCCAGCGCCGTCACCTGATTGAGGTCGACCGTCAGGGCCGCGCCCTCGAACCAGCCCTCCACCCCTTGCGCGATGCTCGTCAGGATCGTCGCCGCCAGCGGCAGCACCGTCGATCGCCACAGCGCCTTGTTCGCCTCGCGATAATTGGCGTACGTCGCATCGCCGGGCAGCCCGAGCAGCATCGACGGCACCCCGAAAGCCAGCGCGATCTCCCGCGCCGCCGCCGCCTTGCACCCGGCGAAATCCATGTCGGCGGGCGACAGGCTCATCGCCTGCCACTTCAATCCACCCTCCAGCAGCAGCGGCCGTCCCGCATTGCCGCTGCCGACGAACGCATCCATCTCGCGCCGCAACCGCTCGAACTGCTCCGCCGACAGCGCCGATCCGTCACCCGCCTCGTACACCAGCGCCCCCGACGGACGCGCCGCATTGTCGAGCAAGGCCTTCGACCAGCGCGCCGCCGCATTGTGGATCGCCACCGCCCCCGATGCCGCGCCCAGACAGCCCAGCCCGTAATGATCGTCGAGCGGGTCGAAGCTGCGGATATGCACCACCGCCGGCTTGACCGGCCCGGCGGGCAGATCGGTCGTCCGCGCGCCCACCCGGTACCGGTACGCCGCCGGCCACCCGCCCGCATCGCACACCACGCTGACCCGTTCGGGCCGCAGCGCATAGATCTCCGCCAGCCGCCCCTCCGCATCGCACAGCATCTGCAGATACGCGTTGCCGTGCAGCAGCAACTGCGCCGCCACCGTCGCCAGCAACGGCTGCCCGCCCGACCGCGCGGTCACCAGCGCCGCCAGTTTCGGGTCCGACGCCGACAGCGGCGCTTCCCCCAGGCTTTCCGCGACCAGCCGCACCGCGCGCTGCGCCACCGCATTCTCCAGATACGCCGCCCGCACCCGCGCCTCGTAATTGCGCGGCCACTCACCCCCCGCCGCACCCACGATCGGAATACCCGTCCGCGATACCGAACCAGAAAGGGCCGGCCGCGCCTCCGCGCGACCGGCCCCGAAGCCGAACCATTTCATGTTGTTGCTCCTGTAATTGCAGCCGCCCCACCCGCGGCACCGCCCGCCCCCAACCCCTCGCAAAGAGAGGGGCGCAGAAGAAGGAATCCACCCCGCCCCAAACCCGTCAGCCTCCCTCCCCTGGGAGGGGCCGGGGGCGGGTCTGGCCACCAGCACCCCGCCAGCGCAGGCGCACCGGCGACAGCACCCCTAAACCACCCGCAACCCCACCTCGCCCGTCCGCCCGCCCAGCATCAGGAACGTCGCCGCCCACACCAGCGCATCGGCGCGATCCGGCGACCGGCCCGGTCCCTGATACCCGCCGCCGACCGCCAGCCCGGCCAGCTCGTCCTCCAGCGCCCTGAACGCACCCGCGTGGAACATCCGGCCCGCCGCGTAGAGCGCCGCCACCGGTTCCGCCCGCGCGACCTTGCCGCGCGCCGCGCGCACCTTCGTCACCGGCATGCCGGCGTCGGCCGCACGCAGCACGCTTTCGACCATGTCGCCGCCCTGGTTGACCTCCGCCACGACGCGGTCCGCCTCCCACGTCGCGGCGCAGTCCGCGACGGCGCGCGCCCAGCCCTCCGGCCCCAGTCCCCGCACCGACGCGTCCGCCACGACATAGCCGTGCCCGTCCCGCCCCAGCGCCACCGCCACGATCCCGCACGCATCGCCGTCTGCGGTCGCGGGCGGATCGACGCCGATCACCACCCGCACCAGCTCCGGCGCTCTCGCCACCCGCTGCCGCTCGATCAGGTCGCGCGTCCACAAAGCCGCCTCGATGTCCTCGATCAGTTCGCCGTCCAGTTCCTGCCGCCCCAGCCGCGATCCGCCGTACCGCGCCTCCATGTCGCGCACGAAGCTCGTCGGCAGGTACGGATTGTCGCGCGTGCCGCCCCGCGTCTCGATACAGTCGGGCAACGCCATCACGCGCCGCATCAGCATCGTCGGGCGCGGCGTCGTCGTCACCAGCGCCCGCGGCCGGTCACCGATGCGCAGCCCCAGCATCAGATTGTCCCAAGCCGCGTCGCCGTATCGCCATTTCGCCAGTTCGTCGCACCACGCGATATGATGCTCCGGCCCGCGCAACGCCTCCGGTGCGTTCGCCGAATAGACATACGCCTTCGCCCCCGATCCGAACGTCACTTCCCCGGCAGAGGCGCGCCACTCGATCTTGTCGGTCGCGCCCGCCACCGCGATCAGGCCGCTCGCTCCCTCGATCATGATCTTGCGCACTTCGCCCGCGGTGTCGCCGACCAGCGCGATCCGCGCCTTCGCATTCTCCCGCGCATAGGCCGCCACCCACTCCGCCCCCGCCCGCGTCTTGCCGAAGCCGCGCCCGGCGCGGATCAGCCACACCCGCCAGTCGCCCAATGGCGCGACCTGCCCGGCATGCGCCCAGCTTCCCCAATCCTGCATCAGCCGCATCCGCAGTCCCGGCGGCAGGATGAACAAAGCCTCCTCGCGGTGCTCCGGCGCGACCGCCGCCAGCCGCGCCAGCACCTCGCCCTCCTCGGTCATCCGCGCCCCCGCTTCACCAGTTCGTCCAGCCGCGCGAGCAGCGCCGCATCCACCTGTCCCTGTGTCGGCGCGGCCGCCCGCCGCTGCGATCCCGGCTCCGGGCGGCCATCAAGGTACGTCAGCACCTTGATGGCCAGTTCGGGATCGAACGGCTCTGCACGCGGCGCATCGAAATCGATGTCGGCCGGGTTATCACCGCTGGATCGACGACCCAGTGCGTACGCCAGCAAATCCTCCCGAAGCCGCGCCTTGCCGAAGGCCAGCGCGGTCTCCCAAAGCCCGGAGAATTCCGCATCCCGCTCGCGCAACTGCCGCGCGCCACTCGGACTCATCCCGGCGCGCTTGGCGGACAGCGTCACGCAACACGTCGCCGATAGGCATTCGAGGAACAATCGTCGCCGCTCCACCGTCCAGCCGTCACGGCGCGGATAGCGCACCAGACTTCGCCGGGTAAACAGCCTTTTCTCCGCGCGGGCGACCCCGGCGGCGGCGCGTCCTGCGGTGACCGGCACCAATGCACCGATCGTGTACTCTTCTTCGCGTCCCAACGCAGCGTCCGCGATCATCGCGTCCTCTCCGACGCGCTGTGTTCCTGGTGTCGGTCCCCTCGCCGTTTCGTTCCGCGCCATATCCCGCGTCCTCCCCTGCTGCCGCTACCGGTGACGACCCCACCCACGTCGCCCCCCGCGCCCGCCGCCCCCGCAGGCGGTCGCGTCCCCATCGTAGAACCCGTCGGCCGGAACCCACGGGGCCAGACCCGCAGACCGCCCCCTCCCGAGCCGCTCCTTTGATGGGCGCGACCCAGAAGGACCCGACCCCGACAAATCCGCCTCGACCGTTCCGAACGCCAGAAGGGCCGGTCGCAAATCCGAGGGCCCCCGCCCCCGAACCGCGCCGGCCCGACTTGCTAATTCTCGATGTTCCTGTTTTGTACACAAACAGCGTGACGCTGTCAAGCACCGTCTCGGCGCAAGCATCGATTGCTGCCCAAAACGCCCGCTTGCCGGCCCCCGACCCGCATGCGAGCCTATGGTTAACGACACTTATACAGAGGGTTGCGCGCGAACTCCCAACAGGGAGGCGCGTCGGCCCCGATCGACGGGGGGGATGCGCCCAGGCGCCACCAAACGGGGAGTACGATCATGAAGCTCGCACATCTGTTGATTCCCGCCGCCCTTTGGACGGCATCCGCGGCCACCGCGGAAACGACGGACTTCTCGAACGGCGCGGAGGGGTGGATCGGCAACGCGGTCGTCGACACCAGTCTCGGCAACACCGCCCCGTCCTTCCACACGCAGGCCGAGAGCTTCGGCATCTCGTGGCGCAACGACAGCAATGCCGGCTTTCTCGGCGATTACACGCGCAGCGCCGGCGTGACGATCAGCCTCGACGTGCTGACCAACTCGATCACCTATCTCGGTACCGAGGTGACCCGCGGCCTGTTCGTAAAGCTGACCGACCTCGATCCCGCCAACAGCGCCGACAACGCCACCGTCTATTACCGGCTCGGCACGCTCTCCGCCGCGATCGACGGCTGGCAGACGCTGTCGGTGACGATCGACGACACCAGCGCCGCCGCCTTCCCGTCCGGCTGGGGCGGTGTCGACGGCGACGGATTCCTGAACCTGCCCGCCGGCCGTACCTTCGCCAGCGTCCTCGCGAACGTCGACCAGATCGAATTCACCACCTACGAACCCGACTATTTCTACGGCTTCACGGTCTTCGACGTCGCGGGCGACAATTTCTCCGTCACCCCGCTCGCCGGCGCCGTCCCCGAACCCGCGAGCTGGGCGATGATGATCGCCGGCATCGGCCTCGCCGGCGGCGCGCTACGCCGACGCCGGACACCGTTGCTGCGCGTGGCCGGGGCGTAAAATTCGACGCTGATCCCCCTCGGACAGGAACCGGTCCTGTGTCCCCGCGAAGGCGGGGACCCAGTGCTGGGCCGCTCGCGCGCGCCTGTTCGAAGGGCGTAAACATCCAATATTCGCGTCTTCACCCGTGTCGGTTCGGAGGTGTGGCCTCGCCGCCAGCCCATCGCTGGCGAAGAAATCCATCCCGTCCCTCTCTCAAGAAGGTCGTTGCGAAACTCCTCTGCCACCCCGGCGAAGGCCGGGGTCCAGTTGGGATGCCGGCGGTAATCGACTGAGACCGCTACCCGACTGAGCGCGGGCCTTCGCCGGGGTAGTGCTTATGTAACAGGCAGCAGAACTGTGTCGCAACACTCCCCGAGAAAAGGAGAGCAGGATAGATTGAACCCGTCCTGCGCCTTGGCGGCCTGCCGCAGGTTGCCACCTCCCGCACGCCGAGCCTCGACGCGACACGAAAAAGCCGCCGGTTGCTGGGCAACCGGCGGCTTTGACCGATCCGAACGGATCGGCAGGATCAGGCGAAGGAAACCGTCGTGCTGACCTTGCGGCGGCGCATCGCGCCACCGACCATGCCGATGCCACCGATCATCATTGCCCACGTCGCCGGCTCCGGCACTGCGCCAGCGCCTGCGACGGTGTACTCGAACGTCGCATTGACGACGCGCGGCTGGAAGCTCGATCCGAACCGGTACGCCGCGCCATAGCCCTCGAACACCGTCAGGTCGCCGTTCGTGGCGGCGACGTTACCGACGCCGGTGCCGTTGGTGTAGCTCAACGAACCCGCGGTCTGCGTGAAATACAGGCCATAGCGCGTGTTGGCGTCGAGCATCAGGTTGGTGATGTCGATCGCGGTCACGACGCCCGATCCGGCCGAAACCGCCGTATTGGTCGAAAACAACGTCCAGCCGGCCGCATCGCTCTGGAAACCGGTCGAGGTGCCCTGACGGAAGTAGAACTCGAACGTACCAGTCGTGCCCGCGTTCGTGTTCACGTTCAGCCCCAGCGAATTCAGGCTGATGGCCTGGTTCCCCACCAGCACGTCGAAAATGTTGCCGTTCTGCGAATTGCCGCCCGCGAACGTGGTCGTCAGCGACTGCGCCGTGGCCGGCGCGGCCATCATCAATGCTGCCGTGAAACCGGCTGCGATCATCGTCTTCATCATGTCTCTCGTCCCCGATGCATCGCCGTCGGGGCAGATGCTGCGGCCCGTTTAGCTGAGGTTCAGGCTTCCGTGACGACCGGAAACCAACTTTTAAGCATGCCACGTTTCGCATTGGGACGCGCGTCGGCTAATCCCTTGAAGAACCACGCCCGCCGTTTCAAAAATTAGCGATCGGACACCGTCCCACGTGCTCGTCGGCCCTCAACGTCAGCACCTCAACCCCGACCCACGTGCTCGCCGGCCCGCAGCGTCAGCACCTCGACCCCGTCCTTGGTCACCGCCACCGTATGCTCGAATTGCGCCGACAGCTTCCCGTCCGCCGTCGTCACCGTCCACTCGTCGTCCCCGGTCACGACCTTGCGGCTGCCCTGATTCACCATCGGTTCGATCGTAAAGGTCATGCCCTCGCGCAGCATCGCGCCCGTGCCCGGCTTGCCGAAATTCATCACCTCCGGTGCTTCGTGCATGTCGCGGCCGATCCCGTGGCCGCAAAACTCGCGCACCACCGCATAACCGGCCTTCTTCGCATGCCGGTCGATCGCCGCGCCGATGTCGCCCAGCCGCGCGCCCGGCCGCACCTGCGCGATCCCCTTCCACATCGCCTCCTGCGCCACCCTCACCAGTCGGCGCGCGGCGGGAGCGACCTCGCCGACCATGTAGGTCTTGCTGGAATCGGTGATGAAGCCGTCCTTCTCCAGCGTGATGTCCAGATTAACGATGTCGCCGTTGCGGATGATCTCGTCCGCGCTCGGCACGCCGTGACAGACCACGCCGTTGATCGATGAATTCAGGACGTACGCGAAACCATACTGCCCCTTGCTGGCGGGCCGCGCGCCGAGATCGTCGGTAATGAACCGCTCGACCCGGTCGTTCACCGCCAGCGTCGACAGCCCCGCCAGTTCCAGCCCGTCGAGCATCGCGAATACCGACGCCAGCAACCGCCCGGATGCCCGCATCAGCGCCAGTTCGTCCGCGTTCTTCACCATGCCCCGTTCTTCACCAAGCCACCGTACCGAAACGCGAACCGGACCGCTACTGCCGCACGTTACTGGTCGAAATCGCTCCGCCCCGGTTCGGTCCCGTGCAGCTGCGACCACAGCGCGCCCGTCCCGTGTTCCTGCGCACGGTTGACGTATTGCGATGCGACCAGCCACCCCTTGATCGGGCGCAGCGGCAACAGCGTGCCGATCAGCATCACCGGCACCGACGTGAACAGATGCACCCACCATGCCGGATCGAACGCGACCTGGATCCACACGATGAAGAACGCGAGCGGAAACGCGACGATGCACAGCGAGAAAAAGGCCGGTCCGTCGTCGGGCGCGGCGAACCGGTAATCCAGCCCGCACGCGTCGCACCGGTCGGTCACCTTCAGCCACGACGCGAACATCCTGCCCTCGCCGCAGCGTGGACACAGCCCCTTCCATCCGCACCGCAGGATCCAGCGGAACTTGTCGCCGTCGGACGCGGCGGGAGTCGCAGCCGGCGGCGGCGACATGTCGGGATGCTCTGTCATCCCGCCCACATGGGCCCGCCGCCGCGCGGCGTCGATTGGACGGATTGTCCCAACCCCTATAGCGACCAGCCGCCATCGACGGCGATCGCCGCCCCGGTGACGAAGGCGCCCAGATCGGCACTCATCCACAACACCGCGTCGGCGATCTCCTCCGGCTTGCCCAGCCGCCCGACCGGTTCCAGATCGATCGCCTTCTGGATATCGCCGCCGGTGAAGCGATCCATCATCGGCGTCTCGATATTGCCCGGCAGCACCGCATTCACGCGGATGTTCGCCTTTGCGTAATCCAGCGCGGCGGACTTCGTCAGCCCGATGATCGCATGTTTCGACGCGGCATAGGACGCGCCGCCCGCGACGCCGCGCACGCCCGCGCCGGACGAGGTGTTGACGACCACGCCGCTACCCTGCCGCACCATCTGCGCCAGTTCGTATTTCATGCACACGAAGGTCCCGCGCAGGTTGATATTCAGGATGTGATCCCATTCCTCCAGCGCGATCTCCGCCACCGGCGCGGCCTTGTTCTCGACGCCGGCATTATTGAACGCGACGTCGAGCCGCCCGAACGTCGCGACCACTTCGGCGATCGCAGCCTCCACCTGCTCCGGCTTCGCGACGTCGCAGGCGAGGACCAGCACCTCCGCACCGGTCGCCCGCACCGCCTCGGCGGTCGTGGCGAGTGCCTCTTCGGTAAGGTCCAGGATCGCGACGCGCGCGCCCTCTTGCGCAAAGGCGACGGCGGTGGCGCGGCCGATGCCGCTCGCGGCCCCGGTGACGAATGCCACCTTGCCGGTGAATCGTTGCCCTACGGACATGGCAATACCTTTCGATAATAGAGAAATCAGCCTTTGGGCTCGGCGAGGTAGTCGGCGTCGCTGACATGCTCCATCCAGGTGACGGGGGAGCCGTCGAGCGACTCCTGGATCGCCACGTGCGTCATCGCCGTCGTCGCCGTCGCCCCGTGCCAGTGGCGGCGGTTCGCCGGACACCAGAGCTGCTCGCCGGCGTGGAACTCGAACTTCGGTCCACCCTCGATCTGGGTCCAGCCGACCCCCTCCGTCACGATCAGCGTCTGGCCCAGCGGATGACTATGCCACGCAGTCCGCGCGCCCGGTTCGAAGCGCACGATCGCGCCGCTGACACGCGAGGGTTCGGGCCGCTGGAACTGCCCGGTGATCGTAACGCGGCCGGTAAAATACTCGGCCGGCCCCGCGACCGTCGCCATCTCGACCTTCGGTGGAATGTCCATCTGTCCAACTCCTCGTTTCCGTAGAGTGGGATATGGCGCGTGCATCAGCATGGAGTACCCGCCGCGCCGTCCACGCAACGATGAGCAACGCTCATCGTCGGGGCAGGAACCGCAGTGGCACGGTCGCCCGGGCGGTTAGCACGAACGCGCTCCCCCCACGAGCGCCCCGCCTGTGGAGAGATCGCCCCGAAACCGGCGCCTGACGCTACCTCGAGTTCGCCTCCGCCAGTTCGGCCAGCTGATCCGCCACCGTGCGCCAACCCTGTTCGAACCCCATCGCGCGGTGCTGCTCGCACGCCTCCGCGGTCCAGTGGCGCGCCGTCGCGGTGTAGCGCGTGCCGCCATCCTCCGCGGCCAGCGCGACGATCCCGACGATGAACGGCCCCTGTGGTCGCCACCCCGCCGCGAACGCATCCGTGAACACGAAGCGGACGCCCGGCGTCACCTCCAGGAACACACCCTCCTGCGGCATCGCTTCTCCGTTCGGGCCATGCATCACCATCGCCGACCGCCCGCCCGCGCGCCATTCCTGCTCGACGATCTCGACCCGCCACGGTCGCGGGCACCAGTAATCGACCATCCGCTCCGTCGCGATCCGCCATACCGTGTCGACCGGCGCGGCGATGTGACGCGTCACGGACAGTTCCAGCGGTTCCGGCGTCATCCCATGCTCCTCCCTCAGATGATCTCGAACAGCCCGGCCGCGCCCATGCCGCCCGCCGTGCACATCGATGCCACGACGTATCGGACGCCGCGCTTGCGCCCCTCGATCAGCGCGTGACCCAGCAGCCGGCTGCCGGTCATGCCGAACGGGTGCCCGATCGCGATCGCGCCGCCATTGACGTTGTACCGGTCGGGATCGATGCCCAGCGTGTCGCGGCAATACAGGCATTGCGACGCAAACGCCTCGTTCAGCTCCCACAACCCGATGTCCGCGACCGACAATCCGGCCCGCTCCAACAGCTTCGGGATCGCGAAGACCGGCCCGATGCCCATCTCCTCGGGCGCGCAGCCCGCCGCCTGAAACCCGCGATACACGCCCAGGATCGTCAGCCCCTCGGCCTCCGCCATCGCCCGGTCCATCACGATCTGCGCCGCCGCGCCGTCCGACAACTGGCTGGCGTTGCCCGCCGTGACGTGGCTGCCCGGCCCACTGAAATCGCCGCCCGGCCACACCGTCTTCAGGCCCGCCAGCGCCTCCGCAGTCGTGCCGGGCCGGATGCCCTCATCCTGCGTTACCGTGACCGTCTCGCTGCCGATCCGCGCGCCGCTCTTGTCGAACAGCGCCTTCTCGACCGTGATCGGCACGATCTCCTCCGCAAAGGCCCCGTTCGCCAGCCCCGCCGCCGCGCGCTGCTGGCTCTGCGCGGCGTAGGCGTCCTGCGCCTCCCGCGGGATGCCGTACCGTTCGGCGACGATCTCCGCCGTCTCGATCATCGGCACGTACGCGCCCGGCACGCGTTCGACGACGCTTTGGTTGACGTATCGCGGCGCGTCCTTGGTCACGGACAGGCTGATCGACTCCATCCCGCCCGCCAGCGCCACGTCGAGGTCGCCCGCGATGATCGACCGCGCCGCCAGCGCCGCCGCCGTCAGCCCCGACCCGCATTTCCGGTCGAGCGTGAAGGCCGGCACGGTGATCGGCAGGCCGGCGGCGAACACCGCCATCCGCCCCGCATTCCCCCCTTGCGTCCCCCACTGATTCCCGACGCCCCAGAACACGTCGTCGATCCGCGCCGGATCGATCCCGGCGCGTTCCACGGCGGCGGCCATGACATGCCCGGCCAGCACCGGCGCTTCGGTGGCGTTGAAGGCGCCGCGATAGGCTTTGCCGATCCCGGTACGGGCGGTCGATACGATGACGGCTTCGCGCATGATGATCCTCTCGCCATCATGCTGCCGCGCCCGTCAGGCCGACGCAAGCCGACGGCGCGTTTTCGCCCTGCCGTCATGCCGGGCTCGTCCCGGCATCCACCGGTCCGCTGGTGCAAACGCTCGCGGCTGGGAGCAATGCTGCCGCAGGGACATCCGGACCGGGCGGTCTTTGGCCGGGAACTATCCTGCTCGGCCCACGCCTCGCAAGCGCGCCTATTCGGCGCCGACCTGATCCAGATGCAGGTAGCGTGAGTTGAAATCGGCCACGTCGACGATCCGATCCCAGTCGATCAGGCGGACGTGTCGCCGGTCGCGCGCGATCAGTCCATCGACTTCCAGCGCCTTCAGCGTGCGATTGACGTGCACGCTGGTCAGCCCGGTCGCATCGCCCAGTTGTTCCTGCGTCATCGGCAATTCATACTGGAGATGCCCGGCGATCCCGGCCGCCCGCGCGCGCAACGTGAACTCGCACAGCAGGTGCGCCACCCGCGTCTTGGCGTCGCGCCGGCCGAGATTGGTGATCCATTCGCGATACACCGATCCCGCTACCAGCGCATCGACCCACAAGGCCTCGCCGATCGCGGGGTGCGTCAGTGCCAACTGTCGCAGCCCTTCGCGGCTGACCTCCGCCGTCTCCATCCGCGTCAGCGACTGGACGTTATGATCCGCGCATCGCAGGAACAGGTGCTGCACGTCGATGAAATCACCCTGCATCTCCAGCGCCACGATCTGCCGCGCACCCTCCCGCGTCAGCTTCTGGCGATAGGCGATGCCGGAGATGATGAAGGCGCAGGTCGGGCGTGGCGGCTCGCCTTCGCGGACCAGATAGCTGCCGGCTTCGTACTGACGGTGCTGAACAACCATCGCCGCGACAGCCGTCCGATCGGCGGCGCTGAGCCGCGCCCGCATTTCCAGCTTCCGGACGACGATTGCGGCAACATCGGACACTGGCCTACTCCCTGGGGCGGGAGCGCAAGTCTGTCTCTGTCGCCTGAACCCAGCGCGTTAGCCGAACGCCGATTTCCGCTCGCTAACATGGTCCACTAGCGAAACGCCAACATAGATCAAGAGGTCGGCTTCAACGCCCAGCGCAGGACGTGCCCGATGCCCGCTGCACCCACTCGGATGCCGGCCCCGGCCCGCGCCTGGGCCGGCGCATCCCAGCCATGTAGCCGCTTCGCCCAAAGCGGCAATAGATCGACGGCAGCCTTCAACATCAAGGTGTTAGCCGGCCCACCTATCATCCCGCCGACCGGCTGGTTCAGCAGTCGGCGCGCCACGTCGCGCGTGCGGTGATCGACGCGCAGGGCCGGTCGCATTCCCTCCAGATACGCCGACAACATCGCCCGGCTGGTCGGAACATTTTCTGCACCTAAAGCTTGGGCGATTTGCGCCATTTCGGAGATATAGGCGTCCTGCCGCGCCATCGGCATCGCCGGATCGCGATACGCCAGATGCGCGCGCAGGAAACACTCGACCTCCGCCGCATGGACCCAGGTCAGCAACGCCGGATCGTCCGCGGCATAGGGTCGGCCATCGGGCAGCGTCCCCACGACGTGCCGGTGGATGCCGCGCACACGGGCGATCGACGCGTTCGCCGCCGCCGTCGATCCATAGGTGGTCACGGTCACGAACTGCGCCGTCCGCTTCAGCCGCCCCGCCATGCCGCGCCGGAAATCGCTATGATCCCAGACGCCTGCCAGCGCGCCGGGATGCAACATCTGCATCAGCAGCGACGCCGTGCCGCCGATCAGCATGCTCGGGAAGTCGCCATGTACCGCCCATGTCGCGGAGTCCGGCCCGAACAGACCGTCGTCACCCTCGGGCCGCGACAGGTCGAGTTCGGTCGATCCGACCATCGCCCGCATCCGATCGCCCAGCACGGTGCGGACGCGTTCGCCCAGCGCCCGGTCTGTCAACGCCCGGTCTGTCAACGCCCGGTCTGTCAGCGCCCGTTTTTTCCACGCCCGTTCTTTCAATGCCACCGCGCCGCCGTCCGCACTATGCCGTCCCATGCCGCGATTTCCGAGTCGTACCGGTCGGTCACCGTCAGTTCGCAGACATCGTCCGTACCGATCACGACCTCGCCGACCCACTCGAACGTCGCGTTGCCCGACAGCGTGACCATCGCGTCCTCGCCCGCCACCGCGCGGACCAGCCCGCCGCGGTTGAAGACGGTGACGGGCACGTCCCAGCCGATCCGCCCGGTCAGCCCCGCCGCATAGGTCGATGCCGCCATCGCGCTGCCGCAACTGTTGGTCAGGCCGACGCCGCGCTCGAACGTCCGCACGAACAGGCTGTCGCCGCGCACCTGCACGAAACTGACGTTCGCCCGCCGCGGCAACCAGTCGGGCGCGGCCTCGCAGATATCGCCGATCGCCGACAGTTCCGCATCGTCGATCGTATCGACGAAGCTGACGAGGTGTGGATTGGGGATCGCCACCGCCGTGAACGCCCGCTCGCTGCTCAGCATCGGCACCGGCTGCTCGACCGCCCGCGCCAGATCGCCGAGCGGCCACGCACTGGCATCCAGCGACGCAGGGCCGGCCCGCTCCGACACCGTGTAGACGCCCGGCGCGATGTCGCCGTCACGCTCGGCCCACGCGATCGAGCCGTTCAATTGCACGCCGCCGCGGTCGATCCCCAGCGCCTCGAACCCCATCCGCGCGACGCAGCGCAGTCCGTTCAGGCACGTCTCCGCTTCCGACCCGTCGACGTTGAACATCCGGAACCCGATCGGCCGCTCCGTCGTGCCGGGGGTCATCAGCAACAGCCCGTCGCCGCCGACCGGCCCGGCCCGATCCGCCAGCACCCGCGCGACCCGCGCCCACTCGGCATCCGACAGCGCGATGTCCCGCGCGTCGATCATCGGGAAATCGTTGCCGGACCCGTGGCATTTGGTGATCGCAAACCGCATGCTTCCCTATCTAGGGGCGCGGGGCGGCGGATGCCACGCGGCGGATGCCCCCAACCGATCAAAGTTCAGCCGATCCGGTAATGGCTCGCCAGCCGGTCCAGCGCCATCGTCAGCACCAGCCGCCCGGACCGCGTCGGCCACCCCAGTTTCTTCTCCGCTGCCGGCAACGCCTCGCCCGCACACACCACCCGCCACAGCACGTCGCACAGCCCCGGTCCCACGCCCGCAATCGCCGCATCGAACCGCCGTTTCGCCGCCAGTTGCGCGGTCGCCGTGTCCAGCCCGTCGCCCCCGCCGCCATCCACCCGCTCGCTCCACCGCATCGTTACCGACGGCGCCATCGCCGCCCGCTCGTGATCCATCCGCAACCGCTCCCCCGCCGCAACCTGCCGCGGCGTGACCAGCCCCCGCGCCGCCAGCCACGACAAGGGCGACTCGGCGACGTTCACCGCCACCCGCCTGCCCCCGAACGTCGCCGCCGTAATTTCCCGCCGCAATTCCTGCATCACACCGTCCTTCGCTCTCGATGTGGCGGATGACATGATCCGGCTCCTGTAGGACAGCCGGTGCAGCAATTTTGATGGAGCTGCGTTCCGCCGCGACGATGCTGTCCAAATTGATTGACGAACGGGCGTGGCGACGCGATGCGTATCGTTCGGGATTCAAGGGGATCTGACATGCCGGATATGGACAAGTCTTGGAACAAGGTTCGGGACAAGCTGCCGGAATTCATCGCCCTTGCGCGCAAGTTCAACGCGACAGATATCGTACCTACCTCGCAAGCCCTTATTCTTGCTGAACTTAGTCCGGATTCTGGTGGCTGGTGTTTCGGATTGTCGATGGCATACATCATTGGCATGGCCCGCGGCGACAGCGCCGCGTCGATCATCGGCAACGGGTATCAGGCTGCCGGTTTCGCCGCCGGTAAAACCGATCAGACCCGCATCGGGCAGTGGACCGGCAACATCCGAAACTACCACAGTCGCCAGCACGCGGAATATCAGGTGTCGGAAGATGTCGGCCAGGCGGGTCTCATTACGTCCGAGTGGAATACCGAATATTCGGATTATTTCGGCCGGTTCGGGAAGGTCGCCAAGGGGCTGGTTTCGATCGGCACCGGCTACGCGCTCGTCAATTCTCCCAATCACTCGATGGCGGCGGCGGTCGGCCGGACCTTCAGCTTCTACGACCCCAATTTCGGCTCGGTGACGTTCGCGACCGCGCAACAGTTTCAGGATTTCTTCGTCGCGTGGTTTGACAAGGATTTCATCCAGCGGTCGTACAAGGGCACCGCCGGCGGTGCGAAGAACGGCCCGCCCGCAAAGTCGCTGGTCATCAAGCTTTGCGTCTTTCAGGCGCAGCGGCAACGGTCTGGTGGGCGCTGACGGGCTCGAACCGCCGACCCTCTCGGTGTAAACGAGATGCTCTACCAACTGAGCTAAGCGCCCCCGGTGTGTCCGGGTGGACCAGTCCTGCTACGCGATCGGCAGGCCGGCTCGCCGGACCGCCGCCACATAGGCATGCATCCCCTGCCGCGCTTTTTCGGACAATGCAACAAAGGCGCGGCGGCGATCGCTCGGATCGGGTTCGCGCACCAGCAACCCGATCGCGGTCAGCTTCCCGATCCAGCGCAACGCCGTCGTCGACGCCACCGCGGACGCGATGCACAGGCTCGACACCGACACGCGTTCGCCCTCCAGATGCGCGGCATACAGGTCCAGCACCATGTCCCACGCCGGATCCTCGAACAGCCCCTCGCCCAGGAAACCGTCCCGCAATCGCCGCGCGCGGATCGTCTGGCGGACCAGCGCGGCCACCTCGGCGGCGTCGATCCCGGCCTGCTCCGCGCCCGGTTCGATGCCGAAGCCGTTGCGCCGGTCCGCGACCACGCTGGCATCGTTCCGCGGCGGCTCCACCCCGTTCGCGCGCGCATCACCCTCTCGCGCCAGTCGCGCGAGCAGGTCGGCGATCCGCGCGACCTCCTCGTTCAGACGCGCCAGCGGCGACGGCTCGCCCTCGCGGACGTGGTCGCGGAGCATCGGGTCGCCCAGCCGCCCCGCCGCCGCCGCAACCGCCGCCAGCCGGTCGAACGCGTCCGGCTCCACCAGCAGCGCCTGATCCCGCGTCAGCAGCAGCGCCGCAACGAGATCGATCTGCGCGGTGCCCAGCGCCACCACCAGCGGCAACCCCAGCGCGGTCGCCACCGCATCGATCCGCGGCAGCGTACCGAGCAGCACCGCCTCCTGAACCCCCTCCGCCTCGACCAGCAGCATCGGCCGCCCGGCATGTCGCCCCAGTTCCACCGCCAGGACATCCCAGCCCAGCGTCGCGAGCATCCGCCCGCCGCACCGCGTCACCGCCGCCTCGTAGCCGCGATCGGAATCCCCGATCGCCAGCGCCGCGAAGCTGGCGGGCGCGGCGCCCCACCCGGTTGCCACGGTCAGCCGATCGCCTTGACGATCTCTTCGACCATCTTCTTCGCATCGGCGAGCAGCATCATCGTATTGTCCATGTAGAACACGTCGTTGTCGACGCCGGCATAGCCGACCCCGCCCATGCTGCGCTTGATGAACAGCACCGTCTTCGCCTTCTCCACGTCCAGCACCGGCATGCCGTAGATCGGCGACGTCTTGTCGGTTTTCGCGGCGGGATTGGTCACGTCGTTCGCGCCGATCACGAACGCCACGTCGGTCTGCGCGAATTCGGAGTTGATGTCCTCCAGTTCGAACACCTCGTCATACGGCACGTTCGCCTCCGCCAGCAGCACGTTCATATGCCCCGGCATCCGCCCCGCGACCGGGTGGATCGCGTATTTCACGCGCACCCCGTGCTCTTTGAGCTTATCGCCCATTTCGCGCAGCACGTGCTGCGCCTGCGCCACCGCCATGCCGTATCCCGGCACGATGATGACCTGTTCGGCCTGTTGCATCAGGAACGCCGCATCCTCCGCCGATCCGCGTTTCCACGGGCGGTCGACCTTGTCGCCGCCGCCGCTCGTGTCCGCCACCGCGCCGAAGCCGCCGGCGATCACGCTGATGAAGCTGCGGTTCATCGCCCGGCACATGATATAGCTCAGGATCGCGCCCGACGATCCGACCAGCGCGCCGGTGATGATCATCGCCGTATTGCCCAGCGTGAAGCCCATCGCCGCCGCCGCCCAGCCCGAATAGCTGTTCAGCATCGACACCACGACGGGCATGTCGGCACCGCCGATCGGGATGATGAGCAGGAACCCGATCGCGAACGACAACAGGGTCACGGTCCAGAACACCCACGGCGCCTGATCCTGCGTGAAATACATGACGAGCCCGACGATCGACCCCAGCACGCCCAGGTTCAGCATGTGCCGCCCCGGCAACAGGATCGGCTTGCCGCCCATGTTGCCGTTCAGCTTCAGGAACGCGATGATCGACCCCGAAAACGTGATCGCGCCGATGGCCACGCCCAGCCCCAGCTCGATCCGGCTGGCGGGATGAATCACCGCGAACGGCTCGCCGATCATCGGCACCACCAGCTCGGCGATTCCGAATGCGGTCGGGTTCAGATACGCCGCCACGCCGACCAGCACCGCCGCCAGCCCGACCAGCGAGTGGAACGCCGCGACCAGCTGCGGCATCGCGGTCATCGCGATCCGGCGCGCGATGACGAAGCCGATCCCGCCGCCCACCGCGATCGCGACGAGGATCTCCGGCAGGCTGGCGATCTCGTGCGTCACCAGCGTCGTCACGACGGCGATGCCCATGCCGATCATACCCAGCCGGTTGCCCCGCTGGCTGGTCGCCGGGCTCGACAATCCCCTGAGCGCGAGGATGAAGCACACCCCCGCCGCGAGATAGGCGAGCGCCACCCACGGATTTACGGCGACTTCATGCATGGCGGCCCCCTCTCGCCCCCGTCACGCGGACGGACGCTCTTTTTTCTTGTACATCGCCAGCATCCGCGCGGTGACCGCGAAGCCGCCGAAGATATTGACGCTCGCCAGCACCACCGCCCCCAGCCCCAGCCACTTCGCCACCGGCGACCCGGCCGCCGCCGACGCGACCAGCGCGCCGACGATGATGACGGACGAGATGGCGTTGGTCACCGCCATCAACGGCGTGTGCAACGCCGGCGTCACCGACCACACGACGTAATAGCCGACGAAACACGCCATGACGAAGATCGACAGGATCGCGATGAAGGTCATGATTCAAAATCCTCCCCGGAACGGGGAGGGGGACCGCTCGCCGCAGGCGAGTGGTGGAGGGGGCGTGCCACCCGCGAGACGATCGCCGTGACGACCGCCTCGATATCCTCCAACACTTCACCCGCGGTAAAGCGGATCACGCCGCACCCATTGTCTTGCAGATAGGTTGATCGAACGGCATCGCGGACGGGCCGATCACCACGGCCATGCGCCTCGCCATCGATCTCGATGACCGTCAGAGCATCGCGACAAAAGAAATCGACCACATAGGGCCCGATCGGGTGCTGTCGGCGCACCTTGAAGCCCGCTCGGCCCGCCCGCAGTCTCTCCCAGAGAATCACCTCGGGCAAGCTCATCGTCCGACGCATCTTGCGTGCGATAGCGACTTCGGGGCGGAGCATGCGCGGCACGCCCCCTCCACCGGCTTCGCCGGTCCCCCTCCCCGTGCCGGGGAGGATCATGCGGTCAGCCTCGCATGCACCACCGCGCCACCCTGCGTCAGGCGGATCGCATCGCCGATCTCCGCGTCCAGCACCGGCCGTCCGGCCTCCTTGTCCCAGAATGCGCTCAGGAAATTGTACAGGTTGCGGCTGAACAGCGCCGACGAGTCCGCCGCCAGCCGGCTCGGTACGTTACGGTGGCCGACGAGCTTGACGCCGTGGCGCACCACGACCTCGCCCGGCCGCGATCCCTCGACATTGCCGCCCTGCTCCACCGCCAGATCGACGATCACGCTGCCCGGTCGCATCGTCGCGACCTGCGCGTCGGTAACCAGGCGTGGTGCGGCTCGGCCGGGGATCAACGCGGTGGTGATGACGATGTCCTGCTTGGCGATATGGCCGGACACCAGCTCCGCCTGCGCTGCCTGATATTCCGGGCTCATCTCGCCGGCATAGCCGCCTGCGCCCTCGCCCTCGATGCCGGCGACCTTCTCGACGAAGATCGGTTTGGCGCCCAGCGACTGGATCTGCTCCTTCGTCGCGGAGCGCACGTCGGTCGCCGACACCTGCGCACCCAGCCGCCGCGCGGTCGCGATCGCCTGAAGCCCCGCGACGCCGACCCCCATCACGAAGCATTTCGCCGCGCTGACCGTGCCCGCCGCCGTCATCATCATCGGAAAGGCGCGGCCATATTCCGCCGCCGCGTCCAGCACCGCCTTGTACCCGGACAGGTTCGACTGCGACGACAATATGTCCATCGACTGGGCGCGCGTGATGCGCGGCATCCATTCCATCGCCAGCGCCTCGATCCCGGCCGCGGCATATCCGTCGATCCGCGCCCGCTCCGCCACGGGGTTCAGCGACGCCACCAGCCATGCGCCCGGCGTGGCCCCGGTCAGCGTGGATGCGTCCGGCCCCTGCACGCCCAGTACGATGTCCGCACCGGCCAGCGCCGCCGCGCGGTCGCCCACGCTCGCACCCGCATCGGCATAGCCGCCGTCCGCAAAGCCCGCCGCCTCGCCGGCGCCCGACTCGACCGCAACGGTCGCGCCCAGCGCGGCGAACTTCTTCGCGGTTTCGGGCGTCGCGGCGACGCGTTTTTCGCCGTCCGCAGTTTCCTTGAGGACGGCAATCTTCATGACCGGATCAGGCCGCGATCAGCCAGATGACGATCGCGACGATGATCGCGACGCCGACGGAGCCCCACTTCATCATGCCGATCATCCGATCATAGCTGGCGACGTGCGCGTTCAAGTCGGTGTTGCCGGCCATAGTACCTCTACCCAAGTCCCGAAGAAGGATGTTTCGAATTCGGACCCTAATCACGCGATCCGTTACCCTCAAGCCCCTTGACGTGCCCATTCCGGACTTAAGCCCGCCTTTACCCGTCAAGGACTATGCCGCGTACCGAACGGGGACGGACGACACGCATGACGCGAAATGGGCAGCGACTGCTTCTGCTGATCGATGACGAACCGGCCCAGCGCCGGCTGGTGTCGGCGCTCGCCGCCCGCGCGGGGTGGCGCTCGGTCTTCGCCAGCGATGCGGAGATGGCGATCGCCACGCTGGGGACTCAGGACGGGATGCAGTTGGACGCGATCCTGCTGGATCACTGGGGCACCGATGCCGAATCCGACGCGCTGCTCGCCGAATTGCGGTCGCGCCGTCCCGCCCTGCCAATCCTCGTGCTGACCGCGAACGGGTCGGTTGCCCACGCCGTCGCAGCGATGCGCGCCGGCGCGACCGACTTCCTCGTCAAGCCGCTCGCCCCCGAACGGCTGCTCGCCGCGCTCGACACCGCGGTCGGCGGCACCACCGCGGGCGAATTGCGCCCGCTGACCGAGAAGATCCCGGCGCTGCTCGCCTTCGACGAGATCGTCGGGTCCGCACCCGATTTCCGCACCGCCTTGGCGATCGCCGCCAAGGCCGCGCGCGCCCGCGTGCCCGTGTTGCTGGAAGGCGAAAGCGGCGTCGGCAAGGAGGTCGTGGCGGAGGCGATCCACGCCGCGTCGCCGCGCGCGAAGAAGCCGCTCGTCGCGGTCAATTGCGGCGCGATCCCCGCCAACCTCGTGGAATCGGAGCTGTTCGGCCACGAGAAGGGCGCGTTCACCGGCGCCTTCGAACGCAAGATCGGGCGTTTCCAGGAAGCGGACGGCGGCACGCTGCTGCTCGACGAAGTCGGCGAGATGCCACTGGAGGCGCAGGTCAAGCTGCTCCGCGTCCTTCAGACGGGAGAGGTCCAGCCGCTCGGCAGCCGCCACCCGCGCGAGGTCGATGTGCGCGTCATCGCCGCGACCAACCGCCGCCTGATCGACGAGGTCGAGGCGGGGCGCTTCCGCGAGGACCTGTATTACCGCCTCAACGTCGTGCAGGTGACGATCCCGCCCCTGCGCGAACGCACCGGCGACATTCCGGCCCTCGCCCGCCATCTGCTCGCGCGGATCGCCAAGCAACCCGGTCTGCGCCCGCTCGGCATCACCGACGACGCGCTGCAACTGCTCGGCGATTACGAATGGCCGGGCAATGTCCGCCAGCTTCAGAACGCGCTCTTCCGCGCCGCCATCCTCTGCGAGGGCGACGCGCTGACCAGCGCCGACTTCCCACAGATCGCCGCGATGGGCCGTCGCGGCAGCGCGATGCGGACCGCGCCGGAGGGGGGCGGCGTCACCCTCTTCTATCCCGACGGCAACATGCGCCCGCTCGAGGATATCGAGGCGGACGTGATCCGGCTGGCGATCGGCCACTATCGCGGCCGGATGACGGAGGTCGCGCGTCGCCTCGGGATCGGCCGCTCGACGCTGTACCGCAAGCTCGGCGAGCTCGGGATCGACAACGCCGCGGCCTGATCGCCGGCTTTTCCGTCGCCACGCTGACGGGCTTTCCCCTGCCGCCGCCACCGGTTAGTCCTCCCTCGCGTCATTTGCGGGAGAGCTTCATGAACCGTCGTCATTTCATCGCCGGTGGCACCGCCGCCAGCGCCCTTGCGCTGTCGCCGCTCGCCCGCGCCGCGGCGCAGACGGCCGCACCAGCCGCGCCGGGCGACGCCGCGCTGAAGACGGCCTTCGACGCCATCCTTGCCGAACGCGTCCGCGAATCGCCGCAATTCGCCACCTCGCTCGGCTTCGACAAGGGCGCGAACGCCGACCTCCGCTCCCAGCTTGGCGACAACTCGCTCGCCGCCCGCGCCAGGGATCTCGCCCGCGCCAAGGCGCAGCGCGCGACGCTGACCGCGATCGATCCCAAGACGCTGTCGCCACAGGCTGCGATCGACCGCGACGTCGTGCTCTACTCCACCGATCAGGGCATCCTTGCCCCCGAACGCTTCGGCATCGACGCGGCGACCCAGCCCTATCGCATCACGCAGCAGCGCGGCGTCTATTTCAGCCTGCCCGACTTCCTCGATTCGACGCACAGCATCGCCAATGCCGCCGATGCGGAGGCCTATATCGCCCGCCTCGACCAGATGGGCACCGCGCTCGACAACGATACGGAGGTGCAGCGCGCCGACGCCGCCCGCGGCTATGTCGCGCCCGACTTCTCGCTCGACCTCGCGCTCGGCCAGATGGCGAAGCTGCGCAGCCCGGCGGCGTCCGCGAACATGCTCGTCACCTCGGTGGAGCGCCGCGCCGCCGCCGCCAAGCTCCAGGGCGACTATGCCGCCCGCGCCGCAAAGATCGTCGAGACGAAGGTCTATCCGGCGCTCGACCGCCAGATCGCCGCGATGAAGGCCCTGCGCGTCAAGGCCCGCAGCGACGCCGGCCTGTGGGCGATCCCGCAGGGGGAAGCGATCTACGCCGCCGCCCTCGCATCCGCGACCACGACGACCCTGTCGCCCTCCGAAGTCCACGCGATGGGCGTCGAACAGGTTGCCGACCTCTCGTCGCAGCTCGACGTCATCCTGAAGCAGCAGGGCATGACCAAGGGCAGCGTCGGCGCTCGCCTCGCCGCGCTCAACGCGTTGCCGGCGCAGCTCTACCCCGATACCGCCGCCGGCCGCACCGACCTGATCGCGAGCCTGAACGCCAGCGCCCGCGCGATGCAGGCGAAACTGCCGCAGGCGTTCACCAACGCCCCCGACGCGCCGCTGGAGATCAAGGCGGTACCGGTCGAGATCCAGGACGGCGCGTCGAACGGTTACTACTACCGCGCCCCGCTCGACGGTTCCCGCCCGGCGATCTACTGGATCAACCTGAAATCCGTCGCCGACTGGCCGAAATACACATTGCCCTCGCTCACCTATCACGAGGGCGTGCCCGGCCATCACCTCCAGATCTCGACCGCGCAGCGCGCCGACGTGCATACGCTGCGCAAGATCAGCTTCTTCGGCGCGTATCTGGAGGGTTGGGCGCTGTACGCCGAGCAACTCGCCGACGAACTCGGCGGCTATGCCGGCCCGATCGAGCGTGCCGGCTACCTTCAGTCCTTCCTGTTCCGCGCCGCCCGGCTGGTCGCCGACACTGGCATCCACACCAAGCGCTGGACCCGCGATCAGGGGACGCAGTATTTCGTCGACACCGTCGGCTTCGCGCGTCCCCGGTCGCAGCGCGAGATCGAGCGCTACTGCACGATGCCGGGTCAGGCGTGCAGCTACAAGATCGGTCACGCCAGCTGGCTGCGCGCGCGCGCGAAGGCGCAGGCCATCGCCGGTCAGCGTTTCGACCTGAAAAAATTCCACGACGTGCTCGACGCGGGCGCGGTGCCGCTGGTGATGCTCGAACAGCTTACCGAACAGGCAGCGCGCCGGATGGCCTAGGGGGAACCCCGACCGGAGCGGAACTCTGGCCGGATCGGCGCTTTCTGTCCGCAAAGGGAGATTCCAGCATGATCCGGCCTACCCACTGTGCGCTGCTGCTCGCCGGCATCGCCGCCCCACTCGCCGGGCCGCTCGCCGCACCGGTAACGGCCCAGCAGACCCGCGCGATCTCCGCCTCGGACAAGCAACAGGGCGCGCAGGCGAACCCGCAGCTCGTCGCCGAATATGGCGGCGCATACCGGGGACCGCAGGCGGCCTATGTCGAACGCATCGGCCGCCGCGTCGCGGTCCAGTCCGGCCTGTCGAACGCGACCGGCGACTTCACGATCACGACGCTGAACTCGCCGGTCGAAAACGCCTTCGCGAATCCCGGCGGCTATGTCTACGTCACGCGGCAGCTGCTCGCGCTGATGAACTCGGAGGCCGAACTCGCCTCCGTCCTCGGACACGAAGTCGGCCACGTCGCCGCCCGTCACTCCGCCAGCCGCAACACACGCTCGAAGATCGGCTCGATCGGCGCCGCCATTCTCGGCGCCGTCACCGGCAGCAGCGCGGTCGGCCAGCTCGCCGGCACCGGCGCGCAATTGTACACGCTGGGCTATGGCCGCAGCCAGGAATATCAGGCCGACGGCCTCGGCGTTCGCTACATCACCGCCGCCGGCTACGACCCTTATGCCGCCGCCGCGATGCTAACGCAGCTCGACGCCGAGACGACGCTGACTGCGCGTATCGCCGGCCGCGACGCGAAGGGCACGCCCAGCTGGGCCTCCACCCACCCCAACGGCGCGGACCGGATCGCCCGCGCGCGCAAACTGGCGCAGGACACCGGTCGTCCGCCCGCTACCGGCGCTCAGGACACCGCCTTTCTGCGCATGCTCGATGGCCTGCCCTATGACGACGATCCCGCGCAGGGCGTGGTTGATGGCCAAACCTTTCGCCACCCCGAACTGCGCGTCCGCTTCTCGGCACCCACCGGCTACACGATCGCCAACGGCACGGACGCGGTGACGATCGCCGGCAGCGGCGGTCAGGCGATGTTTCAGGGCAGCCAGTCATCCAGCCCGGACGCGGCGATCACCGCCCGATTCCGCGCGCTCGGGGCCGATGTCGGCGAGAGCGAGTCGCAGTCCGGTACCGCCAACGGCCTGTCCTACACATACCGCACGATCCGCGCGGCCGCGAACAACCGCGCCGTCGACGCGACCGTCGTCGCCTATCGCTTCCCGTCGGCGATCTACACCTTCACGCTGGTGACGCCCGCGGGTGCCGGCATCGGCCCATTCCAGCCGCTGCTCGCCAGCGTCGCCGCGCTGACCCCAACTCAGGCGGCGGCGATCAAGGGCAAGATCGTCCGCGTCGTCGCGGTCAAGGCTGGCGACACGATCGAATCGCTGTCGGCGCGCATGGCCTATCCGGACTATCGCCGCGAACGCTTCCTGACACTCAACGGTCTGTCGGCGAACGACCGCCTGCAACCCGGCCGCCTCGTGAAACTGGTGGTGACAGGCTGACCCTACCGGCTTCTGCTCCCCTCACATGAAGGGGAGGGGAGCAAGCCCCCGCCACCCCCGCAACAACGCCGATGACGCCCCACGCCGCGGCGGCTATGACGGTCGGATGCCCGCCACCTCGCCCGCCCTGTCGATCGTCATCCCCTGCTACAACGAGGCGGCGTGCCTCGACATCCTGCACGCGCGCGTGTCGGCGGCGGCGCGCGCGGCGGTCGGCGACGATTACGAGGTCGTCCTCATCAACGACGGATCGCGCGACGACAGCTGGCCCGCGATGCAGCGGTTGAGCGCGACCGACCCGCACCTCGTCGCGATCAACCTGTCGCGCAACCACGGTCACCAACTGGCGCTGACCGCCGGGCTGGACCTGTGCGCCGGCCGACAGATTCTCATCATCGACGCCGATCTTCAGGACCCGCCCGAACTCCTGTCCGACATGCGCCGCATGATGGCCGATCTGGAGGCCGACGTGGTCTACGCCGTCCGTCGCAAGCGCGAAGGGGAGACGCTGTTCAAAAAGGCTACCGCCAAGCTCTTCTACCGCGTGCTCGACCGTGTCACCGATACCGACATCCCGCTCGACACCGGCGATTTCCGGCTCATGAGCCGCCGCGCGCTCGACGCGTTGCTGTCGCTGCCCGAACAGGCCCGCTTCATCCGCGGCATGGTCGCCTGGGTCGGCTTTCGTCAGGTGCCGTTCCCCTATGATCGCGCCGAACGGCTGGCGGGGGAGACGCATTACCCGCTCGGCAAGATGATCCGCCTCGCCTTCGACGCGGTCACCGGCTTCTCGACCGCGCCCCTGCGCTGGGCGAGCCATGTCGGCCTCGCGCTGACCGGCGTGTCGCTGCTGCTGTTCGTCTATATCGCCGTCGGCTGGCTGTCGGGGTCGGCGGTGCAGGGCTGGACCTCGACGATGCTCGTCACCGTCTTCCTCGGCGCGGTGCAGATGTTCGTGCTCGGCATGATCGGCGAATATCTCGGCCGACTGTATATCGAGTCAAAGCGCCGCCCGCTCTACCTCGTCGCCGATGTCGCCGGCCCGGTGCGGGGCCATGCGACGCTGGGCTTCACCGCCGCGCCCGCCCCGCTACCTGCCGACCCGGCGACGTCAGGGCTTGGCGAGCGTGACGAGGGAGACGCCGGGCGGCATCGGCAAGCGGCCGACCAGATGCCGCTCCAGCCGGAAAATGGCCTCGAACATCGTATTTAGCGGCTTGGCCGGCGGCGAATCATCGCTGTCGTCGCGCCCCGTCATCCGCCCCGCGATCCGCGCCGCCGCCGCCAGCGGGAACAGCAGCGTGTTGAAATAGCCGAGCTTGTCCGGCTTCAGCCCGGCCCGCTCGATCGCCGTCTTCAGCGTCGCCTTCGAATAGCGACGGTGGTGGTGGTTCACCACGTCGTGCGCGCTCCACATCCACTGGTGTGCGGGCACCGCGATCAGGATCTTGCCGCCCGGCTTCAACAGCGACTTCATCGCCGCCAGCGCGGCGACATCGTCCTCGATATGCTCGACCACATCGAGCACCGCGACCAGGTCGTACGCGCCCCGCTCCACGCCCGGCAGTTCGGGCAGCGGCGCATCGCCGACCGGTTGCCCCAGCCGCTCGCTCGCGATCCGGCGCGCCGCCGGATCGATCTCGATCGCCTCGACCGAGCCGAACTTCGCCAGCATCGGCAGGTTGTGCCCGGTGCCGCACCCGATCTCGAGGATGCGTGCACCCGCCGGCACGTCGCCGTACCGCGTCAGGTAGTCGGCCAGGATGTCGCGCCGCGCCCGGTACCACCAATGGGTGGAATCATGCGCCGCCATGCGGTCGTAGACTATGCGGTCCATATCACCTGAACACCCAATTGCGTTGCAGCCCGAACGTCACCAGCGGCACCACGAACACCGCCGGTACCAGCGGCCACCATGTCGGCCCATGCACGAACGGCCCCGTTACCAGCGCCCAGGTAAATCCCTGGTTGAGCAGGAAGCCCAGCGCCTGCACGATCGTGAAGCGCACCGCCGTGCCGCGATCGCGCGTGCCGTGCCCGCGGAAACTGACCGCGCCATGCGCGAACCGGCCGACCGCAGTCGCCAGCACGAACGCGACCAGCACCGCCAGATTGGGGTTCATCACATAGGTGGCAAGCGGCCAATACACCGCGGCATAGAACAACGTCACGGCCACGCCGGTCACGCCGAACCGGACCAACTGGCCCAGCACGCCGCTCGTCCGCCATTGCTCGATCCTGGATGCCACGCTCGCCTGCCTGTTGGGTTGCCCGCCCTAGGGGGTGGAGGGGGCGGGGGCAATGGTGGGGTGGCCGCACGCGGCCAGCGTCACGGGCGGACCGCTGGTGCCGCTCCGATCCACCGGCATCCGGAGCGGAAATCGGAGGTGCCTCCCCGATCCCTATTGCGCGAAACTCTTGACCTCGTCCCCGGTCAGCAGACCATCCGAATTCTTGTGCATCCCCCTGAAACCGGGGGCCATCATCCTTTCCCTGATCGCCACCCGCTGCTCCGCGCCGATCTTTTTCTGCGCGGCGGGATCCCCGGCGATCTTCGCGTCCAGTCGTCGATCCAGTTCCGCCTGAAACTCGCTCAGGCTCAACGCCCCGTCGCGGTTCGCATCCGCCGACGCGAGGAACGCGGCATCGAGCTGCATGTCCATCTTCAGTTCACGCTGTGGACTACCGCACGCCGACGGCGCAGCGCCGGACGCCGCCTGCAACAGGATCAGTAGAGACGCGCCAAGCATGTTCGGACTCCGCGATGGCCGGGGACGATGACGGGGCAAGGTCGAATCCGGCCGGTGAACGCTGCCTGAAGGCCGCCCCTCCTCCCGCTAGCCGTCATTGCGCGACGCGACCGTCCTCCCCGCAAAGCATCGAGTTTCGGGAATTGCCGCCGATCGATCGTTGACGTAGCATCGTGACGTTCTCGGGAGTCTTTCGAAATGATCCAGCGTCACCGCTAAAGCAGCAAAGCATACGCCAGCGGAGTAATCCGCCGCCTGGACTCTGTTTTCGAGAACATCATGCAAAGACTGAATAACAAGACGTGCGTCGTCACTGGCGCTGCGCGTGGCATCGGGCGCGCAATCGCAGCCCGTTTCCATGACGAAGGTGCCATGGTCATCGTCACCGACATTGACGAGGCGAAAGGAGCGGAAACGGCTGCTGAAATCGGGTGTCGGTTCGAACCGCTCGATGTGCGCGAGGAATCCGACTGGCGGCGGTTAGCCGGCGTCATTCCCGTAGCCGACGTGATGGTCAACAATGCTGGCGTGACGGGATTCGAAGCCGGCATGGCTCCGCACGACCCGGAACACGCCAGCCTCGCGGATTGGCGCGAGGTTCACCGGGTCAACCTCGACGGGACGTTCCTTGGTTGTCGCTACGCGATCGGCGCGATGAAGACTGCGGGGGCGGGTTCGATCATCAACATATCCTCCCGCTCGGGGCTGGTCGGCATCCCCGGCGCTGCGGCTTATGCCTCGTCCAAAGCGGCGATCCGCAACCACAGTAAGACAGTCGCGCTCTACTGCGCGCAACAGGGTTGGAAGATACGCTGCAACTCGGTCCACCCGGCCGCTATCCTCACGTCGATCTGGGAGCCGATGCTTGGCAATCGTCCCGATCGGGACGCCAAGATGCGGGCGTTCGTTGCGGATACGCCGCTCAAGCGGTTCGGGATGCCCGACGAAGTCGCGGCGATTGCGGTAATGCTAGCTTCGGATGAAGCGACTTACGTCACCGGCACGGAGGTGAGCATCGACGGTGGGCTACTCGCCGGTTCTGCTGCTTCACCCGGCTAACAGCGGCGACGGGCGTGGTCGATCACGCCCGTCAGCCTTTCCCGCCGATCGGGAAAAGGGAACGCGCCGGCTTTCCCGAAACCTGTCGAATGGATATTTTGAGAACGTCCGTCGACCGACGGCAAGCCTCTATGCCGGATGGGAAGATGCGGGTGAACGGAGCGTCGGCCACGCCAACCACGTGCCTACGGCGTATGTCACGCCATAGCTGAGAACAATGAGAGAGCTGACGATGGCGAAAGTATCGACCAGTTGCGGCTTGAACGCGAGCAACGGAACGAGCGCTAAACCGCGAAGCATATAGACGCCCGTGATGAGAACCAAGGCGGTCCGTATTAGCGGCAGGCGTCGAACGACGCCGACGGCGGAGAACGCGTACAACGCCCATACCGCCAGGATCGTAGCAATCGCGGCGGTGACTAGGCCGGGCATCACAGAGCCGCGCTCGGCTGCCCGTGCCATCTCTTCTCCGGCTCCGAAGAACCGATACCGGTCCGGACCGCCGATGATCGTGGCGAAATGCAATAATGATGCAGCGGCGCTCAAAAGCCCTGCCGTGACCAGCCAGCCGTTTCTCATCGGTTCAACTCACATCCGCTTAGTAATCGGAAGGGCCTCGACACGAAGCATGAAGATAGCCGCCGTCAGGAGGGTAGCCCAGATGACGACGCCTTCGATCGCGAGGGCTTGATACAGTCGTTCATTAACCCACCCGCTGGCCATGCCTTGCTCCGACGATACGAGGGCATAGGCCAAGATGTAGATGGGGATCACCAGACAGGCGGTTTGCACCACGGCTATCGGCCCCCGCAGGTAGCTCCACATTGCCGCTGCTCCGAAAAGGGCGGACGTCAGGCCGAAAATCAACGCGCTCTCTGCGTGGGCGTCGATCATCCGTTTCGTTATCATTGCCGATAGCAGCGAGAGCGCCACCATTCCGCCGATCGTGGCAAACTGCACTGATCGCGCCGCGAAGGCCCAAGTGAATGTCCTGTCCTTGATGGAGCCGCAGATGCATCCGAACGCAAACGAGAGCGCCGCACTACCGTCTTCTATCACATCCACTTCGGCCTTCATCGCGGCCGCCCACGATGCGCGATCGGCGGGAAGCAGTGCAGCGCACCAGCCGATGAGCATGAGTGCGAGGGAGCGACTGAACGCATTCATGCCGTTGCTCCGATCGAAAGGGGGCCGTTGACGTTCATCGGGGCAAGCATTGACCGAGCAAAGGCGCGACCCGCTTGGGTAAGCCGATACGCATGGCGGGGAGCGCGGGCCGGGGGGACAGGCGGACACCACTCGGATTCAAGTAGTCCGTCATCAGCCAGACGCATCAGCAGCGGGTATAGCGTGCCGGATTTGAGCTGCGTTTCCTGAAGCAGGTCGTAGCCGTGCCGCCATGCTTCCGGCCGCGCGATTAACGCCTCGAAGACAGAGTGCGCTTGCTTCGATGAATGAGGACGCCGTGCCATACTCTATATCTACCTATGTAGACAATGACAGTCAACTGGGATCGATCACAACCGTCGGTGCAATTGCTGGCCATTCCCGATTAGGAACCGTCTGAGAGAAGGTCAGGACATTCTCCTTTGCGGTCCGCAATCGAGAACGTTGCCGTGCCGATCGGTTGACGCGATATGTTATGTGGCCGTCCGACGATCACGGTACCCTTGCATTACAAGCCAAGCTGCTCCAGTACCCTTGCATGACAAGGCAATCAGACGATTCGCGAGATGCGATCAGCAAATGGGAGGTCCAGCTACGCAAAGGCGTACTAGAGTTCGTCATCCTGCTTTCGCTCAGTGAACGGGAGCAATACGGCTTCGAGCTGATCTCCGGCATTGCCAAGCGCGCTGCGATCGACGTGCCGGAAGGGACTCTCTACCCACTCCTTCTGCGCTTGGCGAAGGACGGGTTGATCTCGTCCCGCCTCGCCGGAGGTGATGGCGGTGCGCCACGCAAATACTACACCCTGACGATCCAGGGCCGGCAGCTTTTGCGAGGAATGATCCCGTCATGGTCGAAGCTCGCCACCTCCGTCGATCGTCTTCTGCCAGGAGAGTCCGCATGACCCCCGCTTTCGCTGATCCTGCCGCACGACGTCGCTGGGATGCGTACTTTGCCGAGGTGGGTCGCATGCTTGCACGCGCTGGTTCCGAGACGGCCGAGTTGCGGGGTGAGCTAGAGGCGCATGTCGCGGAAAGCATGGTGGCTGGATCGGGCGGCAGCGAACTGGAGCGGCTGGACCTGGCTCTGTCCCGTCTCGGAGAGCCCGCACACTACCTCCGCCCACTGATCGCCGACCAGCTAATCGAGCGTGGAACGCGGAGCTACAGCCCATCCACGATCGCTCGCGGCCTTTCCCATTCCGTCCTGGCCGGCTCGCGCCGCACCGCAATCGCGCTTGGCTTCGGTCTTGGCTACCTGCTGCTCGCCATCTTTGCGGGTATGGCCATCCTTAAACCGCTGTGGGGCGAGCATGTCGGCCTGTTCCGTAACGCCGACGGTACGGTCAGTGCCGGTATCGTCGTGCGCTCCGCCGGTTCGCAGGAACTGCTTGGCTGGTGGTCGATCCCGATCGCGCTGCTGCTGACGGGGTTGCTCTACATCGCCTTGACGATGGGCCTGCGAGTTCTCCGTCATCGACGGTAATCATTTACGCGAAAACCTTGCATAACAAGGAATAGTGATGGCTGATCTTACAGCCGGCCGTGCGCGGCCGGGTGCGGTGGCGTTTGTCTTGCTGACGCTGGCATTGAGTTGGTCGATCTGGATCGTCGCGTGGTTGGTGACAGGCCGTCCGGCCACGACGACCGCATCGACGGGAATGGTCGGGGCGGTGTATGCCGGGGCGTTCGCCCCCGGCATTGCTGCGGCTCTGCTGTCAGCTATGTCGCCGGTCGGATCGCTCAAGGAATGGTTGCGCGGGTTCGTCCGCGCCCGGTGCGGCTGGCGTGCCTACGCGGCTGCACTGCTGCCGCTTCCTCTGGCGCTGCTCCTGTTGACGTTCGTCCTTGACTACGAGCCGCGCCTCGAAGGGCTGCATGGCCAGCCAGTCGTTCTCCTCTACCTGACCACCTTCCCGGTTTCGATTTTCAACGGTCTTGCGACTGCGCTGATGGGCGCCGGACCTCTGGGTGAAGAAGGCGGCTGGCGCGGCTATTTGTTGCCTCGCCTCCTGGAGCAGGGCGGCGAGGCGCGCGCCTCGCTTATCATCGGAGTCATTTGGGCGCTGTGGCACCTGCCGATCATGGCCATGTTCGGAGACTGGCGGAGCGGGGTTCCCTTCCTGACCTATGTCCCGCTCTACACCGCGGGAATCATCGGCCTGTCGTTTTGCATGTCGCGGGTATGGGTCATCGGCGGAGGCAGCCTGATCCCGTGCATCTGGCTGCACGGGCTGGTGAATGCCGTTGGGGGCGTCGCGTTCGACCACCGCCTGTGGACCAGCCGCTGGTCCGCCGAGGCGGGCACGGTGCATTTCGCTGTTGCCACCGCTGCAACGGCTGCACTGCTGGCGGTAGCACGCAGGCGTCGATCCACGAAACCGGCTCGTACGCAGTGAGATCATGGGGCGACACGCATATGCTCGCTCAGGGTGGAGGCGTCGACGCCCAGCTTGTCGGCGATGAACTGACCGCACACGCCATTCTTTACCAAGTCGCCGTCGCGCTGCGCTGGGAAGTGCGCGACCGGATCGCGCAGCCGCATTGTAGACCTAGAATTATAGAAGTGGCCGCCTGTAGGATCCCGACGCAAAGGCGCCTCAATTCCCGATCGCCGACAGAACGCGAGCATAGATGTAGCCGTCGCCTGAGCCGTGAGCGCATTCGTCGCGAAAGGCGTCTTTTGCGCTGTCCGACTCGATCGCCGCTGCAATTCTGATGTGTTCAGCGTCTTTGACGCGTAGCATATCCCGGTAATCTGGGTCGTCCGCAGCCATCCTGGTGTCGACGGCAAGCGCTGCTGGCGTCTTGTCGAGGTGGTAGCTGTAGGTAATGTTGCTGCTGCCCTTGATGACATGATCGAGGATGATCGTCGGACCACGGTTCGACTTTTCGTACATTGGCCGCTCGGCCATCAAATCAGTCTTCTTGCCCTCAGTCTCCAGCCAAGCGTGCGAAATGAAGATGTCGTCGCCATTGTTAATCCAGCCCAACACGACGGTCGACGCGACACCATATTCTTTCGCAAGGATGCGGTTGAGAAGCATCGATACTCGGTAGCAAGCCCCGTACATGCCCTTCGGCTTGATCAGGCCATTAAGCAGGCGTTGGGTAAGATCGTGGGTCGTCTTCGCGCCCGCGGTCAGGTTAGAGAGGAATCCCTTCAGACCATCGGCCTTGCGTTTGGCTTCCCCCATGATGCCCTCCGATTGTATGACCATTTCGCCTACGCACGAGCGTGCCTGCCCTCAAGGGTTCTAGAGTAACTTCAAGGGAATTAGGGCGAAAGCTGTTTTTCCGCCCTTCCCTTAAACGATGCTGGATCCGGAATTTCGGCATTGGGCCGATGCCGGCGTCCGCACGCTGTCTAATTCGCCTCTTCCCGCAAAAGAGGCCAGGAATTCAGCCAACCTTTTGATCGCACTCGTTCCTCGTAGATGTGGCGCTTCTCGCCAGCGAAGCGCGAAGTGGGCCGCAGGACAAGGCGCATCAGGTCGCCTAGGCCCAAGGGGGCGGCCACTTCGCAGTCATCTTTGCCGACGCGGCGAACGGCTACGGTGGTTGCCGTCTCGGGCCAGTATCGCATCGCGTCAGTTGCCGAGGAATACGGCCGATCGTTATTGCGATCGTGCATTCTCGCTTGGTTCTTAACGGACCATTCGATCCCCGGCTCTATGGCACACAGCGCCGCTTCACGCTTTCTGTCTTCCACCGCATCGGGGCAGAGCGGATCGTACCAGATTACATCGACATCGCCCGCTGGCGCGGCGGGGGAGCGGCCGTGAAGATGGTCCCAGATAGCGTTCCTGACGAAACCGGCGCTGATCCAACCGTCAGGCAGGTTCAAGGCACCAACCACGCCGAGAAGATGCCAGCGGATCGGATCGGCCCGCAACACCGCGATGACCTGTGAAGCAGCATCCATCCGGCAATGCTATCGTTGCCGACCGCCGTAGGAAACGGTGGAATTCGCGTGGTCGTCCGGGATGCTGCTCTCCCGATTAGGAACGGCCAGCGAGACGGTCGAGCCAATCCCATTGGGATCGAGAAACGGAGATAGAGACGGGGCACCAGGGCAACGGCGAACAGCCCGTTAGTCGATCCGAGCTCGCGCAAAACGCTGAACGGACGTCGGTATCTCTACCCACGCGTGGCGCCTTTCTTCCCACACCGATCGGATAGGCTGCATCGAGTGGGCATCGTCGAACAGACCGATCGGCACCCCGGGCATGGTGGGGTTCTTCGTCCCGCGCATATATACAGTAGTGCCGCAGTCCGGACAGAAGAACTGGCTAAACACTCCACCGAGGTCGGTGGGACGATCAAATTGCTTCGCCTCGCCCTCGATCAAGACCTCGGCGTGCGGCCAGTACGCGGCTTCACCGAATGGTGATCCGGACCGCTTCTGACAGGCCAAGCAGTGGCAGGCGACGACCGCCATCGTAGGGCCTGGGACTTCGGCCTTAAGCTGTCCGCACTGGCACGATGCTTTCATGGCTTAGCCATATCACAACATGGAACGACTGACGCTAGCATCCCAGCTTTTCCCGATTGGGATCGTCTATCGAGACGGGCGAGGGGCCTGGGCCGATCGCGGCATCGTGTGGATCAGCAGACGATGACAGCCAGATAATCGGGCCGATCGGCTGATATTGCGCAGATCGTTCCGTCGCGCGTGATCAAAGGCACCTTCCGAACCCGAGCTGTCGCAATCAGAAAGCAGTCACCGGGGTTTCTGTGGCCGGTTTCGACGGCGACCTTGGCTGCCTCTATGGCAATCCGCTGGTGGATCGGCACGACCCGCGCTCGCGTCACCGCGACAGCATCGCGAAACCACTGATCCGGCGCATCATCGCCAAGGTGCGGACGATCGGCCACCCGGTTTTTCTGCGAAGCGACCGCCAGTTCCCATGCCGTTATCGGCGACGCCAAAAGCGCACCGGCCTCTTGGCTATCGCCGATCGCCACCAACGACTCTTCTGTGAGGGGATCGTTGCCGGTTACAAGCCAATAGAGGGTGTGCGTGTCGAGAAGGACGCCTGCCAAGCGATTACGACTTGGCCGCAGTCAGTCGGCGAGGTTTGCCGCCTTTCAATGCTTGCGAGGCGATCGGTTTGGTCAGGTCAACGCCCTTCTTCAGCGTCAAACCCTTGAGCGCACCGGCGCCTAGAACCGTGACAAGCCGGCCTGTCTTCGTGTCGCGAACGACCGTACTAGTTGATGTGGCATGGGGCTTCGTCATACCCGCAATATACTCCTTCCCGCGCCAAGCTCCAAGTGGCCGATCATACTCCCCTCGTCCGGGATGGGGCCGGTAGACAGCGTGATCAAAAACGTATGATAGGCGGCCCGGCATTCCCACAGGGGTCCCAAGCGAGACAGCGCCGGCCGTCTCGATCATCGTTCCTTTTCGGGAAGGCGGGATCGGCAGAAAGCGCTCCAGTTGCTGACAGATTGCTTATCGCTAATCTGAGCAGTTGGAGGTCCAATGTTCTTTTATATCGAACCAGAGGTCGCAGGCGGCATCGGCCCAAACTCGAAGACTCACTGGGAGAAAGGTAAGCTAGTCGTCACCCGACTCAACTATGAATTTAGCAGATGGCTCGGCGACGCTATAATCGAAAGCACGCCGTGTTTCGTTGTGACTGATACGGCTTGCCAAATGATTGAAAAGGCAGAGCTATCTGGCGTTTCGTTTGGTGACGTCGAGATCACCCGATCGGGAATGTTCGTAGATCGATATGGCGAACGAGAGTTGCCCCAATTTTACTGGCTGGTTGTGCACGGCCAACCTGAGACTGATGATTTTGGAATGGCGAATGATCTCCGATTGGTTGTTTCACGCGGGGCATTGGACATTCTGAAACGGGCGGGCGTCGATCATGCGGAAATCGCGTCCGTTTGACGGCTTTCCACCAGGCCCAGACATTCCCGAAATTCGATGGTCAATCGGGAAGTGTCGATTGCGACCCAGATAGGCGAGAGGCGGACTCTTTGCGCGAACGATCCCGCTGATATGCCCGTGCGGAGAGGCGTTGAACGATAGGCCAGACCGGCGCGTACCAGGGCATAGGAACCGACCACGCCCCTTCTGGCAAAGGGATGGCGTTGCCAGCGCGATGGCCCAACATGACTGTCCCGTCGATGATGCCCTCCTTGGACGCGAGCCTTGCTACCGTGTTGCCCGTCCCGTCCACGATCGAAGATAGGTCGGGAAACGTGGTGTTCAGCGAACCAAGCCTCCCCGGCAGGGGTGACGCCAACGCGCCGCATAAGTTCGCCATGACGACAGGGACGCCAAGCATGAGGGCATGGCGCTACGCCAGCGTCTCCAACATTGTGTTGAAGGCATCCGCGCCTCGCCGGCCAACGGGCCAGTCAGGGGGCGGGGTAGCCGCCGCAGTCGGTTGCAGCAGCAGGTCGATCGAGGATGCTGCAAGCGACCGGACGTGTTCGGCACGGTAGTTTTCGTAGCAGATACCAATGCCGATCCGCCCGATCGCCGTGTCGATGATGTGCGGACCGGGTTCACCCCGATAGTAGCGGGCTTCCACCCAAGCCGGGTCGCTCTTGCGGACGCTACCGGCAAGCTTGCCATCTGGAGTGGCAAGCAGGAAGGTATTGTAGAAATCAGCGCCCTGCGCTTCCAAAATCGTTGTACCGACATGGATGCGGTGGCGCTCGGCAATCGCGAACAGCCATGTGGATACTCGACCTCCGATCGGCTCGGCAGTCTCCCAAATATCGGGCGCGATGCGGTATCCGGTGGCCATCAGCTCGGGCAGCAGGACCAACCCGGCGCCTGTGCCGGCTGCTTGAGCGACTAATTCCGCCGCCCTGCCAAGGTTTTCGGCAACAGCACCGGGGCGGTTCGGCATCTGAACAGCAGCGACATGAACGGGCCTGACGGTTGTTCGCATAACCTTCGACTAGCATGGAGCCGATGCACACGAACCCATGATGATTGCACCCTCCCGACTGGGATGCTGCGGCGAGACGGTCGCGGCTTTCCCAATGGGATGGTAAAACGAGACTATAGCTGGGAGCCGTGCCGTCTATTGGGCAACGTCGCCTTCAAAACAGGCGGTCGAGGTCGCGCATTCCTTCGACAACCGCGACAATCTCGACCTGATCGGCGTCGGCGTCATGCTCGTAGAGAATCAGATAGGTTCCATGAACAAGCGTGCGGGCGCCTGGCCGGATATCGTCGCGCGACGTGCCTATACCGGGGAAATCCCGTAACCTTTCGATCTTGACGTCCAGCGCCAGCAGCAGCCTGTCGGCAGCACGATCGTCATCCAGCGAGATGTAGGTCCAGATTCGTTTGAAATCCTCGCGGGCGCGACGCGATATGACGATCGCGGTCATCTCAGCGCGCGGCGTCAGCTTCGCTTCGGGCCTCTGCGATAATTGCCTTCATGTCGAGCGGACCGGCAATACCGCTGGTCTTGCCCTTGTCCCATGCGTCGCGCAGCAGCCGCAATTCCTCCGCACGAAAGGCGCGGCGCTCGTTCCACAGGCGCATCGCATCGCGCACCACTTCGCTCGCCGACGCATATTCACCCGCCGCGATGGCGGCATGGATCGTCTCCGCCATCGGCTCGGGGACCACGACGGTCATTCTGGCATATTCACCCATCGTCGAACTCGACTCCTTAGGCGGTTCATAATAATTCATAACGGTAGGGCCCGCAAGGATGTCGCCCGGCAACTAAGGTTTAATCGCGCCCGCTAGGCGCTCGCCGTCTCGCAACGGATCGAATTTCGGGAATGGCCGGCTTGGTGGTAAGCGGACATCCGTCGCATACTCATCGCTGAAGTTGTAAGTCTATCTTCCAGCCGTAGCATGCGTTTGCTGCCGCGATGACGCTGGTTTTCGAAACGGCACTCGCAACGCTCAGGCTATCAGCAGTCCAGCTAAGAGCGATTGGCTGCATCCCATCAAAAGCCACAGCTCGGCAGGACAACCAACGGTCGCTTGGCAGCCCTCTTGGTTGAACCCAGACAACGCGGGAAAAGCCACTTACCGCGCCACAGTCGGTCATCTGGACGCGAGCCTCTGTAAAGCCGCTCGGCGAGATTGATCGCGCAAATGTGGTCGTTTCACACATCGCCCCTTCCACGGTTCCAAGGGCGGCAAAAGCGGCCAAGGCTACGAGTATGGCACAGCCGCAGCCAGTTTGCCGCCGCTCGCCGGTAGTCAGTTCTCGTTTGCTGCCCATGCGCCCACTCTGCTCGCTGTGGCGAACGGCCGCAATTGGCCGCTTCAGGCTGTCACCTGCCTTCCCGAAAACGAAGGGGAGGGAGACGGCGCGGGCTTTCTCACAAGGATGGTAAATCGGGAAGTCGAACTTACGGGTTTATAGTCGTCACTCGCGGGGACGTTGTCAAAGCGATCAGCGGCAACCCTGTGTGGATGAGCATTAGCCACCAAAGTTCGTGCGTCACCGAAAAAGCGGTGGTGAAGACAAGAGCAGATGCGATGCTCGCCATCATCATCCGGCGATCTTTCACACCATGTGCGACGCCGTAGGCAAGCGCTGCCACTCCTACGGCCGCAATGATTCCCACTAACGGTGTCAGGAACCACAGCAAGAACCCCCTATATAGGATTTCCCAACCCGACCCCGCTGCAAATGCGAACAGGATATAGGCGGCACGTTCGACTGTGGTTTGCGGAAACGGATCGTCAGCGTCTTCCGCGCTCACGTTCTCTTTGCGCCGGGCGGCTACAGCTAGAACTGCCAGAAGCAACGCCGCGCCAAGCAGGCAAATCCATCCCAGCTTTGTGGGTGGAAGTCCTAATCCTAATAAGGATGCACTTCTTCTCGCGAAAGCCCATCGTAAGGCCAAAATGCTCAGACAGCCTGAGATCATCAAAATTGCGGAACGATAACGCGCGATACGAGAGCGACGAATACCGGATCGTTCCCGCCACACTACCAGCATAGGGATGCCGATCAACAGGAACGTTGCCAGCGCGATATCTACCATGTCTTTGATATCGCTCCTGCCGGAATTCCCAGATGGCGCTTCTATAGTGAATCATCAAAAAAATCGCGATGCGTGGCGCGAGGCGTCTTTCTCGCAAAGGAACGGCGGGCGAGAAGGCATGAGCGTTCTCGGAATCGATGGTGAAATGGGAAAACTCTGGTTTGACGAGAAGCATTATCTCGCCGTCGTGATCGGTAGCAGCCCTACAGCACGCCGATATTTTGCAGCCACTGCTTGACTTGGCCGGGCCACTCCCTTGTGATGGGATCAGCGGTCGGCCGCATTCCGAAAGCATGACCACCCTTGGCGTACAGGCGCATATCAACCGGCACGCCAGCATCGTTCAATGCCAGCGCGTAAGCCATCGGCTCCCGGATATCGTCGACGGGATCGTTCATTGCGTGGATGATGAATGTGGGGGGTGCCTTGGGGCTGATCTTCACCCAAGGCTTAAGTTCGAGATTGTTCCTGCTCTTGCTGTTGTCCAGCATACGCGCCGTATAGGCGACAATCGCAAAGTCGGGTCGGGGAGATTGCCGATCTGCTGCATCAGCAAGCGGGTAGGTACGCTCTTCGGTGTTACTAATGTTTGCTACCAGATAAGCACCTGCGGAGAAACCAATCACGCCGATCTTGTGCGGATCGATCCCATGGGTCGATGCCTGCTGTCGCAGTAGCCCCATTGCGCGCTGAGCGTCTTCCAGTCCCAACAGCACCTTAGGCCGCTGCTGCTTTCCGTTTTCCTGTGGCCATACCTGCGGCGTCCGGTATTTCAGCATGACGCAGGTCATGCCCTGCTCGACTACCCAATCGCAGATCTCGGTGCCTTCCAAGTCGGTCGCGACCGCGTAGAAGCCGCCGCCTGGCAGAACCATCATCGTCGCGCCGGTATTACGGCCGTTTGGCTTGTAGATGGTCATGGTCGGCCGGGTGACGTAGCTCGCCCAGTGCCACTTCCTGCCACCAACAAGCGGTGAGCCGTTGCCCGTTGCTTCGGCCTCAACGCCGGTGTCCGGCTTCGCAAGAGCGACGTTCGCAGGCCATAACGGCACCTGCGTGCCGCCAGCGGTCGGTTGCCACACGCCCTTTCGTTCCACCTTCGGAACTTCAATCCTGTCTGGCGAACTGTCGTTCTTGCTGGCTTGGCCGCAGGCCGCTCCAGCGAGGCCAAGTGCGAGGAGCGACGGCCCGACAAACCGGAAGCGCGACAAATCCGATCTCCAATTCTGAAGGCGCAACCCGCGGTTGAGAATCATCCGGGGTGCGATGGATGCAGGTTAATGGCGACTGCTATTCCCGCAAGCCGCTGCTTCCCAAAAACGCAGGAATGGCGGGACAGTGGCCCGAGCAATTGCTCCGAGAGCCATCGAGATCACCTCGTTTTCTAAAAATCTGTTCCCGATTGCTCTTTCCCGAAATGGCCGATTGGGGACGGAGAAATGGGAAAGGTTGCACTTAGCGGACGACCATGATCGGGAGCCCGGATCGGCAGCCTGAATGTGCGCCATGGAGCGCTTCGGGACATAGCCGATCACGGGCATTCCGCCTGATAGAAGCAACATCGCGGCCCCGCAGCCGCACGTCGACACCTCGCCGCCGCCCGTTGCTCCCGGCCCGGACACTCCCTAGAGCGACAGGCCACACCGCGGGGGGCGGACAGGGTTCGGGGAAGCAGCGTCTTGATCGCCAATGAAGATCGGTCCCGGCAGGTGCGGCCGCAATCCGGCATCCTCCCCGTATCCGGCCCGCTGGTCCGGGACCTCGAACGGCGCTGGCTCGGCTTCGCGCTGCTGGCATGGGCGGTCGTCGCCGCATGGTATGTGTTCCATCGCTGGACCAGCATCCATTGGCTGTCGCTGGGCGATACCGACGACAATATGCGCCTTGCACAGGTGCGCGCGTGGCTCGCGGGGCAGGACTGGTCCGACCTTCGCCAGTACCGGCTGAACCCGCCCGCCGGCTTCGACATCCACTGGAGCCGCATCGTCGACCTGCCGATCGCCGGCCTGATCCTGTTCTTCCGCCAGTTCACCAGCAACGCGTGGGCCGAACGGCTGGCTTGCGGCATCGCGCCGCTGCTGCCGCTGTCGATCGTGTTCGTCGCCCTGTCGGCGATGGTCCGCCGTCTCGTCGCGCCGATGGCGTGGACGCTGGCGCTCGTCATCCTCGTCACCGGCGCGACCGCGACGATGCTGATGTTCATGCCCGAACGCATCGATCACCACGGCTGGCAGCTCGCCTGCCTCGCGGTGACCGTCGCCGGCCTCGGCGATCATCGCGGGGCCCGCGGCGGTGCGCTCGTCGGCCTCGCCAGCGCGATGTCGCTCGCGATCGGGCTGGAATTGCTGCCCTATGCGGCGATGGCCGGCGCGATCATCGCGCTGCGCTGGGTATGGGACGCGCGAGAGGCGCGGCGGCTGGCCGTCTACGCGCTGACGCTGGGCGGCGGCGGCGGGATCGGCTTCGCGCTGTTCGCCTCGAACGCCAATTACGCGATGCGCTGCGACGCATTGACGCCGGTCTGGCTCAGCGTCGTCGTCGCGGCGGGCGCGCTGCTGCTGCTGCTCGCGCTGGTGTCGCCGCGTTCGGCGGGTATCCGGCTCGGACTGGCACTGACCGCCGGCGCGGTGATCGCCGCAGGTTTCGTGCATTTCTTCCCGCAATGCCTCGGCCGTCCAGAGGGCGTCTCGCCCGAACTGGCGCGCAACTGGCTGGACAATGTCCGCGAGGCGAAGCCGATCTACAAACACCCGTTCCGCGTCGCCTTCCCGATCGTCGCCTTGCCCGTGGTCGGCCTGATCGGCGCGTTCGTCGCCGCGTGGCGCGCCCGCCGCGGCCCGCAGGCGGTCGGCTGGGCCGCGGTCGCGCTGTTCAGCGCGTTCGCGGTGGCGATGCTGTTCTGGCAGGCACGGGCCGGCCCCGCCGCGCAGTTGCTGGCGATCCCGGGTGCGGTGGCGCTCGCGTGGCTGTTGCTGCCGTGGTTGTTCAACCACCGCCTGATGCCGGTGCGCGTGTTCGGCACCGTGATCGGCTTTCTGGTCGTGTCGGGGCTCTTCGCCGGCCTCGCGATCCAGTATCTGCCGATCGACCGGCCGACCAAATACACCCGCCGCGTCAATGCCGCGACGGGGGAGTGCCTGCGCACGTCGCGGCTGATGACGCTCGATCGCATTCCGAAAGCGACGCTGTTCACGTTCGTCGATCTCGGCCCGCGCCTGATCGTCGTCACGCATCACGATGCCATCGCCGGCCCGTACCACCGCAACGGGGACGCGATCCTCGACGTGCAGCATGCCTTCGGCCGCTCGCCGATGGAGGCGCGTGCGATCATGAAGCGCCACGGTGCGACGATGCTGCTGGTCTGTCCGAACATGGCGGAGGCGACGATCTATCGCGCGCGCAATCCCGGCGGCTTCTACGACCGGCTGGCGAACGGGCGGACGTTCGACTGGCTGACGCCCGTGCCGTTGGTGCGCGGGTCGCCCTACCGGCTGTACCGGATCGACTAGGAAACGATCCGTTTCATCCTCGGGACGCCCTTAACCATCGACTTCTCCGTATACGCTTTCCGATGCAGACGTTCAGCCCCACCGATCAGCACAGGCAGCTTGCAGCGATGATTGCCGAGTCGCTGTCGCTCGCCGATTCGCTTGGGCTGCACCGCGTCGGCATCGGGTTGAACGACGCGCTCGAACAGCTGACCGGCTTTGGCTACGCCCCGCCGGGGACCGAGCCCGCCGTCAACGCAGCGTGACCGCCAGCCCGTCCATCACGAACTGAACCGCCAGCGCCGCCAGCAACACGCCGAGCAGGCGCGTGATCACGGCCTCGATCTTCGCACCCAGCATCCGCATCAAAGGCCCCGCCGCCAGCAAGCTTACCAGCGTCAGCAGCAGGATCGACGCCAGGGCAGCCATCACCACCGCCGAGCGTTCCAGCCCGTCGTTGCGGCTCATCAGCAGCATGACGGATGCGATCGATCCCGGTCCGGCGATCATCGGCATCGCCATCGGGAAGATCGACACGTCCTCCGCTTCGTCGGAGGAGATGTTGGCGGCACGGTCTTCGCGCCGCTGCGTCCGCTTTTCGAACACCATCTCCAGCGCGATGAGGAACAGCATGATTCCGCCCGCGATGCGGAAACTGGCCAGGCTGATCCCCAGCCCGCGCAGCAGCGCCTCGCCGAACAGCGCGAACACGACGAGGATCGCGGCCGCGACACCGACCGCGCGCACCGCCATCGTACGCCGGTGGATCGGCGTCGCGCCCGCCGACAGGCCGGCATAGATCGGCGCGCAGCCGGGCGGATCGATGACGACGAAGAACGTGATCAGCGACGAGACGAACAGCTCGAGCAGGCCGGACGTGCTCACAACTCCGGCTCGGCGACGCCAGCGCGGCGGCTGGCCGCGACCAGCGTGTTGCGCAACAGGCAGGCGATCGTCATCGGCCCGACGCCGCCCGGCACCGGCGTGATCGCCCCTGCGACCTGCACCGCGCTGTCGAAGTCGACGTCGCCGACCAGCCCGTCGTCGGTGCGGTTGATGCCCACGTCGATCACCGTCGCGCCTGGCTTGATCCAGCCGCCCTCGATCATCCTCGGAATCCCGACCGCCGCGACGACGATGTCCGCCCGCCGCACCGCCGCGAACAGGTCGCGCGTGCGGCTGTGCGCGATCGTGACCGTGCAGCTCTCAGCTAGCAGCAGCTGCGCCATCGGCTTGCCAACGATGTTCGACCGTCCCACCACTACGGCGTCCAGCCCGGCGAGATGGCCGTGCACCGCCTTCAGCATCATGATGCAGCCCAGCGGCGTACATGGCACCAGTGCCGGCAATCCGGTCGCCAGCCGCCCCGCATTGACGGGATGAAAACCGTCGACATCCTTCGCCGGATCGATCGCGGCGATCACCGCATGGCTGTCGATGTGCGACGGCAGCGGCAATTGCACCAGGATGCCGTCGACGCCGTCATCGGCATTGAGTTCGGCGACCAGTTCCAGCAGCCCGGTCTGGTCGATGTCGACCGGCAGGCGATGCTCGATGCTGTTCATGCCCGCGGCGGCCGTCGCCTTGCCCTTGGAGCGGACATAGACCGCAGACGCAGGGTCCTCGCCCACCAGCACCACCGCCAGTCCCGGCTGGCGTCCGGTCGCGGCGGTGAAGGTCGCGACACCCTCCGCGACGCGCTGGCGCAGGGCGGCGGCGTGCGCCTTGCCGTCGATGATCGTGGCGGAAGAAATAGGAGCCGTCATGGCCGTCCCATAAAGCCCCGGCGTCGTTTTCGCCAGCGTAGCGAATGCCGACCGGTGCGAGGTTCAGACCGCGGTCGTGGCCGCCATGTAGTTCATCATGATGTTCGGCAGCACGATGTTGGACAGGATGTACACGATCAGCAGCACGACCATCGGCGACAGGTCGAGTGCGCCGAAATCGGGCAGGATGCGCCGGATAGGCCGATAGAGCGGCTCGGTGATCCGCTGCAGCGCATTCCACACCGTCCGCACGAAGTCGCTGTACGTGTTGATGACGTTGAACGCGATCAGCCACGACAGGATCGCCTGCACGACGATGATCCACCACAGGACGTTGAGGAGCAGCTGGACGATCTGGAGGATGGCGATCAAGGCGGGAACTCTCCGAAACGGGTGTCGCCAGCATCTATAGGGTGTCCCGGGCGGCGCGAACACCCGATGCCATGCAAAAACCGCTTGAAGCTGACGCAGCGTCATCCGCTACCCGGCGAATCATGCACACGCCACCCGACATCGCGCCACTCGACATCGCCGACGTGGTCCGCCGCACCGGGCTGAGCGCCCGCGCGCTGCGCTTCTACGAGGCGCGCGGACTGGTCCGCCCGCTGCGCACCGCCGCCGGTCGCCGCATCTTCGGAGCCGCGGAGCTGGAACGCCTCGGCCGCATCGTTGCGCTGAAGGCGGCGGGGTTCACGCTGTCCCAGATCGGCGCGGTGCTCGCCGACCGTCCGCTCCCGATCGCCGGGATCGTCGCCGCACAACTCGCAGCGCTCGACCGGCGGATCGATGATCTCGCCGCCGCCCGCACGGTGTTGATCGCCGCCCAGTCCCGCCTCGACCGCGGCGAGCCGCTCGATGCCGCGACCCTCTGCTTGCTGATTTCACAAGGAGACAGGATCATGACGCACGCCGACTGGAAACAGGTCGTCGACCGCTACTACACGCCCGAAGAACAGGCCCGCTGGGCCGATCGCATGCCGACCGGCTTCGACCAGCAGGGCTATGCCGACCAGTGGCAGGCGCTGGGTACCCGCATCGCCGCCGCCCTCCCGCTCGACCCCGCCTCGCCGCAGGCCGGCGAACTCTACGATGCGTGGCAGGCGCTGCTCGCGCCGTTCACGGCCGTCGCGACGCCAGAGATGATGAAGGGCGCAACGAAACTCTACGATGCGATGCCGGAATGGCGGGGTGACCGCCAGCCACCCTTCTCGCCGGAGGTGTGGAGCTTCATCAAGGCCGTCAAAGCCGCTCGCGGCTAGCGTGCGGGAGTGAAGGGGCGGCCGATAGCGTCGGCTATCGCGCCGCCTTCGCGCTCACCAACGTGCCCGCACCCTGCCGCGTGAAGATCTCCAGCAGCATCGCGTGAGGGATGCGGCCGTCGAGGATGACTGCAGCGTCGACGCCGGACTGCACCGCCGCCACGCACGTCTCGATCTTGGGGATCATGCCACCGGTGATCGTCCCATCGGCGCGCAGTTGCTCCACCGCGACCGGGTCGAGCGAGGTCAGCAACTCGCCCTGCTTGTCGAGCACCCCGGCGACATCGGTCAGCAGAAAGAACCGCGACGCCCCCATCGCCGCTGCGATCGCGCCGGCCATCGTATCGGCGTTGATGTTGTACGTCGTCCCGTCCGCGCCAACGCCGACCGGCGCGACGACCGGGATGATGCCCGCGTGCGACAGCGTGTCGAGGATACGCCGGTCGACCGCAATCGGCTCGCCGACAAAGCCCAGATCGACATGCCGCTCGATCCCCTGCAACGGATCGGGATCGCGCAGGCCGACCTTCTCCGCCAGCACCAGCCCGGCATCCTTGCCGGAGATGCCGACCGCGCGTCCGCCCGCCTGTCCGATCCAGCCGACGATATCCTTGTTGATCGATCCCGCGAGAACCATCTCGGCGATCTTCGCGGTCTCCGCGTCGGTCACGCGCAGTCCGTTCACGAACTGCGACTCGACGCCCAGCCGCTTCAGCATCGCGCCAATCTGCGGACCGCCGCCGTGGACGACGACCGGATTGATCCCGACCGCCTTCAGCAGAACCACGTCCTCCGCGAAGTCGCGTTGCAACTCCGGATCGCCCATCGCGTGGCCGCCATATTTCACGACGAAGGTCTGGCCGGCGTAACGCTGAAGATACGGCAACGCCTCGGTCAGCGTCTCCGCCTTGGCGAGCAGGGCGGCGTCGGGTGAATGGTCGGTCATGCTGCGCCCTTAACGATCGCGACGAGGAGACGAAAGCGGATGTCGGTATTCGAGGGGCGACATATGAGGCGTGCAGTGCGACAAGCCGCCACACCGCCGATTCCGCGTCGATCGGCCATCCCGGAGAGGTCGCCGCCGCTACCGGTCCAGCCGCCGCCCCAATCCAACGAACAGGTAGATCGCCGGCGGCACCAACACCGCCGACAGCACCACCTTCGCCAGCATCTGACCCGCCAGCAGCTCGCCGATCGGAAACACGCCGAGGAACGCGATGGACACGAACAGCAGCGTGTCGACGATCTGGCTCAGGATACTGGCGATCCCGGCACGCAGCCACAGCAGCGTCGATCCCTCCCGCCCCTTCAGCCACGAAAAGATCGTGACGTTCAGCGTCTGCGAGATACCGTAGGCGACGATCCCGCCCACCCAGATGCGCGGCGTGCCGCCCATCATCAGCGCGAACGCGTCACGCCTGGCCGGCTCCATCTGCGGGCTCGCCGGCACCGCCAGCACCACGACCGCCAGCAGGATCGACACGACCAAGGGCACGAAGCCGATCCGCACCAGCCGGTTAGCGATGTCGCGCCCGTGCAGTTCCGCGACCGCCGACGACGTCACAACCAGCAGCAGGAAGGCGAAGATCCCCGCCTCGACCGCGAGCGGCCCGAGCGCCACCTGCTTATTGCCGAGCACGCCGGCGATGCACACCATCCCGCCGTAGAAGATCGAAAAAGCGAACAGCGAGCGGGGGATGCGGAGTGCGGTATCCATCGCCGGAGTGCTAGCGTCCACCGTCGACGGGCACAATCTCGGCCATGGCATCGCCGTTCATGCTTTTGCGCGCTCCCTGTTCCTGCATTGCCGGCTGCCCGCCACCACGGGGCTGTCCTACGCCCGCGATTATTGCCATAACGTGCGGCAATATCGAGGTTCGGGGCGTGCGAAACGTCTCAAGAAGGGGCTGTTTGCCGTGACGTTTGGGACCAATCGCGCGTTTTCCGGCCGGGCGGGCCGTTCGTGAGCCGCTTCCTGATCGGTATCGCCGGCATAGTCGTCATCCTCGGTATCGCCGTCCTCCTGTCCAGCGACCGGCGCGCGATCCGGCTGCGCGTCGTCGGTGCGGCCTTCGCGCTTCAGGTCGGGATCGCGGTGCTGGTGCTGTATGCTCCCTGGGGCCGGTCGGTGCTCGCCTTCCTGTCAGGCGGCGTCGCGGACTTGTTGAGCTACGCGAAGGCGGGAACCGACTTCCTGTTCGGCCCCCTCGCGACGCCGGCGATCGGCGGCAACAGCTTCGCGATCGCGGCGCTGCCCGTCATCATCTTCTTCGCCAGCCTCGTGTCGATCCTCTATTATCTCGGCGTCATGCAGCTGGTCGTGCGCTGGATCGGCGGCGGCATCGAAAAGGTGATCGGCGTGTCGAAGGTCGAGTCGCTCTGCGCGGCGGCGAACATTTTCGTCGGCCAGTCGGAATCGCCGCTGGTCATCCGCCCCTATCTCGCCGGCCTTACCCCGCCGCAATTGTTCACCGTCATGACCAGCGGCATGGCCGGCGTCGCGGGCACGATCCTGGCGGCCTATGCCTCGATGGGCATCTCGATCGAATATCTGCTCGCCGCCAGCTTCATGGCCGCGCCGGGCGGTATCCTGATGGCCAAGATCATCATGCCGGATGCACGCGTCCCGGTGCAGGGCGAACTGCCGCTCGGCGATGTCCACGCGCACGACGTGCACCTTGCCGAGGCGCGGATCAGCGGCGTCGGCCCCGCCGCTTTGCTGCCCGAAGGAACGCCGGGCGAGCCGCTACCCGACGCCACGCATGACGAGGAGCGCCCCGCGAACCTCATCATGGCCGCCGCGCAGGGTGCGCAGACCGGCGTCAAACTGGCCGTGGCGGTGGGCGCGATGGTGCTGGCGTTCGTCGCCCTCGTGGCGCTCGCCAACGGGCTGCTCGGTGGGTTCGGCAACATCATCGGGCTGACCGGCCTGTCGTTCCAGGGGCTGCTCGGCTACGTCTTCTCGCCCGTGCTGTTCCTGCTCAACGTGCCGTGGCGCGAGGCCGGGATCGCGGGTGGCCTGTTCGGGCAGAAGATAGTTCTGAACGAGTTCGTCGCCTATATCTCGCTCGGGCAGCAGGCGGCGGCGTTGTCGCCGCGCACGGTCGCGATCGTCACCTTCGCGCTGTGCGGCTTCGCGAATTTCTCGTCGATCGCGATCCAGATGGCGGTGACGGGCAGCCTCGCCCCCAATCAGCGGCCGATGATTGCGAAATTGGGCATCCGAGCGCTGGTCGCCGGCAGCCTCGCGAACCTGATGTCCGCCGCGCTTGCCGGCCTGCTGATCGGCTGAAACCGGGGGGAGGGGCCATAGCCCTCCCCCTTTATGCTTCAGGCGAAAAGCACTGCCGTCCGCCGGCGCCGCATCGCCCCGCCGACCAGACCGAAGCCCGCGATCATCATCGCCCACGTCGCCGGCTCCGGCACCGCGCCGGTCAGCGACAGATACTCGGCGCGCGACAGTTTGAAGCTGTAGACGAGATTGGGGATCAGCGACTGGCCGGTCGGGCATGCGCCGCCCAGCGCCACCTGCGACCGCACCGTGTTGGTCGCATTGACGCACACGTCGAACTGCGTGCCGCTGCCGTTCTGCGTGACGGAGAAGTCGTTGTCGGTTGCGACGATCAGCGTGATGCCGCCATCCGCAGTGCGCGGTCCGAAGGTGAAGCCCTCGATCTTCTCGGGCACCTGCAATCCACGCGCCTTCAGCGCGGCGGCGATGTCGATGAACGGCGTGGCATCCTTCTTCGCCGCGATTACGTTCGCCGGCAGCGTGTTGGTGCCCGCCAGGCTGATGTTGGCCACGTTCGTCGCACCCGTCAGGTCGATCTGGTAGATTCGCTTGGACGCGACTTCGGTCGACGCCGTATCGTCGACGCTCAGGCCGCGGTTGTCCCGCTCCAGCACCAGGAACTTGCCATTGCCGAGCGATTGGATCGCCGACACGCCGATCGACCGGCCCTGATTGTTCGCCCCGAACGTGTCCGTCACGCGCGCGTTGATGTCGGCACGATCCTCGAGCTGATAAATGAACTGACCGGTCGACTGGCCGGTCGCGACATCGAACGCGACGATGCGGACGTTGCCGCTGAAGCGACCGTCGGCGGTGCCGTTGTTGGCGCGGCCTTCCTCGACCAGCGGGTCCTGGAGGATCGCATAGGCGGTCTTGCCGTCCGGCGTCACCGTCAGCCCCTCGAACCCGCGATTGTCCTGACGACCGCTGGTGATCGTCGGGCGACCATCGACATAGTTCGGCGTTCCGTTCGCCTCTTTCGGCAGCAGGTTGGCCGGTGTCGTAAAGCTGCGGATCATCCGGCCATTCGCGTCGAACTCGTACAAGGACGGACCATATTCGTCGGATACGAGGAAGTTGCCGTTCGCCAGCCGCGCCAGCCCCTCGGAATCGAACGAGCGACCAAGCGTCGCGCTATTCCCGTTCAGCAGGCGCGGGTTCAAGCCATTGAACGCCTGACCGGTCATGTCGGTAAACACCGTCGTCCGCTGCAACGTGAACCCGCCGATCGCGCCGGTCGAATCGATGTCGAGCGAAAATGCCTGCATGCGCGGTGCATAGGACAGCACGCCACCGCCCGGCCCGCGATCGGTGATGCCATAGAATAGTCCGTCGGTGGCGTTGTAGACGAGGTCCGACCCGAACCCGCCCAGTCGGTTGTTACCGATGCCCGCAAAGCCCGACAGGTCGGTGCCATTGGCGATCGACAGGCTGGAGACGAAGCTGGCGGCGTGGGCCGGCAGGGCCGGAATGGCAACGGCAATCAGTAACGTAGCGATACGGCGCATCATGGTTCACTCCTGTTAACCGTTCGGCCAGACAGGATGGCGATGACGCGCCCATGACGCTTCAGCGACGGGACGAAGACTCCCGCGGCCCTCGGTGGTTCTTCGGCACCAGCCGGAGAACCACCAAGGCCCCGTTTGTTACGGCATCATCACCGTATCGATGACGTGAATGACGCCGTTCGACTGATACACGTCGGCGATCGTGATCCGGCCCATATTGCCCTTGGCGTCCATGATGCCCCAGCCGGCACCCGCCTTGTGGAACGTCAGCGGCTCACCCTGCACGGTCGTGTAGGTCGCGGTGCCGCCGTTCGCCTTCGCCTTTGCTGCGATCTCCTTCGCCGTGATCCGGCCGGGAACGACGTGATAGGTCAGGATGCCGGTCAGCGTCGCCTTGTTCTCCGGCTTCACCAGCGTGTCGACGGTCCCGGCCGGCAGCTTCGCGAACGCCGCATTGGTCGGCGCGAAGACGGTGAACGGTCCGGGGCCGGACAGCGTGCCGACCAGATCGGCCGCCTTCACCGCCGCGACCAGCGTCGTGTGGTCCTTCGATGCCGCAGCATTCTCGACGATGGTTTTGGTCGGGTACATCGCGGCACCGCCGACCTTGGGATTCTTCTGCGCGTAGACCGCTCCGCCGCCCGCGACCATCGCGACCACGGCCACTGCGTTCAGGATATTCCGGTTCATGCTGCTCTCCTCCGCGCCGTCCAGCGACGCGGAGGAGATACGGACGGCTCATGGTTATTGATGCAAAGCAACTTTGCGTACGGGCAACGTGCGTTACCCGCGCGCAAGATCAGCGCGTCGGCACCGGCGTCTCGCCCGAATAGTCATAGAAGCCGCGCCCGGTCTTCTTCCCATACCAACCCGCCTCGACATATTTCACCAGCAGCGGCGCGGGCCGGAACTTGGGATCGCCCGTCCCCTCGAACAACACGCGCGTGATCTCCAGACACGTATCCAGACCGATGAAATCCGCCAGCGTCAGCGGCCCCATCGGATGATTAAGGCCCAACTGGCAGGCGGCATCGATATCCGGGATCGTCGCGACGCCCTCGCCCAGCGCGAAGCATGCCTCGTTCAGCATCGGCATCAGCACGCGGTTGACGATGAACCCCGGTGCATCGTTGGCGCGCACGACACGCTTGCCCAGGGCCTGCGCGTAGCGCTCCACCGCCGCCACCGTGTCGTCCGACGTGGCGAGGCCGCGGATCAGTTCGATCAGGCCCATCACCGGCACCGGGTTGAAGAAATGCACGCCGACGAAGCGCGCCGCGTCGGGCGCAGCCTGCGCCAGCCGGGTGATCGGGATCGACGAGGTGTTCGACGCCAGCACCGCATCGGCGCGGAGCACCTTGCTGACATCGGCGAAGATCTGGCGCTTGATCGCCTCGCGCTCCGTCGCCGCTTCGATGACCAGTTCGCAATCGCCCATCGCCGCCACCGACTCGACCGGTTCGATCAGCATCAGCGCAGCGTCCCGCGCGTCGCCGGTGATCTTCTCCTTCGTCACCGCCCGGTCGAGCTGCTTGGCGATCCCCGCCTTGCCCTTGTCCGCCTGTGCCTGCGACACGTCGGCCAGCAGGACTTTGAATCCTGCCTGGGCAGACACTTGCGCGATGCCTGCGCCCATTTGCCCCGCCCCGATCACGCCGATAGTCCGCATGCTGCTCTCTCCTCTATGTCCGCGCGCATAGCGGCTGCGGAACGCGCTCGCCAGCATCGGGGTTTGTCCCTGCATGCGTATCGCTTTGCCCGCCGCTACGGCGCTCGTCTTCGGCTCCGTCCTGCTGGGGGCGTGCACCGTCTCCGACGCGCCGGAGTCCGCGCCCAGCCCGACTCTCAACGCCGCCGCCGCCTCACCACAGGCGGCACCGACACCGACACCAGTGGCGGACGCCGCCCCGACACCGGTGAAGCCGGGCGAACAGAAGACGTTCGGCGACTGGATCGTCGCGTGCGACAATACCGCCCTGTGCCAGATGGCCTCGCTGGGGCCGGAGGATGGAGCCTACCCGTTCCCGCCGGTGACGATGGCCGTCTTGCGGCAGCCGGGACCGGACGGCGCGATCGATCTGTCCTTCGACGTCGCGGGCGACGAAAAGCCCGTCCGCCCCGTAGCAGTGACGATCGACAGTCGCCGCATGCCGCTGCCGGCGCTGAACGGCTCGGCCGCTGCCGCGACCGGCGCAGCGATGGCGAACGGCACGACGCTCGCGGTGCTGGAGGCCGGCGACAAACGCCGCGCCACCCTGTCGCTGAAGGGCGCGTCCGCCGCCATGCGCTGGATCGACGCGCAACAGGGTCGCGCCGGCACGGTAACCGCGCTGGTCGCGAAGGGCGACAGGCCCGCAGTGACGGTCCCGGATCGCCGCGCAGCTCCCGTCATCCGCGCCGTGGTCGCGACCGGTAGCACGTCGAAGCCGACGCCGAAGCAACTTGCCGACATGAAGCGGCTGGCGGCCTGCGGCGACGACAGTTTCGCCGCCAAGATGCCGCCGGAGGTGCACGCGCTCGGCGGCGGCACGACGCTGGTGATGCTGCCCTGCTCGTCGGGGGCGTATAACCTGTCGTCGGCCTTGTTCGTGATCCGCGGCGATGCTGTCGAGGTCGCCAAGGCCGATGTCCCCACCGGCTTCGGTCCCACCCCCGCCGCCGCCGAGGACGCGACGACCTCCGTCGTCAACGGCGCGTGGAAAAACGGCGAACTCACCAGCTACGCCAAGGGTCGCGGCCTTGGCGACTGCGGGGTCATGCAGACATTGGTCTGGGACGGCACCCGCTTCCGCCTGTCCGAACAATCGGAAATGGGCGAGTGCCGCGGCAATCCCCATTACATCACCACCTGGCGCGCGCAGGTGGTGCGGCAACAGCCCGACTAGGGCGCGACGCGTTCCGCCTGCGCCTCCGCCAGGTACACCGCGAACAGCCCGTCCGGATCGGTCCACTCCGCTACCGGCGTCCATCCACCCGCGCGCAACAGGATGCGGGCATCGCGTGCACCGTATTTGTGGCTGTTCTCGGTGTGGATCGACTCGCCCGCCGCGATCGCGAACGGCCGCTTGTCGACGTCGAACGTCGCGTCGCGCGTGGCGGTCAAGTGCATCTCGACCCGTGCGCGATCGTCGTTCCACCGCGCCTCGTGCCGAAACGCGTCGATCGGCACCGTCCCGTCGAGTTCGCGGTTGATCCGCTCCAGCAGGTTCATGTTGAACGCCGCCGTCACCCCCGCCGCATCGTCATAGGCGGGAACGAGCACGTCCGCATCCTTGATCCGGTCCATCCCGATCAGCAGCATCGCGCCCTCGCCCAGCGACGCCTTCATGGCGCGCAATAGGTCGGTCGCCATCGCCGGCGTCATGTTGCCGATCGTGCTGCCCGGGAAGAACCCCAGCTTCGGTGCGTCTGCGATCGTCCGCGGCAGCGTCAGTGGCCGCATGAAATCCGCCTCGAACGGCAGCACCAGCAGGTTGGGGAAGCGTGCCGCCAGCACCTTCGACGACGCGCGCAGGAAATCTCCCGAGATATCGATCGGGACATAGGCGGACGGCGCGATCGCCTCCAGCAGCAGCGGAGTCTTGGTCGAGGAGCCGGAGCCGAACTCGACCACCGCACGTCCCTCGCCGATCCGCGCACGCACATCGTCGCCGATCCGCGACAGGATCGCGACTTCGGTTCGCGTGGGGTAATATTCCGGCAGATCGGTGATGTGTTCGAACAGTTCCGACCCGCGACGATCGTAGAACCAGCGCGCCGGGATCGCGCGCGGTCGGCGCTCCAGTCCCGCCAGCACGTCGGCGCGGAAGGCCGGATCGGCGAAGCTGCGCGTGCCGTCCGCGTCGTCCTGCTTGAGCATGTCAGAGATCCCTGGCGAGCCGCACGCCGGTGAACTGCCACCGTTGATGCGGGTAGAAGAAGTTGCGGTAGCTGGCCCGCGCGTGACCACGCGGCGTCGCGCACGATCCGCCTCGCAGCACGAACTGCCCGCTCATGAACTTGCCGTTGTATTCGCCGACCGCACCCTCGACCGGCTTGAAGCCGGGATAGGGGCGGTACGCGCTGCCGGTCCATTCCCAGACATCTCCGAACAGCCCGCCGCCCGGTCGTGGCTCGACCGGACCCGCATCGGCCATCTGGTTGCCACCGGCGGGGTCAAGTCCGGCCGCCGCCGCTTCCCATTCGAACTCGGTCGGCAGGCGCGCACCGGCCCAGGCGGCATAGGCGTCCGCCTCGAAGAAGCTGACATGCGTGACGGGCGCGGCCGGATCGATCGCGCGCCGACCGTCTAGGCCGAAGCGCGTCCAGACGCCGTCCTGCTCCTCCCAGTATAACGGCGCGACGATCGCCTCCGCCTTCACCCACGCCCAGCCGTCCGCCAGCCACCAGCGCGCCTCGCGGTAGCCGCCATCGGCGATGAACGCCTGCCACTCGCCATTGGTGACCGTCCGGTCGGCGAGCGCGTGCGGGGTCAGCAACGCATCGTGACGCGGCCCTTCGCAATCGAACGCGAAACCATCGCCGGCATGACCGATCTGGACGATGCCGGTCCGTCCCTCCACCCATGCGATCGGCCCCGGCATCGCCACCGGCACCTTGCGCGCCGCCGGCCACAATGCAGGCTCCAGCGGGTTTTCGGAAAAGCCATGCAGGATATCGGTGACGAGCAGTTCCTGATGCTGTTCCTCGTGGTGACAGCCGAGTTCGACCAGTTCCAGCGCCGCGTCCGCCAATGTCGGCAGCGCCGCGACCAGCGCCGCGTCGACGTGTGCGCGGTACGCCCGCACCTCGTCCAGCGACGGACGCGTCAGCATGCCGCGACGGTCACGCGCATGGCGACGACCCTCGGCCTCGTAATAGCTGTTGAACAGGAACGGCCAGCGCGGATCGTGCAGCCGGTATCCGGGCACGTGATCGCGGAGCACGAACGTCTCGAAGAACCACGTGGTATGCGCCAGATGCCATTTGGTCGGCGACGCGTCCGGCATCGACTGCACCGTCGCATCGGCATCCGACAGCGGCCCTGCCAGCGCCAGACTCAATGCCCGGACCGCCTTCAGTCGCTCGCCAAGGGGTGACCGTGCGTCCGCTACCGCCGCTATCGTCATGCCCGCGCCTTTCGCCAATGTTGCGCGGACCTTAAGCTCAGCGCGTTCCCCCCGGAACCCACAGAACGTCGCCTGCGCCGCTTTGGTTCAGCGCCCGCGCGGCTACGAACAGGTAATCCGACAGTCTATTGATATAGGTTGCAGCTACGTGGCTCACGTCCGGCATTGCGGTGACCGAGCGTTCGGCGCGCCGGACCACGGCACGCGCCAAATGCAATCCGGCCGCACCGGCATCGCCACCGGGCAGGATGAAGCTGGTCAGCGGAGACAGGTCGGCGTTCAGTGCATCGATCGCCTGCTCCAGCCGCTCGACCTGCGTCGGCACGATACGCAAAGCGCCGTCGATGCCACCGGGCGTCGCAAGGTCGGCCCCCAGGTCGAACAGGTCGTTCTGGATGCGAGCCAGCTCATCGCGCACCGGCCCGGCCAGGACGTCGATCAGCGCCACGCCTAACACGCTGTTGGCCTCGTCCACGTCGCCGATCGCGGCGATGCGCGGATCGGACTTCGCGACGCGCGATCCGTCGACCAGCCCGGTGGTGCCGGTGTCGCCGGTGCGGGTGTAGATCTTGGTGAGCTTGACCATCGGGGGATCAGCGCGCGGACAGCGTCAGGTACGGCCCGCCGCGAACAGGATCACGACCACGATCAGCACCGCCAGCGCCTGGAAGAAGATGCGCTGCTGCATCATGCGGTTGGACTTGAGCGATGCCTGGCTCGGCCCCTCGCCATGCACCTGTGCATGCGATTCCTGAAGGAAGGAGACGACGCCGCGGACGAGCGCCACGACCGTCGCGATCATCGCGGCGATCAGCAGGATGACGAGGAACGTGTTCATGACGCTAATCTAGGCGTTCCGCGCCGAAAAACCAGTGGGCAAGCGGCCCGCCCGCAGCAGGTCGGCCAGCGCACGACCATCCTCCCCAGCCTCACGCAGGGCTGCCAACGTCGGCGCACCGTGCCGCTTCGCCAGCCGCTCGCCGTTCGGGCCGGTCAGCAGCGGATGATGACGATAGCGCGGCGTCGGCACCGCGAGCAGCGCCTGCAACAATCGGTGGATGTGCGTCGCGGCGAACAGGTCGATACCGCGCACCACGTCCGTCACGCCCTGCGCCGCGTCGTCGACGGTGACCGCCAGATGATAGCTGGACGGCGCATCCTTCCGCGCCAGCACGACATCACCCTGCGCCGCCGCCTCGCACGCAATGGTCCCCGCAGTTTCGTCCCACCAGTTCAGCGGCCCGGTCCGCGCCAGCGCCTTCGCGACATCCAGTCGCCAGCAATGCGGCGCATCCGTGTCCTCGTGGCGCGGCCGGTTTCGGCAGATACCCGGATACACCGCCTCCGGCCCGTGCGGCGCCGACAGGCTGGCCGCGATCGCCGCACGCGTGCAGTAGCAGCGATAGACCAGCCCCATCGCGTCCAGCTTCGCAAGTGCTTCGGCGTACAGGTCCAGCCGCTGCGACTGGAACACCGGCCCTTCCCAGCGGAGCCCCAGCCAGGCGAGATCGGCCAGGATGGCCGCGACATGCTCCGGCCGGCTCCGCGTCCCGTCGATATCCTCGATCCGCAGCAGGAACCGCCCGCCCCGCGTAACCGCGAAGTCATGCGCGCGAATCGCGGAGGCGGCATGCCCCAGATGCAGCCGCCCGGTCGGGCTTGGGGCGAAGCGGGTAACTATCCCCCCTTGACCCGGAATCATGCTCCGTGCTGTCATCATGGCGTCACGCCGATGGGCGACAGCGCCCGCGAGATCATCGGCGAATTCGCTTGGGAGGGCGCGTGTTTCATCCCGACCTGATCCGGCACCCCGACAGTTGTCCCACGCTCGTGCTCAACGCGGACTATACGCCGCTGTCCTATTACCCGCTCAGCCTGTGGCCGTGGCAGACCGCCGTCAAGGCGATGTTCCTCGACCGCGTCGACGTCGTCGCGCATTACGAGCGGGAGGTGCACAGCGCCAAGGTGTCGCTGAAGCTGCCGTCCGTAATCGCGCTGAAGCAATATGTGAAGCCGTCGCAATTTCCCGCCTTCACCCGCTTCAACTTGTTCCTGCGCGATCGGTTCGCCTGCCAATATTGCGGCGTCGCGCGCGATCTGACCTTCGACCATGTCGTCCCGCGCGCGCAGGGCGGACGGACGACATGGGAAAACGTGGTCACCGCCTGCGCCCCCTGCAACCTGAAAAAAGGCGGTCGAACGCCGAAACAGGCGGCGATGCCATTGTATGTGGAGCCTATACGCCCCACCAATTGGCATCTGCAGGAACATGGGCGGTCCTTCCCGCCCAATTACCTGCACGATACGTGGCATGACTGGCTCTACTGGGATATCGAGCTGGAAGCCTGAACGACTGGGCTGAATTGGGGATATCGATGCGGATCGTGGTGGCGGGCGTGATGGCGCTCGCAGTGGCGGCGTGCGGCGACAAGGCGCAGGACAATATGGCGGCGGCCGATGCGAAGGCCGCGAACTTCACGCCGCCCTCGGTCACGTCGCGACTCGATTACGGCGGCGCGATCAGCCGCCGGTTCCGCACGCTCGATCGCAATGGCGACGACGCGCTGACCACGGACGAACTGCCTCGCGCCAACACGCGGCTGACCACCCTCGACCGCAACGGCGACGGCAAGATCACCCAGATCGAATATTCCGAAGGGCTGCTCGCGCGGTTCGATGCGATGGACCTGAACCACGACGGGACCGTCACCTCCGAGGAGCGTGAAGCCTATCGCGGTGGTCAGCGCGGCGCGCCGACCCCGGTCGCGCCGGGGCCGTAAGCCCTGGTTCCGTGAAGACCAGCCGCCCTACCAGCTTCTGGGCGAATGGCCGACGCGCTTGGCCACCGCCGCCTCGACCTCGTTGAGCTGCGCGCGGCTGAGAACGCCCGCCGCCAACAGGCTGCGCATCAGTTCGTCGCACAGCGCGGCGAGGAAGTGCAGCTCGTTCCGCTCCTCCGCGCCACGCCCATCATCGCCCAACCCGCCGTCGCCGAGCCCATCGTCAACCGTGAGAAGCTCCACCGGGCTGGCGTCATCGCGCCAGCCCTGATCCAGACCCATATCCATGCCGTCATCTCCTCTACGCGTGTACGCTGACGATGATTACTCCTCCTTGACGTCCCCATAGGGGTTGCCGAGGAATTCGGCTTCGAGGCGACCCAGTTTCTCGCGCCGCTGGAGGAGGAGTTTGGTTAACAGCGGCATGATCTGGATCGCCGCATCGACCTCGTCCTTCCCCGCCTCCTGATCGCACAGCACCTGCATCTGCCGCTTCACTTCGTCCTCGGTCGCCTGAAGCAGGCCCTGCGCCATCCGAAGCTGCGATCTCTGCACATCCTTCGCCAACCGACGCGCCCTGCGCAGCAGGGTGAGCTTGTCGGTGATGTCGATGATGATGGCCACCACGTCCGAATGGCAGCGTCCTGACGGATGTTCCTCAATTACTGGCGCATCGACGCGCCTAAAATGGCGTTAATCGAGCATCGTGGTTAACGTCTGCAGCCACCGCCCCGGACCGGGACATCGCGCATGAAAATTAACCTGTTGCGTGTCAGGACCGCCGGATGGCCTGTTGCACATCGCGGCATCGCGCCTCCCACCAGGGGAAGACGGCGGATTGTGCCGCCATACCGTCGAACTGGTCTTCCATCGTCGACCGAAGGCGTTCGGCCAGCGCGCGCAGCGGCTCCGCGCCGTCGCCGATGAGCGGATCGGCGGCAATGCGCTCGAGCTCGCCGATATCCGCCGCCATCGCCGCGAACTCCCGCGTAACGCCAGCGGAGCGGCTCCCGAAGGGGTCGCTGGACTGACGGATCGGAGCATGGTCATGCCGCACATCGCCCGAATACGCCGAAGACGTTTAACGATTCTGAAGATCGCGACCGGCAGGTCCGCTCTTGGCCGGTAAGAGCATGACAGTTGACGCCCGCCCTGCCGCAGCGCAGCATCGTCGCATGGCCAGCCTTCCCCCCATCGCGAACAATCCCGACATCCGATACCTCGGCGCGCTGCTCGGCGACGTGATCCGCGCCTATGGCGGCGAGCGGCTGTTCGCGGCGACGGAGACGATCCGCCGTGCCTCGGTCGAACGGCACCGCGGCCTGAACGACGGCGCGTCCGTCGACCTCCAGCTCGAAAAGCTCGACCTCAACGAGACGCTGGATTTCGTTCGCGGCTTCATGCTGTTCTCGATGCTGGCGAACCTCGCCGAGGATCGTCAGGGCATCGCCGCCGAGGAGGGCGCGGACGTCGCCTCCGCGCTGCGCCGGCTCGCCGACGAGGGCGTCGATGCCGCGTCGGTACTGGCGCTGCTCGACCACGCGCTGGTCGCGCCCGTGCTGACCGCTCACCCGACCGAGGTGCGGCGCAAGAGCATGATCGACCATCGCAACCGCATTGCCGAACTGTTGGCGATCCGCGACGCGGGGCGCGAGGAAACGACCGAAGGCGATCTCGTCGACGAAGCGATCACGCGGCAAATCGCCCTTTTGTGGCAGACGCGCGTCCTGCGCCGCGACCGGCTGGGGGTGGCGGACGAGGTGGAAACCGCGCTGTCCTATTTGCGCGACGTGTTCCTGCCGGTGTTGCCCGCCCTCTACCAGCGCTGGGACCGCGCGCTCGGGCATCGCACGCCGCCCTTCCTGCGACCGGGAAGCTGGATCGGCGGCGACCGCGACGGCAATCCCAACGTCACCGCGGCCTCGCTGACGCTGGCGCTGGGCCGCGCGAGCGAGGCGGTGCTCGGCTATTATTGCGATACGATCCACGCGCTGGGGGCGGAGTTGTCGATCTCCTCGCTGCGCATCGACATCGATCCCGCGGTCGAGGCGCTGGCGAATGCAAGCGGCGATACCGCCACCAGCCGTCAGGACGAACCGTTCCGCCGTGCGCTGTCGGGCATCTACGCGCGCCTCGCCGCCACCTATCAGGCGCTGACCGGCAAGGGCGCGCCCCGGCCCGGCGCGCTCCGCGGCGCACGCTACCCCGACCCACAGGCGTTCCGCGCCGATCTGGTCACGCTCGCCCGCGCGCTGGCGACGATGGGCGCGATCAAGGGCGGGGACGGTGCCTTGCGGTCGAGCGGCGCGCTCGGCCGGCTGGTCCGCGCGGTCGACGTGTTCGGATTTCACCTCGCCGCGCTCGACCTGCGCCAGAATTCCGCGGTGCACGAACGCGTCGTTGCGGAACTGCTCGCGGTCGCCGGGGTCGACGCCGACTATCTCGCGCTCGACGAAGCGGCGCGGATCGCGCTTCTCCGCCGCGAACTCGCATCGCCACGTCCGCTGACCAGCCGCTTCCACGCCTATTCGGACGAAACCGCGTCCGAACTCGCGATCGTCCAGGCCGCGGCGGAGGCGCATGCCCGTTACGGCCCCGCCGCGATCGGCATCTACATCGTGTCGATGGCCAAATCGGTGTCCGACCTGCTGGAGGTGCACCTGCTGCTCAAGGAAGCCGGCCTCTACCGTCCTGGCGACACGCCGACTGCCGCAATCATGGCCGTGCCCCTGTTCGAGACGATCGAGGATCTGGAGGCGGCACCGGCGATCATGACCGACTGGTTCGCGCTCCCGGAAGTGGCCGCGATCGCCGCCGCCCGCGGGCATCAGGAGGTGATGATCGGCTATTCCGATTCGAACAAGGACGGCGGCTACCTGTCTTCGACCTGGGGTCTGTCCAAGGCATCGACGGCGCTCCGCCCGGTGTTCGAGGCGGCGGGCGTCGGCATGCAGCTGTTCCACGGACGCGGCGGCGCGGTCGGGCGCGGCGGCGGCTCCGCCTTCGCGGCGATCCGTGCGCAGCCGACCGGCACCGTGCAGGGCCGCATCCGCATCACCGAACAGGGCGAGGTGATCGCCGCCAAATACGGCACCCGCGAAAGCGCGGCGACCAATCTGGAGGCGATCGCGTCGGCGACCTTGCTCGCCAGTCTCGAACCCGCACGCCTGTCCAACTCGGAAAACAGCGCCTTCGCCGCGGCGATGGAGACGCTGTCCGGCACCGCCTTCCGCGCCTATCGGGACCTCGTCTACGGTTCCGACGATTTCCGGACCTTCTTCCGCCAGATGACTCCAATCGCGGAGATCGCGAACCTCAAGATCGGCAGCCGCCCCGCCAGCCGCACCAAGTCCGACCGGATCGAGGATCTGCGCGCGATCCCGTGGGTGTTCAGCTGGGCACAGGCGCGCGTGATGCTGCCCGGCTGGTACGGGGTCGGTCAGGCCATCGCGGCGTTCGGGGACAAGGGCCTGCTGCGCGAGATGGCGAAGGGTTGGCCGCTGTTCGCCTCCACGCTTGCCAACATGGAAATGGTGCTGGCGAAGTCGGACATGACCGTCGCGGCGCGCTATGCGGAGCTGGTCGAGGACGGTCTGCGCGACCGGTTCACGACGATCCGCGACGCGTGGCACCTGACGCAGGACGGTCTGCTCGCCACCACCGGCCAGTCGCGCCTGCTGGAGGATCACCCGGCGCTCGACGCCTCGATCCGGCTGCGGCTGCCTTATATCGAGCCGCTCAACCTGCTCCAGATCGAACTGATGAAGCGCCACCGCGCCGGCGATCAGGACGAGCGGATCGGGGAGGGCATCCTGCTGTCGATCAACGCCATCGCGACGGGCCTGCGCAACTCGGGCTGACGCGCGTCAGCCCGAAAACCAGTGCTTGCGCAGGAACCACCCGATCACCCCGACCGAAATCGCGATGCACATGCCGGCGATCATATCGAACGCCCACGGCTCCTTGGCGAACGGCAGCCCTTCCACGTTCATGCCGTACAGACCGGTCAGGAACGTCAGCGGCAGGAACACCATCGCCACGATCGAAATGACGAGCGAGCGGCTGTCGATCTGCTCCGCGCGCAGGTCGGACAGCGTTTCGTGCATCAATGCGGAGCGTTCGCGGATCGATTCCAGTTCCTCGGCCATGCGCGCGGCGCGGTCGGCGGCGGCGGCGATGTGGAGGCGGTCGTCGTCGCCCAGCCAGTCGCCCGACAACGACGCCAGCTTCTCCAGCGCTGCCCGCTGCGGGCTGAGGAAACGGCGATAGGTGATCGCCGCGACCCGCACCTTGCTGACGGTGCGGCGCAGGTCGAAGACGTGGTTGGGGTCCAGCCGCTCCTCGCAATCGTCCAGTTGATCGCCCAGATCGGCGACGTCGGGATCGAGGTCGTTGGTAATCGCCGCGGCAAAGGCGGTGATGAGGTCGCCGGGATCGCGAATCTCGCCCTTTGCGACCTCTTCCTTGACGACGCCGACCGCAATCATCGGTTTGCGCGTGACCGAGTAGCAGCGGCCCTTCACGGCCCAGATACGCACCGACGCCAGCAGATCCGAACTGTCGAGCGGATCGTGCGATCGGCCACGCAGGTTAAGGAACGCGCCGTGGCCGATCGCCTCGCACCGGGGGCGCGTTTCTGTCGCGGTCAGCGCATCGACGATATAGTCGTCGAGCTGCGCCACATCGTGCAGCCACGCGATCGTCTCCGCGTCGATCTGCGGCAAATGCACCCAGATGAGCTGGCACTGCTCCGCCATCGCGCGATCGAGGTCGATCGCCTCCGCCTGACCATCGACGATCCGGTAGCAATACGCCTTCATGCCATGTCCAGCCGGATCGAGAGGCCGGGTTCGTCGGTCGGTCCGCCCGCGATCCGCGCGGCATCGGCGCGGGCGCGGTCGAGGATCGCGCGCGGCACGTCCGCGGCATGGAAGACGCGGTCGGCGGAGGCGAGCAGTCTCGCCTGACGCAGGGTCAGGTCGTCCGGATCGGGCGAGGTCAGCGCAATGCGGACGAGCGTAGCGGGCGCGGGCGCCTGCGGATCGACCAGCCACGCGGCGACATCGCGCTCCTCCAGCGGATCGAGCGGCCCGGCAGGGGCGAGTGCGGCGGCGATGGCGCGACGCCGCTCGCCTCCGTCGGGAAAGCGGGCGCGCAGCGTCGCGCGACCGGCGTGCAGCCCCTTCGCGAGCGTGCCGAGCGAGGCGGGCAGCAACGCCTCCAGCCGCTGGCGCAACGCCGCGGCGAGGCCCGCGGAGACGCCGCCGGTGCCGATCGCGACCAGCACCGGGTCGCGGTCGACGATCGCGGGCAGCGTGAAGTCGCAGTGATCGGGGCGATCGACGGCGTTGACGAGGATCCCGCGCGCCTTCAGCCGGGCGACCGCGGCCAGCGCCTCCGCTTCGTCGTCGAGCGCGACGATGGCGAGTGTGGCGGACACGTCCTCACCCACGACGACTGCCCCCGCACGGTCGAGCAGGCGGCGCTTGGCGTCCGCCGCCTCGCCCTCACCCAGCAGGATCACGGGGCGAGCGACGAGGCGGACGAAGAGCGGAAGGCTGTGGAGGGTCATCGGCGGTAGCTGCTCATCCGATGGGCTTTCTGTGTCGCGTCATGCCGGGCCGGTCCCTGCATCCACCGGTGCGCGAACCGGCCGGCTGATCCTAGTGGCGAACCGTGGATGCCCGGACAAGCCCGGCATGACGGGTCGGGTTCCTACCTCAGCAAAAGCCCAGTCAGGGATTACCCCGCCAGCCAATCCGGCACGCGCTCCGCCGCGATCAGCGCCTCCGCCGCGACGCGGTCGGCGACCACCGCATACCGATCGCCGTCGACCAGCACTTCGGGCACCAGCGGGCGGCTGTTGTAGGTCGACGCCATCGTCGCGCCGTACGCCCCCGCCGTCCGCAACACCGCGAGATCGCCCGACGCGACCGCATCGATATCGCGGCCCATCGCGAAGGTGTCCCCGCTCTCGCACACCGGGCCGGCGATGTTCGCGATCATTCGCTCGCCGGTCGGCTCCACCGCAACGAAATCGTGATAGGCATCGTACAGCGCGACGCGGGCAAGGTCGTTCATCGCCGCATCGACGATGACATAGGGGTGGACGACGCCCGGCTTGACCCAGATAACTTCGGTCGCGAGCACGCCCGCATTGCCGGCGATGACGCGGCCGGGTTCGAACATCAGCTCTACGTCCCACCCTTTGGTGACGCGCGCGACCATCGCGCCGTAATCGGCGGGAGACGGCGGCATGTCGCCGCTCCTGTACGGCACGCCCAGACCGCCGCCAAGGTCGACATGCGTGACCGTGTGGCCGCTCGCGCGCAACTCCGCGACGAGATCGCCGACGCGCGCATAGGCCGCCTCCAGCGGGGCGAGGTCGAACAACTGGCTGCCGATATGGATCGCGATCCCACGCAGGTTCAGGCCCGGCAGACCCGACAGGCGCGCATACATGTCCGCCGCCTGATCGATCGGCACGCCGAACTTGTTCTCCTTCATGCCGGTCGAGATCTTGGCGTGCGTGCCGGCGTCGACATCGGGGTTCACGCGCAGCGTCGCGGGGGCAGTCAGCCCCCGTTCGGCGGCGAGCGCGGCGAGGACGACGCCCTCCTCCTCCAGCTCCAGGTTGAACTGGCCGATGCCGGCGTCGAGCGCGGCGGCCAGTTCGGCGCGGGTCTTGCCGACGCCCGAGAAGACGATGTCGGCGGGCGGCATGCCAGCGGCCAGCGCCCGCTTCATCTCGCCGACCGACACTACGTCCGCGCCGTAGCCTTCGTCGGCGAGGACGCGGAGGACGGCGAGGTTGGGATTGGCCTTGATCGCGTAGGCGAGGTGCTTGCGCGAAACATCCTTCAACCCCTCACGGAACACCTGCGCATGGCGGCGCAACGTGGCGGCGGAGTAGATGTAGACGGGCGTCCCGACCGCCTCTGCGATCGCGGGTACGGATACGTCCTCGACGTGGAGGACACCGTCCCGATAGGCGAAATGGTCCATGCGATTCCTAAGTTCGATAGCCCCTCCCCTTCAGGGGAGGGGTTGGGGTGGGGCCTCTCCGCCAGCGACGGGCTTGCGGAAGCACCCCACCCCCCGCCCCCCTCAAGGGGAGGGGTGAAAGATCACTGCGGCGGCAGGTTGAAATCGTCGGAGCGGCGCTCTTCCGAACGGCGCAGCAGCTCGTCGTTGCGGAGCGGGCGTTGCTGCGTCGTCGGGGTCAGCAACTGCGCCGGCGTCGGCGTCGCGCGCGCGCCGACCGGGGCGACGGGCAGCTTGCCGCCCGGCGGCGGTTGCAACCCGTCCGCCGCGCCGCACCCGGCGAGCAGCAACGCCGCGAAAAGAACGAGACGCGTCATGCTTCCCCCCTGGCGACGGCGATCGCCGCGCGGACATTGGCCGGCGCGGTGCCGCCGAAGCTGGTGCGACTGGCGACCGAGGCATCGACCGACAGCACGTCGAACACCCGCGCGTCGATCCGCGCATCCATCGCCTGCAAATCGCCCAGCGGCACCGCGTCGAGCGTCACCCCCAGCGCCTCCGCCCGCGCCACCGCGCGGCCAGTGATATGATGCGCCTCGCGGAACGGCACCCCCGCCTCCCGCACCAGCCAGTCGGCGAGATCGGTGGCGGTGGCATAGCCCGATTCGGCCAGCGCGCGCATGCGATCGGTGCGGAACGTCGCGCTCTCGACCATGCCGGTCATCGCCGCGATGCTGAGGCCGAGCAGGTCGTGCGCCTCGAACACCGGCGGTTTGTCGTCCTGCATGTCCTTCGAATAGGCGAGCGGCAGGCCCTTCATCGTCATCATCAGCGACACGAGGCACCCGGTGATCCGGCCGGAATGGCCGCGCACCAGCTCGGCCGCATCCGGGTTGCGCTTCTGCGGCATGATCGAGCTGCCGGTCGACCATTGATCGCTGAGCGCGACGAAGCCGAAGGGCTGCGACGCCCACAGCACGAACTCCTCCGCGAGGCGCGACAGGTGCAGCGAGCATTGCGCCGCCGCGGCAAGGTAATCGAGCGCGAAATCGCGGTCGCTGACCGAATCGAGCGAGTTGCGCGTCGGCCCGTCGAACCCCAGCGCCTCTGCGGTCGCGTGCCGGTCGATCGGAAAGCCAGTCCCCGCCAGCGCCGCCGATCCCAGCGGACACAGGTTCATCCGCGCTCGCGCATCAGTGAAGCGCGACACGTCGCGCGCGATCATCTCGTGATACGCCATCAGATGATGGCCGAGCGTCACCGGCTGCGCCGATTGCAGGTGCGTGAAGCCGGGCATTACGGCCCCGGCATGCTCCTCCGCCCGCACCAGCAGCGCCGCCTGGAACGCCGTCAGCGCATCCAGCACCTGATCGATCGCATCGCGCACCCAGAGGCGGAAATCGGTCGCAACCTGATCGTTGCGCGACCGCGCGGTGTGAAGGCGACCGGCGACGGGGCCGATCGCATCCGCCAGCCGCGCCTCGGTCAGCATGTGGATATCTTCCAGCGACAGGTCGTCGGGCACGCCGTCCCGCTCATAGCCGGCGGCGACCTGCGTCAGCCCTTCGGCGATCGCTTCTGCGTCGGCGGGCTGGACGATGCCCTGTTTCCCGAGCATGGCGACATGCGCGCGGCTGCCCGCCACGTCCTGACGCCACATTCGCTGGTCGAAGGGGAGCGAGGCGTTGATCTCGCGCATCACCGCGGACGGCCCTTCGGCGAAGCGGCCGCCCCACATGCTGTTGGAGGTACTCATGCGCTCGATCGGTCTCGTTCTCGTCGCCGGGCTGGCGGTCGCCGGTTGCGATAGGGCCTCGACCCCCGCCGGGCAAGAACAGGCGTCTCCGGACCAGATGGCGAATGCCGTGTCGCCCGACGAAGCCGCGCCGTCCGGTGCGGTCGCAGCGAAGCCCGCCGGCACGATCGACCGCAGTCACAAGGGGGAAGCCGCGCCGACGCTGGCGTTCGTCGACCCGGAAGGCAAGCCGGTGACGCTGGCGACCTATCGCGGCACGCCGGTGCTGCTGAACCTGTGGGCGACATGGTGCGGTCCGTGCGTGAAGGAGTTGCCGACGCTCGACGCGCTGGCCGTGCGCGAAGGGGCGAAGTTGCGCGTCGTGACACTGAGCCAGGACATGGACCCGGCCAAGGCGACCGCGTTCCTCACGGAGCGCAAGTTCAAGGCGCTGAAATCGTGGACCGACCCGAAAATGGCGTGGGTGCCTGCGGTCGCGAGCAACCTGCCGACCAGCATCCTGTTCGACGCGCAGGGCAAGGAAGTGTGGCGGACGATCGGCGACCTCGACTGGACGGGCGAGGCGGCGACGAAGGCGGTGGCCGAGGCGGGGTGATCGTCGCGGGCGGGTCGCTCTCCCTCTGTCCCACCCAGAGGGAATGGGAGAGCCGGTAAAACCGCAGCACCACTGGTCGCGCCAGATGCGCTTCGCCCTGATCTGCGAGGCCAACGACCTCGAACACTGTCTCGCCGAACGGGACCACCCGTGGACCAACAGCAAGGTCGAGCGCATGAAGCGGACTATCAGGGGCTTTGACGACGGATACCATGAGCGCTGCGGACGCACCTCGCCGCTTTCACGGGTGGCTGCCACATCTTCCAGCGCCACAAAAACGCTCGGCAGCCATTCACACGGAACGAGGCGCTACCGGGAGAACCCGGTAGCGCCTCGTCGCGACGGTGGGGCGGCCTCGCGATCAGGCGAAGGACAGCCTGACCGTCATGGCACGCCGCCGCCGCAGCGCGCCGCCGGCGAGGCCGACGCCCGCGATCATCATCGCCCAGCTGGTCGGCTCCGGCACCGCGCCGCCGAGGAAATTCCGGTAGATCGATGCCGTGCTCATCCGGTAGCCGGGGCGGCTCAGCGGATCGAACGCCAGATCCCAGCCGATCATGTCATACGCCGCCAGATCGAGCGCGGTCACTTCGAGGGTCTGTCCAAACGCGATGGTCGGATCGAGGATCCCCTCCGAAGGGTCGCCGCGCGGCGAGTCCTTCCAATGCGACGCCTGTTGCCCGTCGCCGTTCAGGCGACCGGTGGACATCAGCGAATTGCCGAACAGCTGTGTCCGCCCGCCGTCGGCCGACGTGTAGGGCGTGTTCTGCGTCGACCAGTCCAGACGGCCGGGCGCGCTGTAGCGGAAGTAATCGAGAGGTGTCAGGATCACGCTCGTCTCTGCCGCCCCGGGAAACTGCATTCCCCTTGGCCCGGTGACCGCGTCATAGATGTCCACGCCGCTGACGAACCCCAGGGCGTGCCCGATCTCGTGAATGGCGGTGCCGATGAAATCGAAGCTGTTGGCGGCGATGCCGTTTCGCGGATCGAAGTCGAAGTTGAAATCGCTGCTGAACGTGATCGCGCCATCGAAGGCGTTCTGATTGATGGGAATACCATTGGCATCCCTAGTCAGGCCCAGAGCCTTGGCGTTGGCCACGTTGACGGAGGCGACGCCGTTATTGATTGAACCGTCATTATCGAACCGCGTGCGGGTATCGATATAGGCGGTGCGCGTGACGTTGAAGGCATTCGCCGTCGCGGAGAGGTAGGTTTGTCCCCGGTCCCCGTTCGCCAGTGGCTGGAGCGATCCGACTGCCATACGATCCAGTGACGAGGTCGCGTCCGATGCGAGCCTGCCATAGACAGCGGAATTGTCCACGAAGGCGCGAGCCGAAGCCGTCTGTCCCACGATGTTGGAGCCCAGCGAGGAGAAGCCGATGCTGAGATTGATGTTGGTGTTGTCGCGCAGGACGGACGACCAATAGCTGGCAGCGACCTCGAAGCCGAGGCGGGCCTGCGATCCGACCGCGGCTCCGCCGGAGTCGATCAGGGTAAAGGTCACCGCCTGCGCCGGCGCGATCGAAAGGCCCGCCAGCGTGGTCGCGGTGGCCGTGAGCAGAAGTTTGCGAAGCAATGCGTGCATGGATCACCCTACGAATTTCAGAACATCATCAGGAAATCGGTCCGGCACCTGCCGGACCGATGCGTCGGTTGGTGTCAGGCGGCGGCGGCGAGCGCATTCCGCGAACGGCGACGCAGAGCGCCCCCGACCATACCGATCCCGCCGATCATCATCGCCCAGGTCGCCGGTTCCGGCACCGAGTTGGCGTAGGAGACGCTGTACCTCGCCAGATCCTGGCTCAAGAATCCCGGTTGACCAAAGAATGCAACAACTCCGAAAGTAGCATTCTCGAATCCAGAGTCAGGCAGATCACGATTGATGTTTGTACCAAGCGGATAGAAGAGAGAAAGCACAATAAAGTCCGTCGTCTCAGGGATTTGCGAGTAGAAGGAAATGATATCCAGGAACGCGTCGCTGCTAACGTCGATGGACAGCGGTTGCGTTGCACGCGTCTCTCCGAAGAGATCAAAAGAATGCTGCCACGGGGGAGTTCCTGTATAGACAGCAATGTCAGTTCCTGGCTGACTGAAGTCCCGGCGGGAGGCTGTTCTCGTATCGAACGTAAATCGACCCGACACGTCGCCATTCAGTCGATTTGTCGTACTGGCATATTCGATGGTCACGACACGAGCCTCCGCAGCCCCGGACCACAACGCAAGCGCTGCAACTGCACCAAGATACTTGATCATCTTATGAGCCCCTTATTACGCCAATTGTCTCGGTACGAGCATTGCCCGGATCGACCGGGATCGCCTGTGTGAACGACCGGTTAACAAGGTGTAGCAACAATCACGGCCGAGTCAAAAATGCATTTCGCAGGTGAACTCAGGCATTAGCCGGTTTGTACGGCCCCACCTGATGACAACACTATCGTCATATTTGAAACTTATATTCACTATAGATTAGGTGTTACTATGTTGCGTAGCGGTATGATGTTTGCGGTGAAGCGGTCTTTTGTCTGGGCGAACGGAGTGTGAGGGGAATGACTGCGCTTGACCGGCGAGCCGGTGAATTGGCGGAGCGCTATTCCTCCAAGGTTTCCAGCGACCCCCACGCGGCGGAGCCGACATGCGGCAGACTTCGGTTCCCGTTTCGGCACCTTTCCAGATGGTCGCGATATCGCGCGCGTCTTCGACAAGGGCGTCCGTGTCGATGCTTGGTCGCCCAGCGGGACATGGGTCCTAAGCCGCGTTGCGCACGGGTCCATGGTGGGTCCCCCTCTAGCAACAGCGCTGTCCAAGACGGCAAGGCGCTACCGGGAGAACCCGGTAGCGCCTCGTCGCGACGGTGGGGCGGCCTCGCGATCAGGCGAAGGACAGCCTGACCGTCATGGCACGCCGCCGCCGCAGCGCGCCGCCGGCGAGGCCGACGCCCGCGATCATCATCGCCCAGCTGGTCGGCTCCGGCACCGCGCCGCCGAGGAAATTCCGGTAGATCGATGCCGTGCTCATCCGGTAGCCCGGACGGCTCAGCGGATCGAACGCCAGATCCCAGCCGATCATGTCATACGCCGCCAGATCGAGCGCAGTCACCTCCAGGGTCTGCCCGAACCCGACGGTCGGATCGAGGATCCCCTCCGACGGGTCGCCGCGCGGCGAGTCCTTCCAATGCGACGCCTGTTGCCCGTCGCCGTTCAGGCGACCGGTGGACATCAGCGAGTTGCCGAACAGCTGGGTCCGCCCGCCATCGGCCGACATGTAGGGCGTGTTCTGCGTCGACCAGTCCAGACGGCCGGGCGCGCTGTAGCGGAAATAATCCAGGGGCCTGACGAGCGCGCTCCTTTCTGCCGCCCGATCGAACTGAAATCCCGTGGGCCCCGTGAGCGCGTCGTAGATATCCACACCGCTGATGAACCCCAGGGCATGTCCGATCTCGTGGATGGCGGTGCCGATGAAATCGAAGCTGTTGGCGGTGATGCCGTCCCGCGGATCGAAATCGAAGTTGAAATCGCTGCTGAACGTGACCACGCCATCCAAGCCGTTCTGAGAGATGGGGCTGCCAAAGGCGTCCCTCGTCATGCCCAGAGCCTTGGCGTTGGCGGTGTTGACCACGGAGATAGCGTTATTGATCGAACTGTCATCGTCGAAGCGCGTGCGGGTGTCGATGTAGCCGGTGCGTGTGGCGTTCAAGGCATTCGTCGTCGCGGAGAGGTAGGTTTGGCCCCGCTCCCCGTTCGTCAGCGGCTGGAGCGATCCGACCGCCGTACGATCCAGCGACGAGGTCGCATCCGATGCGAGCCGGCCATAGACGGCGGAATTGTCGGCGAAGACGATGTTCGAAGCGGTCTGACCTACGACGCCGGAGCCCAGCGAGGAGAAGCCGATACTGAGATTGATATTGGTGTTGTCGCGCAGGACGGACGACCAATAGCTGGCGGCGACCTCGAAACCGAGGCGGGCCTGCGATCCGATTCCGGCCCCACCGGAGTCGATCAGCGTAAAGGTCACCGCCTGCGCTGGCGCGATCGAAAGGCCCGCCAGCGTCGTCGCGGTGGCCGTCAGCAGAAGTTTACGAAGCAATGCGTGCATGAATCACCCTCGAATTTCAGAACATCATCAGGAAATCGATCCGGCGCCCGCCGGATCGATGTGTCGGTTGGTGTGTCAAGCGGCGGCGGCGAGCGCATTCCGCGAACGGCGACGCAGAGCGCCCCCGACCATACCGATCCCGCCGATCATCATCGCCCAGGTCGCGGGTTCCGGCACCGAGTTGGCGTAGGAGACGCTGTACCTGGCCAAATCGCCGCTGATCGGACCCGATACACCATAAAATGTCACGGCGCTCAGCACGGCATCTTCATATCCCGTTTCGGGCAGATCCAGAGTGGGGCGTGCTCCGACGCCATATTGAAGAGTGAAAGCGACGGACACGGGTATTCCTGGAACTTCGGAGAAGAACTGAATGAGGTCGCCAAAAAACTGATCGGATATCTGGATGAACATCGGGCGCGTAAACACCTCGCCGAAGAGATCGAAGGTATGCACCCACGTCGGCGACCCGCCGTAATTGGCTGTTTCGATCCCCTGAACAATCCTGCGTTCACTGAAGGCTGTTCTCGTATCGAACGTGAATCGACCCGACACGTCTCCACCCAATATGCCCGTCGTGGTGGCATATTCGATGGTCACGACACGGGCCTCCGCGGCCCCGGACCACAACGCAAGCGCTGCAACCGCACCAAGATACTTGATCATTTTATGAGCCCCCTTATTGCGCAAACTGCTTCAGCATAGAACTTTTAGCGTTTCGCCGAGATCACGTGTCTGAATGTTTGGTTAACAAGGTCTAGCAGCAACTGTGATTGAGTCAAAGAATGACTTTCACTAGCAAAATCATTAAGTTCATGGGCTCGGCTAAAACTTCACAGGAACGCTCGATGGTTCACATTCAAAAGTTGTCGGCACTCGCAATTTAAAATTGTAATGTTGCGTGACAGCTCAAAATATGCGGCAGAGCGTTGCTTTTGGTCGTCAGGGCAATTTGTTGCGGAAGTAGCCGAACTGGAACGGTAGCCTGCCGGTCCCTTCAGGCGTGAAAGGGCGAGGGGCGCGTCTGGGCGCCCTGTCGCAACATCGCCACGATCATCCGAATGCTGGGACGCATGTAGCGGGACCGCGGCCAGATCGCATGGATCGGCATGTCCGCGCCGGCGTGATCGTCCAGCACCGTGCGCAGCGCCCCGGTCGCGAGGTGGTCGGCGATCAGCCAGGTGGGGAGCTGACATAGGCCGCACCCTGCGAGCGTCGCCGCCACCATCGCCTCGCCGTCGCTCAGTTCGTGGCGCACGCGCACCGGCACGGAGGTGATGGTCCCATCCGCTTGCCGCAGCAGCCAGACGGGATGCGCGCTCCGCTGCCAGCCGGTGATGCAATCCCGCGCTGCGAGGTCGGCCGGAGTCGACGGCGCACCATGTTGGGCGAGATAGGCGGGTGACGCACAGATCACGAGCCGCTGGCGACCCAGCGGCACGGCGACCAGGTCGGCATCGTCGGCCAGCCGCCCGATCCGCACCGCCAGATCGACCCCTTCCTCGACGATACCGGCGGTGCGTTCGCTGAAATTGATCGACAGGTCGAGCCGCGGGTGCCGCAGCACCAGTTCCTGCAGCATCGGCAGGACATGGCGTCGCCCGAACGCGCCGGGCAGGTCCAGCCGCACGCGTCCGACCGGCTCGCTGCGGCCGGTCAGCAGTCGCTGTTCGACATCGTCGAGTTCCTCCAGCGCGCGGACGCAGCTTTCGTAATAGTCCTCGCCCTCATGGGTCAGCGTGATCCGCCGGGTCGTCCGGTGAAACAATTTCGTGCCGAGGCGGGCCTCCAGCCGCGACACGCTCTTGCCGACGGCCGAGCCGGTCAGGCCCAGCGTGGCGGCTGCGGCGGTGAAACTGCCGGCCTGCGCCACCCGCACGAACTCGATCACGCCCGCAAGGTCCTGCACATCCATTGTGGAATGCTAGGACGGAGTGATCGTCGTGGGCAACGGATTATCGTCTGCCAACGGCGCATTAGATTGTGACGGTACGAAGGAGTTATCCGATGTCTGCCGCGTCCCTGTCCCGTCATCCCGGCTACCGCAGCCTGTTCGCGCCCAAGGCGCTGACGCTCGGCCTCATCATGCCGCTGGAAACCTACCCCGATGCGCCCGCACCGACGATGCGCGGCCATATGGCTTCGGCGGTCGCGGCCGATGCCGCGGGCCTCAGCGCGCTGTGGATGCGCGACGTGCCGTTCTACGATCCGGGCTACGGCGATGCCGGTCAGGTGTTCGAGCCGCTGACCTATCTCGCCGCGATCGCATCGGTCACGACGTCGATCGCGCTGGGGACGGCAGGCATCGTCCTGCCGCTGCGCGAGCCCAAGCTGCTTGCCAAGCAGGTGGCGACGGTTGATCAACTGTCGGCAGGACGCATGATGCTCGGCCTGTCGTCGGGCGATCGTCCGTCCGAATATCCGCTGTTCGGCATCGACTTCGCCACGCGCGGCGAACGGTTCCGCGACGCCTTCGACGTGTATCGGACGGTGATCGGCAGCGACTTTCCGCATTTTGCCTCGTCGCGCTTCGGCCGCGGCGACGGCCGCCTCGATCTGGTACCCAAGCCGGCGTTCGGACCGGTCCCGACGATCGGCATCGGCCGCGGCCAGCAGTCGCTGGAGTGGGTGGCCGCCAACATGCATGGCTTCATCGCGCCGTCGCCGTCGATCGACCGGCTCGGGGACTTCGCAAGCAATTGGCGCGATCTGGTCGAGCGCGCAGCGGGTGACACCGTCTTCAAGCCGATCGGCATCGCCGGCTATCTCGATCTCGTCGCCGACCGCGATCAGCCGTTGCAGCAGATCCGCGCCGGCTTCCGTACCGGCAGCAAGGCGCTGGCGGAGTTTCTGGGACAGGCGCGCGATGCCGGCATCAACCATGCGGCGCTCAATCCCAAGATCAGCCGTCGCCCGCATGCCGCGCTGATGGACGATCTGGTGCGCGACGTGCTGCCCCATTTCCCGAGCCTTTGCCCACCTGCGCACGCGCTGGCGGCCTGAACCCATTGAGGAAGCATATCATGACCATGTTGTTCGAACCCTATGATCTCGGCGACCGGCGGCTTGCCAACCGCGTCGTCATGGCGCCGATGACGCGCGCGCGCGCACCGCAGGAGATCCCGGACGCGCAGACGGCGCTATACTATCGGCAACGCGCCGGCGCCGGCCTGATCGTCACCGAAGGGCTGCCGGTGTCGGAGGAGGCACGCGGCTATCTCTACGTGCCCGGAATCTTCAACGACGCGCAACAGGCCGGGTGGACCCAGGTCACCGATGCCGTGCACGCCGAAGGCGGCCGCATCTTCGCGCAGTTATGGCATGTCGGGCGAGTCTCGCATGTATCGCTGCAACCCGGTGGCGCGGCACCGGTGGGCCCGACCGGACAAGCGGCTGCCGACGTAACCGCCTTCACGATCGGCGACGACGGGAAAGCCGGCCCGGTGCCGGTCAGCACGCCGCGGCCGCTGTCGACCGGCGATGTGGCGCGTGTCACGGCGGATTTCGTCCGCGCAGCCCGCCGTGCGATCGATGCCGGTTTCGACGGGATCGAGCTTCACGGCGCCAACGGGTATTTGTTCGAACAGTTCATCAACGGTGCGCTCAACGACCGGGACGATCGCTACGGCGGGTCGGTCGAGAACCGGCTGCGCTTTCTGATGGAGACGATCGACGCGGTGGCGGCGGAGATCGGGATGGAGCGGGCCGGCGTCCGCATCTCGCCCTTCGGCCGGCTCTACGACATGCGCCCCTTCGCCGACGAGGCGGAGACCTGGGTGCAGGCGGCGGCAGCCTTCCAATCGCGACGGCTCGCCTACGTCCACCTGAGCGATCAGTTGACGATCGGCGCCGAGAAGATGCCGGAAACGTTCGCGGCCGACTTCTGCCGCACCTATCGCGGGACGCTGATCGCGGCGGGCGGCTTCGATCGACACTCGGGCGAGGCGGCGTTGCAGGCCGGCCAGCTCGACCTGATCGCGGTCGGGCGCGGCTTCATCGCCAACCCCGATCTCGTCGAGCGCTGGCGTCATGGCCACCCGATCGCGGAGGCCGATCGCGCTACCTTCTACGGCACGTCGGGTGCGCGGGGCTATACCGACTATCCGGTCTGGTCCGCCGACATGGAGGCGGCGGCATGAGCATGATCGACACCCGCCTCGCGGCGCTGCTGGAGATGGAGGACATCCGCCAACTTCGGCTGCGCTATTCCGCCAGCCTCGACAGCGGCGACATCGACGGGCTCGATCGGGTGTTCGCCCCCGATGCGACGGTGAGCGTCACCGTCGGCACGATGACGGGGCTGTCCGCGATCAAGGCGGGGCTGGCCGAGGCCTTCCGCCAGTTCGATCGCGACGGACGCGGCCGCTACCCCTTCCTGCACGCGATCACCAATCATCAGGTCACGCTGACCGGACCGGACACGGCGGAGGGACGCTGCTACCTGATCGATTTCGAAACCGCGTCGAAGCCCGACCCCAATCCCCTGCTGCTGCTCGGCCTGTATGCCGACCGATACGTGCGCATCGACAGCGCCTGGCGGATCGCCAGCACGGTGCTGGAGGTCGCCTGGCCGGCAGCGGAGGGTAGCCCGGATCGTGCACACTGATCCGGCAACCGGCACCAGCGGCGACGGGATGACACCTTGCATCCCGAAGCCCCTCGGCGCGACTGGGGAGCGATTGAGGTAACCCCGAAGCAATCCGACGGGACACATCTCCGCCCACGCTCGACCTGCCAGCAGCCACAGCCACAGGCTTGGCCCTCACCGCAACCGCACCACGAACACCGTGCCCGGCCCGTCCTCCAGCACCAACGACCCGCCATGCGCGTCGAGCAGCGAGGCCGCGATCGGCAGGCCTAGTCCCGTCCCGCCCGTCGTCCGCCGCGTCGTGAAGAACGGTTCGAACACCCGCGCGCGATCGGCAGGCGGGATGCCCGGACCCGTGTCCGACACGCGCACCGACACCCCATCCCCCTCGCCCACCGCCACGATCGACGCCGATGACGCCCCCGCCTGACGACTGTTCGCCAGCAGGCCCGCCAGCACTGCCTCCAGCGTCGCCGCATCGATCCGCGCCGACAATCCGGCCGGCACCGCGACCTCGACCGCGAACCCATTGCCCCGCTCCGCATCCGCTACGCGGTGCGCGACGGCAGCGAGATCGGCCCGGCCGTCGCCACCCGTGCCCATGTCTGCCCGAGCCAGATCGAGCAGGCGCGTCACCAGCAACGCGAGGCGATCGGCGTCGGCATCGGCGTTGGTCAGGAAGCGATGCCGCTCGTCGGGCGACATCGTGTCGCCATGTTCCGCCAGCAGTTCGAGCGCGCCGCGGATGCCCGCGAGTGGCGTCTTGAACTCGTGGCTGACCGCATGCGCGAAGTCGCGCAAATAGCGGGACCGCCGCTCGATCGCCTCCGCCATGATCGCGAAGTCGGAGTAAAGCCCCTGGATCTCGATCGCGGCGGTGACCGGCGCGGGTGGCACTTCTCCGCGGCCACTGGCGACGGCGCGGGTAGCCGCGCCCAGCGCCTCGATCGGGCGGGCGATCCCGCGCGACAGCAGCCCGCTGAGGAACACCAACGTCCCGAAGATCAGCACGATGCCGAGCGCGATCTTGCCGCGATCCTCGTACAACCCCTTGAACAGCGCGCGGGCGGAGCGGGACAGCAGCAGCACGCCGACCACGCGGCCGTTCACCACGATCGGCCGCGCGTGGTGGACGCGGATCGCAGCGGCGCGCGACAGCCATTCGAACCGGTACACGGCGCGGTACGCCCCGTTGCGGCGCAGGACGGTGGTGGCGCGGCCCTGCAACGCGGCGGCGACTTCCGTCAGGGCGGCATAGCTGCCGTCCGGACCGACGCCGTCACGATCGAGCAGCGTCAGGCTCGCCAGCGTTTCCGCCTTGGTGGCGGCGGCGACGGGAGCGAGCCTCCGCGCCGCGGCGACCGCATCCGCCGTCATGTCGCGCGCTGCGGTGGCGGCGGGCCGCTCAGGCAGGATCGGTGTCGTGCTGAGATCGATGCCGCTATCCGGCGCGTCGTACCCGTATGGGTCCGAAGCATCCGATCGCGCCGGACTCGCCACCACCGCACGTCCAGGCAGCACGTCTGGCCAGAGCAACGCGGCGGTGGCGGCGAGCGCGGCTCCCTGCGCGACCAGCTCTGCCTCCGTCTGGCGCACCAGCGTATTCTCGTAGACGCGCAACCCCACCGCACCGACGCCGGGCAGCGCCGCCACCAGAAACAGCGTCGCGAACAGGATCGTCCGCAGCCGCAGCCGCGGCCAGTGACGCTTCGCCCAGGCTTTCACGCCACGGGCTGCTCGCCGCGGCACGGCCCCAGCGCATAGCCGATACCCGCGCGTGTTTCGATCAGGTCGGTGCCGCCGACATTCGCGAACTTCGCGCGCAAATTGCGGATGTGACTGTCGATCGTGCGGTCCGTGACCGCGAAACCCGGCCCGTGCAGCCGGTCGATGATCGCGTCGCGCCCGAACACCTTGGCCGGCATCGCCGCGAGCAGGCGCAGGATCGAGAATTCGGTGACGGTCAGCGGCACCTCGACATCCGCCCAGTTGGCGCGCCAGCCATCCATGTCGAGCCGCAGCAGCCCCTGCGCGATCGTCGCGGCGGCGGGTTGCGGCGGTGCGGGGGCGGCGACGCGGCGCAGGATTGCCATCACGCGCGCCACGACCTCACGCGGGGAGAAGGGCTTCACGACATAATCGTCCGCGCCCAGTTCGATGCCGATCACGCGGTCGATCTCGTCGTCGCGGCTGGAAAGGAACAGGATCGGCACCTGACTGTCGGCGCGGACGCGGCGGCACACTTCCAGCCCGTCCATCCGCGGCATGTTGATGTCGAGGATAATGAGGTCGGGCTGCTGCACTTCGACCAGCGCCAGCGCCGCCTCCCCGTCCGCGGCCTCGATCGCGCCGAGCCCGGCCTTAGCCAGTGCGAAGACGAGCAACTGGCGGATATGCGGATCGTCGTCGACGACAAGGATGGTGCGCGGCATCGGGCACAGGATCATCGTTGCGCCGCTCCCGTCAACGAAGAGTTTTGCGGTGGCATGGACGCCGTGGTGAGTGGATTGGGTCGCCGGATGGCGCCGTTGCACTCGCGACCATATGGCGCAGGGCGGAGGCGGACCGGCCGGACCATCATCTCGACCTGCGCGGTCCGGCGCGCATTGCGCCACGTCCAGCCGCGCCAGTACGACTGGCGGATCGCGATCTCGTCCTGCGCCTCCACGCGCAGGAACGCGAGGCGATCACGGATCGCCGGGTCGGATGCGTGCCGCTCCAGCTCCGCGACGGACACGATCGCGGACGGCCCGAGTTCGTGCAGGTAGCAGAGATCGAGCGGCGGCCCCTTCCGCCCCATCGCCAGCGCGACGCGGGCATTCCACGCCGCCGCCGCCGCGCCGAGATCGACGACGCTGCACAGCGCCAGCACCAGCGCCGCCGCGAGCGCATTGGCGTTGATCAGCCACGCAGCGGAGCGTCCGCGCAACAATCGCCAGCCGATCAGCACCAGCCCGGTCGCGACCAACGCCATCCACGCCAGCGCCGCCAGCCGCAGCGTCGTCATCCCGTAGGCGTCGACATAGTCGAGCGTCCGCAACGCGCTGGACGCGACGAGCAGGACGTTCTGCGCGATCCACACCGTCACCAGCCGCCGCACCGTCGCACTCGCTGCCCCGACGCTGCCGGGGCGCAACGCAACCAGCACGAACGCGCCCGCCAGCAATGCCGTGACGATCAGCCCATAGGCCCCCTGATGCGCGTATTCGGCCATCGTGACGCGCGACGGCAGCGGCGCGCCGCTCCACAGAAAAGCGATGTCGAGCGCGTTCTGCACCGCGAAGATCGCATTGAACACGACCAGCGACAGCGTCAGCGTGGCCGGGCCGGGCTGCACCGCGTCGAGGTCGAAACCGGCGCGCTCCTGACGCTGCCGGGTCGTCGACGCGGCCGGACGCAGCATCGGCCACGCGCCCGCCGTAATGACGGCGGCGAGGATCGTGCGCAGGACGACGGTGTCGAGGCCCGGCAGCGTCACGCCCGAGAAAGCATTGGCGATCAGCGGATTGGCGTTGGCGAACAGCGTCAGGAAGAGCGCGCCGCCGACGATCGGCAGCGCCACCAGTGAGATCATCCCGGTCAGACGCAGACCCTGATAACGTCGCCGCTCGCGGACCCGGCCGATCTTGCCCAGATCGCGCAGCGGCGCGCCGAGTCCGCTGACGCCGTGCCACACCAGCCGCCCCGCCCAGGCGATCGCATCGTCGAACCGCCGCCGCGGCAGCAGCGCGGCCAGCGACACGGCGATCGCGAACAGCAGGAGCGTGAGGAAGCCCGGATCGTCGACCAGCACCAGCGCGAACCCGCCCGCGGCGAGCGCCGCAATGCGCGCGGCGCGGTCGCGAAAAACCGCCGGCCGAGTCACCACCAGTACGGCAAGCCATGCGAGCGCGAACCCGCCCAGCGCCGCGCCGATCATCCCCTCCTCGAACACGATCGCCTCGCCCAGCGCGATCAGCGCCGCGCTCGCGATCAGCTTGCGACCGACGCCGCCCCGTCCAAACCCCGTCATGCCTGTGCATCCCGTTCTGTTTCAGGCTGACGGGATGCGCTGTCACGATTGAGCCACGGTGGCGCGAACGATGCGCTTGCTGCGCGAAGCCTGTGCAGATCGGGTGCAGGCTGATCCTGGCGATGTCGCACGTGCAGTGATTTAGCTTCAACGGCATGCCTGCCGTCGAATAGCCGTCACGGGTTGAGCTCAAACCCGGATCACGCATCGATCGTCATGCCGGCCCCGTCCCGGCATTCACTGGACCGCTCACCAACAGGCGCTGTGTCGTGCACCACCGTGGATGCCGGAACGGGCCCGGCATGGCGAAATGGCAATCACGTCATCAAGAACGCGTTGGCAGCCCGCCTATCGCGCTCGCCGCACCGTGGCGGCCCATCTCCGTTCGGCCTGAGCGAAGTCGAAGGCCATGCCCCGGGCGAAATGCTTCGACGTCGCCCGGCACCAACCGTCGGGCTAGAACCGGCATTCCTCGATGCACTGCACCCTTACGGAACCCGCCGCACCGTCAGGATCTTGACCTCCGGCTTCAGCATCTCGCCCTTCATCGCGCCGGCGCCAGCAGTCGGGTCGCGCGGGCCGGACCAGATGCGTTTGACCACGTCCATCCCCTCGACGACGCGGCCGAACACCGCATAACCGACATTGTCGCCGGGTGCCTCGGGATGCGCGTCCAGCCCGGTCATATCGCCGATCGCGATCGTGAAGTCGGCGTGTGCGGTGCCCGGGGCCATGCGGCCCATCGAAATCGCGCCCTCGGTATGAGTCAGCCCGGTCTTCGTTGTCGGCTCATGCGCGATCGGCGGATACAGCTTCTTCATGTCGTGCTGCCCCGCCTGGATCAGCCCCGGCCCCCACGCCAGCCGCATCGCGCGAAAGAAGGTGATGCCGTCCAGCCGCTTGGCATCGACGTAGCGCAGGAAGTTGGCGGACGTGACCGGCGCGGCGGCGCGATCCACCTCGATCGTGATCGGTCCTTCGGTCGTGGTCATGACGACGCGAACCGGCGGTGGCCCGGCCGGCGCGGCGACTTGGGCCGCAACCGGAGCGGCGATCATCAGGGCGAGCAGGAATCGGATCAGCATGGCGCCGACGCTACCGGAGCGGCCGGCCAAAAAATAGCCCGGTGCGTTTCCGCACCGGGCTTCAAGGATGTCCGCAGGAGGAACATCGGGGGGGACGGGGCGTCTGGCGGCCCCGCCCCGAACGGGTCAGTAGTTGTAGGCGCGCTCGCCATGCTCGTTGATATCGAGGCCCTCGGTTTCGACTTCCTTGCTGGGACGCAGGCCCGTCGTCGCCTTGAGGCCGTAGAACAGCACCGCCGAGACGCCGCCGGACAGAACCAGCGTCAGCACGACCGCCTTGATCTGGGTCAGCACCTGACCGGCCATGTCGTACGTGCCGGCGACCGACGGGAAGACGGTGTAGTCGACCCAGCCCTGACCGCCGAGCGACGGCGCGGCGACGATGCCGGTGCCGATCGCGCCGATGATGCCGCCGACGCAGTGGATGCCGAACACGTCGAGCGTGTCGTCATAACCGAGCTTGTTCTTTACCGTGGTGACGAACCAGAAGCAGACCGCCGAGGCGACGAAGCCGAGCAGGATCGACGTCATCGGTGCGGCGAAGCCCGCCGCCGGGGTGATCGCGACGAGACCCGCGACCGCACCCGACACGCCACCGAGCAGCGACGGCTTCTTGTGGACGATCTGTTCGATCACCGCCCAGGCGACCGCCGCCGCCGCGGTCGCGACGAAGGTGTTGATGAACGCCAGCGCGGCGAGGCCGTTCGCCTCCAGGTTGGACCCGGCGTTGAAGCCGAACCAGCCCACCCACAGCAGCGACGCGCCGATCATCGTCATGGTCAGCGAGTGCGGCGGCATCGGCTCCTGCTTGTACCCTACGCGCTTGCCGATGATCAGGCAGCCGACGAGACCGGCGATTCCTGCGTTGATGTGGACCACCGTGCCGCCCGCGAAGTCGAGCGCGCCCCAGCCGTACAGCAGGCCGCTGTCGGTCGGTGCGTCGGACAGGAAGTCCGGGCCGGCCCAGTACCAGACCATGTGCGCCATCGGGAAATAGACGATGGTCAGCCACAGCACGACGAAGATCAGCAGCGGCGTGAACTTGATCCGCTCCGCGAATGCTCCGACGATCAGCGCGGGCGTGATGCACGCGAAGGTCATCTGGAACACGACGAACGCGTATTCGGGAATGTAGACGTTGTTGGAGAAGGTCGCGCCGTAAGTCGTGGCGCTGACCCCGGCGAGGAACGCCTTGCTGAGCCCGCCGACATAGGGCGAGCCGCCCGTGAACGCCATGCTGTAGCCCCAGCAGACCCAGACGAGGGCCGCGACCGAGACGATCATGAACACCTGCATCAGCACGCTGAGCATGTTCTTGGTGCGGACGAGGCCGCCGTAGAACAGCGCGAGTGCCGGCACCGACATCAGCAGCACGAGTGCCGAGGAAATCAGCATCCACGTCGTGTCGCCCTTGTTGACCATCGTGGCCATCTGTTCGGGCGTCGGCGCCTTGATCGGCCCGGCGGCGGCGGCCTGTGCCCAGGCGGGTGCGGCGAGTGCGGTCGTCGTGGCGATCGCCCCGATCCCCGCGATCATGCGAGAAAGCGTCATCATTCCCCCCTTCAAAGCGCCGAATCGTCGGTTTCGCCGGTGCGGATGCGCACCGCCTGTCCGACGTCGAGCACGAAGATCTTGCCGTCGCCGATCGCGCCGGTGTTCGCCGACTGCTGAATCGCCTCGACCACGCGGTCGGCGATCGATGCGGCGCAGACGACCTCGACCTTGATCTTGGGCACCATGTTGGTGCTGTACTCGGCACCGCGATAGATCTCGGTCTGCCCCTTCTGGCGGCCGAAACCCTTGACCTCGGTGACCGTCATGCCCGCGACGCCCAGCGTGGTGAGCGCTTCGCGGACCTCGTCGAGCTTGAACGGCTTGATGACCGCTATGACCAGTTTCATCCCGCCCCCTTTGATTGGCTATTGATGCAGGATGCTGCTGTGCAACAGGCGTGCCATTCGGAGGACGCAGCCATTCCGTAGCGGAAGGCTTAAAGAACCGTTTAGTTAACGAAACATTATCGGGCAGCGGCGATGCAGTGCCCGATTATCGGGCAGCACTCAGTCGGGGATGATCGCCCGTGCCTCGACGAGATCATCCTCGTCGACCATGACCCGCACCGGGATCAGCAGGTAGCTGCCGTCGGCGATGCTGGAGCCGCCGTCGAACGCGACCGCATCGATCCCCTCCGAGTCCAGCCGGCCGACGATGATATGCGCCGCGTTGCGATCGTAGCGGCCGAGTTCGACGAGTGCCATCGACGCTCAAGCGATCGGGGCGGCGGATCGATCCGCCGCGCCGCGCAAGCCGCCCCACGCATAGCCGAACACCAGCACCAGCGAGCCGGCGGCGATCAGGTACGGCAGCGGCTGCCACAGACCGTACAGACCGATGCCGATCGACGGCGCGAGCACGAAGCTGGCGCCGTTGACGCTGGTGACCTTGCCCGCGACCGAGCCCTGCCCCTCCGCCCCGACCGCCAGCGACGCGCCCGCGGTGAAGCCCGGGCGGGTGAAGCCGAACCCCAGGCTGGCCAGCGCATAGGCCAGCGAGATGCCATAAAGCGACGTCGCCAACCCGGTCAGCGCGGTACCGGCGATGCTCAGCGTCAGGCCGACCAGCACCAGCCGCCGGGGGGTCAGGTTCAAAAGCGGGATCAGCCCCCATTGCACCAGCAACGCCGCGCCTGCGCCCATCATCAGCACGATCCCGGTCGGCTCCAGCGCGGCGGACGGTGCGACGTGGAGCCGGTCTATCACGACGAAGCCGATCACCTGACTGGCCATCGCCTGCGCATGCCCCATCACCAGCCCCGCGATCATCCACGCGCGGACGCGGCGGTCGAGATAGCCGACCTGTTCGCCGTGCGACTGGGTCGCCGCTGCCACCGTCGCACCGGTCGGCGCACCGCCGATCGAGGGATAGGCCGAACTCGTGCCGCCACCCCGCAGACGCCGATCGTCGGGAAGCAACCGCCACACCGTCAGCCAAACGCCCGCGCCAAACAACGCGAACAGAAACGCCGGCCCCGCCAGCCCGATCTCGAAGCCGCCGACATGGCCGAGCAGCAGATACGGCGCGATCGCCGGTCCCAGGATCGTGCCCAGCCCGAACGCACTCGCCAGCAGCGTCAGCGCGCGCGTCCGCTCCTCCGGCGTGGTCGATCCGGCGACCTCAGCCTGCACCGCCGGCGGCGCGGCGACGCCGAGCGCGCCGTAGAGGACACGCCCCAGCACGAACAGGACGAACGCCATCGTCCCACCGACCACGCCGTTGATCCCCGCCGCCAGAAACAGTCCGCACAGCAGCAGCGATAGCGTATACCCGCCCATGCCCAGCAGGATCATCGCCTTGCGCCCATAGATGTCGGACCGGTTCGCCCAGAACGGCGCGGCGACCACCCACAACAAGGCCGAGATGGAAAACGCCGCCGCGACCATCGCATCCGCCACGCCCAGCGATCGCCCGAGTGCCGGCAACACGGATTGCAGCGCCGTATTGCCCGCCGCGATCGTCAGCATCACGAGGAACATCAGCGCGAAGTTGCGGTCGGGGGCGGTCATTCCCGCTCCCACGCGTAGGACCGCGTCACGCCGGCGACGGCGACCTCGTATCCGTCGTACCAGAGACTTCGGCCACGGTCGCGGATCGCCGTATGGTCGGGATGCGCGCGCCATGCCACCGCCGACGCCTCGTCCGCCCACCAGCTGACGGTGATGCCGAACCCGTCCGTGCCGCGGGCGCTGTCGACACCGCGATAGCCGGGCTGAACCGCAGCCAAAGCGTCCATCGCCGCCGCCGCGTCGGCGTAACCCGCCTCGTCGGCGCTGCTGCGTCGGGACAGGAACACGACCGCGACCTGCCCCTCCCGACCATGATCGTCCGCCCCTCGCATGACGCCGCTGTAGGAGGCGGGCGGAGGTGCGCCAACCCACTCCGCCACGTCTTTCGATCACTCGATTAGCCGCATGGCGAAACCCGATGGCTTGCAACACGTTCGGCACCTGTGCGACGGAGAGGGCAGCCTCGCCGATCGTGTGGGGACCACGACCGACAGGATTCCGATGGCAAGCTCGTCCACCGCCGCCCGCCGCGCGCGCCGCCCCGCCGGGATACCGTCCCCGGCGCAGATGTTTTTTCAGGGCTTTCTGAAGCACCCGGTGATGGTCGGGTCGATCATCCCATCCTCCGACAAGCTCATCCGCAACATGTTGGGACGGGTCGATTGGGACCAGTGTAAGCTGTTCGTGGAATATGGTCCGGGCGTCGGCACCTTCTGCCGTCCCATTCTGGAACGCATGGCGCCGGACGCGACGCTGATCGCGATCGATACCAACACCGATTTCATCCGCTATCTCGACGCGACGATCGTCGATCCGCGGTTCCAGGCGGTCGAGGGATCGGCAGCGGACGTGGCGACGATCATTGCCGACCGCGGCTTCGCGCATGCCGATTACATCCTGTCGGGCTTGCCCTTCTCCACGCTGCCCGCGGGCGTCGGCCCGGCGATCGCCGCCGCGACGCATGCGACGCTGCGTCCGGGCGGCGCGTTCCTCGTCTATCAGTTCAGCCCGAAGGTGAAGGACTTCCTGACCCCGCACTGGCAGCGCATCGACCACGACATGGAATGGTGGAACGTGCCGCCGGCGCAGCTCTACTGGGCCTGGAAGGACTAGAACCAGGCACGAAGCCCGGCAACAACACCGATCCCGCCGGTGTCCTCGCCAGCGCCGCGAGCGAAGCGGGCGGTGTCGCCCAGTCGCCGCTCCCACGACACGCCGACATACGGTGCGAACTCACGGCGGATTTCGTAGCGCAGTCGCAACCCGAGTTCGGCGTCGGTGATGCCGGACCCGATCCCGCGCCGACGCACGTCCTGCACCGACAGGTTCACTTCCGCGCGCGGTTGCAGGATCCAGCGCTGCGTCAGCCGCTGGTCGTAATACCCCTCGACCCGGCCCAGCACCTCTCCCGTCGTCGCGACGAACGCGGCGGCGTCGACCTCGAACCAATAGGGCGCGAGGCCCTCGACGCCGATCGTCGCATAGGTGCGCGCCGGACCGGGGCGGATGTCGTGTCGCACGCCGGCCTGAAGGTTGAAGTACGGCCCGATCGCGCGCGCATACAGCGCCTGCACCTCCGCCGCCTCCAGCCGGTCGCCGAGATCGCCTTCGCCCTCGCTCTTCACGACGGCGCGGTGGATGTCGCCGCCGAACCACGCCTCCCCCTCCCAGCGATAACCGTCGCGACCGTCCCGCACCTGCAGCTCGGCGAGGTCGAGCATGACCTGCGCGAAGGTCTGGCCGCCGCCCTCCTCGCGCATCATCACATCGCGGGCGCGCGCCATCGCCGCCGGGTCCCAGACGCGATCGGCATAATGCGGCATCGGCACAGCCGGCGCGGGCGCATCGCCGGCGGGCAGGTCAGTGCCGGCCTTCGCCGCCGGCGACGCCATAGCGCCTTGATCCATCGGCATGGAATCCGTCGCCGCCCCGGCGGCCGCGTGGTTCATCCCGCTATGGTCCATTCGACTATGGTCCATTTGCGCGTGATCCACCGGCGCGGGTGCCGTCGCACGGAGCTGCGGCCGCGCGGCGCGCTTCGCCGTTGGCTTGGCGGCGCGCATCTTCGCCACAGGCTTCGGCTTCGCTGGCGCAGGCTTCGCGGTTGCCCCCGGCATCGCCATGCCCGGCATGCCGTGCATCGCATGATCCTGCGCACCGGCCGATACGCCCCCCGGCGCGATGCCGATCGTGGCGACGGCGAGCAGCGCCAGCCCCCAGATCACGCCGCCTCCTCACGCGGCCGGACGCTGACCACGCGCATCATGCCCGCCAGCATGTGATACAGCATGTGGCAGTGGAACGCCCAGTCGCCGACCGCATCGGCGGTCAGGTCGAACGTCACGGTCCCGCCCGGCTGTACCAGTACGGTGTGCTTGCGCGGGGCGTGATCGCCCTTGCCCGTGACCAGATCGAAAAAATGCCCGTGGAGGTGGATCGGGTGGCCCATCATGGTGTCGTTGATCAGGGTGACGCGCACCCGCTCCCCCTCGGTAAAGGCGAAGGGTTCGTGCGTGTCGACCATCCGCTGCCCGTCGAAGCCCCACATGAAGCGTTCCATGTTGCCCGTCAGGTGGATCGTCAGGCTGCGATCCGGCGCGCGCACGTCGGGGTTGCGATCGAGCGCGATCAGGTCGCGGTACGTCAGCACGCGGTGGCCGACATCCTCCAGCCCCTGCCCCGGATAGCCGGTGCGATCGACCGGCATCGGCGCGATCGTCTGCACGCCGGGGCCTTTATGCACCTGCGGCGCGCGCGAGAAGTCGCGCATCGTCATGTCGCCGTGGTCCATCGCGCCGTGGTCCATCGCACCCTGACCCGCCGCGCCGCCCGTCGCAGGGTCACTGATCGGCGCGTGTCCCATCGCCGCATGATCCATGCCGGACATCGCGGCATGATCCATCGTCGCGTGATCCACCGGTGTTGCGGGTGGCGGGACGTAGCCGGGCGTCGCGAGGGTCCGCGACGCGTTCTGCTCCGCACCGGGATCGACACCGCGCGCCTCGCCCGCTGCCATGCCGCCCATGCCCATATCGGCCATCGTCGCCAGCGGACGCGCGCGAAGCGGCGGCACCGGTGCATCCATCCCCGTTCGCGGCGCCAGCGTGGCGCGCGCCATGCCCGACCGGTCGATGCTTTCCCCGACCAGCGTATAGGCGCGGTCGCCCGTCGGCGTGACGATCACGTCGTACGTCTCCGCGACGCCGATCTGGAGTTCGTCCACCGTCACCGGCCGGACGTTCAGCCCATCCGCCTGCACCACCGTCATCGCCAGACCCGGGATACGGACGTTGAAGGTCGTCATCGCCGACGCATTGATCAGGCGCAGCCGCACCCGCTGCCCCGGTTCGAACAGGCCCGTCCATTTGTCGCGCGGGCCGTGACCGTTCACAAGGTAGCGGTATGTCGCGCCGGTACCATCGGCGATGTCGGCGGGGTCCATCCGCATCGCCCCCCAGTGCTTGCGGTCCTTCGCTGTCTGATCGCGCCCCGTCAGCAGGCCGGCGAGCGTCTGCCGCTGGAAATTATAATAGCCGGGTTGCAGCTTCATCCGGCGGAAGATCGCCGCCGGGCTCTGCTCGCTGTGATCGGAGAACATGACCACGTGATCGCGATCCGCCGCGACCGGATCGGGGCCGGCAGGGTCGATGACGATCGGCCCGTACAGCCCCTCCTGCTCCTGCCCGCCGGAATGGCTGTGATACCAGTATGTCCCGTTCTGCCGGACGGTGAAGTCATAGACGAACGCGTCGCCCGGCCGGATGCCGGGAAAGGACACGCCCGGCACGCCGTCATACTGGAACGGCACCAGCAGCCCGTGCCAGTGCAGAGACGTATCGACATCGAGCGCATTGACGACGCGCAGGCGCACGCGCTGCCCCTCGCGCAGGCGGATCAGCGGGGCGGGTGCGGCGCCGTTGATGCCGATCGCCCGCGATGCGGTGCCGTCGATCGCCATCGTTTGCCGCGCGATCCGCAGCACGATCTCCTCGCCGGACAGCACCGGTCGCTCCAGACCGGACGCGCCGGTCTGCGCCCATATGGGCGTCGCGGCACAGCCCACGCCAGCCAGCGAGGCGGTGCGCAACATCGTCCGGCGATCGATCGAAGGGTTCATCGCGCTCGCATCTAGGGTGCGCAGGCGAACAAAGCGAACGCGACTATTCGTCGATCCCGAAATTCAGCCCCCGCGACAGGCCGGGATCGACCACCGCCAGCACCAGATAGGCGCCGAACTGCTTCACGCGCTGCCACCAGCCGGTCGTGGCGCGGTACCCGTCCCACGTGATCTCGCGCGCGTTCGCCAGTTCGCCGTCGACATAGTCGCGGACATGCGCGGCAAAGGCGGCGTCGTCGATCCGCAGCATCAGCTCCAGGTTGATGAACAGGCTGCGCATGTCGAAATTGGCGGAGCCGACATGCACGGCATCGTCGACGACGTACAACTTGGTGTGCAGCTTCGTCGCCTGATATTCGAACATCCTGACCCCGCGCTTCAGCAGGCCGGCATAGCTGAAGCGCGCGGCGGCGATCGTCGCATTGTTGTCCGATTTCGCGGCGGTCATGATCCGGACCCGCTGTCCCGTCTTCCCGCTCCGCTCGATCCGCCGCAGCAGCATCGGACTGGGCGTGAAATAGGCGGCGATCATGTCGATGCAGCGGCCGGTCGCCAGATCGCTGCGCAGCGTTTTCGCCCAAGGCGACAGCCGCCGCGTCGGTCCGCCGATCAGCCAGCGCAGCCGCCCTTCCGTCTCGCTGAAGCGGCCGAGTTCGCGGTTGATCGGCCGGATGCGCAGTTTGGGCCGCTCGACCGCGGTCTTCAGCGCATCGAAATACCCGGCCATGCGCGCCGCCGCCGGCCCCTCGACCAACAGGCCCAGATCGCGCCACGCCTTGTCGGCGATCGTGCCGAAATAATCGTCCTCGACGTTGAAGCCGCCGATGATGATGCGCGGGTTCGTCTCCGCATCGGCCAAGGCGAGCTTCTGGTGATTGCGCAGCAAATAGCGCCGCCCGAACTTCGCGGAGAACACGCATTTGTCGACCCCCGCCTCGGCGAGCGGATCGAAGAAGGCGTCGGGCGTCTTGTCGCTGCCGAACCCGTCGACGATCAGCGCGACGCGCACCCCGCGCCGCGCCGCCGCCGCCAGCGCAGCGTTGACTCGCCGCCCCGAATCGTCGGCGGCGTAGATGTAGTAGAGGATGCGCAGGTCGTGCTTCGCGCCCTCGATCAGGGCGATCAGCGCATCCATCCGCTCCGGCCCTTCGGGTAACAGCGTCAGCCGGTTGCCCTCCACCATGAACGCCGGCCTATCGATCGACCCGGAACGGGTGTGCTTGCGGTCGGCGGGAGCGGTGGCCATGCAACCATTACGCATGGGCAACGGCGTTGATCCATGTTGCCGATGCCGCAAACCTTGCTTTTCGCCCCCCCGCAGCGTAAGCGCCGCCATTCTCCCTATTGGTGTAGTTAAGGACACGGCATGGCGCGCGTCACCGTCGAGGATTGCGTCGACAAGATTCCCAACCGGTTCGACCTCGTGCTGCTTGCGGCACAGCGGGCGCGCCAGATCTCGGGCGGCGCCGAACTGACGCTGGACCGCGACCGCGACAAGAACCCGGTCGTCGCCCTGCGCGAGATCGCCGAGGAGACGGTGCGTCCGGCGCATCTGGAGGAATCGGTCGTCAACAGCCTGCAAAAGGTTCAGATGGACGACGACGACGAGGCCGACGCCATCGGCAGCCTCTCGGCCTCCGCCGAGGCACTTCGCCTGACCGCCTCGGCACCGCCGCGGAATCAGAATTTGGGCGCGGATTATGACGGGTGAGCGGCAGCTTTAGGATCGTCTCGCGATCCTAAAGCGAACGCCGGCTGGCGGGCTTTAGCCCGACCGACGACACGGCTTGGCCGTGTCGCTCTTCTGACTTCTTGTGCGACTTGTCGACGGCGCTCCGGACCTTCCCGTAGCGGCTTCAGGAGGGCGTCCCTTCCGCCTACCCGTCGCCCCCGCGAAAGCGGGGACCTCCCCGTGGGACGGGACGTCCTCTCCTCACCCAGAGCCCAGCGTTCGATGGCGTGACGAGCGGGTAAGCTGGTGTTCGGCTCAACAGCGGGACCCGTCGCTCGTGTTCGCTCGCCACACCGACCCCGCTTCGCCCCGTGTTCGATAGGCACACCCGGCTGTATCGTAGGTCGGCATCAGTACGCTGATCCGCTATTCTTGCTTGAACCAGAGTAGCATGGCCGTGCCGCCCCTCAGCTCCGATACGCCTCCCGTCATGCCGGACCGGCCCTGCACGACGAAACGCGGAAAACGTCCCGCAGGGACCGGGTCGCCTTCGACGGTCTGCACCACGCTGCGTCGCGCTCGCCCATAATCCCGCCGCGGCAAAGCCGCGCCGTCGACCGGGCTGCGCCCGAAGGGCCGCAGGTCAAGCCGAGACGCGGATCAGCTGCGCTGATCCGCTGCCCTACCCTTGAACCCCTGCGCCACCACGAACCACTCGACCGACCCCTTCCGGCTCGACGGTGGCTTGGCGTGCTTCACCGTCGTGAAGTTCCGCTTCATCTCCGCCACCAGTTCCGAATCCGCGCCGCCCGCGAACACCTTCGCCACGAACGCGCCGCCCGGCGACAGCACCTCGACGGCGAACGCCAGCGCCGCCTCGACCAGCCCCATCGTTCGCAGCGCGTCGGTCTGCGGATGCCCGACCGTGTTCGCCGCCATGTCGGACAGGACGAGGTCGGGTGCGCCGCCCAGCGCCTCGCTCAGCTTCGCCGGTGCGGCGTCGTCCATGAAGTCCATCTCCAGGATCGTCACCCCGTCCAGCGGATCGACCGGCAGCAGGTCGATGCCCACCACCTGCGCGCCCGGCGAGCGCCGCCGCACGACCTGACTCCAGCCCCCCGGCGCGATGCCCAGATCGAGGACCCGGCGCGACCCCTTGAGCAGCCCGAACCGCTCGTCCAGTTCCAGCAGCTTGTACGCCGCTCGGCTGCGATACCCCTCCGCCTTGGCACGGCGGACATAGGGGTCGTTCAACTGCCGCTCCAGCCAGCGGGTCGAGGCGGCGGTGCGGCCGCGCGCGGTCTTCACGCGCTTGCGGCCGCCAGTAATGTTCCGGTTCATCGTTTTGGCCGATTCATGGCTTGGGCGTTCCCATCAGACTGCGCAGGATACCCTCGCGGATTCCGCGGTCGGCGATGCCGAGGCGCTCGGCCGGCCACAGATCCATGATCGTCTCCAGGATCGCGCAGCCCGCGACGACCAGATCGGCGCGCTCGTTGCCGATGCAGGCCACCTTGGCGCGCTCGGCGATCGATTTCTCCGCCAGCGAGCGGCTGATGTCTCGCATCGCCGACGCCGGCGCGATCAGGCCGTCGACCGCCGACCTGTCGTAATGCGACAGGCCCAGATGCACGCTGCCCAGCGTCGTCACCGTGCCGCTGGTACCGAGCAGCCGCGGTCGCGCCACGCCGCGCGGCAGCCGTGCCGCGAATGCCGCCATGCTGTCCGCGACCAGCGCGCGCATCGCCGCATAGGATTTCGCCCGCCCCTCGGCATCCTCGCCGCCCCCGGCGCTTTCGGTCAGCGACACCACGCCCCAGGGCGCGGAATGCCAGTCGATCACGCGCGGTGCGGGGCCCTCGGTGTCGACCAGCACCAGCTCGGTCGATCCGCCGCCGATGTCGAACACCAGCGCCGGCCCGCCGCCCGGCTCGATCAGCGCGTGGCAGCCGAGCACCGCCAGCCGCGCCTCCTCCTCGGCGGAAATGATGTCGAGGCGGATGCCCGTCTCTTCATGCACCCGCTCGATAAAGGCGGGCCCGTTCACCGCCCGCCGACACGCCTCCGTCGCCACCGACCGCGCCAGCGTGACGTTGCGCCGCTTCAGCTTGTCGGCGCACACCCGAAGCGCCGCGATCGTCCGCTCCACCGCCGCATCGCTCAGCCGGCCGCTGGCGGCCAGCCCCTCGCCCAACCGGACGATCCGCGAAAAGGCGTCGACGACTGCAAATCCCGGCCCCTGCGGGCGGGCAATAAGCAAGCGGCAATTGTTGGTGCCAAGGTCCAGCGCGGCATAAGCGTGCGCATCGTGCCAGCGACCGCGTGGCGGCCGGGCGGGCGCCGGACGGGCAGGGCGATCCTGCCGGTACGGCAATCGGGCGGAAACATCCCCCATGTGCCGTGATCTTTCTGTTCTGTTCTGCCGTCGCGGGAAATCCCGTCCGGTGCTTGAGGTGCAACGTAGCGGGCACCGGCCCCCGCGACAAGCCGCCCGCGCCGCCGGCGCCGGACGCGGGGCGTTGACATGCCCCGCCCGCCCGCCTAGACGCGCCCACCTGTTGCCCCGTCGTCTAAAGGTAAGACTACGGACTCTGACTCCGTCAATTGAGGTTCGAATCCTCACGGGGCATCCAGCGCTACTTAGCCAAGTAGATGAATCGGCACGAACGGCGATATAGCCGCTGCGCTATCCAAACGTTATCGTGCGCACCGGCGTTGTCCGTCGTCGCGAGGGTATAGCGTGCCGGGGGATCTCCCGCTCTCGCTGGAAGAGGTCGCGCCGCTGCTGCGGGCCTGACGCCCGCGCCGCTCAGCGTACACTACCCACTCGCCGACGATCGACGCATCATCCCAGAGCAGCCCACCACAAGCGGCCCGCTCGTCATCCAGCCGCTTGATCCCGGCTGCGAAACGGTCGCATCGGGGATGCTCGCTGCCGACAGGAGGCTTTTTCCTGGCCGATGCCGATCCGCGACACACGGCCGGATCGAACTTCGCTCAACAAGTTAGCGCGGCCGACGCTAACCCATGTCGAGCAGGACGCTGCGATCCGGATCAGCGACATCTCGACGGGAACGCAGGATGTTGATCCTGATCAACAGGCCCGGAAACCATAACGTGCCAGCTTCCCATTGGACGATGCAAAAAGATCAGATGCTGGCGAAGCAATACGCGGCCGGAACGTCGATCATCGACATAGCGGCTTCGCTGGGATGCAGCGATCATGCGGTCAAGACGCGGGTAAGCACCTTGGGTTTGCTGAGGCGTCGAACGGCGGCTCGTGGTGCTGTAGACGGTAATACTCACTGGTTGACGAGATCGGCGAGCGACGGTGGGCAGGAGTGACGGCCTTGGGCCCTCGGGCCGCTGGCTTTGCTGCGGGGCGGGACGAAGCATCCTGGGCAGGACAATGCCCGATCGACCACGATGCTCCTGCCCAGCGAACGCTGTGGATGCTCGGCTTTTCCGAGGGTCGAGCGTCGATAGTGTCAGGGGCTCCTGCGGATGCGGAGCCTAGATCGCCGTCTTCAGCGGTTCCGGCTTCTTGTGATCCGGAAGGGTTTTCGCGAGATGGCCGATCACCATCTGCTGATTGAATGGCTTGTTGATGAACGTCGCCTTGTCCGGCATGTCGCCATCCGAGGGCTTCACCCGCCCACTGGCGATCACGATTTCGATGTGGGGGTGGGTCGCCGCGACATGCCGCGCGAGAGCAAACCCGTCCAGCGTCGATCCCGGCATATCGACGTCGCTGAACAGAAGAATGACGCTGTCACTGTGCCGATCGAGCAGTTCCTTGGCGCGATCGCCGTCGTCCGCATCGTAGACGCGGAAGCCTGCATCCTCCAGAATCGCGCAGGTCTCCATGAGGATGAGAGGTTCGTCCTCGACTACGAGGGCAAACGGCGTTGTAGAAGGCTCCATCCCGCTCTAACCCGCTGAGATCGCTTCCGATCCTCACTGCCGTGGTGAGATCGACATCAGCAGCGTGCAGCCACGGCTCGCCACAGCGCCTGCACAGCTCCGCAGGGGAAATGCGACATCCCGCCAGCGCCGGTGTTCGCTCGACAAAATTCCTCTGGAGCCAGCTTCGTCGTCTTCTGCTGCCGGGGGCGGCGAGTGCACGTGGCGACACGATCCGGGCTTCGGCCCAAAGGCATGCACAACAGACGGTCGCTGCCCCGAAAAGCGCCTTACACGCTTCGATCGGTAAGATTTGCACGTCACCTCCCTGGATTACAGTGGCTTGGCGGGTCTGCGCGCAGTCACATCCTGCCCGCTCGGACGATGCCGCCGGAGGCCGAGGGTTCGAGTTAGCTCCGGACCGGCTGGGCCGGAGCGCGACGGTGGCCTTGCAGGCAACCTCGGCCAGCGACGAACGCAGGATTGCCTCGGAGCCAGTAACGTCGAACCGCTCCCCGGAGATGTCAGTCCCCCGCGTTCAGGTGTTCAAGCACGAAGCCGACCCGTTCGGCGACGGACGCACGTGGCAGTTCGACGATCGTGTAGCCATAATCGGCGTAGGTCGCGCGCATGATCGATTCGGTCGCGGCGGCGAGCTGCATCGACTGTTGGCGCTCCGCATCCTCGGTGAAGATCTCCGCCCAGAATGGCGCGAGGAACACGCGGCGGTTGTACCGGTGCGAACGCGCCGCGTGATCCAGCACGGGCGGTACCGCAATCCTGGACACGCGCAGGAAGCCGGCGACATCGGGGACCCCGCGATCGAGCAGCACCGTCTCTCCCCGCTCCAGCGCCGCCTCGCGCGCCGCCGTCTCGCCCGCCAGCATCAGCTTGGCAAAGCGACGCTGATCGCCCCAGGGCAAGGCATTCTCCCGCGCCGCCACCTGTTCGCGGATGATCCGTCGACCGACTTCCTCGCTGGTGGCGACACCCGCCGCCGCCAGCGCGTCGATCAGCGTCGACTTGCCCGATCCCGGCCCACCGGTGATGACGTGCAGCCGGTCCGACGGGGTCAGCGTTTTCGACTCGCGCTTCAGGGGGCGTGAGACGGGGCACACCTCCTGGACGTAGCCGTTGAGCGTATTCGTCAGGCTGTCCGGCACGATCGCGTAGAAGACGAACTGCCCACGCTTCTCGCTGGTGACGAGGCCCGCCGCCTCCAGCACCGACAGATGCTGCGAGATGGACGGTTTCGACATCGAGAAGCGCGATGCGATCTCGCCGGCACTCAGCTCCGCATGGCTGAGATAGGCGAGTATCTTCCGGCGGACGGACGAGGACAGGGCTTCGAAGATACGCTGCATCACTGGAGAATTAGGTGCTTGCCTAACTATCGACAAGCGTCGTATCGTCGTTTAGGTAGTTGCCTAAATAACTGGGAGACGATGATGCCATGCTCCTCGACCGACCGCATGGAAGCGGATGACGAAAGCTGCGCCGTCACCGGCCGTGTCGAATGGGCGCCCGCCCGCTCATTGTGGATAGGCGGGATGACGCTCTCCGCCATCACCCTTGCGCCCTTCTACACCACATCCGGCGCGATATTGCTGTTCCTCGCCACGTCCGTCGCCACCCTGTGTCTGGGCCACTCGATCGGCCTTCACCGCCTGCTCATCCATCGCAGCCTGTCGGCGCCGCGCTGGCTGGAGCAGGTGCTGGCGTATCTTGGCACCCTTGTCGGCATGGTGGGACCGCTCGGCATGGTCCGGCTGCACGACACACGCGACTGGGCGCAGCGGCAGACGGCGTGCCACGATCTGCACGCGCATCGCACCACGATGCTGCGGGATGCATGGTGGCAGATGCACTGCCGCCTGATCCTGTCGCACCCACCGACCTTCGTGCTGGAGGAGCGGCTGGCACGCGACCGCGTGCTGCGCTGGCTGGAGGCGACGTGGATGTTGCAGCAACTGCCGTTGGCCGTGGTGTTCTTCGGGATCGGCGGGTTGCCGTGGCTGATCTGGGGCGTGCCGGTGCGGGTCGCCGTCAGCGTCACCGGCCACTGGTTCGTCGGACACCTGACGCATCGCCGCGGGCCGCAGGGGTGGATCGTGGACGATGTCGCGGTACAGGGTCACGACCTGCCCGCCGCCGCGCTCATCACCTTCGGGGAGGCATGGCACGGCAATCATCACGCATGGCCCGAATCCGCAAGGCTGGGCGTGGAACCCGGCCAGCATGATCCGGGCTGGTGGGTGTTGCTCGCGATGCGGCGGCTGGGGCTGGTCTGGGACCTGAAGGAGCCGCCGATGCTGGTGCCGCGCGCGGGATTGCGGCGGGTGGAGCGGCCTTGCCCCACCCGCCACCGGATCACAGCTTTTCGGTCAGTTCCGGGATCACCTTGAACAGGTCACCGACCAGACCCAGGTCCGCGACCTGGAAGATCGGCGCATCCTCGTCCTTGTTGATCGCGATGATCGTCTTGGAGTCCTTCATCCCCGCCAGATGCTGGATCGCGCCGGAAATACCGACCGCGACATAGACTTCCGGCGCGACGATCTTGCCGGTCTGGCCGACCTGATAGTCGTTCGGAGCATAACCCGCATCGACCGCCGCCCGCGACGCGCCGACGCCGGCACCCAGCGCGTCGGCGAGCGGATCGATCAGCGCATGGAACTGCTCCGACGACCCCAGCGCACGGCCGCCCGAGACGATGATCTTGGCGCTGGTCAGTTCCGGACGGGCATTCGCCGCGATCTCGGAACCGGCGAAGGCCGACAGACCCTTGTCGCCGGTCGACGCCACCGCCTCGATCGAGCCCGAACCACCCTCGGTCGCCGCCTTGTCGAACGCGGTGCCGCGGATCGTCAGCACCTTTTTCGCGTCCGACGACTGCACCGTGGCGATCGCATTGCCCGCGTAGATCGGACGGGTGAACGTGTCTTCGCTCTCCACCGACAGGACTTCGCTGATCTGCATCACGTCGAGCAGCGCCGCGACGCGGGGAGCGATGTTCTTGCCCGTCGTCGTGGCGGGCACGACGAACGCGTCGTGGTGGCCCATCAGCTCGACGACCAGTGGCGCGACATTCTCCGCCAGCGCATGCGCATAGGCCGCGTCGTCCGCGACATGCACCTTGCCGACGCCGGCGATCTTCGCCGCCGCCTCCGCGACACCGCCGACGCCCTGCCCTGCCACCAGCAGATGCACCTCGCCCAGCTTCGATGCCGCTGTCACGGCCGACAGCGTGGCGTCCTTGACGGCAGACCCGTCATGCTCGACCCAGACCAGCGTCTTCACTTCGCCACTCCCATCGCCTTCAGCTTCATCACCAGTTCGTCGACATCGGCGACCTTGACGCCCGCCGAGCGCTTGTTCGGCTCGACCACCTTCAGCGTCGTCAGGCGCGGCGTCACATCGACGCCGAAATCGGCCGCGGTCTTCGTCGCCATCGGCTTCGACTTGGCCTTCATGATGTTCGGCAGCGACGCATAGCGCGGCTCGTTCAGGCGCAGGTCGGTGGTGACGATCGCGGGCAATTTCAGGTCGTCCGTCTCCAGCCCGCCATCGACCTCGCGCGTCACCTTCGCGGTGTCGCCCTCGATCTCGACCTTGCTGGCGAACGTGCCCTGTGCCCAGCCGAGCAGGCCGGCGAGCATCTGTCCGGTCTGGTTGTTGTCGTCGTCGATCGCCTGCTTGCCGAGGATTACCAGTTGCGGCTGCTCCTCCTCGACGATCTTGGCGAGGATCTTGGCGACGCCCAGCGGCTCGACCTTGGTGTCGCTCGTCACCAGGATCGCCCTGTCCGCGCCCATCGCCAGTGCGGTGCGCAGCGTCTCCTGCGACTTCTGCTCGCCGATCGACACGACGACGATCTCGGTCACGCCGGCGCGATCCTTCAACCGGATCGCCTCCTCGACGGCGATCTCGTCGAACGGGTTCATCGACATCTTGACGTTGGCGAGGTCGACACCCGTCCCGTCCGCCTTCACGCGGGGCTTCACATTATAGTCAAGCACGCGCTTGACCGGCACCAGCACCTTCATCGGAGCTCCTCTCAATTTCGTCGCGTTCGCTTAGGATGGTCCTAGGCGCTAAAACCCGGTTTTCGCAAGTCCGGTATGGTCGGCCGGCCTTGCCGCAGCGGCTTTAGGACTATGCCGCATGCCCTCAACGAAAAAGGGCCCGGACGTTTCCGCCGGGCCCCTTCGAACATCGGGTCAGGCGCGGCTCACGCCGCCTTCTGGACCTCGGCGACGATCTTCTTCGCCGCATCGCCCAGGTCGTTGGCGGGGACGATCGCGAGACCGGAGTTCGCGAGAATGTCCTTGCCGGCCTGCACGTTGGTGCCTTCCAGACGGACGACCAGCGGCACCGACAGGTTCACTTCCTTCGCCGCGGCGACGATGCCCTCGGCGATGATGTCGCACTTCATGATGCCGCCGAAGATGTTGACCAGAATGCCCTTTACCGCGGGATCGGCGAGGATGATCTTGAACGCCGCGGTCACCTTTTCCTTGTTGGCGCCGCCGCCGACGTCGAGGAAGTTGGCCGGGAACATGCCGTTCAGCTTGATGATGTCCATCGTCGCCATCGCGAGGCCGGCGCCGTTGACCATGCAGCCGATATCGCCGTCGAGCTTGATGTACGCGAGGTCGTACTTCGACGCCTCCAGCTCCATCGCATCCTCTTCGGTGGTGTCGCGCAGTTCCATCAGGTCCTTGTGACGGAACATCGCATTGCCGTCGAAGGCGACCTTGGCGTCGAGCACCATGAGCTTGCCGTCATCGGTGACGGCGAGCGGGTTGATCTCGATCTGCTCGGCATCGGTGCCGAGGAACGCGTCGTAGAGCTTCGAAGCGGTCGATGCGGCCTGCTTGGCGAGGTCGCCGGTCAGTTCCAGCGCAGCGGCGACGGCGCGGCCGTGGTGCGGCATGAAGCCGGTCGCGGCGTCGATGTCGATCGAGTGGATCTTCTCCGGCGTGTCGTGCGCCACGGTTTCGATGTCCATGCCGCCTTCGGTGCTGGCGACCATCGACACGCGGCCGGTCGCGCGGTTGACGAGCAGCGCGAGGTAGAATTCCTTGGCGATGTCGACGCCGTCGGTCACGTACAGGCGATTGACCTGCTTGCCCGCATCACCGGTCTGGATGGTGACGAGCGTGTTGCCGAGCATGTCGGTCGCCGCCGCGCGAACTTCATCGGCCGTCTTGGCGAGGCGTACGCCGCCCTTGGCGTCGGGGCCGAGTTCCTTGAATTTGCCCTTGCCGCGGCCACCCGCGTGGATCTGCGCCTTCACGACGTAGAGCGGCCCGGGCAGCTTCTCGGTGGCGGCGACGGCTTCCTCGACGCTCATCGCGGCGAAACCGGCAGGCACGGGCACGCCGAACTTCGCGAGGAGTTCCTTGGCCTGATATTCGTGAATGTTCATGGGATCATCCGCCTTTCTGGCTACGCATCATGCGAGAGGGTCTGGAGGCTTTGCGCGCCCCTAAAGCACAGGGGGGCGATCAAATCCACCCCTTGCGTCGCTGCTATTGCATGCCGTTTGCAATAAGCCAGTTCGGTGTCGGTCGGATCGGTCGAACGCGCCGTTATCCGAAAAATAACCATTCAAGGCGCAGTGAGGTGTTCATGGAACGCCCGGTCTTCACGCCGCCCTTCGAATCCGTCCCCGGAGAGGATCACCGCCACGCGTTGCGCCGCGCGGTGAAGATGCGTGCGCACCTGCGCGACCGCGGCCAGACCAAGTTCGAAATCGACGTAGTCGACCTGTCGATGTCGGGCTTTCGCGCGGAGACGAGCTTCACCCTGTGGCCGGGCACGATCGTGTGGCTGACGCTGCCGGGGCTGGCACCGCTGGAGGCGGTCGTCGCGTGGCGGGACAAGTTCCGTTACGGCTGTGCGTTCAACAAGCCGCTGCACCCGGCGGTGTTCGAGCATATCGTCGGCCTGGGAAACCGCTAAACGGTTCCACAGGCCCGGCCGGCGGGTCGGCGAAGCCCAACCCGACCGACGGCAGCTTTGCCGCCGGAATTACCTCAAAACGTTCGCTATCCTGCGCCGCGCCGCCGGCAAAGCCGCAGTCGAAAGAGTCCGGCACCGCCGGCTCGCCGTCCGAGCAGTCTCTTCGACTGATCGGCAAAGGCGCTCAATCGAAGAGACTGCTCACACTCGTCTCGTCCGCGATGCGCTTGATCGCCTCGCCCAGCAACGGCGCGATCGGCAGGTGGCGAATGCGGGTCGTCGCACCGATCGACTCGTGGTTGCCGATCGAATCGGTGATGACCAGCTCGGTCAGGCTCGACCCGTCGACCCGCGCCACCGCGCCGCCCGACAGCACGCCGTGCGTGACATAGGCGACGACATCCTCCGCCCCTGCCTCGCGCAACGCCGCCGCCGCGTTGCAAAGCGTGCCCGCCGAATCGACGATGTCGTCGATCAGGACGCAGAAGCGGCCCTCGACATCGCCGATGATGTTCATCACCTCCGACTCGCCCGCGCGCTCGCGGCGCTTGTCGACGATCGCCAGCGGTGCGTTGTCGAGTCGCTTGGCGAGTTGGCGCGCACGAACCACGCCGCCCACGTCGGGCGATACGACCATCAGGTTCTTGCCCTTGAACCGCGCCAATATGTCCGCCGACATCACCGGCGCGGCGTAGAGGTTGTCGGTCGGGATATCGAAGAAGCCCTGGATCTGCCCGGCGTGCAGGTCGACCGACAGCACGCGGTCCGCGCCGGCGACGGTGATGAGGTTCGCGACCAGCTTGGCGGAGATCGGCGTGCGCGGCCCCGGCTTCCGGTCCTGTCGCGCATAGCCCATGTACGGGATCACGGCGGTGATCCGCCGCGCCGACGCCCGCTTCAGCGCGTCGATGATGATGAGCAATTCCATCAGGTTGTCGTTGGCCGGAAAGCCGGTCGACTGGATCACGAACACGTCCTCGCCCCGGACGTTCTCCTGGATCTCGACGAACACCTCCTCGTCGGCGAAGCGGCGGACCAGCGCGTCGGTCAGCGGCAGTTCCAGATACTGCGCGATCGCGGTCGCGAGCGGCAGGTTCGAATTGCCGGTGATGAGTTTCATGCGTCGTTCCTGAACCGCCCCGTAGGACGCTCCCCTTACCCCCGTGCAACATGGATGCAATGTTCTTGGCCCAGGGTCGCGTGCGACCTAGAGCGCGCAGCATGATCGTCACGCGCTTCGCCCCCTCGCCCACCGGCCGCCTGCATGTCGGCAACATCCGCACCGCATTGCATAACTTCATGTGGGCACGGGCGAACGGCGGACGCTTCCTGCTGCGCATCGACGACACCGATGCGGAGCGGAGCGAGGAGCGTTTCGTCGATGCTATCCGCAGCGATCTCGGCTGGCTCGGCCTGACACCCGATGCGGAGGTCCGCCAGTCGGAACGATTCGCGCTGTATCAGGCGCGGTTCGACGCGCTGGTCGCGGCGGGGCGCGTCTATCCGGCCTATGAGACGGCGCAGGAACTGGACCTGAAGCGCAAGATCCTGCTCGGCCGCGGCCTGCCGCCGGTCTACGACCGCGCCGCCCTGACGCTGACCGACGACCAGCGCACGGCGCTGGAGGCGGATGGCATTACGCCGCACTGGCGCTTCCGGCTGGACCACGCTGCGCCGATCACGTGGGACGATCTGATCCGCGGGCCGCAGCGCTTCGATCCGGTGACGATGAGCGACCCCGTCGTCCGCCGCGCCGACGGATCGTGGCTGTATATGCTGCCTTCCGCGATCGACGATGTGGAGATGGGCGTGACTCATGTCGTTCGTGGCGAGGATCACGTGTCGAACACCGCACTGCAATTGCAGATGTTCGACGCGATGGGCGCGCCCCCGCCCGCCTTCGCGCACGAGGCGCTGCTGACCGGCAGCGAGGGCAAATTGTCGAAGCGGCTTGGTGCGCTTGGCCTCGATCATTTTCGTGCGGAGGGCATCGAGCCGCAGGCGATCCGTGCCCTGCTCGCGCGGCTCGGCACCAGCGACCCGGTCGAGGCAATCGACGACGCCGCGCTGATCGCGACGTTCGACTTCGCCCGCTTCGGTCGTGCGCCGGCACGGTTCGACGAGGCGGAACTCGCGCAACTGAACGCCAAGATCCTGCACACCTTGCCGTACGAGGAGGTCGCTGACCGATTGCCGGCGGGCATGGACGCCGCGGCATGGAACGCGGTCCGCCCGAACCTGAGTGCGGTCAAGGACGCCGCCGACTGGTGGGGGGTCGTGGAAGGACCGATCGCCGTGCTCGATCTCGACGCGGACGACCGCGCCTATCTGGCCGATGCCGCGCAGGTCGCCGCGACGATCGACTGGGCTACCGATCCCTGGCACGCGCTGACCGGCGCGTTGAAGGCGACGACTGGCCGCAAGGGCAAGACGCTGTTCCTGCCACTGCGACGGGCGCTGACCGGCCTCGACCACGGGCCCGACATGGCGGCGTTGCTGCCGCTGATCGGGCGGGAGCGCGCGCTGGCCCGGCTGACGCTGGAATAGGCGCATAACGCAATGAAACCGGCGCTTGCACCGGTTACGATATGATGTAACATCCTTCATGCGGTTGGCCGACTCGCACCTTGTCACTCTGGTGAAGGAGCGTTGCTGATGTATGCGGATCGTTATGGCGGGCCTGCGCGTGCCCGGTTCAACCCCGGCGGCCTTGCGGCGGCGATCGGGATCAACGCGGCGGTCATCGCGGCACTCATGGTTGCCGCGCCGATCGTGACGGGACGCCCGACCGCCGATCCACCGCTCGTCACGATCTTCAGACCGATCGACCCGCCCCCACCCCCCGAGCCCAAGCCGGCCGATCCACGGGTCAGCGCGGAACCTCGCCCGGCGCCGCCACTGGATGCGCCGAAACCGATCGTCGAGACGCCGATCGACTCGCCCCTGACCGGCACCGTCGATCCCCTGCCGCCGCTCCCCTACAACGCCCAGCCCGGCACGGGCACCGCGACGGAGGCGGTCCCGGAACCCAAGCCGCTGCCTCCGCCACTGATCGTCGGGCCTGCCGTCGATTCGCGCTACGCCGGCGATTTCCAGCCCGACTATCCCCCGTCCGAACGCCGTCTCGGCAACGAGGGCAAGGTCACGGTGCGCGTGCTCGTCGGCGCGGATGGTCGCGTCAAACAGGTCGAGCGGGTCAGTGCGAGCAGCGACGCGTTCTTCCGCGTCACCGAACAACGCGCCCTGTCGCGCTGGCGCTTCCGCGCCGGCACCCGCGACGGCGTCGCCGAGGCGGCGTGGCGGGTGATGACCGTGACGTTCCGGATGGAGGACTGACCCGCCCCTCTCGTGCTCCCGCCGCTGCGAGAGCACGAGAGGAACGACACCACTGGCAACTGCGCGCCAACGGGCCTATTTTCTCCAGATGCAGTTCTTTTCCCGCATGTCGCCGGTGAGCGCGATCCGCGATCTCCGTGCCTTCCTCGCCACGCGCACGCGGATCGATCTCGCGTTCCTCGTCGCGTCGATGCTCATCACCGGCTTCTTCATCTACGCCTTCGCGCACGACAGCCGCGTCGACCCGACGTACAAGCGCGACATCGTCTATGTCGAACAATGGCCGGAGAACCGCACCGATGCGGAGATCGTCGCCCAGCAAAAGATCGACGCGCCGATCAAGGCCGCCGCCCTGAAGGCGCAGGCCGATGCGGAGGCGGAGAAGCGCGCGTCGTTCAAGCGCCTGGACGACAAGCTGAAGGGCTGGGGCATCTGACCCACGCCGACGCGCGCTGGATGGCGGCGGCGCTGACGCTGGCGGAGCGGACGCGGGGGCGCACTGCCCCCAACCCCAATGTCGGCTGCGTCATCGTCAAAGCCGGTCGTGTCATCGGCCGCGGCTGGACCGCGGCAGGAGGACGCCCCCACGCCGAAGCTGCGGCACTGGCGCAGGCCGGCACAGAGTCGCGCGGCGCGACTTGCTACGTCACGCTCGAACCCTGCGCGCATGTGTCGCCGCGTGGCCCCGCGTGCAGCGACCTGCTCGTCGCGGCCGGCGTCATGCGCGTGGTCGGTGCGATCGAGGACCCCGACCCCCGCACTGCCGGGGCCGGCTTTGCCCGCCTGCGCAGCGCAGGCATCATCGTCGATGTCGGAACCGGCGCGGCCGGTGCCCGCCGGACGATGGCCGGCTTCCTGACCCGGCACACGCTCGACCGCCCGTTCGTCACGCTGAAGCTCGCGACCTCGCTCGACGGCATGATCGCGACCGCATCGGGGCAAAGCCGCTGGATCACCGGCCCCGAAGCCCGCGCGCACGTCCACCTCGAACGCAGCCGGCACGAAACGATCCTGGTCGGCCGCGGCACGCAGGATGCCGACGCGCCGAAGCTCGACGTCCGCCTGCGGGGACTGGAGGACCGCTCGCCGCGCCGGTTCATCCTGTCCGCGGCCACGACCGGCGACAGCGTCATCGCTGCTCCTGACGCCATCGGCGACCTTCCCGGCGACCATCTGTTCGTGGAGGGTGGTGCCGCCACCGCCGCCGCCTTCCTGCGCCATGACCTTGTCGACCGGCTGCTGCTCTACCGCGCGCCGATCCTGATCGGCGGCGGTCGCCCGGCCGTCACCGATGTCGGCCTGTCCGATCTGGGCGACGCGCATGGCCGCTGGCGGCTCTACGATGCGCGTGCGCTTGGCAGCGACCGGTTGGAAGTCTACGAGCGCGCCAGATAGACGAGGGTCCATGTTCACCGGCATCATCACCGACATCGGCACGATCGAGGCCGTGGAGCATCGCGGCGACGCGCGCGTGCGGATCGCGACCGCCTACGACACCGGCACCGTCGATCTGGGCGCGTCGATCGCCTGTTCGGGCGTCTGCCTGACGGTGGTCGACAAGGGTCCCGGCTGGTTCGCGGTCGACGTGTCCGGGGAAACGATCGCCCGCACCGCCGATCAGTGGCGCGAAGGTCGCACGCTGAACCTGGAACGCGCGATGAAGCTGGGCGACGAACTCGGCGGCCACATCGTCACCGGTCACGTCGACGGTGTCGCGCATATCGTCTCGGTCGAACCCGACGGCGATTCCAAGCGCATCCTGTTCTCGGTTCCGCCCGCCCTCGCACCCTTCCTCGCCACCAAAGGCTCGATCACGGTCGACGGCGTGTCGCTGACCGTCAACGCCGTCACCGACGCGGCGGACGCGACCGAGTTCGGCGTCAACGTCATTCCGCATACGCAGGCCGCGACGACGCTCGGCGCCCTGACCGTGGCCGACACCGTCAACATCGAGATCGACGTGCTGGCGCGCTACCTGCAACGGATGGAGCATTATCGTGGCCGCTAATCCGGAGCTGGCGCGCCTCCGCCACGCCTTCCTGTCCTCGCCCGAGGAGATCATCGACGAGGCGCGCAACGGCCGCATGTTCATCCTCGTCGATGACGAGGATCGCGAGAACGAGGGCGACCTCGTCATCCCCGCGCAGATGGCGACGCCCGAAAAGATCAACTTCATGGCCCGCCACGGCCGCGGTCTGATCTGCCTCGCGATGGCCAAGCGCCGCGTCGACGAACTCGGCCTCGACCTGATGAGCCGCAACAACGGCACCCGTCACGAGACCGCCTTCACCGTCTCGATCGAGGCCCGCGAGGGCGTGACGACGGGCATCTCCGCCGCCGACCGCGCGCGCACGATTGCCGTGGCGATCGACGGCACGAAGGGCGCGGCCGACATCGTGACGCCCGGCCACGTCTTCCCACTGGTCGCGCGCGACGGCGGCGTGCTGGTACGCGCCGGCCATACCGAAGCGGCCGTCGACGTCTCGCGTCTCGCCGGGCTCAATCCCTCCGGCGTGATCTGCGAGATCATGAACGAGGACGGGACGATGGCGCGGATGGACGACCTGGTGTCGTTCGCGCAATTGCACGGCCTGAAGATCGGCACGATCCGCGACCTGATCGCCTATCGCCGCCGCTACGACCATCTCGTCGAGAAAAAGGCGGAGGCGAAGTTCACCAGCCGCTGGGGTGGCGAATGGACCACCCGCGCCTATCGCAACACCGCGACGGGCACCGAGCAGGTGGCGCTGGTCAAGGGGCGGATCGACCCGTCGCAGCCGGTGCTGGTGCGGATGCACGCTTTGTCCCCTTACGGCGACATCTTCGGCGAGGAGTCGGCACGCGGCGGCCTGCTCCAGCGATCGATGGAGATGATCGCCGAAGCCGGATCGGGCGTCATCGTCCTCATCAACCGCCAGCGCGCCGATGCCTTCACCACCGCCGTCCGGCGACAGGCGGGCGAGCAGGTCGAGGTGCCGATGGAGGAACTGCGCGACTACGGCGTCGGCGCAATGATCCTGGCGGAACTCGGCGTGCATGACATGATCCTGCTCACGAACACCCACCACACCCTTGTCGGGCTCGACGGTTACGGCCTGTCGATCGTCGGCGAGCGGCGCATCGAGGACTGATAGCTTGGCCCATATCCTGATCGTCGAGGCGCGCTTCTACGACCATCTCAACGACCTGCTGGTCGCCGGCGCACGCGCCGCGATCGAGGCAGCCGGCCACACGCACGAAACGGTGTCGGTACCCGGCGCGCTGGAGATTCCCGCCGCCATCGCGCTGGCGGCGGAGACGGACCGCTATGACGGCTTCGTCGCGATCGGTGTCGTCATCCGCGGCGAGACCTATCATTTCGAGATCGTCGCGGGCGAAAGCGCGCGCGGCATCATGGCGCTGACGATGGACGGACTCGCCATCGGCAATGGTATCCTGACGGTCGAGAACGAGGCGCAGGCGCTGACCCGTGCCCGCCCCGACGAAAAGGACAAGGGCGGCGAGGCGGCAAAGGCGGCGCTCGCCCTGCTCGACGTGCGCGAGCGCTTCGGCGGCTGACGCGGGATGACCGGCGGCCCGATCCTCTTCACCCCGCGCCTGATGCTCAGGCCGCTGGCGGCAGAGGATTTGGAGCCGTGGGTCGCCTTCCACGCCGATCCCGACACGATGCGCTTCCTCGGTGGCGTGCAGGCGCGCAGCGTCGCATGGCGCTCGCTGTGCGGCATGGCGGGCGCGTGGACCATCCGCGGCTTCTCCATGTTCACCGTCGTCGAACGCGCGACCGGCGCATGGGTCGGACGCATCGGCCCACACCAGCCCGACGGCTGGCCCGGAACGGAGGTCGGCTGGGGCGTCGCGCCCGCCTTTGCGGGCAAAGGTTATGCCTATGAAGCCGCGGTGGCCGCGATCGACTATGCTGTGGACGTGCTCGGCTGGACGCACGTGATCCACACGATCGATCCGGACAATCACGCCTCGATCCGGCTCGCACAACGACTGGGCGCGACCAATGGCGGCCCGGTCAGCCTGCCGCCGCCGCTCGAAGCGTTCCGCGTCGATGCCTGGGGCCAGTCCGCCGCCACGTGGCGCGCCACTCGCGCAGGACGATGAGCGAACCACCCCCACCCCGCTACCGCGTCGTCGAGCGGGGTCGCCGGCTCGAAGTGATCGACACCCGCGCCGCACCGGTCGACCCGGTACCCGCGCCTAAACTATTCCCCCGCCAGATGCGCTTCGACGGCGGCGGCGAGATCACCACGCGCACCTTCTACGACGCGAAAGGACCACGCACGATCCGGCTCGACAGCGTCAGTGCCGCGACGATCGGCCGGGTGAAGATCGTGGCGCTGTTCGCCCTGTTCGCGTTCATCGCCGCCGCGGTGGCGACGCCGTGGCTGCTCGCCATCCCGTTCGCGCTGTTCAACAAGGGTGTGCGCAAACCGGCCCGCGACGGCATCACCCGGTGGCTCGACGGGATCGTCGCCCGCGGGGGTTGAAGTGAGCGGTCGCAGGAGCGCCACGGCGCTTTCAACCATCCACCCCGGCGAAGGCCGGGGTCCAGTTGCCGCACGGGCAGTGAATCTCACCAAGCTCGTCGAAACTGGATCCGGCCTCCGCCGGGAGAGGTTGAGGCTGCGCTCGACCCGAAGCCACCAAAGCTCCGGGTCGAAACGGCGACAGGCGCTACGCCGCCTCGGTTACCAGCGCGGGATAGTCGATATACCCCTCCGGCCCCTGGCTATACAGCGTCTTGGGATCGATCGGGTTGAGCGGAGCATCGTGACGCAGCCGCACCGGCAGGTCCGGATTGGCGAGGAACGTCCGCCCGAACGCGATCGCGTCCGCCGCGCCCGAATCCAGCACCGCCTGCGCCTGCGCCCGACTGGTGAAGTCGGAGTTCAGGACCAGCGGCCCGTCGAACATCTGACGGATCAGCGGCGACTGCTTCGGCGCATCGGTCGCGCCATAGGTACCGTCGGGGCCGAGCTCGCGCAGTTCGAGAAACGCGATGCCGACCTCCGACAGCGCCTTTGCCGCCGGACCGAACACCGACGCCGGGTTGCTGTCGTCGACGCCCTGCGAATTGCCGTTGGGCGACAGGCGCACCGCCGTCCGGTCCGCACCCGCGATCGACGCCACGCGCTCGGTAACCTCGCGCAACAGGCGCACCCGGTTCTCCGGGCTGCCGCCATAGCGGTCGTCGCGGAAGTTCGCGTTGTCGCGCAGGAATTCGTCAATCAGATAGCCGTTCGCCGCATGGATCTGCACGCCGTCGAATCCGGCCGCGATCGCGTTTCGCGTCGCCCGTTCGTAATCGTCGAGCAGCCGCGGGAACTCGGACACATCGAGAGGCCGCGCCGTCTCGAACGCCTGCTTCCCGTCATAGGTATGGACCGTGCCGTCCGACTTGGTCGCCGACGACGACACCGGTTGGCTACCCGTCACCGACGAGTGCACCTGCCGGCCCATGTGCCACAATTGCGCGACGATCTTGCCGCCTGCCGCGTGGACCGAGTCGGTGATCGGCTTCCAGGCCGCCGCCTGCTCGTCCGACCACAAACCGGGTGCGAAGGGCCAGCCCAGCCCCTCGCGGCTGATTCCGGTCGCTTCGGAGATGATGAGGCCCGCGCTCGCCCGCTGCGTGTAATATTGCGCCATGATCGGCGTCGGTACGGCATCGCGATCCGCCCGACCGCGGGTCAGGGGCGCCATCAGCACACGGTTCGCGGCGTGGATCGCACCCAGATCGATCGGGTCGAATAGTTCGGGCATGGAAACTCCTGTTTCAAAGGCTGTTGCGTCAACAGATAGGACGCTACAGCGCCTCATGCCCGCATCGGACCGCCCAAGAAAAACTGGTCCCCTGCAAAGCATCGATCCCCTGCAGGCCGATACTATGGCGGAATCGGAGGCGAGAGGCATCACGCCCGCTCCCCGCACCGGCTCCGCGCTTGCGTTCCTCGCCCTGATCGTGGGCAACGTCGCGCTCGCCTTCGGCCCGCTCTTCGTGCGGATGGCCGATACCGGTCCGGTCGCGGCCGGCTTCTGGCGGATCACGCTGGCGGCGCCGTTGCTCGTCGTCCTCGCAGTGGCGGGACGGGGCCAGCTGACCGACGCCGCCCCGATGATGACTCCGAAGCGGTGGACGATCCTGATCCTCGCGGGCGTGGCGTTCGCCGGCGATCTCGGCAGCTGGCACCTCGGCATCATGCGCACCACGCTCGCGAACGCGACGCTGCTGGGCAATTGCGCCACCTTCATCTTCCCGATCTACGGCTTCATCGTCGTGCGCACATGGCCCAGCCGGACGCAGGGGTTCGCGCTCGCGCTGGCCGGGGCGGGGGCGCTGCTGCTGCTCGGCCGGTCCTACGATCTTGATCCCGCCAATCTGGTCGGCGACGCGCTCTGCCTGACCGCGGGCCTGCTCTACGCCGTCTACTTCATCATCATGGCGGGCGTGCGGGAGCATGTGCCGCCGATGCCGGCGCTGGCCCTGTCGACGATCGCCAGCATCGTGCCGCTGCTGATCTTCGCCGTCGCGTTGGGGGAGACGGTGATGCCGACCGCGTGGGGTCCGCTGCTGGGGCTCGCGCTCGTCAGTCAGGTGTTGGGCCAGGGATGCATGATCTTCGCACTCGGCAAGGCGTCGCCGTTGATGGTCGGCATCACCTTGCTGATCCAGCCGGTGGTCGCCGCGACGATCGGCTGGCTGATCTATGGCGAGCGGCTCGGTGCCGTCGACTGGATCGGCATCGCGATGGTTGCCGCCGCGCTCGTGCTGGTCCGCCGCCGGCCCGTGGTTGCACCGGAGCCGGTCAGCCCTCATGTGCAGGAGCCGAGGAGCATAGCATGATCGCCGATCCCACCACGCTTGAGCCGCACGCCGCACCGGCCGATCCGACGCTGGACGAGCTGCGCCTCGAACTGGCGCCCGCGATCGCCGCCAATGCCGCGTTCGACGGGTGGAGCGAAGCGGCGCTGGCGATGGCGGCCGAAGGCAACGGCGTCGATCCGGACATCGCGACGCTGGCGTTCGCCGGCGACCGCGGCGTCAGCGCAGTGGAGATGATCGACGCGTGGTTCGCGACCATCGACCGGCGGATGGCGGAGATGCTGCCACCCGAAGCGCTCGCGACGATGAAGATCCGCGCCCGCATCGCCGCGCTGGTCGAGGCGCGGCTGACGATCCTCGCCCCGGACCGGGAGGCCTTGCGCCGCGCGCTGACGATCCTCGCCATGCCGCAGAACGTCGCCCGCGCCGCGAAGCTGGGCTGGCGCAGCGTCGATGCGATCTGGCGTCTCGCCGGCGACACCGCCACCGATTACAATCACTATACGAAGCGCACGATCCTGCTCGGCGTCTACGGTGCCACCGTGACCGTCTTCCTCAACGACGAGAGTGAGGGCCATGCCGACACGCGGGCTTTCCTCGATCGCCGCATCGACGGCATCATGCGCTTCGAAAAGGCCAAGGCCGGCTTCCTGAAGCGTACCGAGCACCGCCCCAGCCTGTCCCGCTTCATCGGCCGGTTGCGCTACCCCGCCGTCTGATCGCGGCAGGGGCGCTGTCGTTTTCCGCGATGGGCATGCCGCAATGTAACGGCGCTGTCATCTTGGCCGTCTAGCGCGACCGGACCGATTTATCGTTCCGATTCAAAGGATAACGTCTGATGATGAAGCGCATCGCGGCCATCGCGCTGCTGGCCGGCAGCGCCGCTCCCGCCGCCGCCGCCGCCGTTCTCGACTTCGATGCCGCCCGCGGTCGCAACGGCCGCACCGGCTATGTCTATGGCCCGTGGGTGGAGGATGGCTTCCGCGTCTCCGCCGATCGCTGCCCCGCGAACAACGGTGCCTGCTTCGTGACGACCGGTACGACGCTCACCAGCCTCGACCGCACCGGCGCGGCGCTGACCAACCAGCTCGGCGGCGCGGTCGTCACCGTCGCCCGCGTCGATGGCGCGGCGTTCGTGCTCGACGAACTGACGATGGCCAACAATTACGGCAACTTCAGCGGCTTCGGGCCGGTGACGATGGATGTCGATTTCACCTTCGCCTTTGCCGACGGCTCCAGTCGCGCGCAGACCTATGTCCTCGACAATTTCGCCGGGCAGCGCCTGACGCCGAATGTCCTGACCTTCGACCTGTCGCCGCTGCTGTCGTTCAGCTTCACGCCGCGCGCCGGGTCGAGCGGGTTCGTGCAGTTCGACAACATCCGGCTCGGCGACGTGGCGGCGGTGCCGGAACCGGCCAGCTGGGCGATGATGATCGTCGGAATCGGTGCCGCGGGTGGTGCGCTGCGCCGGCGCAGGACGCATGCCGTCGTCACCCTCGGATGACCCACGGGACCGGCCGCGATTCCCTTGCGGCCGGTCCCGCCTCGCCGACGAGGTTATTGATAATCAATCGCAGGCCTTCTATGTGGCGAGTCATGGTTCCCGACCGCCTCGATACCCTTCCCCGTCATCGCCGGGCGTTGATCGCCGCGATCGACTGGACGCGCCTCGCCGATCCCGAGGCGCGCCGGTTGCGAGAACTGGGCTTCGACGAGGGTGTCGGGGTCGAGGTGCTGCACCGCGCGTCGATCGGCGGCGGACCGATCGCGTGCCGGATCGGCCGGATGACGGTGGCGCTGCGCCGCGCCGTCGCCGCCAGCATCCACGTCGCGCCGCTCGCCGGCTGACCAGCCATCGAACATCGCCCGGTGCATGCCGCGCCCCTGGTGGCGCTGGTCGGTAATCCCAATGCCGGCAAGAGCGCGCTGTTCAACGCCCTGACGGGTGCCCGGCAAAAGGTCGGCAATTATCCCGGCGTCACGGTGGAACGGCATTCGGGCCGCATGGTGCTGGACGATGGTCGCCCGATCGAACTGGTCGACCTGCCTGGCGCATACAGCCTCGATCCCTCCTCCCCCGACGAGCGCGTCACGCGCGATGTCGTGACCGGGCGCGGCGGCTTCGAACGCCTGCCGGACGCGCTGGTGGTGGTGGTCGATGCCGCCAATCTCGACAATCACTTGCGCTTCACGTTGCAGCTGATTGCGCTCGGCGTCCCCGTTATCGTCGCGCTGAACATGATCGATCTGGCGGAGCGCGACGGCCTCGTCCTCGATCCGGCCGTGCTGGAGCGCGAACTCGGCGTCCCCGTCGTCTCCACCGTCGCAGTGCGCCGTCGCGGGCTGGACGAACTGCGCGCGAAGCTGTCGCCACTGCTCGGCGGCCATCCGGTGCCGGCCGTGGACCGGGTCGAGGAGAACATCGTCGTCCTGCAACGCCGCGCCCGCACGATCGCGGCGGCGGCAACGGTGTCGGAAACACCCGCACGCCGCTGGGCGCACTGGCTCGACGCGGTCGCGCTGCATCCGGTCGTCGGCCCGCTGCTGCTCGTCGCGATCCTGTTCGTCATGTTCCAGGCGGTGTTCAGCTGGGCGGCCACCCCCGCCGACATGATCGACGTGGCGTTCGGCGGGCTGGAGGGTTGGGTCCGCGAGACGGCACCCGACGGCTTCTGGCGATCGCTGGTGACCGACGGCCTGATCGCCGGCGTAGGTGCGGTCATCGTGTTCCTGCCGCAGATCCTGATCCTGTTCCTCTTCATTCTGGTGCTGGAGGCGTCGGGCTACATGGTCCGCGCCGCGTTCCTGATGGACCGGTTGATGGCGACCGTCGGCCTGTCCGGCCGTGCGTTCATCCCGCTGCTGTCGAGCTTCGCCTGCGCCGTCCCCGGCATCATGGCGACACGCACGATCGAGGACGAGAAGGACCGGCTGACCACGATTCTCATCGCCCCGCTGATGACGTGCAGCGCGCGCTGGCCGGTCTACACGCTCATCATCGGCGCGATGATCCCCAACATCCAGGTGTTGCCGTTCGTGCGCCTCCAGGGGCTCGTCATGTTCGGCCTGCTCGTGATGGGGGTCGCCGGTGCCTACGTCGCCGCGCTGCTGCTCCGCCGCACCGTCACCAAGGGCGCATCGTCGGGCTTCATGATGGAGATGCCCAAATACCAGTGGCCGCGCTGGCAGGATATCGGCATCGGCCTGTGGACGCGCGCGATGATCTTCCTGAAGCGCGCCGGCACGATCATCGCCGCGACGACGGTGGTGCTGTGGCTGCTGCTCAGCTTCCCCAAACCGCCACCGGGCAGCAATATCAGCCCGGTCGATTATTCGATTGCCGGCCGCATCGGCAACGGCATCGAGACGGTCGTCGCCCCGATCGGCTTCAACCGCGACATCGCCTTGGCGCTGCTGCCGGCGATGGCCGCGCGCGAGGTCGCGGTGTCCGCGATCGGCACCGTCTACGCGATCGACGATGCGGAGGGCGAATCGGGTACGCGTGCGATATCCGACCGGCTCCGCGGCCGCTGGAGCCTTCCGACCGCGCTGGCGTTCCTGATGTGGTTCGTGTTCGCGCCGCAGTGCATCTCGACGATCGCCGTGACCCGGCGGGAGACGAATGGATGGAAGTGGCCCGCCTTCATGGTCGGCTACCTTTTCGTCGCCGCCTATGTCATGGCCGGCGCGACATACTGGCTGGCGGTTGCCGTCGGCCTCTGACGAGGGAAGAAGATGGCGGGCAGCGTCAACAAGGTCATTCTGGTCGGCAACCTGGGGCGCGACCCCGAAAGCCGCTCGTTCCAGAACGGTGGCAAGGTCGTCGAGTTGCGCATCGCGACATCGGAATCGTGGAAGGACCGCAATTCCGGCGAGCGCAAGGAGAAGACCGAGTGGCACACGGTCAAGGTCTTCAACGAAGGTCTTGCGAACGTGGCGGAAAAATACCTCCGCAAGGGATCCAAGGTCTATATCGAGGGCGCACTGACCACGCGGAAGTGGCAGGACCAACAAGGTCAGGACCGCTATTCGACCGAGATCACGCTGCAAGGGTTCAACAGCGTCCTGACGATGCTCGACGGCGCCGGTGGCGGTGCAGGCGGCGGGGCAGGCGGCGGTGCCGGTGGCGGCCGTAGCGGCGGCGGTGACGATGATTGGGGCGGCGGTGGTTCGTCCTCGGGCGGTGGCTATGGTGGCGGTCGATCGGGCGGCGCGAGCGGTGGCGGAGCCGGAGGCGCGTCCGGTGGTGGCGGCGGCGCACGCGGCGGCAGCTTCGGTCAGGGCGGTGGCTTCGCGGACGATCTCGATGACGACGTGCCGTTCTGATCGGCATGAGCTTCGACAAATCCATCCTTTGCGACGATCGTAGGACGCGCGTTCTCGCGTCCTACGACACCGGCGATTTGCGCGAGGCGGGTGCGCTGGACGACATTGTCGGCTTCGCCGCGCGGCTTTGCGACACGCCGGTCGCGCTGGTGACGTTGGTCGAGGCGGAGTTTCAGCAGTTCCTGGCGCGCACGGGCATCGATCAGGACCGTACGCCCAGCGACATTTCGTTCTGCGCACACGCGCTCGGCGGGCCCGACATCTTCGAAGTCGTCGACGCGACGCGGGACCCGCGCTTTGCAGGCAACCCGCTGGTCACCGGCGATCCCTATGTCCGCTTCTATGCCGGCGCGCCGATGCTCTCTGGCGAGGGCGTCGTTCTCGGTACCGTTTGCGTCATCGACACCGTTGCCCGTCCGCTCGGCCTGACCCCTCTTCAGCGCGAAGGGCTGGCGCTGCTGGCGAAAGCGGCGATGGCACGGCTGGACGATCGCCGCACCTCGCGCGAGCAGGGCGAGGCGGAGGCGCTGTCGCGTCAGGCGCTGGAGGATAGCGAGCAGCGGTTCCGGACTCTGGCCGACACGATGCCGCAGATGGTCTGGTCGACGCTGCCCGACGGCTTCCACGATTACTACAACGCGCGCTGGTATGAATTCACCGGCGTGCCGCAGGGGTCGACCGATGGCGAGGCGTGGAACGACATCTTTCATCCCGACGATCAGGATCGCGCCTGGTCGGTGTGGCGCCACAGCCTCGAAACGGGCGATCCCTATGACATCGAATACCGGCTGAAACATTTCGACGGCACCTATCGCTGGGTTCTCGGGCGGGCCTTGCCGATCCGCGACGGCGACCATGTCATCGTCCGCTGGTTCGGCACCTGCACCGACATCCACGAACAGAAGATGGCGCTGGATGAGCGGGAGATCATCAGCCAGGAACTGTCGCACCGCATCAAGAACATCTTCGCGGTGATCGCCGGTCTCGTCGGGTTCGCTGCGCGCGCGCGTCCGGAATTCGCGCCCGCCGCGACGGATCTGCGCCAACGCATCACCGCGCTCGGCCGCGCGCACGACTTCGTCCGCCCACACAGCGCCCAGTCACGCCCGGCATCGCGTCAGGACAGTTTGCACGGCCTGCTCCAGGACCTGTTCAGCCCCTATAGCGGCGCGAACGAGGAGCGGATCGCGGTGTCCGGCGAAATGGTGTCGATCGACGACCGCTCGGCGACTCCGTTGGCGCTGCTGTTCCACGAACTCGCAACCAATGCGACCAAGTACGGTGCCCTGTCGATCGAGGGCGGCCACGTCGTCGTCGAGGTCGAGAACCGCGACGATCTGGTCATGATGACGTGGCGCGAGCGGGGCGGTCCCGTCGTCGTCGATCCGGGTGTCCATTCCGGCTTCGGCAGTCAGTTGATCGAACTCAGCGCGGTACGGCAGCTTGGTGGAACGGTCGCCAGGGACTGGCGTCCCGAGGGTCTCGTCGTTACGGTCGAAATCCCCGCCGCCGCCCTCAGCCGCGACAAGATGCCGCATCAGGATCACCGCGCGCGGCACTGACCGCTAGATTTTATCTGCCCCCTCCCCTTTAGGGGGACGGACTGGAATAGGGCTTTTCCGCAAGCAGGTCACTTGTAGAGAATCCCACGCCAACCTCCGTCAGCAGGGAAACGAGCGGGCCGCTCCATCCCGAGCTATCAGGCTTCCATATCAAAAGCCCACCCCGGCTGTGGCCAGGATGGGCTCCGATCCAACTCTGATCCTAGCGGCGCATCATCCGCGCGACCCACGCCGCTTCGTACGATTATCCCGCCGCGGCGAGCGGCTGCACCTGATCGTTGGCAACCATCGTGTCGCCGGCGGCCATCGCGGCGGCTGCTAAGATGGCGGACTCGCTGAACGGCTTCCGCACGAATCCCAATGCAGAGTCGCTGGCACCGATCTGCGCCGGATTGGCGGTCACGAACACCACTTTCACGCCGTAGTCGGCAGCGATCCGGCGCGCGATCTCGGGCCCGGTCGGCCCATCCCGAAGATTGACGTCGACGAACGCGAAGGCGCACTCGGAGGCGGCGTCCAGCGCTTCCTGCCGATCCGCTGCGATCGCGCAGACCCGGTAGCCGGCATCCGTCAGGATGCGTTCCAGATCCAGGGCGACGAAAATTTCGTCTTCGACGATCAGCGCGGTCTTGCTCATACCATGTCCAGCAGGTTCGGAGTGGGCAAACGCTTGATCTGGATCATAGTTCCTCGCGGTGCAACAGGAATACCGCGTGTTCCGCCAGCAGGTTGGCTCCCGCCGCCGCCCGTCGCGTACCCCGCGCCAGGAACCACGCCTCCTCCACCGCCACGCCGCGCTTGTTCAGGAACGCCCGGAAGTCGTCGATCGTCACGTGGTGGATGTTGGGCGTGTCGTACCACTCTTCCGGCAGCAGCGACGTCACCGGCATCCGCCCGCCCCACAGCAACGACAGCCGCACGCGCCAGTGCGCGAAGTTCGGAAAGCTGACGATCGCGCGTCGTCCGATCCGCAACAACTCGTCCAGCACCAGATGCGGGTTGCGCGTCGTCTGCAACGTCTGGCTCAGGATCGCATAATCGAAACTGGCGTCGGGGTAACCTTCCAGGTCAACATCCGCATCCCCCTGCACCGCCGCCAACCCCCGCGCGACCGCGGCGGCGACGTTGGTCGGATCGATCTCCAGCCCACGCACGTCCGCCCCCCGCTCGTCGCGCAGGCTCGCCATCAGCGCCCCGTCGCCACAGCCGACGTCCAGCACCCTTGCTCCCCGCGCCACATGCTGCGCGATGATCGCCAGATCGGGCCTGAGACTCACCGTCCACCCCGCAGGAATCCGTCGACCACGCGGTTCAGTTCGGGGCTGTCGAGCAGGAACGCGTCATGGCCGTAGGGGCTCGACAGCTCCACGAAGCTGACCGCGCGACCGGCGGCGTTGAGCGCGTGGACGATGGTGCGCGAGTCGGCGGTCGGATACAGCCAGTCGGTATCGAAGCTGACGAGGCAGAACCGCGCCGCCGTCGCGCGGAACGCATTCGCCAGCAAGCCGCCATGCTCCTCCGCCAGATCGAAATAATCCAGCGCCCGGGTGATGTAGAGGTAGGAATTGGCGTCGAACCGGTCGACGAAGCTCAACCCCTGATGCCGCAGATAGCTCTCGACCTGAAAGTCCGCGTCGAAACCGAAACCCTTCGCCCCCTCCGGCTGGTTGGCGCGCGCCTGCAATTTGCGCCCGAACTTCTCGGTCAGCCCCGCTTCCGACAGATAGGTGATGTGCGCCGCCATCCGCGCCACGGCCAGCCCGGCAGACGGCGGATCGCCCCGATGATACTCGCCGCCCTGCCAGTTCGGGTCGGCCATGATCGCCTGCCGCCCGACTTCGTGGAACGCGATGTTCTGCGCCGAATGGCGTGCCGTGGAGGCGATCACCACCGCCGCCGCGACTCGCTCCGGGAACGTCGCCGGCCAAGACAGCGCCTGCATCCCGCCCATCGATCCGCCGACCACCGCCATCAGTCGTCCGACGCCCAGATGATCGAGCAACAGCGCCTGCGCCCGCACCATGTCGCGGATCGTGATGACCGGGAACCGCATGCCCCAGGGCTGCCCGGTCGACGGGTCGATCGACGCCGGCCCGGTCGATCCCATGCAACTGCCCAGCACGTTGGAACAGATCACGAAATGCCGCGCCGGATCGATCGGCTTGCCCGGCCCGACCAGCCGCGTCCACCATCCGGGCTTGCCGGTGCGGGGGTGGGCGGAGGCGACGTGCTGGTCGCCGGTCAGCGCGTGGCAGATCAGGATCGCGTTGCCGCCGTCCGCCGCCAGCTCGCCATACGTCTCGTACGCGATGTCGATCGGGCCCAACGTCCCGCCGCCGTCCAGCCGCAGCGGCCCCGGCAGCGTCACGCGGCGCGCAAGGCCGTAGCGGTCGTCCACGCTGCGCCGGTTAGTCCGCACAGGCTGGCGGGGCAAGACCACGCTCGCTATGCGCAAGCGATGACCGACAGCAGCACCGCCGCCCCTGCCCCCAAGCCGTGGATTCTGGGCATCGCCCCCTACGTCCCCGGTCGCGCCACCAGCGAGGACGGGCGCAAGGTCGTGAAGCTGTCGTCGAACGAAAACCCGTTCGGCACGCCCGAGGCCGCCCGTGACGCCTATCGCAGCGCGGCAAGCGAGCTCGAACGCTATCCCGATGCCGCCGCAATCGAACTTCGCGCCAAATTGGCAGCGCATTACGGGGTCGAGGCGGACAGGCTGATCTACGGCACCGGATCGGACGAGGTGCTGCACCTCGCCGCCGGCACCTTCGCCGGACCGGGCGACGAGATCATCCACGTCCGCTACGGTTTCGCGGTGTACGAGATCGCGACGCGGCGCGTCGGCGCCATGCCGGTGATCGCGCCCGACCGCGACTACGCGACCGATGTTGACGCGATCCTCGCGGCGGTGACGGAGCGCACGCGCGTCGTCTTCGTCGCCAACCCCAACAACCCCACCGGCACCTACACCGACGGCGGCGAGATCGCGCGCCTGCACGCCGGCCTCCCCCGCCACGTGCTGCTGGTGCTCGACCAGGCCTATACCGAGTATCTGGAAGCCGAGGACGACGACGGCGGGCTCGAACTGGCGCGCACGCAACCCAACGTGCTGGTCACGCGCACCTTCTCCAAGATCTTCGGCCTCGCGTCGGAGCGGATCGGCTGGGGCTATGCCTCCACGGAGATCATCGACGCCATGCACCGCATCCGCGCGCCGTTCGCGTTCGGCATCGGCGCGCAGCGGGCGGCAATCGCGGCGCTCGGCGACGACGGCTTCGTCACCCGCAGTCGCGAGCATAATCGCGAATGGCGCGACTGGTTCACCGACGCCATGACGGCGATCGGCCTGCGCGTGGTGCCCAGCAAGGCGAACTTCGTGCTGGTGCTGTTCGAAGGCGCGTTGACCGCGGAGGTCGCCTATCACGCGCTGATGGCGGCCGGCTACGCGACGCGCTGGCTGCCCGGACAGGGCCTCCCGCACGGCCTGCGCATCACGATCGGCACCAAACACGAGCTGCGCGCGGTGGCGGACGTGCTCGCCGCCGAGGTCCAGAAGGCGGGCTGATGCTGCCGTTCGCGCGCGTCACGATCGTCGGGCTTGGCCTGATCGGCTCCTCGATCGCGCGCGGCGTCCGCTCGACGATGCCGACCGTGCGCGTCACCGGGTACGATGCCGACCCGGATGTGCGCGCGACCGCAGTGCGGATCGACCTGTGCGACGATGTCGCGGACAGCGCCGGCGCGGCAGTGATCGACGCTGATCTCGTGGTGCTATGCGTGCCGGTCGGTGCGATGGGCGCGGTCGCGGCGGAGTTCGCCGCCGACCTGCCCGGCGACGCGATCGTCAGCGATGTCGGCGGGTCGAAGGAAAGCGTGATCGCCGCTCTCCGCGCGGTTTTGCCCGACGCGACGATCGTTCCCGGTCATCCCGTTGCCGGCACCGAGCATAGCGGCCCCGAATCGGGATTCGCGACGCTGTTCCGCGGCCGTTGGTGCATCCTGACGCCGGAGGACGCCACGCCGGAAGCCGCCGTCGTTCGCCTCCGGTCGTTCTGGGAGGCCCTCGGGGCGAACGTGGAGATCATGACGCCGCGCCACCACGATCTGGTGCTCGCCGTCACCAGCCATGTGCCGCACCTGATCGCCTATTCGATCGTCGGCACCGCCTCCGATCTGGAAGAGGTGACGCAGGGGGAGGTCATCAAATATTCCGCCGGCGGTTTCCGCGACTTCACGCGCATCGCCGCATCCGATCCGACGATGTGGCGCGACGTGTTCCTCAACAACCGGGAAGCGGTGCTGGAGATCTTGCAGCGCCTGACCGAGGACGTGACGATGCTGCAACGCGCAATCCGCTGGGGTGACGGCGATGCGCTGTTCGACCTGTTCACCCGCACCCGCGCGATCCGCCGGTCGATCATCGAACAGGGGCAGGACGATCCCGCCCCCGATTTCGGTCGGTCGCACCAATAAGCGAGGCTGCGTGAAGCGGCCGCGCGGTCGTCAGGCGATGGCCGCGAGATAGCCCTCGATCGCCTTGCGTCCGCTATCGCTCAGCGACACTTCGATCCGCCGCCGGTCGATCGGATCGGTGACCCGGTCGATCAGCCCCAGCTTGGCGAGATGATCGATCCAGCGCTGCGACGTGGTGACCGGCGCATCCGCGCTGCCGACCAGCGTCTTTACGTTCATGATCCGGCGTTCGTGATCGGCGACATACAGCGCCAGCAACATATCCCAGGCCGGTTCGTGGAACAGGTCGGCCGGCAGATGCCGACGGCGGAGGCGGCGTTCCTCCAGCAATCGCCGACAGACCGTGATCGGTTCCCGGACCGGCGCGGCGGTGGCACCGTTCAAAGGAGTTGCGGGATGATCGGTATGAACCTGATCGGCGCGCATGCTGAACTCGTCGGCGACTGCTGACAGTTTGGCCGTCATGTCCTTGATCAGGGCTACGATCGAGGCGTCGCTCACAATCTATACTGCTCCATCAGGCCAGCCCCCCGTCGTGCGATCAGCGATTGATCCCATCGTTCAGACGGAAAACCCGTGCATTGGTTCCGGCTGAGACGATGAACCAATCTCGATCATATTGTAATAGCTTTACATCCACAATCCAAACACATGTTAGGATGAATTTCGCGGCCGAGCTATTGGAGTACTGAGGCTGGCTTGACCGTTGTATACCGATCGCTGAAGTGATGTTGGCGCACCTTACCGTAACCTGGTTTCAAGGAGGATAGTCTGGTCGCTTCGAACGATCGTCGGCAGGATGTGCAATGGGTGCATACCCAACTCCGCGCCGCGTGCATCAAGCTGGAAGAGCTCGAGGAGCATGTCGTGGCCGCCTATGTCGGCCACGCGATTGCCCTGGTCGAGGAGCGCTTCGGCATTGGCGGCGATCATGACGATGATGAACCGGATGCGTGCTAACCTGTGCAGCGAAGCGGGCGATTGATGCGTTGACGTTGTGCGCGGTTCCTCCTGATGGTCCGCGCCACCGCTGATCGAAGGTCGCAACCGCTTGCCCGTGTCCGCTTACCCCGCAGTGTCGGCCTATCTCAACGCAGTCGGTACGGCGACGCCACCGCACGATATCCATCACGCCTTCATCGACTGGGCCGGCGCACGCGTCGCCGCCGAGGATGCGCGACTATTCGCACGCATGGCGCGGCGATCCGGCATCGGGCATCGCTGGTCGGTGCTGCCCCCCACCGCGGAAGGTCTGTCCCCCGTCTCACCGGGGGGCTTCTATGCGGAGGCGATGCCCGGCACGGCAGCCCGCATGGCGCTGTACGCAGAAGCCGCGCCGGCGCTCAGCCTCGACGCCGTCGCCGCCCTCGCGAACCGTGCCGACTTAAACGGCATCACCCATCTGGTCGTCGCCAGTTGCACCGGTTTCGTCGCGCCCGGTCTCGATCAGATCGTCGCGCGGGCCCTCGGCCTGCCGGGATCGGTCGAGCGGCTGCTGATCGGTTTCATGGGTTGCTATGCCGCGGTCGCCGCGCTGCGCACTGCCCGGCATCTGGTGCGCTCCGAACCCGATGCCCGCGTATTGGTGATCTGTTGCGAACTGTCGACGCTGCATTTGCAGGAGACGACCGCGCTGGAGCCGCTGTTGGCGATGCTGCAGTTCGGCGACGGTGCGGCCGCGGCCCTGGTCACGAACGAACCTCATGGCTTCGCGCTCGACGCGCCGTTCGCCGCAACGCTGCCCGACAGCGATGCGCTGATCCGCTGGGCGATCACCGATACTGGCTTCGCGATGCACCTGTCGGGCGAGGTTCCGCGCCGGATTGCGGATGCGTTGGACGACGACGCCTTCCGCACCACCGTCACCGCCGGTCGCGACGCGCACGCGATCGACGGCTGGGCCGTGCATGCCGGCGGCCGATCGATCCTCGATGCGGTGGAGCAGGCGCTGGCACTGCCCGGCGACGCGCTCGCGCCGTCGCGCAGCGTGCTGGCCGATCACGGGAACATGTCGTCCGCGACGTTGATGTTCGTGCTCGAACGGCTGCTCGCCGGACCACCGGTCGAGCACGGCGTTGCGCTGGCGTTCGGCCCCGGCCTCGCGGCGGAGGGCTTCGGATTCCGGAGCGCGTCATGACCCTCGCGGTCCGCGCCCAGGCCGAGGAGCTGATGGACGCGGACGACCTCGACCCCGCCGTCTACGCCGACGTCGTAGCGGACCTCGCGCGCGTGAACGCCGTGACGCTGGCAGCGCGCCCGACCATGGCCTTCCTCAAGCGTGCCGTCACAGGTCGACGGCTGCGCCTGCTCGATGTCGGCTTCGGCGACGGCGACATGCTGCGCCGGATCGAACGATGGGCGATGAAGGGCGGCATCGAGGCCGAACTGGTCGGAGTCGACCTCAATCCCCGCTCCGAACAGGCCGCGCGCGCGCATACGTCAGCCGATTCGCGGATCCGCTGGGTGACCGGCGACTATGCCGATCAAGGTGGAAAGTGGGATGCGATCGTCTCCAGCCTCGTGGCGCATCACATGAGTCACGACCAGCTCGTCGCCTTCCTGCGCTTCATGGACGCGAACGCGCGGTGCTGGCTGGTCAACGACCTCCATCGTCACGGTTTCGCGCATGCCGGCTTCCCGCTGCTCGCCCGTCTCGCGCGCTGGCACCCGATCGTCCGCCACGACGGCACCCTGTCGATCGCGCGCAGCTATCGCCCCGCCGAATGGCCCGTGATCCTGCATGAAGCCGGCATCGATCACGCCCGCGTCTACCGCACTTTCCCGTTCCGGCTGTGCGTCGACACGCTGCGCTGATCGTCGGCGGCGGTCCGGCCGGTGCCGCCGCCGCCATCGCCCTCGCGCGCGGCGGCACCCCCGCGCTCGTGCTGGAGCGGACGCGCGAAACCGGTGACGCGCTGTGCGGCGGCTTCCTGAGCTGGCGAACGCTGGAAACGCTGGCGACGCTCGGAGTCGAAGCCGACGATCTGAACCGCGACCGCGTCACCCGCGTCCGCCTGTTCGCCGGCGATCACATGGCGGAGGCCCCCCTGCCCCGCCCTGCCGTCTGCGTCTCGCGCCACCGCCTCGATACGCTCCTGCTGGACCGCGTCGATGCCATCGAGCGTGGGGTCGGTGCGCGGGCGGTGGAAGACGACGGCATCCGCCTCCACGACGGCACCACCGTCGCAACCGACGCGCTGTTCCTCGCCACCGGCAAGCACGACCTGCGCGGGCTTGCGCGGCCCGAAGCGGCGCGTGGGCGGGACCCGACGCTCGGCCTGCGCGTCCGCCTCGCCGCCGCGCCCGAACTCGACGCGCTGGTCGGCGACACGATCGAACTACACCTGTTCGACCGCGGCTATGCCGGCATCGCGCGACAGGAGGACGGCAGCGTCAACCTGTGCATGGCCGTCCACCGCTCCCGCCTGACCGAAGCCGGGTCGCCCCTCGCCCTCCTCGCGGCGCTCGGCAACGAAAACCCCCACCTCGGCGACCGTATCGCGCACATGGCCGCGGGCGCCGCGATCGATGCCGTCGCCAACGTCCCCTATGGCTGGCGTCAGCGCAGCGGTACCGCGGGACTTTTCCGGCTCGGCGATCAGGCCGGCGTCATCCCGTCGCTCGCCGGCGAAGGGATGGGAATCGCCATCGCCAGCGGCATCGCCGCCGCGAACGCCTATACGCGTGGTGGACCCGACGCGGCACGACGCTGGCAGCCCGGCTTCGCGCGCGCCGTCCACCGCCCGATCGGCGTCGCCGGCCTGATCCGCGGCATCGGCGAAGGTCCGCTCGCACCGCTGCTCGTCGCCGCCGCCCGTCCCGCATTGATCCAGATCGTCGCGCGACTGACCCGGATCGGTCACGCTGGCCATTGACGCTCCGCTCCCTCGATCCGAGATTAGCGACATGGAACATCTGAATCTGTCCGAGTCCGAATGGCGTCGCAAGCTGACGCCGGAGCAATATCACGTCCTGCGCGAAGCGGGGACGGAGCGGGCCTTCGCCGGCGCGCTGACCGACAACAAGGCGGACGGCATCTACCGCTGCGCCGCCTGCGCGAACGAACTGTTCGACAGCGCCGACAAGTTCGACAGCGGCTCCGGCTGGCCCAGCTTCACGCAGCCGCTGGCGGAAGATAGCGTCACCGATCATTCCGATCGCAGCCACGGGATGGTCCGCACCGAAACCCGCTGCGCCCGCTGCGATTCCCATCTCGGCCACGTCTTCCCGGACGGTCCGCCGCCGACCGGCCTGCGCTATTGCATGAACTCGGTCGCGCTGGAGTTTCGGCCACGCAAGGCCTGACGCGGTAACGCTTGTGGCGGGCACGGTTACCGCGTAATTCGTGCCGCCTACATGGCCCGCACGCGTAAAGCTCTCCGCTCGCCCTGGCGTCGCCGCCTCGGTCTTCTCGTCAAGATCCTGATCGGCCTCGGCGTCCTCGCGCTCGGCGCGCTGGTGATCGCCGTCTATGTCGCGCGGTCGCAACTGCCGAGCTTCGAGGAGCTGAAATCCTCACCCAACGGCCAGATGATCCGCGTCCACGCCAGCGACGGTTCGGTGATCGCCTCGCTCGGCCCCAGCTATGGCGAATGGCTGACCTACAGCCGCATCCCCACTGTTATGCGCGACGCCACCGTCGCGGTCGAGGATCGCCGGTTCCGCAGCCATCTGGGCGTCGACCCGATCGGCATCGCCCGCTCGGTCGAGGTCCGCTACGAACGCGGTCGCTGGATCCAGGGCGGCTCGACGATCACGCAGCAGCTCGCCCGCACCGTGTTCCTGTCGAGCCAGAAGAAGTTCGGCCGCAAGTTTCGCGAAGCGATCCTAGCGCTGGCGCTGGAACGCAAGTTTTCGAAGGACCAGATCCTCGAACTGTACCTGAACAAGGTCTATTACGGCGGCGGCGCGTACGGCATCGATGCGGCTTCCCGCAAATTCTTCGGCCACGGTGCGGACGAGCTGAATCTGGCCGAGGCCGCCGTCATCGCCGGCCTGGTCAAGGCCCCCTCCAACTACTCGCCCACCGCCGACGCCGACGCCGCGCGGGGTCGCGCGGGCGTCGTCATCCAGCAGATGGTGCGCAACGGCTACGTCACGCAGTTGCAGGCGGAAGAAGCCAATCCGGAGGCGCTGAAACTGGTGCAGGGCGCGCAGCAGAACAGCGCGCGCTACTTCACCGACTGGGCACTGCCGCAACTGGATACGCTGATCGACGAGACGCAGGCCCCGCTGGAGGTGTGGACGACGATCGACCCGGCGATGCAACGTCAGGCCGATACGGCGATCCGCGCCAACGTCCCCGGCGGCGCGCAGGGTGCGCTCGTCAGCCTCGACCGCGACGGTGCGGTCCGCGCGATGGTCGGCGGCACCGACTATGTGTCCTCGATCTACAACCGCGCGACCCAGGCGGTCCGCCAGCCGGGGTCCGCGTTCAAGCTGTTCGTCTACCTCGCCGCGCTGGAGGCAGGCCACAAGCCGGAAGACACGATCGTCGACGAGCCCGTCACGATCGACGGCTGGAGCCCGCGCAACGATTCCCGCCGCAACAGCGGCAACGTGTCGCTGCGCACCGCCTTCGCCTATTCGCTCAACACCGTCGCGGCGAAGCTGGGGCAGGAGGTCGGCTTCACCACGATCGCGGACATGGCCCGCCGTTTCGGCATTACCACGCCGATCAACACGCATCCGGCGATGGTGCTCGGCACGTCCGACGTTCGCCTGATCGACATGACCCGCGCCTTCGCCAGCGTCGCGTCGAAGGGCGTCGCGATCGTCCCCTACGGGATCACCCGCGTGACCGCGAACGGAGAGGTGATCTACCAGCATCAGGCGGATACCAGCCGCGTCCTCGTCGCGCCCTACGTCGCAGCGGAAATGACCGACCTGCTTCAGACCGCGGTCAACACCGGCACCGGGCGGGAGGCGCAGATCGGCCGTCCGGTCGCGGGCAAGACCGGCACCACCACCTCGCTGAAGGATGGGTGGTTCCTGGGCTTCTCCAGCGGCCTGACCACTGGCGTGTGGATGGGTCGCGACGATGCCCGCCCGATTCGTGGTCTGCATGGCGGCACCGCGCCCGCGCGCGCCTTCGCCGCCTTCATGCGCCCTGCCACGGCCAAGCGCCCGATCGAGCAGTTCGACACGCAGGTGACGCTGCCCGAGTGGCAGATCGAACCCGACGAGGAGAGCTATTTCGGCCAGCCCGACAATAGCGGCCAGATGGTGGACGAGAACGGCAATCCCATCGCGGGCGCATCGACCGCGCAGCCGGTCGATCCCAGTGCGCCGGACGAGCGCCCCGACGACGACACCTCGCGGCAGCAGCTCGACGACCTGATCGACCGCGTGACCGGGCGTGATGGGCCCCCTCGCGATGCGCCGCGCGATCCGACCGCTGGCGAGGTGGTACCACCGGGCCGGCAGCCCCTGCCCGCCCCGATCCGTCAGCCGCTACCGCCGGTCCGCCAGCCGGTACCGGTTCAGGACGACCGCCCCACCCAGTGAAGTGCCGCGCCGTGCTCGCGCAGCCAGACGCGCGCAGGGGTCGGGTCGCGGCCGTACAGGTCGGCGACCAAGGCATGAAACTGCGGCCCGTGATTCATATGCACCCGGTGCGCCACTTCATGCGCGACGGTCGCACGACGCACCCAACCGGGTGCGAGCATCAGCCGCCAGCTGTAGCGGATCACGCCCGTCGACGCACAGCTTCCCCAGCGCCGCCGTGCGTCGCCGATCGCGACCGACGCGACCGTCACCTTGGCCAGCGCGGCGTACTCCTGCGTTTCGGCACTCAGCAGGTCGAGCGCACGCCGCTTGATCCACGCCTCGACCCGGCGGCCGATCGTTTCTTCCGGCCCCGCCGCGAGCAGCCGGTCGCCGTCCCGGACGAGTGCGCGGCGTGATCCCTCATCGCGCACGATCGTCAGCACCTCATCTGCGACGGTGATGGTCGTTCCCGGCACGAACGGCCGCGCCACCGGCAGTAGCGCGCGTTGTTCCGCCAACCACGCCGCCTTGCCCGCCGCCCAGACGAGTGCCGGCTTGAGCGCAGCGCGCGGCGGCAACACCAGCCGCGCGCGTCCGGTCGCACTATCGAGGGAAAGCGTACACCGGCGCGCGCGCGGGTTGCGGACCACGTCGATCCCCGCCGCCTCCACCGCCGATGCGCTCACAGGATGCGGTCGACGACGTGATCCTCCAGGTCGCCGACATCCGTTTCGCTGACCGTCCAGCCGCGCACCGACTGCTTGACCGCATGCACCGCCTCGCGGTCGCCGCTGACGAGGTAATGCCAGTCAGGCAGCGGCTCACCGTTCGCGCGCAGCCGGTACGCGCAGGTCGACGGCAACCAGTCGATGTCGCGCACGTTGCGCGTCGTCAGTCGGACGCACTCCGGCACATAAGCGCGCCGGTGACGATAATCCGAACACTGGCCGCTGCGCCGGTCGAGCAGCTTGCACGCCACGTTGGTGCTGTGCAGTTCGCCGGTATCCTCGTCCTCCAGCTTGTGAAGACAACATTTCCCGCATCCGTCGCACAGTGCTTCCCACTGGCCACGGTCGAGCGTCTCGATCGGTCGTTCCCAGAACTTGTCGATCACTGTACCCACTTCTCGATCGTGTCGGCGACCGCCTGCGGCCCCTCGTCCTGCGGCACCAGCACCAGCGGCTTGCCGTCGGGGTCCATCAGATAGGCAGTGCGGCTGTGATCCACCAGGTAGCCGCCGCCGGGCGTCGCCGCCCCCTTGGCGGCATAGACCGCATACGCCTTCTTGATCGCCGCGATCGCGGTCTCGTCGCCGGTCAGGCCGACGAGGCGCGGATGAAAGGCCGAAACGAACTGCTTCAGCACGGGCACGGTGTCGCGGACGGGATCGACCGTGACGAAGACCGGCACCACTTTCGCCGCCTTGCCCGGCGCATCGCGTTCGGCCAGCTTCAGCCCCGCCGAAATCGACTGCACATCGGTCGGACAGACGTCGGGACAGAACGTATAGCCGAAATACATGATTCGGTATTGGCCCGCGAAGCTGCGGTCGGTCACGGCGCGCCCGTTCTGATCGATCAGCGTGAACGGACCACCGATCCGCGCACCCTCCAGCGGCGGCTTTTCGGTCGGCGCGGGCTGGCAGGCGGATAGCAGGACAAGTCCGGCGAGAAGAAGCTTGTTCATGGCGGTGCCAGCCTTGATCTGTTAGCCGGTGTCGCGCAAGCATTCCGGTTATCGTTCCAAGGACCCCGTTCGCATGATGCGCAAGGCATTGATTTCGGCAGCTATCTTGATGCTGACGGCCCCCGTGGCGGCGCAGCAGCAATCCGAAAGCTACAAATTCCTCAGTGCCGTTCGCGATGCGAAGGGCAACGACGTGATCGCGATGCTCGACAAGCCGGGCAGCAACATCATCAATACCCGCGAAGTCACCTCCGGCGACGGCGCGCTGCACATCGTCGTGAAGCGCGGCGACAGCACCTATCTGCGCTTCCTGCTGCAAAAGGGTGCCGATCCCAATCTGCGCGACGGCAAGGGCAACACGCCCATGCTGCTCGCCGTGCAGGGCGGCCAGTCGGACATGATCCCGATCCTGTCCGCGGCAAAGGCGAATCCGAACCTCGCCAATCAGACCGGCATCACGCCATTGATCCTGGCGACGCAGAACCGCAGCATCGACATGGTCCGCCTGCTCATCGCCGCCAAGGCCGATCCCGACCAGCAGGATCGCCAGACCGGCCAGTCGGCCCGCGAATACGCCACCAACGACCCGCGCAACTCCGCCATCGCCAAGATCTTCGCCGAGACGCCGAAGAAGACGCAGGCTCAGGTCGCCGGCCCGAAATTCTAGAGCCTGACGGCATCAGCTTGAGTCGATTATGCTGAGCCTGCCGAAGCACAGATGCAATCCGGGGCACCCGTGGCGTCGCTCGCGCGAATGCCACGGGCTGGTGCACGATCACTCCCTCGTCATCCCAGCGAACGCTGGGATCTCCGGCGACGGCGCGACCCGGGCGGCCCCAACCTCATCCGTCATGCCGGCCTTGTCCCGGCATCCCCGCCCCGCACGCTGCCAGTCCGCTACTCTCGCGATCGATTGAAGCCGGGACGCAACGTCGCGCCGACGCCCGCCCGCTGATCGCTCCAACAAAATACCGATGGAAGCTGTCCTACAGCGCCCGGTTCGTGCCACGCTGAACGCGTCGTCCAAGGCTCCGCCTGCGCTTGCTCTTTGAACTCGCCAGCCCTGACGTGTGGAAAGCGAACCCTGCGAACCAACGACGTTGGACTAACCTTAGCCTAACCTTCCAGGGCGACCCCCAGCGATTACAACAACTTGGCCAATCAGTGCCCGAGGGTCACTCGAACGGCAGCGCCGCCGCCTCGGGATCGGCCAGTGCCGTCAGCCGCCGCGCCGCCCGCCGCGCGAACGCGAGGGTACACCGTTTGCGGACATGCGCGGGAAGAGGCACCGTATGCGCCTGACGGACGATCTCCGCATCGTAACGATCCGCGACGATCACGCCCGTCCGCTCCGGCAGGAATGCGGGACCGTCCAGCGGCGACAGGTCGAACCCCGCCGGCACCGCCCAGAAATAGCGGTCGCAATGCGCCAGATAATCGGGCCACTTGCCGTCACCCAGCAGGTCGGCGCGCGACACCTTGATCTCGACCACGACGAGCCCCCCGCGCGCATCGATCGCCATCAGGTCGGCACGGCGGCCACCGTCCAGCGGCACTTCGGGAAGGGTGACGAGGTCGTGACGCAGCAGCATCCGCGTGACTCCGCGCGCCACATCGGCGGCGCAGAGCAGCGGATTGCCATCATCCAGACACGAAGAGGAGGCGACGTCCAGCATCGCCCCCGCTCATAGAACGTAACACGAACGGCGGGCAAGCCCCGCCGTCATACGTTCAGCGATAGAAGATGTGATTGCCGATCGCGGCGATCTTGGTCAGGCCCGATCCCGGCAGGCGGCCCGGCGTATTGAAGTACAGCGCCTTGGGGGCGGCGGCCTTCCACATGTCGGCCATCGCGACGCGGGCGACGGCGATCGCGGTGCGCCACGACCGAGCGCCCTCGTTGACCGCGGGGATCTCACCACCGCGCACGAAGCCGAACTGCCCGCGCTGCTTGACGACGGCGCAAACGTCGGTCGGGAAACGCCCCGACTTCACGCGGTTCAGGATGACCTGAGCGACGGCGAGCTGACCGGACAGCGGCTCGCCCTTGGATTCGAAGTAGATCGCACCGGCCAGGCAGCGCATCGCGGAGGTCGAAGCGGTCGCATTGTCATCATGCGCGTCGACGGCGTCGGCCAGGGTATCGAAGGAATCGGTGGTGGCGGTCTCGACAGGAGCGGTCTGCTCGACTGTGGACTCCACCGCGGGGGCCGACACGGCGACGGAGGTCTGAACCTCTTGTGCTAGGGTCGGCGTGCTGGTGCCGAGTAGGCCGGCCAGCGCAAGGGACATGGTCGCGGCAGTCGCGAACCGGGCAAAAACGGTCATTCACTCTATACGACATGCGGTGAGATCACGGACCCGACCACCTGCGGTGGTCGTCCGGGCTGCCCCCCGACTGCGTCACCGACCCGGATCGCACCCGGACACGGCACAACGCGTGTTTTCAGTGGAACCGCGCTCGCCGAAGCGAGTTAACGAGTCAATTCGCCGCCAATATTTCAGCGACGAGCCGTTCCGCCCCCGGGACGTTCAGTTCGATCACCCACAGATCGGGGTCGCGTGAGCGCCTCCGCCGCCAGTAGCCGACGACATCCTCCGCCGGTGTCGACTCGACGATCGCGACCCGACCGAGCCTGTCGAAAGCCCGCTCGAACAACCGCTCGGCACCGCCCGGTTCTATCGTCACGGCCAGGATCGCGCCGGCCTGCGCATCGCCCTTCGCCAGCACCATACCCATCCCGCCGCTGTCGTTCGCCCGTCGCAGCATCGCCGACACGAGCAGATGACTCGGCAGCCGGTCGCTCACGCGCGGTACCCCGGCAAGGTCGCGAGCGGGATGCGGGACCGCATAAAGGTGCCGGTCCCGCGCGCCGCTTCCTCGCCATCCGCATCGATCAGGCGCGCTTCTGCGACGAAGACGCGGCGCTTGCCGCTGATCCAGCGCCCCTCCGCCACCACCGGGCCGCTGGTCAGCGGCTTGGTCAGCAACAGGTTGAACGCCGTCGTCAGCAGGAAGCGATCGCTGACCAGACTATTCGCGGCGTAGAAGGCGGCATCGTCGAGCATCTTGAAATAGCTCGTGCCATGCGCGGCACCGCCGGCGTGGTAATAGCGGTCGTCGATCGTGAAACGGATGCGGGCGACGCCGCTTTCGGGGATCTCCAGCGACGATTCGAAGAAGCGGTTGATCGGCGCCTCTGCGTAGAGTTGCTCCAGCGCCCGAAAATGCGCCGACTCCCCGCTTTCAGGCGGCATGCCGGCTCTCGTCGGCGGTGAACAGCGCATAGAGCGCGTCGCGCGATCCGGCCCCGCGCAGCTTGCCCAGGAACGACCGGTCGCGCAGCCGCCGCGACACGCGGGCGAGCGCCTTCAGATGGTCCGATCCGGCGTCGACCGGCGACAGCAGCACGAACACCAGATCGACGGGCAAGTTATCGACCGCCTGGAAGTCGATCGCCTGCGACAGGCGCACGAACAGGCCGGTAGGGGCGGCCAGGTCGGGCAGCTTGGCATGCGGGATCGCGACGCCGCCGCCGAACCCCGTCGAGCCGAGCTTCTCCCGTTCCGCCAACCGATCGGCGATCGTCCGGGCGTCGCCGACGCGCAGGATTTCGAAGCTGTTGGCGACCTGTTGGAACAGCGCCTTCTTCGTGGCCGTGTTCCAGCCGGTGGCGACGGCGTCGGGACGCAGCAAGTCGCTGAAATCGGTAATCACGAAGCTGTCCCGGTCATGAAGGCCCCCGCGCGGGCCATAGCGGCTGGCGCGGGGGGAGCAAGGGAAGGGCTCAGGCGGCGCGCTGCGGCTCCACCCAGCCGATCGTTCCGTCACCGCGGCGATAGACCATGTTGTACGTCCCGGTGCCGGAATTCTTGAACAGCAGCGCCGACGTGTTGCGCAGGTCGAGCATCATGACCGCATCGCCGACCGACGCATCGGGGATGTCGACGCGCGTCTCCGCCACGATCAGGGGGGCGTCGGCCTCTTCCTCCTCGGACGTTGACTCGGCGAACAGCGTATAGCCGGCATTGTCGTAGGCACCTGCCTCCGCGATCTCGATCGTCTCGGCGGCGTGGCGATCCTTCAGGCGGCGCATGTAGCGGCGCAGCTGCTTCTCGATCTTCTCCGCCGCGCCGTCGAAGGCGGGATGCGCGTCCTGCGCTTCGTGCCGACCCTTCAGCACCAGGCCCTTCATCACGTGGGCGACGATATCGCACTTGAACCCGACATCATGCGGCCCCTTGCCGAAGGTGACTTCGGCAGAGATGGCGCGGCTGAAATACTTGTCGGCGATACCCTGGAGTCGGTCCTGAACATGGGTCTTGAGCGCTTCGCCCGTTTCGACCTGATGACCTGAAATCCGGATATCCATCGTCTTCTCCATGTCTCTCGAACGATCCTGTTGGCTTCGTTCGAAACAGCGTCAACCGGACGCCACGGCCCCCCAGAGCGGATCTGAAATGCCCTTCATGAACGCGGCATGCGCGAGAAGTTCTCCCTCCGGCACTGTGAAAACACGCGGCGGCCGGACGATGCGAGGGGCGGATGCGACGACCGGCCCCGTATCGGCGACGATGATGTCGCTGACGAGGCCGAGCCCGATCTGCCGCCCGCCCATCAGTTCGACATAGACCTGCGCCAGCAACTGCGCGTCGAGCAATGCGCCGTGCAGGACGCGGTGCGAACGATCGATCCCGAAGCGTGAGCACAGCGCGTCGAGCGTGTGCTTCGCCCCCGGATGTCGCGACCGCGCGATCTGCAGCGTGTCGACCATCCGCGTCCGGGTGCAGATCGGCGGAAAGCCGCACGCCCCGAGTTCGCCGTTCAGGAAGGCGAAGTCGAAGCCGGCATTGTGCGCGATCAACGGCGCGTCGCCGATGAAGTCGAGCAGGTCGGCGACACCCGCCGCGAACACCGGCTTGTCGGACAGGAAGGCGTCAGACAAGCCGTGGACCGCCTGCGCCTCCGCCGGCATCGGACGCTCGGGACAATAATAGGCGTGGAAGGTGCGGCCGGTTTCGACCCGGTTGAACAGCTCCACGCAGCCGATCTCCACCATCCGGTCGCCCTCGGCGAACTTGAATCCGGTGGTTTCGGTATCGAACACGATCTCGCGCATGGGGACCTTATCCGCCCGTCGACGCGCGGAGGCAAGAGATCGCCCGGCGAACCGCATCACGGGTTTCGTCGAATGTCACGTCGGTCGCGATGACGAGGTGCGCGCGCGCGCGCTTGTCGGCGTCGGGCAGCTGCCGCGCGAGGATCGCGGCGAACTTCGCCTCCGTCATATCAGAGCGGGCGAGGACGCGGGCGCGCTGCACCGAGGCAGTGGCGGAGACGACGACGACCCGGTCGACGCGCGCATCGCCCCCGGTTTCGAACAACAGCGGAATGTCGAAGACGATCAGCGGCGAATCGGCATGCGCCGTCACGAAGGCGGCGCGTTCCGCGGCGACGGCGGGATGCACGATCGCCTCCAGCTTCTTCATCGCCGCGTCGTCGCCCAGAACGGCCTCCGACAAGGCGGTGCGATCCACGCCGCCGGCCCCGGTCGTGCCGGGAAACGCCGCCTCGATCGCGGCGACGACGGCACCCGCGGGGCCTTGCAAGCGGTGGACGGCCGCGTCGGCGTCGAACACCGGCACGCCCTCGGCCGCGAACATCGCCGCAACGGTGGACTTGCCCATGCCGATCGATCCGGTGAGGCCGACGGTCAACATCAGGCCGTCAGCAACTCGCGCAGATCGTCGTCACGGTCGCGGGGCGGGTCCTTGCCGAAGAAGATCGCGAACGCCGCCGCCGCCTGCGCCACCAGCATGTCGAGCCCGTCCACCGTGTCGAGATCGCGCGCGCGCGCCGCCGCCAGCAGCTCCGTCTCCAGCGGCGCATAGACGATGTCGTAGACAACGGCGTGGTCGGGCAGGGCGGACAGGTCGAGCGACAGCGGCGGCTGGCCGACCATCCCAAGGCTCGACGCGTTGACGAGCAGCGCGGACGGCGGCGCGGACGGACCGAGCGGCAGCGCCTGACCCCTGAGCTTGAAGTGAGACAACAGCGCCGCGGCCTTGAGCGGGTTGCGGTTCATCACCGTCACCGGGCCGACGCCGACCTGCGCCAGCGCCCACAGAATCGCGCGCGCCGCACCACCCGCTCCGATCACCGTCACCGGCTGTCCGGCGAGATCGAGGTCAGCGATCGGTGCCCAGAAGCCGGCGGCGTCGGTGTTGGTGCCGGCCAGAGTGCCGTCCGCCTGACGGAAGATGGTGTTCACCGCGCCGATCGAAGTTCGAACGTCACCAGGGTCGGCGACGTGGTCGAGCGCCGCAATCTTGTGCGGGACGGTGACGTTGCAGCCGCGCCAGTCGGGGTCAGCGGCGCGACCTTCGAGAAAGGCGGCGAGGTCATCCGGCGCGACGTGCGTCGCGCGGTAATCGGCGCCGATGCCCAGCGCCTCCAACCAGAAACGATGGATGATCGGCGATTTGGAGTGGCTGATCGGGTCCCCGATCACGTCTGCGTAGGGCATTGATTTCCTTCGAAGTGGAGGCCCGAAGTGGAGGAAGTGGAGGCGATCCAGCGTGTGCCTCTACTTCGGCAACACGCCGCGTTCGCGCAGATAGGCAAGCACCGGCAGCAGCGGCATGCCGAGAATGGTGAAATGGCTTCCCTCGATCTTCGCAAACAGCTGCACGCCCGGCCCCTCGATCCTGAAACAGCCGACGCATCCCGCGATGACCGGCCACTCCATATCCAGATACGCCTCGATGAAGGTGTAGGACAGCGGCCGTACATGCAGCCGCGCGCGTTCGACGTGACGCCAGACCGGGCGGCCCTGTTCGGCGATCACCACCGCGCTCCAGATGTCGTGCGTGCCGCCGCTCATGCGAGTCAGATGCGCGGCCGCCTGTTCGCGGCTCTCCGGCTTGTCGAGGCGGGTGCCGTCGGCGAGCGCGACCAGCGAGTCGGAGCCGAGGACGAGGCCGGGCAGGCGGGTGGCGACCTTGACCGCCTTCAGTTCCGCCAGCGCATCCGCGAGGTCGCGAGGCGAGAGGTGGGTGAGAGCGGCCTTCGCGGATTCTTCATCGACGTTGGCGGCGACCGCCTCGAACGGGACGCCGGCGGCGTCGAGCATGGCGCGGCGGGAGGCGCTTTGCGAGGCGAGGATGAGGGTCATCGGTGGAGCATTCCTGCGCGGTGGTTCTGGTCCGAAGTATCCCGCGAAGGCGCGGACACAGCGATCCGGGGTGAGCGGTGATTCGTGGGTTAGAAGGCACTAGGCTCCCACATGCGCGGGAGCACGGAATGTTGCAGGGGCAGCACTCTAATTCCTGCCCGGCGAAGGTCGTCCCGTTGTGGTCACGGCGGTGGGACTCACTTGGTGCGCAGCAACTGGGCCCCGGCCTTCGCCGGGGAGGGACGTCAACGTCATTTGGGAGACCGACGGCAGCCCCATCCTCAGACCTCCCGCTGGTTTGCGAGCGACACGATCGCCGCGGCGGTTTCCTCGATCGACCGGCGGGTGACGTCGATCACCGGCCAGCCATTGTCGGCGAACATGCGGCGCGCGAAGGCGAGTTCACGGACCACGGCTTCCTCCTCGACATAGGCGGTGTCGGGTTGCTGGTTGAGCGACAACAGGCGGTTGCGGCGTACTTGGATCAGGCGATCGGCGCTGGTCGTCAGCCCGACGACAAGCGGATTGCGCAGGCGGTAGAGCGACGCCGGCGGCGGACTCTCGACGACGATCGGGATGTTGGCGGTCTTGAAGCCGCGATTGGCGAGGTAGATCGAGGTCGGCGTCTTCGACGAGCGGCTGACGCCCGCCAGGACGATGTCCGCCTCCTCCCACTCCTCGTGCGCGATGCCGTCGTCATGCGCGATGGTCCACTGGATCGCATCGACGCGCGCGAAATAGGCGGCGTCGAGCACGTGCTGCCGCCCCGGCCGCGCCTTGGCCTGCTGACCCAGCATCGCGGACAGCGCGTCGTTGACGGGATCGAGCGGCGCGACGGCGGGTAGCCCGAGCCCGGCACAGCGCGTCTCCAGTGTCCGCCGCATCGCCGGATTGACCAGCGTGTAGACGACGAGGCCCGGATTCTGAGCGATCTCCGCCAAGATGCGGTCGAGATGCATTTCCGTCCGTACCATCGGCCAGAAGTGGCGGACCGTCTCGACATCGTCGAACTGCGCGAGCGCTGCCTTGGCGATGTTCTCCAGCGTCTCGCCGGTCGAATCCGACAGCAAATGCAGGTGAAGCCGCGTCGTCATCGTGGCGGAGCAGGATGGGCGGCGGGACAGGTCGCGGGGCCGATGAGCGATGCTGTGGACCGATCTGTGGATAACATGGGGATGAGAGGTAGCGTAACCCGCCCACCCGGCCAAGCGAGGCCGTGATGGTGGACAATCGGCATTTCATCCACAGGCGCGTCCACAACCGTGCATTTTATCCACAGGCTGTGAAAAACGGGGACGCTTGGTCCGAATCGCGCGTGATTCAGCGACTCCCGCGCGGTCAAGCTGTTGGCATTTCCGGGACGGATGCCTAATCCCCGGTGCCAACGCGCCATCCACTACCTCATCCTATTTTTAACTCTTCTTTAAGGAAGAAGGACGCTGACCGATTCGAGCCACAAGCCGCTCCTCGCGGTGTTGAAGGGTGCGATTCCCACGGTGCCGCCGCTGTGGCTGATGCGTCAGGCGGGTAGGTACCTGCCGGAATATCGCGCGCTGCGGGCGGAGAAGGGGGGGTTCCTTGCACTCGCCACCGATCCGGTCGCGGCGGCGGAGGTGACGCTGCAACCGATCCGGCGCTTCGGGTTCGACGGCGCGATCCTGTTCAGCGACATCCTGATGGTGCCGTGGGCGCTGGGCCAGGACCTGAGTTTCGGGGTGGGCGATGGGCCGCGGCTGGAGCCGGCCCTGATGAACCACGCGCTGAACGCGCTGGAGCGGGTGCCGGAGCGGCTGGAGCCGGTCTACGGCACGGTACGTCGGGTCGCGGCGGAACTGCCCGCCCTGAACGGTGGAGCGACGACGTTCCTGGGCTTCGCGGGATCGCCCTGGACGGTCGCGACGTACATGGTCGCGGGCAAGGGATCGAAGGATCAGGGCGAGACGCGGCGTGTCGCCTATAATGATCCCGGCGCATTCCAGGCGCTGGTCGATGCGATCGCGGCGATGACGGTCGAGTATCTGATCGCGCAGGCGGATGCGGGCGTGGAGGCGGTGCAGCTGTTCGACAGCTGGGCCGGATCGCTGAGCCCTGCGCAGTTCGAACGCTGGGTGATCGCGCCGAATGCGGCGATCGTCGCGGCGCTGAAGGCGAAACGGCCGGACCTGCTGGTGATCGGCTTTCCCAAGGGGGCGGGGGGCAAGCTGCCCGCCTATGCGCGCGAGACCGGGGTCGATGCGCTGGGGCTGGACGAGACGGTCGATCCCGCCTGGGCGAACAGCGTGTTGCCGGAGGGCATGCCGGTGCAGGGTAACCTCGACCCGCTGGCGCTGATCGCGGGCGGTGCGGAACTCGATCGGGCGGTGGACCGTATCACGGCAGCGCTGGCGGGGCGGCCGCACGTCTTCAATCTGGGCCATGGCATCCTGCCCGACACGCCGATCGCGCACGTCGAACGGTTGATTGCGCACGTAAGGAGGGATCGATGATCGGCTGGCTGGGCGCGACCTATGACTGGGTGAAGGCGGCGCATCTGATCTTCGTCATCTTCTGGATGGCAGGGCTGTTCATGCTGCCGCGCTACCTCGTCTATCATCAGGAGGCGCTGGCCGCCGGCCGCACCGAGGAAGCGGCCGAATGGGTATCGCGCGAGGGCAAGATCCGCCACATCATCCTGACGCCGGCGCTGGTTGTCGTGTGGGTGCTCGGATTGATGCTGGCAGCCAATCTGGGGCTGTTCGACGGTGTGTCGGGGCTGGGCTGGCTCCACGCCAAGCTGCTGCTGGTGTTCCTGCTGTCCGGCTATCATGGGTGGGCGATCGGCTATGCGAAGAAGCTCGCGCGCGGAAAGCCGACGCTCGACGGGCGCAAGCTCAGGATGCTGAACGAGGTACCGGCTTTGGCGGTGACGCTGATCGTGGTGCTGGTGATCGTAAAACCCTGAACCCTGCTTGACGAACCCTGCTTGACGGGAGGAAGCGAGCCGCTTACCTCCCTGTCTCGCGTAGCGGCGTCCTGCCGCGTTCCACGCGCCTTTCCAGCATCGGTATGATCGCGAGTCCTTCGCCGCCCGACGCTCGCATCCGGACCTTTCCATGCATCTCAAAGACCTGAAGAAGAAGACGCCCGCCGAGCTGGTGCAGCTTGCCGAGGAACTGGGCGTCGAAAGCGCGTCGACGCTGCGCAAGCAGGACCTGCTGTTCGCCATCCTGAAGGAACAGGCGGAGCGTGGCGACCAGATCATGGGGCTGGGCACGATCGAGGTGTTGCAGGACGGTTTCGGCTTCCTGCGTAGTCCGGAAGCGAATTACCTTGCCGGCCCGGACGACATCTATGTCTCGCCCAATCAGGTCCGCAAGCACGGGCTGCGCACCGGCGACACGGTCGAGGGCGAGATCCGCGGGCCGAAGGACGGCGAGCGCTATTTCGCGCTGGTGCGGCTGACCGCCGTCAATTTCGACGATCCGGACATGGTCCGGCACCGCGTCAATTTCGACAACCTCACGCCGCTCTATCCGGAATCGAAGCTGACGCTCGACCCGGAGGACCCGACGCAGAAGGACAAGTCGGCGCGCGTTATCGACATCGTCTCGCCGCAGGGCAAGGGCCAGCGTACGCTGATCGTCGCACCGCCCCGCGTCGGCAAGACGGTGATGTTGCAGAACATCGCCAAGGCGATCACCGACAACCATCCCGAAGTGTTCCTGATCGTGCTGCTGATCGACGAGCGGCCGGAGGAAGTCACCGACATGCAGCGATCGGTGAAGGGCGAAGTCGTGTCGTCGACCTTCGACGAGCCGGCCCAGCGCCACGTGCAGGTCGCCGAAATGGTGATCGAAAAGGCGAAGCGGCTTGTCGAGCACAAGCGCGATGTCGTGATCCTGCTCGATTCGATCACGCGTCTCGGCCGTGCCTACAACACCGTCGTTCCGTCGTCGGGCAAGGTCCTTACCGGCGGTGTCGACGCCAACGCGTTGCAGCGCCCCAAGCGCTTCTTCGGTGCGGCGCGTAACATCGAGGAGGGCGGCTCGCTCTCGATCATCGCCACCGCGCTGATCGACACCGGCAGCCGCATGGACGAGGTGATCTTCGAGGAGTTCAAGGGCACCGGCAATTCGGAAATCGTGCTCGATCGCAAGGTTGCCGACAAGCGCATCTTCCCGGCGCTGGACGTCGGCAAGAGCGGCACTCGCAAGGAAGAGCTGTTGGTCGAGAAGGACAAGCTGTCCAAGATGTGGGTCCTGCGCCGCATCCTGATGCAGATGGGCACGATCGACTCGATGGAATTCCTGCTCGACAAGATGAAGAATTCGAAGACCAACCACGACTTCTTCGACAGCATGAATCAGTAACGGGCGGGGCGGCCTGCCCCACCTTGCGGCAGGACTCGCCCGAGCGCGGCCGGCGGGCAAATTGCGCCCGTCCGACGACGCGGGCTTTGCCCGCGTCGCGGCCACCACAAGTGTCGAGGACGACCGAATTAAGCGACTTTCGCTCGTAACACCCGCCTGTTGCGCTATGAGGTGACGAATGCGTCATCGGGAGCCGACATGTCTATCCTCACCCTTCTAGCCGCGGCCGTCGCGAGCGGACCGGGTTCGCCCGCCGAGATCTGGCAGCATATCGTCGCGGACTTCTCGAACATCACCGAGCCCGCGGCACTCGCCGCGTTCGGATCGGTTTTGATGATCGACCTCGTCCTTGCGGGCGACAATGCGATCGTCGTCGGGGCGCTGGCGGCGGGCCTGCCGGCCGAGCAGCGCAAGAAGGTGATCCTGATCGGCATCGGCGCGGCGCTGGTGCTGCGCATCCTGTTCGCGTTGATCGTCACGTGGCTGATGGGCATCGTCGGCCTGATCTTCGCGGGTGGCCTGTTGCTGTTGTGGGTGAGCTGGAAATTCTGGCGCGAAATTCGCGAGGGTGGACACAACCCCGGCTCCGATGAAATTGCTGGTGATGAAGCGTCGGGCATTCGCTCGGCGAAGAGCTTCGCCGGAGCGGCCTGGGCGGTCGCCGTCGCCGACGTATCGATGAGCTTGGACAACGTGTTGGCGGTCGCAGGGGCGGCGCGCGAGCATCCGGGCATCCTCGTCGTCGGCCTGCTGCTGTCGGTGGCCCTGATGGGGCTGGCGGCGAACTTCATCGCGCGCATCATCAACAAGTATCGCTGGATCGCCTATGTCGGCCTTGCCGTGATCGTCTTCGTGGCGTTCAAGATGATCTACGAAGGCTGGGTCGGTAGCGAGAACACGCTGGGCGTCGCCAGCCTGTTCGGGTGATCCGGTTGACGGGAACACGCGGTCGTGGCGCTATGCGGCGCCACGGCGGCGGAGGACATGCGATATGAAGGTCACGATCGAGATCGACTGCACGCCAGACGAGGCCCGTCGGGCCATGGGCCTGCCGGACCTGACGCCGCTGCACGATCAATATGTTGCGATGATGCAGGAGGTGATGCAGGGGAAGGTCCAGCCCGAACTGCTGGAGGGCATGCTGAAAAGCTGGGCCCCGATGGGTGACGCGGGCATGAAATTCTGGCGGCAGATGCTCGACAGTGCCGGTACGATCGGCGCGGCATCGAAGGGATGATCGATACGATCGCGGCGGTATCCAGCGGTCAGCCGCCGGCGGCCATTGCGGTGATCCGGGTTAGCGGACCGGCGGCGTTTGCGGCGGGGGAGGCGCTTGCAGGATCGCTGCCGTCACCAAGAACGGCGAAGCTGCGAACCCTGAGAGATCCCGCAGGTTCGGTGCTCGACCGCGTCTTGATGCTGGCCTTTCCCGGACCCGCCACGGCGACGGGGGAGGACCTAGTCGAGATCCACTGCCACGGCGGACGCGCCGTGGTCGCGTCGATCCTGACGACGCTGGTCGATAGCGCCACCGTTCGTCTCGCGGAACCCGGCGAGTTCACGCGGAGAGCATTGACCAACGGGCGCATCGATCTGACCGAAGCGGAAGGGTTGGCAGACCTGCTGGCCGCCGAAACCGAGGGGCAGCGTCGCGTGGCGATCGCCGCTGCCGAGGGGAATGTCAGCCGCTCGATCGAGGGCTGGATCACTGAGTTGGCGATCCTGTCGGCGCGTATCGAGGCGGTGCTCGACTATGGCGAGGACGATGCCGTCGACGAAGATATCGATGCCATAGCTCTCGATGCGCGAACGCTCGGAACATCAATCCACGACGTTGCGTCGGCGCCCCCCGTCGATGCGCTGCACCGCGGCATCGTCGTCGTCTTGGCGGGTCCTCCGAATGCCGGCAAGTCGACCCTGTTGAACCTGTTGGCAGAACAGGACGCCGCGATCGTGTCGCCGATCGCGGGGACGACCCGCGACCGGATCGAAGTACAGGTCGCACGCGGAGGGCTGGCGTATCGGCTGACGGACACGGCCGGCCTGACCAGAACCGATGACATCGTCGAAGCCATCGGAGTCGGCCGGGCGGAGCAGGCCATCGATGCGGGCGATATCGTGTTGTGGCTGGGGGACGGAGCACCTCCACGTCAGGACGCGATCAGGGTACACGCAAAAAGCGATCTGCCAGATCGACGAGTGGTGCCGACGAATGCTGACGTCGTGATATCGCAGTCGGACCCCCAATCTATAGAAGCCGTTTGGAACGCCATATCGGCGCGGGCCGTCACGCTGATACCCTCCATCGACCTCGTTCCTTTAAGGGCCCACCAAGCTGAGTTATGCCGCACTGCGGCACATGCATTGCTTGATGCTACGCGCGATCCGCTTTTGCTGGGTGAGAACCTCCGGATTGCGCTCAAAGCGTTGGCAGCGGTTACCGGGGCGGATGCTACCGAAGCGATGCTGGATGCACTCTTTTCGCGCTTTTGCTTGGGAAAATGACGCTGTTCCACGTGGAACAATTTTGACCTTTGTCCGTGGCCGCGTCAAAGCCGAACCATGTACGACGTTCTCGTAATTGGTGGCGGCCATGCTGGTGCCGAAGCAGCGGCAGCAGCATCGCGGAGAGGCGCTCGGGTCGCCTTGCTCTCCTACTCGGCCGACAACATTGGGCAGATGTCCTGTAACCCGTCGATTGGCGGGTTGGGAAAAGGACACATCGTCCGCGAGGTAGATGCCTTCGACGGCATCATGGCAGTGGCCGCAGACGCTGCGGCTATCCATCACCGGATGCTGAATCGCAGCAAAGGGGCGGCGGTTCACGGACCCCGCATACAAGCGGACCGGCGGCTGTATGCGACAGCGGTGCAACACATACTCAAAACGACAAATGTCGAAATGCTGGAGGGCGAAGCTATTGCCCTGAAGCTGAACAACGGTCGCATCGTCGGAATCACGCTGAGCAGCGGCGACCACGTTCAGGCGCGCGCCGTGGTCATCGCAACCGGGACGTTCCTCGGTGCGACGATCTTCCGAGGCGACGAACGTCATCACGGCGGCCGCATCGCCGAGCGCGCCGCTGGTCCGCTAGCGGCATCGTTGCGTGATCTCGCGCTGCCGATGGCTCGCTTGAAAACGGGCACTCCGCCCCGGCTCGATGGCCGAACGATCGACTGGGCGAAACTCGAAGAGCAGCCGTCGGATGACGATCTATGGTCCATGTCGGCGCTAACCCGTCATCGGGTTCTTCCCCAAATAGCCTGCGCGATCACACGCACGACCATGGCCACGCACGCGATCATCCGCGAGGCGTTGCCGGAGTCGCCGCTATTCTCCGGCGCGATCGAGGGGCAGGGTCCACGCTATTGTCCCTCCATCGAGGACAAGATCGACCGGTTCGGCGATCGCGACGGTCATCAGGTATTTCTGGAGCCGGAAGGTCTGTCGGATACCACGGTGTATCCGAACGGCTTGTCGACCAGCCTGGCGACTTCGGTTCAGGAGGCGGTGCTCGCATCGATTCCCGGGCTGGAAAACGCGCGGATCACTGTGCCCGGCTATGCCGTCGAGTATGACCACCTCGACCCGCGCTCGCTTGGACCTACGTTGGCGCATCGCGGTGTCGATGGCCTGTTCTTCGCAGGGCAGATCAATGGCACGACGGGATATGAGGAGGCAGCGGGGCAGGGCCTTGTCGCCGGGTTGAACGCAGCGGCTTATGTGTGCGATTTGGACTCTGTCATTCTGGACCGCGCGTCGAGCTATATCGGCGTCATGATCGATGATCTCGTGCTGCAAGGTGTGACCGAGCCGTACCGAATGCTGACGGCTCGCGCCGAGTACCGATTGGCCCTGCGCGCCGACAATGCCGAAACACGATTGGGTCAGATTGCGGAGGCGGCCGGAGCATTGGGAAGCGCACGGCTGAAGCACCAGCACGGTCGGACCCGGGAACGAGCGCGAGTCCGCAACCTGCTTGCTCGAGACGTCACGTCATCCGCTATTGCTCTCGCAGGCGGCAAGGTGGCGCAGGATGGATCGCGGCGGACCGCGTGGGAATGGCTGCGTTTCGACGGTGTTGCGTGGGACCATGTCGCGCCGGATGTGGTCGCGGGTGCCGACATTCTTGCGGAGACGCTGCAAGACGCGCGGTATGCCCCGTATCTGGACCGCCAGGCAGCCGAGGTCGAGCGCATGAGGAGGGATGAGGATATCCCTTTGCCGCACGATCTGTGCTTCGCCGAAATTCCGGGGCTGTCGAACGAAATGGTCGTCAGGTTGTCGGCCAGCCAGCCGCGATCGCTGGCGGCGGCCGCGCGGGTTAGGGGGATCACACCAGCCGCTCTCAGCGCGGTGTTGCTTCATGCGAGGAAGGCGGCGTGACCGAGGACGACGCCAAGGCATGGGTCGCTGATCGAGTGGATTCGAGCGCGTTCCGATCGCTCGAAAGGTTCGCAGTCATGATCGTCGAAGAGAATACGCGGCAGAACCTGATTTCGCCGGGCACTGTGCCGATGCTGTGGAGTCGACATATTGCGGACTCGCTGCAGCTGCTGCCGATCGCAGGATCCGATCGGCCGAGCAGGTGGCTCGACATCGGATCGGGCGGCGGATTTCCGGGGATGGTTCTCGCCATCGCGGGGGCACTGCCGATGACGATGGTGGAACCGCGGAAGCGTCGCGTCGCGTTTTTGCGCCATTGCCTCGCCACGTTGGGCGTTGCGCCCGCCTTGGTCATCGAAGGCAAAATTGAAACGGCTTCGGTTGAAGCGGATGTTATCACCGCCAGGGCAGTGGCGTCCGTCGAAAAGCTTTTGCTTGCGGCGCGGCATTGCTGCACACCAAGGACACGCTGGTTGTTGCCGCGGGGAGCGGCCGACATTGGCGATCTTCAGACCCAGGTCGAAGCGAGGGGTATGATGTTTCACGTGGAACAAAGCGTCACGGAGACATCGTCTTCGATCGTGGTTCTTGAAGGCTGCCCCACATGATCTGCGTTGCGATCGCGAACCAGAAGGGTGGGGTTGGGAAGACGACCAGCGCCATCAACCTTGGCACGGCTCTCGCCGCTACCGGCCAACGCGTGTTGCTGGTGGACCTTGACCCGCAGGGCAACGCCTCCACAGGCCTTGGGATTCCACAATCGCAACGCGAGCGATCGAGCTACGACGTTTTGCTCGGGGATTGTCCGGTGGATGCCGCGGTCGTTGCCAGCAAGGTGCCACGGCTCGATGTTCTCCCCGCAACGGTCGATCTGTCCGGGGCGGAAATCGAACTGGTCGAGTTCGATGATCGCACCCACCGCCTTGATGCGGCCATCCGCGCCAACGCCTCGCGTTGGGACATCGTGTTGATCGATTGTCCTCCATCGCTCGGACTGCTGACGATCAATGCGATGGTGGCCGCCGACCGATTGCTGGTCCCACTCCAGTGCGAGTTCTTCGCGCTGGAAGGATTGTCCCAACTGTTGAGCACGGTCGAGCGCATCCGCGAGCGGTTCAATCCCGGACTCGCGATCCTCGGCGTCGCGCTGACGATGTACGATCGCCGGAACCGGCTAACCGAACAGGTTTCCACCGACGTTCGCGCCGTGCTGGGCAAGGTCGTGTTCGACACCGTGATTCCGCGCAATGTCCGCCTGTCCGAAGCGCCGAGCCACGGCTTGCCCGCGCTGATTTACGATCACCGCTGCTCCGGCTCGGAAGCCTATATGGCGTTGGCACGCGAGATGATCCAGCGGCTTCCCAAGCCAGCTGTGGATGCGGCCGCATGAGCGATGCCGCACGTCGACCGCGCGGAGGACTCGGGCGCGGATTGAACGCCTTGCTGGGCGAAATCGCGCGCGAGGCGCCGGTGACACCGGGGGCGGAGCCGGGACCGGGCGTGCGGATGCTGCCGGTCGGTGCTCTCGCTCCACACCCCGAGCAGCCACGACGCCACTTCGACGAGGCGATGCTGGACGAGCTCGCCGCGTCGATCGCGTCGCGGGGAGTTATCCAGCCGATCGTGGTGCGACCGCACGGGCATCAGTATCAGATCGTCGCAGGTGAACGACGCTGGCGGGCCGCGCAGCGGGCTCGGCTGCATGAAGTGCCGGTCGTCGTCCGCGACTTCGACGACGCAGAGACGCTCGAAATCGCGCTGGTGGAGAACATTCAGCGGCAGGACCTGAACGCGATCGAAGAGGCGCAGGCGTACCAGCGTCTGGCGGGCGATTACGGTCATACGCAGGAAGCGCTGGCGCAGATCGTCCACAAGTCGCGCAGCCACGTCGCCAATCTGCTGCGACTGCTGGATTTGCCCGACCCCGTACAGGCGAGGGTGGTCGATGGATCGCTGTCGATGGGCCATGCGCGGGCGTTGCTCGGCGCTCCCGATGTCGAGGGGTTGGCGGAACAGGTTGTGCGTCGTGGCCTGTCAGTGCGCGAGACGGAGAAGCTGGCCCGCGACACCAAGCCGCGACGGTCCGAACCGCGCGGGGAGCGGGCGGCACCGCCGGCACCGGATGCCGATATCGCGGCGCTGGAACGTCGGCTTGCGGACCTGCTCGGGGTCTCCGTATCGATCGGGTATGGAGAGAAAGGCGGGACGCTGACGTTGGCCTACTCGACGCTCGACCAGCTCGACATGCTCTGTCAGCGACTGACCGGCGAGACGATCTAGCCCCGCCGGGCCACCGCGCGGGCGAGGGTGAGGATCGCCTGATCCGCCAGCACCGATCCAGCGTTATTTGCGGCCATGACTGCCCGTTCCGCGGCCCGCGCACGCGCCAGGGCGTCGGCAAGCATCACGGGCGACCAGCGGCGCAACGCCCGGATTGTCGCCTGCTCTTCCTTCCAGAAGACGCGGTGGCGTTTGACCACGCTGTCGGCCGGCTCGCCACGGGCAACTTCGGCCCGCATCTCCGCCAAAGCCGTGATCCGACGCGCCAGCTGACGCAGCCACATGATCGGCGACGTGCCGCTCTCCGAAAGCCGCGCCAGCTCTACGGCCAGGACGTCGGCGCGCCCCTCGATCACGGCCTCGACGGCCAAGTTCGTCTCCGCCTCGTCCAGCGCCGCGCCGATCGCGTCGAGCGCCTCGTGATCCAGGTCGCGCGGTCGGTCGGCGGCGGCATCGAGGAACAGCGCCAGCTTGTCGACCTCTCGCGCCAGCACGGCACGATCGCCGCTGCTCGCCGCCACCATCCGTGCCGCGACGCCGGGGGCGGTCCGCATGCCCTGTTCGGCGGCGAGCGACACCGCCAGCCGCTCGGCGTCCTGTGCGGTCGGTGGGTAACAGGCGAAGGCCATTGCGGCAGGAGAGTCCTGCGCCAGCTTCACCACCTTGCCGGTGGCTTTGATCGTCGGTGCGATCGCCACGACGGGGTTGCCTGCGCTTTCCGCCTCCAGCAAGGCGCTGATCGCCGCGAGGCTCTCTTCGCCGAGGCCGGTGATCCTGATCCAGCGCTTGTCGCCGAACAGCGAAATCGACGCGGCTTCATCGGCCAGCCGGGCTGGATCACCCTTCAGCGTGGCGCCATCGAGATCGACCCGCTCCGCACCCTTGCCCATCGCATCGCCCAGAACGCGCGCAAGGGCGTCTGCGCCAGCCTCGTCGGGGCCGTGAAGCAAGTGGAAACGAATGGCGGGGCGCGGCGCGGCGAGCGCCTGACGGATCTGGTTGGCGTTCGCCTTCACGGCGCTGCGGAACGCCGCTGCGCGTACAGCGCCAGGCGCGACACGATCTGGTCGGCAACGATGCCCGACAGACGTTCCAGCGCGGTATTCTCCGCCGCGATCGTCGCGTATTCGGATTGCACGACATCGATGCCGGCATCCGACCCGGCGGTGGCATCGAGCAACACCGATCCGTCAGCGACGTTCACGAGCTGATACCGCGCGCGCAACGCCCGCCGCTCGCGCGTAACGCTGTCATCGCTGCGCAGGCCGAGGCCGCTGATGCGGTCGTCCAGCCGGATATCGAGGCGATAGGTCGGCGCGCCGCCACGATTGCCGAGCCGATCCCGCAATGCGTTCGCCATCAGCCAGCCGGCCTTGCCCTCGATCGGCGCAACCTCGACATTGGCAAGCGCATTCGCGACCGCACCATTACCACCACCCGTATAGAGCGGCCGCAAGCCGCAGCCGGATAGGGCTACCGCGCCGAGCAGCAGGAGCGCAGCCGCCCTCATGCGACGATGTTCACGAGGCGGTCGGGGACGACGATGACCTTGCGCGGGGGCTTGCCGTCCAATGTCCGCGCGATCTTGTCGCTGGCGAGTGCGGCGGCTTCCACCTCTTCGCGGGGGGCGCCCTTGGCAAACATCAGCGTGTCGCGCAGCTTGCCATTGACCTGGATCGCGATCGTCACCTCGTCATCGACCAGCATCGCCGGGTCGACGGTCGGCCACGGCGCATTGGCGACAAGGCCGGACTGACCACTCGCCGCCCACGCTTCCTCCGCCAGATGGGGAACCATCGGAGAGGCGAGGCGCAGCAACGTCGCCACGGCGTCACGCCGGTCGGGGGAGGGGGCCGCCTTCTCGACGGCATTGGCGAGCGTGTAGAGCAGCGCCACCGCCTTGTTGAACTGCAACCCCTCGATCGCTTCGGCGACACCGGCGGTGGTGCGATGCGACAGCTTGCGCAGCGCGATGTTCTCGCCCTCACCAGCATCGTCTTCGCTGCCTACCAGTCGCCACAGCCGCTGCACGAAGCGCCATGCGCCGTCGATGCCGGCTTCCGACCAGGGCAGGTCCCGCTCCGGTGGAGAATCCGACAGCATGAACCAGCGCACGGCGTCCGCACCATATTGATCCACGATCGGCTCCGGATCGATCGTGTTCTTTTTGGATTTGGACATCTTCTCGACGCGGCCGACCGTCACCGGCTGCCCCGTCGAGACTTCGATGCCACCCTCGACGTCGTCGGGCCCGAGCCACAGCCCCTCCGCGGACTTGTACGTCTCGTGCGTGACCATGCCTTGCGTGAACAGCCCGGCAAACGGCTCGGCAATGTCGAGCTGGCCGATATGCTTCAGCGCGCGGGTCCAGAAGCGCGCGTAGAGCAGGTGCAGGATCGCATGCTCCACGCCGCCGATATATTGCGCGACGGGCAGCCACTTTTCCGCCTCGGCACGGTCGAACGGCCGGTCCTTGGGCTGGCTGGCGAAGCGGATGAAGTACCAGGACGAGTCGACGAAGGTGTCCAGTGTGTCCGTCTCGCGCACCGCCTCGCCGCTACAGGTCGGGCAGGGGACGTATTTCCACGTCGGGTGCCGATCGAGCGGATTGCCGGGGATCGCGAACGATACGTCGTCGGGCAGTACGACGGGCAACTGGTCCTTGGGCACCGGCACCGCACCGCAGGCATCGCAGTGGATGATCGGGATCGGGGTACCCCAGTAACGCTGGCGCGAGACGCCCCAGTCGCGCAGTCGGAATACGGTGGAGCCCTTGCCCCAGCCTTCACCCTCGGCACGGGCGATGACGGCAGCCTTGGCCTGTTCCACGTCCATGCCGTCGAGGAAGCGCGAGTTCACGATCGCGCCGGGACCGGTATAGGCGGTATCGCCCTCGAACACCGCATCCGTCTGGTCGCCCTCGGCGACGACGCGGGTCACATCAAGTCCGTATTTGCGCGCTAAATCCAGGTCGCGTTGGTCGTGCGCGGGAACGCCCATCACCGCACCCGTGCCATATTCCATCAGCACGAAGTTCGCGATGTAGACGGGCAGCGTCCACGCCGCATCGAACGGATGCGCGACGGTGTAGCCGGTGTCGAAGCCCAGCTTCTCCTGCGTGTCCAGCTCGGCGGCGGTGGTGCCGCCAGCCTTGCACCGTTCGATGAAGGTGGCAGCGTTAGTATCGCGTGCGGCTACTTCGCGCGCGACCGGGTGATCGGCGGCGATCGCGACGAAGCTGGCCCCGAAGATCGTATCGGGACGCGTCGAGTAGACTTCGATGGGTGCGGTCAGCGGCGCAACGGGATCGAACCGGAACGTCAACCCCTTGCTGCGGCCGATCCAGTTCTCCTGCATCAACCGCACCTTGTCGGGCCATTGATCGAGCGAGGACAGACCGTCGAGCAGCTCGTCGGCGAAGTCGGTGATCTTCAGAAACCACTGGTTCAGCTTGCGCTTCTCGACCACCGCGCCCGACCGCCAGCCGCGACCGTCGATCACCTGCTCGTTGGCGAGCACGGTCATATCGACGGGGTCCCAGTTGACCGAGGATTCCTTGCGATAGACCAGCCCGCCCGCGAACAGGTCGAGGAACAGCGCCTGTTCATGGCCGTAGTAATCGGGCTCGCACGTCGCCAACTCGCGCGTCCAGTCGAGCGCGAAGCCGAGCCGCTTCAACTGCGCCTTCATTGTGGCAATGTTCTGGCGCGTCCAGTTGCCGGGGTGCACGCCCTTTTCCATCGCGGCGTTCTCGGCCGGCATGCCGAACGCATCCCACCCCATCGGGTGCAGGACCTCGTGCCCGGTCATCCGCCGATAGCGCGCCAGCACGTCGCCCATCGTATAGTTGCGGACGTGGCCCATATGGATTTTCCCCGAAGGATAGGGAAACATCTCAAGGACATAGGCCCGCGGCTTGGTCGACGCGGCATCGGCGGCGAAGGTGCGACGCTCCTCCCACACGGCCTGCCAGTGCGCGTCGGCCTTCAGCGCGTTGAACCGCGACGTCATGGGCGTTGCCTCAGCCGGCGATGGAGGCGCGGCGCAGGTCGCGGGCGCGGGTGAGGATCAGGTCCTCCAGCTTCTGCGTCGTCGCGGCCTGCACGGGGGCGGAGATCCACTGACCCTGCCGATTGATCTCGCGTAGCGCCGCGACGCGGACCGCATCGGCGCGCAGGTCCTGATCGAGGATCGACACCGTCACCTTCATCCGCTCCGACGGAATTTGCGGATTGACGTACCAGTCGGTGACGATGACGCCGCCGTTGGAGTCCGTCTGGAGCAACGGCATGAACGACAGCGTATCGAGGCTGGCACGCCACAAATAGCTATTCACGCCGATCGTCGTGATCTTCGATGCCGCCAGATCGCCCTTGGGCCGATCGTTGCTGGCACAGGCAGACAAGGTGGCGAGCGACACGACGGCGGTGATGCCCAGACGGGCGGTGCGGCGGATCATGCGGATGGGTGTCCTGCGACGGAAAAATGGGCTTCTCCCGCCTCTATAGGGCCGCGTGCATACCCGCAAGTTACGCGCGAGCCGGGGTCGAACTGTGCGCTTGATGCAACACATGCGCAATTTCCGTACCGGCAGGCTCCCGGTTGTGGTTGGCCCGGATCGAATCATGCTAGGCGAAGTTTCGAGGGGATTAGTCGGAGGATTCGGGGTGGGTGCGCATCGCGCCATGATTGGGGTTGTCGCCGGAGCGCTTGTCGCCGCCGCTGCCCTCGTCGCGCCTGCGGTCGGTGCCCTCCGTACGGCCGATCAGCATAACGCCCGCGCCGTCAAGCGCCCGCCGATTCGCGCGCTGGGTGGCTTCACCCCTGCGGCGGGCGATCCGCGGCTGGCGGCGCTGTTTGCGCGCAGTGGTCTTGGTACCGGTAACGGTCTGCCGTTCACGCCCGCCGAGACGCGGCGCGACAATCGCGCCGTGACGGTCGCGGTCCGCGCACGCAGTAACGTCGACACTGCGACGACGACGCGCATCGCCGCCGAACCACGCACCGGCATCGCGCCGATCGCCTATAATCTGGGTGCCGCCGTGGGCTGGAAGCGGTTCGCCATCGCGGGCGACCTGACGCGTGTCGATCTGGCCACGCAGCCGGGCGGACGCGAGGCTGCGGATGTCGCATTGAGCTATACCGCCAACCGTTGGAGCACGCAGGTGCGGGCGGCCACCGATCGCCCGATCGCCGGCACTCCGAAGGCAATCGCCGATCCGCAGAGCTATTCGGTGGATCTCGGAGGATCATATTCGCTGACGCGCAACCTCGATGTGACGGCGGGCGTCCGCTATCGCTCCGACCGCGAGCGACTGGCGCGACTGGACGAGCGGCGCGACAGCCAGGCGGTGTATCTGGGTACTGCCTTCCGGTTCTAAGGTCGGCGGACGGATAACGGCGGGTTTCCGCTCATAACCGACGTGCTCCCGGAAAGACGGGAGCCCAGCGGCCAAATCGTATCATTGGTAGCCGATCGGCTTACGCTTCCAAAAGTAGCGCGGCGGCGTTCGGCCCGATCCCGTCACACAAAATATCCGTCATTGCGGGCGCAGCGAAGCCATCCAGTGCGTGGCGGTCTGTTCTGGGTTGCTTCGCTACGCTCGCAATGACGGGGCTAGCCATCATTCCACCCACGCGTCGATCGCTGCCCAGCCTGCAAACCCCAGCCCCGCGACCCGTCGCCACCGCCGTTCCGTCATGCCGCCGAGCGCGACCACGGGCACGCCCGCCAACCGCCCGATCCTCGCCGCGCGCGCCGCTCCCAGCGCCGGTGCCCCCGGATGCGAGCGCGTCGGAAACACCGGCGACACCATCACCATCTTCGCCCGCGCTCGCCGGGCAGCCAGCGCTTCGGCACGGTCATGGACCGGCCAGCTATACGCGCCGGCGACCCGGCCGTGCCGCAACGTCCCCCCGAGGGCCGACCCTGCCGCCACCAACACGAGTCGCCGCGCCCTTGCGACGCGTTGAACGCGTTCGAATAGCGTCCTCCGCTCCTCTAGCGGCGTGGCGTAGTGGCGGAACACCACGCCGCTCCCCGGTGGCAATCGGCGCAACGCCCGCCACAGGCCGTCGCCCAGCCGCTCGTCGGTCATCAGCCAACGCGGTGGAATCTCGGCGGGGTATCGGCTCGGCATCGTCCCCCCTATAGCGCCGCGCATGACCGAACAGGACCCTCTCTCGACGGTGCGTGCCCGGATCGCCGCCGCCGCGCGCCTCACCGGGCGCGACGACGATGCCGCGACGCTGATCGCCGTCTCCAAGACTCGGATGGCGGAGGAGATCGAACCGCTGCTCGCCGCCGGTCAGCGTGCGTTCGGCGAGAATCGTGTTCAGGAGGCGCAGGGGAAATGGCCGGCGCTGCGAGAGCGCTACCCCGATGTCGAGCTTCACCTCGTCGGACAGCTTCAGTCCAACAAGGCCGCCGATGCCGTCGCGCTGTTCGATGCGATCCACTCGATCGACCGTGCATCGCTGGTCGATGCGCTGGCGGCAGCATGTACCAAGGCCGACAAGCATCCTGCCTGCTTCGTGCAGGTCAATATTGGCGACGAGCCGCAAAAGGGTGGCTGCGCGGTTGCCGAGCTGCCGGCGTTGCTGGAGCGTGCGCGGGCGGCCGGGCTGACGATCGCCGGGCTGATGGCGGTGCCGCCCGCCGACCTCGAGCCCGCGCCCTATTTCGCGCTGCTCGCCAAGATGGCGCGCGACCACGGGCTGGCGGGACTGAGCATGGGCATGTCGGACGATCTGGAGACGGCGGTGATGCTTGGTGCGACGTACGTCCGCGTCGGCACCGCGCTGTTCGGAGCGCGCGCATGAGGTACGATGCCCTGTTGTTCGACTTCGACGGCGTGCTGTTGGAGAGCGAGGCGTCGGGCAACCGCCAATTGGCGGAGTGGCTGACGGCGGCGGGCTATCCGACGACGCCCGAACATTCGATGACGCATTTCATGGGCTTGTCCGGCACCGACTTCATTGCGGCAGTCGAACGATGGATCGGCAAGCCGCTGCCCGATGCGTTTCACGCCGATCGCGAGATCGAGAACGCTCGCGTGCTGGCGGAGGGAATCGACGCGGTCGCGGGCGCGGTGGCATTTGTCCGCTCGCTGCCCGCCGACCTGCCGCGCGCGGTGGTGTCGTCGAGTTCGACGCGCTGGATCGACACGCACCTGCACCACCTCGGCCTGCGCGAGGCGTTCGGCGACCACATCTATTCCGGGCGCGAGCATGTCGCGCGCGGCAAGCCGGAGCCGGACTTGTACTGGTATGGGGCAAAAGCGCTAGGGGTGCCGATCGAACGCTGCGCGATCATCGAGGACTCGCCGGTCGGCGTGACGGGCGCGGCGAAGACGGGCGCGTTCGTGATCGGGCTGTGCGCGGGGCTGCATTGCCCGGCGGATCACGGCCAGCGACTGCTCGCGCTGGGCGCAGATGTCATCGCGGCGGACTTCGCCGAGGTGGCGCGGGTGCTGGAATAGCAGAATGCGTCATCCCAGCTGTCGCCGGGACGGCGGCCGAGCTTAAAACTCGTGCCCCGTCCGGTCGCGCTTCGTCGCCAGATAGCGCGCGTTGTGCGGGTTCGGCGGCAGGTGATGCGGCACCCGCTCCACCACCCGCGTGCCCGCCGCCTCCAGCTGCGCAACCTTGGCGGGGTTGTTGGTCAGCAACCGCACCGCGCGCTGGCCGATCAGGTCGAGCATCCGCGCCGCGACCCCGAAATCACGCGCGTCGACCGCGAAGCCCAGCCGCGTATTCGCATCGACCGTATCGAATCCCTGATCCTGCAACCGGTACGCGCGCAGCTTGTTGACCAGCCCGATCCCGCGCCCCTCCTGCCGCAGATACAACAGGATGCCCCAGCCATTCGCGGCGATCGCGCGGATCGCGGCATGAAGCTGCGGCCCGCAATCGCACTTCAGGCTGCCGAGGACATCCCCGGTCAGGCATTCGCTGTGTAGCCGCACCAGTGGCGGCGTCCCGTCCGGCTGACCGACGATCAACGCGACATGCTCGTCGCCCGAATCAGGCGCACGGAAGGCGACGATCTCCGCATCCTCCGCCCCGTCGACAGGCAGCCGCGCGCGCGTCGCGATCCGCAGCGAGGCAGGCGCGGTGTAGGCATCGATCGCGGCGGCGGCGATCGTCACCTCCGGCTCGACTCCGTCGATGAAGAAGGCGGGCAACAACCCGGCGATCCGCGCCAATCTCAGCGCCGCGAGCGACGCCACCGGTTGCGTCACCGTCGCGGTGCGAAACGGACCCTTCAACGGCGTCGCCAGATCGAGCTGCGGATCGGCCAGCGCCACCGCCGCATCGAAATCCAGCCACGGGGCATGCTCCACCACCACCGGGAAATCGGGATCGGCGGCGGCCAGCTGGTTCGTCAGCTTCAGCGTCTCCGCCCGACCGCTGGAGATCAGCACCGGGCCGCCCTCCGGCGCGAACGCCGCCAGCCGTAACGGATCGGCGGTCTCCACCGCCAACAGCACGAGCGGCGCCTCGCCCGGCGCGGCGATCGCGATCGGCCATCCGCGCCGCATCGCATCGATCGCCCGGGCGACATCGCGTGCCTCCCTCACCACGCGAACTCGGTCATGATCGGCACGTGGTCGGACGGCTTCAGCCAGCCACGGCAATCCTCGAACACGGTGTGCGCCACCGCCTGCGCCGCCACGTCCTGCGTCGCCCACATATGGTCGAGCCGCCGCCCGCGATCCGACGCCGCCCAGTCCTTCGCGCGGTAGCTCCACCAGGTGTGCAGCCGCTTGGGGGCCGGATGGAAGCGTCGGCCGAGATCGACCCAGTCGCCCGCCGCCTGCAACCGGCCCAGCGCATCGACCTCGATCGGCGTATGGCTGACCACGTCGAGCAGCTGCTTATGGCTCCACACGTCCTCGGGCAGCGGCGCGATGTTGAAATCGCCGACCAGGATCGTCGGGCCTGACAGCCCCTCCGACCAGCGCGTCATCCGCTCCACGAAGTCGAGCTTCTGCCCGAATTTCGGGTTCACCTCGCGATCGGGCACGTCGCCGCCCGCGGGGACATAGACATTCTCCAGCCGCACGCCGTTCGGCAGCGCCACGCCGACATGTCGCGCTTCGCGATTGGCCTGCCAGTCGAACCGGTCGTCCAGCGTGATCGGCACGCGGCTGAGGATCGCGACGCCGTGGTGCATGCGCTGACCGTGGATGACGACGTGGTCGTAGCCGAGCGACCGGAACATCTCGAACGGGAAGTCGTCGTCGATGACCTTGGTTTCCTGGAGGCACAGGATATCCGGTGCCTGCTCGCGCAGGAATTGCTCGACGATAGCGATGCGGAACCGCACCGAATTGATGTTCCAGGAGACGATCTTCACGGGCGCGCGGGTAGCCGGTTTTGCGGGGCGCGTCACGTAGGAGGAGGCTCGCGGTGTCACCGCCACGCCGCGCAGTCCGTCATCGTTCCACGCTGACGGCAAGTCCGGCGGCAAGCCGCCAGACGAGAAAGGCCCCCGTTCCGGGGGCATGGAACGAGGGCCGACTCAGCGTTCGTCACGCAGGCGAATGGGGATGAAATCCAGGCAACAGGGGGAAATCCCGGACGCCCCACACTCGCAAATCGGCTTTAGCCCCGGCAACCTGTCGATTGGATGAATGGCTTTGTAAAAAAAGACTTGGCTGGGAAACCGGTCGTTTCTTGGCCGATCAGCGGCACCGGCTACGTCGTCCGAATGCTCCCACGGAGGCGGGAGCACGGAAGATCGACGGACTACCGCCGCGTCGTCGGTCGCGGATCGACCCAGCGGAATGCGTTGCTCGCCACCGGAACGCCATAACGTTGGTTCGAAAGGCGCACCGTCGTGCGATTGTTCTGGCTGTCGAGGGCGACCCAGCCCTGCAACGTCATCCCCGCCGGGGCCGCCGCATCGCGCGCCAGCACCAGCGTGATGCGGCCATATTCGGGATGCTTGGGGTCGCGCGCCTCGACGGACACCAGCCGCGGATCGCCGGGCACGACCTTGGCGAATTGCGACAGGTCGCGACCCGGATCGAGCAGCACGCCCAGCGGCGAGTTGCGGATCGGCCAGCGCTGCACCTGCTTCACCGAGTAGTCGATGAACGTCAGCGCACCGCCCTCCGCCACGATCAGTGTCGGCACGCCCTTCTGATACTGGAAGCGGATGTTGCCCGGCTGCTTCCACGTCAGCGTACCCGTCAGCACCTGCCCGTTACGATCGGTCTGGCTGAAATCGGCGGTCATCGTCGTGATCGCCTTCAGATAACGCTGCACGGTTGCCAGATCGTTCGCCTGTGCCCCGACGGGGGCGGCAAGCACGACGGCAGGGGCCAGCAAGGCGGCGGCGATCAAGAACTTCAACGACGATCTCCCGAGGGGGTGGCGCGGCGATAGCGGCCGCGCATTGAACTCGTGGTGAACGTCGCTGCCGCCCCCCGGGTCCGTTGGCAAGCGCGCGACCGGGCTGCGACGTCAGTCCGCAGGAGCCAGCGTCCTGTCGACCTGAGCGCGTACCAGTTCCGTGACGCCGCCGAACACCAGATGCGACGCCAGCGAGTACAGATGCCCCGACGCCGGCGTCTTCCACGGCGCGTCGGCGAGCCCCAGTGCCGGCACCGCGCCCTCGTCCAGCACGGTCGCGGTCGTCAGCCCGAACAGCGTCCCCGACGCGGTCGTGACCCGAGGTTCGAACGCTGCCGCAACGCCGTACGCAAGGCCGAGTGCCGCCCCCAGGCCATAATGCATCGCCTGTCCGGCGAGCGGCTTGTTCGCCTCTCCGATGTCATCACCAGTGACAACCCTGGCAACGCCGTCCGCCGCCTTGGTCGTCGTCGGCTCTTCGTCGCTACCGCTGTCGTCGTCGGACATCTTCGCCAGCAGCGCCTGCAGCCCGTCCATCGCGAACGACGCAACGATGCCGCCGATCACCCCGGCCAGCGCACCTCTCGCGATCCGGGCACCCGTCGTCTGGCTGTCGTCGCTCATGCTTGTCTCCCGCAAATTCGTGTCCGCTAAGTCGCTGTTGTCGCTAAACAACCGACCGCGAGGATCGCCGTTCCCCCGATCCGGGGGCGATCCGCCTTGGTGGCGCGCAGCCGGCACGCTACGCCCGCGGCGGGGGCGATATGCGATACTTGATGATAGTCGGACTTGTCGCGACCGGCGGGTGCATCGGTACCGTCGGCACGGCGTCCGCGCAGCGCGCGGAGCAGAACGCCGCGCGCGCGGCCGAAGACGCGTTCGGCGTCAGCTACGCCAACGAATCGATCGGCCTGTACGACGAGGAGGACGTGCGCGGTTTCTCACCGATCGATGCCGGCAACGTCCGGCTGGAGGGGCTGTACATCGACCAGCAGGCGGACCTCAGCTACCGGGTCGTCGACAGCTCGATCATCCGCGTCGGGCTGACCGCAATCGATTATCCGTTTCCCGCGCCGACCGGCATCGCCGATTTCCGGCTGCCCGATGCACCCGACGCGTTCGTGATCAGTCCGCGCGTGACGGCGGGCAGCTTCGGCGACATCGGCATCGAAACGGACGTGCGTGCGCCGGTGATCGGCAAGACCGTGTCCGTGGCCGGTGGCTTCGGCGCCTACCGCGACAACGAAGCGTTCGGCGGCACGCCCGAAGTGCTGTCCGCCGGCATCAGCGCGCGCTGGCGACCCGCCGTCAATGTCGAGATCATCCCGTTCTGGAGCACCGATCGCTACTGGAGCGAGGAATCTCGCCCCACCTATTTCGTCGATGGAGCGTTCCTGCCGCCGCGGATCGGCGATCGTCAGCGTTATACCGGACAACGCTGGGCCACGAACACCAGCCGCGGCGACAATGCCGGTCTGATCGCGCGGGGCCGGCGGGGCGGGTGGTCGCTGGCAGCCGGGCTGTTCCGCTCCGTCTTCACGATCGCGCGCGACCGGACGACCGTGTGGCTCGATGTGGACCGCGCGGGCGCGGGGATGGAGACCGTCTTCGCCGCACCGCCCTCACGCTACGCCTCCACCTCCGGCGAATTGCGTCTGTCGCGAAGCTGGGTGGAGGGCTCACGCGTGCACCGTGTCCACGTCTCGGTGCGCGCCCGCGATCAGGCGCGCCTCTATGGCAATGCCGAGGCGGTCGCACTGCCGCGGCGGTCCATCGATACGCGTCGACCGGTCGATGAACCCGCGTTCGACTTCCAACCCCGTACGCCCGACGATGTGCGACAGGTGACGCTTGGCCTCGCCTATGAGGGCCGTTGGAATGGGCGGGGCAGCGTCAACATCGGTGTGCAGAAGACCGACTATCGCAAGACGGTCCGGCCGCCGGATCGGGCAGGGATCGATGCACGCGAACGGCCGTGGCTGGTGAACCTGATGGCATCGCTCGATCTGACGAAAAATGTCGCGGCTTATGCCGGCGTCACGCGAGGTCTGGAGGAGAGCGATGTCGCCCCGGACATCGCCGTCAACCGCAATGCCGCTCCGCCCGCGCTCCGCACGCGTCAGATCGACGGTGGGCTGAGGATCGCGCTCGGCAAGACCCTGCAAGCCGCGATCGGCCTGTTCGACGTGCGCAAGCCGTACTTCAACCTCGACGGCGCCGACATCTACCGCCGTCTCGGCGAAGTCCGGCACCGCGGCGTCGAGGGATCGCTCAGCGGCACCGCGTCGCCTGCGCTCAGTATCGTCGCCGGGGCGGTCCTGCTCGATCCGCGGGTCGGCGGGGCTCTGGTGGAAGACGGCACGATCGGAGCGCGCCCGGTCGGCGTCACGCGCAGCCGGATCGTGCTGGCACTCGACCTGCATCCGCCCGGATGGAACGGCTCGTCGCTGGATTTGCAGGTGACGCGGCACGGCGGATCGTTCGCGGATCAGGCCAATATCGTCCGCCTGCCGTCGCGCCCCGTCGTGGCGCTGGGGGCTCGTCATCGGCTGCATCTAGCGGGACGCGACGTGATCGCGCGGGTGCAGGTCAACAACCTGTTCGACACCTATCGCTGGGTCGCTAACGCATCGGAAGGATTGTACTTCAACACCGGGCGATACGTATCGGTATCGCTGGCGGCGGACCTGAGCGTTTGATTTTAAGCGCCGCTAAGGCGGCTACCGGAAGCTTGGCGGCTTCAACGGAATGACTGGAGCGGGCGAAGGGATTCGAACCCTCGACCCCAACCTTGGCAAGGTTGTGCTCTACCCCTGAGCTACGCCCGCTCTGGCGCCATGTGCCGGTTGCTCGTGAGAGCCACCGGCTGGGTGAGGCGCGGCCACTAGCAGTGGTCTGTCATAGCCGCAAGCGCAAAAGTCGCGGGCCGTTCCCGAATGCGCGAAGATTCAGGGTTGGCGACTCGCTAAATAGAACATTACAAGAACATAGATGGCCGACTCGAACGCCCTGATAGCGCAATTGCGCGCGATCACCGCCCCCCGGAGCGGCAGGGTGAGCGATTCCGCCGGTCCGGACGACTGGCTGATGCAGGGCGCCCCCGCGGCGCAGCTCCACGAGATCTACGGGATGGAGGCGGAGGACGGCCCGGCGGCGACAGGATTCGCGGTCGCGCTGGCGCTGGCCGGACAGAAGCAGGGGGACACGACGGCCATCGGACACGTCGCCGCGCCGATCCTGTGGGTCCGCCAGCAGGGGCGGGGCGACGGCCGCCTACACGCCACCGGGCTGCTCGACCTCGGTCTCGCGCCCGACGCGCTGGTGCTGGCGGAGGTGCCCGATCCGGCGGCGCTGCTGCGCGTGGCGGCGGATGCGGCGCGCTTTCCGGGGCTCGGCACCGTCATCGTCGAGACGCACGGGCGCGTGCCGGGGCTGGACCTGACGGCGACCCGCCGGCTGATGCTGGCGGCCGAAGCGTCCGGCGTCACCGTGCTCAGCGTCCGCCTCGCCGCGCAGGTGGAGCCCAGCGCCGCCGCCAGCCGGTGGGGCATTGCCGCCATGCCATCGCGCACCTTGCCGGGGGACGTGTTCGGCACGCCCGCACCCGGCCGACCTGCCTTTCTCGTCGAATGCCTGCGTCGGCGCGGCGGCCCTGCCGGCACCCGCTGGCCCGTGGAGTGGAACCGTGAAACCCGACACTTCGTCACCTTACCGGCCCAGGAAACGGCGCTACCTGGCGCTGGTCTTCCCCTGGTTGCCGATCGAGCGGTTGCGCGCGACCCGGCCCCATCTGTTCGTCGGGCGGGATGAGACGCCGACCGCCTTCGTGGAGACGGTCGGTCAGGCCGTGCGCCTCGTCGCGCTCGATCGGGCGGGCGTGCTCGCGGGGCTGCAACCCGGCCTGACGCTGGCGGACGCGCGCGCACGGGTGCCGGAGCTGGAGGTCTTCCCCAGCGACCCGCACGCCGATCACGAATGGCTGGAACGGCTGGCGGAGGGATGTGCGCGCTACACGCCGACCGTCGCGCTGGACGCGCCCGACGGGCTGACGCTCGACATCGCCGGTTGCGTGCATGCGTTCGAAGGGGAGCGGCCGCTGGCGGCGGATGTCGAGGGGCGGCTGGCACGGCGCGGCGTGCTGGTCCGCCACGCGTTCGGCGACACCCCGGAAGTGGCGCGCGCGCTGGCCCGCTATGCCGGTGCGCCCGCCCCGGACGAGGCGGGGGCGGTGCGGCGGCTGCCGGTGGCGGCGCTGGGGCTGGACGACGACGATAGCGAGGCGCTGCGCCGCGCCGGGCTGAAGACCGTCGGCGACGTCATGAGCCGCCCGCTCAGCGGTATCGCCGCGCGCTTCGGTGAAGCGGCGGCGACGGCGGTGCGGCGGCTGTCCGGCGACGTGAAAGCGCCGGTCGTGGCGCGCAAGACGGTCCAGCCGATCGCGGCCGAACGGCGCTTCGCCGAACCCGTGGCGCGTACCGAATATGCGCTGGAGGTGATCGCCGACCTCGCGGGCGAGGCCATCGACGCGCTGGAGAAACGCCGCGAGGGTGGTCGCCGTTGGGAGGCGAAGCTGTTCCGCGCCGACGGCCAGATCCAGCGGCTGCGCGTCGAGACGGGCCGCCCGACGCGCGACGTATCGCTGCTGATGCGGCTGTTCGCGGAGCGGATCGACGGGCTCGCCGATCCGCTCGACCCCGGTTTCGGCTATGACCTGATCCGGCTCGACGTGGTGCTGGCGGAGCGGCTCGACACCAGCCAGTTGCAGCTGGAGGGCGGGGAGACGCGCAAGAGTGTTGGCGGCGGCGATGTCGGCGCGCTGGTCGACCAATTGTCGACGCGCCTCGGCCGCGATCGCGTCCGGCGCTTTGCGGCGCGCGACAGCCACATCCCCGAACAGGCCGAACTGATGCTGCCCGCCGCCGCGCCTGCAACCGCGGCAATACCCTGGCCTGAGCCGGAGGCGGGCGAGCCGCCGCTCCGCCCGATCTACCTGTTCGACCCGCCGCAGCCGATCGAAAGCGTCATGGCGGAGGTGCCGGACGGCCCGCCCGCCCGCTTCCGCTGGCGGCGCACATTGCACGACGTCGCGCGCGCCGAGGGGCCAGAGCGGATCGCGGGGGAATGGTGGCGACGCCACGACGCCGCGATTCCCACGCGCGACTATTTCCGCATCGAGGACCGGCGCGGGCGGCGCTTCTGGATCTTCCGCCACGGCCTGTATTCCGAAACGGAGGCCCCGCGCTGGTATCTGCATGGGCTGTTCGCGTGATGCCGTTCGCCGGGTGCAAGGCCGACAAGACGGGGGTCATGCGGGGCCGTAGAGGTGTCGGGGGGCGATGACCGCGTTCGCAGACCTCGTCACCGCCACCAGCTTCTCGTTCCTCGACGGGGCGAGCCAGCCCGGCGACATGGTCGCCCGCTCGGTGGAGCTGAAGCACGCCGGCATCGGCATCGCCGACCGCAACACCGTGGCCGGCGTCGTCCGCGCCTATGACGCGCTGGAGCGCGCACGAAAGGGGCTGCTCGGCGCGCAACTGCCGCCGCTCGCGTTCAAGCTGGCGGTCGGCGCGCGGCTGGTGTTCGCGGACGGCACACCCGACATCGTCGCCTATCCCGCCACCCGCCACGGCTGGGGCCGGCTGACGCGGCTGCTGACGACGGGGAATCTGCGATCGGAAAAGGGTGGCTGCATCCTCGGGCTCGGCGACCTCGTGCGCCACGCCGACGACCTGCTGCTGATCGTCCTCCATCGCTCGACCGAGCGTCCTGCCAGGCCCATGCCCGGCATCCCCCTGCCACCGCGCCGTGCCGATCCCGGCCTGCCGGCGACGCTCGGCGAACTGTCGAAGGCCGCACCGGGTCGCGTCTGGCTGGGCCTGACGATGCCGCGTGCGGGTCGCGACCGGCGGCGGCTGGCGCGGCTGGCGGCGGTCGCCGACGCGGCCGGCGTGCCGCTGCTGGCGACCACCGATGCGCTCTATGCGGACCCGGGCGCCCGTCCGCTGCATGATGTCGTCACGTGCATTCGGGAGGGCCTGACCGTCCACGCCGCCGGCCGCATCCTCGCCGCCAATGCCGAACGTCATCTGAAACCACCGGAGGAAATGGCGCGCCTGTTCGCCTTCCGCCCGGATGCCGTTCAGCACAGCGGGATGCTGCTCGACCGTATCGGCTTCGACCTGTCGCAGCTCTCCTACGAATATCCGCACGAACCGGTGCCGGAGGGCTGGGGCGCGCAGGACTGGCTGGAGCACATCACTTATGCCGCGGCGCTACAGCGGTTTCCCGGCGGTATTCCGGACAAGCTCCAGAAGCTGCTGGACGAAGAACTGCCGCTGATCGCCAGCCGCAACTACGCGCATTATTTCCTCACCGTCCACGACATCGTTCGCTTCGCCCGCGAAGAGTGCAAACCGCCGATCCTGTGTCAGGGCCGCGGCTCGGCGGCGAATTCGGCGGTGTGCTGGCTGCTCGGCGTCACCTCGGTCGATCCGATGAAGCACGACCTGCTGTTCTCGCGCTTCGTGTCGGCGGAGCGCGACGAGCCGCCCGATATCGACATCGATTTCGAACATGAGCGGCGCGAGGAGGTGATGCAGTACATCTACCGCCGCTACGGCCGCCACCGCGCCGCGATCGCCGGCACCGTCATCCGCTATCGCTCGCGCAGCACCGTGCGGGAGGTCGGCCGTGCGCTCGGCCTGACGGAGGACGTGACGCAGCGCCTGACCAGCACTGTCTGGGGCAGTTTTTCCGACCGGTTCGACGAACGCCGCTTCCACGAAACCGGCTTCGACCTCGCCAATCCGCAGATCGCGCAGCTGCGCATGATCGTCGACCAGCTGCACAAGTTTCCGCGGCATCTGTCGCAGCATGTCGGCGGCTATGTCCTGACCGAGGGGCGACTGGACGAGACGGTACCGATCCACAACGGCGCGATGAAGGACCGGACCTTTATCGAATGGGACAAGGACGACATCGACGTCCTGAAGATCATGAAGGTCGACATCCTCGCACTCGGCATGCTGACCTGCATCCGCAAGGCGTTCGACCTGATGCGGGGTGCCGACATGGGCGACCACGATCTCGACACGGTGCCGCCCGATGCGCCGGAGGTGTTCGAGATGCTGTGCGACGGCGACAGCATCGGCGTGTTCCAGGTCGAAAGCCGCGCGCAGATCAACATGCTGCCGCGGCTCAACCCGCGCGAACTCTACGATCTGGTGGTGCAGGTGGCGATCGTGCGGCCGGGACCGATCGAGGGCGATATGGTCCACCCCTATCTGCGTCGCCGCGCCGGCAAGGAACTGGTCGAATGTCCGTCGCCGTCACCGCCGCACGATCCCGACGAGCTGAAGACGCTGCTCGGCAAAACGTACGGCGTACCGCTGTTTCAGGAACAGGCGATGAAGCTGGCGATCGTCGCCGCCAGCTTCACGCCCGACGAGGCGAACCGCCTGCGCAAGGCGATGGCGACGTTCCGCCACGTCGGCGGCATGGAGGATTTTCAGGCGAAGCTGGTCGATGGCATGACCGCGCGCGGTTACACGCGCGAATTCGCCGAGCGCTGTTATCGCCAGATCGAGGGGTTCGGCAGCTACGGCTTCCCCGAAAGCCACGCGTTGTCGTTCGCGCGGCTGGTCTATGTCTCGTCGTGGATCAAGTGCCGCTATCCGGCGGTGTTCGGCTGCGCGATCCTGAACTCGCAGCCGATGGGCTTCTACGCCCCCGCGCAACTCGCCCGCGACGCGATCGAACATGGCGTCGACGTGAAGCCGATCGACGTCAATCACAGCATCTGGGACAACCGGCTCGAATCCGGTGCGCCAAGGCCGGTCGCGCGCAACTTCCACCGTCGTCGCATCGGCCCGGATGGTGGCCCGGTCGGTTGGGATGCGGAGGTCCGCGACGATCGCGACTTCGCCATCCGCCTCGGCTTCCGTCAGATCGACGGCTTCCGCGAGGATTGGGGGAACGCCATCGCTGCCGCCGCGCCCTATGCGTCGATCGAGGATCTTGCCCGCCGCGCCGGGCTGCCGTCGCGGGCGTTGAAGCTGCTCGCGGATGCCGATGCGTGCGGCTCGCTGGGGACGGACCGGCGGCAGGCGGGATGGGAGGTGCGGCGGACGCCGCCGGTGCAGCTCGCCCTGTTCGCCGCCGCCGATGCGCCGGAACTGGGCGTGGAGCCCGATGCGAAGCTGCCCGCGATGCCGTTGTCCGAACAGGTCGCCGCCGACTACCAGACGACGCGGCTGTCGCTGAAGAACCACCCGATGACCTTCCTGCGCGCGACGTTCGCAGGCGAGGGCATCCTGACCTGCGAACAACTGCGCAACACGAAGGACGGCCGCCGCGCCAGCGTCGCCGGGGTCGTGCTGGTCCGTCAGCGGCCGGGCAAGGGCAATGCCGTCTTCATCACCGTGGAGGACGAGAGCGGCGTCGCCAACGCGTTGATGTGGGCGCGCGATTTCGAGGAGCATCGCCGCGCGGTGATGGCGTCGCGGCTGATGGTCCTGCACGGCGTCGTCCAGCGCAGCGACGAGGGGGTCGTGCATCTGATGACGTCGCGGGTCGAGGATCGCACCCACGAACTGCGCCGCCTGTCGGAGGATCACCAGCCGACGATCACCCTGTCGCGCGCCGACGAGTTCATCCGCCCCCAACACCCCCGCGGCCGCGACCCCCGTCACGACCACGCGCCCAGTCACGCCCCCCGCCACGGCCATCCCCGCGACGTGCGCGTGCTGCCGAAATCGCGGGATTTCCATTAAATTCGGGAGAACCTTCCACCTCACCACCCCGGCGAAGGCCGGGGTCCAGCCTCCACGAAGCCGGTGAGACTCACGGCATTGACGGCAACGGGACCCCGGTCGTCGCCGGGGTGGATGGGCCGGAAGGAGTGGGAACGCCCAAAGCTGTCCTTCACCCGTCCCGTGCGGTAAAGACTCCTCGCACGCCGACACCGAACCAGCGAACAGCCCCATCTGTACGCGATATCCCCCGAGCTTCGGGACCTTTCACCTCGCTCCCGCTTCCAATCCACCCCCTTCCGCCCCAAATAGCGACCGACACAAGCGAACGGAGATCACGTGGCCACCCTGGGAATGTCGCCTGCCGAAAAGGATGCGGTCGCCGCCTTCCGCCGCGACGTCGTCGAACCGTCGATGTCGAGCCTCGTCATCATCGATTTCTGGGCAGAGTGGTGCGGCCCCTGCAAGGCGCTGACGCCGGTGCTGGAAAAGGTCGCCGCCGCCTATGCCGACAAGGGCGTCGTGCTGGCCAAGGTCGATACCGACAAGAACCAGTTCATCGCCGCGCAATTCCAGATCAAGTCGATCCCGACCGTCTATGCGATGTTCCAGGGGCAACTCGTCGCCGACCTGACGCCGGCCCGCACCGAAAGCGCGCTGCGGACGATGCTCGACCAGCTGCTGAAGCAGCTGCCGATCCAGACCGAAGCCGCCGATCAGGAGGCCGAACTGGAGCCGCTGATCGCGATGGGCGAGGATATTCTGGCCGAGGGCGACGGCGAACGCGCGCTGTCGCTGTTCGACCAGCTGCTCGAAATGGCGCCGGAGCACCCCGCCGTCCTGTCCGGCCGCATCCGCGCGCTGGTCGCCGCCGGCCGCACCGACGAGGCGCAGGCGGCGGTCGATGCGCTGCCCGTCGACCTGAAGGACCCCGGCCTCGACCGTGCGCGTGCCGCGCTGGCGCTGGCGCAGACCGCGCAACCGGTGGCGGACTATGCCGCGCTCGCGACCGAGGTTCAGAACAACCCCGACGATCACGAACGTCGCTTCGCGCTTGCGGGCGCGCAGATGGCGGCGGGCGACCGCGATGCCGCGGCGGACAACCTTCTCTACATCGTCGCCGCCGACCGCGAGTGGAACGACGGGGCGGCGCGCACCCAGTTGCTGAAGCTGTTCGAAGTCGTCGGCCTGATGGACCCCTGGGTGTCGGCGCAGCGCCGCCGTCTGTCCGCGGTGCTGTTCGGATGACGGACGCCCGATGACGCGGCTCTCGATCTTTCCGCTGCCTGGCGCGCTGCTGTTTCCCGACATGCACCTGCCGCTGCACATCTTCGAGCCGCGCTACCGCGCGATGATCTCCGACGCGATGGCGCGTGACCGGCGGATCGGCATGATCCAGCCGCGGATCGAGCCGGGCGCGATGTCGGACAAGCCGCCGCTTTATACTACCGGCTGCGTCGGCAAGATCGCGGAGGTGGAGGCGCTGGAGGACGGCCGCTACAACGTCATCCTCGAAGGGCTGTCGTTGTTCCGGATCGTCCGCGAACTCGACGCGACGACCGCGTTTCGCCAGATCGAGGCGGAATTGCTGCCGACGATCGCCGACGACGCGCTCTCGCTCGGCCGGCGATCCTCCCTGGAGATGGAGTCGCGGCGTTTCGCCGACGCGGCCGGCTATTCGGTGGATTGGGACGCGGTCGGTCGGCTGGACGACCAGAGCCTCGTCAACGGCATCGCCCAGATCGCACCGTTCGACGTCGCCGCGAAACAGGCGCTGCTGGAGGCGCCCGATATCGAGCAGCGCGCGGAACTCATCATCCAGCTCATGCAGTTCTTCGGTCGCCATGACGGTGAGGATCGGGTGACGCTGCAATGAGCGTGCTCGACCCGTGGCTGCTGGAACGCCTCGTTTGTCCGGTAACGCGGAGGCCGCTGCGCTACGACGAAGCGGCGCACGAACTGGTGTCGGAGGCGGCGGGGTTGGCCTATCCAATTCGGGACGGCGTGCCCGTGATGCTGGTCGAGGAAGCGCGGGTTCTCGGCTGAACCCTCAGCGGTCGCGGTGATAGGCCCTCAGCCGTCCCGGCGATAGGCGTTACCCATGTCCGCCATCCAGCCCGCTTTCGCCGTGGCGGATACCGCGGCGCGGGGCTTGCGCGCGGCATCCAGATCGACCGTCGACCGAAATCGCAGCCCGGCCAGTTGCGGCTTGGCCCACATGACGTCGGCGATCAGCCCGTGCAGGCTGCCCATCGCCACCGTCACGACATCGCCTGCGGCCAGATCCTGCACATTGTCGACGCACGCCCCCCGCGGCGACAGGTTGCGCACCCGCCGCTCGACGCTGGCGCCGTCCCGCGCAATGGCGGCACGGATGATGACTCCACTCCGCTTCTCGCGGGTGTCGGATGATGGCTCGGTCATCCCGCCGACATAGCCGACGACGGTTAAACTCCGGCTAAATCCGGCCGTTCAGATCATCGCGCCCTGCAACAGCCGCGGCAACTGCCCGCTTTCGCCCCGCGCCTCGGCCATGAACCGCGCCTTCAGCGGCGGCAGCCGGTCGACCGCCGAAATCCCGAACCGCCGCACCGCGCTTGCCGCGCGTCCCCGCACCCCGAACAAGCGCGTCAGCCCGTCCGTTGCCGCCGCCACCGCCAGCGTGTCGAGCCCGCGCCAGCTCTGGTATCGCGCCAACACCTGCGCATCGCCGAGATCGAGGCCCAGCCGCCGCGCCTCCACCAGCACCTCCGCCAGCACCGCGACATCCCGGAACCCGAGGTTCAGCCCCTGTCCGGCGATCGGATGGATGCCGTGCCCCGCATCGCCGACCAGCGCCAGCCGCTCCGCCGTGATCGTCCCGGCATGATGGAATCCCAGCGGATAGGAAGCACGCGGGCTCGGCGCGGACAGCGTACCGAGGAACCCGCCCATCCGCTTCTCCGCCTCCGCCAGAAACGCGCGGTCGGACAGCTTCACCAGCCCCGGCCCGTGCGCCGCCGCGACCGACCAGACGATCGCCGAGCGGTGGCCGATCGTATCGTCCGGCAACGGCAGCAACGCGAACGGACCCGACGGGTAGAAGATCTCGTAGGCGATATCGCCATGCGGTTGCGCGTGGTGGAACGCCCCCACGATCGCGGCATGATCGTACGACCAGCGCGCGACGCGAATGCCCGCCGCCTCCCGCGTGGGTGAATGACGCCCCTCCGCCGCGATCAACAACGGCGCGCGGACGGTGCTGCCGTCGTCCAGCGTCGCGACCACCCTCGCAGGGCCGCGCTCGACCTGCGTCGCGCGTGTCTGCATCTTCAACGAGACGTTCTTCGCGTCGCGCGCCGCCTCGAACAGGGTCCGCCGCAGCAGCCGGTTCTCGTACATCGTCCCCAGCGCGCCGTCGTCGGCATCGGGCACGAAGTCGAGTGCGCCGGGTTTCAGCCCGTCGCTCACGCGGATCTGCCGGATCGCGCAGCCCTTGCCCGACAATGTCGCGCCGACGCCGATCGCATCGAGCATCCGGTGGCTCGCACTGGCGACCGCCGACGCGCGCCCGTCGAATCCGGGCGCAAGCATCACGGCGGGATCGGCCGGGTCGACGACCGTGGAAGTCAGGCCATGCGCGTCCAGCGCCAGCGCCAGCGTCGCCCCGACCAGCCCGCCGCCGAGGATGATGACATCGTTCTGCATGTGAAGGGTCTTACCCGCGCTGGCCGCACCGGCCCAAGCGCCAAATGCGGCAGGAGGGACATACATCGTCGCGACGCACTGCCGCGATCTTGGGCGGCCCGGGAACAGGACGGCAACGCCAGCTTGACGAGGTTAACGCGAAAGCCGATGATTTCCGCCGGGCAATCTACGAACATACTGACGGGGAACGAAGGCGATGGCCAGTCAGGCGCAGCCGCCGCTGTGGCGCGAGACGATGAAGGCCGGTGCGGTGCGCAGCGGGGCGTTGATCGCGTCCGCGGCGATTTTCGCCGTGACCAGTTTGCTGGCGCTGGCGCTGGCAAGCTACCACCCCGCCGATCCGGCGATCAACACCGCGTCCGGCGGCGCTGCGGCGAACCTGGTCGGCTTTCCCGGTGCGTGGCTGGCGGATTTGATGCTGAGCGCGTTCGGCCCCGTCGTGGCGCTGCTGCTGCCGGTCGGGCCGATCGTCGCGCTGCGACTGTGGCGGGACGCGCCCGCCGGTCGCTGGGTGCGGATGTTGCGCGGCGCGACTCTCGGCGTGGCGCTGATGGCGACGGCGCTGGCGTTCGTGTCGGCAGCGTCGGTGCTGGCGCTGCCCGCCGGCTGGGGCGGGATCGTCGGGCTCGGTGTCGCGGGTGCGATCCGCTGGGCGCTGGCGTTCGTCGGTCAGCCTGTGGCGGAGCTGTGGGCCGGCCGCGCGCTCGGCCTGATCGCGGCGATCGCCGGCGTGATCATCTGGGCGCGCAGCCTGGAGATCGAATTCGGCGAGCGTCGCTGGCGGTTCCGCCGCGCGCGTCCCGCCGATGGCGACCTGCCCTATGATATCGACGCCTATGCGACCGATGAGGACGACGAGGAGCCGCTGACGCTGACGCGCAAGCCGGTGCAGCCGCGCGCCGTCGCGGAGCCGGACCCGCGGCCGGCGCCGGTGATCGCCGACCGCAACCTCGCGCCCGTGTCCGCCGCGACGCCCAAGCGCCAGCAACAGCTCGACCTGCGCGACAATTACGTGCTGCCCTCGCTGGACCTGCTGGTGCCGTCGCCACCCTCGTCGGGCAACGTCGTCGACAAGGCCGCGCTGGAACGCAACGCCCGCCTGCTGGAGAACGTGCTCGACGACTTCCACGTCAAGGGTTCGATTATCGAGGTCCGCCCCGGCCCCGTCGTGACGATGTACGAACTGGAACCCGCGCCGGGCATCAAGGCCAGCCGCGTCATCGCGCTGGCGGACGACATCGCGCGCAATATGTCGGCGATCTCCGCGCGTGTCGCGGTGATCCCCGGTCGCAACGTCATCGGCATCGAACTGCCGAACGCCAAGCGTGAGTCGGTATCGCTCCACGAACTCGTCGGCAGCCAGTCGTTCGAGGATCAGGCGGCGCAGCTGCCGATCATCCTGGGCAAGAACATCGCCGGCGATCCGGTCATCACCGATCTCGCGCCGATGCCGCATCTGCTGGTCGCGGGCACGACCGGGTCGGGCAAGTCGGTCGGCCTGAACTGCATGATCCTGTCGCTGCTGTACCGGCTGACGCCGAGCCAGTGCCGGATGATCATGATCGATCCGAAGATGCTGGAACTCAGCATGTACGACGACATCCCGCACCTGCTGTCGCCCGTCGTCACCGATCCCGCCAAGGCCGTCCGCGCGCTGAAATGGGCGGTGGAGACGATGGAGGACCGCTATCGGCAGATGTCGTCGGTCGGCGTGCGTTCGCTCGCGGGCTTCAACGACAAGGTGCGGGGTGCGCGTGCCAAAGGCCAGCCGCTCGGCCGCCGCGTCCAGACCGGCTACAACCCCGATACCGGCGCGCCGATCTACGAGGAGGAGAAGCTCGAATACGACGTCCTGCCGCAAATCGTCGTGATCGTCGACGAGCTGGCGGACCTGATGATGACCGCCGGCAAGGAGGTCGAATTCCTGATCCAGCGGCTGGCGCAGAAGGCACGCGCGGCCGGCATCCACCTCATCATGGCGACACAGCGTCCCTCGGTCGACGTCATCACCGGCGTCATCAAGGCGAACCTGCCGACGCGCATCAGCTTCCACGTCACGTCGAAGATCGACTCGCGCACCATTTTGGGCGAGCAGGGTGCGGAGCAGCTCTTGGGGCGTGGCGACATGCTGTACATGCCGGGCGGCAAGGGCATTGTCCGCGTCCACGGCCCCTTCACCAGCGACGACGAGGTGCGCGCGGTGGCCGATCACTGGCGCGGGCAGGGGCTGCCCGATTACATCTCGTCCGTCACCGAGGAGCCGGAGGACGGCTTCGCACTGGAGGGCGCACCGACCGGCGAGGATTCGGCGGAGGACCAGCAATATCGCGCCGCAATCCAGCTCGTCTGCGAATCGCAAAAGGCGTCGACCAGCTGGCTCCAGCGCCAGTTGCGGATCGGCTACAACTCCGCCGCGCGCCTGATCGAACGCATGGAGAAGGACGGCATCGTCGGCCGCCCCGACCATGTCGGCCGTCGCGAAGTGCTGCGCGACGCCGAGGGGCACGCGATATAACGATCATATGGGATCGAACCATGCCGACCCCGATGGCCGGCATGGCTCGCACCCGTTACGCGTTCGCCAGGCGCATCGTCTGGCGGCGGCGCATCGCCCCGCCGATCGTCCCGAAACCCAGCACCATCATCGCCCAGGTCGCCGGCTCCGGCACCGCCCCAGCATCGGCGGTCAAGGTCAGTTGATCGATCCGAACCGCAGCGATCAGATCGATGTTGTGCAGCACCACGTCGAGCCGGTTGACGCCGCTGACGAACAGGGCCGGATCCAGCGTCGAGAACGCCGTCAGCGACGTGAACGTCTCCCGTCGATAGCCATAGACGCCGCCGATCGCGACCCCGTTCAGCAGCACCGTGGCTTCGTTGTCAGCCCCGACGAAGCCCGAAAGCCGCGCAGTGGCAGCGTTGAATCCGGTCAGGTCGAACGTGGTCGTGAAGGTGAAGTTGGCGTTGTAGCCCATCTGCGACGTGTCGGCCGTGTACGAAATCCAGCGCGATGTCGCGGTATCTGCTGCATAATTGAAGTTGTAGAAGGTGACGGCCTGCGTTCCGACCGGCTGCGTTGCCGACGTCGTTGCCGTCAGGCGATAATTCGCGTCCGCCACACCGTTGCCAGCAGCCAGCGACGCGCCGCCCGCACCGAACCCGGTGCTATACACACCGGGTACCGTCACCGCCTGAACAGCCGCACCGGTCATGAGTCCCGCAACCAGAACAGCACCTTGCATCGCGGTCTTGATAGTGATCGACATCGTTTATTCCCCCTGAAAGCCCGATGCCATGACTTGCACGTTACTTGACCGTTTACCATGGCTCTATTTCGTCCGAAATCGAGACTCGTCCGCGGGCGACGACGGGCTTTCCGAGATCGTACTGGTATCGCGTGCAGTCCTCGCCCACCGATGCTAATCGGGAACGATGGATGTGGGGCAGCGACATGGGATCGGCTGAGGCAGCACAGCGCAGAGGCGCGGTCCGCGTCGGCATCGGCGGCTGGACCTATGAACCGTGGCGCGGCACGTTCTTCCCGGAGAAGTGGCCGCACAAACGCGAGCTGGAATACGCCGCCGGCAAGCTTACCGCGATCGAGGTCAACGGCACTTATTACAGCGGCTTCAAGCCCGCGACCTTCGCCGGATGGCGCGACACGACGCCGGACGGTTTCGTCTTCGCGCTGAAAGCGTCGCGCTACTGCACCAACCGCAAGGTGCTGGCGGAGGCGGGCGAGTCGATCGCGCGCTTCACGGGGCAGGGGATCGTCGAACTCGGGGACAAGCTCGGCCCGATCCTGTGGCAGTTCATGGCCACCAAGAAATTCGACGCGGACGATTTCGGCGCGTTCCTGAAGCTGCTGCCGACGAAGCAGGACGGCATCGCGCTCCGACACGCGGTGCATGTCCGGCACGAGAGTTTCGCCTGCCCCGAGTTCGTGGCGCTGTGCCGCGGGGCGGGCGTCGCGATCGTCTACGCGCACTCAACGGAGTATCCGGCGATCGCCGATGCGTCGGGCGATCTCGTCTATGCCCGGCTGGAGGCGGCGGAGGAACGCTTCGTCGCCGGCTACGCACCCGCCGCGCTGGACGAGTGGGCGGCAGCCGCCAAGCGCTGGGCGGCGGGGGAGCAGCCGGACGGCCTGCCCTATGCCGCGCCCGACCCCGCATCGAAGCAGCCGCGCGATACGTTCATATTCTTCATCAACGGCGCCAAGGTCCGCGCCCCGCAGGGAGCGATGGCGCTGATCGAGCGGCTTTGATCGGGCGTATTCGCCGCGCGGTGGAAACGGCAGCTTGATCGGGCGATGCTTCTAAAACTTGGCGCCAACCCGGCGTGGGCCCTGGTCCAGTTTCGGCGAAGGCGGTGAAACCCAGAGCACCTATAGCAGCCGGAACACAGTCGGCGCAGGGCAGTGATGACCGCTGCTTGCACCGTTCGTGCTGAGCCTGTCGAAGCACCAACGAGACTCATGCCCATCGACACCACCTGCGGCGTCGCTCACCACGGGCGTCGACAGGCTCGGGGCGAACGCGCTGGGAGGATCACCGTCGTGTAATCATGCTTTCGACACGAGCTACGCCGGGGTGGCCTGCGATGCAGCCGAACAGTCCCGCCGCAATCCCCTCAACCGCCTTCGGTCGTCACCACCGGCGCAGCTTCCTGCGTCGGCACCACACGCAATGGCGGCTGCAAGCCCTGCGCCTGCCCGAGGATCGCCGCCGTCTCGATCACGTCGAGCGCCTGATGCGTCAGCACCCAACGCCGCGCCGCGCTCATCCACGCGCCGGCATCGTTCGCGCCCGGCAGCCGGGCGACTTCCGCGCGCGCCGCATCTACGCGACCGTCGTCCAGCAAGCGGCGTGCCCGCGCGATCCGCTCCTCGGCGGCGGGGGAGGGCGTTCCCTCCGGCCTCAGCACCACCAGATTGCCGAAGTTGCGGCGCAGGTCGGCCCACCACCCCTCGCTTGCTGGACGTGCCAGATCGGGGGCGAGCGCGTCGAGGCCCTGCCGCAGATCCTCCGCCGTCACCGGCTCGCGCGCGGCCTGCACGATGATCGCCACCGCCTTGGGCTGCGCCTGCGCGAACCGCGTGCGCAACTGCTCTTCGAGATAGCCGAGCGGCGTACCCTTATCGATCGCCCGCCGCGCCGCGAATGCGACCATCAGCGCCTCCGCCCGCGTCGCCTGCGCGCCCGCCGCGGCGGCATCGGTCGCGACCACCGCGGCGCGCGTCTCCAACGCGGCGAGTTGCCCCGCCAGTGCAGCCTCGCGCGTGACCAGCGTCGCCGGATCGACGTTCGGCACCGATCCCGTCGATGTCAGCGGTTGCGCCGGCTGGAACCCCGTGGCGGTAGGCGCGGCTGCAGCCGCCTGCCGCTGTGCCATCAGCCCGCCGAACGACCAGCCCGACCGGAACGCCAGCCCCACCAGCAGCGCGCCGCCGAGAAACGCCAGCAGTACCAGCGTCAGGATGATGCCCATGCGGGGCCCGCGGGACCGCGTCGGATCGGTGGGCGCGTGGCTGCTCATTGCACGCGTTTATCGGGCCGCGGGGCGGTGCGGTCAATCACCGTCGCGACCGGCGAGCCGCACCGCCAGCGCGACGAGTGCCTCATCGCGGGGCATGTCGCTGGCCTCGACCGCTCGCCACCCATCGCCGGCCGCCGCCGCAACTGTCGGACTCAGCGCTGCGATCACGATGCTTTCGCGCGCTTCCCCCTCCACTATTGCAGCCAGCCGCGCCGCCGCGCGCGCCGAATGCACCAGCGCGACACTGCCCTCGAAGAGTGAGCCGTCGACCGGCAACGGCTCCGTTGCATAGACGACGATCGTCGTCGCCCCCGCGACCGCATGATGCTCGCGCCCCGCCAGATGCAGCAGACGTCCGGTCGTGGCCGCCGTCACCGATGCGGCATCGCCGCTGCCCGTCAGCAGGACGGTGAAGCCAGCCGCGCGCGCCGCCCGTGCCGTCGCCTCTCCCACGGCGACCACGGGCAGCTCTCGCAACCGCGCCAACCCCTCGCCGCCATGCCGCACCGCATTGGCGCTGGTCAGCAGCAGCGCGTCGAACTGCGCCGGGTCCGGCACTGTCCACGCCACCGCCGCTACGCAGAACAACGGCAACCTCAGGGCGACGAGACCGGCCTGCTCGACCCTCGTCGCCGTCGCCGCGTTCCCCGGCTCCGGTCGTAAGACGACGATCGGGCGCGGCATGCCGTCAGGCTCCTGGCCGACAGGCGGGGCGCGCTGCGGGGATCGGTAAACCGCTTGGACGCGAATCAGAATGTCCGCGCGGATGCGCAGAGGCGCGGTGAATGGCTTGCGGCGTGGCGCCGCTACCTTCGGAGTCGTACAGCTTGATGAGGGCGTCTACGTTCAGGGCGTTGCTACGCCACCGTCGCCCACCACCCGTCATCACGCCGCGAACAGCCGCCGCACCGCCTCCGGCGCGCGAGCCAGCAGGTCGGCGGCCAGTGCGCCGCCGAGGTCCTCGCCCGGCACCCCCTCGACCTGCCCGACGACATCCTCCTCGCCGTCCTCCGACAGCAATTGCCCGCGCAGCGACAGCGTCTCGCCCGCCAGACTCGCCAGTGCCGCGACCGGCGAGTGACAATCCGCCGACAGGCTCGCCAGCAACGATCGCTCCGCCGCGACACAGGCATGCGTCGCCGGATCGTCGATCGCCGCGACCAGCGCCTCGGCCGCGGCATCGGCGCGGCGGACTTCGATCCCGACCGCCCCCTGCGCCGGCGCGGGCAGCATGACGTCGGTGCCAATCGCATGACCCACATCGCTGCGCCCCAGCCGGTCGAGCCCCGCCGCCGCCAGCAGCGTCGCATCGACCTCGCCCGCCGCCAGCTTCGCCAGCCGCGTCTCGACATTGCCGCGGAACAGCACGATCGACAGGTCGGGCCGCAGTCGCAGCAACTGCGCGCGCCGTCGCGGCGAACTGGTGCCGACCACCGCGCCCCGGCGCAGCACGTCGAGCGATTCGACCCCGATCAGCCGGTCGCGTACATCCGCGCGAGGGAGCGTCGCGGCAATGCGGATCGCCTCCGGCCGGATCGTCTCGACATCCTTCATCGAATGCACCGCCGCGTCGATCGCACCGTCGAGCAGGGCGCGGTCGAGTTCCTTGGTCCACAGCGCCTTGCCGCCGATCTCCGCCAGCGCGCGGTCCTGCACGCGGTCGCCGGTGGTGCGGATCACGACGAGCTCGACGGCGTCTTCCGGCCAGTCGTGCGCGGCGCACAGCCCCGCGCGCACCATTCCCGCCTGCGTCAATGCCAGCGGCGAACCCCGCGTCCCGAGCCTGAACCGGATCATTTCCGCCGGTTAGCGCGGGGGAAGGGGCGGGGACAAGGGCTACGGGCATTTGCCCGTCTCCGTTGCCCGCCCTACAGAGCATGCATGCTGATCCTTGGTCTGGAATCCTCCTGCGACGAGACCGCCGCCGCGCTCGTCACCGACGATCGCCGTGTCCTGGCGCACCGGCTCGCGGGGCAGGAGGCGGCGCACGCGCCTTACGGGGGCGTCGTGCCGGAGATCGCCGCCCGTGCGCATGTCGAGGCGATGGAGCCGCTGATCGCCGCCGCTCTCAAGGATGCGGGCATCGCGCTCGCCGATGTCGACGCGATCGCCGCCACCGCCGGGCCGGGCCTGATCGGCGGCGTCATGGTCGGCCTCGTCACCGGCAAGGCGCTGGCGCATGCGGTCGGCAAACCGCTCATCGGCGTCAACCATCTGGAGGGGCATGCACTCAGCCCGCGGCTGTCCGACCCCGATCTCGATTTTCCCTACCTGCTGCTGCTGGTGTCGGGCGGCCATTGCCAGTTGCTCCTCGTCAAGGGCGTCGGCCGCTATCGCCGACTCGCCACGACGATCGACGATGCCGCGGGCGAGGCGTTCGACAAGACCGCCAAGGTGCTGGGCCTCGGCTTCCCCGGTGGTCCGGCCGTCGAACGGGCGGCGGCGCTCGGAAATCCCCGCGCGGTACCGCTGCCGCGCCCGCTCAAGGGGGCCGCCGAGCCGCATTTCTCGTTCGCGGGCCTGAAAAGCGCGGTCGCGCGTGCCGCCGCCGATCACTCGCCCGAGGATCTCGCGGCATCCTTCCAGGCGGCGGTAGTCGAATGCCTGATCGACCGCACCGCCCGCGCGCTCCACGCCGCCCCGGAGGCCAAGGCGCTCGTCGTGGCGGGTGGCGTCGCCGCCAACACCGCCGTCCGCACCGCGCTGGCCGGGCTGGCGGCGGAGCATGGCCGCCGCTTCGTCGCCCCGCCGCTGTGGCTGTGCACGGACAATGCCGCGATGATCGCGTGGGCGGGGGTGGAGCGGTTTGCCGCCGGCCTGACCGATCCGCTCGACATGCCGGCGCGCCCGCGCTGGCCGCTCGACCCGTCCGCGCCGCCGGTGCGCGGTGCCGGTGTGAAGGCATGACGGGGGTAAACGCATGAGGATCGGCGTGCTCGGCGGCGGCGCGTGGGGCACCGCGCTGGCGCAGGTCGCTGCGCATGGCGGCCGCGACGTGCTGCTCTGGGCGCGCAGCCGCGACGTGGTCGACGCGGTCAATCGCGATCACCTCAACCCCTTGTTCCTGAATGACATAAAGCTGTCGGAGACGATCGTCGCGACGACCGATCCAACTCGTATGCGCGATGTCGACGCTTTGCTCGTCGTCGTGCCGGCGCAGCATGTCGGCACCGTGCTCGCCGCGACGCCGGTCGGCCAGACGCCGCTGATCCTGTGCGCCAAGGGCATCGAGGCGGGCACCCGCCGCCTGGTGGGGGAGGTCGCGCGCGCCGCGCACCCGGCCGCGCCGATCGCCGTCCTGTCCGGCCCCACTTTCGCACATGAGGTCGCCCGCGGACTGCCGACCGCGGTGACGCTCGCCTGCGAGGACGACGAGCTGCGCGCGCGACTGATGGATCGTCTCGCGGCACCGCATTTCCGCCCCTATGCATCGAACGACGTCATCGGTGCGGAGATCGGTGGAGCCGTGAAGAACGTCCTCGCGATCGGCTGTGGCGTGGTCGAGGGGGCCGGGCTGGGCCAGAACGCCCGTGCCGCGCTGATCGCCCGTGGCTTCGCGGAAATGACGCGATTCGGTCTGGCGCGCGGCGCACGAGCGGAGACGCTGGCGGGATTGTCCGGCCTCGGCGACCTCGTCCTCACCTGTTCGTCGACCAGCAGCCGCAATTTCTCGCTCGGGGTCGGGCTGGGGCGCGGCGACACGGCGGCGACACTGCTCCAGGATCGCCGCACCGTCGCGGAGGGCGCGTTCACCGCCCCCGTGCTGCGTCAGGCGGCGGGCGAAGCGGGCGTCGACATGCCCGTTACCGATGCGGTCTGTCGTTTGCTGGAAGGTGCCCCCGCCGCGCAGGTGGTCGGCGATCTGCTGGCCCGACCGCTACGCGACGAGGGTCGATAGAATGCGTTCGCGCTGTCCTACAGAACCCGATCCGCCTATATGAAGCGCGCCGACCCGCTCTTTCAAACGTCCATATCCACTCGTCGGCCATAAGCCGCGTTGGACTAACCTTAGCCTAACCTTCCGCAGTCGCGCTTACCGCAAGGCCCGCGCCGCCAGCGCGTTGCAGTCGGCGTTCCCGGCGACCGGCCCGCTATGCCCGGTGATGCGATTACCGATCGCTTTCAGGATGTTGCCGACCGATTTCACCTCGCGCGGCACGACGATCCTCGGATCGGTCAGCGTTCCCGCGATCGCCGCATTGCCGGGGATGCGCAGGATCACGTCACGCTTGGGCGCGCCCTTCATCGTCAGCGCCAGCGTTTCCTCCGGAAAGGCGATGGTGCCCGACCCGGTCAACTGGCTGATCGCCGTGTCGACGACCAGCGGGTTGATCCGGCCGGTGCCGTCCTTCACCGCGACCCGCGCGATCAGGCAGCGCAGGCCGGTGCGGTCGTCCGACCCCGCCAGCAACGCCCGCCCCGCGTCGAAGCCCAAAGCGGCGGCATAACGCTGCGGCAATTGACCTTCGCGCACCACGAAGCCGATGCCGCCACTCGACCGGCCGATCGCGCTGCGGATGGTATCGCCGACCCCGGTCAGCCGCGCACGACCGTCGAGCTTGCCCGTGAACTGCCCGTCTTCGGCGAAGCCGGCGATCCGGCCGCCGTCCAGCCGGATGTCGAACGACAGGGTCGGCGACCGCCGGCCGCCGCGCTGGTCGATCGTCGCGCGACCGGTGACTCGGCCCTGCGCCAGCACCATTTTCAGCGGCGACAGCGTCAGCAATTGGTGGTCCATCGTCATCGTCGCCGCCAGCGATCGAATCGGCGCATTCGCCCCCGGCCCGACGATCTGGTCGACGTTGAACACCAGCCGCCCGTCCGTGTTGTCGATCTTGCCGATGTCGATGCGGGTGTCGGGCACCAGCCGCGGCCCGATCCGGCGTTCCTTCGCAATGCCCTCGGCACGTCCCTCAGGGGAGGTCAGGTCGTCAAAGGCGAACTGCTTCGACACCAGCGCGCCGTCGATCTTCGATCGACCGTCGATCTTGTCGACGGTCATGTGTCCGCGCAGATCGGATCGCCCGATCGTGCCTTTCAGCGCCGTGATCGTCCAGCGCGTCGGATCGTGCCGGACATGCGCGGTCAGCGCCACCGGGCGGGTCCGGAACAGGCCCGCCTCGATCACCGCGTCGATCATCTTCAGGTCGGTCGCGCGGGCCGATACGTCCAGCGTCATCGCATCGGTGTCGAGCGGCCGGTCCATGCTGCCCTTGGCATGCATGGTCAGCGCCCGTCCGGCAACGTCGGCGGTGAACGGCCAGGGCTGGCCGCGAACAGGCGCGGGGCCGCTCACGGTAATCCGCACCGGCGCACCCCGGATGATGCCATCGCCCTCCGCCTTCAGCCCGGCGTCGGGGTCGGCGGTCAGCCGCATCGTCGCCCGCCGGTCCTGCACGGCGTCGGCATAGCTGACGACGGCATCGCGGATCGTGATCGCACCGAGGTCGGTGGAGCCGCCGCCACCCTGCGGCTTGCCCGGCCGGTCCCAGTTGGTCCGCTTCCGGGCATCGCGAACCAGCGCCAGCCGCACGCCGTCCGCCGTCACGTCGCGCGGCCGGAACTCGCCCGTCAGCAACGGCCACACCGGAAAGCTGACCGTCACCTGCTTCACCCGCGCAAAGTCGCCGGTGCCAGCCCAGTCCGCCTGCGGCACGCGCACGTTGCGAATGGCGATGACGGGAGTGAAGCCGAAGCTGTCGATCCGGTCGACGGCACCGATCGTCACCGGCCGGCCGAAGCGCTCCGTCGCCTCGCGCTCGACGATGCCGCGGAACACGCCCCACGGGAACATCGCCACGATCAATAACAGGATGACGAGGACGCCGAGCAGCACCCCGCCGATGATCCGCCAGCGCCTGCCGATTTGCCCCATATCAAGCCGGACGTTCCGCAGGGAAAACAAGTTCCCGAGCGGGCGTCAGAAATCGACGGCTATGCCCTTCAGTTCCCAGTCGCCGTACCGGACCGGATCGCGGCCGAGCGGATCGTCGTGGCGCTTCGGCGTGGCTTCCGGCTGCGGCACCGGGGGGTTTGGGGACAGGTAGCTGGGCGGCTTCAGATGGTCGGGACGCTGTCCCATCGGCGTATCTCCGGTGCTGCGGTTGCTGGAATATCGCTGCTGCTCCACATAGGGGCTCAAAGGAGTTCTCCCAAGTGAAGCCCAGAACGAAGCCGGCGGGGCCGCAGACGCATGCGCCCGAACCGCTCGGCGTGCCCACCCGCCGTGCCGCGATCAAACTGCTCGACGCGGTGCTGCGCCGTGGCGAGTCGCTGGAGGCGGCGCTGCCGGCGGCGACGCGGATGGTGCACGGGCCCGATCGCGGCCTCGCGCATGCCATCGCTGCGGAGACGCTGCGCCGTCTGCCCGATCTCGATGCCGCGATCGACGGCGCGACCGAGCGGGCGCTGCCGGACGACGCCAAGGCGCGCACCGCGCTGCGCATCGCGCTGGTGCAGGCGCTGGTGCTCGGCACGCCGCCGCACGCCGCGATCTCGACCGTGCTGCCGCTGGTCGACGGCGGCCCGCGCAAGCTGGTTCACGGTGTGTTCGGCACGCTGATGCGCGCCAACATCCTGTTGCCCGAAATTCCCGCGCTGCCGCCGTTGGTCGAGGCGCGGTGGGAAACGGCGTGGGGCGAGGCGATGGTCGAGGCCGCCGCGGAAGCGATCGCCGCGCCGCCGCCGCTGGACATCACGCTCGCCGATCCCGGTTCGACGGAGGAATGGCGCGTGCGGCTCGGCGGCGAAAGCCTTGCGCCCGGCCACTTGCGCCTCGTCGATCATGACCCCGTGCCGGACATGGCGGGCTATACCGACGGCGCGTGGTGGGTGCAGGACCTTGCCGCTACGATCCCGGCGCGGATGCTGGGCCGGGGTGACGGCGTCGCGCTCGACCTGTGCGCCGCGCCCGGCGGCAAGACGATGCAGCTCGCCGCCGCCGGCTGGCAGACCGTCGCGATCGATTCGTCGCAGGGGCGAATCAAGCGCCTGCGCGAGAACCTGTTCCGCACCCGCCTGAAGGCCGAGGTGGTGCGCGCCGACGTGCTGCTGTGGTCGCCGGAGGAACCGGCCGACGCGATCCTGATCGACGCACCGTGCAGCGCCACCGGTATCTTCCGCCGCCACCCGGACGTCCTCCACCGCGTCCGCCCCTCGGTGGTTGCGGAACTGGCGGAACTTCAGACCCGCATCCTCAACCGCGCCGCCGACTGGGTGAAACCGGGCGGCACGATGGTCTTCGCCACCTGCTCGCTGGAGCCGGACGAGGGCGAGCGCCAGCTCGAACGCTTCCTTGTCGCGCGGCGCGACTTTGCGGTGGAGCCGGTCGATCCGGCATCGCTGCCGACCGGCGTCGCTGCGGCGGAAGGGGGATATGTCCGGACGCTGCCGACGATGCTCGCCGACAAGGGTCGCCTCGACGGGTTCTTCGCGGTGAAGCTCAGGCGCACCTGACCCTACCAGCCACCTTTAACCCCGCCGCAACCCGCGTTACACGAGCGCCCATGCCAGCCCTGCCCGTCCGCATCGCCCCGTCGATCCTGTCCGCCGACTTCGCGAAGCTCGGCGAGGAGGTGCGCGCCATCGACGCCGCTGGTGCGGACTGGATCCACATCGACGTAATGGACGGGCATTTCGTGCCCAATATCTCGTTCGGGCCGGCCGTGATGAAGTCGGTGCGCGGCGTTACGACCAAGCCGTTCGACGTGCACCTGATGATATCGCCCGTGGATGCGTATCTGGATGCGTTCGCGGAGGCCGGGGCAGACTGCATCACTGTCCATTACGAGGCGGGGCCGCACATCCATCGCTCGCTCCAGCACATCAAGGGGTTGGGCAAGCGCGCCGGCGTCGTGCTGTGTCCCGGCACGCCCGCCAAGATGCTCGATTACCTGCTCGACACCGTCGACTTGGTGCTGGTGATGAGCGTCAATCCCGGTTTCGGCGGGCAGCATTTCATCCCCAGCCAGCTCAAGAAGATCGCCGCGGTCCGCAAGATGATCGACCAGACCGGCCGCGCGATCGATCTGGAGGTGGATGGCGGCGTCGATCCCGACACCGCGCGCCAGTGCATCGATGCGGGTGCGGACGCGCTGGTTGCGGGGACCGCCGTCTTCCGTGGCGGACCAGACGCTTACGCCGACAATATCCGGGCACTCCGCGGCGCGTGACCGACCTGCCCCCCGATAGCGAGACAAACCCCGACGGCATCGAGGAGGGCAAGCGCCTGATGCGGGTCCGCGGTACGTCCGGCCTGTCGCTGGCGGAGCGTCTCGCCGACCGGCTGCACCGGCTGACGTGGCGGACGCCGATCCACGGCATGCGGCTGAAGGGTCGTTACCCGCTGAAGCTGATCGCAGTGCCGGACGACCCCGTGCTGGGCAATGCCGCGTGCGGACAGGCGCTGCTGGACGGGCAGATCGGCTTTCGCGGCGAAGTTCGCGCGATCGACACGCTCGACTTCGCCAGGCCCGACTGGTCGGGTGCGTTCGGCGCCTATGTTCACAGCTTCGCCTGGCTGCGCGACCTGTCGTCGGGGGCCACCCGCGCCGCCGGAGCGACCGTCGCCGAAGGGCTGATGCAGCGCTGGCTGAGCGTGCATGGTACGAAGATCGACGGCGCGGCGTGGTCGCCGGAAAACTGGGGCCGCCGCATCCTGTTCTGGACGGCGCATGCGCCGCTGATCCTGTCATCGACGGACCTGATCTACCGGTCGCAGGTGCTGAACACGCTGGCACGCGGCGCGCGGCATCTGGATCGCAGCGCCGACAAGGCACCCGCCGGTGCACCGCGCATTGCCGCGTGGTGCGGAGTCGTCGCGGCAGGGCTGCTCATTCCCGGCGGCGATCCGCGGCTGGCGTTCGGGGAGGCGGGGCTGACGCGCGCGCTGCACACCGGCCTGTTCGAGGATGGCGGCGTCGTCTCGCGCAGCCCGGCGATGCTGCTCGACGTGATCGCGCTGCTGTCGACCCTGCGTGAGACCTATGCGGCGCGCCGGCTGGAGCTGCCCGTCGTCGCGGGATCGGCGCTGGCGCGGATGGTCCCGGCGCTGCTCGGCGCGAGCCACGGCGACCGTGCGCTGTCGAGCTGGCAGGGTGGTGGCCCCTCTACCGAAGCGGAGGTCGCGGCGGTGATCGCGGCCAGCGGAATCCGCACCCGCCCGCTGCGCCAGTCGCGCGAATGGGGGTATCAGCGGCTCGCCGCCGGCTCTGCGGTGCTGATCGTCGATGCCGCGCCGCCGCCGGTCGCGCGGGTGGTCGATGGCGGCTGTGCCTCCACGCTGGCGTTCGAGTTCAGCGACGGCCCGGTCCGCATCGTCGTGAACTGCGGCGGCGCGCGCGCGGCGGTGGTACAGCTTCCCGCAACCCTCGCCGAGGGGCTGCGCACCACCGCGGCGCATTCGACGCTGACGTTGGGCGATTCGAACTCCACCGCGATCCACACGGACGGCACGCTGGGCCGCGGCGTCGCGGAGGTGGAGCTGTCCCGGCAGGAATCCGATGCCGCCAGCCGCATCGAGGCGAGCCATGACGGATACGTCCGCCGCTGGGGTTTCAAGCACCGCCGCCAGCTGCTGCTGACCGGCGACGGCCGCGAGCTGCGCGGCGAGGACGCGCTGCTGCCCGACGGCCGCAAGCGCAATCCGGGGGCGACGGGGTTCGCGGTCCGGTTCCATCTCGGTCGTGGCGTGCAGGCGTCGGCAACCGCGGACGGGCAGGCTGCGATCCTGCGCCTGCCCGGCGGCGCCTTGTGGCAGTTCCGTGCGCGCGGCGGTGCGCTTGCAATCGAGGACAGCGTCTGGATCGACGGGGAGGGGCGGCCGGTGGCGATCCAGCAACTGGTGGTCGGTGGAGAAGCCCCGACCGGCGGCGCGCACATCAGCTGGGTCTTGAAGCGCGCGCTCTGACCGGCCAAGGGCGCTGGCCATGAGCACCATCCCCGTCACCCGCGCCCTCCTGTCCGTCTCCGACAAGACCGGCATCGTCGATCTCGCGACCGCGCTGGCGGCCAAGGGCGTCGCGCTCGTCTCCACCGGCGGCACGGCGAGGGCGCTACGCGAGGCTGGCCTTACGGTCGACGACGTGTCGGACCTGACCGGTTTCCCTGAGATGATGGACGGACGCGTCAAGACGCTGCACCCCAAGGTTCACGGCGGACTGCTGGCGGTGCGCGACGATCCGGCGCACGTCGCGTCGATGCGGGAGCACGGCATCGCGCCGATCGATCTCGTCGTCGTCAACCTCTATCCGTTCGAGGCGACCGTCGCGAAGGGCGCGGCGCGGGACGAGGTGATCGAGAATATCGACATCGGCGGCCCCAGCATGGTCCGCTCCGCCGCCAAGAACCACGCGCATGTCGCGATCCTGACCGATCCCGCCGATTATGCGGGCGTGCTGGCCGAACTCGACGCCGGCGGCACCACGCTCGCCACGCGCCGCCGCCTCGCGGCCAAGGCGTTCGCCGCCACCGGCGCCTACGACTCGGCGATCGCGCAGTGGTTCGCCTTTTCCGATCAGGGTGAGACGTTCCCGGCGACGCTCCCGCTCGCCTTCACGCGTCACGCGGAGGAATTGCGCTACGGCGAGAACCCGCATCAGTCGGCCGCCCTGTACCTGCCGCGCGGGCCGCACGCCCGCGGCATCGCGCAGGCGGAGCAGTTGCAGGGCAAGGCGCTCAGCTACAACAACCTCAACGATGCCGACGCCGCACTGGAACTGGTGGCGGAGTTCCGCGACGGGCCGCCGACGGTGGTGATCGTCAAGCATGCCAACCCCTGCGGCGTGGCGAGCGGTGAGACGGTGCTGGACGCGTATCGCGCCGCCTTCGCGTGCGACACCGTGTCGGCCTTCGGTGGCATCGTCGCGGTCAATCGTCCGCTCGACGGTGCGACGGCGGAGGCGATCTCGGCGATCTTCACCGAGGTCGTGGTCGCCCCCGATGCCGATGCCGATGCACGGGCGGTGTTCGCGCGCAAGAAGAACCTGCGGCTGCTGATCGCGGGCGAACTGCCCGATCCGACACGCGGCGGGCTGGCGATCAAGAGCATCGCCGGTGGCCTGCTGGTCCAGTCGCGCGACAATGGCCGGTTGGGCGAACTGAAGGTGGTGACGCGTCGCGCGCCGACCGAGCAGGAACTGGCGGATTGCCGGTTTGCGTGGACGGTGGCCAAGCACGTCAAATCGAATGCGATCGTCTATGCCAGGGACGGTGCGACCGCCGGTGTCGGCGCGGGGCAGATGAACCGGCTGGAATCGGCCCGCATCGCCGCGTGGAAGGCGAAGGACGCGGCGGAGAAGGCAGGCTGGGCGCAACCGCAGACGATCGGCTCCGCCGTGGCGTCGGACGCGTTCTTCCCCTTCGCCGACGGCCTGCTCGCAGCGGTGGAGGCCGGCGCGACGGCGGTGATCCAGCCGGGCGGCTCTATCCGCGACGACGAGGTCATCGCGGCGGCGGACGAGGCCGGGCTGGCGATGGTCTTCACCGGCATGCGCCACTTCCGCCACTAGAGGCTTGCCGCCCCGCATCGCCTGCCGCAATCAGGCGCGATGATCCCGACGCTCCTCGCCCTGCTCACATTGTGGCTTTCGCCACCCGCGCAAGCCACGCCGCCGGCGCAGGCCGCGCAGGGAACGACGGAGCCCGCCGACATCCCCGTCGTCGTGCCGCGGATCGTCGCTCGCTACCCGCACGACCGCACCGCCTTCACCGAAGGGCTGTTGTGGCACGACGGCGTGCTGGTCGAGAGCACCGGGCAGGAGGGTCGGTCGGAGGTCCGCCGCGTCCGCCTGAATGACGGTCGCATCCTCGCCCGCGCCACGATCCCCGCGGCGCAGTTCGGGGAGGGCGTGGCGCTGGCCGGCAACGATCTCGTCAGCCTGACATGGCATGACGGCATAGCGCATCGCTGGAACGCCAAAACGCTCAAGCCGCTGGGAACTATGCGCTACACCGGCGAAGGCTGGGGCCTGACCGGCGACGCGACGCAGCTGATCCGCTCCGACGGGTCCGACACGTTGCGGGTGGTCGATCCGAAGACGCTGAAGGACCGCCGCCTGATCGCCGTCACGATCCGCGGTCGGCCGCTCAAGGACCTGAATGAGCTGGAATTGGTCGACGGCACGATCCTCGCCAACGTCTGGCACACGCCGTATCTCGTCCGCATCGATCCGGGCTCGGGCAAGGTCGTCCAGATCGTCGACCTGAAGCCGATCGTCGCGGAGATCGGGGTTACCGATATCGAGGCGGTGGCGAACGGCATCGCCTGGGATGCGAAGGCGCGGCGGCTGTTCGTCACCGGCAAGCTGTGGCCGACGCTGTTCGAGATCGCGCTGCCCTGACGTCCGTCCGGCGGATCAGGTCACCAGCCGCTTCAGCGTCGCCAGCTGGTCGGCCTCGTTCGCGGGCTTGTCCGTCCTGATCCGCGCGATCCGGGGAAAGCGCATCGCAACGCCCGATTTGTGCCGGGTCGAGGCGTGGATCGAATCGAACGCGATCTCCAGCACCAGTGTCTTCTCGACCTCGCGCACCGGGCCGAATCGGTTCAGCGTGTGGTTGCGCACGAACTTGTCGAGTATCCGCAGCTCCTCGTCGGTGATGCCCGAATACGCCTTGCCGACCGGCAGCAACTCGCCGTCATCGGTCCAGCACCCAAACGTATAGTCGCTGTAATAGGAGGATCGCCGGCCGCTGCCGCGCTGCGCATACATCATCACGCAATCTGCGGTCAGCGGATCGCGCTTCCATTTGTACCACAAGCCCGCGCGCCGTCCGCCGACATAGGGGCTGTCGCGCCGCTTGAGCATCACACCCTCGATCGCGGCATCGCGCGCGCCGGCGCGGATCGCCTCCAGATGCGTGAAGTCGTCGGCCTCGATCACCGCGCTGATATCGAAGCGCTCCGGATCGAGCCGCGGCACGAACGCCTCCAGCCGCCGGCGGCGCTCGGTCCAGGGCAGCGCGCGCAGATCCTCCGTACCGTCGACCAGGATATCGTAGAGGCGGACGAAGGCCGGATATTCGGCGAGCATCTTCGCCGACACGGTCTTGCGGCCCAATCGCTGTTGCAACGCGTTGAAACTCGCCGCTTCGCCGCCCTGAACCTCGCCCTTCACCAGCAACTCGCCATCGACCGCCCCGGCTTCGGCAAAGGCGGCGGCGACATCGGGAAAGGCGCCCGTCACATCGTCGCCGGTGCGGCTGTACAGGCGCGTCTGGCCGGCGACGTGAACGATCTGGACACGGATACCGTCCCACTTCCACTCCGCGGCATAATCGTTCAGGTCGACACGCGCGTCCTCCAGTCCGTGCGCTAGCATGAAGGGACGGAAGATCGGCGTGTCCACCGCCGTCGGTCGCTCGGCGCGCCCCTCCACCCATTCGAACAGCGTCGCATAGGGCGGGTCGAGACCGTGCCAAAGCTCCTCCAGCTCGTCGACGTCGATCCCGAAGGCATTCGCCAGCGCCGTCTTCGCCAGCCGTGCGGACAGGCCGATGCGCAAACCGCCCGTCGCCATCTTCAACAGCGCGAACCGCTCCTCCGCGTCCAGCCGGTCGAGCATCGCCGCGAGCGCCGCAGGCGCGTCGGAGCGGGACAAATGCCGCAACCGCTCCACCGCTTGCGCCAGCGATAGCGGCTCGGGCTCGGCGGGCACGACCGGCGCCGGCCACAACAACGCCACCGTCTCCGCGGTGTCGCCGACATAATCGCGGCTCATACGGAACAGCACGGGATCGACGCGCTCTTCGATCAGCGCGCGAATTTGCGCGGGTTTCACGCCCGGCAGGTCGAGATCGCCGGTCAGCGCCGCCATTGCCCAGCCGCGATCGGGGTCGGGCGTGGCGAGAAGGTAGTCGGCGACCAGCTTCAGCTTCGCGTTGCGACCGCGCGTGTAGATCAGCGAATCGAGAAGCGCGGCGAAAGCGTGCATGACATCGGAACGCATGGCGCACCCGAACCGCTCCCGCTAGGGCACGCGACGATGTTGATGCGCCGCCTGTTGCTTGCCTGTCTGCTCGTGATCGCCGCCTTCAGTGTCCTGTTCGGCGTCGGGGTGCACAATGCCCGCGTCGATCCGGTGCTGCGGCGTACCTCCGTCGGGCTGCCGGACTGGCCCAGGGGCGCGCCGCCAATGACGGTCGCGCTGTTGAGCGATATCCACATGGAAAGCATGACGATGGACCCGCAGCGACTGCGCCGCGTGGTCGATCGGGTGAACACGCAGCGCCCCGACCTGATCGTGATCGCCGGGGACTTCATCGAAGGCGTGGGCCGGGCAGAAGCCCTGCACGCCGTACCGATCCTGGAGGCGGAACTGCGTCGGCTGTCCGCCCCATTCGGCATCGTCGCGGTGCTCGGCAACCACGACTACGGCACCGACGAGGTAGCGGTGGCGCGAATGTTACGGCGGATTGGTGCGACGTTGCTGATCAATGGTTCGGCGCAAGTGGGACCCTTGCGAGTCGCGGGGATGGGGGACCAGTCTACAGGCCATTTCCACATCGCACCGGCCATGTTCGCGCTGCTACGACTGCAGGGGGCTGGGGTTATGGTCGCCCATTCGCCCGAGGCGACCAATTGGGCCAAGCCGTACGTCCACCTGCTGCTGGCGGGGCATACCCATTGCGGGCAGGTCGTTTTGCCCTTCTACGGAGCCCCGATCGATGTGGCCCCGCCGCGGTATCGGTGCGGCGTGATCCATGACCCCGGCCGCACCATCATCGTCACCGGTGGCCTCGGCACCAGCAATCTGCCGATCCGCTTCGGCGCACCGCCCGACTGGTGGCTGATCCGGATCGGACCGTCGTCCACCAGCCAGTAGGCGCTCCCGTCCGTCAGAGTGCGTCCTTGACCTTCTTGCCCGCGACCAGACCGAGCACGAGGAAGATCACGAACAGCACCAACGCGATCACGAACAGGATCTTGGCGATCCCGACGAACGCACCGCCGACGCCGCCGAAGCCCAGGCCGCCCAGCACGAGGCCGAGCACGAGAAAGATCACAGCGAGCTTCAACATCGGATCAACCCTTCCGTGCGGTTTCGAACAGGAACCAGGCGCGTTCCTCGGCCTGATCGATCCAGTCGTCGACGATCGACGAGGTGGCGGTGTCGTTCGCTTCCTCGGCCCGCTCGCGCGCGTCGCGGAACACCGCGATCAGCTTCAGATTATCCTCGCGCAGCTCCGCCAGCATCTCGTCGGGGCTGACATAATCGCGATCGTTGTCGACGATCGTCTGGCGACGGCTGATGTCGCCGATCGAACGCAGCGTCGTCTGGCTGGTCTTGCGTACACGCTCACCGATCGCATCGGTGATGCCCAGGATCTGCGTGGCCTGATCGTCGAACATCAGGTGATAATCGCGGAAATGCGGGCCGGACACGTGCCAGTGGAAATTCTTCGTCTTCAGGTACAGCGCGAAACAATCCGCCAGCGCGATGTTCAGCGCCTCCGCCACGGTGCGCGTGTCGTTGCGGTTGAGGTCGGTCGGGGTCTTCAGGTTGGGGGCGACGTCGGCCATGATAAGCTCCGAAGTTTGGGATCGTCAGCGTAACGAACCCCGCCTCGATTGGCTCCGCCGTCAGACGAGATGGAGTGCTTGTAATGCGAGGATCGCCGCGACGACGAGAAACAGCCCGGCGATCGTCCATCGCACGGGCTTGAGCGGCAGCCTCAGCCAGCCACGCTCGCCCAGCAGGACCCCGGCCGTCATCGTCACGGTTGCGCCGATCGTCGCGCCGGCCGCGGCTAGGATCGGCGATCCTCCGCCGGCGGTCAGCGCGGCGACGACGAACTGCACTCCGTCGCCGAACGCGAGGATGAACAAACCGAGCGTCGCGGTGGCGAACCCGCCCAGTCGCCAGCCATCGAGGCGTTCCGGTGGCTTGCCCGACCACAGTGCGCCGCCCCCCTGCAACGCCAGCGCCAGCGCCAGGAGCAGCCGTGCGGCCTCCGGCGTCAGCATCGGCGCGAGGAGCGTTCCTGCGATCGCCGCCAACGCGGTCGCGGCGGCGAGCGCGACCAGCGCCGCCAGGATGACGACACCGGGGCGGAATCGATCGGCAAGGATCGCCGAGAGGTGCGCAGGCCGATCGCCGATGCCGGCCAGCGCGGCGGCGACCAGCGCCGCCATCAGCGCGTCCAAGATGTCAGCTCGCGAGGCGGACCGAGCAGGCGGCGGCATAGGCGTCGCACGCGGCGACGTCCTGCCGCTCGCAGCCGACCGCGTCGGACAGGATCGACAGCCAGCCATGCACCAGCGCACCGCGCTCGCCACGAGACAGCGCCGAATCGACGAAATGCGCGACGGTAACGGCGGGGTTCAGGCCGTTGCGATGCGCGATCACGCGAATCGCATCGATCGCCGGCGCCAGTTCGCAAGGGCGGGCATAGGGCGCACGCGTGTCGATGGCGGCGATTCGCATCGTCAGGTCGGCGCGGACCGCGTCCAGATCGATCGGCTGCTCCATGTCCCCGGCTCCTCTTCTATCCTGCTGAAACCCTACGCTTCCACTGGTTGCCGGGCCGTTAAGACCCGCCCGCCAGGGTGCTTTCGGTTGACTTCGTGCCGACCATGCGTCATGCGCCGCCACTGATCGAGCGGGGGCCCCGGCCGCCGCTCTCTTTCTTTTTCAGGATAGGGCTCATGGCCAAGCCGACCACCGTCAAGATCAAGCTCGTCAGCTCCGCGGACACAGGCTTCTTCTACGTCACCAAGAAGAACCCGCGCACCAAGACGGAGAAGCTGAGCTTCAAGAAGTACGACCCGGTCGTGCGGAAGCATGTCGACTTCAAGGAAGCCAAGATCAAGTAATCCGCACGCGCACGCCTTCGGGCGTGCGGGTCGATTGCCGATCGCGGTGGTGAACGGGCCGGGGGCGACATTGCCCGCGGCCTTTTTGCGTGCGCTCGGGCCGGGTGTAGCTTCGATTGATAGGTCGGTTGCCGTCCCCGAGAGTTGGCGGCCGTCGATCGTCAGCGCGGCCGTCGCCACAGGCCAGCCGGCCGCGCCACATTTGCATATAGCTCGTGTCGCCGTGCCGCCTCGCGACCCGCGCGCGCGATGAAACCCAGCTTCTGTGCGCCGGACGTGCTGACCCGCCGGTCCCATGCCCGCTCGCCCCGCGCCGCGACTTCGCGCCCGATCGCACCATAAATCGCCGCCGCCGCCAGCACCGCCCAGGCCGACCGGAACGACAGCGCCGGCGTCCCGCCCCGCGCGCTCGCCTCGAACGCCGCCGCCTTCTCCGCCAGCCGTGCCCCTAGCCGCGCCAGGGCCGCGCGGTTCGCAGGCTCCAGTAGCGTCGCCTCGGTCAGCCCCAGTTCGGCCAGCCACGCAGCGGGAAGGTAGCAGCGACCAGCCTCCGCATCCTCGCGCACGTCGCGGGCGATATTCGCCAACTGGAATGCCATGCCCAGATCGCAGGCGCGGTCCAGCGTTGCGGCGTTCTCCGGCGGCACCCCCATGACGACCGCCATCATGCACCCGACGACCCCGGCCACGTGGTAGCAATAGCGGTACAGGTCGTTCTCGGTCGCCGGCCGCCACTCTTCGGCATCCAGCGCGAAGCCGGCGATCAGGTCGCGCGCGAAGGCGGGCGGCAACCGCGTCTCCGCCGCCACGATCCGAAGCGCGTCGAAGGCCGGATCGCCGACGACCTGCCCGGCCAGCGCCGCCTCGGTCTTCGCGGACACGTCCGCCAGCCGGGCCGGCGCGTCCTCGACATGGCTCATGCTGTGGCCGTGATCCTGCCCGTCCGCGATGTCGTCGCAGCGTCGGCACCACGCGTACAGCAGCCACGCCCGCTGCCGCGTCTTCGGATCGAATAACAGGGATGCGGCGGCGAAGCTCTTCGATCCACGCGCGATCGACTCATGCGCGGTCGCCACGATCGCGTCGCGGGTGGGCCCCACGTCATCCGAAGGCGATGCGGCGCTCAAAGATCCCCGACCGACATCCGCACGATCGGCTGCGTCGGCACGTGACTGGCCATCCGCTCCAGCAGCACGTCGAGCGTATCGGCGACGATCAGCAGGTCGCGGTGCTGCGGTCGCAGGAACCCGGTCTGCGCCATCGTCCCCCAGAACGCGATCAGATGCTCGTAGTAATTGGCGGTGTTGAGCAGCCCCACGGGATCGGCGTGATAGCCGAGCTGCGCCCAGCTCAGCGCCTCCCACAATTCGTCCATCGTACCGGTGCCGCCCGGGATCGTGACGAAGCCGTCCGACAGCTCGGTGAACAGCGCCTTCCGCTGGTGCATACCCGTGACGACGTGCAATTCGGTCAGCCCGCGATGCGCGACCTCCGCATCGACCAGCGCCTGCGGGATCACGCCGATGACCTCGCCCCCCGCCGCCAGCGCCGCATCGGCGATCGCGCCCATCAATCCCAGTCGCCCGCCGCCATAGACGACGCCGATCCCCCGCTCGGCCAGCGTCCGCCCGACCTCCCGCGCGGAATCGATGAACACGGGATCGGCCGGCGTCGCGGAGCCGCAGTAAATCGCAAGGCGCTTCATGCTGCGCGGGTTAGGGGATGGGGACGGGAGCGGCAAGGGTGGCGGGGTGCGGGGATGGGATGATGCATCAGGGATATGCATCATGAATGCGCCCGGATCTCTGCCGTCCCCGGCGTGATGCAGAACTTGTTAGTTATGCATCATGGTTGGCAACCTCGCTGGAAACCGGCCATTGACGGAACTCGGATTATGCTGACAAACCGATCATGACCATGCGCACCTCGGCCATCTTCACACTTCTGATCTCCGTATCGGCATCTGTAATGGCACAGCAGGTTCCATCAACGGCTCACATAGGGCGAATGATGCAGCAGCTACAGGCGAGCCATATTGCGGCAAATGCGCCACCTGCCTCAAGTTTTAGCAAAATCCTTGAGCGCGATGTTCGAGCGTACCTCGCAGCGCACCGGCTACCTTCTAAAAAGGTGACGCTTGAACCGCTTCGGAAAGGAGCGACACAGAGTGGAGTGTCGTATCCAAAATACTATATTTGGATACGCGCGACTGATGCGGCAAAACACCATGTTGAGGGCGCAATGCGTATCGTGGCTATAGACCGGGCTAGATTCGAAGTTACTGACTTCACGCCTGCGGCTACGGTCCGGAGCGATCCAGCGTCACTCGCGGCCATTTACCCATCGCCCACCATACCCGCCATCCGGCGGCATGCTGCAATTCAGTAGCGTCACCTGATTGCAGGTGATCATCGGTCGGACCTTCATGTCGCTTTGATGCAAACCTTTGAGTTTTGCATCCATAGCGCGGAAAGGTGCTGGGAGCGGACGTGTTGCCAAACCTGCTGGAAGCCGCATACCAAAGCGTGGAGGTGCCTCATGGCGAACCGCGGCTGGTATGGGACAGACGAGCAATGGGCGCATTTCGAAGCAGCGCTTCTGCCGATCGATCCAAACATCAATGGGTTCGCGGCACGTCATGCCCCGTCGGTGAGGCAGAATGAGCGCGACTCCGTTGGCAGATCCATGCGTTGGGGGAACAATCCGAGTGCGTTGTTGCAGCTATATCTTGCCGACCCGGACCGTTTAACGTGGAATCTATGGGCTTGTTGCTCGGACGATCGGGGAAGCGATCGATACTGGAAGACGACCTTTCTGATGGAAGGCGAAGAGGTTGCCGCTTTTGCTCCATTCATTGATGCGTTGCTTGAACGCGGATTTAGCGAACTGACAGAGTGGCGCGAACACCCGAACCTGCTGACCTTCGCGACTAAGATCGCATCAATGCCTAAGCTTTGAGGTCCGCTTCCAGGCATCGGCCAACCGGCCGCTTTGCTCCCCACGCTGATGCAAAACTTTTGACTTCTGCATCACCCCACCAACCCCTCACCCCTCCAGCATCAACCGCGCCGTCGCCTTCGCGCTCCCCACCACGCCGGGAATGCCCGCGCCCGGATGCGTGCCCGCACCCACGAAATACAGGTTCGGTATCGCGTCGTCGCGGTTGTGGACGCGGAAATAGGCGCTCTGCGTCAGCACCGGCTCCAGCGAGAAGGCGCTGCCCAGATGCGCGTTCAGGTCCTGCGCGAAGTCGCTGGGCGCGTAGTGGAATTTGGTGACGATGCGCTCGTGGATGTCGGGGATCAGGCGACGCCCGACCTCGTCGATGATCCGCTTTTCCAGGATCGGGCCGATCTCCGCCCAGTCGACCGGAAACTTGCCCATGTGCGGCACCGGCGCCAGCGCATAGAAGGTCGACATTCCTTCCGGGGCCAGGCTGGGGTCGGTGACGGTCGGATGGTGCAGATACAGCGAGAAATCCTCGCTCAGCACGCCGTGGTCGTAAATGTCCTCCAGCAGGCCCTTATAGCGCGGGCCGAACAGGATCATGTGGTGCGGCACGCCCGGCCACGTGCCTTTGATGCCGAAATGCACGACGAACAGCGACGGGCTGTACGACTTGCGCTCCAGCTTCGCCTTGGTCCGCTGCGAACTGCGTGAGTCACTCAGCAGGTCGCGGTACGCGTGCATGATGTCGGCGTTGGCCGCGACCATGTCCGCATCCGCGCGCCAGCCGCTTTCGCACGCGACGCCGGTCGCGCGGTCGCCCAGCGTCTCGATCTTCGCGACCGGATCGCCCAGGCGCAGCGTCCCGCCGATCCGTTCGAACTGCGCGACCATGCCGGCGATCAGGCGATTAGTGCCGCCCTTGGCGAACCAGACACCACCGTCGCGCTCCAGCTTGTGGATCAGCGCGTAGATCGCGCTCGTCGTCATCGGGTTGCCGCCGACCAGCAGCGTGTGGAACGACAGCGCCTCGCGCAGCTTCTCCGACTTCACGAAGCCCGACACGACCGAATAGACCGATCGCCACGCCTGATATTTGGCCAGCGCCGGTGCCGCCTTGATCATCGACGCGAAGTCGAGGAACGCGACATGGCCCAGCTTCTCATATCCCTCATGAAACACGCCCGCGGAGTATTTCAGGAACTTCTGGTATCCCTCCCAGTCGCCGGGATGCAGCTTCTCGATCTCCGCGCGCAGCACGGTGTCGTCGTTGGTGTAGTCGAAATTGGTGCCGTCGGGCCAGTTGAGGCGATAGAAGGGCGACACCGGTTCCAGCGTCACGTCGTCGGCCATCGCCCGGCCGGTCAACTGCCACAGCTCCTCCAGACACGCCGGATCGGTGATGACGGTCGGGCCCGCATCGAAGGTGAAGCCGTCGCGCTCCCAATAATAGGCGCGCCCGCCCGGCTTGTCCCGCGCCTCGACGATCGTCGTCTGCACGCCTGCCGATTGCAGCCGGATACCGAGCGCCAACCCGCCGAATCCCGCACCGATCACTACCGCCGTCGTCATGCTCTTGCCCTCATCAATGCGCGCACCGCACGCCCGATCGGAACCGGCGGCTTGCCCACCAGCACCCGCGCCTTGTCCTTCATCGTCGACGTTCCCGCGTAGAAGCGCCCGATCAGCCCCGGATCGAGCCGGTAAAAGCGTTCGAGCACGCGGTACCGTTCCTCCGGTTCCGCGGCGCGAAACAGCATCGTGTCGAGCATCCGGTAGAAGCCGCGCGCGTCCCACGTCGCCTTCGCCAGCCCGTGCGTCAGCGCGTGCAGCGCCTCGCCGGAGAAGTCGCGCTGCGCGACAATCGCGGCGGCGGTGCGGATCGCGTCCGGCAGCGAATAGCCGGTCGTCGGGTGGAACAGGCCGGCGCGCATTCCCGCCTTCGCCGTCTTCGCGCCGCCCGACCGCCAATATCCCTCGAAATCGCCGCCCATCGCGACCGGCAGCACGCCCGCCTCCTCGCGGACGGTCGTGCCGTGCCAGCCCTGCGCCTCTGCATAACGATCCAGCCGCGGTTCGATCGCGCGGCGGTTCAGTTCCGCCTTGTCACTGTAATAGGTGTCCTCGACGAAGATGCGCCGCTCGGCAAAGGGCAGGACGTAGACGAAGCGATACCCGTCGATCTGCTTCACCGTCGCGTCCATCACCACCGGCCGCTCGCGACCGTGCGGGGTGTCCAGCGCGATCTCCCGCCCGACGAACTTCTGCCAGCCGAGGTCCAGCATCGACAGGTCGCCGGTGCCGCGCGCATCGATCACGCCGCGCGCCTCGATCCGGTCGCCGTCCGCCAGCACGACGCCGGTCGCCGACGCGCCCAGCGCCTTGCGCCCCAGCATCAGCCGCTCTGCCGGCATCGCCGCCCGCACCTCCCGGTCCAGCGCGCTGCTCTCGATCGAGTAATAGGTCGCGCCGATCGTGCGCGCGTGATGCGGGAACGCGACATCGTACCCGCGCCAGCCATAGCTGACGAGCGGCTCGACGATCCAGCGATCCGCCTGCGCGACGTCGCTGCCGAAGAACGACCACAGATGATTGCCGCCGACGCTGTCGCCGCCGTCGATCAGCCGCACGTCGAGGTCGGGGTGTCGCTTCGCCAGCGCGAGCGCGATCAGCCCGCCGGCAAGACCGGCGCCGACGATCGCGACGTCGCAGGAGATGGTGGTGGCCATGAACGTTCCGCCTAGCGTGTTTCGCGGCGACACGGAAAATCTTTCCGTGCCCGCACCATCCTGCATTACCATCCGGCGATGACTCCGCCGATCCTGTCCACCACACGCCTCACCCTGTCCCCGCACGAGCCGGGCGATCTGGAGGAGATGGCGTCGATGCACGCCGATCCCGGCTTCTACGCGCCGCTGTCCGGCAAGCCGACCCCGCGCGAGGAGGTGTGGCACCGCCTGCTCCGTTATATCGGCCACTGGCAGGTCGCGGAATACGGCCACTGGGTGGTGCGGGACAGCGCCACCCGCACCTGGCTGGGAGAGGTCGGCATCATGGATTCGCGCCGCGGCACGGTTCCCGATTTCGAGGGGGTGCCGGAGGTCGGCTGGGGCTTTCGCGGCGATGCGCAGGGCCGGGGATTCGCGCGCGAAGCGTTGGAGGCGGTGTTCGGCTGGGCCGATCCGCGGCTGTCGCGCACGATGTGCATCATCGATCCGGGCAACGCACCATCGCGGCGGCTTGCGGAGCGGCTGGGCTTCGTCGCCTTCGCGAAAGGGCTGTACCGGGACAAGCCGACGCTGATCCTGGAGCGCACGATGTAATCGCTCCGACATTGATCGGGATGATAGTGGCCTGCGCTGCGGTGTGATATCGGGCCGGCCTCTCCTGACACGGAATCTACCATGCTGGATGCTCAGAGCGAGGCCGCGCGACTCGCCACGCTGAAGGAATACGGACTTCTCGATACGCCCGCCGAACGGGCCTTCGATGTGATCGTACAGGAAGCGGCATCGGTCACGAACGCCCCGATCGCGATGATCTCGCTGGTTGACGAGGACCGGCAATGGTTCAAGGCGGCGATCGGCGTCGAGCACCGCGAGGACCCGATCGATGAATCGATCTGCGCGCACGCGATCCGCAGCGACGAGTTGTTCACCGTCGCGGATGCCCGCGCCGACACGCGGTTCCGCGATATCCCTGCGGTCGCCAGGGATGGCGGCATCCGGTTTTACGCCGGTGCTCCGCTCAGGATGCGCAACGGCGCCAGGCTCGGTACCTTGTGCGTTATCGACATCGCACCCCGCGACGACCTCGATCCGGAGGAGCGCGCGGCGCTGGAAATGCTCGCCCGCCGCACCGTCGCCGCATTCGAACTGCGCCGCGACATCGGCGATGCCGCCGGCCTCGACGGCGGCGATGCGCAGGACTGGCTGGAGGAATCCGCCGACCTGCTCGCCCGCGCCGCCGTTGCGCTCGACCGCGCCGGCGCCAGCGCCCCCGCCGCGCATCTGGAACACGTCATCGCGATGGTCGACGCGTTGCGCGTGCCCAAGGGCTGAGCCCCTCGCCAGATGCCTCGCTACCGCCAATATCCGTCCTTGTGAGGAGCGCAGCGACGCGCCAATCCGCAGCCGCGCGTCCGGGCCCGGATTGCTTCGCTTCGCTCGCGATGACGGCGGTCGGGGAGGGTGCAGGCCACCCGGGGTGGGATGTTAACCACGCATCGTGTAGAGCGGCCCGGTGATCCTCGCCCTCATCCTGTCGGCTATTGCGATGACGCTGATCATCGGTGTCCGCTACCTGATCGTGTCCGGCGCCTTCGCCTGGGCGACGGGGCGGCGGCATCCGGGCCTCTATCGCGGCCTCGATCCGCAGATGAAGCGGGAGATCGCGTGGAGCCTCGCGTCCGCCGCGATCTACGGCATCCCGGCGGGTATCGTCGCCTGGGGCTGGCACAATCGCGGCTGGACGCTGCTCTACGACCGCGTCTCAGACTATCCGCTCTGGTGGCTGCCGGTGTCGGTGTTTCTCGTGCTGTTCGCGCACGATACATGGTTCTACTGGACGCACCGCTGGATGCATCGGCCCAAACCGTTCCGGATGGCGCACGCCGTCCACCACGCCAGCAAACCACCGACCGCCTGGGCGGCGATGGCGTTCCACCCGATCGAGGCGCTGAGCGGGGCTGTTGTAATTCCGCTACTGGTGTTCGTCATTCCGCTCCACACCGGTGCCTTGTGCTTCGTCCTTGCCGTCATGACGGTTATGGGGGTGACGAACCATATGGGGTGGGAGGTTTTCCCGCGGTTCATGTGGCGGGGGCCATTGGGGAACTGGCTCATCACGGCGAGCCATCACCAGCGGCATCATGAACAATACGGGTGCAATTATGGCCTCTATTTCCGCTTTTGGGATCGCATCTGCGGCACCGACCGTGGCCTCGGCGATTTCGTGCGGGACCACGCCCGCGCGGCGCGCCGGCACGGCGGCGCTGGCGATCGTAGCGCTGTCGGCCCTCACCGGCGCGACGAACCCGGCGCGGCTTGACGTCGCGGTCGACCACCTGCGCTCCGGCAAGGGCATGGTCCGCATCTGCCTGACCGCCGATCCGGCCAATTTCCCCGGCTGCATCGACGATGCCGACGCCGTCACCCGCTCGGTGCCCGCGGGAGTGCATAGCGTCCGCTTCGACGGCCTGCCCAGGGGTGGCTATGCCGTCGCCGTGATCCATGACGAGAACGGCAACGCCAAGCTGGACACCTTCGCCGGCATTCCGCGCGAAGGGTTCGGCTTCTCCCGCAATCCCGCCGTCCGCTTCGGCCCGCCGCGGTTCGAGGCTGCCCGCTTCACGTTGGATGGTGGTGCACAAACGCAACAGGTACGGATGCGTTACATCTTCTGATCGGTCGACCCGGACCCGATCCGGTTATCGGGACGTTGCGCCGGGATCATCGTATCACCGGAGTTACAGTCCTTGCGCGCCATCCTGCCCGCCGCCGCCTTGCTGCTGCTGTTCACCGCCCCGGCACTGGCGCAATCCGCAGCGGACACGCCTCCCGCGGGAAGCGCTGACGGCTTCGATGCCGATACCGTCACCGTCGGTGTCGCTGCGGCGTATCTCAGCGATTACGAGGGTTCGAACGACTATCGCGTCGTCCCGGCCCCCGCCGCGATCGGCTCGATCAGCGGCTATGCCTTCCAGGTGCTCGGCAACCGCGTGTCCGTCGACCTGATCCGCAATCAGGCGGGACCGACCTGGGATTTGCAGGCTGGCCCGATCGCCGTCCTGAACTTCAACCGGTCGAACACCAAGAGCATCGACGATCGCCGGGTGAAGGCGCTGGGAGAGGTCAACACGGCGTACGAGGTCGGCGGCTTCGTTGGGGTCGGCAAGACCGGCGTCCTCACCAGCCCCTATGACCGCCTCGCCGTGTCGGTCAGCTATCGCTACGATGTCGGCAACGCCCACGAGAGCGGCATCTGGCAACCAACCGTCAGCTATTTCACGCCGCTCAGCCAGAAGGCTGCGGTCGGCATCTTCGCGTCCGGCGAACGCGCCGCGGGTAAGTACGCTCGCACCTATTTCAGCGTCTCGCCGCAGCAGAGCCTCGCCAGCGGCCTACCCGTTTACAACGCGCGCGGCGGGTGGAAGAACTGGTCGCTCGGCGTCGCGGGCACCTATGTGCTCAGCGGCGATCTGCTGCACGGCTGGAAGGCCGTCGGTGGCGTCAATTACCGCCGCCTGCTCAACGATTATGCCGACAGTCCGCTGACCAGCATCGCCGGATCGCGCACCCAGTGGCTGGGCGCAGTGGGCGTCGCCTACACCTTCTGATCCGCCGTCGTGGCGCGCAACGAAGTTGCACGGGATCAACGATCCCGTGCAACCTATGCGACCTTAACGAAAATTATTTGACGTCATGGTGCGCCGCGGTGCGTCCGGAAGTCTTCGATCGACGTTCCTGTACCCGATCGCGGGTCATGGGAGCATTCCTCCCCTCTCTCGCGTGACGGAGAGGACCTGAAGGCTGGTCGCCCCCGACCGGCCGTACGAGGGGATGATCGATGACCGATAGCGAACACCTGATCGCGACGATGGACAATCGTGTCCGCCGCCGCGACGACCGGCGAGAATTTTTCAAGGCAGCGTTCGGCGTGGGTGCCTTCGCGGTTGGTGGCGCGGCAGCGCTCAGCTTCTCGACCAAGGCGTCGGCGCAGGCGATCACGGATGCCGATATCCTGAACTTCGCGCTGAACCTCGAATATCTCGAGGCGCAATTTTACGCGATCGCTGCGACGGGCTCGTATCTGTCTACGACCCTGACCGGGGGCGGCAACGGGACGACCGCGGCCGGTACCGTGGTCGGCGGCCGTCCGGTCACGTTCCGTGACCCGGTCGTCGCGCAATATGCGCGCGAGATCGCGGCGGACGAGATCGCGCACGTCACCTTCCTGCGCAGTGCGGGCGCGCTCGGCACGGCGGCGGTGGCGATGCCCAACATCGACATTCGCGGCGGCGCCGGCGGACCGTTCGGCGCGGCGGCGGCGGCAGCGGGCTTGTCGCCCAGCTTCGATCCCTATGCGGACGACGCGAGCTTCCTGCTCGGTGCGTACATCTTCGAGGATGTCGGCGTGACCGCGTACAAGGGCGCTTCGCCGCTGGTCCAGAACAGGACCTTCCTTCAGGCGGCCGCCGGTATCCTGGCGGTGGAGGCGTACCACGCCGCGATCGTCCGCACGACGCTCTACGGTCTGGGTGTCGAAACCCCCAGCCTGCGCTCGGCGGCGGACGCGATCTCCAATGCGCGTGACAGCCTTGATGGCCCGAACGATCTGGATCAGGGCATCTCGCCTGTCACCCTCAGCGGTGCACTGGTGTCGAATATCGTTCCGGCCGATCCCGTTTCCGCGATCGCCTTCAGCCGCTCTCCGCAGCAGGTGCTGAACATCGTCTATCTGAACAACGCGGCGGCGACGATGGGCGGGTTCTTCCCGAACGGCGTCAACGGCAACATCCGGGGCGGCATCGCCTCGCTCTGATCTGTCGAGAACCTGCTTTTAAGGGAAATGCTTCCATGCAAGACGAACATTTCGTTCTCGACCTGGTCGAGAGAGCCAAGACCCGGCGCGACGCGCGCCGCGGATTCCTCCGCGCCGCCGGTGGTGCTGCCGCAGTGGTCGGCGGGCTGTCGATGCTCGCCGCCTGTAACGACGACGACACGCCGCTGCCGACGCCGACCCCCACGCCGAGCCCGACACCCACTGCGGTGACGGAAGCCGACGTGCTGAACTTCGCGCTGAACCTCGAATATCTCGAAGCGCAGTTCTACAGCTTTGCGGCATTCGGCGTCGGTCTGGCCGCGAACCTGACCACCGGGACCGGTGTGCAGGGTGCGGTCACCGGTGGCCGGCAGGTCACGTTCCAGGACCCGATCGTCGGCCAATATGCCCGCGAGATTGCCTATGACGAGATCGCGCACGTCACCTTCCTGCGCACCGCACTCGGCGCTGCCGCGGTGTCCCAGCCGGCGATCAACATCTCCGGCGATGCGAACGGCGCCTTCACCGCGGCGGCGCGCGCCGCCCAGGTGGTCGGTGCGACCGCGACGTTCGATCCGTATGCCAGCGACAACAACTTCCTGCTGGCCGCGTATCTGTTCGAGGATGTGGGCGTCACGGCGTATATGGGCGGCGTCCAGCTGCTGACGACACCGGCCACGATCGAGGCGGCGGCGGGCATTCACGCCGTCGAGGCCTATCACGCCGGCCTCGTCCGCACTTTGCTGTACCGCAAGGGGGTGACCGACACGTCGATCATCACCGCCACCACGCGGATCAGCGACGCGCGCGACACGCTGGATGGAACGGCATCGACGGGTCTGCTCGGCCAGGGTGCCGACCGCGATCAGGGTATCGCATCCGAGACGGTGAACGGGCAGGTCCGGTCCAACATCGTCCCGACCGACGCGAACGGCCTCGCCTTCGTCCGCTCGCCGGCGCAGGTGCTCAACATCGTGTACCTGACCCCGAATGCGTCCACGACCAGCGGCGGCTTCTTCCCCGCCGGTGTGAACGGCACCGTTCGTTCGACCTGATTCCCCCTCCTGACGGTCGAACGGGGGCCGCGCCGGCAACGGCGCGGCCCTTTTCGTTTGGCCGCCTTTTTATTTGGACGCGGCCTGCGACGCGCCTATGCTCCCGTCATCCCCGGGGGAGCGCCAGTCCGCGCTTGAGAGGAAGGCAGGAGCCTTCGACCCGCTGAACCTGATCCGGTTGACACCGGCGGAGGGAGGGAGCGGTGTTCGCCAGAGGACCGCCCGCTCTCCGTTTTTTGGAGAGACGACATGGCCGACATCCCAGCCCGCACCGAAATCGGCGTCACCACCGGACCGATCCGGGGATCGAAGAAGGTGCATGTCGGCCCCCTGCGCGTCGCGATGCGCGAGATCCACCTCGATCCCTCCGCAAACGAGCCACCCCTGCGGGTCTACGACCCCTCCGGCCCCTACACCGATCCCGACGCCCGCATCGACATCATGGCAGGCCTGCCGCAGCTTCGCCGCCAGTGGATCGAGGCGCGCGGCGACGTCGAAAGCTACGACGCCCGCGAAATCCGCCCCGAGGACAACGGCCAGCTCGGCCCCGACCGCTCCGGCGGCGTTCCGCAATTCCCGCGCCACGTAAAGCGCCCCTTGCGCGCCAAGCCTGGCATGAACCTCAGCCAGATGCACTATGCCCGCCGCGGCATCATCACGCCCGAGATGGAGTACGTCGCCACCCGCGAGAACCTCGGCCGCGAAATGCTCAAGGATTACAAGCGCGACGGCGAAAGCTTCGGCGCGTCGATCCCCGACTACGTCACCCCCGAATTCGTCCGCGACGAAGTGGCGAGGGGCCGCGCGATCATCCCCAACAACGTCAACCACCCCGAATCCGAACCGATGGCGATCGGCCGCAACTTCCTGGTCAAGATCAACGCCAACATCGGCAACTCCGCGGTCGCCAGCAACGTCGCCGCCGAAGTCGACAAGCTCGTCTGGTCGATCCGCTGGGGCGCGGACACGGTCATGGACCTGTCGACCGGCCGCAACATCCACGACACGCGCGAATGGATCATCCGCAACTCGCCCGTGCCGATCGGCACCGTCCCCATCTATCAGGCGCTCGAAAAGGTCGGCGGCATCGCCGAGGATCTGACGTGGGAGGTATTCCGCGACACCCTGATCGAACAGGCCGAACAGGGCGTCGATTACTTCACGATCCACGCCGGCGTCCGCCTGCCCTACATCCCGATGACCGCGAAGCGCGTCACCGGCATCGTCTCGCGCGGCGGCAGCATCATGGCGAAATGGTGCCTCGCGCATCACAAGGAATCCTTCCTCTACGAACGCTTCGACGAGATCACCGAGATCATGAAGGCGTATGACATCGCCTATTCGCTCGGCGATGGCCTCCGCCCCGGAAGCATCGCCGACGCCAACGACGAGGCGCAGTTCAGCGAGCTCTACACCCTGGGCGAACTCACCCACCGCGCCTGGGCGCAGGACGTGCAGGTCATGATCGAAGGCCCCGGCCACGTGCCGATGCACAAGATCAAGCAGAACATGGAAAAGCAGCTCGAGGTCTGCGGCGAAGCCCCGTTCTACACGCTCGGGCCGCTCACCACCGACATCGCGCCGGGCTACGACCACATCACCAGCGGCATCGGCGCCGCGATGATCGGCTGGTACGGCACCGCGATGCTCTGCTACGTCACGCCCAAGGAGCATCTCGGCCTGCCCGACCGCGACGACGTCAAGGTCGGCGTGGTGACCTACAAGCTCGCCGCCCACGCCGCCGACCTCGCCAAGGGCCACCCGGCGGCCCAGATGCGCGACGACGCCCTATCCCGCGCCCGCTTCGACTTCCGCTGGCGCGACCAGTTCAACCTGTCGCTCGACCCCGACACGGCGGAGGATTACCACGACCAGACCCTCCCCGCCGAAGGCGCCAAGACCGCCCACTTCTGCTCGATGTGCGGCCCCAAATTCTGCTCGATGAAGATCACCGCCGAAGTCCGCGAATTCGCCGCCAAGCAGAATTCGCCCGCGGACACGTTCCTGGCGGCGGACGCAGCCGACGCCGACCGCGCCCTCTTCGCCAACGGCAAGGGCTCGGTAGCAGACGCCGAAGCCGGCATGGCGGAAATGAGCGAACGCTTTAAGGCAAAGGGGAGCGAGGTTTACCTGCCGGCGGCGGAATGATCGCCTTTGCAATACTAGCCTGAATGTAGCACTGTAGTCTTTTAAGTCTGTAGTGAGACGGTTATGCCGAAGGTAGCTCCTGATAAGGTCTTTACGCCGCGTGCACCTCAGGTGAACGATAGCATGTACGTTCAACGCGAACGCCTTGAGAGGCGCCTCATAGATGCTTTTAATGCTAATAAGTATATCGTGATACATGGAGAAAGTGGAAACGGAAAAACTTGGTTATAGAAGAAAGTTTTCGCAGAAAATGATATACACGTGGATGTGGTAAATTTAGGACAGGCTGCCGCAACTGGATCTCTTGAAGATGCTTTCAAGCAAAAGCTTGGGGAATGGGGGCGTTCAACAATAACTGCCCAGGAAACCAACTCAAGTGCCGGCTTTAAGCCGGGCGGAATGGGCGTCGATCATGCTTTGAAATCGTCGCAAACGTTTCACGTTAAGAGCCCATTTATGAGTCTGCTAGAGGCAGTCCGTTTTCGTGCCCATTCTGACCGACCCGCGGCCCTAGTGCTAGACAACTTTGAGTCTATTGTGAGTGATGCAGATATGGTCCGCCAGATTGGTGGCCTTATCGTGTCCGCAGATGATGAATCTTTCAGCCAATTTGATGTTCAGGTCGTTATCGTAGGGGTGCCTGGAAATCTCAAGGAAATCCTGGTAAATATTTCGAATTCGGCACCGATCGCGAATCGTCTTACAGAGTTGCCTGAGGTCGCAAGAATGACTGACAGCGAAGCGCATGATTTGATTGAGAAAGGCTTTGTTGGTCAGTTGGGTCTAAACTTTTCTGCCGAAGTAGATCAAAAGAAGCTTTACTCAGATATCAGCTTCTACACTGATAGGATTGCTCAGCATCTGCATGAGCTGTGCCTGATTGTGTCTCAAGGTGCCGTTCGCAACAAAGATATTATAACTCAAGAAATCGTCAATGATGCCTTGGAGACGTGGGTGGCAGATAGCCTGTCTTCCGACGTTGGCGTCATTGAGGGGGTGATGAACGCCATAGACACAAAGGTAGGGCGAAAAAATCAGGTATTGTTCTCCCTTGGAATGTGTTCTTTAGAGGATTTTAAAACTAGTGATATTGAAATGATATTGCGCGAGAATTTTGAAACTAAGGGTGCAGCCTTAAACGTTTCACAGATTTTATCGGGATTTGCCTCAGCCAAGCATCCGATAATCCGGCGAGCGCCTAAGCAAAATTTATGGAAATTCGTAACGCCGAAATATCGGATGGCGATCCGTGCGAAGCTTAAGAGAACTGCCGAAGGGAGAGTGGCCCTTCAGCAAAGTTAAGGTAGTTAAAACTGATCGTCGCTTCCGTGTTTGATTCGTGATCCCCTACCACCCCCATGCAAATCCTCCCCTACACCGACACCCTCGCCCCCCATTTCGCGCACATCAACGCCGCCTGGATCGAGGATATGTTCGTCCTCGAGGATCACGACCGCCACGTCCTCGGCCATCCGCGCGAAGCGATCGTCGATCAGGGCGGCGTCATCCTCTTCGCCGCCACGCCCGACGGCACCGTCATCGGCACCGGCGCGCTGATGCCGACCGCGACCGGCGCGTACGAACTCACCAAGATGGGTGTGCTCGCCGCCGCCCGCGGCACCGGTGCCGGCGGCATCCTGCTCGCCGCACTGATCGAACGCGCCCGCGACCTGCCCGGCATCGACACGCTCTACCTGCTCACCAGCCGCAAATGCGCCGCCGCGATCCACCTCTACGAACGCGCCGGCTTCGTCCACGACGCCGACATCATGGCGCGCTTCGGCCACGCCTATGCCCGCTGCGACGTCGCGATGCGCTTCCCGCTCGACCGCCCCCGCTGACCCGGACCTACCGCACCACCACACCCTTCCAGAACGCCACCCGCCCCGCGATGGAACGCGCCGCGTCCTTGGGCTCGGGGTAGTACCATGCCGCGTCCTTGTTCTCCGCGCCGCCGGCGACCAGCGTGTAGTAATGCGCGGTGCCCTTCCACGGGCAGACGCTGGTCGTCGCACTGTCCTTCAGTATGGCGGGGTCGACGGCGGACAGCGGGAAATAGCTGTTGCCCTCCACCACCACGATGTCGTCGCTCGCCGCGATGCGCGTGTCGTTCCACCAGGCTTCGGTCATCGTCCGTCTCCTTCGCGCACCCGCGCACCGCGGGCGGCTGTTGGATGCCATCCTGCCACAGCGCGCCCGTAAACCGTCCAACAATCGACCCCGGCCGCCTGTCAATGTTGGAGGACCCGTGACCTTCTGGCGCGCATGGACGATTCCAAAACCCGCAAAGCCCCGCCCGCCGCTGCCGCGCCGCGCGATCCCGCCACCCTCGACATGCCGGAGGCGGCGGCCGACGACCGGTCGCGCACCGTCGCCACGGTGCCCGAACCGCCGGTGCTGGATGCCAACGGCTTCGACCCCCATGATTTCGAATGGCGGCCCGTCCTGCGCCGGCCGCGCTCGGATGGCTGGACGCCGGAATTGCAGCGTCGCTTCGTCGAGGCACTGGCCGATACCGGCATCGTCGCCGACGCCTGCCGCTCGCTCGATATCTCGGTGCAGAGTGCCTATCGCCTGCGCCGCTCGGCGGGGGCGGAGAGCTTCGCGCGCGCCTGGGATGCCGCCGTCGCGGCGGCGGCGACCCGCCTGATCGACGTCGCGATGACGCGCGCGATCGACGGCGTCGACATCCCGGTGTTCGACCGCGACGGCTGCCGCATCGGCTCGAAGCGTCATTACAGCGATAGGCTGATGATGTTCCTGCTGCGCGCCTATCGCCCCGATCGCTTCCGCCATGCCGAACAGGATACCCGCCCCGCTGCCGAGCCCATGCCGGCGACCCCGCCGCTGGAAGTTGCCGCCGCGACGCTCGGCCCCGTCACGCCGGCCGAGCCGCATCTGCTGATGCCGCCGCAGGAACTGGCGGACGAGATCGCGTGCCTGCTCGACGAGCGCGATCCGGTGCCCGTGCCGCTCGACCGCTTCGTCCATCCGCGCAATGCGCCCGATCATCCCAAAGCGATCGACCGCGCCCTGCGTCGCCACCGCCGCGACATGGAGCGCGATGGGGATGGAAGCGACGACGAGTGAAACGTCGCATTGGACTAACCTTAGCCTAACCTTCCGCGCTAACCCTCTGAAGGCAAAGCCCAGTCGATCGGCCGCCTGCCGTGCTCCACCAGAAAGGCGTTCGCCTGCGAGAAGGGCCGGCTGCCGAACCAGCCCTTGTATGCCGACAGCGGCGACGGATGCGGCGCGCTCAGCACCAGATGCGCGCCGCCCCGTTCGACGGTGCGGACGAACGCCGCCTTCTTCTGCGCATGTGCGCCCCACAGCAGGAACACGACCGGTTTCGGCTTCGCGGCGACCGCGCGGATGACGGCATCGGTGAAGCGCTCCCACCCACGCTCGCGGTGCGATCCGGCGCGGCCCGCCTCGACGCTCATGACGGTGTTGAGCAGCAGCACGCCTTGTCGCGCCCACGCCTCCAGAAACCCGTGCCCCGCCGGCACGATGCCCAGATCGGCGTGCATTTCCTTGTAGATGTTGACGAGGCTCGGCGGCGGCCTGACCCCCGGCCGCACGGAAAAGCTCAGCCCGTGCGCCTGTCCCGAGCCGTGATACGGGTCCTGCCCCAGGATCACGACGCGCACGTCCGGCAGCGGCGTCAGCTCCAGCGCGCGGAACCGGTCCTCCGCGGCCGGGAACACCTGCTTGCCGGCCGCCACCTCGTTGTCGAGGAACGCGTGCAGCGCTGCCATGCTCGGACAGGCCAGCGCATCGGCCAGCGTCGCGTCCCAGCTCGGGTCGATCCGCGGGCTCACGTCACCGCTTCCGCACGAACTCGGCGCGCAGGACGAGGCCCTTGATCCCGTCGAACTTGCAGTCGATCTCCTGCTCGTCACCGGTCAGGCGAATGCTCTTGATCAGCGTCCCGCGCTTCAGCGTCTGCCCCGCGCCCTTGACCTTCAGGTCCTTGATCAGCGTCACCTGATCGCCGTCCGCCAGCACATTGCCGACCGCGTCGCGCACCTCCACGGCAGTTGCCGGGGCAGGGGCGTCGCCGCCCGCCACCCACTCGCCACTGGCCTCGTCATAGACATACTCGTCGCTCATCCATGAGCGATAGGCCGCGCGGCCCGATCAGAACAGCCCCGGCACCTCGCGCTGCGCCGGATTGGGCCGCGCCGCGTTGACCAGCGTCCGCACTCCTCCGCCAACACGTTGTGCGGTCGCAGCGGAATCGATCGGCGTGCAGGCGCGCCCCGCCAGAAAATCGAGCGCCGTCCTGATCGAGTCCTCCGCCACGCTGCCCAGCGGTTGCGTCAAGTCGTCGGTCGCCCGGCAACTCGCCTCCACCGTCCCCGCCAGCCCGTCATAATAGCCGCCCTGGCGTGCGGCATTCTGCGTCGCCAGCGCAATGACGCGCAGCCGGTCGTCGCACGCGCTGCGGTCCAGCCCGATCTGCCCGACCGGCTTGCCGAACGTGTTGGTCCCGATCAGCCCGACGCGAGCGTGCAGGTAGGGGATGAACGCGTTGATGACCAACTCGCTCGCCGACGCGCTTGCCGTGGTGCCGATGAAGGCGATGCGCGTCGGCGCGACCGACTGCGCCTGCGGCTGGAAGAAGCGCGTGCGGTTGCTCGCCGCCTTTTCCGGACGATACATGGTGTAGGAGAATACGTCGCTCGGGCGGCGATCCGCCCCCATCAGGTCGCCCATCAGCTCCGCGATCGAGATCAGCCCACCGCCATTGTAGCGCAGGTCGATCACGAACTCGGTGATGCCCTGCGCCCGGAACCCGTCGAACGCGGCGCGAAGGCTGCCGTCCGCGGTGTCGATGAAGGTGCGCAGGTTGATGTATCCGACCCGCTTGTCGCCATCCGCCAGCACCCGTGCGCCGTAACGGGACGACACGGGCACCAACGCATAGTCCGCCTTCGCCACGGTGACGTCGCGCGTTCCCGAGCCGTCGACGATGCGGAAGGTCCGCGTCGTCCCCGCCGTCGCCGGCCCCAGCGCCGCGTCCAGCCCGTTCGCGGCGACGATCTCCGCCACCGGACGCACATCGCTCGCGGTCGTGCCGATCCCGACGATCTCCGTACCGCGGTCGATCCCGGCGGTCAGTGCCGGTGCGCCCTCGAACGCCTCCGTGATCTGCAACTTCGTGCGATCGGCGGAGGTGGCGATGCGGATGCCGAAGCCGGCGGTGTTGCCCGACTGGTAGTAGCTCTCCTCCTCGCGGATGGAGGTCACGTAGGTGAAGAACCGATCCTTGCGCTGCGCCCGTGCCCCCGCGGTCAGCGCGTCGACATAGGCTTGCACCGTGGGATACGGGGCGGGATCGAGCGAGGCCGGCAGCGTCTCCGGGAACAGATACCATTCGCGCAACTGCGCCGCCGCCCAGTCCTGCCGCGCCCGCAACGTGCAGCCCGCGGCTGCCGTGGTCACGCCGCCGGTGTCGCCGACCGCCGATGATGAACCGCCGGAATCGCTGCCACAGGCGGTCAGAACCGCCGCGAGGTTCAATATTGCCAGCCGCCAGCGCGCCATTCCGCATCCCTTCGCTCATGGCTTATCAGGCACGCCGCCGCACGCCAGTGATTCCCGCGTCATTACGATACCGTCACTATGCAACCGGCGCGGCGGCGAGCGGTTATCAGGGCATGGACCCGCCACGAAAAGGGATCGTCATGAACCGCCTGATGCCTGCACTCCTGATCGCTCCGCTCCTGCTCGCCGCATGCGGACAAGGCGCGTCGAGCGACCAGCCGACGACCAACGTCACCGTTCCAGAGGGTAATTATGCGCAGGCGATCCGCACGATGCCGCAGGGGCAGCGCGTCGGCGTCATGTTTCGCGCGATCCGCGACGCCGGCCGCGAATGCCAGCAGGTGACCGATGTCAAGGAAGCCAAGGACATCCAGGGTGCGCCGACCTGGGTCGCGGTGTGCGACGGCAATGCGCGCTGGCTGGTCGCGATCGACGCGGGCGGCATCGCCACCGTTACCAACGCCACCGAACTGAAGGATGCGAACGTCAAGTGAGCGAGTCCCTCATCACCGTCCTGCCCGTCGTCCTGCGCCCCGATCCGGGCCGCACGGTGATCCGCCCGTTCCTGCCGTCCGATCCGCCGGGGTTCGAGACGCCCGGCCATCCGCGCGCCGAGCGGATCGCCCGTCGCGTGCTGGAGCTCGACGAGGCGGAACTGCGCGAGGAACTCGACCGCGTGCGACTGTCGCTGGACGAGCGGCACCGCGATGTGCCGGCGCTGCTGCTCCGTCGCTTCGCCGAGATGGCGAATCAGCTGCCCGGTGCGGCGCACGCGACGGAGGCGCACCGGATGCTGATCGGCGCGTATTTCAGCGCCGAATATTCCTTCGAATCCGCCGCTTTGTTCAACCCCAGCATCGTCGAACACCCCGACTTGTCCGGCACCGAAGATGGCGCAACCCGCTTCATCCTGTCGCTGCGCGGGATCGGAGAGGGGCATCTGTCGTCCGTCACCTTCCGCACCGGCACTTGGGCCGCGGACGGCAGCGTCGCCGTCGACCCGCCAAGCCCGACCTCGGTCGCACCGATCGTCGCGCCGTCCGGCACCGACGATGTCTTCGAACTCGACTGTGGCGGCAGCCGGGAACCGTCGGAAACCGTGCTGTTCCCCGTCGTCCCCAGCCAGAGCCGCGGGATCGAGGACCTGCGTCTCACGCCGCTCACCATGCCGGACGGCCATTCCACCTATGTCGGCACGTTCACCGCGGTGGGCGATCGCGGCGTGCAACAGCAGATGCTCCAGACCGACGACTTCGCGACCTTCCGGATGCGGCCCGTCACCGGCGATCTCGCCGCGGCGAAGGGTATGGCGCTGTTTCCGCGACAGATCGGAGGACGCCATTTCGCGATTGGGCGTCAGGATAACGAAAATCTGTGGCTATTCGCGTCGGACGACCTGTTCGCATGGACCGGCGGCCAGAAGCTGATCGAACCCCGTTATCCGTGGGAATTCGTTCAGATGGGCAATTGCGGCTCCCCGCTGGAGATCGAGGAGGGATGGCTGTTGCTGACCCACGGCGTCGGTGTCGTCCGCAATTACTGCATGGGCGCCGCGCTGCTCGACAAGGACGATCCCTCGAAGGTGCTCGGCCGCACGCCGCTGCCGATCCTGGAGCCGGGGCCTCAGGACCGCGACGGCTATGTTCCGAACGTCGTGTACAGCTGCGGTGCGCTGGTCCGCGGCCGGACGATGTTGCTCCCGTATGGCATCGCCGACGATTACACCGGCTTCGGCACGGTCAGCATCGACGCACTTCTGGATGCCATGGAGAGCCCCGCCTGACGGATCAGGCCGTGTCGCGTTCCATCAGGACCGGCGTCATCTCCACCGATGGCGCATCCTGACCGGCAATGCGCGCGAACAGGGCGTCCACCATCGCCCGTGCGCCGGTGACCAGATCCTGCTTCACCGACGTCAGCCGCGGGACCATCTGACCGGACAGCGGCAGATCGTCGAAGCCGGTGATCGGCATCCTGTCCGGCACGGCGATACCGCGATCGATCAGGACGCGGACCGCACGCACCGCGATCACGTCCGACGCCGCGACGATCCCGTCGATCCGGTCACCTTGCGCGTCGATATGCGCCGTGATCTCGGCCGTCATCAGGTCGGATGCCAAATGCGTGTCCAATTGCAACGGCACATCCAGTCCCGCCGCCGCCGCTGCATCGCACAGCCCCTTGTAACGCTGGTCCAGTTCCAGCGTCCGCACCTCGCCCAGAAACGCCAGCCGGCGGCTGCCGCGCGCGATCAGCTTCTCGCCCGCCAGGCGTCCGCCCATGCGGTTGTCGACACCGACAGCGCAGTGGATCTGTCCAGGCATCTGGCTGCCCCATACCACCATCGGCCGATATTCGGCGGCGACACGCTCGATCGTCTCCCACTGGTCGGACTGGCCGATCAGCAGCACCCCGTCGAGCATGCCCGACCCGACGATCCGTTCCAGCCAGTCGTCCGCATCGGGGATGATGCGCGACAGCATCAGGTCGTAGCCATTCTCCGTCAGCGAATCTGCGAGATGACCCAGCAGGGACATGAAGAACGGGTCCGACAGATGCTGCCGACGTTCATGCCCCAAGGGTACGACGACGCCGATCACGCCGGTGCGCTGTGTCCGCAACCGCCGCGCCATCTGGTTGGGGCGAAAGCTGTGCTCGGTCGCCAAGGCCTGGATGCGCGCACGCGTCTCGGCGTTGACCAGCGCTTTGCCGGCCAATGCGCGCGACACGGTGCCGGGCGATACGCCCGCCAGTCGCGCCAGGTCCGCGATGTTGCGAACCTTCTGAACAGTCCCTTCCTGCTCCCGTCCCGGCATCCGTTTTCTCTCCGTGAGCATAGAGCACCGGGGAAAAACATGCTTTTCTAGATGCATATCTCTGGTGCGGCAGATTGGAGTGCTGCCTCGCGACGTCGTTACCCGTCAAGCGTATCATGCCGCAAGATTGAATGACATCGATTGCGGCGGCCTGCCGCTGGCACGTGACGTGCCGCTACGGCTTCTGGAGGTCGATTAAAGCGGCCGGTCCGGCCCGACTGATGATCGTAAAGTTTAAAGTGCGGTGCCGATCTCGATAATCGCGTCGACCTCGACCGCGGCACCCAGCGGCAGCACGGGTACGCCGACCGCCGAGCGGGCGTGACGGCCGATGTCGCCGAACAGTGCGACCATCAGCTCCGACGCACCGTTTGCGACCTTCGCCTGATCGGTGAAGTCGGCGGTGGAATTTACGAACACGCCCAGCTTCACGATGCGCTTCACCCGCGCCAGATCGCCGTTCAGTGCTTTGCGGATTTGGGCGACGACCATTAGTCCGCACAGTTTCGCTGCCTCCTGACCGTCTTCCAGCGAGACGTTCTCGCCGAGCCGGCCCTTGACCAGCTGGCCGTCCTTGAACGGCAACTGCCCGGACAGGAACAGCATGCCCCCGGCTTCTACGGCGGAGACATAGGCGGCGACGGGGGCGGCCGCCTCCGGCAGGGAGAGGCCCAGTTCGGCGAGCTTGGTATCGATGCGATCGGTCATGCGGCGGGACTGCCTTCGCACCGCGGCAGGGTCAAGCCCCGGGGGTCAAGCTTGAGCCGGCGCGCCATCGGCGAAGCGCGCGGCGATCCACGCCTCCGCCTCTTGCCAGTCGTCGATCCGCGCGTGCGCGGCGGGTGCGGGCGGCGTTGCGGCAGCCAGTTCGGGTTCGGAGATCATGTGCAGCCGGTGGACGCCCGGCGCGTGGCGGGCGACGGAGTCGTGGTGCACCGCCAGATCATCGACGAACACCGTCACTGGGCTGCCATGCTCCTCGACCAGCCGAGCGACCGGCGCGCCCTTGCCGCCCTGGTTACATTCGACGCGGTGGGCGATCCCGAACGCCGCCAGCTGGTCGATCCGCGGTTGCCGGCACGCGTCCTGCAAATTGGTGAGCACGACGATATCGGCCTGCTCCGCCAGCCGCGCCAGTGCCTCGGCGGCATGCGGCACCAGCGTCTGCCGCGCCATCTCGCCCGGGAAGAACCCGCCGAGCAGTCCCCACATCTCGGTCTGCGGGATCGGCTCCGCATCCGCACCGCGCCGCGTCATGCTCGCGGCGAAGTCGCCCGCGCCGATGCGGAAATCGATCGCGTGCGCCTCGTCCAGCCACGTTTGGAAATGCTTCACCATGTGCAGCAGCACTTCGTCGCAATCGGTGATCAGCAGCGGCCTCATGTCTCCAGCCGCTCTCGCGCCGCGACCAGCCGGGCGGGCGCGACGCCCAGTTCGTCGGCGCAGGCGATCAGGTCCGGCTCGTGCGCCTCCAAGAACATCAACGTCGCGGCCAGCACCGCGGGTTCGCCAGCACGCGCCTTCAGCTCCGTCGGCTCCAGCCCGGTCGTGTCGAGCAGCCGCGCCGCGCGCGATGGTTCAGCCAGCGTCCAGACGAGCGCCTGTAAGGCCATCGTTTGATGGTCGTCGGGGTTTGTATCGCGCAGCGGCATTGCGTATCGTAGCATCTTTACAGGAGTAGTTTCCCGCGTGGCGAAAAAGGTGCTCGTTGTCGAGGACAACGAACTGAACCTGAAGCTGTTCTGCGACCTGCTCCGCGCGCACGACTGGGCCGCGGAGCCGGTGCGTGACGGGCGCGAGGCGGTGGAGCGTGCGCGCGCCTTTCGCCCCGACCTGATCGTGATGGATATCCAGATGCCGCACGTGACCGGCTACGAACTGATCCTCGCGCTGAAGGCCGATCCGGAGCTTCGCCGCATTCCGATCATGGCGGTCACCGCCTATGCGGGTCGCGACGACGAGGATCGCATCCGCGGCGCCGGCGCGGATGCCTATGTTTCGAAGCCGATCAGTCTCGCGCGGTTCATGGATTCGGTGAACCGGCTGGCGTGAGGAACGGCGCGGCGATCTCCGGCCGCACGCGCAACAGCTTGCCCGTGGCGCGGTCGACCAGCGCCCAGGTCGTCACCGCCTCCACCTTCACGCGCCCGTCGTCGCCGGTGAAGCGCACGTGCCGGTCGAACCGCGCGCCCTTGGGGATCCCGACCCACGTCTCAGCCGTCACGCCCTCGCCCAGCGCCACGTTGCCGCGATAGTCGATCTCGTGCCGGGTCACGACCCAGACATAGGCGGCGACATGCTCCGCCGGCGCAGTAGCCTGCCAGTGTGCGGTCGCGATGTCCTGTATCCACCGAACCCAGACCGCGTTGTTGACGTGGCCGAGTTCGTCGATGTCGCCATCTTCGGCGACGAAGCGCAGGTCGAAGCTCATGCCGCGCGCCACACCCGCCAGCCGACTGCGCCCGCGACGACGACCACCGCCGCGCCGATCAGCAGGTGACCGACGCCGACCCGCCCGACCAGCGCCTCCAAGCCCTGTCCGAAGATATAGCCGATGCCGGTGAACAGGCTGCCCCAGATCACCGCCGCTACTGCGTTCACCGCGACGAACGTCGTCGCGCCGATCCGGCTTGCGCCGATCGCGATCGGGCTGACGGTGCGGATGCCGTAGACGAAGCGATAGCCGAAGATGAAGCCGCGCGGATACCGCTCCAGCCAGTCGAGCGCCTTCGCGAACGCAGGCTTTTCGCGGATGCGCCGGACAAAGCGATGCTCGCGGAAATGCCGCCCGAACAGGAAGAATCCCTGATCCGCCACGAACGATCCCAGGATCGCCGCCAACGCCACGCCGACCAGCGGCACCAGCCCCCGATGCGCCAGCACGCCCCCCGTCACGACCGCCGTTTCGCCCTCCAACCCCGCGCCGAGAAAGATCGCCGCCAGTCCGTACCGCGCGACCAGCGCCTCGATCGTCATCCGGCGACGCCGAGTTGCCACAGCACGAACGCATGCTCCTCCGCCGCCTCGCGCAAGGATTCGAAGCGGCCGGACTTGCCGCCATGCCCCGCGCCCATGTTCGTTTTCAGCAGCAGTACGTTATCGTCGGTCTTCGTCGCACGCAGCTTCGCGGCCCACTTCGCCGGCTCCCAATAGGTCACGCGCGGATCGTTGAGCCCGCCCGAGATGAACAGCGGCGGATAAGCCTGCGCCCGGACATTGTCATACGGGCTGTACGACCGGATCAGCGCGAACGCGTCCGCATCCTCGATCGGGTTGCCCCATTCTGGCCACTCGCCCGGCGTCAGCGGCAGGTCGGCATCCAGCATCGTGTTCAGCACGTCGACGAACGGCACGTCGGCGATCACCGCGCCCCAAAGGTCGGGGTCGGAGTTCACCACCGCGCCCATCAGCTCGCCGCCCGCCGACCGCCCGGCGATCGCGATCCTGCCCGCCTCGGTCCAGCCGTCCGCGACCAGCGCCTTCGCCACGTCGACGAAGTCGTTGAAGGTGTTTTCCCGCTTTTGCAGCTTGCCGTCGAGATACCATTGCTGGCCCAGGTCGTCGCCGCCGCGGATGTGCGCGATGGCATAGGCGAACCCGCGGTCGAGCAGGCTCAAACGACCCGTCGAGAAGCCCGGCGGGATCGCGTAGCCGTATGCGCCGTACGCATAGAGGAACAACGGCCCGCCGCGCACGAAATCGGCCGGATACACGATCGACACCGGCACCTGCGTTCCGTCGCGCGCCGCGATCTTCAGCCGCTCGGTGCGATACTTCGCTCCGTCATACCCGCTGGGGATTTCCTGCACCTTCAGGACGGTCAGTTCGCCCGTCGCGGTGTCGTAGTCGTACACCGTGCCAGGGGTGACCATCGACTCGTAACCGACCCGCAGCACCGTCTGATCATATTCGGGATTGTCGCCCAGCCCGGCGGCGTAGCTCGCCTCCGGGAAGTCGATCGCGGTGAACTCGGTCGGCGTGGCGTACCGGTGCAGCCGGATGCGATCGAGCCCGTCCTCGCGCCCCTCGACCACGAAGAAGTCGCGGTAGCATTCGACGCCGGTCATGTAGAAATGCGGGTCCGGCCCGATCAGCTCATGCCAGTCGCCCGGCGCGTCGAGGCTCGCGGTACAAAGGCGATATTGCGGATCGGTGTCGTTGGTGTGGATGAACAGCGTGCCGTCATGCTCGTCCACGTCATATTCGCGGCCAACCTTGCGCGCGGCGACCAGGATCGGCTCCGCGGTCGGATCGTTGGCGGGCACCAGCCGCACCTCGCTCGTCACGTGATCGCTCGTCGCGATGACGATCCATCGGCGCGACGACGTCTCCGCCACGCCGACGCGGAAACCCTCGTCCGCCTCGTGAAACAGCAGTATGTCGTCCTCGATGGGCGTACCCAGCCGGTGCAGCCGCGCATTGTCGGTGCGCCATTGTTCGTTGGCGAGACCATAGAGGAAGCCGCTGTCGTCCGCGGTCCAGACGATGTCGGACAGCATGCCGGCGATCACCTCCGGCAAATGCTCGCCGGTGGTCAGGTCCTTGACCCGCACCTCGAACCGCTCGCTGCCATTGTCGTCGATCGCATAGGCCAGCTTGGTCGCGTCGTTCGACACCGCGAACGCGCCCAGCCGGAAATACTCCTTGCCCTCCGCCAGCGCCGGCTCGTCCAGCAGCAGCTCGTCGGGGCCACCCGCGACGGGCTTGCGCCACCATTTGCGATATTGGCCACCCGTTTCGAACGCGGTCCAGTACAGCCAGTCGCCATCCTTTTGCGGGACGGAGGATTCATCCTCCTTGATGCGCGCCTTCATCTCTTCGTACAGCGTGTCGACCAGCGGCCGATGCGGGGCCATCACGCTGTCGAAATAGGCGTTCTCCGCCTCGAGATAGGCGAGCACGTCGGGGTCGCCGACCTCCGGATAGTTCGGGTCCTTCAGCCAGGCATAGGGGTCCTCGATCGTCACGCCGTGCGCGGTGAAGCTGTGCGGGCGGGTCTCCGCCACTGGGGGCAAGAGGGCGGACTGGGCGGGCGTGGCAGGCGCGGTGCTGTCGATCATGCGGATGCCATAACGCGTCGGCGGCAAATACACGATCCAAAGCGTTGAGCCGTCATGACCGACACGCTCGCCGATCTTCAGCACCGGATGGACGCTGCCGCCGAGGCGCTCGATTTCGAGCAGGCGCGTGCGCTGCGCGACCGCATCGCCCTGCTGCGCGCCGGTGCGTCCGCCGAAGATGCTGCGGTGGCGGACACTGCTGGGCTGACCCGCCAACAACCGGGCAGCATGGGTCTGGGCACCAGCCGCCAGTCCGTCGAGCCCCCGCCCGGCTGGACCCCGCCGCCGAAGCCCGACCTGAAGACCAATGGCCGCCAGGGAAAGCGTCGTTGACGGCCTCGCCTTCAGCCCCGGTACAGCCATTCTGCGCTAATCCGGCGACATGATCCCGACCCCCGGATCCCATCCGACCCTCTACGCCGTCGCCGCCGCGATCATCGTCGTGACGATCGTCGCGCGGCGCATTCCGGTGCTGCGCACGATCGTCTCGATCGCCAGTTGGGGCGCGATCCTCGTGCTGCTCGTCACCGTGCTCAATCAACGGCAGGATTTCGACCCGTGGCTCGGCGGCGTCGCCCGCTATTTCAAGCTGGAGGACCAGTCCGTCCTCGGGCAGGAAACGCGCATCCGCATGAGCCCCGACGGCCATTTCTGGATTCGCGCGCGGTTCGGCGGGATCGAGCGGCGGATGCTGGTCGATAGCGGCGCGACCGTGACCGCGCTGTCGTCGCAGACCGCGGCGGCGGCCGATCTGCGGGCGGAGGACGGCATCGTTCCCGTGCTGTTGACGACCGCCAACGGCACGATCCGCGCGCGCTCCGCCACCATTCCGGAATTCCGCTTCGGCAATATCGTCGCGCGCGACCTGCCGGCGGTGGTCTCGCCTGCGTTCGGCGACGTCAATGTCGTCGGCATGAACTTCCTGTCGCGGCTGAAGTCGTGGCGGGTGGAGGAGCGCACCCTGATCCTCGTCCCGCATCACCCGCAGGATGTCGGCGATGGCAAAACGGACAAGGGCAAGCCTGCACCGCTGTCCTAATTGTCTGGAAAATGCCACAAGCGGCGGATGTTGATCCACGCCGCCATGCCTCCACGCACCTCTCCCGATCGCTATTCCGCATCCGAATTGGAGGCCCTGTTCCAGCGCCTCCACTTCCTCCACTTCGGTGCCGCGGCGGTGCGCCGATGACGGTCCATTCCGCGCGACTCGAGGCCCTCCGCGCAACATTGGCGGACCGGCAGCTCGACGGTTTCGTGGTGCCGCTCACCGACGAGCATATGAGCGAATATGTCGGCGACTATGCGCAGCGGCTGGCGTGGCTGACCGGATTTCAGGGCTCGGCCGGCACCGCGGTCGTGCTCGCCGACCGGGCGGCGATCTTCACCGACGGACGCTACACGCTGCAAGTGCGCGAGCAGGTGTCCGCGGACGATTGGGACTATGTCGACGTCCCCGCAACGTCGATTGCCGACTGGCTGGCGGTGAACGCCGCGTCCGGTGCGCGCATCGGCTATGATCCGTGGCTGCACACGCGATCGTGGGTCGATCAGGCCGGTGCCGTTCTCGCCGACCGCGCCGTGGCGCTGGTGGCGGTCGCGGCGAACCCCGTCGATGCGATCTGGACCGATCGTCCGGCCCCGTCGCCCGCCAGGCTGACGGTCCAGCCCGACGCCGTCGCCGGCGCGTCCTCCGCCACCAAACGCGCGCAGATCGCCGACTGGCTGACGGAGAAGAACGCCGATGCGGTCGTCCTCTCGGCGCTCGATTCCATCGCGTGGGTGCTCAACACGCGGGGCGGCGATGTCGATCACACGCCAGTGGCGCTGAGCTATGCGATCGTTCACGCCGATGGGGAGACCGACCTGTTCGTCGCGCCCGAGAAGGTCGACGACACGGTCCGCCAGCACCTCGGCAACTCCGTGCGCCTGCGCGATCGTGCCGGCTTCGCCGATGCGCTGGCGGGCTTTGCGGGCCGTCGTGTCGCTGTCGATCCCGCCGGGTCGGTTGCTGCCATCGCCGACGCGCTGGAAGCCGGGGGCGCGACGACGCTGCCGCTGCGCGACCCGGTGCTGCTGCCGAAAGCGATCAAGAACGCGGTCGAGATCGCCGGCCACCGTGCCGCGTCCCGCCGCGACGGCGCGGCGCTGACCCGCTTCCTGCACTGGGTGGCGACGGAGTGTCCGAAGGGCGGCCAGACCGAACTCAGCGCCGCCGCCAAGTTGCTGGAGTTCCGGCAGGAAACCGGGCTGTTGCTCGACACCAGCTTCGACACGATCTCGGCGACAGGTGGCCACGGTGCCAGCCCGCACTACCGCGTCACACCGGAATCGAATGCGCCGATCGAACTCGGGCAGTTGTACCTCGTCGATTCCGGTGGCCAATATGCGGACGGCACCACCGACGTTACGCGTGTGCTGCCGATCGGCGAACCGACCGCGGAGATGCGCGACCGCTTCACCCGCGTGCTGAAGGGGCACATCGCCATCGCCACCGCGATCTTCCCCGATGGCACGATGGGTGGCCAGATCGATGCCTTCGCGCGGCGTCCCCTGTGGGAGGCGGGGCTGGATTTCGGTCACGGCACCGGTCACGGCGTCGGCGCGTACCTGTCGGTGCATGAGGGGCCGCAGCGGATCGCCCCGCCGGACCACCCCAGCGGCCAGGCGCTGGAGCCGCTGCGCGCGGGCATGCTGCTGTCGAACGAGCCCGGCTATTACAAGGCGGGCGAGTACGGCATCCGCATCGAGAATCTGCTGCTGGTCGTGCCGCATGCGGTAGCCGGCGGCGATCCGGAGCGGGCGATGCTGGCGTTCGAGACGCTGACCTTCGCCCCGATCGAGCGTAACCTGATCGATCCGGCCCTGCTGACCGCTGATGAGCTTCTGTGGCTCGATGCCTATCACGCGAAAGTGGCGGAGATCATCGGCCCGTTGCTGGCGGATGGGGAGGTCAGGGAATGGCTTGCGACAAAATGCGCGCCGCTTGGGTGATGGAGCCGCTTGCCTTCGCAGTGGCCCCAATCTCGGCGTGGGAACCGATCTACGCAGACGGATCGGTATCCGGCGGCGGCCGGTCGGCAGGAGCGTCGACGGCCTCGCGCGCCTGCGCCTTGCGCCGCTTCAAATTGGCGCGCAGTTGGGCCGCCAGCCGTTCCTCGCGCTCTCGATCCTTATCGGCCATGCCCGGCGCTAACCCGCTCCCCAAGCCTTGACAATCCCGCCCGCCTCGTCTCTAGGCGCTGCTCCCGCCCGTCGGCGAGTGCTGCCGTAGCTCAGTGGTAGAGCGCATCCTTGGTAAGGCTGAGGTCGTGAGTTCAATCCTCACCGGCAGCACCATTTTTCAACGACTTACCTTGTCACCGTGGGGCGGATCAGTCCATGGCACGCAGGCGCGGGACATTTCTGTTGTCGTCATTGCGACGAGCTGCATTTCGAAAGATTCGAATTGGGTTGGCAGGGGCTTGGCGAACCGCGTGGTGGCGTTGGCGTCCCATATCCTTGGCGATCAGCCGGCATGCTACTCTCTAAATACCTAGCGCCGATCGACATTCAGCGAAGCCAGATCATGGCAGCGACGAGATGGACGAAGCCGGTGAAATGGACGGTGCGGCGGTCGTAGCGGGTGGCGAAGCGATGGAAATGCTTGAGGCGGCCGAAGCACCGCTCGATCTGGTTGCGATGCTTGTAGGCACCGACATCGTGCGGGATGGAAATCTTGCGGTTGCGCTTGGACGGGATCACCGCCTCAGCCTTCATGGCGGCGATCCGGGCACGTAAGTCGTTGCCGTCATACGCCTTGTCAGCCAGAACGGCCTTTGCCTGCCGGCCTTCGAGCAGGGCAGAAGCTGAGACGATGTCGCTGGCCTGCCCAGGCATGATGCGAAACCGCAAGAGGCGGCCGAACGTAGTGGCGAACATGTGGATCTTGGTCGTCAGTCCGCCTCGGGAACGCCCCAGCGCCTGATCCTTACCCCCCTTTTCCAGTCGGTGCCTGCTGGTGGGCGCGAACGATGGTGCTGTCGATCATCAGATCCTGGTTGTTCCCGTCGGTCGTCAGCGCCTCGATCACCCGTTCCCAGACGGCGGCATGGCACCAGCGGCTGAAGCGCTGGTGCACTGTCTTCCACTTGCCATAACGCTCAGGCAGGTCGCACCAGTGTGCGCCAGACCGCAGCACCCATACACATCCGTTCACGAACAAGCGGTTATCCACGCCCGTCCGGCCGGGATCCGCCACCTTGCCCGGAACCAGCGCCGCAACCCGTGACCACTGCGCCTCGCTCAACTCGTACCGCTTGATCCCCATCACCTGCACCGCCCCTCAACACGGATACCAATGAATCAGCCTTGAACCCGTTTGGGAATCCTGAATGTCGATACAGGCTAGAAGGTCGGCGGCTGGCGCGGGTGCAGGCGACAGCTCCTCGAGCATGTTGCCGAACGAATTGGCGCCCGTGTCGCCCTCGGACACGGCGAACGCGAGGCCCGTCGCCCTGCCCGCGCGTGGATATGGATCCTGGGCGAGGATTATTACGCGCAGCCGCGTCGGATCGGTGAGGTCCAGCGGCAGCGCCGGCGTGGGGCGCGCGCCGCGGAGCGCTTAGCTGCGCAGGCGTTCACTGAGAGCCAGCATGTATGCCGCCTGGCTCTCGTTGCCCAGCGCATCGCGCCAGGCGGGCGAGCGGAGCGGCCAGCCGCCGGGTTCGGTCCAGTCGGTCATGGTTGCACGCCTGCCATGCCTTGGTTGAGGAGACGAGTCACCGACGTTGCCGGGTCGGGCGTGGCGGCACCGCCCCGCGGAGTCTCGCCGTCCGGGCTGGCTGCACGGCCACGCAGTGCAGCAGTGCCTCAGCGGCGTCCAGGATGGTGTCGAGCTGATCCGGATCGGGTCGCCAGCCCCTGTGCCCGGCGGCGCTGCCGGCGTCGGTCATCACCCGCAGCGTCTCGAGTTCGGCCTCCCCGACAGTCCCGGCCCCCCGCAGCTGGCGCAGCTTGGTGTCGAAGTCCGCACCGGCATCGGCGCCCGCGAGATCGAAGGTCCGGTTGAGCAGTGCGCGCACGCCCATCGCGGCTAGCGTGGGCAGCTAAGCGGCGAAAGCGCGGTAAACCTCGTCCGCTAGGTCGCGTGCGGTCTCGTGGGCCAGCGTAGCCAACCATGGCGGCCGGACCTGTCGGGTGCGGCCTTGCGCTCGACGTCCTGCAAAATCGACTCGCTCCTCGGATCGAGCGAGATCAGGTCGCGCGGCGGCGTTCCGGCCCCGGCGCGCTCGCCGAACGCCAGGCCGAGCACGCTGTCCCTGACGCCCCGTCGTTGACGAGCAGGTCGAAGTTGCGGACCGCCTCGCTTCGGTCGGCGGCCTGATCCGGCGCCCCGCCCATCGGCGACGCGGTCGACACCGCTGGCCAAGGCGCAGGCCCGGCGGCCCATCCGGCGGGATACGACGGCCGTAAAGCACGGCATCGACCGGGTCGACGAGGCACGGCGGGCTTATCCTGAGCCGGTACTCCTCCGCCCGCGCGCTCGTCCTCACCCGGACGCAGGCGGCGAGTGTCGCCGTGGTGATCAATCCTCCGTCGTTAAAGGCCGCCGCCTCCTCGCCCCACAGCGCGTCGGCGCTGACGCCCGAGAAGACGCACTTGCCCGGCTCGTTCGAGGCGGGGTCGGCAAGCATGTAGCCCCTGCTGCCCGTCCTAGCAGGCGGCCAGCAAATCGAAGGCCGGGCTGTCCGCCGGCTCGCCCTGGACAACCACGCCGCGAGGGGAATCCAGCCGCATGAGTTCTAGGTTCTTGCGGGCTTCCCGGCAGGCGTCGGTAATCACGGTGATGCGCTTGACCCCGGTGAGTGCGATCTCGTTGCAGAAGGCGCTGGAAACCATTCGGTACCTATGCTTCAGCGAGTCGCTGAACAGCCACGAGATCGACCCGAAGCTCGCGTCTGTCAGCCCGTGGCCGCAGAACGCGAGGAGTAGTTGGACCGGTATGGTGATCTGTCCGTGCTGCGCGGACGGTCTGGTCGCGCTTTGAGATCCCGCCGGTGGCAACAAGCATACTTAACTGGGCTCTGTTACGGATCAACGCTGGACGTTGCCGACGTCTTCTTGGCCTACCGCGCGAGTGGCGCCGGCAGCGGCAAAACGGGCGGAACTGATCTCAAGAAGGGTCAGGGCAAACTTGATCCGATGTCGGAAATCGTAGGGGATGCGGAAGGAGAGATCGCTCTTGCCGGCGTTGATCGATCGCGCCCGCTCGCCAGTAAGCTGGGCGGGCCAAAAGCGACTCCCCTATCGCTTCCGGGTGACGAGACTGCGCCGCCGATGGTCGACCGTCCAGTCGTAACTAGCGCCACGCCGAGCGCTCGGTCGACGGGCGCGACCGCGCGCGCGATCGGCGCCACTGCTCCCGCTCCGGTTGAATGGTCCAAGGCGCAGACGCCGCCGACCGGACCGGGCGCATCCGAGCGCTCTGCTTCGGCGGAACATCCGAGCGAACAAGTCCTTACGCACGCCGCCGCTCCCGCTCCGCTACCATCGTCCGCCCCAACCGTCGACGATGTCCCGGCAGGCGCACCACCGGCGCGGTTCGCGTCCGCTGCGCCCTCCGAAGCGACAGCACGTGCAGCAGCGATCCTGCGTAGGGGGCAGGCCGGGTCGCTCAGTGCCTCCGGCTCACTTGCGCTCGACGGACCCCGGAGCGTGGCGACCATCACGGCGCGCTCGGGAGATGTGCGCGCGGATCGATTGATTGCGGCAATGGCGGCGTTCCAAGGCGGCGGAGAGATCGGCATGGGCGTTCTGTCGGCGGCAGCTCCGGTCGATCACCTGCTGGCGCAACTGGCGCCGGCGGTTTAGGCGCGTACCATGGATTGCAACGGTGCCCCCGCGACAGTAGCCGAGGCTCTCGGTCAGGTAACCTGGCTGTTCAGCCAGTCACCTGCGCACAAGCAGCTCAAGATCGCCGACCTTGAATGGTCGGTGATGCCAGCGCTTCTGCACGAGCAGTTCCGGGTGTTCCGGTTCGGTCCGTTGCCGGGGCTGGATCATATCGATCCGCATGCGTTCCCGCCGGGCATGGGCCGCGCAGGGCTTGAGCAGATGCCGCTTGGGGTTGCGCTTTGGGGCTGGCTGTCGGAAGCCGCCGAGGCAAAGGTAGAGCAAGGCGTACAGCTCGAGAGTGCCGACTGGAATTCGGGCGACCGGCTATGGCTACTCGAGCTGATCTCACCCTTCGCGACATCCGAAAACAAGCTTGCCGAAATCATGCTTGCCGATCTGATATCGGGTCCGTTCGCCGGCGAGCGGTTTAGTCTGCACAGGATCGATCCGACGACTGGACGCAAGGACAAGGTCACCGTTCACGGTACCAGCGGCCCTGTAGTTTGATGAGGGAGGTCTGGGTCTTGCCCTTGGCCTTACTCGCCAGCTGCGTGACAACCCCGGCTTGTCCTGACTTTGGAGTCGCCGCACTACAGTGCCGGGCTGAGCGCGGTGACAAGATTGCTCAACTTGAGCTTGGAAAAGCTTACGAATTCGGCAGTGACTTGGAGCAGAACTACACGCGCGCCGCCGACCTGTACAGGAGGGCAGGCGCCCAAGTATCAGGCACGACATACGTCTACTCACCACCTGTGGGGCAGTCGCGGGGTCAAGTTGTGGCCGTCCGGATCGGTCCCGACCAGACCGGGTTAGCTGAGGCGAAATATCGGTTGGGAATGCTGTATCGGCTTGGACGTGGTGTTGAGGAGAACCATGATCGTGCTGCAGAGCTGATCAACACAGCTTTGATAGAAGGCTACGTGGTGCGCTAGACTTCGCCTTTTGACATCGTCGGGGCGACGATATTTGTGACATAGGTCAGGACTCGTTGATCACAGCTAGAAGATGACAGTGCCTGCGAGGATAATGTTGGAGAAGAAGGCGGCAGGGCAGCGATCGTAGCGGGCGGCGACCCGACGCCAGTCTTTGAGGCGACCAAACATGATCTCGATACGGCCGCGACGTCGGCAGCGGCGCTTGTCGTATCTAGAGTCACCGCACGAAAGTGAAGTTTACCTACGCTAGGATCGAAGGGCGGCGAACGCTGACGGTGCTAACGTCGAAAGGGTATGACGACCGCCTAGTCGAGGAGGGCGTGACGTGACCCCCGTTTCTTCATCCGCCTGGACCTAGAGACCGGCCCTGGAAGGAATGGACGGAATGGAGCGGAAGCCATTTCCGGAAGAGCAGATCATCGGCGTCCTGAAGGAGGCCGAGGCAGGTGCGGTGGTGACGGAGGTGTGCCGCAAGCACGGGATGCCGAGCGCGACCTACTGTGCGTGGAAGGCGAAGTTCGGTGGCCTCGAGGTGTCCGACGCAAAGCGTCTGCGGGCGCTTGAAGTGGAGAACGCCCGGCTCAAACGGTTGCTGGCGGAGACGATGCTTGACAACGCAGGTCTGAAGGACCTGCTGTCAAAAAAATGGTGACGCCCGCCGCGAAGCGGGAGGCGGTCGCGCATCTCCAGACGGCGCTGGGTATGAGCGAGCGGCGGGCGTGTATGGTTGTCGGAGCGGATCGCACAAGCATGCGATATCGCTCGTGCCAAGGAGAGGATGGCGACCTGCGGTCGCGTTTGCGTACGCTGGCGCAGTGGCGCCGACGGTTCGGCTATCGGCGTCTGCACATCCTGCTGCGACGGGACGGCATCGCGATCAACCGCAAGAAGGCCCAGCGGCTCTACCGTGAGGAAGGTCTGACGGTGCGTCGCCGAAGGGAAGAAAGCGCGCCGTCGGTGCGCGGGCACCAGCGCGCGTGCTCGCGCTACTCAACCAGCGCTGGAGCCTGGACTTCGTCCATGATCAGATGACCACGGGGCGGCGGTTTCGCATCCTCAACATCGTCGACGACGTGACGCGCGAGTGCTTGCGGGCGGTGCTGGATACGTCGATCTCGGGCAAGCGGGTGGGGCGAGAACTGGCCGACCTGATCGCCCCCAGGATGATCTTCAGTGACAACGGGACCGAACTGACCTCGAACGCAGTGCTCGCATGGTCGGGCGATACCGGCGTTGAGTGGCACTATAGCGCACCATGCAATCCGACGCAGAACGTTCGCCGAAATCTTCAATGGTCGCATGCGCGACGAAATGCTCAACGAGATGCTGTTCTTCACGGTCCGCCAAGCGCGCTCGATCCTCGCGCTGAATCGATGATTACGACACAAAGCGACCGCACTCCTCGCTCGGCTATGCCACACCAGCGGCGTTCGCCGCACAATTCGAAAAACAACGGCCGGGCTTAAACCCGGCCGTTACTTCACCCGCGCTCTTGCGCAACAACGACGGTCGGTTTCTGGTTGCCGCTGGATGAAAGGCGGGGGTCACGTCAATACTGAACAGCGTTCACGATAATCATTTGCCTGCCAGTTACATCGGCATCGGTAAGTATCGCAGCGTTCGAAACAGGTTCCGCATGCAGCACTCAACAGAATGTCGGCTTTTTTGTCTTGCAGAGGTTTTTAGTGCCCTTCCGCCCTGTCCGTCGAACTCTCGCTTTTGCAGAGGCTCGAGCACGGCGACGATACACCCATCTGCGATCGCTTTCGTATCGAACTCCGGCAGTTGAAGGTTGGCATCCACGACATACGCCGCGTCGTCCCCGACCCTGTGATCGTGATCGACGAGCGACATACAAAATTACGATTGGCCCGAGCTGTGGCCGTCAGGGCGCCTAGGGTCAGGACTCGTTGATCATAGCCAAAAGATGACGGTCGCAGCGGGGGCGATGGCGGAGAAGAAGGCGATGGGCAGCGGTCGTAGCGGGTGTCGACCCGGCGCCAGTCCTTGAGGCGGCCGAACATGATCTCGATGCGTCTGCGGCGCCGGTAGCGGCGCTTGTCGTACCGGACCGGCTCGCTGAGCACCTCTTTCACCTGATCGATGCACCGACGACGCCCTGCGGGGCTCAGAAGTTTCCCCGCGCCGCCTAGCGCAGGATGAGATTGTCCAGCGTCAGGTCCGAGATCGCGCGGCGCAGCCGGAGGGCTCTCCTGAGCTTGTCGAAGGGTTCTCCTTCTACAGATCCTTCATGCGCGCCGAGCCTGATCCGTCTCCAAGCCACCCTACTCCTTGCGCCAGTGATAGCAGGTCTGCATCGCTGACCGCGATGCGCCGACCGGCCTCGGCGGTCGTGCCGCCCTGACCCAGCATGATCTCAACCTCGCGCAGCGTGCCGGTAATCTCCTCAGGCTTGTGCTTCCTGGCAGGCGTTCGTCGTCCCTTACTCGATCCAGACCGCTATCGTCGATGAACCACTCAGAAGGGGCAGCTCTCTTGGGCAGATGCACCCCAAAAAGCCAAACGAAAATAATTTCACTTTAGTCATTAACAATAAAGTTTTAACGCTGTTCCAAAACTGGGCAATTGATTACGCTACAGGATGTTAGAATATTACATTGTGTCGCCGTGTAGATAACCGGTAATTAGGCCATTGAATTTGCGAAAAACAATTCGAACCCGCACTTGGAGTGAGGTGAATTCTCGCCTGACCTAACCATCTATAATATATAGACTTATTTGGCAGGCAGAGTCAGTACGAAAACTAGATTGGCATTGAGCCTGTACGGCGCGCCCTGGCCCTTGACTCAAAAATGGCTTTCACCCCTAATCAGCGCAGTAATCGCGTCGGGAGGGTAGTGGAGGTTCATCGATCACGCAGCCGTAGCAGCGGCCGTATCGCTGGAGTGACAAGTTCGGGAAAACATACATCCGCTGGCCATAATCGTCGCGCGTCGGGAGATGCGCATCGATCGGACGGCATGCCGAAATTTGACCGTAGAGCCGTGTCCGCAACGTGCCGGGCCGGGGATCGGCGCGCCCCAAAGTCATCGGGACCGAGTTTCCATGATCGTCCGACATTGGCTGTCATCTATTCAGGGAGGTTATACGACGATGGGCTATAGTTCGAACTTCACGGCGGCGAACGCGACGCTTGGATTTGCTGCCGATGCGAACGTCGCAGCAGCGGTAGCCGCGCCGCCGACAGGAAAGGCTTACGACGTCAGGACCGGCCTTGCAGTCACCACGGCGTTCGACTTCTATGTGCCCGCTACGAATGCTGAAACCCTGCGCCAGTGGCACCTGACCCGGCTCGGCGATATCCTTCCGGTATGGCAGGAATTTACCGGTCGCGGCGTCAGCGTCGGCATCTATGACGAAGGTGTGCAGAGCACGCATTGGGACTTGAGCGCCAATTACGATTCATCGCGTCATGTCGTCATCGACGGCGTCACGATCGGTGGCAACGAGGTTCCGGGGCCGCACGGCACCTCGGTTGCCGGCCTGATCGGTGCTGCCCTCAACGGTCGCGGTGGCGTCGGTGTCGCATTCAACGCCTCGCTCACCAGCGTGAACATCTTCGATCCCGACAGCCCCCTCTATGTGAATGGCGGCGCGTCGTTCTTCGATGCCATGTCCCAGATGAACCGGTATGACGTCACCAACCATAGCTGGGGTTCATACAACCCGCTTATCAGGTCGTCCAATTCGCGCGGCGTCGTGGGAACGGCCCAGAACGCTCTCGCGCAGGCCGCGGAGATGGCCGCCGAGACGGGTCGAGCCGGGCTTGGAACGATTATCGTCGCTGCCGCGGGCAACACGCCGGACGATGGCCAGAACGATGGCTGGAAGACCGATCGCCACACTATCGCGGTGTCCGCCTATCGAGAGGCCGATGGTGCGGCATCGAGTTACAGCAACCACGGACCGCACCTCCTCGTCGCGGCGCCGTCCAGCGATAGCGCAATAATCGGTGGCACCGGTCTCGTCACGACGGACCTGCTCGGCGAGGCCGGCTACAATACCTCCTTCGATCCGCAGGGCGCAGCCGACTATACCAATCAGTTCGGCGGTACGTCGGGCGCGACGCCGATCGTCACCGGTGTCGTGGCATTGATGCTCGACGCCAACGACGATCTCGGCTGGCGCGACGTCAGGAACATTCTCGCGGCCTCGGCCAAGCTGCCGGTGGCGTTCGAAACCGGACCCGTCGCCATCAACTTTCAGTCCGGTTCGAGCACGGCACGGAGCGTCCTGAACGAACGGTCTTTCCAGCTCGCCGGCGATGCCGCGGGCTGGAACGGCGGTGCGATGCACTACAGCAACGACTATGGCTATGGCGCGGTCGATGCCTATAACGCGGTGCGGATGGCCGAAGTGTGGTCGCTGTTCGGAGCGGCCGGGACATCCGCGAACGAGGTCTCGGTTTCCACGGGCGTGGTTCCCGTCGGGTTGACGTCGAACGGCTCGGTCAATTTCAACAGTGCCGCTCCCGGACAGTTCGCCGGCGGCTTCCTGGAAGAGCCCGTCAGGTTCAATTTCGCGGTCGGCCAGAACGTGGATGTCGAGCATATCGACCTGACGCTCAATTTCAGGATGCCGGTGGACGTCTACGGCAACGAGAACCAATTGTTGGGATCTGCCTTCGCGCAGATGTTCATCAGCCAGATCGCACTCGTCGCACCGGACGGCACGACCGCCTTCACGGCCCAGACGGGTCAATTGGCGCAAGTCGACCGGAACTCTCCGGATCAGGAGTTCACGTTCGGATTCTCGGGATTCCGGGGCGTCGCAACGCAGGGTGAATGGACGCTTCAGTTCATGAATCTCGACTTCGACGCGAGGCCCTCGTTCTTCGGGCTCAACGACACCCGCCTGACGATCAACAGCCTGACGATGGACATGTTCGGCGCAGGCGCGTCGCGTGACGACGTGCATAGCTATACCAGCGAGTTCTTCACGATGGCGGCCATCGCCGGAGAGGGGGCCCGTCGCACGCTGTCCGACACGAACGGTGGCAACGACTGGATCAACGCTGCGGCGGTGGCGGCGAACATCGACGTGTCGCTGGTCGAGGGCGCAACGACCCGCTTCGGCACGCAGGATGCCTTCACGATCGCGGCGAACAGCCGGATCGAGAATGTGGTGACCGGCGACGGCGCCGATCGCCTGACCGGCAACGGGCTGGACAACAGGCTGTACGGCATGCGCGGTGCCGACTGGCTGAACGGCGGGGCCGGCAACGACAGGCTGTTCGGCGGTGCGGGCACCGATGTCTTCGCGTTCGATACGGCCGGGATCAGCGGTTTCGACCAGATCCTCGACTGGAGCGGGGGCGACCGGATCGCGACGACCAAGCAGCTGCGCGGTGCGGATGTGACGGGTCTCATCACGGTCGGTTCCAACGCCTTGCTGCTGCTCGACAACAGCCTTCGCGGCGACACCGCGGAACTCGTCGGAGAGGGCGGCGCGGTACTGCGCGCAGCCGGTCGGTCCAGCGGCTACTGGTGGTACGACTTCGTCTCCGCCGGGACGGACGGCTTCACCGATGGTCGCGTGATGGAGATGGCGTCGGTCCAGACCGGCTCCGTGAGCAGCGATGCCGGCGCACTGCCTGGAGCGTTCGCCGCATCGCTGGGTGCGAGCGGCGCCGGTACGACGTTCGAGATGCAGGACGCAGCCTTCTACCTGTACGACACGATGGGCGACGCCATGTCGACGGGCGCGCTGACCCTGGCCTGATCCGGCCGACCGGGGCGGCGCCACGCCGCCCCGGTCCTTTTCTTGACATCGGAGTCTGTGCCCTTGGCGACCCTGCTCAGCATAGGCGATCGACGCACGACGTTCGCCCATCGGCGGCGCCTTGCTTTCGGTAGCGCCAGCCGGGTTCAACCGGTCGCATCGCGCGGGCGCGGTGGGCGGCTGGTCGCGTCGTTGCTGCTGCTGGCAGGGCCAACGACCGCCTCCGGCGAAACACTGGCCGATGCGATCGTCGATGCCTATCGCAGCAATCCCAGGCTGCAGGCCCAGCGCGCCGAGTTGCGGGCGCTGGACGAAACCGTGATCGAGGCGCTGAGTCCCTATCGCCTGGGCGCGCAGATCGCCGGCAACCTCAACTACAACGAGCGTCGCCAACGCGGCATCTCGACCGAGGGGTTCACGCTGTTCGAGCAGCGCACGATCGGCGTGGCGCTGACCGTCAATCAGCTGTTGACCAGCGGCGGACGCACCGCGGCGCAGGTGTCGGCCGCGGAGGCCGATGTCCTGTCGGGTCGCGAACGCCTGCGCGAGCTGGAGAACAATACGCTGCTGCAAGTCGTGGACGCTTACGTATCCGTCCGTCGCGATCAGCAGTTGATCGCGATCCAGTTGCGGGCCGTGGAAAGTTACGATCGTCAGGTAAGGCAGAACCAGTCGCGCGAACGGGAGGGCGATCTTGCCCGGACGGACGTCTCGCAGGCTCAGGCCCAGCTCTTCATCATCAGGGCGGCACTGGCACAGGCGAAGGCCAATCTGGAACAGAGCCGCTCCCGCTTCGCCACGCTGGTCGGCCGCAATCCCGGTGCACTCGATACCGAACCGCCGCTCCCGGGCGTGCCCGCGACATCGGGAGAGGCGCAGACGCTGGCGGCTGACGACAGCCCCGTGCTGTGGCAGGCGAAGCTGGCGGAGAAGGCGAGCCGGCACAGGATCGCCGCCGCCCGGGCCGAACGCAACCCGACGATCGCGGCGCAGGGGTCGTTCGGCTACGTCAATCCGCTGGGCTTCCAGTCCCGTGATCTGGGCAGCAACGTCGGAGGGGGCGTGACGTTCACGCTGCCGATCCTGACCCAGGGCGTAGTGGGATCACGCGTCCGTGCAGCGATCGCGGCGCAGCAATCGGCCGGCTTCCAGATCGAGGATGCACGCCGAAGCATTGCCGCCGGCATCCTCAATGCCTGGAACCAGACCGTCACCGCGCAGGAACAGTTGAGCGCCGGCATGGCTGCGATCCAGGCGGCAGAGGCCGCGGCGACGGGCGTCCGTCGTGGTTTCGGAGAAGGGCTGCGCTCCAACTTCGAGGTGATCGACTCCGAACAGCGGCTGCTCAACGCACAGGTTCTCGTCGTGAACGCGCGATATGGCCAGTATCTCGGCCAGGCGACGTTGCTGGCGTTCATCGGCCGCCTTCGCGCGGATGCGCTGGTCTGGGGCGTCACCCCCTATGATCCCACGAACAATCTCGTGCAGCAGCGTCGCTCGCAGATCGGCCCCTACGTGCCGTTCGTCCGCGCCTACGACAAGCTGTCGGTACCCAGCGGCCGGAGCCGCGACGCACCCGTGCCCGCGCCGGTGCCGACGCCGCAGATGCTGGCGACGACAGCCGCAGCGCCGGGGGGGCCGCTTGCCAGCGACCTACCCGACTTGCCGCAATCCAGCACCACCAAGAGGGAGATAGTACAATGAACCGTAAGACCGCATGGATGATGATGGCCGCCCCAATTGCCCTCGCCGCGACACCGGCCGATGCCGCAACGTTCCTGTTCCAGATCACGGGAGCCTATCAGGCGAGCTTTTCGGTCGATACCGACGATCTGATGCCGCCCGCCGAGGTCGCCGCGGGCTATTTCACGATTCTCGACACGCCCGGCACCTTTGGTGGCGTGACGCAGATCGCGCGGTCCGTGACGTTCAATACGACCGCCTGGGATGGAGGTCTGACGATCCAACTTCCCGATGACGATTTCCGCGGCTTTCTGGGCTCGCAATTGTTCAGCGGAACGACCGCGATGCCGACGCTGCTGACCGGCGTCTACACGCTGGCATCGGACATTGATCAGTCCGTCGTGACGCTGACGATCACGCCGGGCATGGCCGCCGTGCCGGAGCCTGCCACATGGGCGATGATGATCGGCGGCTTCGGCGCGGTAGGCTTTGCGGCGCGGCGTCGCACCGCGAACCGGCGGACCGTCCGCTTCGCCTGACCTGCCACGATCATGCATGCGCCCGGCCCGAAACGGCCGGGCGCATGTTCTACGACCGGAAAGCCCCGATGTCCGACAACGCTGCTCCCAATCCCCTGTCCCATGCCTTACGCGCGGCGCGGCGGCATCTGTGGGCCGCGGCGTTGTTCAGCGGCCTGGTCAATATCCTCTACCTGGCACCATCCATCTTCATGCTGCAGGTCTACGACCGCGTCGTCCCCACCCGCGGTGGAGCCACGCTGCTGGCTTTGATCCTGGTGTTGATCGTGACGTTGGCGGTGTTCGCGGTGCTGGACCTAGTGCGCATGCGCTTGCTGTTGCGTGCCAGCGTTCGGCTGGAGAAGCTGGCCGCTCCTGCGATCCTCCACCGCATTCTCGATGCCAATCGGGCGACGGTCTCCGACCGGATGACGGCGCTCCGCAATTTCGACACCGTGCGGGGAACATTGGTCGGACCGGCCGTGGTGGCCGTGTTCGATGCACCCTGGACTCCGGTGTATCTGATCGTTTGTTTTCTGTTGCACGCATGGATCGGTTTACTGGCGGTGGCCGCGCTGGTGTTGCTGAGTCTTGTGGCATTCCTCGGCGAGCGTGCGACGCGGTCGGGAATCGCGGCGTCCACCGCGGGCGCGGGCGTGCTCACGCGTTCGCAGGATTACTCCATCGCGACAGCGGAGGTCGGACGTGCGCTGGGCATGCGCGACGCTCTGGTCGCCCGGCATCTGTCGGAGCGCGCGAGCGTGGTGGCCGATCAGGGCCTGGTCGCCAGGACATCGGGCGGCTTTCTTGCAACTACCAAATTCCTGCGGTTGCTGTTCCAATCTTTGGCTCTGGCGCTGGGCGCCTGGTTGGCGATCCGGCAGAGCATATCGGCTGGCGCGATCTTCGCCGCGTCGTTGCTCGTCGGTCGGGCACTTCAACCGGTGGAACAGATACTGGGCGCGTGGAAGAACGTGACCGGCGCACGTGCCGCGTACCAGGGCCTGTCCACGTTCCTCACCCTGAATTCCTCAGCGGCTCCGCCCACGACATTGCCGGCGCCGGAAGGCCTGCTCGACGTCGAAAGGGTCTTTGTTCGGGCACCTGGCAGCGACAAGGCGATACTGAAGGCGGTGAGCTTCTCTGCCAAACCGGGGGAGGTCGTTGCGCTGGTCGGACCCAGCGGCGCAGGCAAGTCGACCCTGTTACGCGCGCTCGTCGGTGCGATACGGCCTGACGCGGGCGAGGTCAGGATAGACGGTGCCAAGTTGTCGGATTGGGATGCGCAGGCTCTCGGTGGATATCTGGGGTACATGCCGCAGACACCGACGCTGTTCCCCGCCAGTGTCCACGCGAACATTTCGCGGTTCAGTAGATCGGAAACATCGGGTGATATCGATGCCGCGGTGATCGACGCTGCACGGCGCGCGGGCGCACACGAGATGATCCTACGTCTGCCGCAGGGATATGACACGATGCTATCGATCCGCGAGAGCGGCGGCCTCTCTGCCGGGCAGCGGCAACTCGTCGCGCTGGCGCGGGCCCTGTTCGGGCGCCCCCGCTTCCTGTTTCTCGACGAGCCCAACGCTCATCTCGACACGAATGGCGAGGTGATGTTGGCGGGTGTCCTGGCGCATGCAAAGGCGAACGGCATCACGACGATCGTTTCGACGCATCGCACCGGCCTGTTGCAAGTTGCCGACCATATCCTGCTGCTTCGCGATGGCGAGGTAGAGTTCTTCAAGAGCCGCGCCGAGGCGATGGCCGGGCAATCTGCGCAAGGTGTTTCAGCGCCGCAGCAGGAGCCCAAGGTAGTGGCGGAGGTCGGAGCATGATCGCGGTGGCCCCGGCGCACGGGCGGTTCGGCGATGTCAACGATCTTGACGACTCCCCGCGGCGGGCGCTGATCGTCGGCAGCGGTGTCGCGATTCTGTTCTTCGTCGTCTTTCTGGGCTGGGCCGCCATGGCGCGACTGGACGCAGCGGCTTTCGGCGGCGGTCAGGTTGTCGTTGCCGGCAATCGGCAGGTGATCCAGCACCGCTACGGCGGAGATGTAGAGCAGGTGCTGGTCAGGGACGGGCAGCGCGTACGCGCCGGCGATGCCCTGGTCCGGCTATCGGGGTCCGAAGTCGCCGCGACGGAACGCGCGCTCGCAGGAGCGGTAATCGATCTCCAGGCACAACGGGCGCGGCTCGAAGCGGAGGTGACCGGCGGGACGATCCGTTGGCCCAAGGAATTCGCGCAAGTCGAGGGCGCGGACCGGTTGCTGGTGGACGCGGCCAAGCGGCTTCAGCTCGCACAATCCCAGGCGCAGCGTAATCTTTTGTCGTCTCGCTACGGTATACTGCGATCCGAACGTGATCAACTTGCGAGGCAGATCCAAGGCTTCGAGGCGCAGTCCGCATCGACGGCGGAGCAACGAGAATCCTTGCAGGCGCAAATGGAAAGCACGCGCCGCCTCGCCGAGAGCGGGGATGTTTCGCGCAATACCGTCCGTGCGCTCGAACGAAACATGGCGGCACTGGACGGCAGCAACGCGGATCTAATCGCACGGGCCGCCGCGTCTCGCGCCCAGGTCGCGGGTACGCGCGATCAGGTCGCCCAGGCCCGTCGGCAGCTCGTCGACGAAAACGCGAAGATGCTCCGTGAGACGCAGTTTCAGCTCAATGATGCGCTCCCCAAGTGGATCGCCGCAAAGGAGCAGGTGGAGCGGACGATCGTCCGTGCGCCGGTGTCGGGGCGCGTCGTCGACCTCAGGGTGCATTCCGCGGGCGGTGTGATCGCGGCCGGACAGCCGATCCTCGACATCGTACCTGATGCCGCCCCGCTGGAGGTTCGCGCGACCTTCGCGCCGGAGGATATCGACGGTGTGGTGTCCGGCAAGCCGGCGGAAGTAAAGTTTCTGTCGCTGCACGACCGCGACCTGCCGATCCTGATGGGCGTGGTCCGGACGGTGTCGGCCGATAGCGTCCGCGACGATCGCACCGGGCTCAGCCAGTTCACCGCCACGATCGTCATACCCGACGATCAGGTGGCCATGTTGCGAGCGGCGCGGGGCGCGGACACCGGTATCCGCGCCGGCGTACCCGTGCAGGTAACTGTCACGCTTCAAAAGCGAAGCGCACTCCAGTACATGCTAGATCCCCTGACGGAGACTTTGTCCCGGTCCTTCTCGGAGCGTTAACCAAAGCGCGCTGTTAGCCGCTCCACTTTCCGCTTGCTTCGATACAAGACGTATCAATCCATATCCTCGTCGGTTGCATGAGCTATTTTCCGCCTATGGATCATCCGACACAAGCACCTTCGCGCTCATATGAGCTGCCCCCGTCTGAGTGATCCATTGACTATGACAGTCTGGATCGAGGAAGGCCGCGAGATCGTCTACAGCCTCGTCGAGGCTAGGTGCTGATTCAAGCTTGGCGGCGGCACTACACGCCGAGCGCCCACACAGTAGCCTGGGGCTACCGCTCGCCGGCCCGGGAAGCGGCCACACCGCCATTGTCGGCCTCCGGTTCCGCTTCGCTCCACCTTGGCCAGCAATGGCGGAAACCACGATGCACCAACTATCTACCCGGACCATACCGCGGGCGCCGCTCCGTCGGCGGAGCAGCAGCAAACTGCTGCTGCGCGTCTTCAGAAAATCTTCGTCAAGTTTTCTGATGAGAAACGCACTTTTATATTGAATAGCCTCTGCAAGCCGATATGCTCGATATTATACCATATAATATGGGTATGTGGGGGGCTGTATGACAAAGGCATATCTATCCATGACTTGTGGGGTCATGGCGCTCGTGTTCGGTACGAGCAGCGTGCACGCTCAAGACGATTCGGTCAGACAGCGACAATCCGGAGACGCGTCTCGCAGTCAGTCGGCAGTCTCATCCGATAGCACGGCAGAAACCGAGGAGGAGGAGGAGGCGGCCAAGAATGAAATCATCGTCGTCGGTATTCGGGGCAGCATCACCAGCGCAGTCAATAAAAAGCGCAATGCGAAGCAGATCGTGGACTCCGTCGTCTCGGAAGACGTCGGCAAATTGCCGGACAACAACGTCGTCGATGCCATTGCTCGAATTCCCGGGGTTCAGATCACCCGGGAACGGGGGCAGGGGCAGGAAGTGTTGATCCGCGGTCTGGGCGGCGTTCAGACAACGGTCAACGGCAACAACGCCAATCTGGGCACCGCCCGATCGATCAGCCTTGCCGACGTTCCGGCCGAGCTCATCAAGGCCGTCGACGTATTCAAGACGCGCACGGCGGATCAGGTGGAAGGCAGCATCTCCGGTACGGTGAACATCGAACTGCGCCGGCCCCTCGACCTCAGCAAGGGATTGACGCTCGCGGGCAGCGCGCGCGGCCTGTATGACAATATCGCCAAGAAGGCTGGTCCCTTCCTGAGCGCCTTGGTAGCCTATCGAGCGGAAACCGGGATCGGCGATATGGGCTTTCTGGTCAACGGCTCCTTCACCCGCCAGAATTATCTGGAGACGTTCATCCAGAGCGAGTCGCCGTCAAGGGTATGTTGCGGTGACGACGAAACCGGAACGGTCGATTCCAACTCGTCACGCGCCCGGCTGCCGGCCAATTTGCGCAACATCATCGTTCCATTCGCGGCGCGGTCAGGCATTGACATCGGATATGTGGATCGCCCATCGCTCAACGCCGCATTTCAATGGGCACCCTCCTCCAATCTCAGTTTCGTTGTCGAAGGACTCTACACGGGCTCACGCGAACGCCGCGAGCTCAACCGATATTACGCCATCACAGGCGGATATGGTGAGACTCTTACCGACATCTCGATCAGGCCGGACGGCCGAACGGTCGATAAGGTGACGATGATCTCGAACCGACCGGGCTCGATCGCCGTCGGGATCGACAATCTTTACATCAGAAGCCAAAACAGTTTCTACCAGATCAACGGGGAGATGAGATGGACGAGCGATCGCGCCGACATCACATCGAGCATCTTGCATAGCTGGAGCAACTCCGGAAACTACAACATCCAGAACCTGCCCCGCCCTCCGCTATTGGAGCGGACTACGGTCGATTTCGCCAGCAATGTCGGCGGGTATTCGGTGCCGACGATTACCCTAGAAGGGATCGATCCGACCAATATCAACGATCTGGGACTGGAGCGTTTCCAGGATCTTCGCGGCAGCGATCACAACAAGGAATATCAGGCTCAGGTCGATCTGACCCTGAAATTCAGCGAGACCGGCTTTCTTCGTACGTTCCAGGCCGGAATGCGCGCCAATCGCCGCGAGGTAGCAAACAGCTTTGGCTTTCGTGATGCGTTTCCGAGAATAGTGATAGGGGGCGAGGAGTTTTTCGCTCCCCTGGCGGCTTTGCCGGGGGCCGAGTCCGCTCGCCCGATCGGGCCACCCATCAGGGGAGCACAGCAATGGGCAGCGATTCCGGGCAAGGTGCTTTACGACAGGATCGCTGACATCCGTACCTATCTTCAGCAGGCCGTACCAGGTCAGGGAGGCGCCCAATTTGCCACGGTTTTCCCACAAGGCCAATTGGGGCAACAGTTTGCCAGCCGTGAAAACAACTTCGCAATCTACGGTCAGATCAACTATGGTTTTAAACTAGGATTTCCGATCGACGGCACGATAGGCCTGCGGTACGTCAACAATTTCGGCACGAACCGCAGCACTGCTACGGAAAGAATTCGGCGCACCGTGAACGGCCAAATCGTAGAGAATGACGTCAACCGGGCTGCATTTGCACGTGGAAACTTCGTTGATCTCCTGCCCTCCGTGACTGCGACTGTTCACTTCACCGACAGAACGCAGATGCGTCTCTCCTATACGACGAATATCCAGCGCGCTGGCTTCGGTGCGTTGAGTCCATCCTACTTCATCAACCCGAATGACAATCCGCCAACGGTCGATGCCGGCAATCCGGACCTCAGGGCGCAGCGGGAGCGTTCGTATAACGTGAGCCTTGAAAACTATTTCGGCCGCGGGGGCATCCTCAGCCTTGCCGGCTTCTATAAAAAGGCGACCGGATTCCTCTATTATGATCGTGAACCGATTCTGGATCTGGGTCGTTACGGCCAGCCGGGTCGGTCCGGATTCTTGCGGACCAACCGGAATGGCGGAGCTGGGGAATTCATCGGCACCGAGGGACAGGCGCAGGCGTTTTTTGACTTCTTGCCTGGCGCCCTGGCCAATTTCGGCGCTTCGTTGAACGGCACCTATATGATCAAGGCGCGGCAGGTCCTGCCGTTCGAGGAAGGATTTCCGGGCGCCTACGACGGTAACGGCGTTTCCAAATGGACTGCCAACGCGGCACTGTTCTACACCACGCCGATGTTCAGCACTCGGATCGCGTATAATTATCGTTCACCTTATAGAAACGGCGCTGATCTTGGAAACCCGGAATATTCGCAGTTCTCGGACGCAACGGAACGTCTCGACGTAGCAGTAAACTACACGCCGAAGCGGTGGGTCACGTTCTCGATCGAAGCCACGAACCTGACCAACAACAATGCATACCAATATTTCGGTAAGGAAAACCTGCTCGGCAGTGGTGTGCGGCTTCAGGCGCGAACGGTGCAAGGCAGCATTCGCGTTCGGTATTGATGTGACATGGAATGGCGCGCGTGTCGGAAGACACCGCGCCCTTTCCGGGAGTTCCCCGGACATGTCGACTGCCGCGATATTCCTATTTTGCATCTCGTTGAGGTCGACTGCTCGACGGGATTGTTCAGGGCTGCCAAGTCCGCCTTGCGGATCGGTCATGACCGATCTTGTATGACTAATCGCCGCTAGGCTATGGCGCTGGCGACGATCAGGAGACGGATATGACCACCCCGGCCCCCCGTTTGCTCATCATCACCCGCGACCGAAGCGACCGGCTGGGAGAGGGCCCGACCTGGTCGGCGCGGGAGAATGCGCTGTATTGGGTCGACATCCTCGGCCAGCGGCTGAGCCGCCTCGATCTCGCCAGCGATGCGGTGACGAGTTGGGAGATGCCCGACACGATCGGCTGGGTCGTGGAGCGCGAGGATAGACCTGGCTTCGTCGCAGGTGTCGGCCGCCGCTTCGTCGCGCTGACGCTCGATCCGGTGACGGTGCAGCCGATCGCCGCGCCGGAGGACGATCGCGAAGGCAATCGCTTCAACGATGCCAAGGCGGATGCGCAGGGCCGCATCTGGGCCGGGTCGATGCCCTTCACCTGCGACCGGCCGAGCGGCAGCTTCTACCGCCTCGACACCGACGGCACTGCGACGCGCGTGGATGACGATTACACGATTGCCAACGGCCCCGCGATCGCGGCGGACGGGTCGTTCCTGCTCCACACCGACACCGCGCTCGGCACCATCTTCCGCTATCCGGTGAACGACGACGGCTCGCTGGGTCCCCGCACGCCGTTCATCGTGTTCGAGGACGCCTGGGGCAGCCCGGACGGCATGACCTTCGATGCCGAGGGTGGGCTGTGGGTCGGCTGCTGGGGCGGGTCCTGCGTCACGCGCTTCACGCCGGAGGGAAAACGCGACCGCAGCATCGCGCTGCCCGCGTCTCAGATTACCAGCTGCACCTTTGCCGGGCCGAACCTCGACCGGATGTTCGTCACGTCGTCGGGCGACGGTGTCGACGAAGCAGCGGGCGGCGCGCTGTTCGAGGTCGATCCGGGCGTCCGCGGCTTGCCGACGCTGCGGTATCGGGGGTGAACGGGCGCGCTCAGCGCGCGGCGTTGATCGCCGCCACGAACGCCTTGGCCGCCGCGCCGACCTTTGCCGCATCGTCGCCCACCTTGTAGAGCGCGGAACCCAGGCCGAAGCCGTTCGCCCCTGCGGCCAGCCACGGCGTCATCGTATCCGGCGCGACACCGCCGACGACCAGCATCGGCACATCCTTCGGCAAAACCGCGCGCTGCGCCTTCAACACGCCGGGGCTGGCCGCCTCCGCCGGGAACAGCTTCAGCGCGGTCGCGCCCGCTGCCAGCGCGGCGAATCCCTCGGATGGTGTGAAATAGCCGGGCAGCGAGGCCATGCCCTTTGCTGCCGTCGCGCGGATGACGTCGGGGTTGGTGTTGGGGGAGATGATCATCCGTCCCCCCGCATCCTGAACGCGGGCCACGTCCTCGACCGTCAGCACCGTGCCCGCGCCGATCATAGCCCGCTCGCCGTGCCGCTTCGCCAGCGCCGCGATGCTCGTGAACGGATCGGGCGAGTTCAGCGGCACCTCGATCAGCGTGAAGCCCGCCTCCACCAGCACGCCGCCGATCGCCTCGACCTCGTCGGGGCGCACACCGCGCAGGATCGCGACGAGCGGGCAGGCGGCAAAGGCGGGGGCGAAGTCCATCAGATCGGGTCCTGGCGAATACGGGCGTGAATACGTGTTATGCCGGCGACGAACGCGGCATGGCTGTCGATCAGATGGGCACGGCCCCCCGCGATGTCGATGGCGGTGGCGTAGAGCGCGCCGAGCACCGGATCGGCAAGCAAATAGACGTCGCGCGCATCGCCCCTGAGCCGCGCATGACAGTCGCTGCCGATCAGCAGGCCGCTGACGTAGCTGGCGGCGTCCTCGCGCGCGTGCAGCCCGAGGATGCCCGACGCGCGAACGCCGAACAGTGCGGCAGGCAGGTCGCGCGTGCGGGCATCCTCGACACCGGCGCGGAATGCGTCGCCGTCCGCCACGTCGCCCGCGGCCATGTCCGCGCCGATCAGGCTGTGCGCCTTCAACAGCGAGAACAACTCCCCCGTCATCGCGGTGGTGAAGTCGGCGATCGCGCCTGCCGCCATCCACGCCCATTTGCAATGCGTACCCGGCTGGCAGAGCAGCGCGTCGCCGGGTGCCAGTCCGGCGGCGACCGCGCCGAACAACTGCACCTCCTCGCCGCGCATCACGTCGCCGCGCCCATCGGCGCTGCGGCTGACGCCCGGCACGATGCGGATGCCGTCGCCGGCGACGACCGTCGCGGCGGCGACTGCATCCAGTGTGGCGGTGCAGGGGACATAGCCGGCGTCGACCCAGCCGCGGTTCGATCCCACCATCCCGGCGAGCAGCATCGGCGCGTCGCTATCGAAACGTCCGCGGATCGCGGCGGCGGCGTCGGGAAAGCCGCCCGCCGGCACCGCGAGAATACCGTCGCCGTCCCGCTCGGTCCGCAACACCGCGCCGTTCGCGTCGATGGCATAGGCGCGGCGGTTGGTGGTACCCCAGTCGACGGCGATGAAGGAAATGTCGGTCATGCGCCCAGCCTCACCAGAAGGTCGCATAGAGGACGATCAGGATCAGCACGACGCCGATCGCGCCGACGTTGAACCCCGAACTGGTGGCGTAGCGCACGTCACCCGTATCGATCGTGTCGGCGGCCCGTCGCGTCGGGATGACGAGCGATGCGACCACGGCCAGCGCCAGCGCGGCGAGGAACACCACGCCCATCCGGTCCATGAACGGCAGCGTTGGCATCGCCACCTTCAACAGCCACGACAGCACCACGGAGGCGATCGCCGCCGCCAGCGCGCCAGCCTCGTTCGCACGCTTCCAGAACAGGCCGAGCAGGAAGATGACGGTGATGCCGGGTGTGAAGAAGCCGGTGAACTCCTGGATGAACTGGAACGCCTGATCCGACGCGCCGAGCAGCGGCCGTGCGGTCAGGATCGCGATCAGGATTGCCACCGCTGCGGCGATCCGGCCGACCAGCACCAGCTTGCGGTCGTCGGCGCCGGTACCGTCCTCCGCGGCGCTGCGCTGCCGCTTCATCTTCGCCCACACGTCGAGCGTGAAGATCGTGGCGATGGAATTGATCTTCGATGCGGTCGACGCGATGATCGCCGCGATGAGCGCCGCGAAGACGAGGCCGAGCAGGCCGGTCGGCAACAGCCGCATCATCGTCGGATAGGCTTCGTCCGGCTTGGCGAGGTTCGGCGCCAGTACAACCGCGGCGATCCCGGGCAGGACGATGATGATCGGCATGATGAGCTTGATGAACGACGCGAACAGCACGCCCTTCTGCGCCTCGTCCAGCGACTTGGCGGCAAGTGCGCGCTGGATGATGTACTGGTTGAACCCCCAGTAGCTGAGGTTCGCGATCCACATGCCACCGATCAGCACCGACAGGCCGGGCAGGTCCATGTAATGCGGATCGCCCTTTTCCAGGATCATGTGGAAATGGCCGGGCAGCTCGGTGGTCAGTCGACTGAAGCCTCCGATCACGCCCGCGTCGCCGCCGATCTCGCCCAGCGTCAGATAGGCGATGATGAGGCCACCCAGCACCAGCAACGTGACCTGCACGATGTCGGTCAGCGCCACCGCCTTCAGTCCGCCTTTCAACTGATAGAGCAACGCGAACGCCCCGAGCGCGAAGAGCGCGACGTCCTGATCGACGCCCGCCACCTTGGTGACCGCGATCGAGCCGAGCCATATGATGCTCGTCAGGTTCACGAACACGTACAGCAGCAGCCAGAACACCGCCATCAGCGTACGGATGTTGGGGCCGTACCGCCGCTCCAGGAACTGCGGCATCGTGTAGATTTCGTTCTTCAGGAAGATCGGCAGGAAGAACTTGCCGACGATCAGCAGCGTCAGCGCCGCCATCCATTCGTACGAAGCGATGGCCAGCCCGATGGCATAGCCGGAGCCGGACATGCCGACGATCTGTTCGGCGGAGATGTTGGCTGCGATCAGGGACGCGCCGATCGCCCACCACGGCAGATTCTTAGACGCGAGGAAATAATCGGTCGAGTTCTTCGGCCCGGCGCCGGCCTTGTCGCGCGATACCCACTGCGCCAGCGCGAAGATGCCGATCGCGTAGGCGATGACGACGATGATATCGAGCGTGGCCAACTGCATCTGCGATCCCCTCACCGCCGATCAGCGCCGGCTGTTACGGTCTTTTTATATGATCGTTCGGACTTGTCGAGGGCGGAAACCTTCGCCATGCTGCACGCAAACATCGGGGAGGATCACGTGACCGGCGACATGGTTGGCGGGGAGGGCGGATTGCAGGTTCGGGGCCAGCTCGGCCGCAACCTGACGTTCGGCCTGCTCGAGGTTCTGGGCCGGTCGATCGTGGTCGGCGAATATCGCGGTCGCGCCTTCCCGACGGAGGCCGAGCTGGTGAAGCTGCACGGCGTCAGCCGCTCTGTCACGCGGGAAGCGGTGAAGATGCTGGGGGCCAAGGGGCTGCTCGGCGCGCGCCCGAAACAGGGCACGTTCGTGCAGCCCGACGAACAGTGGAACCTGTTCGACACCGACGTGCTCCGCTGGCTGCTGGAGCGCAAATCCTCGATCGTGCTGCTGCGCCGCTTCAACGAATTACGGATCGGCGTCGAGCCTCAGGCCGCCTGGCTCGCGGCGCAACGCGCGACCGCCGACCAGCGAGCGGCGATCGCCGCCGGTCTGGTGCGGATGCACGATGCGGAAATGGGTGATGACGACACGCTGGACGCCGATATCGCCTTCCACGTCGCGATCCTGCGCGCGTCGAACAATCCGTTCTTCGTGCAATTCCGCGAAGTTGTCTCGACGGCCTTGCGCACATCGATCCGATTCACCAATCGGATCAGCGGAAGAAGCGCCAGCATCGCGGATCATGCCGCGGTCGCCGACGCGATTCAGGCCGGCGATGCCGCCGCGGCCCGCGCCGCGATGGCGAAGCTGATCGACGACGTCCTCCAGCTGATCGAGCGAGACGCCGACCAGCGCGAATGACTGCAACAAGGAACGTGACTTCATGACTATCCGGCTTGGGATCGTCGGCGTCGGCAAGATCGCCCGCGACCAGCATCTGCCCGCCATCGCCGCAAATCCGCATTTCGATCTGGTCGCCGCCGCCAGCCGCCATGCCAGTGTCGACGGCATCGCCAGCTTTGCGACGATCGAGGAGATGCTGGCGGGTGTTCCCGATCTCGACGCCGTGTCGATCTGCACGCCGCCGGGCGGGCGAAGCGACATTGTCCGCGCCGCGATCGCCGCAGGCAAGCACGTGATGATCGAGAAGCCGCCGGGCGCCACCGTGTCCGAAGTGGTCGCGCTGGAACAACTGGCGGCGGATGCAGGCGTCACGCTGTTCGCGACATGGCATTCGCGGGAGGCATCGGGCGTCGATGCTGCGCGCGACTGGCTGGCGGACAAGCAGGTCACGTCGGTCGCGATCTCGTGGCGCGAGGACATCCGCGTCTGGCATCCCGGTCAGGACTGGATCCTGGGGCCGGGCGGGTTCGGCGTGTTCGATCCCGGCATCAACGCCCTGTCGATCGTCACCAAGATCCTGCCGACCGAACTCTCGGTGGAGAGCGGTGCCCTGCACGTGCCCGATGGCCGCGAGTCGCCGATCGCCGCGACCGTGCAGATGCGCTGCGGCAACGGCGCGCCGGGCCGCGTCGACCTCGACTTCCTCCAGACCGGCCCGCAGTCGTGGGACATCGTCGTGGAGACGACCGCCGGCACGCTCACCCTGCGCGACGGTGGCAAGACGCTATCGATCGACGGCAAAGGTGCGGCCGAGGGTGGTGGCATCGACGAGGGTGAGTATCCGCGGCTCTACGCCCGCTTCGCCGAGCTGGTCCCCAGTGCCGGTCGCGACGTCGACCTGCGCCCGCTGCAACTGGTGGCGGACGCTTACCTCGTCGCTCACCGCGTCGTGGCCGACCCGTTCGAGTTCTGAGGTTCGCTCGATCCTCCCTCGAAAGGGGAGGTGGCGCGAAGCGCCGGAGGGGTGTCACGCCGGCCGTTTCACCCCTCCGTCAGCCCTGCGGACCGCTACGTCCGCTTGCGGCGGAGGATTTGCCGCCCAAAACCTGCTCCGACCCGCGTCATTGCGCCGGGTGTCCTAGCCCTGTATGACAGCGGCCGTGTCCTGGAACCCGCCGATGCGCCCCGACCCCTATGATCCCTATGCGCTCAGCGGTTCACGACCCTGGCGGGACGGCGACACGCCGCCGCCCTATCCGACCGGCGGCCAGTGGACGCCGCCGCCCGAACCGCCGGAGCCGCCCCGGCGCGGCATTCGCTGGGGTAGCATCCGCTGGGGGCGCTGGATCGTGCGCGGCATGGCGGCGGCGCTGGTGCTGCTGGTCGTCGCGATCGGCTGGCTCGCGATCACCGCGCCGCTGTCGCAATCGCTGAAGCCGCCAACGCCGCCTTCGATCACCCTGACCGCAGAGGACGGCACCCCGATCGCGCGGCGCGGTGCGGTGATCGGCGCGCCGGTCGACGCGGCCAAGCTGCCCGGTCATGTCCGCGAGGCGTTTCTGGCGATCGAGGATCGGCGCTTCTATTCGCACTGGGGCATCGATCCGCGCGGCATCGCGCGCGCGGCGTGGGCGAACGTCGGCTCCGGCGGCGTGCGTCAAGGCGGCAGCACGATCACGCAGCAACTGGCGAAGAACGCCTTCCTCGATTCCGACCGCACCGCCACGCGCAAGCTGCGGGAGGCGATGATCGCGTTCTGGCTGGAGGCTTGGCTGACCAAGGACGAGATCCTGTCGCGATATCTGTCGAACGTGTATTTCGGCGACAATGTCTACGGCATCACCGCCGCATCGAAGCATTATTTCGGCCGTACGCCGCAGGCGCTGAACATCGGTCAGGCGGCGATGCTCGCCGGTCTGGTCAAGGCGCCCTCGCGCCTTGCCCCGACCGTGAATCTGAAGGGTGCCCGCGCCCGCGAGATGGTCGTCGTCGGCGCGATGGAGGACGCGGGCTTTCTGACGCACGCGCAGGCGCAGGCGGTGCAGCCGCAGCGCGTGCTGCCGCGGCAGGCGGGGGCGCTGCCCAGCGGCACCTATTTCGCCGACTGGGTCCTCCCCGCCGCGCGCGACAGCGCGGGCGAGGTGCAGTCCGAGACGACCGTCAAGACGACGCTCGACCGCCGGATGCAGCGGATCGCCGAGCGGTCGATCCGCTCGGCCGGCTTGCGTCAGGCGCAGGCCGCGCTCGTCGCGATGCACCCCGACGGGCGCGTGGTCGCACTGGTCGGTGGCCGCGATTACGGGAAAAGCCCCTTCAACCGCGCGACACAGGCCCGCCGCCAGCCGGGATCGACGTTCAAGCTGTTCGTCTACCTCGCCGCGATCCGCGCCGGCATGACCACCTCCTCGACCGTCGACGACAGCCCGGTCGAGATCGCAGGCTGGAAACCCAAGAACGACGACGGCCGCTATCTGGGCGAGATCAGCCTCGCGCGCGCTTTCGCCCGATCGTCCAACGTCGCCGCCGCGCGGCTGACGCAGGAGGTCGGCGTCAAGAACGTCATCAAGGCGGCGCGCGATCTCGGCATTTCCACCCCGATCGCGAACGAAGCGACGATCGGCCTTGGCACTTCGGAGGTGTCGCTGCTGGAACTGACCGCCGCCTATGCGGGCATTGCCAACGGACGCTATCCGGTGTCGCCGCGCGGCGTCGATACCAAGGACGACAAGAATTGGTACGAGCAACTGACCGGCGGCACACGTGAAATCCCGGCGCAGCAGCGTGAGCAGATGCTGTCGCTGCTCAATTCCTCGATCCGTGGCACCGGCAAGGAAGCCGTGCTGAGCATCAAGAGCTATGGCAAGACGGGGACGTCGCAGGACAGCCGAGACGCGTGGTTCATCGGCTTCGCAGGCGATCTGGTCGTCGGCGTCTGGGTGGGCAATGACGACAACTCGCCCAATCCCGGCCTGCACGGCGGAACTGTCCCTGCGCGCATCTGGCGCAGTTTCATGCAGGACGCGCTGAACATCGCGCCGATCGTGGTCGAAACGCCCGATGAGGAGGTGACGATCGACGGCAACACAGTCGACGGCATAGGCGGCATCTTCGGCAACGAGATCGGCGACATCGTCCCGCAGGCACTCGACCGCGCCACCGAGCAGCTCGACCAGATGGGGCTGGAGGTCCGCCGCGCACCCGACGGTTCGATCACCGTCGGCCCTCGCGGTGGTCGCGGGGGCCGCGAACCGCCCGGCCGCGAGGATCGCCGCCCTCCGCCGGACGAGGAGGACGGCGGCGACGGCGATCAGGGCGGCTTCTAACGCGACCATTCGTCATGCCGGGCTCGTCCCGGCATCCACGCTTCCGCAAGTCAACGATCGACCAACACCTAGCACGGTAGATGCCGGGACGAGCCAGACCTGACGGGGCACGCGTCGAACGAAGCCAATCACGCTCCCGCCTCGCTCTTGACGCCCCCGCCTCCGCCGGTCCAACCGGCTGCGCATGCGCTTCTTTTCCGACAATGCCGCCCCCGTCCACCCGCGCGTCATGGCCGCGATGGCGGATGTCGACGTTCTCGACACTGCCTATGACGGCGATCGCTGGTCGCAGTCCCTGGATGCGCGGCTGTCGGAGTTGTTCGAAACCGAGGTCCGCGCGATCTGGGTGCCGACCGGCACCGCTGCCAACTGCCTCGCGCTCGCGGCGTTCTGCCCGCCCTATGGCGGCGTTATCTGCCACCGCGACGCGCACATCCAGAACGACGAGGGCGGCGCGCCCGAATTCTACACGCACGGTGCGAAGCTGATGCTGGCGGAGGGCGTCGGCGCGAAGCTGACGCCGGCCGACATCGCCGCGGTCGCGGATGCCGTGGCCAACGACGTCCACCGCGTGCAGCCGCATGCCGTCTCGATCACCAACGCCACCGAATACGGCCTCGTCTACCGCCCCGACGAAGTGGCCGCGATCGGCGACCTGTGCCGCGCGCGGGGCTGGCGCTTCCACATGGACGGCGCGCGTTTCGCCAACGCCGTCGCCAGCGTCGGCTGCTCCCCCGCCGACGTGACGTGGCGTGCGGGCGTGGACGCGCTGTCGTTCGGATTCGTCAAGAACGGCGCGATGAGCGCGGAGGCGCTGGTCTTCTTCGACGCCGCGCATCACGACGCGACATTGCGCCGTCGCAAGCGCGCCGGGCTGCTGCTGTCGAAGGGTCGCTACCTCGCCGCGCAGATCCTCGCGATGCTCGAACAGGACCTGTGGCTGGACAATGGCCGCGCCGCCAATGCCGGGGCCGCGCGCCTTGCGGCGGCGGCGGGCGACCGGCTGGTGCATCCGGTGCAGGCCAACGAAGTGTTCCTGCGCGCGACGCCCGACGAAGCGACCGCCCTGCGCGCTGCCGGGTTCGACTTCTACGACTGGGCACCGGGGGAGGTTCGCCTCGTCACCGCATGGGACACGAACCCGGACCATATCGCCGCCCTCGCCACCGCGATCGCCGGCTTGTGAGCCTGTCGGGGGAGCGCCCCCGCTCGACCCGCGCCAGCGTCCTCGTCCCCTTCGCGATCGTCACGCTGATCTGGGGATCGACGTGGCTCGTCATCCGCGATCAGATCGCGGTCGTGCCCGCCAGCTGGTCGGTGACGTACCGCTTCATCGTCGCCGGGCTGGCGATGGCCGGCTGGGCCGCGTTCCGGCGCGAGAGCTTTCGCATCGGCGCGGGTGGGCTCGCCTTCGCCACGGTGCTGGGCGTCCTCCAGTTCGTGCTGAACTTCAACTTCGTCTACCGGGCGGAGCATTTCATCACTTCCGGTCTGGTGGCCGTGGTGTTCGCGCTGCTGCTGGTGCCGAACGCGTTGCTGTCGCGTGTCTTCCTCGGACAGCGCATGGGGCGACAGCTCGCGGCGGGGTCCGCAGTGGCGATGGCGGGCGTCTCGCTGCTGTTCCTGCATGAGGCACGCGCCGACCCGAACGGCACCGCGACGACGGTTGCCGGCATCGGCTGGACCTTGTGCGCGATCCTGTCGGCCTCGGCGGCGAATGTGTTGCAGGCGACGCCGACGGCAAAGCGCTATCCGATGCTGCCAACGCTGGCGGCGGCGATGCTGATCGGCGCGGGGCTGGACGGGATCTTCGCGTGGATCACCACGGGACCGCCGGTGTTCGAGGTGCGCCCGGCCTATATCGCCGGCATCCTGTATCTCGGCATCTTCGCGTCGGCGCTGGCGTTTCCGCTCTACTACGGCGTGCTGCGGACGATCGGGCCGGCCAAGGCCGCTTATTCCAGCGTCATCGTGCCGGTCATCGCCATGCTGCTGTCGACCCTGTTCGAGGGCTATCGCTGGTCGCTGCTGGCGGGCGCTGGCGCGGCGCTGGCCGGCGTCGGGCTGGTCATTGCGCTGAGCGCGCGCAGGCCGAACCGGTAATCCGGATGGATGGGCCGCCAGCCGAGCACCCGCTTCGCCTTCGCATTCGCCACCCGCCGGTTCTCGGCGTGGAAACCGCGCGCCATTGGCGACAGGCTTTCGACCGGCACGAACGGCGGCGGCGCCAGGCCGAGCAGTTCGGCGGCGAACTCGATCACCGCGTTCTGGGAACAGGGGAGGTCGTCGGCCAGGTTGTACGCGCCCGGCGGCGCATCGAAGGCGGCGATCACGCCGGTGACGATGTCGTCGACATGCACCCGGCTGAACACGCCACTCGTGTCGACCCGGTGGGCCGAACCGTCCCGCACCTTGTTGAGCGGCGAGCGGCCCGGCCCATAGATGCCCGGCAAGCGGAATACGTGCGCGCCCCGCGCCAGCCACGCCGCATCCGCCGCTGCGCGCGCCTTGCGCCGCCCGCCGCCGGTCGGCGCGCTTTCGTCCACCCACGCGCCGCCGGTATCGCCGTAGACGCCGGTCGAGGACAGATACCCGACCCACCGCGCCTGCACGTCATACGCTGCCAGCACGGGATCGTCCTCGCCCTCCGGCGGCACCGACGACAGGATATGCGTCGCCGCCGCCATCTCCGCCAGCACGGCATCCCGGTCGTCGAAGCGCAGCGTATCGCCGCGTCCGTCGCGGGTCGTGCCGGTCACCCGCCAGCCTTCGGTCCGCAACCGAGCCGCCAGCGCGTTCGCGGTGTAACCCATGCCGAAGATCAGCAGCCGGCTCATTTCGCTGCCATCGGCCCCTTGTAGAGCGTGCCGAAATAATCACCCTTGTTCCAAACCGGCCGCTGCGGCCCGTCGGCGATCTCGCGCGCGATGCGATAGTTGATGTCGACAAAGCGCACGCCCTGATCCCACAGGATCGGCTGCGTCAGGTCGTCGCCGGGCTTGTGATACCGATTGGCCATGAAGTCGTCGATCGCCGCCTTGCCCGGCCCCTTCGCCCCCGGCCAGAGGAACACCGCCGGAATACCCTGCTGCACGAAGCGGAAGTGATCGGACCGGACGAAGATGCCCTGCTCCGGCAGCGGATCGGGCGACAGCACAACGCCCGCCGACTCGACCGCACGGCGCACGATGGGTCCCAGCGTCGACCGCTCCGCGCCGTACACGACCATGTCCTCGAATTTGTACAGCAGCATCGGCATGTCGAGGTTCACGTCGGCGACGATGTTCGCCTTCGGCACCGTCGGGTGGTTCGCGAAATAGTCGGAGCCGATCAGCCCCTTCTCCTCCGCCGTCACCGCCATGAACAGGATCGTGCGCTTGGGCGGCGTGCCGCTCGCCGTGAAGCGCTTGGCTTCCTCGATCAGGCTGGCGATTCCCACCGCGTCGTCCAACGCGCCGTTGTAGATCGTATCGCCGTTCACCGCGCGCCCGACGCCCAGATGGTCGAGATGCGACGACAGCACGACCACTTCCTTGCCGACTTTCGGGTCGCTGCCGGGGATCACGCCGATGACGTTGCTGCTCGCCGCGGGCGTCAGCGTCGTCTTCGTCGCGACCGTCAGCGTGCCGGTGGCCGTCAGCGGCCGGAACTTCGGCGCGGTCTTGCCCATCTCCGCGGCGATCGTTGCCCAGGTCTTCCCGAACAGCTTCGCTGCGCCCTCGGGGCTCAACGTCGCCAGCATCGGCGTGCCGGCACTGTCGACGAAGCCGCTGCCGTCCGGCCGCGCCCAGGTCATGCGCGCCCGGTCATACCCCTGCGCCAGCGACCGCACCGTGCCGTACCGCCCGCCGCCGATCTGGACCGCGCCGATCGCCCCGCGCGCCGCCGCGAACTTCTGCTTGGCCGCGGGAGAGCCCAGGAACGCGCGCTCCTCGCCGCCCAGCGACGCGGGCGCGCCCGCCACGAACGCGACGACCTTGCCGCGCACGTCGACGCCGCGATAATCGGTCTGCCCCAGCGTCGGCGCGTCGAGGCCGTAGCCGACAAACACCACCGGCGCGGACACGCTCGTCTCCGCTTTCGCCGGATTGGCGGCGGGGACGTAATCCTCCCCGAACACCAAGGTTTGCGGCTGGCCGCCGGCCGGCGTCCACACCGCGCTGCCCTGTCCGGCCGCCTTGTAGCTGACCAAGGGCACCTTTTGCAGGAATCCGCCCTCGTCGCCGCCCGGCTTCAGCCCGGCGGCATAGAATTGCGCCGCCACGTATTGCGCTGCGATGTCGTATTCCGGGCTGCCCGCCTCGCGGCCGCGCATCGCGTCGCTTGCCAGGAACATGACGTGCGCCTTCATCGCCGCCTGATCCGCGGGCAGCGGCGCGGTGATCCGCGCATTCGCCTCCTTCGCAGACAGCGTGGCGGGGGCCGGTGCGGGCGTCTCCTGCGCGATGGCCGCGGCGGAAACGGTCAGCGCGGCAAGCGCGGCGATCCTGTGGTGCATCCTGTTGAACCCTCTAAAGATAACCTAGCGCGCCTACCACGGCGATGGGTCCGCGCAAGTCGCTGGCACGCTAGGCCGGGGCGACATATACCGGTGTCATGGATATCCAGCACGCCGTCGCCCAGCCGCCTTTGGTGATCCGTCGCGAAGATTACCGCCCGCCCGCGTGGCTGGTGCCCGATACGCGGCTGGCGTTCGATATCGATCCCGCCGCCACCCGCGTCCATGCGACCCTGTCGGTGCTGCGCAATGGCGCCCATTCGGAGCCGCTGCGCCTCGACGGGGCTGGCCAGACACCACTATCCGTCGTCGTCGACGGGGTTGCGGTTAACGATTGGCGGGTCGAGGACGACCAGCTCTTCATCCCGCTGTCGGGCGACGCGCACAGCATCGAGACTGAGGTGGAGATCGCGCCCGACCGCAACACGCAGTTGATGGGCCTGTACGCCAGCGGCGGCAACATCTGCACCCAGTGCGAGGCGGAGGGGTTCCGCCGCATCACCTTCTTCCCCGATCGCCCCGACGTCCTCAGCCGCTATTCGGTGCGCCTGACCGCGGACAGGGCGCGCTTCCCGGTCCTGCTCGCGAACGGCGATCCCGTCGCGCAAGGCGACGCGGGGGAGGGGCGGCACTGGGCCGAATGGAACGATCCCTTTCCCAAGCCCAGCTACCTGTTCGCGCTCGTCGCGGGCGATCTCCAGGTCAATCGCGACAGCTTCGTGACGGAATCGGGCCGCACCGTCGAACTCGGCATCTGGGTCCGTGCCGCGGACCTGCCGCGCACCGACCATGCGCTCCACGCACTGAAGCTGTCGATGGCGTGGGACGAGCGCGTCTATGGCCGCGAATACGATCTCGACGTGTTCAACATCGTCGCGGTCGACGACTTCAACTTCGGCGCGATGGAGAACAAGGGGCTGAATATCTTCAACAGCCGCTACATCCTCGCCGACCCCGATACCGCGACAGATTACGATTATGACGGCATCGCCGCCGTCGTGGCGCACGAATACTTCCACAACTGGTCGGGCAATCGCGTCACCTGCCGCGACTGGTTCCAGCTGTCGCTGAAGGAAGGCTTCACCGTCTATCGCGATCAGGGCTTCTCCGCCGATCAGGGATCGGCCGCGGTGAAGCGGATCGAGGATGTGCGCGGCCTGCGCGCGGCGCAGTTTCCCGAGGATTCGGGGCCGCTCGCGCATTCCGTTCGCCCGGACGAGTATCAGGAGATCAGCAACTTCTACACCGCGACCATCTACAACAAGGGCGCGGAACTGATCCGGATGATGGCGACCATCCTGGGGCCGACCGCCTTCCGCGCCGCCACCGACCTGTATTTCGACCGCTTCGACGGCATTGCCGCCACCTGCGAGGATTTCGTGGCGTGCATGGAGGAAGCGTCGGGTAAGGACCTGACGCAATTCCGCCTCTGGTACAGCCAGGCGGGCACCCCCCGCGTCTCCGCCAGTCTGGAGCATCAGCCGGGTGGTGGCCGCGCGACGCTGCGCCTCGGCCAGCGGGTGCCGCCGACCCCCGGCCAGCCGGTGAAGCAGCCGATGCTGCTCCCGCTCAAGATCCGCCTGTTCGGGGCCGAGACCGGCCGTCCGCTCACCGACGAACGGCTCGTCCTGCTCGACAGCAATTCGGAGACGATCGTGTTCGAGGCGGTGACGGAGCGGCCCGTGCTGTCGATCAACCGCGGATTCTCCGCGCCCGTCGTGATCGAAAGCGATCGGAGCCCCGCCGATCTCGCTTTCCTGTCGCGCCACGACGACGATCCCTTCGCCCGGTACGAGGCGATGCAGCAGCTGATGCTCGATACACTGGTCGCCGGTGCCGTCGAGGGCCGCGCGGATCACGAGGCGGCGATCGCCGCCGTGGCGGACACGCTCGACAATCCCGAACTCGATCGCGCGTTCGTGGCGGAAGCGGTGCTACTGCCGTCCGAGGCGTTCGTGGGCGATCAGCTATCCAGCGTCGACCCCGAGGCGATCTTCCGCGCCCGCGAGGCGCTGCGCCGCGATCTTGGCCGCCGGTTGGAGGATCGCTGGCGCACCGCCTATGCGCAGGCTCCGCAGATTCCCTACGTCTATTCGCCGGAGGAGAAGGGCAAGCGCAGGCTTCGCAACGTCGCGCTCGGCTATCTTGCAGCAGCGGGCGTTCCCGACGCCGCGACGCTGGCCTTCCGCCAGTTCGAGGTCGCGGACAACATGACCGATCGTCAGGCGGCGCTGACGACTCTCGTCAGCAGCGACGACGATTTGCGGATCGCCGCACTCGACATCTTCTACAACCGCTATGCCGACAATCCGCTGGTGCTGGACAAGTGGTTCCAGACGCAGGCGCTGTCGTCGCGCGACGATGCCGCCGCGACCGTGGCGGCGCTGGCGGAGCATCCCGACTTCACCCTCGCCAACCCCAATCGCGCGCGATCGCTGGTCGGCGCCTTCGGCGTCAACCAGCGCGCGTTCAACCGCCCCGACGGGGCGGGCTATCGCTTCCTGGCCGACCAGTTGATCGCGCTCGACCGGCTGAATCCGCAGACCGCCGCGAAGCTGCTGCCCCCGCTCGGCCGCTGGCGCCGCTTCGACGAGGACCGCGCCGCCCTGATGCGCGAACAGCTCGAACGCATCGTTGCACAGCCGGGCCTGTCGAAGGACTTGTTCGAACAGGCTTCGAAAAGCCTCGACGGCTGAAAGTAGGCGCGTCGAACACCGCCTCCGCCGGAGAGGAGCGGGGCCCCATTATGAGCGTCAACCCGTGAAGCCCTTTGGTGGCTCGGCGATGATGATCCTGTTTCCGTCCCGGTCTGCGATCTCGGCGATCGCGCCGAAGTCACCGCGGCTGATTGGCCCGAGGTGGAGGCCCAGATCTGCGAGCCTGCTCTTTTCTCGTTCGATATCTGGCGTCACGAGGGTGATGATCGACCCGCCGGCTTTCTCCGCATCGACCATGAGCTGGATACCGGCCGTGCCGATGTTCCGCCACTGCGTCAGGATCGGCATGGGGTGGTCGTCCGCGGGGCGGCCCAACAACGCCGTATACCACTCCTCTGCGCCGGCCAGATCAGCCACGCTCGCTACCGCATACACGCCCTGGATGTTCATCGCGTCCCACCGGTCAGCCTCTGCGCTAAGCTAACCCGACGTGTGTCCGCCGACAACGCCGATCGCTGCTGACGCTTCACCCGCCTGAGGCTGTGGCATGGGCGGGGGCGAGATGTGGCTTCGGCCACGGTGACGCGCAGCTATCTGATCGCTCTGCCGCCTTCCGGACGGCGAGTAGCCCGGAAAGGATGGTGCCCAGAAGAGGACTCGAACCTCCACGACCTTGCGATCGCCAGCACCTGAAGCTGGTGCGTCTACCAATTCCGCCATCTGGGCACGGGGTAGGCGGCGGCCTTTAGGGGGGGCGACGGAGCCTTGTCAACAGGCATCCCAAACGGCAAAGGCTTCGCGACGCCAATCGCCGGTCCTTGGGCCGGCAGCAGGGACGGTATGCGGACATGAAGAACAAGCTGGTGACGCTGATCGGAGGCGGCGGTTTCGTCGGCCGCTATGCCGCGCAGGCGCTGCTCCGGGCCGGCGCCCGCGTCCGCATCGCGCAGCGCGATCCGCGGCAGGCCTGGTACCTGAAGCCGCAGGGGGCGCTCGGGCAGACGCAGTTCGTCGCAGCGGACATCAACCGTCCCGAAACCGTGCTGCGCGCCGTGCAGGGTGCGGACGCCGTCGTGAACCTCGTCGGCGTGCTGGCGGGTGATTTCGAGCGCGCGCATGTCGATGGTGCGCGGACGATCGCCGATGCCGCTGCCAAGGCTGGCGTCGAGACGCTGGTCCATGTCTCCGCGATCGGGGCCGATCCCGAATCGGCGTCGCGCTATGGCCGGTCGAAGGGCAATGGCGAGGTCGCGGTGCGAGAGGCATTCGCGAACGCCACGATCCTGCGCCCCTCGATCGTGTTCGGCCGCGAGGATAATTTCGTGAACCGTTTCGCGGGCATGATCGCCGTCGCGCCGATCGTCCCCGTGCTGCGGACCGGCACCAAGTTCCAGCCGGTGTTCGCCGCCGATGTCGGCGAGGCGATCCGTGCCGCGGTCGCGTCGCCCGGCAGCTTCGCCGGCCACACTTTAGAGCTGGGTGGGCCGGACGTCATCACGATGGGCAAGCTCATTCGCTGGATCGCCGATGCGATCGGCCGGTCGCCGACCATTTTGGAGTTGCCGGACATGGTCGGGGCCGCAATCGCGCGCGCCGGCTTCCTGCCCGGCGCACCGATCACCTGGGACCAGTGGCTGATGCTGGGGCGCGACAATGTCGTGAGCGGTGAGGACGGGCTGGCCGCGTTGGGCATCGATGCCACGCCGATGGCCGCGGTCGCGCCCGAATGGCTCGTCCGCTTTCGCAAGCAGGGCCGCTTCGGCCGCCGCATGGAACAGGCGCTTTGAGCGACTGGCTGGTCGCGATCATCCTCGGCGTCGTCGAGGGGGTCACCGAATTCCTGCCCGTGTCGTCGACGGGACACCTCGTGCTGGCGACGGAATTGCTTGGCTTCGACGCGGCGCGCTGGTCCGTGTTCAACATCGCGATCCAGCCGGGAGCGATCCTGGCGATCGTCGTCCTGTACTGGCGGACGTTCCTCGCGGTGTTGCAGGGCCTGTTCCGGCGCGAGCCGAATTCGGTGGCGTTCGTCCGCAACCTGTTGATCGCGTTCCTGCCAGCGGCGGTGCTGGGGTTCGCGTTCAACGACCGGATCGAGGCGCTGCTGGAGAATGCGACGGTCATCGCCTGGGCGCTCATCGTGGGCGGCGTCGCGATCCTGATCGTCGAGCGGCTGGCCAAGACCTACAAGACCGGCGGCATCGCCGGCGTGTCGTGGTTCGATTCGCTCCGCATCGGTCTGGTCCAGTGCATCGCGATGATTCCGGGCGTCAGCCGGTCGGGCGCGACGATCATGGGCGCGATGACGCTGGGGATCGAGCGGCGTACGGCCGCCGAGTTCAGCTTCTTCCTCGCATTGCCGACGCTGACCGGCGCGACCGTGTTGCAGATGGTCAAGCATCGCGACGCGATCACGTCCGGCAGCCTGCAACTGATCGGCGTCGGCTTCGTCGTGTCGTTCCTCGTGGCGCTCGTGGTTGTGAAGGGATTCATGGCGCTTGTGACGAGACATGGCTTCGCGCCGTTCGCGTGGTATCGCATTGTTGCGGGCGGGGTCGCGCTGATAGCTCTCAACGTCCATTAGGGCCGATTATATACCCTTTCCGCCGCTTCCGGCGGAGTGACATCATTATTAGCCTCTAAGAACTCCATATTAGGTCAGTATAGCTGACTAGTAAGGTTTTCGCCTCTGCGATATGCGCATCCTCGTCATTTTACGAAGGTGCGCCGCATGGCTCAGGAGCAGATGCTCAAGTTCGTCGATCGCGATCAGGCGTATCCGGATAAGCGGACCGCCGACGAGCGCGCGCAGGACTTTCGGGAGATCGCGAACCGCTACGCCGTGCCGACCGCCGAGGATCAGGCCGGTCGCTGCTCGCAATGCGGCGTGCCCTATTGCTCGGTACATTGTCCGCTTCATAACCACATCCCGGATTGGCTGCGCCTGACCGCCGAGGGGCGGCTGCGCGAAGCGTACGAGCTGTCGAACAGCACCTCGACGATGCCGGAAATCTGCGGCCGCATCTGCCCGCAGGACCGGCTGTGCGAGGGCAATTGCGTGATCGAGTTCTCCGGCCACGGCGCGGTGACGATCGGCTCGGTCGAAAAGTTCATCACAGACACCGCCTGGGCGGAGGGCTGGGTGGAGCCGGTGCAGGTCGCGCCCGCCCGCGGCCAGTCGGTCGGCGTGATCGGCGCGGGACCGGCCGGGCTGACGACGGCTGAGCTGCTGCGTGCCCGCGGCTACGAGGTGCATGTCTATGACCGTCACGACCGTGCCGGTGGCCTGCTGACGTACGGCATCCCGGGCTTCAAGCTGGAAAAGCCGGTCGTCATGCGCCGCGTCGAGCGACTGGAGCAGGCGGGCATCGTCTTCCATTATGGCTTCGCGGTTGGACAGGACGCGACACTGGACGATCTGCGCCGCCGCCATGGTGCGGTGCTGATCGCGACCGGCGTGTACAAGGCGCGGCAGGTCGAGGTGCCCGGCGCGGACACGAACGGCGTGGTCGCTGCGCTTGATTATCTGACCGCCTCCAACCGCAAGGGCTTCGGCGACGCGGTGCCCGAGTTCGACGGCGGCGCGCTGGATGCCGCTGGTAAGGACGTGGTCGTGATCGGCGGCGGCGACACCGCGATGGACTGCGTCCGCACCGCGATCCGTCAGGGCGCGAAATCGGTGAAGTGCCTCTACCGCCGCGACCGCGCCAACATGCCCGGATCGCAGCGTGAAGTCGCTAACGCGGAAGAGGAAGGCGCGGAGTTCGTCTGGCTCTCCGCCCCGCTCGCGTTCGACGGTGTCGACAGCGTCGGCACCGTCCGCGCCAGCCGCATGCGCCTCGGTGCCCCCGATGCCAGCGGCCGCCGCGCGCCGGAGGTCGATCCGGGCGGCGAACTGGCGTTGCAGGCTGACCTCGTCATCAAGGCGCTCGGCTTCGACGCGGAGGATCTGCCGACCCTGTGGGGGGCGCCCGAACTCGGCGTCAGCCGCTGGGGCACGGTGCTGGCCGACGGCAAGACGCTGATGACCTCGCTGGAGGGTGTGTTCGCCGCCGGCGACATCGTCCGCGGCGCATCGCTGGTCGTCTGGGCGATCCGTGACGGTCGCGACGTGGCGTCGTCCATGCACAAATGGCTGAAGGCAAAGGCGGCGGCGGAGAAGGTCGCGGCATGAGGCTCGCGGCCGAACAGGTGAACGCGATCAAGGCGGCGGCCGTCGCGGCGTTCGGCAATGACGTCGTCGTGCGCCTGTTCGGTAGCCGGGTGGACGACACACGTTTAGGCGGTGATATCGACCTCCATATCGAGGCAGCGCCTGAAACCGCCGATGTTGATCATGAAATCGAGTTTCGCGCCGCCGTCTGGAAGGCGCTGGACGAGGAGCAGATCGATGTCGTCGTTGCGGCGCGGGGTCAGCAACGATGGATTGATCGGGCTGCCGTCCGTGAAGGCGTCATTTTGTGAACCTTCAGGAGGTTCGCGAAGCAACCGCCGAAGCTGCCCGCGCGGCTGAGGAGTTAGCCGCGCATCTGGAGCGCTTGTCTGGCAGGATGTCGGTCCTGCTCCCGGTCGATCCTGCTGACCTGTCGCGTTGGTCAGACGATCCGTGGAAGCGTTTGCACGCCTTGCTGCGAATGTTCGAACAGCTGTACGACCTTACCAGTCGCAAGCTGTTTCGGGGATTTCTGTTCCTGTCCGGCGAGACGATTGCCGGATTGTCCGCGCAGAACCAGTTCCGCCGCATGGAGGCGCTCGGCGCAATCGGCAGTGCGGATCGCTGGATCGAGATTGGCGCGACCCGCAACATGCTCGTTCATGATTACCCTACGGACGGTCCTGCCCGTGCGCAGCGGGCTAACCGGGCTTGGCGCGATCTTCCCGACCTGATCGCAGCGACCCAACGGACCATCACCGTGCTTCGCTCGGAGACCCTGATATGACGACCCACCAGCACGCCTATCTCGCCGAACACGGCATGTACCGCCCCGAATTCGAGGGCGATGCCTGTGGCGTTGGCCTCGTCGCCGCCACCGACGGACAGCCGTCGCGGCGCGTGGTGCAGTCGGCGATCGATGCGCTGAAGGCAGTCTGGCACCGCGGTGCGGTCGATGCGGACGGCAAGACCGGCGACGGCGCGGGCATCCATCTCGACCTGCCGCATCGCTTCTTCGACGACTGCATCGCGGCGTCGGGGCACAAGGTGATGCCGAACCGGCTCGCGGTCGGCATGGTCTTCCTCCCGCGCACCGATCTGGGCGCGCAGGAGACGTGCAGGACGATCGTCGAAAGCGCGATCATCGAGGCGGGCTACACCATCTATGGCTGGCGTCAGGTGCCCGTCGACGTGTCCGTCATCGGCATGAAGGCGCAGGCGACCCGGCCGGAGATCGAGCAGATCATGATCGCCGGGCCGCTGCCCGGCGACATGGACGAGGCGGAGTTCGAGAAGAACCTGTATCTGGTCCGCCGCCGCATCGAAAAGCGTGTGATCGCGGCGCAGATCCAGGGCTTCTACATCTGTTCGCTGTCGGCGCGCTCGATCGTCTACAAGGGGCTGTTTCTGGCGGAGAGCCTGTCGGTCTTCTACCCCGACCTGACCGATCGACGCTTCGAGAGCCGCGTCGCGATCTTCCACCAGCGCTATTCGACCAACACCTTCCCGCAATGGTGGCTGGCACAGCCGTTCCGCTGTCTCGCCCACAACGGTGAGGTCAACACGATCCGCGGCAACAAGAACTGGATGCTCAGCCACGAGATCCGGATGGCCTCGATCGCGTTCGGCGACAATTCGGAGGACATCAAGCCGGTCATCCCCGCCGGCGCGTCCGATACCGCCGCGCTGGACGCCGTGTTCGAGGCGATCTGCCGCTCCGGCCGCGACGCGCCGACCGCCAAGCTGATGCTGGTGCCCGAGGCGCTGGACGAGCGTGGCGATACACCGGACAGCCACGCGGCGATGTACCGCTATCTCGCCTCGGTGATGGAGCCGTGGGACGGTCCCGCCGCGCTGGCGATGACCGACGGCCGCTGGGCGGTCGCGGGCATGGACCGCAACGCGTTGCGCCCCTTGCGTTATACCCGCACCTCGGACGGCCTGCTGATCGTTGGATCGGAGAGCGGCATGGTCGTCGTCCCCGAATCGACGATCATCGCCAAGGGCCGGCTCGGGCCGGGGCAGATGATCGCCGTCGATCTTCAGGAAGGGATCGTGCTCGAGGACCGCGCGGTCAAGGACCGGATCGCGGGCGAGCAGGACTATGCCGCGATGACGGGCGAGTTCCTGACGCTGAACGATCTTCCCCCCGCGCCCGGCGACCCCGTCGTCCGCTATCCGCGCGCCGAGCTGACCCGCCGTCAGGTCGCGGCCGGCCAGACGCTGGAGGATATGGAACTGATCCTGTCGCCGATGGTGGAGGGCGGCAAGGAAGCGATCGGGTCGATGGGCGATGATACGCCGCTCGCCGTCATCAGCGACAAGCCACGCCTCATCAGCCAGTTCTTCCGCCAGAACTTTTCGCAGGTGACCAACCCGCCGATCGACAGTCTGCGCGAACGTCACGTGATGTCGCTCAAGACGCGGTTCGGCAATCTCGCGAACATCCTCGACGTACGCGATCAGCGCGAACACGTGCTGGTGCTCGACTCTCCGGTGCTGACCGGCGCGATGTGGGAGCGGCTGAAGACGCATTTCGGTCGCTCCGTGGCGGAGATCGACTGCACGTTCGAGGCGGACGGCGGCCCGGAGCGGCTGCGCGCCGCAATCCAGCGCATCCGCAATCAGGCCGAACAGGCGGTGCGGGAGGGCAAGAGCGAACTGTTCCTGACCGACGAGAACGTGTCGGAGGACCGCGTTGCCATCGCCGGGGTGCTCGCCGCCGCTGCCGTCCACACGCATCTCGTCCGTCGTGGCCTGCGCAGCTACGCGTCGATCAACGTCCGTACCGCCGAATGCCTCGACACGCATTATTACGCGGTGTTGATCGGCGTCGGCGCGACGACGGTGAACGCCTATCTGGCGGAGGCATCGATCGCCGATCGCCATGCGCGGGGCCTGTTCGGCGACCTGTCGATCGAGCACTGCCTCGACCGGCATCGTGTCGCCGTCGAGGAGGGTTTGCTCAAGATCATCTCCAAGATGGGCATCGCCGTCATCTCGTCCTATCGCGGCGGCTATAATTTCGAGGCGGTCGGGCTCAGCCGCGCGCTGGTCAACGACCTGTTTCCGGGCATGCCCGCGAAGATCTCGGGGGAGGGCTATGCCTCGCTTCACCTCAACGCCAAGCTGCGCCACGACACCGCATTCGATGATGATATCGTCACGCTGCCGATCGGCGGCTTCTATCGCCAGCGCGCGGATGGAGAAACGCACGCCTATTCCGCGCAGCTGATGCACCTGCTCCAGACCGCGGTCGCGACCGACAGCTATTCCAGCTACCTGCAATTCTCGCGCGGTGTCGCCGATCTGCCGCCGGTGTATCTGCGCGACCTGTTGCAGTTCAATTTTCCGTCGGAAGGCGTGCCGATCGACCAGGTCGAGGCGATCACCGAGATCCGCAAGCGGTTCGTGACGCCGGGCATGTCGCTCGGCGCGCTGTCGCCGGAGGCGCATGAGACGCTGGCGATCGCGATGAACCGCATCGGCGCGAAGGCGGTGTCGGGCGAAGGCGGCGAGGATGTCGTCCGCTTCAAGCCCTATGCGAACGGCGACAACGCCAATTCGGGCGTGAAGCAGATCGCCAGCGGCCGATTCGGCGTCACCGCCGAATATCTCGGCGCGTGCGAGGAGATCGAGATCAAGGTCGCGCAGGGCGCCAAGCCCGGCGAGGGCGGCCAGCTGCCCGGCTTCAAGGTAACCGAGTTCATCGCGAAGTTGCGCCACGCGACTCCGGGCGTGACGCTCATCAGCCCACCGCCGCACCACGACATCTATTCGATCGAGGATCTCGCGCAGCTCATCTACGACTGCAAGCAGATCAACCCGCGCGCCCGCGTCTGCGTGAAGCTGGTGTCGTCGGCGGGCATCGGCACAGTCGCGGCGGGCGTCGCCAAGGCTCACGCGGACGTCATCCTCGTCTCCGGCCATGTCGGCGGCACGGGTGCATCGCCGCAGACGAGCATCAAATACGCCGGCACGCCGTGGGAAATGGGCCTGTCGGAGGTCAACCAGACGCTGACGCTCAACGGCCTGCGCGGTCGCATCCGCCTGCGCGCGGACGGCGGGCTGAAGACGGGGCGCGACATCGTCATTGCCGCGATCCTCGGGGCGGAGGAGTTCGGTATCGGCACCCTGTCGCTCGTTGCCATGGGCTGCATCATGGTGCGGCAGTGTCATTCGAACACCTGCCCGGTCGGCGTCTGCGTGCAGGACGAGCGCCTGCGCGCCAAGTTCACCGGCACGCCGGAAAAGGTCATCAACCTGATGACCTTCATCGCCGAGGAGGTTCGCGACATCCTCGCCCGGCTCGGCGTCACCTCACTGGACGAGGTAATCGGCCGCACTGAGTTCCTCCGTCAGGTCAGCCGCGGCGCCGAACATCTTGACGATCTCGACCTCAACCCGATCCTCGCCAAGGTCGATGCGACCGATGCAGAGCGCCGCTTCTCGCTCTCGACGTTCCGGAACGCAGTGCCCGACAGCCTCGATGCGCAGATCATCAAGGACGCGGCGGCGGTGTTTTCTCGTGGCGAGAAGATGCAGCTGACCTATTCGGTGCGTAACACGCACCGTGCGGTCGGCACGCGGCTGTCGAGCGAGATCACGCGCACCTTCGGCATGTCGAAACTGGCGGACGGGCACGTCACCATCCGCCTGCGCGGATCGGCGGGTCAGTCGCTCGGCGCTTTCCTGTGCAAGGGCATCACGCTGGAGGTGTTCGGCGACGCCAACGATTATGTCGGCAAGGGCCTGTCGGGCGGCATCATCGTCGTGCGACCGGCGGTATCCTCACCGCTCGCCAGCCAGGACAATACGATCATCGGCAACACCGTGTTGTACGGCGCGACCAGCGGCCGGCTGTTCGCGGCGGGGCAGGCGGGCGAGCGCTTCGCCGTGCGCAACTCCGGCGCACAGGTCGTGGTCGAGGGCTGCGGTGCGAACGGCTGCGAATATATGACCGGCGGCATCGCCGTCGTGCTGGGCGCGGTCGGGGCGAACTTCGGCGCCGGCATGACCGGCGGCATGGCCTTCGTCTACGATCCCGACGCGAAGTTCGACCGCCGGGCGAACGGCGAGAGCATCGTCTGGCGCCGGCTTTCGTCGGCCCATTGGGAGGGTGTCCTGCGCGACCTGATCGCCGCGCACGTCGCCGCGACCGACAGCCGCTGGTCGAAGGGCCTGCTGGAGGATTGGGATCGGGTCGCTGGCGATTTCTGGCAGGTCGTGCCCAAGGAGATGCTCACCCGCCTGTCGCATCCGCTCGACGACACGCCGGAAGCCGTCGCGGCGGAGTAGTTACGCCGCGGCCACGATGTCGGTCCGCGCGAAGTCGTCGCCCTTGTAGAGCAAGGGACACCGGGCGACTTCCGCGACCGCATAGGCCATGCAGTCGCCGTAATTCAGCCGCGCGGGGTGACGCCCCTTGCCGAAACGGTCGAACGCGTGGGTCGCGGCGGTGAGGTGGTCGGTGGTGAAGGGGATCACCTGCCAACCGTCGGCCAGCATAGCCATCGCCTTTTCGGCGGTGGTCGGACCGAAACGGCCGGCGAGCACCATTCTTGCTTCCAGCAAGGTTGGAATACCGATGATGATGGAAGATTCGGTCGAAAGGACGTGGTCGAAACGCTCTGCTTCAGGCTCGGCTAGCGCGATCGCGATGATGGCCGAGGTGTCGACGGCGATCACGCCGGTAGGCCATTCTCGTCATAACCGATGATCTCGTCCGCGCTGCGGGGGTCGAGGACGGGCGCATCCCGCAACATCGCCTGCACGACGCGGGCACGTTCGGTGAACGGCAGCGATGCCAGCGCCACCCCCTCCCGCGCCAGTTCGTTGCGGACGGCGACGCCCACGGCATCGGCCTCGCTGATACCCCGGTGCGCGGCGAGCAGGCGGATCATACGCTCGTGCTCGTCATGTTCGATGATGATGCCCATGCCGTCCGCCTTCCGCGCTGTTCGTCGATTCTACGCGCCTTCAGCCGGTGGAACAATGCCGACCGGGGGCGTAGAGGGGCGGCATGTGGCAACTCTATCAATTTCCCCTCTGTCCCTTTTCGCGCAAAATCCGGCTTCAGCTGGGGGAAAAGGGCGTCGGGTACGAACTCGTCCGCGAATCACCGTGGGAGCGGCGGGACGAGTTCCTCGACATGAACCCGACCGGGCAGACGCCGGTGATGGTCGATGCGCAACGCGGGATCGTGCTGATGGACTCGATGGCCATCGCCGAATATTTCGAGGAGACGGTGGACAAGTCCGCGACGATCAACGGCACCGCGACCAACCGCGCGGAAATCCGCCGGCTGGTGACGTGGTTCGACACGCATTTCTACCGCGACGTGACCGAGCGGCTGCTGCACGAACGCATGGTCAAGCGCATCGCGCAGCGGACCGCACCCGACGCCAAGGGCCTGCGCGAGGCGATGAAGGCGGCGGTCGGCCATCTCGATTATACCGACTACCTGCTCGACCACCGGCAATGGCTGGGCGGCGCGACGATGAGCCTCGCCGATCTCGCGGCGGCGGCGCAGATCTCGATCGCCGACTATCTGGGCGGGATCGACTGGAAGGGGCATGAGCAGACCGCGCGTTGGTATCGCGGGTTGAAGAGCCGGCCCAGCTTCCGTCCCTTGCTGGCCGAACGCATGGAGATGGTCGCGCCGCCGCCGCATTACGACAATCTGGATTTCTGATGATCGACCATGACGACTTCCTGAAGGTCGACATCCGCGTCGGCACGATCGTCGCCGCCGAGCCATTCCCGGAGGCGCGCAAGCCGGCGATCAAGCTGGTGATCGACTTCGGTGCGGAGATCGGGCGCAAGCGGTCGTCGGCGCAGATCACCGCGCATTATACGCCCGAGTCTCTGGTCGGGCGGCAGGTGGCGGCGGTTGTGAATTTCCCGCCGCGCCAGATCGGACCGATGATGTCGGAGGTGCTGACCCTGGGCTTCCCGGACGAAGCGGGCGAGGTCGTGCTGATCGAGCCGGAGCGGGCGGTACCTGACGGTGGGCGGCTGTTTTGACCTTCTTCCCGCAACGGCGAAAATTGGAAGGTTAGGCTAAGGTTAGTCCAATGCGGCGTTTCGCGACCGTGCGGCCGGCGAATGAACGCTGGCGGTGGAAAGAGCGTGAGGTGTCTCCTACCTCATGCGCCCGCCTGTAGGACAGAGGTTCCTTTGCCGCCCCCCGCGCCCTATCTGCGGAAGCGATGACCGGAATCACCGCACGCCTCGCCGATGGGGTTCGATCGATCGCCGCCGCCGAGTGGGACGCCTGTGCCGGCAGCGGCAATCCGTTCGTCAGCCACGCGTTTCTAAGCGCGCTGGAGGAGTCGGGCAGCGTCGGTGGCCGCTCCGGGTGGCAGCCGATCCCGATCGTCGTCGATGATGCCGACGGCCGCCCCGCCGCAATCGCGCCCGCGTATGCCAAGAGCCACAGCCAGGGCGAATATGTCTTCGATCACGGCTGGGCGGATGCGTGGGAGCGCGCGGGCGGTGCTTACTACCCGAAGCTTCAGGTCGCATCCCCGTTCAGCCCGGTACCCGGTCCCCGCCTGCTGCTGCGTGACGACAGCTACGCGCCCGCACTGATCGGCGGGCTGGAGGCGGTGGTGGACCAGCATGGCCTGTCCTCCGCCCACGCGACCTTCGTGACGGAGGCGCAGGTGCCGCTGTTCGAGGCGGCGGGCTGGCTGATCCGTCAGGGGGTGCAGTTTCACTGGGCGAACGACGGCTATACGACCTTCGACGACTTCCTCACGGCGCTGGCGAGCCGCAAGCGCAAGGCGATCCGCAAGGAGCGGGCGGCGGCGGTCGAGGGGCTGACGATCCGGCACCTGATCGGACGCAAGATCGAGGCGCATCACTGGGACGCGTTCTGGACCTTCTATCAGGATACCGGCAACCGCAAATGGGGGCGGCCGTATCTGACGCGGTCGTTCTTCCCGCTGCTCGGCGAGACGCTGGGCGAGCGCGTGCTGCTGATCCTCGCGGAGCGGGACGGGGTGCCGATCGCCGGTGCGCTCAACCTGATCGGCGGCGATGCCCTGTACGGTCGGTATTGGGGCGCGCGCGAGGAGGTGCCGTTCCTCCACTTCGAACTCTGTTACTATCAGGCGATCGACGCCGCCATCACCCGCGGTCTCGCCCGCGTGGAGGCGGGGGCGCAGGGCGAGCACAAGCTCGCGCGTGGGTACGTACCCGTGCCGACCTGGTCCGCGCACTATATTCCCGATCCGAATTTCCGCCGCGCCATCGCCGACTTCCTGGAGCGGGAGCGCGCCGGGGTGGAAGCGGAGGCCGACTATCTGGCCGAGCTGGCGCCCTTCAAAAAGGGCTGAACCGGCCGCCGCATCGGCAGGTCGGCGGGCAGTGGCGGCTGCGTGCGGTCGTCGATCCGGTACAGCGTGTCGTCGCCGTCGTGCCAGATCGGCGTGAAGCCCGCGACCAGCGCCGGATCGAATTTCGGCGCGTTGACGATCCAGACATAATCGAACGCATCGCGCGGGATCAGCGGCAGCGACCATGCGATCGGCCGCCACCATTCGCCGCGGCAACGCCGGTCGGTGACGATCTGCGACGGATCGTGGGCGAAGCGGCCGGCGGCGCGGTAGCGCGCGGTCAGCAACTGCGCACCGGCCATCGACCATTGGTCGTTCATATATGCCATGCGGCGGACCATCGCGATGCCGGGCACATGCTCCAGCCGGGAATAGGCCCAGTCGTCGTAGCAGCGCCGGCCGATCATCGTCACCAGCCGCGCGCGCATCGGCACCTTGTCGAGCGCGGTCAGCGTACGGTCGAACTGTTCGGCATAGTGCCAGTAGCTGATCGTCGTGCCCACCAGCCGCGCGCCGAAGAACGCCAGCCCGATCGCTGCCAGCGTCGTCGCGCCGCGCAGCGACAGGCCGCGCTTCGGGCGCAGCGCAATGACGGCGATGGCCAGCGCGAACGGTGCGAGCCGCATATCGGCATAGGCGGAGCCGAACACGATCCGCGGCAGTGCGATGTACACCGCCAGCAGGAACAGCGCCGACAGGCCCAGATTGCGTGAGTATTCGATCCGCGCGTCACGGAATCCCTTGATGAGGATCGCAAACAGCACGAACGCAGAGGCGATATCCCAGAACTGCCAGCGATCGCGCAGGATCATCAGCACCCAGTTGATCTTCGCCTGCCAGTTGAACCAGTCGGCGGTCTGGCCGGTGACGTGCTCGCCCGATCGCCACACGATCATCAGCACCATCGGCAGCGCGAGCGGCAGGCAGCTGAGCCCGGCGCGCACCCACGCCTCCAGCCAATGGCCGCCCCCGTCGCGACCATCCCGACCGCCCTTGCGCAGGTCGTGCTGGCGGATCATCTCCGCGGAGAAGGCAAGTACGCCCAGCACGCCCCAGCCGAACGTGTGGCACAGCCACAACAGGCACGAGAGCGGCACGAACAGGATCGCGCGGAACCGGAACTTGCCCAGCCGCCCGAGCCGCAGCCACAGGGCGAACAGGACGAACGACAGCGCGATCGACAGCGCGAAGTTCACGAAACCGAACTGGAACGGATAGCTGTACGCCAGCGGTAGAGCGAACAATGCGGTCGCGGGGATGCGGCCATGCACCTCGCGTGCGATCCATAGCAGGCCGGCGACCGTCAGAACCGGGATCGCCATGACGATCAGCTTCACCGCCAGCTCCAGCCCGAAGATCGGCGCGAGCGGGATGATGAGCAGGTCGATGCCGAGATTACCGATCAACTGCCAGCGGAAGTCGAACCACTGGTACAGCCACGGGTTGTCACCGATCGCGAGCTGGACGCGGTACCGACCCATATGGCCGAGCAGATCGACGAGCGGCGGGATCTCCGGCCGCAACAACGGAATAGCCGCCGCCAACGCCGCGACCACAACGAACCACCGTGTCTGCCACCAGTGCAGCTTGTCCCCCTGCATGGCTTGAGCCTTAGGATGCGCGCCGGATGTGCGCAATCGCTTAGCGGCGGGGCGCGGGTCGGTCGGAACGGGGCGGCTGCAAAACCTCTTCTGCCACCCCGGCGAAGGCCAGGGTCCCGTCGGGATGTCGGTGGTATTCGGCGGAGAACGGGGCCCAACTGGACCCCGGCCTGTGCCGGGGTGGCGGTTCGGTGAGAGGCGGCGGAGCTACTTCGCAACGGTTCCAGCAGGAGGCTGGGGTGGGTACCCTTCGAACGTACGCTTTCTAAAGGCCGAATGGACATCCTCTTGAGTCATGTCCCCGGTCATGTCCCCGCGAAGGCGGGGACCCATTGACTGGGCTCCCGCCTTCGCTGGAGCACATGGGGTGCTGGGGCAGGTCGCTGCCGTTGCCTAAGGAGACAGGCATTGGGCATATCCGGGTGAAGCCGCACCTGCGGTGATCGTCAAACACCAGCGAGATGCGATAAGTCCTAGCGCTCGACCGCGGGATGCGGGTCGGGACCGCGGCGAACGCCCTGCATTGCTTCCCTGCGGTCGCAATGACGCAGGAGGCAGGCGAGGGGGGCGCACGCTCTCTGCGCTCTTCGCGTTTCTGCGCGCAAAAGACCCTCACCCTTCCGGCGCTTCGCGCCTCCCTCCCTCTCCCAATGGGAGAGGGATTATGGGTCACCCGTCGCGGCGGCCTAGCAGACGCAGGCGCAGGGCGTTGAGCTTGATGAAGCCAGCGGCGTCGCGCTGGTCGTAGGCGCCCTGATCGTCCTCGAACGTCACGACCTTTTTCGAATACAGCGAGTTGGGCGACTTGCGGCCCGTCACGTAGACGCCGCCCTTGTACAGCTTCAGCCGTACGGTACCCGACACCTTGGTCTGGCTATGGTCGACCGCCGCCTGCAACATCTCGCGCTCCGGCGAGAACCAGAAGCCGTTATAGACCAGTTCGGCATAGCGCGGCCCGAGTTCGTCCTTCAGGTGCGCGGCACCGCGGTCCAGCGTCAATTGCTCGATCGCGCGGTGTGCCTGATGCAGGATCGTGCCGCCCGGCGTCTCGTACATGCCGCGCGACTTCATGCCGACGAACCGATTCTCGACCAGATCGAGCCGGCCGATGCCATGCGTGCGCCCGTAATCGTTCAGCTTCGCGAGCAGCGACGCGGGCGACAGCCCCTCGCCGTTGATCGCGACCGGATCGCCGCGTTCAAAATCGATCGTGATCGTCTCCGCCATCTCGGGCGCATTCTCCGGGCTGACGGTGCGCGAGAAGACATATTCCGGCACCTCGTCCCACGGGTCCTCCAGCACCTTCCCCTCGGACGAGGTGTGCAGCAGGTTCGCGTCGGTGGAAAAGGGCGCCTCGCCGCGCTTGTCCTTCGATACCGGGATCTGGTGGGACTCGGCGAATTCGATCAGGCGCGTACGGCTGGTCAGGTCCCATTCGCGCCATGGCGCGATGACCTTGATGTCGGGTGCGAGCGCGTAATAGCCGAGTTCGAAGCGGACCTGATCGTTGCCCTTGCCGGTCGCGCCATGCGCCACCGCGTCCGCGCCGACCTGCTTCGCGATCTCGACCTGACGCTTGGCGATCAGCGGCCGGGCGATCGACGTGCCGAGCAGGTACAGCCCCTCGTACAGCGCATTCGCGCGCATCATCGGGAAGACGTAGTCACGCACGAACTCTTCGCGCAGGTCGTCGATGAAGATATGCTCGGGCTTCACGCCCATCAGCTCCGCCTTGGCGCGGGCCGGTTCCAGCTCTTCGCCCTGACCCAGATCGGCGGTGAAGGTCACGACCTCGCAGCCATATTCCTGCTGAAGCCATTTCAGGATCACGCTGGTGTCGAGCCCGCCCGAATAGGCGAGAACCACCTTGTTGATGCCAGAAGCGGAGCGGGTGCGGCTGTCGGTCATGGCGCGCCCCTATTCGCTGCAACGGTCGCGTGCAACCGGTGGTTCATTGGCGGTGCAGCCGCGGACGGCTATGCGCGCGGACAAGTTCAATTGTCCCTGGAAGCCCCGATGCGCCTTGTCCTCCTGCCCCTCCTCGCCCTGATCGCCGTCCCAGCCGTCGCGCAGGAAACACGGGCCTCCGCTGCGGCTAAGTTCGACAAGGAGTTCACGGCGTCCGACACCGATCGGGACGGCGTGCTGACCCGTGACGAAGTGCAGGCGCGGATCGCCAAGATGGCGGTCGGCAAGCGGCAACTCGACGCGACCCACGCCAAGCGCGTGACCGACCTGTGGTTCGACAATGCCGATGCGAACAAGAACGGCAAGGTGACGAAAGCCGAGGCGCAGGCGCTGCTGGCGAAGACCTTCGCCAAGTACGACGCGAACGGCGACGGGCAGGTCGGCACCGACGAACGCGCCGCGGCGGTGGCCGGGATGAAGAAGGGGCGCTGATCCGCCGGCTTGCTCCCTCCCCTGAACGGGAGGGAGTTTACCCGCGAAACCCCGCTTCCGCCTCGCCGATATAGTCGCGCGTCAGCGGCACGGTCAGGCGGCTCTTCGATAGCTGCACCTGGTAATTGCACATGCCTCCGGTGCGGAACGCCGCCGCCGCGCCGGCGAGATAGAAGGTCCACATCCGGTAGAACCGTTCGTCGTACAGCGCGACGATCTGGTCCTTCGCGGCCACGGTGCGATCGTACCAGTGGTCGATCGTCAGCGCGTAATGGACGCGCAGCACCTCGATATCGGTTGGAAACAGCTTGGTGCCCTCGTATCCGCGCACGATTTCCGACAGCGCGGGATTGTACCCGCCGGGAAAGATGTACTTGGTCGTGAAGGTGTCGGTGACGCCCGGCACGCCCATCCGCCCGATCGTGTGCAGCAGCATGACGCCGTCGTCGGCCAGCAGGTCGCGGCACTTGCGGAAGAACGCCTTGTAGTGCGGCGGGCCGACATGTTCGAACATCCCCACCGACACGATGCGGTCGAACTGGCCGGTGACGGCGCGGTAATCGATCAGCTCGAATTTCACCTTGTCGGCGACGCCGGCGGCCTCGGCGCGCGCGCGGGCGACCTTTAGCTGTTCCTCCGACAGGGTGACGCCCAGCACCTCCACACCGGTCTTTTCGTGCAGGTACAGCGCCATGCCGCCCCAGCCGCAGCCGATGTCGAGCACGCGCATGCCCGGCTTCAGCAGCAATTTGGCGGCGATATGCGCCTTTTTGTCCGCCTGCGCCTGCTCCAGCGTATTGTCGGGATCGGTGAAGTAGGCGCAGCTATACTGGCGATCGGCGTCGAGGAAGAGGTCGTAGAGCCGGTCCGACAGGTCGTAATGATGCGCAACGTTGCGCTTCGACCGGCGCGCCATGTTCACCCGGTCCAGCCGGTGGATCATTTCGCCTGCCAGCTTGACCGGCAGCGACGGCTTCAGCGCGCCGCCCCGCTCCCAGGGGGTATTGCCCTTCAGCAGGTTGACGAGGTCGCGGATGTCGCCCTGATCGATGACCAGCGTGCCGGCCATGAACGCCTCCGCCGCGCCGAGCGCGGGGTGGCGGACGATGCGGCCGGGAGTCGCGGGGTCGGTGAAGCGGATCGCGACATCGGGAAAGGCGGGATCGGCGGCGCCCAGCTCGGCGACCTTGCCGTCGGCATGGGTGATACGGAGGCGACCACGCTGAACGAGGCGGCCGAGAAAACGATCGATCAGAGGCATCGCGACGCTTTTAATCCGCTAAATGCCTGCATACCAATCATAGTCTACATTGTCCTCCCAATAGCCGCCTTGCCCCTTGCCTATCCCGTCCAGACTCGCGACCGCCCTCACCTGCATCAGGTATTTGGCATGTTTATATCCGAGCTGCCGCTCCACGCGCAGGCGGACAGGCGCGCCGTTCATCACCGGCAGGAACCGGTCGTTGAGCGCCCAGGCAAGGATGGTCTGCGGGTGGAAGGCATCGATCAGGTCGATCGACTCGTAATAGGGTTCGCCCCCGTAGAGGTCGGCGCAGGTGAAGACGATATAGCGCGCCGCGTCCCGCAGACCTGCCGCGCGCAGCACCGTGCCGAGTTGCGGCCCCTGCCACTTGGCGATCGCGCTCCACCCCTCGACGCAGTCGTGGCGCGTGATCTGCGCGCGTTGCGGCATCGCGCCGAGGTCGGACAGCGACAGCGATAGCGGCCGTGTCACCAGCCCGCCGACCTGCAGGCGCCAGTCGGCGAAGCGCCCCGCCTGCAGCGCGCGATACGCATCGGTGCCGGGATCGCGCGTGCCGTTGGGTCGGAAGAAGGGGGAGCGCTGCGCCGCCGTGAATTCGGGCGCGAGCGCGTTCCGGGCCATCAGCGCGCGGTGCAGTCCGCGTTGCATATCCTCACCCGCGAACAGGATCTTGCGTGCCGCCGGAATCTGCACGACCCGGTCGCAGCCGGACAGGATCAGGCCGGCCCCACCCGCGAGACCGCCCGTCAGGAGCTTACGCCGCGCGATCATTCGGGGACCCTCCAGCCGCCGGTCAGCATCGACCGGACTTCGTTGATCGGCCCAGCAAGGATGACCAGCACCAGATGCACGACCGCGAATAGCGCGATCAGCGTCATCGCGATGAAGTGCAGCGAGCGCGCCGACTGCCGCCCGCCGAACAGGTCCAGCACCCACGGCCAAGCGGCATCCATGCCCGGCGACAGCGCGATCCCGGTCAGGATGACGAGCGGCAAAGCGATGAAGATCACGCCGATATAGGACAGCTTCTGAAACACGTTATACTCGCGCGGACGCTCCGGATCATGGAAGCGGAAGGCGAGGTGCGCCTTGACGTCGGCCCAGATGTGCCCCCGGTTCAGGTCGCGCCGCGTCAGTTTCAGGTCGCGTTGGAAATGCCGGCTGAGCAGGCTGGCGATCATATACGCCAACAGTCCGAACCCCAGCACCAGCGCGAAGAACAGGTGCCAGCGCCGCGAAATGGCGAGGTTGTAGCTCGCCGGGATCGTGATCCACGCCGGGAAGCGCGGCAACTGCGCCCATGCCGCATCGAAATTTGCGCCGTATCGCCCCCAGTAGAGCCGCGGATGCGCGTTGGAGATGCCGAGGCCGGAACCGATCAGGATGAAGATCGCGACCGCATTCACCCAGTGCCAGATCCGCGTCGCGATCCCGTGGCGGCGGATCACGGTGCCGGGCGGGGCGACCTTTGGCGGGGCGGCTTCGTGCTGATCGTCTGGACCCATGTCGCGCTTGATAGCATTCAGAAGCTCATGACCGAATGGCATTTCTACGAACCCGCGAACGGCCACCGCCTGCCGCACGACCCCCTCAACGCGATCGTCGCGCCTCGGCCGATCGGCTGGATCAGCACGCTGTCGGCGGAGGGCTTGCGCAACCTGGCGCCGTACAGCTTCTTCAACGTGCTGAACTACAAGCCGCCGCTGATCGGCTTTTCGTCAATGGGGTGGAAGGATTCGGTGGCGAATGCGGAGGCGACGGGCGAATTCGTCTGGAACCTCGCGACGCGTCCGCTGGCGGAGGCGATGAACGCCACGTCCGCCGCGATCGAGGGCGACGAATTCGCGGCGGCGGGCATCGACGCCGCGCCGTCCCGCATCGTCGCACCGCCCCGCGTCGCGGCCAGCCCGGTCGCGTTCGAGTGCGTGGTGACACAGATCGTCCGGCTGGAGACGCGTGACGGTCGCTCGCTCGACCAGTGGCTGGTGATCGGGGAAGCGGTCGGCATCCACATCGACGCGTCGCTGCTCGACGACGGCATCTACCAGACCGCGCGCGCCCGCCCGATCAGCCGCGGCGGCGGCCCGGAGGATTATTTCGAGACGACGCCGGACACGCTGTTCCGGATGCGCCGGCCGGGATGATCCGGCCGGTGCGCCCGTTCGTTCAGGCGTAGCGGACCGTCGTCCGTACCGCCGCGCGACGGCGCATCGCTCCGCCGACGAGCCCGAACCCCGCGATCATCAGCGCCCAGCTTGCGGGTTCCGGCACCGCGCCCGCGGCGGTCGTCGCGGTGATCGCCGTATCCGCGACATTCTCGAACCCGATGCTGTTGAGGATGTTGTCGGTGGAATAGGCGAAGCCATAGAAGGTGCCGGCCCCCGTCACCGCGCGCAGGCCGATGAAGTTGCCGCCATTGCTGAAGCGGATGACCGTCTGGTCGGCGAACGCGCCGTAATTCTGCGTCGGCCCGAACGTCACCGGCCCACCGCGACCGTCGGCGAAGTTGGTCGTCGGTTGACCGAAGATCGTGTTCACCTCGCCGCCGTTCGCGGTGCTGATCGTGACCGGCCCGGAGAATAGCTGGCCATTATACCCGAAGGTGAAGCTGCTGCCCTGATAGGTGAAGGTATAGGGCGATGCGGCAAGGTCCGCGCCGATGCTGGTAATGACCGGCGTGGCCGATGCGGAACTCGCGAGCGCGAGGATCGAGGTGGCGGCGGCGAGCAGGATCGCGTGCGACGTGATACGCATGGTGGGAATTCCCTTTGCGGGTCGGGCGCCATCCGCGCGCAACCTCAAAAGGGTTAACGCCATGTTAACGAAGGGGTTCGTCCGATTTCTTGAGTATTTTCCAAGATTGTGTCCCGAAGTGGGACGGAGGAGTCGAACCGATGTGGAGGTTCGCGTCAATAGCAGATCGCCGGACCGCCGTTCGGGCCCGCCGACTTCGCGCACAGGAGGATCGGCTTCGTCTCGATCAGCTTCAGCGACCGGACCATCTTTTCGGTCGAAGTCTTGTATTTGATGAAGTGCGGCGCCTTCAGATGCGCCTCATACGCGGCGCGGCTGGCATAGACCTCCAGCAGGCGTACATGCGTCGGCCGATCCGCAAGCGCGACCGAATGCAGCATCAGCACGCCCGGCTCCAGCCGCACCGATGCCTCCTGCTCCTCCGCCAAAATCGTCGTATATGCGTCAATCTGCGCCGGATCGATCTCCAGTTCGGCAATGCGGACCATTGGCGTGCTCTCGGTTGGAACCGCTGCGGTGACCGCCATTGCCAGAACCATGCTCAACATCGCGTCATCCCTTATGTCGTGAAGCGGCTCACGCGTAAGCGCGCCAGAAGAACACCGCCGTCGTCGCCGCGGTGACGAGAATCGTCCACCACCGCACGACCCCGTCTGGCAGCCGCTTGCCCAGATGCGCCCCCAGCCAGCCGCCGACCAGGCCGCCCGCGATCATCGGCGCGCAGGCGTCCCAGCGGATCAGCCCGCTCAGCATGAACACCAACGCCGCGGCGAAGTTCGCCGTCGTCAGCATCAGCGTGCGCGGCGCGAACATCGTCCGCGGCGTCTCGCCCGCCAATAATCCATAGGTTGCGGTCGTCATGATCCCGACGCCGCCGCCGAAATACCCGCCATAGGTGCCGAGCAACGCCTGCGCGACGAACAGCGTCGTGCGCCCGATCGTCACGCGCTGGCGCAACCAGTCCGACAGGCGCGCGCCGAACGCGATCGCCAGGAATGCGATCAGCAGCAGCCACGGCACGATCACGTCGAACGCGGCGGCGGGCGTCGCCACCAGCAACGCGCTGCCCGTCAGCCCGGCGGCGAAGGTGATGCCCGCCAGCATCCGCACCGACACGCCTCCGACCGGCCGCAATTCATCGCGGAACGTCCACGCGCTCGCCGCCGCACCCGGCATCAGCGCTAGGTTCGACGTGGCGTTGGCGATGTTGGCGGGCGTGCCGATCGCCAGCAGCGCGGGCATCGTCGCGAAGGTGCCGCCCCCCGCCAGCGCGTTCATCGCCCCGCCGACCACGCCCGCCCCGGCGGCGAGCGCGATCGTCATGACGTCAAGCAAGCGCGGCGGCTTCGATCGTCTCGTCCGCAGCGGCCTCTGCCGCTTCGCGATCCAGCTGTGCGCGGCTCTTCTTCTCGGCGGCGGTCTTCAACTGGCCGCAGGCGGCGTCGATGTCGCGCCCGCGCGGCGTGCGGACGGGGGCGGAGATACCGCCGCCGAACACGATGTCGGAGAACGCGCGGATCCGCTCCGGCGTGGAGCATTCATATTCCGCGCCCGGCCACGGGTTGAACGGGATCAGGTTGACCTTCGCCGGCAGGTCGTAATGGCGCAGCAGCCGGACCAGCTCGCGCGCGTCCGCGTCGCTGTCGTTCTTGTCCTTCAGCATGACGTATTCGAACGTGATGCGGCGTGCATTGTTGGCGCCGGGATAGTCGGCACACGCCTGCAACAATTGCTCGATGCCGTATTTGCGGTTGAGGGGCACGATCTCGTCGCGCACGTCCTTGGTCACCGCGTGCAGCGACACTGCGAGGTTGACGCCGATCTCCTCGCCCGCGCGCGCCATCATCGGCACCACGCCCGACGTCGACAGCGTGATCCGCCGCTTCGACAGCGCCAGTCCGTCGCCGTCCATCACCAGCTTCAGCGCGTCGCGGACATTGTCGAAATTGTACAGCGGCTCGCCCATGCCCATCATGACGATGTTGGTGAGCATCCGCCCCTCCGGCTGCGACGGCCATTCGCCTAGCGAATCGCGCGCCAGCATCACCTGACCGACGATCTCGCCCGCGGTCAGGTTGCGGACCAGCCGCATCGTGCCGGTGTGGCAGAAGGTGCAGTTGAGCGTGCAGCCGACCTGGCTCGAAACGCACAAGGTTCCCCGATCCGCGTCGGGGATGAACACCATCTCGTAATCCTGTGCGTCCGGCGACCGCAGCAGCCATTTGCGCGTACCGTCGGTCGACACCTGCGCCTCGACCACCTCCGGCCGGCCGACGACGAAGCGTTCGGTCAACCACGGATGCTGCGCCTTGGCGATATCCGTCATCTGCGCGAACTCGGTCGCGCCGCGATTGTACAGCCAGTGCCAGATCTGCTTCGCGCGCAGCTTCGCCTGACGCGCTTCCATGCCGGCGGCGGACAGCGTCTCGCGCAGCTGGTCCTTGGACAGGCCGATCAGGTCGACACGACCGTCGGGACGCGGTGCCAGATTGCGCGGAACGGGCACGGGATCGATATGCCCGGGAATGGGCATGGGGGGCGACGAAGCTGTCAGCATCGGGCGCGTTTAGCAGAAAATCGGGGTCATCGCCACTGGTGCATCATCGTCTGGAAATCGCCAATCGTGCGCCCTGAGCCTGTCTAAGGGCAGCCCTCCACCAGCTCGGACGGTCGTGGATGGCTCGGCTCGGACGGGGGCGTTTACGGCGAAGCCGCGCTACCCCGCGCACGCCAGCACGGCGGCGTCGATCGCGGTCGCGGCGCCGCTCAGCGCGTAGCTGTCGGCGAACGGACGGCCGCTCGCGCCGACCGCCTCCACGCTCATGCTGCGGCCCGACCGAAGCGCCGCGACGATCGCGCGGTCGCTGGCGGCGTCGGCGGCCCAGGCGTCGACCGCGTTGCCGACAAGTTCGAACCGGCGCTCGCCGATCGTCAGCGTCACCGGTGCGGCGCGGCTGCGTTCGCGGCTCAACCGGACATGGAGCGAGGCGCGCAACCGCTTGGCGGGCCAGTTGCCAACGCTGGCAAACGGTCGCCAGCGCGCTGCGCCGCCCGCGACGACGGGCTGCGCGATGGCGTAGCAGCGGTCCGGATCGCGGAATGCCGCCCAGCCTTTGTACACACCGATCGTCTCGCGCGCCGCCGCGGGTCCCGCCACGAGCAGCAACAGCAGCGCCACCGCCTTCATGCCGGTGCACGTCCGCTACCGCGGTGGATCACGGTCTCGCGACCGCCAGCGATCATGACGACGGACCCTTGCGGCAGCCCCGCCGCGATCGGTGCGCCCAGTTCCGCATCGTCGGGCAGCCCCGTCATGACGCCGCGCAGCACCCGGCTGGAGATGCCGTGCATGACGACCAGCCGGTCGCCGGGCGAGTCGCTGTCGGCCAGCCAGCCGCCGACGCGCGCCGCGATCATCGGATAGGTCTCCCCTTCCGGCGCGACGGCGAGCGCCCCATCCGCGCGCACGATCGATCCGCCGTGCTCGGCCGCGACATCCGCATAGTTGCGCCCGCCCCATGATCCGGTGCCGATCTCCACCAGCCGGACGTCGGTGCGCGCCGCGTGCCAGTCCAGCCCCAGATGCTCGGCGACGATCGCCAGCGTCTGGAGCGCACGGCCGGTCGGCGATGCCCACAGTTCCAGCCGCGGCGACGGCCCCAGATGCGCCAGCAGCGCCGCCCCGATCGCATCCGCCTGCGCGAAGCCGGCGCGGGTCAGCGGCGTGTGCGGCGCGTCGCCCTGCAACCGGGCGGCGGCGTTGAACACGGTCTCGCCGTGGCGCGCGATGAAGTCCCGACCCTGCCGCATCCTCCTGCTTTCCGGCGGCGATGCGCGCAATGCAACGGCTTTCGGCGGCTGGGCGCTGTCCTACAGCCGGACGGATGCGGTATGACGGGCGATGAGCCGTGCCGCCGTCCCGGCTGCGTGCGATCCCGCGATCTTCGGGACCTTCGTGGCCGGGTCGGCGCGTCGGGGCGCGGGTAACCGCATATTTCCAGCGTCCCGATCGCGACTCCCACCTTGCCCAAGCCGATGTTTCGGCTAGGACTGACCGTCATTTCGGCCGGAAGCGGGCCCGGGGGATCATGATGAAGGCGACGATCGAACGCGCGACGCTCCTGAAGGGGCTGAGCCATGTCCAGTCCGTGGTGGAGCGGCGCAACACCATACCCATCCTCTCCAACGTCCTGCTCGAAGCGACGGCGGAGGGCGTGCTGAAGATGATGGCGACCGACCTCGATCTTCAGATCAACGAGTCGGTGCAGGCCGCCGTCGACCAGCCGGGCGCGACGACCGTGTCCGCGCACACGCTGTTCGACATCGCGCGCAAGCTGCCCGAGGGCAGTCAGGTGTCGCTGTCCGCGGCCGAGGGGCGGATGACGATCGTCGCCGGTCGCGCCCGCTTTTCGCTCGGCACGCTGCCGCGTGACGATTTCCCGGTGATCGCCGAGGGCGAGCTGCCGACGCAGTTCGAACTGCCGGCCGAGACGCTGAAGCAGATCATCGACAAGACCCGCTTCGCGATCTCCACGGAGGAGACGCGCTATTACCTGAACGGCATCTTCCTGCACGTCGCGGGCGGCGACGGGTCGGAGCCGGTGCTGAAGGCGGCGGCGACCGACGGCCATCGGCTGGCGCGCGTCACGCTGCCGCGCCCCGAGGGTGCGGAGAACATGCCCGACGTGATCGTGCCGCGCAAATGCGTGGCCGAGCTGCGCAAGCTGCTCGACGAGGTCGACGGCTCGGTCGGCGTGTCGCTGTCCGGCACCAAGATCCGCTTCGATCTCGGCCGCGCGCTGCTGACGTCGAAACTGATCGACGGCACCTTCCCCGATTACTCGCGCGTCATCCCGACCGGCAACGACAAGATCCTGAAGCTCGATCCGAAGAGCTTCATGCAGGGCGTCGACCGCGTCTCCACGATCGCGACGGAGAAAACCCGCGCGGTGAAGATGGCGCTCGACCGCGACAAGATCACGCTCTCGGTGACCAGCCCCGAAAACGGCACCGCCGCGGAGGAAGTCCCCGGCGACTATATCGCCGCGCCGTTCGAGATCGGCTTCAACAGCCGTTATCTGATGGACATCCTCGGCCAGATCGACGGCGATCTGGTCGAAGTGCATCTGGCGGACGCCGCCGCCCCCACGCTGATCCGCGAGAACGACAAGAGCCCGGCGCTCTACGTGCTGATGCCGATGCGGGTATGATTGCGGTGTCGAGCCTCCGCGCATAGATTGCGCGCGGAGGCGACGGCTATGGATGCTTACACAATCCGCGACGCGGCGGAGCAATTCGGCGATCTGATCGGACGAGCGGAGGCGGGCGAAAGCATCGAGATCGCGCGAGACGGACATGTCGTTGCCCGGCTCGTCCCCGCATCGGAGCAGGGGGCCGCGGGTAAAAGATTCGATCTTTCAGCGTATTTCGAATCGATCAAGGACTTGCCCGTCGATCCCATCGACAGCGTGGCCGAGATGCGGCGGCAGGCCCGCTACTAGTGATTTATTGCGATACGTCGCTCCTTGTCGCGGCGCTGACCAGCGAAGCGCATTCTGCGATCGCGCGATCCTGGCTGTTGGCGCAGGATCGCGGCGCTTTGGCCATCAGCGACTGGACCCTGACGGAATTCAGCAGTGCGATCGCGATGAAGTTTCGCCGAGGAGCAATCGACCGTGTTTTCAGGGACATCGTCGAGCACGCCTGGACGAACTTGCGAGCTGATTTCGCTCTGATCCCGCTAGGGGCGAAGGATTTCCTCGCTGCTGCGGATCTTGTGGATGCTGGACCGAAAGGATTAAGGGCCGGGGACGCGCTCCATATGGCTGCCGTTCTGAACGCCCGGTGCGATCTGGCGACGTTCGACATCGACTTTGCGGCTGCCGCCACGTCTCTCGGCGTCCCGGTCCATCCCGCCCGATCTTGATCGCCCGCCTCACCCTCACCGATTTCCGTAATCACGCCGCGTTGACGCTGTCGCCCGGTGCGGGGTTCGTGGTGCTGACGGGGGAGAACGGTGCGGGCAAGACCAACGTGCTGGAGGCGGTGTCGCTGCTCGCTCCCGGCCGCGGACTGCGCCGTGCGAGCCTGTCGGCGATGGCGCGGCAGGACGGTGCGGGCGGGTTCGGCGTCGCCGCGACGGTGGCCGGCGATGTCGAGATCGCGACCGGTACGCTCGCCTCCGCACCGGAGCGCCGCGTCGTGCGCGTGCAGGGCGCGACCGCCGCAGCGACCACGCTGCCGGAATGGCTGACCGTTCTGTGGCTGACCCCCGCCACCGATCGGCTGTTCGTGGAGCCGGCGGGGGAGCGCCGCCGTTTCCTCGACCGACTGACGCTGGCTCTGTCGCCCGGCCATGCCGTCCATGCCACCCGCTACGAAGCCGCGATGCGCGAGCGCAACCGGCTGTTCGCCGACGAGCGTCCTGCCGACCCGAGCTGGCTGGATGCGCTGGAGGCGCGGATGGTCGAGCATGGCGCCGCGCTGGACGCCGCCCGCGTCGCGACCGTCACGCTGCTGGCGGAGCGGCTGGCGACCGCGCCCCTCGGACCGTTTGCGCGCGCCGGGCTGGCGCTGGAGGGGGAGGCGGTGGAACCGGACGCGTTTCAGCGCGCGCTGGCGCTCGGGCGGCGGCGCGATGCGGCGGCGGGGCGGACTCTCTCCGGCCCACACCGCGCCGACCTCGCCGTGACGCACCTCGACAAGGGGCAGGCGGCGGCGCTGGCATCGACGGGCGAGCAGAAGGCGTTGTTACTCGGCATCGTATTGGCGCATGCCGAGCTGGTGGCGGAACGGACCGGGCGCGCGCCGATGCTGCTGCTGGACGAGGTCGCTGCGCATCTCGATCCGCTCCGCCGCGCCGCGCTGTTCGACCGGCTGGCGGGCCGTGGACAGACCTGGATGACGGGCACCGAGCCTGCATTGTTCGACGCGATCGGTGCGGAGGCGACCCGCGTGGCGCTCGGCTGACGCGCAAAAGCCATTTCGCTTTCGTTACACGCCCCGAATCCCTATATGCTCGGCATGGCAACCGACCCCCAGAACGCTCCGAACACCAATGACTATGGCGCCTCCTCGATCAAGGTGCTGAAGGGCCTCGACGCCGTGCGCAAGCGGCCGGGCATGTATATCGGTGATACCGACGACGGGTCGGGCCTGCACCATATGGTGTTCGAGGTCAGCGACAACGCCATCGACGAGGCGCTGGCCGGGCATTGCGACCGCATCGACATCACGCTGAACCCCGACGGATCGGTGTCGGTCACCGACAACGGTCGCGGCATCCCGACCGGCATCCACCCCGAAGAGGGCGTCTCCGCCGCCGAGGTCATCATGACCCAGCTTCATGCCGGCGGTAAGTTCGAGAACACGTCGGACGACAACGCCTACAAAGTGTCGGGCGGCCTGCACGGCGTCGGCGTGTCGGTGGTCAATGCACTCAGCGAGTTCCTCGACCTGACGATCTGGCGCGACGGCGAGGAGCATTACATGCGCTTCGCGTTCGGCGATGCGGTCGCCCCGCTCAAGGTAGTCGGCCCGGCGGAGGGCAAGAAGGGGACGCGCGTCACCTTCCTGCCCAGCCCTGCGACCTTCAAGATCGTCGAGTTCGACTTCGAAAAGCTGGAGCACCGTTACCGCGAGCTGGCGTTCCTGAACTCCGGCGTCCGCCTGTTCCTGACCGATGCGCGCCATGACGAGCCGAAGACGGTGGAGTTGTATTACGAGGGTGGCATCGCCGCGTTCGTGAAGTGGCTGGATCGCGCCAAGTCGCCGCTGTTCCCGGAGCCGATCGCGATCCACGGCCAGCGGGACGAGGTCGGCATCGACGTCGCGCTGGAGTGGAACGACAGCTATTACGAAAACGTCCTCGCCTTCACCAACAACATCCCGCAGCGCGACGGCGGTACGCATCTGGCCGCGTTCCGCGCCGCGCTGACGCGCACGCTCAACACCTATGCCGACAAATCGGGGCTGCTGAAGAAGGAGAAGGTGTCGCTGACCGGCGACGACATGCGCGAGGGGCTGACCGCGATCGTCTCCGTCAAGCTGCCCGATCCCAAATTCTCGTCGCAGACCAAGGACAAACTGGTGTCGTCCGAGGTCCGCCAGCCGCTCGAATCGCTGATGGCGGACAAGCTGGCCGAATGGCTGGACGAAAATCCGGCGCACGCGCGCAGCATTGTCGGCAAGGTCATCGACGCCGCCGCCGCGCGCGAGGCGGCCAAGCGCGCGCGCGAACTGACCCGCCGCAAGGGCGCGATGGACATCGCCTCGTTGCCCGGCAAGCTCGCCGATTGTCAGGAGCGCGACCCCGCCAAGTCCGAGCTGTTTCTGGTCGAGGGCGATTCCGCCGGCGGCTCCGCGAAGCAGGGCCGCGACCGCCATTTCCAGGCAATCCTGCCGCTCAGGGGCAAGATCCTGAATACCGAGCGCGCGCGGTTCGACCGCATGATCTCCTCGAAGGAGATCGGCACGCTGATCCAGGCGATGGGCACCGGCATCGGTCGCGACGAGTTCAACGCCGACAAGCTGCGCTATCACAAGATCGTCATCATGACGGACGCCGATGTCGACGGCGCGCATATCCGCACGCTGCTGCTGACGTTCTTCTATCGGCAGATGCCGGAACTCATCACCCGCGGTCACCTCTTCATCGCGCAGCCGCCGCTGTACAAGGCGACCAAGGGCCGGTCGGAAGTCTATCTGAAGGACGATGCCGCGCTCGACGATTACCTCGTCGATGCGGGCGTGCAGATGATGGTGCTGGAGACGTCGGCGGGCCCGCGCACGGGCGCCGACCTGCGCGACCTGACCGATCACGCGCGCCGGATGCGGACGCTGATGCGCTACGTCCCGCGCCGGTATGACGCGGGGATCATCGAGGTGCTGGCGCTGGCCGGCGCGCTCGACCCGACGCTGTCGCGCGAACAGCGCGCGGCGACGGTGGCGGAGGTGACGCGGCGGCTGGAGTCGGGCGATCTGGGTGAGGCGCGCTGGTCTGCGCGGCTGACCGAAGAGGGGGGCATCCATTTCGAACGGCTGTGGCGCGGCGTGACCGACCACCACATCGTCGAAGCCAGCTTCATCTCGTCGGCGGAGGCGCGCAAGCTGCACACGCTGGCGGCGGAACAGGCCGCGAGCTTCGCGCAGCAGGCGAAGCTGTCGCCCCTGCGCGGTGCGGCGGCACCGGTCGTCGAGGATGCGCCGCTCGCCGACGACGGCGACGAGGATGGAGACGATGGCAGCGAGGGCCAGATCGGCACGGCGGAGGCTCCGGTCCCCGCAGGAACGCTGGGCCGTGGCGAGAGCCGCGTCGCGCGACCGTCGCAGTTGCTCGACGCAATCCTGACCGCGGGGCGCAAGGGTCTGGCGATCCAGCGCTACAAGGGGCTGGGCGAGATGAATGCCGAGCAGTTGTGGGAAACCACGCTCGATCCGTCGAACCGCACGATGCTGCGCGTGACGAGCGAGGACGTATCCGCCGCCGACATGATCTTCACGCAGCTGATGGGCGAAGTCGTCGAACCCCGCCGCGAGTTCATTCAGGACAATGCGCTGAACGTGGCCAATCTGGACGTTTGAAGCCCTGTTGCTCCCTTCCCTTCAGGGAGGAGTGGGGCTTTGCCGCGAGCAACACAACCGATGCTCCGCCCACCCCCGGTGACTGAAGGGGAGGAAGCAGGCGGGGTACCCGTATCGCCCTTGCTGTCATGCCGGACGGGTCACCACGGCCGCGGGGTCGGGCACTAACCGCCCGTCCGGTTCGCGGGACAGTGGATACCGGGACGAGCCCGGCATGACGATGGAATGGCTGCGCGTCAGCAACAGGCGGACCGCCTAGCCCATCGCCGCCGTCAACGTCGCGCGGACGCCCGCATAGCCGGGGTCGTACTCGACCGCCGCGTGCAGGCTCTGCGCCATCGCCCGGATCAGCTTCGTGCCGAGCCCGGTACCCTTCGGCGCGGCATCGGCGGGCAAGCCGCAGCCATCGTCCTCCACCGCCAGCGTGAAGCGGTCCTCGCCGTCGCGGGTCAGCGCGACCCGGACTTCGCCGGCGGTGTCAGGGCCGTACGCATATTTGCAGGCGTTCGTGACCAGTTCCGTCACGATCACGCCGAGCGATACCGCGCGATCGGTCGGCAGGCGGATCGGCTCGACCGCGAGGCTGAGCGCGCGCGGTGCGGAGTCGGTCGACCATGTCTCCGCCAGCTCGTCGACCAGCGCGGTCAGGTAATCCTGCATGTCCACGCCCTCGACATCGTTCGAGGTGTAGAGGCGGCGATGCACCTGCCCGATCGCGCGGATGCGGCGCTGCGTATCCTCGAGCGCATCGCGCGCGCCCGGATCGGTCAGCGCACCCGCCTGCAACCCGACCATCGCCGACACGAGTTGCAGCGAATTGGCGACGCGGTGGTTCACCTCCACCAGCAGTGCCTCCAGCCGGGCATTGCTGGCGCGCAGTTCGTCCTCGGCCGCCTTCTTGCCACGCTCCAGCCGATCGCGGGCCAGCACCTGTTCGAACGCGGCGGCGAGCAGGTCGAAGAAGTCGTCGCCGACCGTCTTCACCACATAGTCGGCCGCGCCCGCCTTCAGCGCAGCGACGGCGATGCGGCCCTCTTCCGATCCGGTGACGTAGACGACCGGCGGCGAGCCGGCGATCTTGCGCAGCCGCTCCAGCGTCTCGATGCCGTCCATGCCGGGCATGTAATGGTCGACCGCGATCAGGTCGAACTGGCCCTCGCCCGCCAGCGCGATCCCGGCTTCTCCGCCGTCCGCCGTCGTCACGTGATAGCCGCGCCGTTCCAGCGCGCGCGTCGCCAGCCGGCGCAATCCGGCATCGTCGTCGATGAACAGGATGCGCGGCGGCGTCACTCGACCTCGGGCACCTGGATTACCGACAGGAACAGGCCGAGCTGGCGGATCGCCTGTGCGAAGCTTTCATAGTTCACCGGTTTGGTGATGTAGACGTTGCAGCCCAGATCGTAGCAGCGCTGGATTTCGACCTTGTCGTCGGTGGTGGTCAGCACGACGACGGGGGCGCGGCGGAGCGGGCTGTCCTCGGCCTTGATGCGCGTCAGGATGTCGGTGCCGCTCATGTCTGGCAGGTTCAGGTCGAGCAGGACGAGCGCGGGGCCGTTCTTGGCCGGGCCGTCCACATCCTCGAACAAATGGCGCAGCGCGGTGCCGCCGTCGGTGAAATGGCGGATGGGGTTGTTGATGCCCGCGCGGCGGATGTTCTTTTCGATCAGACGGGCATGGCCCTCGTCGTCCTCGATCATCACGATGCCGACGGGGCGGTGGGGTTGGCCGTGAGCGTTCATACGGTCTGGTCCTGAGGCAGTGTGAGGTGGAACGTCGCGCCCTCGCCAAGCGCCGATTCCACCGAGATGGTGCCGCCCATCCGATAGGCGAGCGCGCGGACATGGGCCAGCCCGATCCCCTCGCCGGGCTGGTCCTGCGTACCGGAGCGGCGGAACAGGTCGAAGATGCGCTGGTGATCGCGCGGATCGATGCCGCGGCCGTTGTCGGCGACGGAGATGACGATGCGGCCCAGATGCTTGCGAGCCGACAGCGTCACTGTGCCTGGCCGGCCGGGATGCAGGTATTTGGTCGCGTTCTCGACCAGGTTCGACAGGATCTGTTCCACCGCGACACGGTCGGCGATCATCGTCGGCATCGGCCGCACGACGGTGGCGGTGACGCCGCGATCGTCGATGACGTGGCGGATCGCGCCGATGACGGTGTCGCACAACGCCACGAGATCGAGCGGCTCGGGTGCGAGCGTCCGCCGCCCCTGTCGCGACAATTGCAGGATGGCGTTGATCAGCCGGTCCATCTTGGCGGTCGAGGTGCGGATGAAGCCCAGCGCCTCGGGCAGGTCCTCGCGCGCCGCCAGCCGCGCCTCCTCGGTCAGGATCTGCGGCGCCTCCGCCTCCGCGCGCGTAACCAGCTCACCGAGCGGCGCGGCGGCGGCCTCGAGTTCGGCGGTGAAGCCCATGACGTTGACAAGCGGCGAGCGCAGGTCGTGACTGACGATATAGGCGAAGCGCTGGATCTCCTCGTTCGCCATCGCGAGGTCGGCGGTGCGTTCGGTGACGCGGTCCTCCAGCGATCCCGCCAGCCGGCGCAGGTCATCGCGCGAGGCGGTCAGCGCGCGCGTATTGCGGACGACGACGGTCAGCGTCAGCGTCGCGACGATCGCCAGCAGCACGGAGGCGAGGCCGGCCATGATGTAGAACAGCCGCGCCGCGTTCGCCTGTTGCGCGGTGCGAACCGCCAGCAGCGCCGCTTCCCCGCTCGCCATCGCGCGCAGACGGTAGCGGATCGCGCGCATCAGCGGCACGCTGGCGTCGCCCGAGAATTCCCGCTGCGCCGCCGTCAATCGGCCCGCCTCTCCGAACGCGATCGATTTGGCCCGCAGCACCGTCAGCCGCTGCAACAGTGGCACGATGCGATCGAGCCGTGCGATCTGGGCCGGATTGTCCTCGACCAGCTGGCGGATCAGGCGATACCGTCCCGGAATGACGCCGCCCGTCGTACGATAGGCGGTCAAGAACAGCGGCTTGCCCGTTAACAGATAGCCGCGCCGGGCGGTTTCGGACTGTTCCAGGTCGACCTGAAGGTCGGCGATCGCCTGCCGCACCATCTGGGTATGCGCGACCCGTTCGGTGTGTTGGCTCGTGCGGACCGTGTTCCAGCCGACCGCGACCGCCGCTGCGATCAGCAGGCCGAAGCCCAGCGCGACGAACGCGACCAGCGCGCGGCCGAACCGTTCCTCCGATACCGCGACCTTGTCGAAAGCCCGAGCCATGCAAGCGCTTTACCGCAGGACGATGCAAACGCCACCCTTCGGTACGATAGCGTTACAGCAGGAGTGTCACAGCAGCAGGTCCTGCGGCGTCATCCGACCGATATGGCCGCCGCCGCGACGGCGGGCCATCTCGGTTTCCGCGGTGTAGCGGATGTCGGGGTCGCGGTCGGTCAGGAACCCGACCAGGCTTTCCTCCTCGATCTCGCGCCATTCCTTGCCGCGATCGGGACCATAGCGGACACGCGGCAGCAGGCCCGGCTCCTTCGACCACTGGATCAACTGCGCGACCGACGCCTCGTTCAACTGGTCGCGCAGGTGATGCGCGGTGACATAGGCGTCGGGGAAGGCGCGGTGCACCGGCAGGCCCCGTTCGTGGATCATCCCCTCCGGATTGCGCCAGTAGCGCAGCACCTGATTGGAGAAGCTGGGGCTGTCGGGCCACAGCCGTAGCGCGCATTTCCACGTGCAGATCCAGTCGGCGCCGTGCGTCAGCGACGGCGTGCAGAACTGCTCCTCGAAACTGGCGCGGTGCGCGGCGAGGGCGACGCGGCGCGGCCACGGGTCGAGCACGGGCCGCGCGACGTCGTGCCACCAGCGCGCATCCTCGACATCTTCGTTGCGGATGTGGTGGATCGCCATCGTGATCGGCGGGATCTGGCGGCCGGGATTGACGAGAATGTTGCCCCCGTCTCCGTACAGCTCCCAGCGCCCGTCCGGCCCCTGCGCCACGTCCTGCCAGCCGACCTCGCACACGCCATGCGCGGGTGGGGAATTGCCGGTGGTCTCTAGGTCGATGACGCGGATCAGGGTCGGTTGCGAGCGGGAAGCCATGCGGGTCATGTGGGGTCGAGCAGGTCCGAAAGCGAGATGTCGACGCCGCTGTCGGCGAGCGTCGCCTCGACGGTGGCGAGCAGGCCCAGCAGGGCGGGGCGGTCCGCCGCCTCCGCGCGCACGGTCAGCGCCCCTTGCGTGTTCGAGGCGCGCAGCAGCCACCAGCCGCTGTCGCTCGTGACGCGCACGCCGTCCGTCTCGTCCACCACAACACCCTGCGCCATCAGCCGATCGCGAACCTCCGCGACGACCCCGACCTTGCGTGTTTCGGCCACCGGAATGCGCAGGTCGGGCGTGCGCTCCACCGCCGGCATCGCATCGACCAGTTCGGTCAGCGACCGGCCGGACAGATGCACTGCGCGGATCAGGCGCACCGCGGCGTAGAGCGCATCGTCGAAGCCGTAATAGTCCTGCGCGAAGAACAGGTGGCCGGACAGCTCGCCCGCCAGCGGCGCGCCTGTCTCCAGCATCTTGGATTTGAGCGTTGCGTGGCCGGTCTTCCACATCAGCGGGGTACCGCCGAGTTCGGCGATACGGTCGAACAGCGCCTGACCCGATTTCACGTCGGCGACGATCGTCGCGCCGGGCAGTTCGCGTAGCAGCGGCTCGGCCAGAATGCCGAGGATCTGGTCGCCGGCGATCGTCCGCCCGCGCGCATCGACCGCCGCGATCCGATCGCCGTCGCCATCGAAGGCGAGGCCGAAATCGAGCCCTTCGCGCGCGACAAGCGCCTTCAGGTCGGCGAGGTTCGCATCGATGCTGGGATCGGGGTGATGATTCGGAAATTCGCCGTCGACCTGCGTGAACAGCAGATGGTGCTCGCCGGGCAAAACCCCGGTCAGTGCCTCGACCGCCGGCCCGGCCGCGCCGTTGCCGCAGTCCCAGCCGATCCGGTACGTGCCGCCGCCATAGCCCGCCATCAGCCGCGTCACGTAATCGCCGCAGACATCGACATCCGTGACGCTGCCCGCTCCTTCCAGCCAGTCGCCATCCGCCGCCAGCGCGGCGAGATCCTGGATATCCTCGCCGAAGAAGGCACGGTGCTGGAGCACCATCTTGAAGCCGTTGTCCTGCTTGGGATTATGGCTGCCGGTGACGTGGATGCCGCCGTCCACGTCCAGCACCGCCTCGGCGTAATAGAGCATGGGGGAGGGGCCGATGCCGATCCGCACGACATCGACGCCGCCAGCGGTCAGCCCTGCGACCAGCGCGGCCTCCAGCATCGGCGAACTCGTCCGCCCGTCGCGGCCGACCGCGATCCGCGTGCCGCCCGCGTGCCGCAGCCGCGTCGCAAAGCTGCGGCCGAGCGCATACGCGTCCTTTTCGAACAGGGTGCGCCCGACGACGCCGCGCATGTCGTATTCGCGCAGGATCGTGGGATCGAAACGGTGGCTCACCCCTTCAGCAACCGATCCCGTGCCGCGTTGATGCGCCGCGCCAGTTCGACGGAGCCGCCGCGATCCGGGTGGACGCCCGACAACAGCCGACGATGGGCCTCGCGGATCGCGTCCGCGCCGTCGCGGGGGCCGACGCCGAGCACCGCGCGCGCCTCCGCCTCGTCGGCGGCCATGCGGCGCTTTCCGCTGGGTTTCAGATACGTCCAGACCGCCCAGATGACGAGAATGGCGATGAGGAACTTCACGCGGCGACCCCGCCGAGGTCGACGCCGGGCAGCGCGGGCTCGGCCGCACCGGCCTCGGGCAGTTGCAACGCCGCCATCATCTCGCGCAGCTCTTGCCGCGCGGCGACATGCGCCAGCCCCATCGCGCCGAACTCGCGGCTGTCGATCATCGTCAGCCCTTGTGGGAACAGCTCGCGATAGATCACGCGCTCGCCCAGCCCCGGAATGATGCGGAAGCCGACCCGCTTGGACAACTGCGCCAGCGCATCCGACACGCGGCGCATGTTGCGCGCCTCGATATGCTGGAGCCGGTTACGCAGTACGACCCAGTCGATCGTGGTGCCGTCCGCCCGCGCCCGCTGCTTGCGCGCGTCCCAGATCAGCTCCGAATAGAAGGAGGGGCGGGTGACGTTATAGGTGTCAGGATCGACCTGCCCGATCAGGTCGAAATCGACGAAGCTGTCGTTCATCGGCGTGACCAGCGTGTTCGACAGCGTCGCCGCGGTGCGCGCGAAATGATCGTCGCGCCCCGGCGTGTCGATGACGAGGAAGTCGGACCCTTCGGCCAGCTGGTGCCAGTTATCCTCGAAGAACGCCTCGCTGGTCCCGTCATGCGTCGCGTGGCGCGGCATCGGCAGTTCGACCCCGCGACGCCGCATCGTCTCGGCGCGATTGTCGAGGTAGCGGCCAACGGTGCGCTGGCGGTGGTCGAGGTCGAAGCACGCCACGCGCGCGCCCTTCGCCGCCAGCGCGATCGCGACGTGGACAGCCGTCGTCGACTTCCCCGTGCCGCCCTTTTCGTTGGCGAAGACGATGATATGTGGGCCAGCGGTCAATGCCGGGTTCCCCCCTGTTGCGCGTTGGTGTTGATCGTTGGTCGTCCTCTCCATAGAAGCCCCCGGCCCCCGTTTCGAGAGGAAGTTTCCCGTGCGTACCGTCCGCGACCTGACCGACCTGCGCGCGGTGCTCGGCGAATGGCGCGCAGAGGGCGCGCGGATCGCGCTGGTGCCGACGATGGGGGCGCTCCACGCGGGTCACATGGCGCTGGTCGAGGCGGCGCGGCGGCCGGGTACGAAGGTGGTGGCGTCGATCTTCGTCAACCCGAAGCAGTTCGGCCCCAACGAGGATCTCGGCCGCTATCCCCGGCGCGAGGCGGCGGATACGCGCCTGCTGACGGAGGCGGGCTGCGACCTGTTGTGGCTGCCGCCGGTGGAGGTCATGTACCCGGCGGGCTTCGCGACGAACATCAGCGTCGCGGGCGTCAGCGACCATTTCGACGGCGCGGCGCGGCCGGGTCATTTCGACGGCGTCGCCACGGTGGTGACCAAGCTGTTCAACCAGACCCGCGCCGACGCCGCCTATTTCGGCGAAAAGGATTACCAGCAACTGGCGGTGATCCGCCGCTTCGTCGCCGATCTGGACATCGATATCGAGGTCGTCGGCGTGCCGACGCAGCGCGACGACGACGGCCTCGCGCTGTCGTCGCGCAATATCTACCTCGACGAGGGGGAGCGCGCAAAGACGGTGGCGCTGCCCCGCGCGCTGGGCATCGCGGCCCGTGCGATCACGAAGGGCGACGATCCCGCCGCCGCGCTGGCGGATGCGACCGCGACACTCATGGGTGCGGGGTTCGAGGTCGATTATGTTGCATTGGCCGATGCCGAGACGCTCGCGCCCGATCCTGCCGCCGATCGGCCGCGCCGGTTGCTGGCGGCGGCGCGCATGGGCCAGACGCGGCTGATCGACAATATCGCGATCGAACCGAATTGATGACCAAGCATCCCTAACGCGCGTCGAATCGAACGAGGTTAAGCCGTTAACCATTTGGGAAGGCGTCGGCCCGCACATGTTGTCCCACGAACTGCAAGCGTTTGCAGCGAAGGGGCCAGCAATGGGCAACAGTCTCAAGAGTGCGCAATTCCTGATCGAAAGCCGGATGGCCGATGCCGCCGCCGGTGACGGAGATGCGCTGTACGATCTCGGCATCTGCTATCAGACCGGCACGTCCGGCGTCGCCGTCGACCTGATCGAGGCGCACAAATGGTTTAACCTCGCTGCCGTGTCCGGCTTCACCGCCGCGCAGGACGCGCGCGCCGAGGTGGCCGAGGACATGACGGCACGCGAAATCGCCACCGCACAGGCGGCGGCGCGGGCGTGGCTGGGCATGACGCGGCGGCTGGCAGCCTGAACCGCTGAGTTCCCGCGCAGGCGGGAATGCAGTGGTTGGAATGCGGGGCGACGACGACAGCACGGTGCGCTGCGACCTGCTAGTGGCGCGAGCCACCTCCGAATTCGTCCCCGGCGAAGGCCGGGGCCCAGTCTGGCAAGCGCTCCTGAGTCTCACGCAGTGAGTGGCAACTGGACCCCGGCCTTGGCCGGGGAGGAGCCACGCTCAGGCCGCTACTCGGCCGCCGCCTTCTTCTTCGCCGGCGCCTTCTTCGCGGCGGGCTTCTTCTCCGCCGCAGCTCCCGCCTTCGCGGCCGGCTTCTTCGCCGGCGCCTTCTTGGCCGCCGCCTTCTTCTTCGGCTTGGGGGCAGCCGCCGCGCGGGCGTCGATCAGCGACGCCGCTTCCTCCAGCGTCAACTGGTCCGGCGTGATCGACTTGGGCAGCGTCGCATTCGTCTCGCCGTCGGTAACGTAGGCGCCGTAGCGCCCCTCCATCAGCTTCAGCTCCAGCTCGGTGCGCGGATGCTTGCCGAGTTCCTTCAACGGCGCACGCGCCGCACCGCGCTGCGGACGGCCACCGCCGGCAGCAGCCTCGGCCAGCTTGACGACGGCCGCGTTCATGCCCGTCTCGAACACGTCGGCCGTCGATTGCAGCCGCGCGTACTTCCCGGAATGCGCCAGATACGGCCCGTAACGGCCGATCGAGGCGGTGATCGGCTCGCCCGACTCGGGATGAGTGCCGACCGTGCGGGGTAGCGACAGCAGTTTCAGCGCCCACTCCAGATCGAGGTCGACGTCCTTGGGGATCGAGGCGCGCTTCGCCTCCTTGCCCTCGCCGAGCTGGATATACGGGCCGAATCGCCCGGACTTGCGCTCCACCGGCAGGCCCGTCTCGGGATCATTGCCCAGCGTCTCGGGTCCGGAATCCTCGTCGGCCGAGCCGCCTTGCGCGAATCGCCGCGTATATTTGCACTCCGGATAGTTGGAGCAGGCGACGAACGCACCGAATCGGCCGCCGCGAAGTGCGAGTCGCCCGGCGCCGCAATTCGGGCACAGTCGCGGATCGCCCCCATCCGCCTGTTGCGGGAACAGATACGGCGCGAGAAATTGATCCAGTTCGGCCGTAATCGCGGACGGCTGTTGTTCCATGACCTCGCTGGTGCGCGGCTTGAAGTCGCGCCAGAACGCCTCCAGCACCGCCTGCCACTGGGCACGGCCGCCGGACACGTCGTCCAGTTCCTCTTCCAGCTCGGCGGTATAGTCGAACCCGACATATTTTTCGAAGAACCGCTCCAGGAACGCGGTCACCAGCCGGCCGGATTCTTCCGCGAAGAACCGGTTCTTCTCGATCCGCACATAGGCGCGGTCCTTCAGCGTCTTGATGATCGACGCATAGGTGGAGGGGCGGCCGATGCCGAGTTCCTCCATGCGCTTGACCAGCGACGCCTCGGAAAAACGCGGCGGCGGCTGGGTGAAATGCTGCTCCGCGTCGACCGCTTTCTTCGCCGGCGCATCGCCTTCCTTCATACGCGGCAGGCGGCGGGCGTCCTCGTCGGCGCTGTCGTCGGTGCCCTCTTCGTAGAGCGCGAGATAGCCGGGGAAGAGCACGACCTGACCGGTCGCGCGCAGCAGGTTGCGACCGGTGCCGTCCGCCAGCTCCACCGTCGTGCGCTCCATCCGCGCCGACGCCATCTGGCTGGCGAGCGCGCGCTTCCAGATCAGGTCGTACAGCCGCGCATGATCGCCGCCGCCGACCTTGTCCTTGCCGAAATCGGTCGGCCGGATCGCCTCGTGCGCTTCCTGCGCGTTCTTGGCCTTGGTCTGGTACTGGCGCGGCTTGTCGGGGACGTAGCTGGCGTCATAGCGGTTCGCCACAGCCAGCCGCGCCGCGGAAATGGCGCTGCCGTCCATCTGCACGCCGTCCGTCCGCATGTAGGTGATCGCGCCGTCCTCGTAGAGGCCCTGGGCGATCCGCATCGTGTGATCGGCGGAAAAGCCCAGCTTGCGCGCGGCTTCCTGTTGCAACGTGGAGGTGGTGAACGGCGGCGGCGGATTGCGGCCCGCCGGCTTGGTCTCGACAGTCTGGACGGAGAAGCGACCGTCCTCGACCGCGGCCTTCGCCTTCAGCGCATCGCCTTCCGCGCCGATCGACAGCCGGTCGAGCTTCTTGCCGTCCCACTGCACCAGACGCGCGGTGAAGGGCGTGCCGTCCTGCTCCATCTGCGCGGTGATCGACCAATATTCCTGCGACTTGAACGCCTCGATCTCGCGATCGCGCTGGACGATCAGGCGCAGCGCCACCGACTGCACCCGGCCCGCCGACTTCGCGCCGGGCAGCTTGCGCCACAGCACCGGTGACAGCGTGAAGCCCACCAGATAGTCGAGGGCGCGGCGGGCGCGGTACGCATCGATCAGGTCGTTATCCAGCTCGCGCGGCTGGCCCATCGCCGTCGTCACCGCCTGTTTGGTGATCGCGTTGAACGTCACCCGCTGCACGTCCTTGGGCAGCGCCTTGCGGTTGCGCAGCACCTCCTGCACGTGCCAGCTGATCGCCTCCCCCTCGCGATCGGGATCGGTCGCCAGGATCAGGCGGTCGGCGGTCTTCGCCAGATCGGCGATGGCCTTCAACTGCTTCGCCTTGTCCGCGTAGTTTTCCCATTCCATCGAAAATCCCTCGTCGGGATTCACGGAGCCGTCCTTGGGCGGCAAGTCGCGGACATGGCCGTAGGATGCCAGGACCCGGTAGTCCGAACCCAGGTACTTCTCGATGGTCTTGGCCTTGGCGGGTGATTCGACGATGACTAGCTGCATGGGGGCTCTGTACAGTCCTTACGTGTACGCGCGAGGGTGGGGAGCCTCACCACCCTCTGTCAACGAAACTATCCGCCGCCGTGCTGCGAGCCTGTGCCCCGATTTCCGGTCAGGCGTGCTCGCGCGACAGTTGCAGATAGCGTGGGCAGAAATCGCCCGCATCCGCCAGCGCGGTCCAGTCGGGGATCTTCACCCACCTCGCCTTGGTTTCGACCAGTCCCTCGCGGCGCAACGCCTGCAGCGTGCGGTTGACGTGGACGCTGGTCAGGCCGAGCGCGTCGGCCATGTCCGTCTGCGTCAGCGGCAGGTAGAAGGAGCACGCTCCCGAGCTGATATCTGCGCCCTGTCGCAGCGCCATCTCGCAGATCAGGTGCGCCAGCCGGGTATAGGCCCCGCGCCGCCCGACATTGGCGATCCATTCCCGGAACACCGACGACCCCGCCAGACTGTCGGTCCAGATCGCATCCGCGACGGCCGGACGCGAATGCATCAGGTCCAGCATCGCGCGATGCGGCACCAGCGCGACCTCCACGGGTGTCAGCGCCTGGACGTTGTCGACGGAGGGGAACAGCATCGCGTAATGCAGGTCGATCGGTTCCCCTTCCATGTGCAGGCCGACGACCTGCCGCGTACCGTCGCCCATCGTCTTGTGACGCGACGCGACGCCCTTCAGCAAAATGATGCAGTGGCTGGGCAGGTCGCCCTCGCGGATGATGTAGCGGCCCGCATCGACCAGCTTCAGCGTGTGCGGCAGCGTCAGAACGGCGTCCGCATCCGCGGCGTCGAGAACAAATCGCCGCTTCAGGACCCGAACGAAGGGGCCAAGAGTGTTGCGTTGCTCGATCATGGTCGCTGCTCCCGTTCGCAGCCCATCCGAAAAGATCAACTGCAATAGGTAAGTGATACCGATTGCGGTCTAAAATCCCTTACATATGATTGGGTTAGTTCATCAATGATCGCTTTATGACATCATACCGCCTTGTTCACGCAAGATAGCGTAACGCGAACCCGATGATCCGCTCGATTTTGTACGTCAGCCGCAGCACGCTGGTCATGCCCGCCGAGGAGTCGCGGGTGCAGGATATCGTCGACTGGTCGCGCGGCTGGAACGCGGAGGTCGGCATCACCGGCGCGCTGATGTTCACCGAGAAGCATTTCGCCCAAGTGATCGAGGGGCCGCTGGCGCCCATTGCGGAGTTGATGGGCAAGATCCGCGTCGATCCGCGGCACACCGGCATCGATGTCATCCTCGATCGCCTGATCCCCGCGCGCCAGTTCGCGGGCTGGACGATGGCGTATAGTGGGCCCGAGGATTTCGTCGAAGCGCAGCTCGCCCCGCTGGCCGCCGGCCGCCCGCCCGAGGGCCGCAACACCGCCGCCCACGCGCTGATCGCGGTGATGCAGGGACTGTCGAGGCTGGGGGCGGCCTGAGCCGCAGGCGCTAGATCAGGCTCACGCGGCCGCCCGCGTGCCGCTCGATGCGGCCGGCGAGTTCCAGTTCCAGCAGCACGGTCTGCACCACTGCCGTGGTCAGGCCCGCCTGCCGGATCAGTTCGTCGACCGACACCGCCACGGGGCCGAGCAGGTCGATAACCCGCCGCCGGTCCGCGTCGCTCGCATCCTCAGGCGGAGGCGGCGTGTAATCGCTGCCGGGAGAGCGGACGGCGCGCGGATCGATCGGGCGCAGCAGTTCCAGCACGTCGGCGGCGCTCTGGACCAGCGTCGCACCCTCGCGGATCAAGCGTGCGGCAGTTACACAACGCCTCGGCCAGCGTCGCAAACGCTGCGTCTTCATCAGTTTTTATGGTTGTCGTCGGGATGTGGCAAAAAAAAGCCGGCACTAAGGCCGGCGATGAAATGATGGAGGGAGGATAGTGGGGCGCTACAGGGACAGTGCGTCCACACCAACCGTGTGAAACAGCACCGTAATAGATGCTGCCTTCGCGAGTTCGCGGCCGATCGATTTTGCCATATTTACCGCCTTTCTCGTTCTGCTCTGGGTGTTGTTGATAGTCATAGTCGTAACATCGATCTTCTTAGCTTTGAATTCCGGCGCCAAGTACCGGTAGACATAGACGGATGCGAGAGCACCCCAAGTAACGGCGGGAAAGATCCCGCCAAGCATGTTTACGGCGGTGAGGGCTAATCCTCCCACTGTTCCTGTAGCGCCCCAGCACTGGTATCACCTTGCGGTGTGTCCCGTGGGCCGTCACGAACATGGTGGTGGAAGAGATGGGTTCAAGAGGCCTCCGAAAAAAGACGACCTGGCATTTCGGTGTCAGCCTCGCGCGCGTCGAACAAGCCTGCGCCTTTCCCGATCATCCACTGCGCGATCCCACTCCGACTGGTTGATGCCTTGTGGCGCGCGAGGTACGCTGTTCCGCACAAAGCGAGGTCGTGGAGGCACGGGATCGCTGGGGGGCGGCTCAGTGACCAGCCAAGTGACCTTGGGGTTTCGAGTGCCGCATTGACAGCGCAGCCGCTTGGGGAATGCTGACCAACTTTGATCCCACCCCTTCTTGGCAAAGTAGGCCGAGAGTTCAGGGGGCGAGAACAATGCTACTCGAAAGCACGAACGGCACTCCGCACGAAGCGAGCCACCAGCCCGATTTATATCAGCGAGATCGCGAGGCGCTTGGACCACGGCTCAAAGCGGGAGAGCCAGCTGGTTGCGGTCATCCAGCGCACAAAATGGGTTCAGGCCCCGGATCGCGAACTCGTCGCGGATAGGCTGAAGCAGCGCATTGGGTCCTTGGCTGATAGACTCAAAATACAGGGCCTGAAGGTCCGTCGCGGGCATCGCGTGAAGGACCGGCGACAAGGCACGGTAAGCGAGGGTCTGGATAGAAGGCATGGCGAATCTCCGAGCCGCCATGTTCTCCTTTTGATCCGTTTTGTCCAGACCCTCAGTTTGGCGTTGCGCGAACCCAGATGTCCGAAAACTCGATTACGGCCGAGATTGGCTTGGCTCCGTCAGTGACGACGTTGAGGGTCGTCAACAGCGAGCCGAAGTCGGTGAAATTCGTGGTGTCGATGGGCGGCGTAATGTCGATGCTCGTAAACGCATTACCCGCATCAGCAACAATGGTGCCGCTGAATGGATAGGTGTTGGACGCGTTGAAAGCAGTCGAGGTGTGCTGCGTGGCGGTCACTGGACCCGAAGGCGACGGGAAGCTGACAGCCGTTGGGGTAGAGATGCGGCTGCTGACATTGCCGGGTCCTTCCAAACCGTAAAAGCGGCCATTTGGTCCCGGCTTGATCGTGCGGGTGCGGCCCGTTCTGATCTGCTGACCGGCGCTCATCCGCGCAGCAAGGCCAATTAGACCGTTGCCGTTCTGGAGCGTGATTGTGACCCTGCTGCCGATAGCACCCTGCATGGTCATGACCATCTTATACTTGCCGCCGCTGGTCGCCACGGGCTGTACGTCGAGGGTAAACGTTCCTGCATTGAGAGCGTTCGTAACCGCTGTTGGCAGTGTCAGTGTCCAGCCGCGCGGGATCGAACCCGTGAGGCCAGTGGCAGTAGGCATGACGCCTGAACCCTGAGCCGGATCAAAGTAGGGATTGTAGATGTGGTTTGTGCTGTCCTGCTCAGCATACAGGAACGCGCCGTTTGCCAGAGCCGTCGTGTACGTCAGGGTGTAATTTCCTGCCGCATCAACGGTGCCAGTCACGCCGGTCGCCGAGAGATTGCCTTGCCCGTCATTGCTGATGATCTGCTGGGTGCCCGAAGACGTATGAAACGTGCGGAAGGTCGTCGTGCTGCGAACCGTTGGGTGGCTGGCCATCGCGCCGGGTAGCGTGCCGCTGTAGACCTTGAGAACGCCATTCGCCGTGGCAAGCTGTCCGTTGTTTCCCTGAAGCGGATTGTCCTGCGAGGGCGCAGCTGGGTAGTCGGCTTCAAACGCGGCCTTGAGCGGCTTGTATGCGCCAAAGTAGGCCATGCGCGGATGTTGATGGATGCCCAGAATGTCCATGCCGCCGGGAATTGCGGTCATGCCCGTTGGATCGCGGGTGAGGTCCGCGACTGCGCCCCACGAGTCCACCAAGCGGATGAAAGGGCGATTGTAGCGAAGGCCAGCGATTGCGTAGCTGACGCCGGTATCGGGATCGACAAACGGCGCTGGCGAACTGCTGTTCTTCCAGTTGCGCATGGTCCGCATGTAGGTGCTGGTCGCGCCTGAGGCCTGATAGGCATAGCTAACGTAGACGGTCTGCCCGATACGCGACGAGTGGAAGGTCCAGACGCCGCCTGTTACGGAATATTGATCCTCGCTTGGCGTTCCGGTCGTTTTGGATAGAACCTTGATACCATCGGCAGCAACGACACCAGTCTCGCCCCAGCTTTCTCCATCAACGAAGCCGTTCGAGTAGGAAGCATTGACCTTACCGTCCGATGCCACAGTTTTGGCCTCACCGATGATTGGCGTAGAGCCTTTGGGCATACCGTTGAGGACGTATTGGACACCGTTGGGACGACCAGCCTGACGCTCATCAATCTGCGTGGACTCTTCAATCATCGACGCAAGAGGTGACGTGTAAAATGGCGGGTTGCCGTCGTTTACGTCCATGAAGTGAACCGTGAACTGCGCAGGGTGGCCGTTCAGGGAATACTTGCCTTGCGTGCCGGTGTTGTAAGCCACGTCCGAAGCGACATTGGTTTCGTCACGCGCCGGGTTGCCGGTGGAGGCATTGTTTGCGACCCGCGCACGAATGGTGAGGTTGCGGCTCGTTACAGCGCCCACGCCGTAGTTCCAGTCACGCCCCATGAGCAGGCGGTTCTTAAACGCTGGTGCGTACCAACCGGCAACCGATGCGCCCATGGCGGCTCCTGCGCCTTCAGTACCACCAGAGTTTGAGTAACCACCGCCGCTTGCCGTGCGGCTGTCACCAGCGGCAACAAAGTCCGCAACTGTGATTGCGGGCAGAGCGGACTGTTCGGCAGCTACGGCAATAGCGTTCGATGCGGTGGGCGAGGACGAACCAGCGGCGTTTGTAGCGGTGACACGACACAAGACCGTCTTCGACGCATCAGCCGAAACCAGCGTGTACGTGGATGCCGTTGCTCCGCTGATAGCCGAGCCATCGCGGGTCCACTGGTAAGCGTAAGAGGTAGGGCTGCCGGTCCATCCGCCTGCTGACGAGGACAAGGTTTGGCCAACCGTACCGCTGCCCGAAACCACAGGTGCGGATGTGTTTGTTGGCGCTGCAAGGGCCGCGCTAACTGCGATGCTGTTCGAGGTAGCTGGGGAGGACGATCCTACGGCGTTGGTCGCCGTAACCCGGCAGGCTACAGCTTTGCCGTCATCGGCGCTGACAAGCAGGTAGGTGCTTGAGGTTGCACCGCTGATCGCCGCACCATCACGCAACCACTGGTAAGCGTAAGAGGTAGGAGAGGCAGTCCAGATGCCAGTGTTGGTGGTAAGGCTCTGACCAACAACGCTCGAACCCGATACGACCGGAGCCGTAGTGATCGAGGGCGCAACCGGTGCTGCGCTTACTGCGATCGCGTTCGAGGTCGCGCTGGTGCTGCCGCTTGGGCCGGTGGCCGTGACGCGGACGGCAATGTTTTTGCCTTCATCGGCACTGACCAACGGGTAGCTTGCGCCAGTCGCTCCGCTGATCGGGGAGCCGTCACGCATCCACTGACGGCCCGAAACGGTGCCGTTGCTGATCGTACCGTCAGACGCCGTGAGGGTCTGGCCGACAATGCCGGTGCCAGTAGCGGACGGCAGAACCGTAAATGCAGGAGCAGGGACCGCAGGAGCCGTAATGGTCGCGGTTGCTGGGCTGGCCGAAGTGTTGGTGCCGCCAGCGCCAGTAGCGGTAACGCGGTAGCTGATCGTCTGGCCTTCGTCGGCCGAGACAAGCAAGTAGGTGTTCGAAGTTGCGCCGCTGATCGCAGTGCCGCCGCGCAGCCACTGGCGTCCTGTGACGCTGCCGTTGGCAATGGTGCCGTCTTGACCAGTCAGCGTTTGGCCGCTGATCGTGCTGCCGGTGATCGAGGGCTGCGCTGTCCACGATGGAAGTGGAGTTGCGCCGGGGTTGAAAGCAGCGACCGTGACCGTAAAAACCGGGCTGTTGATCGTCGCTGGATCGTTCTTCCGCGTGATGCGGCTTACAAAGCGAGCGATGGGCGCGGAGTTTAGATCGTCAACGCGAGGCGCAGCTTCCTCAATAGTAAGCGTGCCGCGAACGATGTCGTCGATGCCGTTGTCCAAACGTTCGGCAATCTGGAAGCGAAGAGACTTGCCGCTTTCGAAGAATGCTTTGCTCTGCGTTCCGTCGATTGCCCATTCGAAGAACGGACCTGAAGCATCGCTTTTGCTGACGCCGTGCAGATAAAATGACTCAACCCGAGCAATATCGTAAACCGAGAAAGCAACCGAGCGACCTGTCAGGTCCTCGGGCACTCCAAGGGTGCTACAAAGCTGAAGCTGGAAAACAATAGGCTCGCCCGAAGCGCAGCGCATTGCGGATACATTGGGTGTGATGGTCAACGGCATGCCGATATTTATGTCGGCATGCCGTTATCGCTGTTTGGGTCTGAGACTGTGTCTCAGGCTTGTTTACAGGCCCTCGAACAACCCGTCATGACTTGTACGAAGCGGCTTCTCGCGCTCGATGACGGGCTTCAAGGATACTGGCCGGGTCTGCTGATAATATTTTGAGGCGTCCTGGCGGCGATACAGATGCGCCGTGCGGACCTTGAAAGCCTCCGCGTCAAATAGCGGGCCGCGCTCATGAACCGTCAGCGTCGTCGCGTGGATGTTGGTGACGAATGTTGAGGACAGCACGCCAACGACCAAGCCGTACACGTCCAGTTCCTTGACGATGCAGGATGTCACGCGCTCATAGGTCGCAGCATCCACAGGTGCGGAAAAAGGGATGACGAGGCTGATCGTGTTCTGCTTCCGAGCCTTGTTTTCCGTGGTCATGTAAAAGCGGCCAACGTTGAGGCGGTCACACGCTGCCCTTAATTCCTCGAACTGCCGGATGTCATAATCCAGCAGCATGGCGTGGTTGGCCTTGAGGTTGCTTTTTACGTTCTGCGTGCCCGACCATTCCCCAAAATGGATGCCCCGTGGTCCGCTATGTAAGCGCAGCTGACGCACCGCGTTGTCGATGTAATCGAGAATAGACCGGAAGCGATGATCGGCTTCAACGCTGGCAACGTAGGGTGATGCTCGGACGTATTTCTTCGTGATGCCGTGTTCGTCCCAAGGTGTAATCGCAAGTTTTGTCGTCATAATGTTCTCCAATGAGCGTATGGTTAACACTCTTACTTATGGGAGACCCGTCAAACCCGGGGTCAAAAGGGTCAAAAATGGGCATTCTGGTCGCGCGATTACTGACGCGCTGATCGGTCAGGCGCTAAAATACTATTATGACTATCGACCACCTCAGGGAATTCAATCGCGTCGCCCGCGAAAGCTCATCCACAGATCATGAGACGTGGTACTTCAATCCCGAGACGCGCAAGCGCCAGCTTGGTAAGCCGCCAAAGAAGGCAGCATGTACGATGTTGAGCGAGGACACGTTGAAGGTCATCGCCATGTCCTCAGAGCCTTCGAGCGCCCTAGCTGACCGCTTTGATCTGGCCGATCACACCATTGCCCGCATCCGCCGCGACTACTGGCGCAACGATGGCGCGGTGAACACGCTGACCCCCGCAGGGCGCAAGCGCATCACGCCCGCACTGCTGGCTGAGATTGTAGCGGCAGAAGGGACGAGCAGCGAGGTCGCTGAGCGGTTCAATGTTTCTGCATGGTCGGTTGAAGAGGCTCGCCGCAATCACCGCAAGCAGACGCTGCCAGATTCCACCACTTGTCGGCAGCCGTGGATCACACCTGAGTTGCGCGCCGCGATCGAAGGGGCACAGGGCACAAGCCGTGAAGTAGCGGATCGCTTTGCCGTTCCGATCCGCAGCGTCCAGCGCGTTCGCTACGAGAAAAAGAAGACCGGGGGCGAACCTGCGCCGCTCCCCGAGGCAAAACGCTTCGAACCTGTGGTCCGGTAAGCCCTCCGCACTTAGCGATCCAACAGTGTGCGACCCCGCGCGGTTTAGCTGAAGAATTGGCTGAATCGCGTGGTGTCCCAATTCGCCCTCTATACCTTCTATACTGCTCGTGTGCGGACCGATGACTGTTGCCCAAAAGCATCACCCAAACAAATCAACACGAACATGTAAAATAGTGCTGGACAAAGTTTCAACCTGCCCGTAGACAAAACCCATCGCCTTCAACGGCGGTGCCAACTGCTTCCTAGCGAAGCGGAAACAGTGCTGAGTGGTGGACCGCGAGGTCGCCAAGGTTCGACTCCTTGGGCAGCACCCGAAGACTACAGACGGCCATCAGACACGGGTGGAGCGAACTATCGTTGGAATGAGCCAACAATGGAGGAACGTCATGACTTCGCATCCTGAGCGCAAATGTTTGCGCATGTTCGGGTTGGCATCGGTGTGCTTGAAGGAAATGACTACCATGTCGAATAATGCGAATAACACGGCAACTGTCGTGAACTCAACGCTGCTTTCCACCATCCAAAATCAGCAGCTAGTCTACGCCAATGCGCGGGGTCGAAAAGCCTTGGCCCAAATGGTAGGCGATGCTTACGAGATTATCGTCAACCAACTTCTACCAGCTACTAAAGATGACCAAGTAGCACTGCTCAACCGCTTCAAAATTCCTCCTGCTACTGGCAAAACTAGCGAGTTTACTCCTTGGATTGCCGCTTTCTGGGGCGAAGAAGACCCCGATGAAAGCAAAACGTTCAAGGCTCTGGATGGGCAATATTACCGCCGCTGGGTGCCGAACCGGTCTATGTCGGTTTACTTCCACACCATGGAAGCTCTGGCCGACGCCGGGATCGAGTCCGACGCCGCAGCTTGGATCATGGCAAAAGGTGGTGCGCAGGTTGTAGCAAATGTCCGCAAGCGCCGCATCGCCGACGAGGGTAAGCCTAGCCTGATCGAGACGCAAAACACGCAGCGGGATTTGTACCTCAGCGATGGCCCGCATTGCGCGCTCAAGCTGCCAAAGTTGGCTGTGCCGGATGACGTTGAAGATGGTCAGTTTTTCAGCATCATCGTTGAAAAAACCGCCGACGGGTTTGCGTTCCGGGGCATCAGCGAAACTGATGCATCTGCCAAGCTGGCCAGGCTGGCCGCCGATAGCTGGGAGAAGTTGAGCCTAGCTGTCGTCAAAAACAGCAAGAAGCCGGTCATCGACGCATCTGGCACCGTTAAGGTCACCAAGTCGCAGGCCAAGACCATTCTCAGCCGTAAGCCGGTCACTGAAGCCGCCGCAGCTTGACCACTTTGGGACGGGGCGTTTGCCCCGTCCCGCTATCCCTGCGAGGAAAAATCATGATTACAGAAACACAACGCGCGCTTGCGCGACTGGCGATCAGTGCCTTGGAAGCAGACCCTGAATTCGCGCACAGTTTGGCCCTGCTGAAAACGTATTTTGGTGCGGCTGTTGTCGATGACATAAAAACCGAAGACAGTAACGCGAGGAACTTCAACAAAACCGCTAGTGCGAATGGAGCCGGTCTTTCACCCGACGCGGCAGATTACTGGGCGGAAGTAAAGCGCGTGATCGCTCGCGGCAAAAGAGGTCAGGCAAAGGGATGCAGAAAGATCGAAAAGCGTGTCTCGATAGCAGCTGAAAATTGTGCGGAGTCGTTCGATGCTCGCGTTCCCGACTCGGAAAAAGGCAAGTTCATTCGTCTCGATGTCAGGACGATCGAGAGCTTCGAAAAAACTTGGGATGATCTCTGGTCCTACGTGGAGCATGACCCGCCGCTTCTCAGACGTGAACTTCGCGAGGCCAGCCTGATCGACCACACTATGAACCATGCGCAGCTTCAGGTGCTTGGGAGCCTTCTCCACGAGGAGCGATCGGACGAGGAGCAAGCCCGGACAGCTGAAGCCTCGCGGAAGTTGCGGGAAATTGCCCGGCGTGATCGCTAAGTGTGGAGCCACTGAGCGCGCCTGACATGCTCCCGAGGGCTTAGGCCCCTGTATGAACGTCTGTGGGGCTTGGCGAGTATGGCAAACGCCAAGCCTCCACAGTTAGCGATCACGACCAAAAGACGCGCGATGGTCAGTCCGTGGGTTCGATTCCTTCGGCGCGTCTCCAAGCATCATTGAAGTAGTGCGGCAGGGTCTTTGCCGATGTCTTGCCCTCGGAACGTTCTGAGGTGTGCCGCCAGAGTGGAAGAAATGGCAAACTGGTGCCTAACACACGTGACACTGACTGCGCCGTCAGTCGATGAAGCTGACGAATTCTGGACCGCATTTACAGCGGGAGAGGATTACAGGGATGTCGAAAACGTGATTGCTGATAAACCCGGCGAAGTAGATCCAAGCTATTTCGCAGTTTGGGAAGACAACAATCGCCCGGTAAGTGGCTATATGGTTCGCAGGAACGAACGGTGCGTGGATATGGATTGGGGTTACCGAAACATCGCTCCGATTGATTTCTTCGAAACTATGAAGAGGCAGGGCTGGCACGTTGAGGCCTTCTTCTTCGAACCGGCTGAGCAGTTCTGCGGGAAGTGGTTCGACGGGCAGGTCGAAGTGGTTGATTACAAAACGTTCGCCGATATTCCCGAATACATCGAGGTTGAGTTTGCGTCTGAGATGTGGATGTTTGACGACGAGGACGAGGACGAGGATGAGGACGAGCAGTCCTCAGACTAAGCCGCATACGTGATCGGGCGTCCGGTCCTTACACGGGCGTCTGAGGGGCAGGATCGGCGTGTTTAGGCGCTCCGATCCTGCCTTACCTGCATCGCGTGACCCGCCACGAATAATGACAACCGCCGCGCGATCCCCGTATACCAGATATACGGCATTTGAGCGCGGTTTTGCCCGAAAATGCTAAATAACATTGTGAGCGCAGGTCCGAAAAGCTGCCGCTCATGGCAGCTCTGGCCCTGTATGCTCCGTCCCTCATCATGACGACTTCAAGACCCGACTGCGCGTATTCGGACCCGCGCAGTCGGGTCGTCCATGACGAGGAGAAATAAGATGGCAAACAATGCCACAAAATGGCCCAAGATGATCCGGGCAGTCTATGACAGCTTTGGCACCGGGCATCACCTAAACGATCACGTTGCGCGGCGCGTAATGGATCGCATCGTAAGCTGGCTGGCAGCAGGGAAGGCTTTAAGCCCCCGGCTCAAGGACTCGCTTATCGACAACATCAACATGCGGACCAGCTTTTGCGTGGAGCGCCCTGAAGGCGAAATCCGCCTGACACGTGACCAAATCCAGTATGCGCGCAAGACGAACCCTGAGTGGTTCGGCCACGATCTCGCAGCCGACGACCTACCAGCGGAATGGGAGCGGAATGGGAGCGGAATGGATCAAAGTATTCCGCTTCAGCAGCCCGCCATTCCGCTCCCATTCCGCGACCTTTCCGCTTCCATTACGCTATCATTCCGCTGCCTTTCCGCTACCTTTCCGCTCGAAGCATTGGCACTGGCACAACAGCTAGTGTCTCAGGCCGCACAGAACATAGGGTCTGGCGCTACATCTAGTCTGACCCCTGACCCTAAAGTAATGGAATGGGAACAAAAGCAAACAAACCATGAGCCTGACGGCGCAATGACTTTTGCTTCGCAGCCCATGAGGCTCGCAGGCTCGCCGCATGACCAAGGCACTGAGCCTCAGACCCATGAGCCTGCGGCGCTCCATGCCAGGACGGCTACTCATGAAGATGGTCATGACGTGGGTGGTGAGGAAGACGGGCCGGTCGAGATCGCGGTCAGCTGGTTCCAGCAGGACGACAACGCGCCCTCAGCAAAGTTGGAGGTCGGCAAGACCGTCTACAGCCTGACCTTCAAAGAACCCGATATCGCCGAGCGCGACCTAAGGCCGATCAGCACTCAGGACTGGCTCGACGAGCTTGATGCCAAGGGCGGTGCTGCGCTGCGTGAGGCTGCTCGCAAGACGCGGGATTTAAGCCGCTACAGCATGAGCCCGTTCTACGGGGCCAGAGACACGCGGGCGCTGAAAGCGCCCGTCGAAGGAAACGCGGTTGCGATTGCAATCTGGGAGAACGGCGTACCGGTTGCGGTCAACCTGCTCACGGGTGGCCAGATCACCAACATTCCCCTGAAGCCATTCAATAGCAGCAACATTCGCGCGCCCAAGCACAAGGGCCGCGTGATCCTAGCTGCGGCAGCTTGAGGGGGACGCCATGTACCGCACATTCCGAAACAACAAGGCGTACTGGACCGTTCCTCTTGAGGATCATGAACAGGTTTTCGACCGCGTAGAAAGCCTACTCAACGGCGGTATACTCCACCCCAACGAACCAGCGTTCATCAGCGGCCTCCTCGCCAATGCAAGAGGGCGGCGCTTTACGCTCAGCGATCCTCAGGCAACTTGGCTGGATGCGATCCTGATCCGCAATACACTTCCGCCGCTGTTTCCTCAGATTTAATATAGACAGATGATGCGGCAAGACAGCATAGTAAGATTGTGGTCGGGAAATTCAATGAGCGTTGTTCCCGACCACAAACTCCGCAACTACCCTGCGGTGATAAATAGATTTGTAGATCGGAGCCAGCGCATCACACTAGCTTCATAACCAGTTTCAGTGTTCCCTTCGGGGGATTTCGTGGACCCGGAGGTAGGTGATGCTCCCTCCGGGTCTTTCTATTATTCGGAGCATCACAACATGAACGATAACATTTACATCTTCCTCGCAAGCGAGACAATGAACAACGAGGACATGATAGCCCTAGCGGTCAGCGTGGGACGCGACCTAGAGCGCATTTTTCCCGGTCGGCCTGAGGTCGCCAGCGCAGCTTACACCTACGGCGCAGAACGGAGCGGCGGTCGTCGCGGACGCAGGCTGTTCCACTTGGAGTTTGCAGACAGGCGTGACGCGGTTCTCTTCAAGCTGTCCTATGAAGGAGGTGCGGCATGATCCAGCAGCATGGGGATTACCCCTACGTTCTAGAGGTCCAGTCGTTCAGGGCGAATGAGGCGGCAGCGCAAGGCTTTTTCGATGATGAAGTTGGCATCGTAATGGGGCACGAGCAGGCTAGGACCCGTTCGGTGAACTGGCGCAACGGCTTTCGTTATGAGTACACGACCAAAGTTGCGTTCGCGGATCGCGGAACGGCATTGTCGTTCAAGCTGCGATTTGGTTGAGTAGCCTGATGAGCGAAGCCGCTGCTTCGATGGCTAGTCGGCTTCGTGGGATAAACCTGCCGTGACGATCCCACTCGTGTAAGCCATGCCGTGGCTTGCGCCTCGCCACTTCACGCCTCGGGCAGCGACGTCGGCAATGTATAGGATCGCCACACCGTCCTGAATTGCGGATGTTTCGCGAATAGCTGGCTCGAACCCGATGATGCGGCCTCCATGCGTGGCGCCTTGGCTTTTGCTTGGGTGAAGGTACAGCCACCCACCGATCAGGGCTTTCTGGTCAGCTTCAGTAAGGAGCCAGCAACATGAGCGGTATCCGTTCGGTTTGCCGGCGATCTGCGTCTGACCGCGCAATGCGAGACCTTCCCGATCATTCTTAAAGTGGATTGCGTTTGCCATTCAGCTACCTTTGGCAGTTCATCGAGTCCTGGTCTAGGTGGTCGGGAGTTTCAATGAGCGTTGATCCCGGCCGCACCGTGAAGAGCCACGACGCTTCTGCGCGCGGCTCAATTTGCGCACTGCCCCAAATTGGGCCGCAGCCGTAGTAAAACGGGATTGCGAATCTCGTTAATCTCGTAGAAAGAATTGCGCACCGGCCCGTGGGGTGGCTGGGGGGAGAAATCATGATGAAGACCCGTCTTTCGGCTGTGGCCGCAAGCCTGCTTTTTGCGTCCGCGCTTGCCGCTCCGGCTTCTGCTGTAACTCTGGTTCAAGATAGCGGCTGGCAATATATGTCGTTCGGCGATGTCGGATCGCAGATCAGCCCGAGCTTCGAGTTCACCGTTGTTGGCAATGCTACCCTGAAGATCACGGATGCATTTTTGAGCGGCGATCAGTTTGAAGTGTTCCTGAATGGCCTCAGCAAGGGCCTTACTTCAACACCTGTGAATGACGGATCGAGCGCCGTCGATTACGATATCGCATTTTCGTCCTCGTCGTTCAGCCATGGCTCCTATGTTCTCACATCTGGCAACTACGTCCTGACCGCAGCCGTCACGCTATCTCCGTACGGCGGCGGCGGCGGTGGTGTCGAACTGATCTCGTCTGGTGCGGTTCCTGAGCCGGCCACGTGGGCAATGATGATCGGCGGCATGGGCGTAGTCGGTGGCGCTATGCGTCGTCGTCGCGTCAGCACGAAGGTCAGCTTCGCCTAACAGGCTTCACCTTCACGGGTGATAAGAAGCCGCTGGTTGCGTCGGGTAACCAGCGGCTTTTCTGTATCTGCAATCGGCTTGCGTTCAGCCGTTGGGGCGCGCCGTCACGTTCCTGACCTCGCGCAAGCTGGTAGCAAACTGTTCGGCCCACTGGTCAATACGGCCACCTAGATCGCTGGTCATTTTCTCAAGCGCGTGTTCAATGCGCTCCTGCCCCTTTTCGATGCTGTGAAGCTGCGTCTCTAGCTTGACGATGCGCTCCACGTCCTTTTGCCGGTTGTTGTCTAGGATTTCGATCTTCTGCTTCTCATTCGACAGCTTGTGTTCGAGCTGGCGGATGTCACGCTCAAGCGTGTCGTGGATCGGCTTGTGTGCCTTTTCAAATTCAGCGAACTTGCTGGTGATGTGCTTGGTGAACAAGCCTACGATAGTTGCAACGGCCATGATTAGGCCCAGCAACGGCATCCAGTTTTCCAGCGTCATCATGGGATTAACGGGCTGGCTGATCGGGATGGTAGTCTCGGTTCTGGTGATGATCGGCGTTCCAGCGGTCACCGTTGTGGTGCCGGGATTGGAAGGCTCGTGATGCTCTGCAACTTTGTTGTGCTGCTTGGCCATTACGCGCCAGCCTGATCGTCAGGAGCATCCAGCTGCGGCGTGCGGCTAGACCACATGCCTCCCAGACCCGCCACGAACAATTCCAGTCCGAGAACGATGTCGTCGCTGGCAATCTCCTTGCCCACGAAATGCGTGAACGCATACGCGACCATGACGGCCACAAACCGCCGATGCGCAGCATCACCTAGATAAGCGAGGACCGCGATAGCGCGATTACGGATGTTGAGGTCGGGCAGCTTCATGCTCGTATTTAGACCGAGGGCCGCCTCAGAGCGCCGTACAGGGTCTAAGCCCCTCGGGGCTACTCGGCTTCGCCCTCAGCCTCAGAGGCCGCTAACTGCGGCCAGGAGAGGTCGATAGCCGCAAGAGCGTCTAGGTCCTCGGCTGACCGGACGGCATCCTTGAACTGGAACGAGGTCGCGTAAACGGACGCCACAAACATTCCCACTGTCACGCCCACGGCGATCATCGCATCTGCATCGAGCGCAACGCTGCTATTGTCGCGCATCCGCCAAAGCGTGGAGAACGGCGCACCTGAGGACTTGGCAAGCATGGCCATGGCGACCGTGCCAGTAATATTGCTCCGGCTTACCATGTCAGTGTCGATCACTCCCGATGGTGTAGCGCAGCCGCCAATCAACAGCGCGTCACGTTCACGGGCAATGCGGGCCAGCATATCGGCCCGGACGAGTTCAAGTGCCGTTGGATCACTGACCAACTCGCCACCCGCGAGATAGCCGCCCTGAGCAGTCAAGTAAGCCACGCCAGCGGCCATTGGATCAGTGGTCAGGGCCTCATAGGGAATATCAACGCGCTCTTGCCAGCAGACCTGACCATCAGCTTCTAGCTTACTGGTAATGGTCGCGACTGCGCCGCCAGCCGTGACGGTCAGTTGTTCGATGTAATGGGCAACGCCCGCTGAGCCGTTTGGCATCGTCTTTGGAGAAAGGATAAACATGTCACTCGTACTTAGTAATTTGTGACATCTATGACGAGGCCGCTGCCACGTGCGTTGACTTGCGGTGGACCGCTTTCGTCGGAGTCAGCAGGAAGCGCCTTTAGCCGGTTCATGAGAAAGCTATCAAAGTTGATGGAGTTGTTGAAATTGTTCATCGCCGAAGCAAACATCTCCGTCTGGACGATGTATTGCGGGGCCTCTGAATTGGCCTGTGGATTGTAGTCATAGTTTCGTTCGAGGTAGGAGCCTTCGTTCTGCATTACAAAGGCCAGCTTGCGCCCACTTGGCCCTGTGTAGCTGCTGAGCAATGATCCGTTGCCGTTGTTGCCGTCAGGATTGGCATAGGTGACGAACGCCACCGGCTTCAGCACACGGGTGTTGGCGTTGAAGATAACTTGGTTGCTCGCGTCACGCATTTCGAAGCCGCCGCTATTTGACGTGGGCACGCCAAAGCCAAAGCAGAAAAGTTCTAGCGCCACGTTGCCGTTGTAGGCGTGTGCGATGTAGGCCGTATTTCCATAGCGATAATTGACCTTGTGCGTCATCGTACAATAGGTCGCCATGATCTGCGTGGCCGCTGGGATCGTGACACTGGTCCCGTAATGCGAAATAGCCGTGCTACCGCTTCCGCCACCGATGCGGTTTGGCGTACCGGCATTCAGGGTGAGGGTGATCTTTTGGAGCAGCGAAAGTGGCGGTTGATCGACGCTGAATTGCAGGCGTCCCGCGACATTGCGCACTTCAAAGGAAGCCATCAGTAGACACCGTAGAAGATGGTAGCCGGTACAGCCGTCGAGTAGATGGAATTTGGCCTATAGGACCAACTCAGGGTTGTGCCGCTGATCGCAACTTCTGGCCTTGTCCCGTAGTCGCTGGCCACTGTCAGGGCGAACGGGATGTAGCCTGAGAAGCCAGCAACGATCGTGCTGCCGCTGGAGCCAGCCGAAACCGCAAAGCTGCCAAGGATGCGGCCAACATCGTCCGTTACGGACAACGTTTCCCTGCCTTGATCGTCCCAGATGCGCAGTCCTGTAGCCACTCCATTTTCCTCCCGTGGCTCATTGGATCGAGCCGTCCGGGTATTTATGGAGAGTTAGAAGATACCGAGTTGGACGCGGCGGATGTTGTTGGCGTCATAGACCTCCATGCCAAGGCGACTGACGATGGTGCGACCGCCACCATTGCTGCCAGTGATCCTAACATCGCCAACGATGTCCACACCCGCACTTCCGTAGGCATCCGAATAGACCGTCAACTGCGCACGGCCATTGCCAGCATCAGCTTGAACCGACCAATATGCGGCAGTCTTACTTTGTAGTCCCGTCAGCGTACCAGCTTGAGTTGTGACGGTAGCAGCGGTCCCATTGTACTCGCTGCGCAGCTGGTTCAGGGTTCCCGCAGAAGCAAAGCGGCCATCGGTCGTCGCAGTCTCCACGCTGCTGATCCGGCCTGAGAAGCCATTCGCCGTAGCTTCCACGGTGTTGAGGCGCTGAGTGGTAGCAAACCGGCCATCGGTTGTAGCTGTCTCTACAGCGCCAATGCGGCCCAGCGCCCCGTTCAGGGATGTTTCGATGTTACCTGCGCGCGTAGCGGTTGCGAACCTGCCGTCCGTTGTCGCGGTTTCTACGTTGCTGATCCGGCCCAATGCGCCGCTAAGCGAGGTTTCGATAATGGCTGCCCGTTGCGCGGTTGCGAACCGGCCATCCGTCACCGCTGTTTCAACAGCCGTGATCCGGGTCTTTGCGCTTCCGCTATCCGTTTCCAGATTGGAAGTGCGAACCGCTAAAGCGCCGTTGGCATCCGATACCGCCGTGATGCGCGTAGACAGCGAAGCCGCGTTGTCGTTGACGCCCTGAAAGCGCGTGTTCACCGACGTTCCCAAGCTATCGACATTCTGCTGAGCCGTCGACCCAACTGCGTAAGCGGCATCAGCCCGGTTCTTCGCGATTACGATCTGGCCGTTGGCCGTTGTGATCTGCCCGTTCGCCGTATCAATCCGGCCATTCGCGGCATCAACAGCGGCCTTTACATCGCTGATGAGGATGAGGTTGCCCTGAGGGTCACGCTGGTTTGCCAGCGCAGCGTTGACGTTGTTGAGGAGCGTACCAGACGGCACACCGCCAACAGCGGCAGTATCCTTGGACGTGTGATCGCCCGTCACGTCTGCATTGGCGTCTGGACGTGTTCCCGATGGATCGAGAACGTTGTCCCAATCAGGTCGTACAACCACGGCAGCCGTAGCAACATTGGCAGTGACCCAGCTGCCGTAAACAGCGGTCGTCATGCGGAAGCGTGCGCGGACCTCAAGCGTGACGCCCGGAGCGTTCGAGGTAAACGTGTAGGTGCCAACGTTTGCATCGAATAGCGTGGCTTGGTTGGTCCAGCTATCCACGCCCACGGCACGGCTCTGAATTTGTATGCCCTGAACACGTCCGCTGTCCTCAGGCGTCCAAGCTACATGGACCTCCGAGACATCGTAGTTGTTGGCACCGGCATAGCTATGGCTGGTCAGGCGGAAGTTCTCTGGTGCCAGAGTGTCCGCTGGATCGTAGCCTTCAGGACGGATGCTAGGTGGTAGTGGCTTTTCTTCCCTGTCCCATGCGTAGACGGCTGCGCTTTCCTCGCGGAGCGTCATCTGAAACCACATGTCGTGCGTTTCTGCCTGAGACTCCACACGGAACAGCTTGGCGTTCCAGCCCTCCTTTGGGATCGTCAGGGTGACGAGGCTACCAACATTGGCCGCAAATGCCTTTGGGCTAAACGTTGCGCTGAATTTGCCGGGGGTCAGGTATTCGCGGAGCAGAAACTGCTTGGCGATGCGCTGACAGGTTTCAGGCCGACTGACTGCGCCGAGGTCGAGGTTCATGGTGCGAGGCACACCATCGGCCAATGGCGGCTGGATGATCGGGTCGCCCCAATCGCTTAGCTGATAGAGGTTGTCGGGATCAGCAAAGCGACCCCGGATAATGTTAAAGCGGTCACGTGCCGCTGGTGCTGGATTCCAGACGTAGGGACTGGCACCACCGGGCGGTCCAACTAGGTCGTCCGCAGTTAGCGATACCTTGGGACCAGCAGTATCATCGACACCGCCCACGAGTGTGTAAGCACCACCGACGTCCACGAGTTTGGTAGAACCCATGGCGGCCGTGATGCCGCCAATGACGGTTTCGTGAGCGTCGGCGGTCGAATAGATTGCATCGCAGTGGTAACGTTGAACCGTTCCACCACCCAACAGGGCAACGCGCTCTTCGCAAACATTGGCGTAATAGCGGAAGTTATCGAGGTCGATGGACGAGGCAGGGATGCCCATTCCCCAGACGGTCTGGCCAGCGATTTTGTAGCCCGTGAGGTAAGTCAGCAAGCAGAGTGCAGGATTGCGTCCAATCTCCACACTGCCGTTTTTCCAAGTCCATGTGCTTTGATCGTCAATGCGATGCGGGCCAGACCCGCCCGTTGAGCTATCTAGGCGCGGATCGTAGACCGGACAGCCTTCAACGATGGTGCGGGTTTCGCTGGGCAGTCCACCGGGCCAAGCATCATTGCTCAGCTTCCACGTGAGTGCCATGTAGGCGCAGCCAGTGAACTTGGCTGTTGGCTTCCAATAATTTCCGGTTCCGTAGCTGAAGCCGTTGTTTGCGCCCTGAGTGACAAAGCGCATGTTTTCGATGCCATCAGCATGGCGGATCAGCGACCCGCTCCAAGTCAGGTCGTTTTCAACATAGTAGCCAACGACACGATTGATCTTGTGGGAAGCGAGAACAATGATCTGGGCGCTGCGGTCCTTTTTCTTGCCGTAGGTTTCTACGAACGGAACGTCTGCACCAGCGGCAGTCAGTCCAAAGACGATCTTGCGTGGCGCAGTTGGATTGACACTCGCCCTGAGACGATCCGCCATGCTGTTGCTCATGGACGGCGCTTTGCGGAACAGGCTCGCTCCAGCGGTCAGGGCCGCTGTAATGGCCATGGTCGTAAAGGCGCTGGCGATAGCTGCGCCCGTGATCGTGACACCAAGGCTGCCAGCTACGCTGGCCAGTGCCGCGCCGATTGCTGGTGCGAAGACGACGACTGCTACCGCGATCGCGACAATGGCGACGACTTTGAGGACCTTCGACATTAGCGATCCTCCCCGTCAGAGGGAGCGTCGAAGGGGATCGTGAAAGCCCGCGTGCAATCAGCTGTAGGGACGTAGACGGTGCCGTGGTGCCCGTGTTCCTCACCAACGAAGAGGGAGTGAAGCCCCACGCAGATGCCGAGCGTGTGCCGGTCCTTCATCACGACATCGCCGCGCTTGGCCTGGCTGACGTGTTTGGAGTTGCCGAGCCACGCCGTGGTGGTCTTCAGCAGCGTGCCTTCGCCGAATGTTCGGAGTGCTTCAGCTGAACCTTGGCGCGTGTCATAGGCACCACGGAAGTCCGCGCCGGGATCAACGCCCGTCATTGCGCGGATGCCGCCTGACGCAAACAACGCACAATCGTTGCTGCCCCAAGCAAAGGGCTCTTCAGCTACGCGGTCTAGGTAAGTTGCGAGCCGATCTTCCCAATCGGGCGCGCGCATAATAGGGGATGGAGCATTCATCCCATACTTATCGGAAAGCGGCCTATCACGCCGCGTGACGCTTGCCACCGTACGGGCAAGCGTATTACAAGCCGAGTCGAACCTTGGGGGAGGATCGAATGGGGTACTCGTTAATAGTTGAGCCTAAGCAAGCTTGTGAGAAGCATTTCGCTGCACACATAGGTAATTGTAGCGGATTCGTGAACGCAGTCGCATCTGAGTTGCGTGTGTTTATGCCGAGTGCGAACCTGTACGACTCTGGAAAGGAACGCTTTCCAGCGGACATCATCGGAATGTGGATCGCAAATTGGCTGCCGCTGGGGGACTCGCCCTTTCTCGCGATCCCAGCTGGTGAAGGTGCAGCGTACCGCGCTATGGAGTACGCGGACGCGGGCGCGTTTGTCATCGCCGGCGCGACGAGCGACATGATAAACAAGTATCGCGAGCCAAAATACAAAACTACCAACGGGCATGTAGCAGTCGTGACGCCCGGTATCGGGAAGAACGGCTTTCCAAGAGGATACTGGGGTCAACATAGGGGAAGCGGGAAAGCGGACGAGACGCTTTCACTATCCTTCGCTCGGCCGTTGAAGAACGAACTTCTTTATTTCGCGGTGATGCGAGGTAAGAGTCAGTAGGTCGTGTGCCTTACTTGAAGCTGAAGTTGATGTTTTTCTGAGCCTGAAGCTGTTCCGCTAGTCCAGCCCAACCACCAGCACTACCGGGCTTTGTTGGAACAGGCGAACCGTTGGCAACCGAGACTGCGTAATCCATGGCAGTATCCGTGGGGTCTAGCTGCTTTTGGTTTTGGTAAGTCTGGCCTGTTGCTGGACTGATAAGACCGGCGTGCCCCTCGATACCGAGAATGAACCGCTGTACCGACCCGTCGTTGCTGATTTCCAGCGTGTCCATGCGACCTGTGCGGATGCGCTTGAACGCCCATGTTGCTGGTGCGCCCGGTACTGCGCTGGCGATCATGATTGCGCGCCACAACGTTGCGGGGCGGGACTGGTACTCGTCAGGATAAACGATAGCAGCCTGAATGGCTTCGCTGGGATCGCTGGGGATGCCAAGGGTTATTCTCAGCACGTCGCTGCCCGACATGCTCATGTTGTTTTCCCCGATGTCGAGGACAACGCCATGTACCAGCGGGTCAAAGACCATGTTGTTGATTTGGCTGTCTGCGCTGCCCGTCACTGTCAGTCGTTCCTGGCCGGTCCAAATGCAGATCGTTTCGCTCTTGAAATCCAAGCGGGCCATAATAGCGGTTGTTATGCCAGCGGCTGCTAGAGCGGCTAGGACCTCTGCGTTCATGCCATAACGCATTACAGAGCCTCCTTTGCCTGAATGCTTGGAAAGCTGGGCTGGCGATCAACATCCAGAGTGTAGGCAACGCTGTCACCGCTAACCAACCGGAACGTTCCCTTGGGAGTTTGGAAGTTAATTGGCGTACCTGCTGGCTGAAGCGAGCGGATTTGAGGTGCTAGTTCAACGGTACACTGGCCGCTGGTGTTTGCGTTCGCTGGTGCCGAGACAACGCGGTGAAGCCGCGTGCCGATCTGGCAATACTGGCCCAAGTAAAGCGAGGAAGCCGCGTTAGCTGCCCATCCGCCCATCGTGACCAGCGATCCATAGCTGTATGCGGGCAGGGCCAATGTTCGGCCGGTGAGGTCAGAACCATACGCTAGGCGAGGCTGGTACAAGAAGGTGCCAAGCTGACCGCGTAGGCTGTCAATCCATGCCTGTGTGATCTCAGCATCGCCATGGCTCATGCGCGGCCACGTAAATTCCAACGTCCAGTGGTCGGCATTGCTGACGACCTGTTGAGCAAACGTGTGGGGGCTTTCCATTGCGGCTTGCTGAAGCGAAATGCGTAGCATCTCACTCGCTGGTGCGTTGGGAACGCTGTAGTTGATTGGATACGTAGCCAAGGGCAAACCTCAAGTAAGTGTCCCTTACTTATCGGTTTGACCCTCAGGGCTTACATTCGCGGACGCTGAAGCTCAGCAATGGTGTAGTTCTTGGCGTTCTGGGTGATTATTGGCGCAGCTTCCATAATTGCCTGCATGGCCATCTGCTTGACTGCCGCTGGGTCGTTGCTGGTAATTGCGCCAAAGGTAACGTTGACGCTCGTACCACCACTTCCGCGAACGCCATCCAGCTTGTGGTTTGGTGTCATGGCAAACGGGCTGCCAATATCCAGAACCTCAGGTCCTCGCTCACCAACTAGGTAACGGCCCCTGTTGCCCATGCCTCCGTTGGCCTTGCCAGTCTTGCCGCCAAACAAGCCGCCAATACTGCCGATCAACGATCCCATAAGTCCGCTGCCGCCACTGCCTGATCCGCCGCCAAACAAGAGGTTGCCCAAAGGTTTGATGAGCATCTGTTGGAGCGCAATGCGCAACAGTCCGTCGATCACGGCATCGGCCATGTTGCCAAAGGCATCGCCCAGATTGCCCACGCCTTTAACGGCATCGACCAGCCCGTTCTGTAGGGACTGAAGGCCCTCGACCTCTACGCCCTGAAGCGCCTCGTTGATTTCCTCGGCCGTGCGAGGGATTTGATCGAGGAACGTTCCCATCGGCCCCATGGTCTGCTGATCGACGTTGCGGCGCCCCTGCGTAGCAAGAGCAGGGAACAAGGCGAGGCGACGACGCGCAATCTCCTTTTCAGCTTCCGTTGCGTCACGGCTTGCGATGATCGCGTCCAGAGCCAGCTTTTCTTGCTGCATGCGCAGATCGAGCAATCGGTACTCGCTAGCGCGGCGATCCTTGGCCGTGCGCGCCATGTTGCTGTCCAGCTGCGCCATTTCCTCCGCGTTTGCGAGGCTGGCACTGGCCAGCTTTAGCGCCTCCTGCTGCTGGAACTCCTGCTCCTTGAGCGTGATGACCTGACCACGATTAGCGGTGATCCTGTCCTCAATCGCCTTGAGTTCTGTGACCTGAGCAGCCGTGTAACGCATGCTGCCCTGAGGTCCGTCCTTGTCGATCTGATCGAGGCGGGTCTTCCGGTCCTGATCGAGCAGCTGACGCTCAAACTGGAAGCGTTCTGCACCCACACTTGCGAGATCGGCCCGTGTGTCCAGTTCCTCGCGGTTGCTGCGGTTCAGGTCAGCTTGGTAAGCCTCTGTGTTGCGGCGCTGCGTCTCAGCGGCACGCTCTGCCTCGCGCTGCGCTTTGTCAGCTGCGTGCGAAGCCGAACCATCGCCCTTGCCCTTACCGCCGCCTTTTGCTGCCGGGGGCTTCACGGTGCTGCGTCCTGTGCCGTGAACAACGTTCCGACCGGCGTTGTGGTCGGCAATGACCTGACGGCTGATCGCGATGACCTGAGCGTCGGTCATTCCAGAGCCGGTAAAGCCCCGATATTTGTCACCGCCGTTTTGCTGGATGCCCCGAACCACGCGCTTGCGCTGAGCAGCCAGTCGCGACCGCTGATAGCCGCGATCATAGTTGTCGCCCATGTTCCAATCCGCGATGCGCGGTGCCTCTTGGAAGTGCTGGCCACCACCGGCCCGGTCGATCATGCGGTTGGCGACGCGCTTGACGCCATTCTCAATGTCGGTGCCAATATTATCCATGGCAGCGTAGGCGTTGTGGGCCTTGTCGATCAAACGCAGGATGTTACCAATCGACTCCTGCGTGTTCGCGGCGTCGATGCGGATTGCGTTGAAGACGTTAGCTGCGCCCTCGCCCATGGGCGCGAAAGCATCATGTAGACCCGCAAACTGTGCGCGGATTTCAATACCTGCATCTTCAGCGGATTGGCTCAGCGATCCCATGGCGTCTTCGCCTTCGCCGAGAGCGCCTACGATAGCATCGCTGATGCCAGCGCCACGGTCGAACGCGCCAACCATTTCCAGCATGCCGTTTTCGATCAGGGTAAAGGCTTCAGCGGCTGTCTTGGGCAGTTCGCGGAACTCCGCATCAATAGCGGCGGTCATTTTTGTGTTCGTCAGTGCGTCGTAGAGCATCTTGCTCGTCAGCTTGCCGTCTTCGGCCATCTTCTTGAGTTCGCCGCGCGTAACACCAAGGCTCTCGGTAAAGAGGCGGGTGAGACGCGGGCTGGCGTCCATGATAGCGCCCAGCTCTTCCCACTGAACGTTCGTGCCAGACAGTGCTTGGCCCATCTGTAGCGTGGCAGACATTTGAGCCTGAGTGTCGGCACCACCAACCTTCATGGCCTTGCTAAACGTCTCGACTGCGCGGGCGTTATCAAGCTGGCTGCGGCCCAATTCCTTGGATGTGGGCATGAACTTGGCATACAGGTCGCTGATGCTGCTCATGCTGCTTCGCGTTTCTTTGGCAATGCGGCTTACGTCCCGCATAGCGACGCCCTGATTGCCAAACGTTGCCGTGGACAGCTTCATTTGGGCATCCATCTTTTTGGATGCGTCTGCGACTTCCAGATAGCGCCGTGCGCCGTCGATTGCCTTGTCGGCAGCAAAGACCGCCGCAAATCCTTTGACCGCCTGACCAGCGCGGCCCATGCCCATTTCGATTGCGCTAGATGCGCGATTAGTCGCCTTGGTTGCTCGCTCAAGGCCGCTTACAAAGGCGGCGCTGTTGAGCGACATTGTTGCTTCAAGGGATGCTATATTTTGGGCCATTGCGCCTCCAGCGCCAGAGTTACACTCTACTTAGCTGGAGGTGCGCTCTGGCCCTGTTTGGCGGTCCTTTGACTTGCGAGCCTTTGACTTCTTTGGCGTTGGTTCTGGTACTGCTTCCTCAACGGCAACGGCATCTTCTGCCATGATCGTCTTGCCAGAGAAGAAGCCGCGGATGTCGTCTTCCAACTCCTCAGGCGTTTGCTCTGCTGGTTTGTTTGCTTCTGGATCGCGGTCGATAAAGCGCGGTATCTTTTGACCCGGATTGCTGTTGATGCCGTAGAGCAGGTTCAAGCCCAACTCGGTGCGGTGATCCTCGACCAAGCAGCCCCAAGGTTCCAACTCGTAGAAGGCCTGCCATCCCGTGAGTTCTTCGGGGCTGATGTGGTCAATCTCGACCAATGTTTTGCCCAAGCCCATTGCCAAGCGGAATTGGAACCGTCTTAGCGGGTCAGCCCTCAGCCTTTTTTTTCGGCTTCTTTGGCGGCAATCGGGGACTGGTTGTAATAGTTGATGTCCAGAACCTGTTCGTAGATGCGCGTCACGGCATTGTGCGGCCATTCGTTGAACAGCGACATGTCGGCTTCCGCGAACATTGGCTTGCCGTCCTCGTCCACAAGGCTGTGGACCAGAGCCAAAAGGCCGACATCTAGGTCCGCTGGCTGGGCACCGTTCTGGCGATCCTCAACAGGTAGAAGCTGATCCTCTTCGTAGGCCAGCCTGTCAGCTTGATTGACGCGGATGCGCTCAAGGTAAGCAGCACGGGTGTTGACGCTCATTTGCTGAACGCGAACCGCGACATCCTGTCCCAACTCTGGAACAGTGACATCGCGGTACGGCAGCTTAACCGAAAGCAACGCAGATCGGCTCAGTAGCTTGGACATGTATTAGACGCCCTTGCTCTGGACGATAGCGCCCGTAATTTCCAAGTTGCAGGAAGCCTTGGCAACGTCGTCCTGTTCGCCGTTGCGTTCAAAGGTCAAAACGAACGCATCTTGAGTGTAAATGGTCTTGTCCGACAGGGTGATGATCAGCGTTCCCTTGGTCTGGGCGCTACGAGCCGCGCCGAGCGCAGTCTGTCCAGCGTCACCCGGGATCAGGATCATGCTGAGGCTGACCTGACCTTCATCGGGAAGGCCCATGGCCTTTTCCTTGGCAGTGCTATCAAAATCCGTGGTGTCGATGACTGCCGACGATCCGCCGCCAAGTCCGCTGAAGCTGACAACGCCACCGATCTTTACAGCGGCTCCGGTGCCGACCTTCCACTCGAACTTGGTCTTAGCAGTAGTAATTCCTGTGGCCATTTTTGGCTCTCCTTATTATTGGGCAAGCCCAACAACGGGGCCGCCGTTATTTATTCAGACCTACTCAGAGTGCGTTACTTTGAATTCCAACTGTACGCGGGACAAATAAGCCTCGGTTGTGAGGTCGCTTAGGTCCTGCTCGTTGACCACCGCAATCTCTTGAACTTCGGTGTCTGTGTAGCCGTCCAGCTTGGTTCTGATTGCGTTGGCCATGCCACGCGCCGCGTCAAAGTTGGCCGCGTAAGCATCAACACGGAACGTTGGCATCGCCATGCCGGTCAATCCGTCGAAATCGCGCAGTCTGGGCGTGCTGACGCGCGTGTAGACGATAAAGGGCGCTACACGGCCCGCTGGGGCAGTCGTTGGGTACGTCTGCGGGCAAATCTGCTTGAGCAATCCCGTAATTGTGGCTTCGATCATCCGCGAGCCTTTCTGACCTGCTTTTCAACGGCCTTATGGAGTTCGTCTTTGAGGGCTTTGACGATCCGGCTAACGGAGCGGTCAACCGCTGGCTTAAACCAAGGGCGTGCTGGCTCCTTTTCGGTGCCAAACTCGCTAAAGCGACCCCAGAATGCGTCACCTGTGGTGACCACGTACACGATTGTGTTTTGCTTCTTGGAGCGGCGCTTGCGGGTCTTAATGTTTTGCTTCAAACGCCCATAATCGGCGCTGCCTTTGGTGCCGTCTTTGTTGCGCCAAGTGCGTTTGGTCCGAGCCGTGCCCGTTGGCGCACCAGCCTGAACGTCTTTCTTAAGTTCGTTGGTGGCTTTGCGCAGTCCCTCTGACCCGGCCTTTTTGGCAAACGGCGGTCCAAGGTCCTTTAAGACCTTTTCCAAGTCGCTGAAGCCTTCCATGCTGAAGTTGCTGCGGTTGACCATTACACGGCCCTGACGAGCAGCTCCAAGCCCTCGCGGTTGCCCTGCTCTTCCACGCTGATAATGCTGTATCGCTTGCCCTCGCACTCCACTTGCATGGTCGCGTCGATGCCTTGGCGGTAACGGATGACGAACTTGGCTTCAGCGGTCACATCCAGACCCGCCATGCGCGTGGCGTCTTTGTAAGTTAGGCCCTTTTGCGCAGCGAACGCCGACGCCAGCAGAACCCATTCAACGGTTTCCATGCCGGTTGCGCTGCTCACTGCCTCAGGAGCAAAGATGCGGATGCGCCGATTGAGTGAGCCAGCGGGGATCAAAGGACCGTTAACCGGTGCTGGTTGAGAAGGCGGTAGAACGTTTGCGTTCCAACCATCTGACCCTCGCGATTGGCGTACAGGTCAGCAACAAAGACAGCTACGGCTTGCTTGATGCCACTTGGGCAAGTGGCTGCGTCCAGAACGGTGTTCGTGTAGGCAGCGGCTTGCTCCTGAGCCGTCTCGATCAAGAGGTCCAACACGGCATCATCGGCATCATCGTCGATGCGGCACCATGCTTTGACTTCGGCGGATGTAATGATGTTTGGCATACATCATTACTTATGCAGAACGGCAAAGAAGCGGGGTCTTTCGGCGGCCGCACGCGTTTATTGCCGCTGGGGAGCAGCACGAACATTGGAGAATAGCGCATGAGCCGACCTCTGAATGAGATCGCAGACGATCTGGACGCCCTTCATGACACGATGTGGCTGGCCGCAACGGAAATGGACCGCGTCATCCGTCAGCAGCGGGGCGAGGAAACGGTGATGGACAAACCGGGAGCAAAGATGGAGTTTAGGAGTGAGGATGGGCGCCCTCTCGACTTGAAGGCAATGGCTAACGAACTTCGAGCGCATGTTCGCGATGTCGATGGTGGAACATACTGATCAAACACGAGAGAAGCGGGGTCTTTCGACCCCGCTTCTCTGTTTCCCTCCCAGCAGTGTAATTCAGGCCTGGACCTTCAGCACAACGAACGCCTTGGCGTCAGTGACCATGCCACTTACGCGCTTGGTAGCGTAGAAGTGGACGAATGGCTTGTGGGTGTATGGATCGCGGATAGTGCGAACGCCAATGCGATCTGCGACCGTATAGCCCTGCTTCATGTTCGCAAACGCCAGGGGCACCTTGCCAGCTGCGATAGCGTCCATGTCCTCAAGTTCAACGTGTGCGAAGCCAGCAATGCTTGCTGGTTGACCGAGGACCAACGAAGGCTGCCAGATGTAGTTACCCTGACCGTCCTTGGCAGTGCGCAGCGAAGCTGAAACCGCGCCGTTGCTGTAGAACTTGGCACCAGCGCGGTAAGCGGCTGGCATCGAGTAGATCATGTTGAACAGGTAGTCGGTGCCAACTGGCATAGTAGCTGCGAACCCGGTCTTAACAGTCGTGAGACCCGGCTCAACGGCAAAGCCCTTGGGCTTGTTGACGCCGTCACCGTTGACGAAAGCCTTGCTCTCAGCAATCGCCATTTCGTTGGTGATCTCGTTCTGAAGCCATGCTTCGAGGTTGAACTGGCTGTCGTCCAAGGCGCGCTGGGAAACTGCTGGGTTAGCGTAAATTTCGCCACCGGGCAGGGTGATTTCCATCAACGTTGGAGTTGCAGTCTCAGGACGCGGATCGGTTTCACCAACCCAACCAGTGGTCAGACCGTGATTGTTCTTGAGGAAGGTGTAGCGGTCGTTGGACGTGCTGATGACGGTCGCTTCAGCGCGGATTGGGCTGAGAGTGCGCAGATCGTCGCGGATGCCAGCTTCAACGGTCTTTGGAACAAGGAAGCCGCCAGTGGTGTCGTTGGTGACAAGCGCCTTGGCTTCTAGTTCGTCCTGAAAGCGGTCGCCCTTACGTGCCCACTTATCGAACGCCGACTTGTACTCGTCGTCCTGGACCGAAACGTCGCTTGCGCCGATGCGGTTGGACTTTTTAGCGATGTCCGATACCGCGCTCTGAAGAGCAGACATCTCGCTGTTGATGCGCTCTAGCTTCTCGGTGGTCAGAACGTCCGCGCTGCCCTTGCTTTCAAGCTGAGCAAGACGCTGATCGTTAGTGCTCTTTAGTTCTTCGAATGCGCTGGCGAGCTTGCCAACGTTTGCATTGATGTCGTTGATGTCGGCCATTAGGGGCTCCTTCATCGTGGTTGAAAACGCAACCGCGATCAACAGAATCCCTCTGCCTCATCTTGCTTGCCTGCTATTTAGTCAGAGCCGCCAATTAGGCGGCTCTGAACTTAGCAATCAGGCTTTCGATGTTATCGTTAAGCGCCTTGGCTTCTTCCAGTTCCAATTTGCTTTCAAATTGAGCAGCCACCGCTGTGCTCTCACCACGGCTGAGACCGCACTCCTTGAGCAGCATTTCCAAATCCCTGACAGTCATCTGCTCGCCAAACGATTTAACGGCTTGAACGCGAGCCTTTTGATTGGCTGGGATGGTTACCACCGAAACCTCGATCAGATCGATGGCCTTTAGCGTGCGGCGTGGCTCGTCGGGCTTGCTGCGCGTAGCGAACTCAATCGGGCGGAAGCCAATCGACAAGCCGTTGATCGCACCGGCCTTGAGCGCAGTGTAGGTGTCCTTGCCCATCTGCGTGTCCAGCAACTCGCCATGGACCTTTAGACCGTGACCGTCCTCGGACATCTCAGTCCAGCGACCGATTGGCAGACTGCCAAAGGCATCGTGGTTGAGGAACATCAAGGGCTGGCTGCCCTCGCTGTAGTGAGTGGCTAGGCTCTTAGCGAACGCACCGGGGGCAATGACATCGCCATAGCTATCAACGTTGCCAAACACGGCACCATAGCCTGAAAACGACATCTTACCGTCGTTGTCGTTGACCTCTTCAAATTTGCAGTCGAGGCGGCTTACCGCCATTTGTTCAATGATACGGCTCACTTGGATACCTCGTTTTGATTGGGGGTAGGCTCAGGGGTGGTGGTTGGCTCGTAGCCAAACAGGTTTGCGGCTGCCCTGAGTTTGTTTGCCTCAGGATCATCGCTCATTGTCATGTCCTCGCGAACACGGACCTCGTTGACCGTCATCACACCGAGGGTGACCATCTGCGTGTAATAGGCAGTGCGCTCGGCGGTGCTGCCGCGTAGAAGCGCGTTGCCGTTTAGCTTGACGCAGTAGCCGTCTTTGATCTCGCGTTCGGTGAGCAGGTTGGCATCTGCGCTTTGCTCAAAACGTTCGTACCAAGGCATCAACGTGTGGACGAGGTGCGATAGGAACATCTGCTCAACGCTGGCGTAGCTGGTCGCTCCGGTTTGCATGACCATAATGGGCTGGACGCCAAAGAAGCGGCAAACCTCTTCAATCAAGAAGCGGCGGCTCTCGATCCACTGCGCATCGTTGGCAGTGCTGCTGACTTCGGTAAATTCCAGATTGTAAGGCAGCATCAGTGTCTTGTGCGCGTTTGCGGTGCCTTGGTGCTGCTCGGCCCACATATTCTTGAGTTGGATGCGTTGCTCCGTAGTCAGCGGTGTCGCATCTGACTTGGAGGTAATGATACCGCCGGGGCGTGCGCCGTTCTCGAACAGCTTTGCGCCATACTTTTCAGTGGCCAGTGCCAAGCCAACGGTGCGGCGTGCGCGTTCAATCGTTGGATCGCCACAGATACCGTTTAGGCTGGGGCCGCGAATGTGCCACATTTCAGCGGCGGGAACATTCATGATGCGACCGTTGGTCGTGACCTGATAGCTCAGCGACATGTCATCATTTTGTTTGACAGCAACGTTCTCAGGCGGGAACGCATACAATTCCACGACCTTGGATCGTACGGTGTTTTTGAACACGTAGGCGTTGCTGTTTAGGGCGAGGTGTAAGCCGATCTGCTCGCGGAATTCAAAGCTGGTCTGCCAGTCGTTGGGCTTGCGGTTGAGCAGCATGTAAAGCGCGTGGTCCTTGGCCTCGACCAAAGACCCCTTGCCGTCTTCGCGCATTACTCGGCAGCTAACCTGCGCCATGCCCTGACTGATGACGCGGGCGCATGCCGCAACAGCCGATACCTGCAAGGCAGTGGCGCGGTTGACCGTCTCGCCCGCGCTGTCGAGGCTGGCTTTGATGTCCAAGAGGATTTGATCAGGGGTCGCGGCATCGGGATAGACGGGATCAGGTCCGTACTTTTTATCCGTGACGGAGCCGGTCTTCCGGTCCTCCATCCAATCAATCGCTCGCTCGAAAAATGTCGCCATCGGATATTTAGCGAAACGGAGCTTCTCGCGCCGTTCGTGGTGCGCTAGATGATAATTTGCCTCGGTCTGTGGAGTGTACCGTTGGATAAAGATGTTCGTGATGCGGTGGACGAGCGAACCCTAACGCCGCTTGGCTGGCATTTAGTTGGTACGTCCTATTTGGATGCGGCGGAGGAACTTGTCGGGGGCGAAATCAAGCTGCGTTTCGAAGACCCAATTAGGTCCTTGTTTGCGCATGCGTGGGAGCTCAATCTAAAGGCTTGTCTTCGGAAGCAAGGTCATACGGCGGATGCCGTACGACTGAAGTACGGGCATGACTTACTGAAGATATGGGATGCTATAGATCGCAACCAATTTCCTCTACTACAGCTACGTGACGAGGTGCGCCACTACGTTGAGCACATCGCGTTCTATCACCGAAATCGTTTTTACGCCTATCCACTGCGCGGAAGACGAAATGAGCATACGCTTCAGTATGTCAGGGCCACATCGTCGCGGCTCAGGCTGCCACGCGAGGCGGCAATCCAAACGTTTGGAAGCCTCTGAAAAATTAGTCCAGCCAGTCGATCCAAAGCTGCGCGGGCTTTGGTGCGTCCACGACGCTCAAGCCAATCGTCATTAGGAGCGCGACCATGCCGTCGATCTTTAGGTGTTCCTGACCATGTGGCTTAACAGGACGCATCTGCTCGCTGCGGAGCATGGCGCAAATGTTCTTGGCCATCCAGTTAAACGCCGGATTGTCAGGGTGTGACAGCTTGCCGGTGGCCAACATGGCTTCCATTTCAACCATGGGCAGCGCCATTTGCGTGAACGTCTGTTTGTATTCGTAGACAGGCACGATGCCGTCACTGAGGCTTTGCGCCATTTGTGCGCCCTGCCAAGGGTCATAAGCGATACTTTGGATCGCAAACTGCGACCTCAGCTTTTGTAGCTGTTCCAGAACCAGCGCGTAATCAATGGCATCGCCTTCGTTGGCGTGGATTTGCTCGTCATCGGCCCAAGCTGCGTACATGGCAGCGTTCTTGTTTGCCTGAGTTGCCGCATGGGGCAGCCACATAAATGGGTAAGCGGCTTGCTTGCCGTCTGGCAATTCCACGAGCAGCACGGCAGCCGTGATGTCGATCTTCGTGGAGATGTCGATGCCAAGCCACGCTCTGTAGCCGCGATCCACAACTTCATTGAACGGTGGTGCGTTCGCGCAAGCATCCCACTGCGCCATGTTGACCCACGCGCTGGCGCTGCTTTCCCAAACGTTCAGGTGCTTGGTACAAAGGCCGACCTTTTTAGCCGGTCTGGCCATGGCGTCACTGAGGTAGTTTTCCAGCTTGTCTAGGCCAAAGCTGACGCCAAAGTTAGGGTTGGCTTTTTTCCAGCACTCGATGTCTTTCCAGTCGTCGCCCTTGTCGATGGTGTAGATGGCCGCAAACAGGCGAGGGTTGTCCGCTATCCCGGCGAGGACCTGTTCGGCGTAAAGCTGTAACTCGCGGCAGGGACCGGCGGTGTTCGTACCGGCCGTCGTGATCGTTACGAGCAGCGGCTGACGCCGCGCGCCCATTCCGGTCTTCATGGTGTCGTACTGGTCGCTGGTGTTGTTCTCATGCGCTTCATCGAGGATCGCGCAGTGGGGATTGGATCCATCACCGGGCCGACCGATCATCCGTTGCAAGAACGATCCATCGGATCGCGTGATCGACCCTGCGCTAACTGTGACGCCGAAGCGGGCTTCAAAGCCACGAGCGCGGAGGCTCATGAGACGTGCGGGCTTAAAGCAGAAGTTGGCTTGCCGCTCGCTGTTCGCACCAATGTAGACCTGAGCGCCGGGTTCGCCGTCCGCGACCAGCATGTATAGGCCGATACCTGCACCAAGGGTGCTTTTGCCGTTTTTACGCGGGATCAGGGCGAGGACTTCGTTGTGCTTTCGCAGCCCGTCATGGCCCAGAATGCCGAAGATCGCCGCCAGCATCCACACCTGCCACGGCTCCAAGCGGATCAGCTGACCGGCAAGCTGGCCCTCGGTATGCGGTAGCAGCTGGATAAACCGGCAAACGCGGTCCACCTTGACCGCGTTGTAGACCCACTCGTCGCTGTCGATGTCGCGGATAAAGCGTGCGCAGGCTTGTTTGATCTGAAGGCACGCGGGGATCGTGCCGGTAATCACGTCACCGGCATATTTGACCGCGACCTGAGCGAACTCGCCCTGACCAACCCGCACGGTTATGCGTCAGGGAAGCCGTCAAAGCCTCCCTGCTCCTGGCCACTTGCTGTTCCCCTGAGTGCGCGGCTCGATGGTCCCGCGATCCCCAAAATCTCGCCACGCTTGCGCAATTCCGTAAGCTGCGCGGCTTGAGGCAGCTGGCCCAGCCGGAATGTTGCGCGGGTCAGTGCCGCGAGCGCGCAATAATCGGCGAAGAAGCTGCTATCGAGACTGCCGATCCCCGCTTGAACAACGCGGTCGATTTCCTCGTGCCAAACGTTCTGAGCCTCAGGCGTGAGATAACCCGGCATAACGGGCGCGCTGAAGTCGATGATGAGGTGCTGCGGCTTGTCGCGGCAAGCTTGATACGTGCCCTTGGCCTGTTTCTCGGCTGCGCTCATGCGCTTGGTGCCGGGCTTCATAGCCGCCCCGCCCGATATCCGATGTCGTCAGGGAAGATATTGCCTGTGAAGCCGCCGCCAACCCAGCCCTTTGCCCTAGGCAACACGTAATAGCCGTTGCCCACGTCGATGGCCGTGCTGATCGCATCCGGCATCGCTGCACCTAGATGTTGCCGCAAGCTGGCGATCGGGTTCTCGCTGCGATGCTCGTCGGGGTTGTAGGCCAGCTTTGCTAAGGTAATGTCCTGACCGGCCGCATGGGCGTCCATGAGGTAGATGGTTTCACGCAGCTTGGCAGTTCGCTTCCTGCTCGACCCAAATTCGTGGGTCGTTAGCAGATCAAGGGCTCGCTGCGTCAGGTCGTCGTAGAGTTCTTCGTTGGTTCGCATCCCATACTTAGCACAAAGGCAGTCAAATGATCGACCTCGACGATTGGGAGAAGCGAGACCTCGACGTGGTCGGTAGAATAGATCAAGCCGATCCAATATGGGGAACTCAAGCAATCGTCTATCAAACGGCGAGAGGTTGGGTAGTATCTAGTGACCGATCAGGGACGTATCGGTGCCGCCGAGACTTCAACGAGAATATGGTAGATTGGCCCGCTACTAGTAAAGCACGGCTTACCAGTTGGATTAACGACCAGAACCGATCCGGCGAGAAATTCCCGGAAATTAGAAATCACGTCTTGGAATCCGCTTATGACGCTAGACCAATACCCTATAGCAAGCAGGTAGAACGATTCTACCTGATGCTTCAGGAGCGTGGATATAGACCCGGCCATCCTATCATTTACGGCGATAGCACTGCCGATCCGGAATACCTTTCTTCTTACCTAACAATGATGCGTTGGATCGAGGCAACGCTTGACCGAGAGCTCCAGGGCTTTATTGGCGCGCTCGAAAGTGACGGACAGATTTTTCGCGACGGGGGCGCGCTATATCTCACGTCGAAGGGCCTGCTTAAACTCGAGCAAATTGATCTCGCAGGTGCGAGCAATGATCAAGCGTTTGTTGCTATGTGGTTTGGCACAGAAATGGATGCGGCATACGAAGACGGTATCGCTCCGGGTCTAGCGGATGCGGGATATCGAGCATTCCGCATCGATCGCAAAGAACATGCCAATAAAATTGATGATGAGATAATCGCGGAGATCAGGCGATCACGCTTCCTGCTGGCAGACTTTACGTGCGGCACTTTGCAGGTAGATTCTGAGTTAGTCGCTCTCCCGCGAGGCGGCGTGTACTATGAGGCTGGGTTCGCGCAAGGACTGAACATGCCTGTCGTATGGTCAGTCCGAGCAGACCAAATTGGGCTGGTTCACTTCGACACACGCCAATACAACCACATCACGTGGCAAAACCCCGAAGACTTGCGCAAGCGGATACGTGACCGTGTAATCGCCACCATCGGTGAGTTTGGATCGCCAGACAAGGCTATCTAGTTTAACTCGCACTGGAGTGAAATTGACTGGGTGGGTGTTACTGAGAACGGCCATATCGCAGAAAAAGGTGGCCCCCGTGCAATGGGATCACGGATCAGGTGCGTCTGGGCGACCGGTTGACCCAGTCGCCCAGCTTCAACTCACTCTCCGCTTGTGTCCACGGTTTGAGGATCAGTCAGATCGTCAGTGGTTTGATCGGGTTCATCCCCCGACATCATTGTCTCGTCCGAACCTTGGTAGTCAGCCGTCGGTGGATCGGGGATCGTTGAGCCCGATGTCGCCGCGTCTACTGCGGTCATGTTGTCGGTCATCGTGTCGAAGCCGTCAGTCGCGTTCATGTCCGTGACCATCATGTCGCCAGTCATGCTTGCCTCGTCGATAGCCGCCACGCTGTTCGGCAACGTCGTGTCGACGGCCGCACTGCGATCAATTGTGTCGCCGCACGCGGTAGTCAGCATGATGCCTGATAGAACGATAAGGACCTTATGCATTTTGATCCTCCAGTCTTACGGTGCGCACGACACGCAGGCTGCGTTCCACTTTGACGAACAGGAACGTGAAGACCACGAGGATGAACAACACAAATGCGGCGCTTGCGACGTAGAGGGTGAAAAGGGCGCGGCGACCTTGAGCGGCGGCCTCTTCAGCTTTGGCAGTAGCATCGCCGACGAAGTGGCGATTGTTCCATGTTATTAGCTCACGCACCTGCGCCAGCGACAAACGTTTGCCAGTGGATTTAGTTAGCTGATCAGTCAGGCCCTTAACGTCGGCATAATAGGCGCGTTCCAATTCATATGGGATGTTGCCGCCGGATTGTTCTACTTCCACTTCCCACTTGGGAATGGTCATCTCGCCCGCACCCTTGGTATAGGCCTGAAGCTGTTTGGCCGCCGCCTGAACGTCGGGATTGGTGGATCGCTTTGGTTGAGCCGCATCCTCCCTATCGCCGCTAGCAGTCGGGTTGGCGGGCGCTGTTGCTTTCTTCTGTTCCACGTAGTCGCCCAGCGTGCCGCCGTGAGGCACGGGTGGCGAAACAAGCCCGAACTGACGAGCCAGAGGAGGAATGGACATCATAAACGCTATCGCGGCCACAACCAGCGCCACTGAAGCCACGACGAGGACAACGATCCTCAGTATGCCCAGATAGGCATTTTCTATTCTTATCAGCATTCTCTTCCCCCGTGGCGTCACCCCCGACGCCTCGACAAACCATATCTGATATTGCCGCTCCAGCAAGCGCGAGACTGACCGCGCGGCTGTTACACAGGGGTCAGCGGACTTGGGTGCGCGCAGGGTGCTGGCTTGCCCAATGGACCCTCACAGGGCATCTCTGGGGCACGGAGGGGCAATGCGCGCAATCAAGTACCTAGGCTGGATCGGGGCAGGCTTGTGGAGTGTCCTCGTCCTTCTCGCCAGCAACAGCCCCAAGGACGTGCAGGAGCGAGCGTCTGGCTGGATGTCATTGCCTGTTGTGCGTTCGTTACCTGATTGGATCATGGCAGTTGCGGGATCGCGGTGGACATTGGCAATCACATGTCTGTCGATTGGCGTGTGGTTGGGCTGGTGGCTGCGTGATCGAAAGAACCGGGCTGAACGAGTAGACCCTCTGATGTTGTTGGGGGAGCGCGCCACCAACCTAGCCTATGACTTCGACAATGTTATGCCATCATCGGTTAGTAATCACCTCATTAGCGAATTCAATATAGTCATCATCGACCTCACTCAGGTCGGCATTCCTGTTCCTGCGGAGCGACTACTGAACAAAGATCGCTGCTCGTTCTACCTTCATCATGTCGGCAAGTACCTCTCGGAAGGTCGTAGCGCGTACGCCAAGACGCACGCTGAGAAGATGATAGCGGGCTGGGAGCGCGGCGAGGATTAGCCTACCAACCTCGCCTAATCCTCTGTACGTCCTCGCGGGTTTTGGTGCGGTGACATGGCACGCATAGGCTCTGCGTGTTGTCCCATACGTCCTTGCCACCCAGAGCCTTGGGGATGATGTGATCGACCTCAACTGCGGGTGTCACATGTCCGTTCGCCGTGCAGTGTCGGCATAGCGGCTCAGCATCCAGTCTGCGGTTGCGCAGCTTCCGCCAGTTGGCATCGTATGAACCCGCACGTGTGGGTGGCTTGAGAGCCGGTGGAGCATTGCCGTTGAGGCGGAATGTTGGATTGCGGGTCGGCACCTCCATACTTAGCGGTTGCGCGGCTCATAGCCGCTCGTGACGGCTCCGCGCCTCTAGGCTAGGCTCGCCATCTAAACGGGGGTGGGCATGGACGGGCAAGCGACAGCGTCATGGTGGCGGCGACGTAATTGGTGGAAGATCGGCTTCTTCGTCATGCTCCTACTGGCGGAGTTCGCGAGGGAATGGGCGGTAATCGCGTCTAACGAAACTGCGCGGATTGCAGTGTCGGCTTCAATGGTTTCGGTGGGCGACTACACCGTTGCGTCAGGTCGTTGGCAGCGAACCGACGGTGGCGGCAGCCTCACTCCCAGCGCTACACAGATCGAATGTTTCGAGTCTGAAGGACGGTGCAGGGAAAGCAACGTTACGGTGATCGACAACGGCGTGGGTGCTCCTGACACCTCTACCTATCAGGCAACGTTCTCACCGGAGGCGATCAACTACGAGAACAACGATCCTGTTTGTGCCAGGTACTCGGTTCGCATGGACCGCAAGCTGGAAAAGGTTTTTGCCCTGAGGCAGCGCAAGCCCGACACCAAGGATCAGGCTTGTAATCAGCTTGAGAACCGCATTGAAATGGCGCTTAGCGATGGCTGGACCAACGACGATAACACATTCGACAGTCATTTTGTGCCGGTGATGCGCGGCCTGATCGCCATCCTTTCGGTCTTCAAGTAGGCTCCTTGCCCCCGTTTGTGCCTCCGGTATGGTCAGCGCATGAGTGCTAAGCCCGAACCCAGCAGCCTTGAGGTCCAGTGGCATGCCGTAAGTGCCGCACCATGGCTTTACGTCAGTGCTGTTGTCGCCATCGGATTGCTGATGTGGGCGATTATTTGGGTCCTGCACAAAGAACGGCTCGACACCCTGAAGTCACGAATAGAGGCGCGCGATCAAAGGATTGCTCAGCTTGAAGAGCAGATAGCAGCGCAAAAGACAGATCCTCAGAAATCAAGCAGTCCACCTGAGTCTCCGATGGCCGCTGTTTTGACAAGAGGCAGGTCAGTTGAGGCCGCAAATCGCTCCAAACGTTTTGCCTTCATAGACAGGCTAGATCAAGCGGCAACCCATGCTGAAGTCGCCGTCAATCGCGGTGGTGCCAAGTATGCCATGGAACAGCTTGGTGAAGTAAGGGCAGTTTTGCTATCTGGACACAAGGAATACGGATTGCCAATGCCTCGCCGGCAGGAATGGGCAATCAATGAATTGGCCGATCACCTCAAGCTAATCCGACGTGTCATGCCACTTTTGCGGGAAGGTCATATCGAAGAGGCTGTGGAAGAGGGCGAGGCTCACTATTCCGAACAAGATCGGACAAACGACCTGCTTAGCTAGACGTGAAAATAGCAGCCAGTTGCCCAGCTGCTATCCCTTTGTTCTCTTCTCAGCCTTAAACGAGTAACGCCTACTAGGAGGGTGGTAGGGCCAGCAACGTGCTGACTTTTGCCTCGCTGTTTACCTCACACGGAATATGATGAACCTGTCGGCATCCGGTGTTTGGCAGGTTGAGCATTGCCACTGGCCGGGAACATTGTCGGCAAGTTGGATTAGTACGCCACCCTGTATGGTATTTACCCGCGAGCGGTCTAGGACCAGCTGGATGCAGCGGCTGCCGTTGACCTAGCATTCGCATGCCGCGATACATCACGGATGGCGTCCATTACTGATCCCGCGCGAGAACTGTCCGAGATTTCCGGCTTCTTCGCGATACAATCGAGCCTTACCGCTGATCAGATCATCCAGCAAAGCACGGGCATCGAACCTTGGTCTACCGATTTCCTGAAGCTGATACTGTGTATTCATGAACGTGCCGACGTGCTGACGAAGGTGATCCCGCTCTCATCGCTAGACGATGACCTTGTCGTAAAGGCGCTCGAAGATATATCGTCTATCAAGGATGCTTTTACGCCGAAAAAGTTGAGGATTGCCAGTAATCAGGCGTCTAGCACTGCCGCCGTTTTAAAGGAGCATGGTAGATCGCTGCAATATCTGTCTGCAACTGTCCGTGAAAAGATAAACTACCCTCGCTACACCGATGAAGAAGTTACAGAATTTATCGGTCTAGTCGATGCTTACCTGAATGAGTTAGCCGCGAGCAACGATGTGCCACTCGTCGTCAGGCACTCGCTTGGGGACGGTATGAGCCTTCTACGATTTAGGTTGCAGCATGTGAAGTGGCTGGGCAGCGGATATGCGCTCGCATCCCTTCGCGAGATCATGGAGGTTTACGATCGTGCCGCGGCTAACGACGACCTAATGAGCAACCCCGACGCAGAGGCCTTTGTCCGAGGATTTGGGGCGATCGTAGCGCGGTTGGTAGCCGTTACGAAGTCAGCCACCGAATACAAAGATGCAGGTGGGGTGATCTGGTCCGGCTATAAACTAGTCAGCGCCGTCACCACCCCATACCTCCTTGGATCAAACCTCCTAGGACATTGAGGCTCGGCTCAAAGCGTGGGGGGGGCAAGCCCCCCCCACGAACTACTACTCGGCGGTGCCGAGCGACTGCTTTGCTGCGTCTAGAGCAGCCTTACCAGACTTGCGAGCGGGCTTGGCGTCGTCCTGGACCTTCTTGGCGACCGTCTGGCCGGGCTTCCGACCCAGTCCGATCTTCTTCGCCATGTCGCGACGGGCCTCGCTGTAAGCCTCGGCGACCATGGGATAGTCGGCCTTCAGGTTATAGCGCTCACGGTACTGCTCAGGGGTCAGGCCGTGGCCGTTCAGATGGCGACGAAGCGTCTTGTAGGGCCTGCCGTCAATCATGGAGATGATGTGATCGCGCGACGACAGCGATTTGCGGGCGGTAACGGCGGCCGTGTACTCCTGCGGGGCTTCGGCTGTCGGTTCTGCGGACGCGTTGCCAAGCTGACCTAAGGCACTGTGCATCTTGGCGATAAATGCCGGCACGTCATCAGGATTGGTGCGTGTGTTGGGGTTGGAGAGCCATGCAATCGTCAACTCAGTGGCGAGAGCAACGTTATCGGTTTCGGTGGTCATGAAGATACTCGTTCGTTTCGGGCTGGCTCAAAGTCGGGGTGGCTTTGAAATGCGATGTAGCCTTTGGATTAGATGGTTGGAGAATTCCACCTGTCAACGCCATTGATAGGATGATTTTTGGTAATCTCGACAGCAGACGATTGAAGCAGGGCGATGTTGCGCTGCTTAAATCGGAGAAACGTAATGGCATTTGATCCCGCAAAGCTCGTCCCGGCCGATCAGGTCGCAGCGTTCGCAAAGGTCGCTGGTGCCCGTGGCATCAAGCAGGTCGCAATCGCGAACATCGACAAGCAGATCGCGCTGCTCGCAGACCCAGCAATCGAGGGCAAGCGCACATACGAGGTCAAGGGCGACCATTCAGCGTTCGAGGTGCGCGTCAACAACAGCGCGATGGTGCTGGAAACGGCCAACGTTAAAGGAACGCAGGTTGAGGTGCGCAAAATGGCCGTGCCAGCCAAAGACCTCAAGGACGCGTTCCTCTACTACCGCAAGCGCATCGAGGCTGGCGATTACGATGACCAGCTGACCAAGTTGGACACTGTCCGCAACGCACGCACTGACAAAATGAGGGCAACGAGGGCTACGAAAAAGGCGGCTGCTAAGCCCGCTTAACGCAACATTGGACTACCAAGGGGGCAGCAATGCCCCCTTTTTGCGTCTCTGCGTCTTGACCTCCCTGTCTTTGGCCGCGCATCGTTGGCCAGTTCTAGCAACGGGAGGTGCAAAATGGCCCTAAAAGACCTATTTGGGAAATTCTTCGACAACACCCTTGCGGAGACATTTTCCAGCAAGCCCCATGATCCCACGAAAGCACGCCAACCGCTGCTGCGTGGCATCGACGTAGCCAAGCGCCAGTTTGAAGCTGGTCAGGTGAAGGGACCAAATCGCTGGTGGTCATCCCGTAACAAGGTCGTGGCCTTCACTCCCAAGCTGGAAGGACGGCCTTTCCTCATCAATGGCGTTGGCACCAACCACATGCCTGAAGAGCGCTTCGTTGAATTCCTCAACGAGATGCGCAGTCACGTTGATGCAGGTGACTTCGACGCAGTGATCGCCAGTCACGGCAAGGGCAACACGGACGTTCACATTGGTAAAGCGCGTGGCACGGGCAGCCGTGGACCTCAGGCTAGCAAGCTGGACGCGCGTGCCGATGGCTTGCCCCACCGCGTGCCCATCGAGGGCGACCATGCCACGACACCACCACACGAAAGTTATGTCGCGAACAAGGCCGGCAGCTACTGGCGCAGCCCTGAGCAGGTAATTGCCGACAGTGCGAAGTCGCAGAAGCGCAAAGCGTCGATGACGGGTGTCGCATGAAGGTCATTACTCGCGAGCGCAAGGAGATCAGATACGAGTGGGAGGCACTGCGGGACTGGCTTGCCATTCAGTGTGTAGGCGGCGTGATCGTCCAGGTTTATAGAGGCGGAAGAGACGACGAAGAGTACGCTGTTCGGACCAGACCACATGCTTCGATGGTGGCTTTCACCAAGATCGAAAACGCTGATCCTCTGGAAGAGCGTGATCCGAATGTGTCGGGTGGCGGCGTTATGGGTTGGGCAAGTGCCCTTGATTTACCCAAAGGCGAACACGGCTGGTTCTTGGCGATCACGTTCTTTCGCGATCAAGACGCAGCGCGTTTCAAAGATGAGTTTGAGTGAGGCAGTTGAGCCGACCGGTGGTAAGCAGTCCACGGTCGGCTCAACGTTTGACTAAGCGGGGAAAGCAATCGCCGCCCCGATATTTATGCGAGGATGCAGCCCTCCCGTCGGGCAATCTCCGCGTACTGGCTCAGCGTTTTGTCGGCACGCCAAGCGATGTCCTCGACTGCGCGAACGCCCTTGAGGTCCCGTGCCTCAATCTCCGCGATGCTGACGCTACCGAGTTCTGGATAACCCAGATCGCATAGACCGAACGCTATGCCGTCCTCGTCCAATTCCGTGAGCAGCCACTGGCAGCGCGTGTAGGGCACGTAGACGCGGCATACTGGCGGGAAATCTATCTCGCCCTTGGTGCCCCGCTTTGGCGTTCCCTCGCGGTGATTGGCCTGTAGCTGCGTGATGGTGGCTGGCCTGAGCAGCCCGCGTAAACGGACGACCCTCATATCGCACCTGTGGGCGCAGCATTGCGGCGAACAGGGCGAGGGCCTGTCCAGTCAATGTTCTCCGCTATCCAGTCGGTGACGAACCCCCAATCAAACGGGCCTTGGTAATCGTCCTCTGCGACCTTCCAAGCTGCGTCTACGGCGTCAGTCCAGCCCATTGCTATCAAGCGCAGTTCACTGGTGCCAAGGCGCTCAAACGCCGCTGCTAGGGGCGGATTACTTCGGTGTTCAAGCAACGCTTCCCAAATACAAGCCGCTGTTTCCAAGCTGCTCGCCCTGTACGTCTTTTCGTCCATTCTACGGCTCCTTGTTGCCGTCAGAACATCAAGCGCCATCTGGTGAAACGAGCAAGAAGAGAGTGGTTGGTTTAGGAGGAAATTATCTGGTTGGAAGAGCCAGAAAATAGGTGACTGCCCAACCAGAAGGCTATTGATCGAGTGTCGGCAACAGGAGTTGACGACATGAAGTACGAACTAAACATCAACGACCTCATTGAAGAAGTTCAGGAGCATCTGGACACGGATTGCCGCTATTTTGATGCGACCAGCGGCTACTTTCCTTGGGCAAGCGAGCAGGTTGCGTTCGTTAAACTGCCGGACGAATTCGAGTTGACCTACAAGGGTGAAACGTTTCGCTGCGTCCGCTTCTAAGCGGGTTCGCTGACGCCCTCAGAGGCGTCTAGCAGGGGCAAACTGGTAGGGCATGCGTCAAGCGCGCTCTATCTGTCTGCCTCCACATTTAGCGGTCAGCGGGCTTTGTGTTTCCACTGCTGTAGCGAGGGATCAACGGGCATCCGTTCAACCGCTGGCATCCTACGCCGCACGTCATCAATCAGGCTTTGAGGACCGGGGATGCCGCGATGTAGGTCTAGTCGATTGCGGAGGTCCACAGGCTCGCCGATTGGCTCACCGGCTCGGTTGAAGCGCCATGCCATCAACCCGTTCTGCAACATCACCGTGATCGTCCCATCGGCTCCGAATGTGCTGCGCGTGAGAAAGGCAAGCGCCTGTTTGACCCTGACCCTTGCGCTGTAGCGGGCGTCCTTGTCCTCGCTGTTGATGCTGTCTTTGACCTCGCGAACACGCGCTAGGTGTTCCTCAGGATTTGCCCCGCCGCGTTCGCGCGCTAGGTCTTCCCGCATGGTCTTTAGCTGCGCTTCCTCTACGTCGATCTCGGCTTCGATCTCCGCTGCTTTAACCGCCAGTGCGCGGATAAAATGTTCGCCCAACGTATCAACGATGGACTTGAGGTTCTGGCGCTTGCCTTCGAGAAGCCGTTCAGCTTCGCTTACCGCCGCCGACAAAGCCGCGACATGATCGGGAACACTGAACTTCTTGTCGTCAATCGCCACTGCCAGCACGGCGTCGAGGATAGCGGGTTCTAGCGTCTCATAGCGGAACGACAGACCGTTCCCACACTCGTGTTTTCGGCGGTTGTTGTTACAGCGCAGATAGCTGCGGTTGACCCCTGAGGTGTAGGACAGCTTGCGACCATCCAGCTTGCTTTTGTGGTTGGTAGGCCGACCAGCTTTTTGCTGGCTTTGAAAATACATGGGCGCACCACATTGGCAGAAGGCCGAACCTGAAAAGAGGTTGCTGACGTTGCCTTCCGCTGGGCCACCTGATCGTTGGCGCAGTTTGCGAACCGCCGTAACGCGGTCAAATAGCTCAGCGGGAATAGCCTGAGGGTAGTGGTTGGGCACGACTAAGCCCTTGCTGACTTCGACCGCGCCCGAATGAGTGCGTGACATAGGCACATACTCACCAAGCACCGCGCGGTTCGTCAGCAGCTTGTGGAGGTAAGCAGTGTTCCAGCCATTCCCGCTGCCACGCTGGCCCATCGACCAGCTGGGTTCCTTGCGGGCGTTTAACATTGCAACGATGCTGGGAAGGCCATGTCCCTCGACGTAGAGGTCGTATATTTCCCTAAGGACCTTTGTGCGGTGGTCGTTTAGAACAGGCTCATTGGTCGTGGGGTCGCGGTCCATCCAGCCAGGAACAAGCCCGATCTTCGTGGAGCGGTTGCCGTCCTGGATAGCAGCGATCTTGCGCGACCAGTTATCGAGGCCACGCTCGCTTTTCTTTTTGCTCTCTGCTCTCGCACCTTCGGCCTTGAACACCAATTCCATGATGGTGCCGCCGTCGATCCGTTGACCAGCGGGATAATAGCGGTCGTCGTCGATGATCGCCACGCTGACGCCGTGGCTGGTACATAGCTTGAGAAAGGCGTGAACCTCTTCCCATCCTTGTCGGCTGATGCGGTCGAAATGTTCGACCACGAACACCGCACCGTTGCGGTAAAAGCCCTTTTCGACCTGCCTTTCAAAATCATATAGCGCGCCACCCTCGGCCCTATTGGCTCCGTGGAATGCGCTGCGCCCCTTGTCTGAGATTTCCCGGTCTGGATCGAGCAGCCAACCCTTCTTCAGTGCGTACTTTCGGCCGTTCTCAAACTGCCTGACAAGCGAGGTACCGCGCCCCTGCTCCAACGAGGAAAAGCGCGCATATATGAAGGCCGGGATGGACATACGGGAGGGTTAAAGCGTCTTCCGACCCATAGGGCAACTGCCGCACGTATGATCAGGCCATTGCAACCCTGCGCGCGGGGATCGAGCGGGCTGCCGGGCACCGCCATCACTTCCCGCCCCATCTCGGTCGCGAGTCGCGCGGTGATGAGCGATCCGGACTTCGGCGCCGCCTCGACCACGACAGTGCCCTGACACAGGCCGGCGATGATGCGATTGCGGTACGGGAAATGCCGCGCGCGGGGCTCGGTGCCCGGCGGCTGTTCGGCCAGCAGCAGGCCGCGCGTCGCGACCTCCTCCTGCAACGCTCCATTTTCCGGCGGAAAGACCACGTCGATGCCGCTGGCGATAACGCCGATCGTGCCGCCCGCCGCCAGCGCGCCCTGATGCGCCGCGGTGTCGATGCCGCGCGCCAGCCCGGATACGACCGTCGCGCCCTGTTCGGCGAGATCATGGCCCAACATGCGGGCGAAGCGGCACGCCGCCGCAGAGGCGTTGCGTGCACCGACGATCGCGACGCACGGCCGCGCCGCCAGCGACAGGTCGCCGCGCCAGATCAGGGCAGGGGGCGCATTGTCGATCTCGGCCAACGGCCGCGGATAATCGACATCGCCCAGGAACAGATAGCGTGCGCCGAGCCGCTCCGTCCGCGTCATCTCCGCCATGATGTCTGGCAGTGCGGCCACCCGCGGGGCCTGACCGCCGCCACGCCGGGCCAGCATCGGCAGCGCGTCGAGCGCCGCCTCCGCCGTGCCGTACCGCGCGAGCAACTGGCGATAGCCGACCGGCCCGATCCCGTGCGTGCGGATCAGGCGCAGCCGCGCCACGTCCGTCCCGCTCACTTCGCCCGGCCGATCCTCGGTTCGGTCCCCGCCAGCAGCCGTTCGACATTGTCGCCGTGCTTCCACAGCACCAGCAGCGCGAGTGCGATCAGCAGCAGCACCAGGTCGAACCGCCCGAACAACGCCGCCGCGACCGGCGCGCTGATCGCCGCGCTCATTCCCGCCACCGCCGAGATGCGCAGCGTGGCCAGCAGCCCCAGCCACACCGCGGCGTACACCAATCCGATCGGCCAGTGCAGCGCCAGCACGATGCCCATCAGCGTCGCCACCCCCTTGCCGCCGCGGAAGCGCAGCCACACCGGATAGCAATGGCCGACGAACGCCGCCGCGCCCGCCAGCGGTCCGTTACCCGGAAAGATCGCCTCGACGATCAGCACCGCCGCTAGCCCCTTGGCCATATCGAGCAGCAGGGTCGCCGCCGCCAGCCCCTTGCGCCCGGTCCGCAGCACGTTGGTCGCGCCAATGTTGCCGGAGCCGATCTGGCGCAGGTCGCCCGCGCCCGCGACGCGGGTCAGGATGATCCCGAACGGGATGGAACCCAGCACATAGCCGAGCACGAGCGCCAGTGTCGGGGCGATCCAGAGGATTTGGGTCTGCAAACGTCCCCCTAAGCGAAACGGAACATAACGCGTTCACGTCACCTGTCCACTAATCTGGATCAGCCGTGCACCGCCAGCCCCAAGCCGCTAAGGGGTCGCCGATGAGCGACCTGGCCCCGATCCTGTTCTTCGATTCCGGCGTCGGCGGCCTGTCCGTCGTCGCGCCGACGCTGACGCTGCTACCGAACGCACCCGTCGTATACGTCGCCGATTCGGCGGGTTTCCCCTATGGCACGAAGTCGGAGGCGGAGATCGCCGCGCGCGTGCCGGCGCTGCTGGGGCGGCTGGTGGAGCGGTACCGGCCGCGACTGGTGGTGATCGCCTGCAACACCGCCTCGACCATCGCGCTGCCGGTCGTGCGTGCCGCGCTCGACCTGCCCGTCGTCGGCACGGTGCCCGCGATCAAGCCTGCCGCCGCGATGAGCCGCACGCGTGTGATCGGCGTGCTGGGCACCGAGGCGACGGTGCGCCAGCCCTATGTCGACGATCTCGCCGCACGATTCGCGGGCGACTGCCTTGTCCTGCGCCACGGTTCCGCGGCGCTGGTCGAACTGGCCGAGGGCGCGCTCGCCGGAACGCCGCCGCCGCAGGGTGCCGTCGCCGCCGAACTCGACGGGCTGTTCGGTCAGCCGGGGGGCGACCGGATCGACGTGATCGTCAACGCCTGCACGCATTTCCCGTTGCTGGAGAGCGACATGGCCGCCGTCGCGCCGCCGGGCGTGCGCTTCGTCGACGGTGGTCCCGGCATCGCGCGGCGCATCGCCTTCCTGACCGATGGGCAGACGTGGCCGGCGACGCCGCAGCCCGGGCGACTCGTGTTCACCCGCATCGCCGGCCGCGAACGTGCGATCGCCGCGACGCTGGCGGGGCGGGGACTGCCGCTCCTCGAACAACTCTAGGGACTACAAGCATAAAGCCGATCAGTGCGTTCGTTCTTCCGCGCTGGAAAAACGCTGCGGAGGCGCGTAGACGACCGGGTCATGACCCCGGCCTCTTTCGCTCCGGCACTCACCTCCGCCCCCAGCAGCCACGGTGCGGAGGCGCGCGTCGACTATGCGCACGTCTTCACCCAGGCGATCGACCGGCTGCATGCCGAGGGCCGGTACCGGGTGTTCATCGACATCCTGCGCAACAAGGGCGCGTTCCCCAATGCGCGCTGCTTCGCCGGGCATAACGGGCCGAAGCCGATCACCGTTTGGTGTTCCAACGACTATCTCGCGATGGGCCAGCACCCGAAGGTCATCGCGGCGATGGAAGAGGCGCTGCACGATGTCGGCGCGGGCTCCGGCGGCACGCGCAACATCGGCGGCAACACGCACTATCACGTCGATCTGGAGGGCGAGCTTGCCGATCTGCACGGCAAGGAAGCGGCGTTGCTGTTCACCAGCGGCTATGTCTCGAACGAGGCGACGCTGGCGACGATCGCCAAGATCCTGCCCGGTTGCGTGATCTTTTCGGACGAACTCAATCACGCATCGATGATCGCCGGCATCCGCAATTCGGGCTGCGAAAAGCGCATCTTCCGTCACAACGACCTCGATCATCTCGAACGGCTGCTGGCCGCCGAGGACCCGGCGGTGCCCAAGCTGATCGCGTTCGAAAGCGTGTACTCGATGGAAGCGGACATCGCCCCGATCGGCGCGATCTGCGATCTGGCGGACAAGTACAACGCGCTGACATACTGCGACGAAGTCCATGCGGTCGGCATGTACGGCGCGCGCGGCGGCGGCATTTCGGAGCGGGACGAGGTCGCCGGGCGGCTGACGATCATCGAGGGGACTCTGGGCAAGGCATTCGGCGTGATGGGCGGCTACATCGCCGCCAGCCGCACGATCATCGACGTGATCCGCAGCTACGCGCCCGGCTTCATCTTCACGACCAGCCTGTCGCCGGTATTGGTCGCCGGCGTCCTCGCCAGCGTCCGCCATCTCAAGGCCTCCACCGCGGAGCGCGAGGGGCAGCAGGCGGCGGCGACGATGCTGAAGACGATGATGGCCGATGCCGGCCTGCCGGTGATGCTCGGCGGCACGCATATCGTGCCGCTGATGGTCGGCGACCCGATCAAGGCGAAGCGGATCAGCGACATCCTGCTCGCCGAATACGGCGCGTACGTGCAGCCGATCAATTACCCCACCGTCCCCCGCGGCACGGAGCGCCTGCGCTTCACCCCCGGCCCGACGCACACCCCCGCGATGATGCAGGAACTGACCGACGCATTGGTCGAGATCTGGAGCCGGCTGGAGCTGAAGAAGGCGGCTTGAGGTAAAGCTGCTCACCTCCCTCGGGGGAGCGGGCCTCTCACAAGCAGTTCCGCCAGGACTCCGCCCCCGCCGGCCGGATATCATTGCGAACTGGCTCCGCTGCCAGCTACGAGGCCGCGACCCCGGCTAAGGCCGGGGTCCAGCTGGGCATCGTTCTCAGTATATTACCGCCAACATCCTGGCTGGCCCCCGGCCTTTGCCGGGGTGGCAGACGAGGGTTTTGTGACGATCCCCTGAAGGGGGGGAGAGGCAGCAGGCTCAGCCTCCCTCCAGCGTCCTCGACCGTCGCCGCTGCACCGAACTTCCGATCCCCATCGCCTCGCGGTATTTCGCCACCGTGCGGCGGGCGATGTCGAAGCCCTTGGCGTTCAGCAACTCGACCAGCGTGTCGTCGGACAGGATCTTCACGCCCTCGTTCGCGATCAGCGCGCGGATCGCGCTCTTCACCGCCTCCGCCGATACCGCATCGCCGCCGTCCGCCGACTGGATCGCGCTGGTGAAGAAGTATTTCAGCTCGAACAGCCCGCGCGCGCAGGACAGGTATTTGTTGCTGGTTACGCGGCTGACGGTCGATTCGTGCATCTCGATCGCCTCCGCGACCTTGGCCAGCGTCATCGGCTTCAGATGCGCGACGCCGAGACGGAAGAACGCCTCCTGCTGCTTCACGATCTCCGTTGCGACCTTGATGATCGTCCGTTGCCGCTGGTCGAGCGCCTTTACCAGCCAGTTGGCGCTGGCGAGCATGTCGCCCAGCCACGCCTTCGACGCCTTGTCCTGCGGCCCGTGCGACAATTGCGCATGATAGCGGCGGTTGACCAGCACGCGCGGCAGCGTCGCGCTGTTGAGTTCGATCGACCAGCCGCCCGATGTCCGGGTCACGAACAGGTCTGGCACCACCGCCTGGCTCGGCTCCCCGCCGTATCGGCACCCCGGCTTGGGGTCGTAGGCGCGGAGTTCGCGGATCATGTCTGCCATGTCCTCGTCGTCGACACCGCACATCCGCTTCAGCCGGGTCAGCTCGCCGCGGGCGAGCAGGTCCAGATTGCCGATCAGCTTCGCCATGCACGGATCGAACCGGTCCGCCTCGCGCGCCTGCAGCGTCAGGCATTCGGACAGGTCGCGTGCGCCGACTCCCGTCGGATCGAAGGTCTGGACGATGCCCAGCACCGCCTCCACCCGCGCCTGTGCGACGCCGAGCCGGTTGGCGATCTCCAGCGTCGACGCGGTCAGATATCCCGCCTCGTCGATCTGGTCGATCAGGTGCTGCGCGATGAACAGGTCCGGTCCCGCCACCGCGGGTCCGGCCTGAGCGAGCAGATGGTCGGCGAGGCTGAGCGAGGTGTCCGCGAACGAGTCGAGATCCGGCCCATCCTCCGGCATCGCGCCGCGGCTGAGCGCGCCGTCGAACCCGGCGCCGCCGTCCGAGATGGAATCCTGCTGGTGGCTCTCGGTCGCGTAATCGACGTCGATCGGCGCATCCGCCTGCACCGCGCCCGTGACCATCTCGTCGGCGGCGGCCGGTTCGCGCTCGACCGGTTCCGGCCGCACGACTTCGGTGGTGGTCGTTGCTTCGAGCAGGGGGTTCTTCTCGATCTCCTCGGCCAGGAACCCCTCGATTTCGAGGTTCGACAGCGCGAGCAGCTTGATCGCCTGCTGCAACTGCGGCGTCATCACCAGCGACTGCGACTGGCGAAGGTCCAGGCGCGGCGCGAGACTCATGATTAGAGCGAGAAGCCTTCGCCGAGGTACAGGCGACGCACGTTCGCGTCCGCGACCAGTTCGGCGGGCGATCCGGTGAACAGCACGCGGCCGTCGTAGATGATGTAGGCGCGGTCGACGATGTCCAGCGTCTCGCGGACATTATGATCGGTGATGAGCACGCCGATGCTGCGCCGCTTCAGGTCCTTCACCAGATCGCGGATGTCGGCGATGGAGATCGGGTCGATGCCCGCGAACGGCTCGTCGAGCAGCATGATCGACGGTTCCGCCGCGAGCGCGCGGGCAATCTCCGCCCGCCGCCGCTCGCCGCCCGACAGCGCCATCGCGGGCGCCGCGCGCAGCCGCGTCAGGCCGAACTCGTCGAGCAGGCGGGCCAGTTTCGCCTGCCGCGCCGCCGGATCGGGCTCCGACAGCTCCAGCACGGTCAGGATGTTCTTCTCGATCGACAATCCGCGGAAGATCGAGGTTTCCTGCGGCAGATAGCCCAACCCCAGGATGGCGCGGCGGTACATCGGCAGGCCGGTGATGTCGTCGCCGTCGAGCATGATGCGGCCCGAATCGGGCTTCACCAGCCCCATCACCGAATAGAAGCAGGTGGTCTTGCCCGCGCCGTTCGGGCCGAGCAGCCCGACGACTTCGCCGCGCCCGACCGAGACCGACACGTCGGTCAGCACGATGCGCTTGTCGTAGGACTTGGCGATCGACACGACCTGCAGTCCCTCCGATACGGGGGCTTCCACGATCGGCTGCGGAATTTCGGGGGTCAGGGTGGCGACGTCCATCGGCGGGTGCCTCGCAAATCTTCGTTACCGGGCCGTTAACGGACGCCCGCTTGGCAGGGTTCGTGCATGCCCGACGTCGACGCGGACGGGAAGCCCCTCCGCGCCCGGCGGGGCATCAATTGCGGTTGGGGACGGAGAAGGTGCCCGTCACGCGACCGCCGCGCTGCTGCGTCGTCCCGGTTCCGGGCGCGCCGCTGCTGCCGCCCACCGACGATCCGTCCACCACCGCGCGTCCGGTGTCGAGGTTGATGGTCAGGCGACCGCCGTTGACGGTGTTCGTCCCCTGCGTCAGCGTCACCGCGCCCAGCATCGTGATGACGCGGCGGTTGAGGTCGTAGATCGCATACTGGCTCTTGGCGGTCTGGTCCGGTCGCCGCACCGTCACGCCGCCGGCCGCATCGAGGCGCGAGACCTGCGGACTCCCGCCGACAACCTGTCCCGTATAGGCGACCGTCATCCGCGCCGCGTTCAGCGTCATCTCCGCCTGCTTCACCGACACGTTGCCGGACAGCACGGCGCGATTCGCCTTGTCCTGCAACTCGATATGGTCCGCCCCGAAATCGATCGGCGCGTTGGTGTTGTGCCGCTGCTGCGCGCCCGCCGGGGGGACGATCAGCGACGACGACAGGATCAGGAGCGGAAGCAGGGCGCGCATCGACGCTATCTCGCCCCTCTCGGCACGATCCGCAAGCGCGCGTTGCCGTCGATCGTCACGGTCCGGTTTTCGAGGTCCGCGCGCATCGTGTCGCCGCGGAACGTCCCCTGCGGCACAGTCCCGCTGACGCCGCCCTGACTCTGCATCTGCCGGTTCTTCAGGTTCAGCGTCGCGTCGCGCGTATCGAGCGCGTAGCCGCCCGCCGCGCGCATCGCGATCGGCCCGTCCAGCTTCACGGTTTCCGTATCCATGTCGTAGCGGCCGGTGTTTGCCACGACCTGCGCCGGGCCGTCGGTCAACTGGATACCGGCCTTCAATTGGTTCAACCGCACGATCGGTTCGGCGGAGCTTTTCTGGATCGCAGAGCCGGCGGTCAGCTGGAACGGCTGCCCCTTCGTGTCCTGTCCGCTATAGCGCGCGGCCTGAATCTTCAGCCGCTCGGTCGCGACCTCCACCTTGTTCTTGTCGAGCACGAACGACACGTCGCCGGTCGCGGTCAGCGGCGCCATCACCAGAAACGCGGCCAGCACCCCGATCGACATCGGCAACCCGACGCGTGCGATCGTCACCAGCCGGTCGTGGCTGCTGCCCGGCGCGGCCCAGATCTCGCGCGCGGTGCGCTCCCGGCGGACCGGCTGGGGCAGGGGATCAGGCATGCGCGAAGATGTCCTGCTCCGGCCAGCCGGCCAGATCGAGTTCCGCACGCATCGGCAGGAAGTCGAAACACGCCTGCGCCAGCGTCATCCGCCCCTCGCGCACCAGCCGCTTCTCCAGCTCGGCGCGGAGCCGGTGCAGATAGCGCACGTCGGACGCGGCATATTCCTTTTGCGCGTCCGACAGTTCCGGTCCGCCCCAGTCGGAGGATTGCTGCTGCTTCGACAGTTCCTGCCCCAGCAATTCGCGCACCAGCTCCTTCAGGCCGTGGCGGTCGGTGTAGGTCCGGATCAGCCGCGACGCGATCTTCGTGTCCCAGGCCGGCCCCGCGACGATACCGAGATAGTGGCGGAGCGCGGCGATATCGAACCGACCGAAATGATAGAGTTTCACCTTACCGGTATCCGCCAGCAACGCCTTGAGATTGGGGGCGGCGTAATCGCTGTTCGGGCCGAAGCGAACCAGATGCTCGTCGGGGCCACCGTCCGACAATTGCACCACGCACAGGCGGTCGCGCGGCGTGATCAGTCCCATCGTCTCGGTATCGACGGCGATGCTGCCGGCATCGGCGAACAGGCCGGCGGGAATGTCTTCTTCGTGGAAATGAACGGTCATATCGATGCCGTAGCGGCTGGGGGATGAACGCTCAATGGGCCGCGACGTCGGCATGTGGGCCACATAACGCAAGTATACGCGTTCCCCGGCCTCGAAATTGACGATTTTGTTCGCAGGCGTCGCGCGAATCGGTTATGCCGCGAAGTGGGCGCAATAGGTTTCGCGCTCTAAGGCCCCTCGTTCGTCGTCCGGCGCTCGGGTTCTTGAGGATGCATACGGGCGAACCGGGAAGACGAACAGGGCTTATGGGTTTCGATAAAGGCGGCCGCGGCAATCGCGGCGGGCGTGGACGCGACAAGCGCGACGGTTTTGGTGGCGGCGGCGAGGAATTCGGCGGCGGCAGCAGCTTCGGCGGCGGTGATCGCGGCGGCTTCGGCGGCGGTGGCTTCGGTGGCGGCAGCAGCTTCGGCGGCGGCAGCAGCTTCGGCGGCGGAGGCGGCGGTGATCGTGGCGGCTTCGGCGGCGGCGGCGGCGGTGGTTTCCGCGGCGGCGGCGGCGGTGGCGGCTTCGGCGGTGGCGGCGGCGGTGGTGGTGGCCGCGGCATGCCCCCGCAGGTCGTCGGCGAGGGCACCGGCGTGGTCAAGTTCTTCAACGGACAGAAGGGCTTCGGCTTCGTCGTTCGCGATGACGGCGGCGAGGACGTGTTCGTTCACATCTCCGCCGTGGAGCAGGCCGGCCTGAGCGGTCTGGCAGAGGGTCAGCCGCTCGGCTTCACCCTGGTCGACCGCGGTGGCCGCATTTCGGCGACCGAGCTGAAGATCGAGGGCGAGCCGATGCCCGTCACCGATCGTGCGCCTCCGCGCGAGCCGCGCGAAGGTGGCTTCGGCGACCGTGGCCCGCGTCCGGGCGGCGATCGTGGCGGCTTCGGCGGTGCAGGCGGCGACCGCGGCGGTGCGCCGCAGCGTCAGCTGACCGGCGAGAAGGCGACGGGTACCGTCAAGTTCTTCAACGCGATGAAGGGCTTCGGCTTCATCCAGCGCGACGACGGACAGCCCGATGCGTTCGTCCACATCTCGGCCGTCGAGCGTGCCGGCATGTCGAGCCTGAACGAGGGCGACCGCCTTCAGTTCGAGATCGAGGTCGACCGTCGCGGCAAGTATGCCGCCGTCAATCTGGCGCAGGGCAGCTGATCGCAATCTCCTGATTGCGGCCTGTTGGGCCTGAACGATACGGCCCGTCCGGCATTCGCCGGGCGGGCCGTTCGTGCGTTTGGGGGTGGAGCAGGGGATCGCTGCGCCACCGGGTTCTCGATTCGGCTCGCATGTCGAGTTGCGACGAACTCACGTCCTTCGTGCAGGATTCGTCCGGGCATGCACCGAACGGGGCGACCAGACCGCGCTGGTTCGTTGGAACAGTTGATCCCGGGACTGGCCCGTATGACGGAATGGCAGTGACGGCGGTGTCGAGTATCATGCCCGCACAGGTGGCCATCAAGGACGAATCAACGGCAATCCCGGCGCGAAATCTCGCCGTGGCTATCGTGATACGTTGTCCGTTTTGGCCTCGGCCGCACCACCCACAGATTATGGCTTTTCCGTCCGGTCAGCGCCGGGACAAGCCTGAAAGACGGAAGCCCTCACGACCCACGTCGAATCGACATTCACGCGACGTGGCTCGCCCGACCCGCCTCCTCACTCCAGCCGCGTCACCCCAAACGTGTTGGGTACTTACCCCTTCGAACAGGGAGAGGAGCGAGCGCGAAATCCCATTTTCTCCTTGAAGCCGGGAGCCCAATACTGGGTCCCCGCCTTTGCGGCGCCACAGGATCGGTATCGGTCTCAAGGGGATAATTAGCGACGTGTTGCGGGGGGGCGCGGTCCAGCAAACGCTATCCGCTCAGCCTCCTGGTGGCACGCTTGCCGACGGAACGGAGCGAGTCGGTAGCTATTCCCTTCAGATGTAAACTGGTCATGTGCTCCCGAGAAGTCCGCGTCCCTGCTCGAACGCGACCAGTACCGAACCAGTCCGGATTGACGACGTACCTGCCGCGGCCGCCGTACCCGACCGCCTGAAGCAACCCCGTTAGGACTGGTTCTTCCGAATGCCCCGCACCCGATGCCACACATACAGCGCGACCAGCGCTACCAGCACCAGCCCGATCGCAAGGTCCGCCTGATGGAAGGCGGCCTTCAGGCGCGGATCGCTGTTCCACTGGTCGCCCAGCTTCATGCCGACCCACGCGAGAAAGAAACAGAACGGCCACGAGCCGACGAACGTATAGATATGGAATGGCAGCAGCTTCATTCGCGCGACGCCCGCGGGAAACGCGATGAAGGTGCGGATCACCGGCAGCAGCCGTCCGATCAGCACTGCGGCGGAGCCCCATTTCGCAAAGAAGCGGTCGGCGGCATCCAATTCGTCATGCCCGATCAGGATGTACCGGCCCCAGCGCTCCGCCAGCGGCCGGCCGCCGCGCTTGCCCACCTCATAGGCGACGATCGAGCCGATATTGCATCCGATCGCGCCGGCGGTCGCCGCCCAGAACAGGTCGAACCGACCGGTCGACACGAGGTATCCCGCAAACGGCATCACGATTTCGGAGGGGAGCGGGATGCATGCGCTCTCGATCGCCATCAGCGCGGCGATGCCGATATAGCCTCCGCTGGAAATCACCCAGATAACGAAAGCGGCCAGCGCGCCCAGGATCTTCTCGAACATGCCGTCGCGCTAGGGCGTCGGGGCGCGTCAGGTCAATCGGAACCGCCCGCGTTCGGCACGGGTTGAGCCGGCATGACCAATCTGACGCTCAACGACGGCCGCATCATGCCCCAACTCGGCATGGGAACGTGGCAGATTCCCGACCCACAGGCCGCGCTGGTCGTGCGCAAGGGTTTCGATCTCGGTTTTCGCCTCGTCGACACGGCAGCGATCTACGGCAACGAACGCGGTGTCGGTGACGGGATCAAGGGCGAGACGGGGCCGGACGGCGATGTGTGGATCACCACCAAATTGTGGAACGACCGCCACGGCGACGCGACGGCCGCGTTGGACGAGAGCCTGTCGCTGCTGGGCATCGATGCGGTCGATCTGTACCTGATCCACTGGCCCGTCCCCCGCGAGGACGACTATGTCGCGGCATGGCAGGCGCTGATCGCCCTGCGTGAGGCGGGCAAGGCACGTTCGATCGGCGTATCGAATTTCCTGCCGGAGCATCTGGAGCGGCTCGCGTCCGAAACCGGCGTCGTCCCCGCGGTCAATCAGATCGAGCTTCATCCGCGTTTTCAGCAGCGCGAGGCGCGGGAATACCACGCGGAACACGGCATCGTGACGCAAAGCTGGAGCCCGATCGGGCAGGGCAAGGACCTGCTGACGGACCCGGCGATCACCGCGATCGCAGACAGGCATAGCCGGTCGGCCGCGCAGGTGGTTCTCGCCTGGCATCTGGCCAAGGGGTTCTCGGTGATCCCCAAGGCGTCCAGCCCCGATCACCTGAGCGACAACCTCGCCGCCGCCGACCTGACGCTTGACGACGACGACATCGCCGCGATCGACGCGATGGACACGGAGGACGGCCGACTAGGCCCCGATCCACGCGAGATGTGAGTGTGTTGCTCCCCTCTCCTGCTGGGAGAGGGAGGGTCTTGCACTTCCAAGTGCAATAGGGTGGGTGGCTGAATTGCGGCCGATGACGCTTAACCCAACACCGCGCCCGCCAGCTTCAAATCCTCCACGAACCGACCGAACTCCTCCTCTGCCTGCGCGGGATCCGGCAGGCGCAGCAGATAGCTCGGATGCACCGTGATCCACGCCGCGCCTCCATCCGGCAGGCGCAGTTTGCGGCCACGTTCACGACCGATCGTCATCGTCTTGCCGAACAGCGACCGCGCCGCCGTCGCGCCGAGCGCCACCGTCACCTGCGGCTTCACGAGCATCTGTTCCTGCTCGATCCACCAGCGGCAGGCATCGATCTCGCCCGTGCCGGGTTTGGAGTGGATGCGCCGCTTGCCGCGCTGTTCGAATTTGAAATGCTTGACCGCATTGGTGACGTAGGTGCGGCTGCGATCGATCCCCGCCGCCGCCAATGCGCGGTCGAACACCTGTCCCGCCGGACCGACGAAGGGCTTGCCTGCCAGATCCTCCTGATCGCCGGGCTGTTCGCCCACGAACATCAGCGGTGCGTCGACCGGTCCCTCGCCGAACACGGTCTGTGTCGCGGGCTTGTAGAGCGGACAGCGGGTGCAGCCTGCGGCTTCCTCGCGCAGCGCCTGCCACGCCGCCATGCTGTTACCGCCGATATCCTGCCGCGCCGTCTCGATCATCTTCGCCTCCCGCGCCTGTGCGCCCGCGATCAGTTGTGGGACCAACTGAGTTTCGGGCATGTTCTTCCAGTATTTGCGCGGCATCTCACGCAGCATCGCGCCAACCTTGACACGCGCCGGGTTGAAGATGCTGGCGTAATAGGTCTTCCAGACATCCTCGATCGGATCGCCCTCGGGCGCATCGGCCTTGCTCGCGCCCGGACCCTCCTGCAACGTCTTGCCATCCCAATGCAGCGAAACCTCCGGAGTCAGGATCGACCAGCGCATGCTGGCGAAGCGATTGACGAAGAACGCGGCATTGGCGCGGACGATGTGGTGGTCCGGTTCGAACCACGCGACGAAGCGCGTGCCGTCCGCATCCTCGACTTCGCGAAAGCGCAGAAAGGCTCGCATCTTGTGGATGTCGCGGCGGACATCCTTGGCGATGCGGTCGAGCCGCCGCACCAGCGGGTCGGCACGATCCTCGACCAGCTTGGGCTCCGTCCGCAGTCGCGCGAGCAGCGTATAGAGCAGCGCGAATCGCTCCGGTTCGGACGACAGGACGACACTGCGCGCGAGATCGATAAAGGCCCGCGGCACCGAGAAGCCGGACGACGCCGGCACGGCTCGCGCTTCCGCCTCGCCCGCGAACAGGTCCGTCGCCACGTCGCCGACCTGCCACACGACATCGTCGGGCGGCACCTGCTCGGCCGCAAGCCCCCGTGCCGCATTGCGCCAGCCGTCGAAATCGTCCGGCTGGTCCAATGTCACCACGCGCATCCGCCGCTCCTTAAACGCTTTGCAAGTCGTGGCTTCTACGAGGGTCGCGATGACAACGCGTTCTGCCCGATCCTGCTGGTTGACCAACGCATTGGCGGCGTTGCTGTTGCTCGCCGCGGCCTATGGCGTCTTTTCGACGCCGGCGCTGGTCGAACGCTGGGGGACATCGCCGGTCGGAATCGTCCTGACGCTCGTTTGGGCCGGGCTTGCCTGCCGCATCCTCGCCGGCGCCGTACGACCACCGTCCCGTGCGGAATGGGCAGGATTGGCCGTCGCCGCCGCGGCGTTGCGAATCGGCAGCGCGCTGCTCGCCGCGAACCGCGTGTCGCCGGGCGACTCCGCCATCTACGTGGAGCTTGCGCAGAATGGGCTCGCCGGGCGCGGCCTCGCGATCGACGACCCGTGGCTGGGGATCGCCGTCCGCGCCTTCTACCCGCCTTTGTACCCGCTGCTGCTGGCGGGATGGAGTTGGCTCGCGGGGTTCTCCACCCCGTCGCTGCTGATCCTGTCCACCGCCATCGACCTGCTGACCGCCGCCGCCATCGTGCGGCTTGGCGAGCGGGTCGCCGACCGGCGGATCGGCGTCGCGACGGCAGCGCTTTACCTGATCTGGCCGGCGACCCTGTTCTCTGCGCCCCTCGCGCAGAAAGAGGGGTTGGGTGTGGCACTCGCGGTCCTGCTGGCGCTGGCGTGGTGCATGGCGGGGGAGGGGCGCTGGTGGCGGCGGTCGCTCGCGATCGGCGTGGCGGCGGGGCTGCTCGCCCTGACGCAGCCCGGTTGGGCACCGCTCGCGCTGGCGTTCGGATTGGCGGCGTGGCCGCGGATCGGCTGGCGGCGGATGCTGGCGGTCGGCGCTCCGGCCGCAGGCGTTGCAGCGGCGGTGATGCTGCCGTGGTGGCTGCGTAACGGCGCGCTGTTCGGCGCGTTCGTCCCGTTGACCAGCGTATCCGGGCTGAGCCTGTGGATCGGCAACAATCCCGACGCGACCGGGCGCTGGATGGCCTATCCGGCAATCCTGCACGGCCTGCCGGAGCTGGAGGTCGGCCGCGTAGCCGGCGGTATGGCACGACGCTGGATCATCGCGCATCCGGCCGAATTCGTGCGCCTGACGCTGGCCAAGGCGATCCGTGCATTGGGGTTGGCGCAGAGCGGCGTGTCGCGGCTCAGTGCGATGCGGCCACCGATCGCACCCGTGTACGCCGCTGCGCTGTTGCCGCTCGCCCAGGCCGCACAGACCGCCATGCTGGCGATGACGGCCGCTGTCCTGCGGTTCGAGCGCCGCGTGCCGGTCGCGTTTTTGATCGCCGCGCTGGCGCACATGCTGCTCGTCGACGTGTGGTTCGAGTTCGACGAGCGTCACCGCGATGTCGTGACGCCGTTCCTGCTGCTGACGCTGGTCGCCGGCGCGGCCGCATGGCTCAGGCGGCGAACAGCTCCAGCTGTTGCCGCTTCGGCGCGACCAGCGGCCTGATCTCCGCACGATCGGCGAGCACCACCGGTCGCCAGTCCTCGGCGATGATGAACGGCCGCAGCTTGGCGACCGACACGGTCAACCGCGCGATATCGTCCAGCCGCAACTTCCGCCAGCGCCGGCTGGTGAGGATGCCGTTGACCGCCTTCACGCCCAGCCCCGGCACCCGCAACAGCATTTCGCGGGGCGCGCGGTTCACGTCGACGGGGAAGCGGTCGCGGAACTTCAGCGCCCAGGCCAGCTTCGGATCGATGTCGAGCGGCAGCATGCCCGTCGCATCGTCCGCCGCGGACACGACCTCTGCCGGCGTGAAGTCGTAAAAGCGCATCAGCCAATCCGACTGGTACAAACGATGCTCGCGCATCAGCGGCGGGCGCTGCAATGGCAGCACCGACGACGCATCGGGAATGGGACTGAAGGCCGAGTAATAGACGCGGCGCAGACCGAAGCGATCGTACAGATTCGACGCGCGCGTGACGATATCGCCGTCCGTAGCGGAATCCGCCCCTACGATCATCTGCGTCGACTGGCCGGCCGGCGCAAACTTGGGCGCCGATTTGTACTTCTTGCGCGCATCGCCCGTGTCGGCGATCGATGCCTTCACATCGCGCATCGCACCCTCGATCCGAGCGCCGTCCTTTTCGGGGGCGAGCCGCTTCAGCCCGCCGACGGTCGGAAGTTCGACGTTGATCGATACGCGGTCCGCGTACAGTCCCGCCTGATGCACCAGTTCGGGATCGGCATCCGGAATCGTCTTCAGATGGATGTAGCCGCGGAAATGATGATCCTCGCGCAGCGATCGCGCGACCTCGACCATCTGCTCCATCGTATAGTTGGACGAGCGGATGATCCCCGACGACAGGAACAAGCCCTCGATATAATTACGGCGATAAAAGGCGAGCGTCAGATTGACGACCTCCTGCGCGGTAAAGCGTGCGCGGCGGACGTTGGAGCTCTTGCGATTGATGCAGTAATGACAGTCGAAGATGCAGCTATTCGTCAGCAGGATCTTCAGCAGCGAGATGCAGCGCCCGTCCGGTGCGTAGGCGTGACAAATACCGTGCCCCTCGGTGGAGCCAATACCCTTCCCATCGCGGCTGTTGCGCTTGGCGGTGCCCGACGACGCACAGGATGCGTCATACTTCGCCGCATCGGCCAAAATCTCGAGCTTTTGCTGGGTGTCGAGTTGTGCCATCGCGTTCGACATACGTTCCCGGTGCCCCGGTCACAAGTCGATGCCGCCAAGAACCTTGCGACCGGTAACCCAGGTTGCCGAGCGGGGCGGGAAATCCCGCCCCGTCCGTCACTTAGCGCTTGCCGCGCAGCGTGTTGAGGATGGCGAGCCCCACTACGCCGACCAGCGCCGCGGCGGCATAGGGACGCTCCTTGGCGAAGCTCTTGGCCTTCTCGACCACCGGGCCGGGGTTGGCGATCGCGTCGCGCGCCACGCCTGCCGCCTGCTTCGCCGAACCGACGACCTGATCGGCGACGCCCTCGCTGCGCAGCGAGTCGTTGCCCAGGGCCGCACCCACGCCTTCCTTGACGTTGCCGGTCAGCTTCTGCGTGTCGCCTTCGAAAGTGGTCGCGTTCATGATCGGTCCTTTGTTGGAAATGACGCGCCCTGAACGACCGGCACGCTGGAAAGTGCCGCCCCCGCAACGATCCTCCACGACAAGCCGGCCGGAACATCCCGTCGATCCGTGATTTGGGTCGGGATTCGAAAAGGGGCTGGTGGGAATGTGGAACGCGCGCGCGGCTTTGGCGGCGATGATGATGGTGAGCGGCGCGGCGGTGGCGGGCGGTGCGGATGCACAGACGTTTGTGGATGTCTTTGCCGGTCGAGCGTGGCCGGAGAAAACCGCCGCCACGCTGACCGCCGATGAGGCGCGGATCAACGGTCAGATCGTGCCGGCGGACCTGCGCGTCGAGATCGAGACGCTGCGGCCGACCCGATCCGACATATACGGCGCGCGCGTCGGTCACTGGTTCGGTGCGTTCGGGGTCGCAGTCGACGCCGCCACGCTGGACCCGGACGTCAAGCAGCAGACGATCCGCGCCACCGCGAACCTGCGGCTGGACGAGCGATTGTTTGGGGAGGAGGTCGTGATCGACCCCGGTCGCTCGGTTGCGGTGGATATTCCGCGTCTGACCGTGCCAATGACCGCGACCATCGCCGCACTGGCGATGGTGCGCGTACCCGCCGGCGGGATCGAGCCCTATGCGTTCGCGGGGCCGGCGTATCTCATCACGGACAGCGATATCGGCGGAAACTGGGGCCTGCGCGCGGGCGGCGGTGCGAAGCTGATGCTGACGCGCTGGATCGGCGTGTTCGCGGAATATCGTTACACCCGCGTCGCCGCGGACGCCATCGCCGGACGGATCGGTGGCGAGATCGCGGGCCAGACCGGCACCACCGGCGACATCCGCATCGACCTGAACATCCGCAATCACAGCGCAGTCGGCGGCGTCAGTTTCGCGTTCTGAAAAAAAGGGCAGCCGCGGGATCGCGGCTGCCCCGTAGTTCGGGTGCCGGACACAGGGGGAGGAGGCCCGGCCCGATCCCTCTGGCCGCGGATCATTGCGGTATTATGTCGGTATGGTGCTGCAATGCGGCACATCCGCCTTATTCGGCGACATCATTCCGCGGCGACCAGCGTTTCCGCTGCCTGAAGATCGACCGACACCAGCCGGCTGACGCCGCGTTCGATCATCGTCACGCCGAACAGCCGGTGCATGCGGCTCATCGTCACGGCATTGTGCGTGACGATAAGATAGCGGGTCGCGGTTTCCTGCGTCATCCGGTCGAGCAGGTCGCAAAAGCGTTCGATATTCGCATCGTCCAGCGGCGCGTCGACCTCGTCCAGCACGCAGATCGGGGCCGGATTGGTCAGGAACAGCGCGAAGATCAGCGCCACCGCGGTCAGCGCCTGCTCCCCACCCGACAACAGCGTCAGCGATTGCAGCCGCTTGCCCGGCGGTTGCGCCATGATCTCCAGCCCCGCCTCCAGCGGATCGTCCGAATCGACCAGTTCCAGATGCGCCGCGCCGCCGTCGAACAGGGTAGCGAACAATCGGCGGAAATGGCCGTCCACCGCCTCGAACGCGGCACGCAGGCGCTGGCGACCTTCGCGGTTCAGCGTCTGGATCGACCCGCGCAGGGCCGCCACCGCCTCGCCCAGTTCGGCGCGCTCGGCGGCGATCGTGGTGCTCGACGACTCCACCTCCGCCAGCTCGCGTTCGGCGACGAGGTTCACGGGCCCGATCCGCTCGCGTTCCGCCGACAGCTTCTCATGCGTTCGCGACTCGTCGGCGGGCGAGCGCACCTCGCCGCCGACGAAATTCAGCCGTTCGGGCAGCACCGGCGCCGGGCAGCCGAACCGCTCGCCGGACAGCCGGCCCATCTCGACACGGCGCAGTTCCTGATTCTCGACCCGTGCGACCGCGCCGGCCCGTGCCTCGCGCGCCTGACCCAGCGTCTCCAGCGCCACACGGTGCCGTGCCTCCGCCGCCCGCACCGCGTGTTCCGCGTCGCGCTCGGTAGCGGTCAACGAGTCCAGCGCCGTGCGGGCGGCATCATGCTCCGTCGCAAGTTCGGCGATCCGCACCGCGAGCAGGGCAGGGTGGGGTGCCAGCGCATCGCGCTCCTGCCGAATCGCCTCTTCACGCACCGCCATCGCCGCGATCCGTTTCGCCGCCTCGCCCGCACGCGTCCGCCAGGATTTCACCTCCGCCAGCGCCGCTGCGCGCCGTTCCCGGTCCGCCGCGACGGTGCGATCGAGTCCCAACCGGGCCGCTCGCGCTTCGGCGATCGCCAGCCGCCGCTCCCCCGCCTCCCGCGACAGGGTTTCCGCGCGGGCGGCGCTGGCCGATCCGTCCGGCAACGCCGCCATCGCTGCGGCGGCACGCGCACGTTCCGTCTCCGCCTCGTCGTGTTCACGTCCCAGTCGCGTGGCACGGGTGTCCAGATCGGCGCGCCGCCCGGCCAACCGCTCCGCCTGCGTGGTCGCCGAGTCTTCCGAGCGCTGGGCGTCCCGCACCTCGGTCTCGGCGCGCGCGAGTCTCGCCCGCGCCTCCGCTGCGCTGGTCCGGGCCTCCGCCATCGTCACGTCGATCGCCGCGCGTGCCGCCTCGGCCGTTGCGACCGCCGCCGCCGCTGCCGGTCGGGCCGCGGTCAGGATTGTCAGCCGATTGCGCCGCTCCAGCCGCTCCGCCGTCGCACCGCCAGCCTGCGCGGTGTGGAACCCGTCCCACCGCCGCAGCGCGCCACCGCGCGTGACCAGCCGTTGACCCACCGCGAGCGTTTGTCCGGCATCCGCGTCCACGACGAACACCTGCGCCAGTCGTCGTGCCAGCAGGTCGGGGGCCGCGACATGGTTTGCCAGCACGTCCGCCCCCGCGATCGGCGCAGGATCGCCCGCCTCCACCGCCGCCCCGGCCCATGCCGCGGGTCCGGCCTCCAGATCGTCACCCAGCGCCGCCGCCAGCGCGCGCTCATAACCGGGCCGGGGGGTGCATCGATCGACCAGCCGCTCGGCTCCACCGCGCTTCGTCGTCCGCTCCAATACCGCGATCTCACTGTCGATTGCGGCCAGCTCCGCACGGGCCGTCGCGCGCGTCGCCTCGTCCGCGTCGCGCTTTGCCAAGGCCGTGCGCTCGCTTCCCTCGGCCTTGGCAATCGCTGTCCGCGCCGCGTCTGCCTGGATCAGTGCCCGCGCGCGACGTGCCGCCGCCGCCCGTTCCGCCTCCAGCGGTTCGAGGCGCGGCAACGACCCAAGCGCCCCCGTCACCTCGGCCACCTCGCGGGCCGCCCGATCGAGACGGGTGGTCGCGGCGGCGAGGGCCGCGGCGGCGACGCGGGCTTCGGCCGCTTCGCTTGCACGTGCGCTCATCGCCTGCGCCAGCGCGACCTCCGCATCGCGACCGGCTCGCTCCGCCTCGGCCAGCGCCGCCTCCAGCACCGGCACCTGCGCCGCCGCCGCGACGATCGCCGCGTCGAGGCGCTTGCCCTCGACCGCCAGCGCCTCCAGCGCCGCCGCTGCATCGGTCGCCAACGATCCCTCGCGCGTGCGATCGTCGGCGATCCCCACCAGCGCCGTTTCCAGTTCGGTCAGTCGCCGCGTTGCGCCGGCCGCCTCCGTTTTGAGCGCCGCCAATTCATGTCCCGCCTCGCTGGCACGGTCGCGTGCGACGAGGGCGTCGGCGCGCGCGGTCGCCGATGTCGCCGCCGCTTCGTGCTGAAGTGCCGCGGTCGCCGCTTCGGCATCCGTCGCGGTCTGGACCGCGGCTTCGCAGGCTTCGGCATCGGCCTTGGCTGCGTCCGCCGCCTGCTTGGCATCGCGCCAGCGGGCGTAGATCATCCGTGCCTCCGCCAGCCGGATGCGGTCGGACAGATCGCGATAGCGTTCCGCCGCACGCGCCTGCCGTCGCAACGACGCGACTCGTGCGCCCTGATCGGCGAGCACCTCGTCAAGCCGCGCGAGGTTGGCCTCCGTCGCGCGCAGCCGCATTTCGGCATCGCGGCGACGGACGTGGAGCCCGGCGATGCCCGCCGCCTCCTCCAGCATCTGGCGACGGTCGGCGGGCTTGGCGGCGATCACCGCGCCGATTCGGTTCTGGCTGACGAGCGCCGGGGAATGCGCGCCCGTCGCCGCATCCGCGAACAGCAGTCCGACATCTCGCGCGCGCACGTCGCGTCCGTCGATCCGGTAGGCGGAGCCCGCGCCGCGTTCGATCCGGCGGACCACCTCCGTCTCGGTGTCGTCGGCCCTCTCGATCAGGATCGACACCTCGGCGAAGTCGCGCGGCGGCCGGGTCGCAGTGCCGGCGAAGATCACGTCGTCCATGCCCGCGCCGCGCAGCGACTTCGCGCTGCCCTCGCCCATCGCCCAGCGCAGCGCCTCCAGCAGGTTGGACTTGCCGCAGCCATTGGGACCGACGACGCCGGTCAGCCCCTCGCGGATGACGAGGTCTGCGGGTTCGACGAAGCTCTTGAAGCCGGCCAGCCGCAGCCGCTTGATGCGCATCCGGTGGCCTTTCTCCCGTTGAATTTCTCCTTCGCAAGGGGAGGTGGCGCGGAGCGCCGGAGCGGTGACACCATCAGTGTCGACACCCCTCCGTCAGGCCTTTGGCCTGCCACCTCCCCTTGCAGGGGAGGATCGGGAACTTACGCTCCCGCGGCCTTCAACGCCTTCTCCAGCGAGGCCCAGGTGATGCCGTCGATCTTCTCGCCGTTGATCAACAGCGTTGGCGTGCCCGACACCGTGCCGTCCTGGCCCTTGGTCTGGGTCTGCTTCGTCAGCGCGTCGATCCGGCCCATGTCGGTCAGGCACGCGCGCGCCTTGGCCTCGGGCAGGCCGCGCTGCTTCATGAAATCGATGATGCCCATCTGCTCCGCGAACAGCAGGATCGCCTGCGCGGGTGGCGCGGCCTGAATCCGCTGCTGCACGTCGGCGGGCATCGTCTGCCACTTGCTCGTGAAGGCTTCCTGATTGGCGTACATCTGCTCCAGCACCGGGAAGAAGGTCGCGGTGCCGCCGCACGCGCCCAGCAACGCCGGCGGCAGGTCGGCCGCGCCGTGGATCAGGAATTCGCGGAACTCGAAGCTGACCTTGCCCGACTTGACGTACGTGCCGATCAGCGGCGTGTACGCCTCGTCCGCCAGCCCCTTGCACGCCGGGCACAGCCGCGAGCCGTATTCGACCAGCTTGATCGGTGCGTTCGGGTTGCCGATCACCATGCCCTCGTCGGTTTTCGCGACCGTCTGCGTCCAGTCGCCGCCGTTCGGCGCGGCCTGCGCGGCGACGGGGGCGGCATTGGTGGAATTGCCGCCGCTGCCCTGACCCGAACAGGCCGCCAGTGCGAGGAGCGGAAGAAGGAACGCGAGCTTCATGGGGTACTCCTATTTCGCGCCCTTGGCGCGCAGAACGGGTTCCAGCTTCGCCCAGTCCACATTGGGGACCAGCGTGCCGTCGACATAGAAGGTGGGGGTGCCCTGCACCTCGGCGGGGACCGACGCGTTGAGCCTGGCGACCGAGTCCAGCGCACCCTGCGTCGCGAAACAGGCCGCGACCTGCCGCTCGGTCAGCCCGCTCGCCTTGCCGATCGCGGTCAGCCCCGCGCCATCGGCGATGCGCCGGAACGCGAGCGGCTTCGCCAGCTTGTCCAGCGCCTCGCCATTGCCGCGCAGGAACGTCTCGCCGGTGGCCATCCACGTCTCCTGAGCAGCGAAGATCGCCGCATGCCGCGCCGGGAAGCCCGCCGGCCCGCCGCACCGCGCGATCGTCACCGCCGCCAGGTCGAGCGCGTCGCGCACCAGATGCCGGATCGTCAGGCTGGTGGAGCCGGACCGGACCATCTGGTTCTTCAGCACCGGCGTCGATTCGGCGGTGAAGTGGCCGCAATGCGGGCAGGTGTAGCTGACATATTCGGTCAGCTTCACGCGCGCCGCCGGGTTGCCGATCGTCCACGCGCCGTCCGCACCGGCAGTGACGTTGGTCGACCAGTCACGGGCCGGGACGGCGGCGGCGAGCAACACGAGCGGCAGGACGGCGAACCAGCGCATCACGACACCTTGGGCAGGCCGCGGGTGGCGGCGACGCCCGCAGCGAGGGATTCGAGCACGGCGCGCAGTTCGGGATCGGCGATCGCCTTGATCCCCTCGCCCATCTCCGCGGGCACGGGCTTCAGCGACGGCGGCGCGGCGCGGCGCGGCGCGGGGGCGATCACCTCGCCCTGCCGGATCTGCACGCGCGCGACGGCGGCGTGGCCGAAGAAGCGGTTCACCCGCTCGATGATCTCCGGCACCACATGTTGCAGCATCACCGCATGCGCGCCCTTCACGGTCAGCGTCAGCGTTCCGTCCTGCTTCTTTCCCACCGGAAAGCGGATCGATTCGGGTGCGGACGCGGAGGCCAGCCGTTCGCCGACGATCTCCGGCCAGCGGCTGACGATCGACGACTGGACGAAGCCGAACTTGCGGAACGCGGCCCCGCCGATGTCCGGCAACAGCTCGGACACCGCACGCGACCGGTTCGATCGCACGGGTTCTGGTTTGGGGGCGCGGACGCGCTTGCTCATGCCCGCCGCCATGCCATAGCGATCGGGTGGACGCAAAGCGCAGTTCGATCTCGAAGAACCTCCTGACGTGGTACGACGCGCACCGCCGCGTCCTGCCGTGGCGGGCGTTGCCGGGAGAGGTGCCCGACCCGTACCGCGTCTGGCTGTCGGAGGTGATGCTGCAACAGACCACGGTCGCCGCGGTCCGCCCCCGATTCGCAGCATGGGTGGCGCGCTGGCCCGACTTCGCCAGCCTCGCCGCCGCCGACGACGCCGATGTCATGGCCGCTTGGGCAGGGCTTGGCTATTATGCCCGGGCGCGCAATCTGGTGAAGGCGGCGAAGGCCGTCGTCGCGGATCACGACGGAGCCTTTCCCCGCACCGAGGCGCAACTGCGCACGCTGCCCGGGCTGGGGGCCTACACCGCTGCCGCAGTCGCGGCGATCGCGTTCGGGGAGCGGGCGGTGGTGGTGGACGCCAATGTCGAACGTGTCGTCGCCCGGCTGTTCGCGATCGACACGCCACTGCCCGCCGCCCGCCCCGCGATCCGCGTCGCCGCCGATACGATCACGCCGGACGCTCGCGCCGGCGACTTCGCGCAGGCGATGATGGACCTCGGATCCGGCCTGTGCACCGTGCGTGCGCCGAAATGCCTGCTCTGCCCGTTACGCGAAGACTGCGCCGCCTTCGCGGAAGGACAGCCGGAGCGCTTGCCCCGCAAAGCCGCCAAGCGCGTCCGGCCGCAGAAATACGGCACGATCTTCTGGCTCAGACGCGGCGACACGGTGCGCCTCGTCCGGCGTCCGCCCAAGGGGTTGCTGGGCGGCATGCGCGCGCTGCCGACCGGGCCGTGGGCGACGGAGCCACCCGCGCTCACGGACGCGCCCGCCGCCGCCGACTGGCGCATCCTGCCGGTCACGATTCGCCACGGTTTCACGCACTTCGATCTGGAATTGACGCTGGCGGTCGGCGTCGGGGAAGCGCAGGAAGACGGCGAGTGGTGGCCGATCGCCGATCTGTCGGCGGCGGGCTTGCCGACCCTGTTCGCCAAGGCCGCGGAAGCGGTCATCGAATCAACGGCCGCGGAGGCGGTCATCGGGAGAGACGTATGAAGTCCTGGCTGTTGCTGCCGCTGATCGCCCTTTCGTCCCCGTCGTTGGCGCAGGTCGCGGCACCGCAACCGACGCCGGCACCGATGTCGCCGACGCAACCCTCCGGCCGGACCCTGCTCACGGCGACGCAGGCGCTGTTCGACGGCTATATCCGCGACGACAAGATGCCCGGCATCGTCGCCGCGTTCGGCGTCGGCGATCGTCCACCCGTCTACGTGCAGGCGGGACGCATCGCCGACGAGGAGACCGCCCCCGTCACGGGATCCGATTCGCTGTGGCGCGTCTATTCGATGACCAAGCCGATTACCGGCATGGCCGCGATGCTCCTGATCGAGGAGGGCAAGCTCAAGCTCGACGATCCGGTGTCGAAATACATCCCGGCCTTCGCGAAGATGCGCGTACTGACCAATCCGCAGGCCAGCCTCGACTCGGTGCCCGCGAAGGCGTCGATCACGATCCGCCACCTGCTGACGCACACCGCCGGTTTCAGCTACTCGATCGTCGCAAAGGGGCCGCTGCTCGCCGAGTATGAGCGGCTCGGCCTGCTGCCGCTGGAGGTCAACGGCGCGGCGGAAGCGAAGATGAAGCTCGTCCGGCCGAAAACGCTGGCGGAGTTCGCAAACCGCGTCGCGACCGTGCCGCTGATCGCGGAGCCGGGTACGACGTGGAGCTATTCGGTCGCGCTCGACGTGCTGGCGCGCGTCATCGAGGTGGCGGGCGGCATGCCGTACGACCAGTTCCTCCAGACGCGGTTCTTCACGCCGCTCAAGATGGCGGATACCGGCTTCTTCGTGCCGACCCGCAACCGGGCGCGGCTCGCCACCAACTACACGATCGTCGGGGAACAGCGCGTACCGCTCGATCCCGGCGCGACCTCGATCTACCTGTCGCCGCCCAGCTTCCCGTATGGCGGTGCGGGCCTCGTCTCGTCGGCGCACGACTATGATCGCTTTCTGCACATGATCGCCGCGCGCGGCACGGTCGACGGCGTGCAGGTGATGAAGCCCGAAACGGTGGCGCTCGCGACATCCAATCTCTTGCCACGGGGCGTCTTCTTCGAGGGCGATCAGGGGTACGGGGCGGGCGGATCGGTGCGGCTGACCGACAAGCCCGGCGGCTCGTCGAAGGGCACCTATGCCTGGGGCGGCGCGGCCGGCACGCTGGCCTGGGTCGATCCGGTGCGCAATTTCCGCGCGACGGTGATGGTCAATTACTTCCCCGGCACCGCCTATCCGCTGGCGACCGATATCGGTGGCGCCCTGTTGCAGGACATGCAGCGGCTCCACGGTGGCAATCCGCCGCGGTGAGCGATCGGATGATGACGAAGATGATCGGCTTTACCGGTGGCACGCTCGATCGGGGCGATGCGCTGCGCCACGATGCGATTGGGCTGGCGGCGGCGAAGGCCGATCCGCGCGCGCGACTGCTGGTGCTGGACGGTTACACGCCGGCTTATGACGGCGATCGGCTTGCGTGGACGGCCCTGCCGCAGGACGGTTCCGAACTGGCGCTGCTCGGCCTGGACCGCGACGGCGTACCGCACTTCGCGACGATCACCGGCGAGCGTGCGAAGGGGCGGTCGTTCGACCTGATCGCCGCGCTGCACGACCTCGCGCCCGGCGAAGCGGCGACCTATGCCGGTGCACGATCGCTGCTCGACTGGCATGCGCGCCACGGCTTCTGCGCCAATTGCGGATCGGCGACGGCGCCCTTCCGCGCCGGCTGGGGGCGCGCCTGTTCGGCGTGCGGAACGGAGCATTTTCCGCGCGTCGACCCCGTCGTCATTATGATCGCCGAGCATGACGGTCGAGCCCTGCTGGGACGCCAGCCTGCCTTCCCTCCCGGCCGCTATTCCGCGCTGGCCGGCTTCCTCGAACCCGGCGAATCGGTGGAGGAAGCCGTCGCGCGGGAGATCGGCGAGGAAGCGGGCATCGCCGTCACCGACGTCCGCTACGTCGCCAGCCAGCCCTGGCCATTCCCGTCTTCGCTGATGATCGCCTGCACCGCTCGCGCGCTCGACGACCGCATCACGCTCGACACGAACGAGCTGGAGGACGCGATCTGGGTGTCCCGCGATGAAGTCCGCGCAGTACTCGCCGGGGAGAAGGGACCATTCCGGGCGCCGCCGGCCTACGCCATTGCGCATACGTTGCTGTCGGTGTGGGCCGACGCGACATCCGCCAAGCCCTGAGTCCACGCCCAGCCTCCGTCATTGCGAGCGTAGCTGAGCGATCCAATCCCGCGCTCGCGGCTTCGGATCGCCAGGTCGCGCAGTCTCCCTCACGGACAAACAAGCGGGTGCGTCCGACCCGTCACGCCGTGTCGTACCGGCCTTCCTTGCTCTCGATGCTGATCTGCATCTGCTCCAGCAAGGCGAGCGAGCGGCGCAGGACCGTCTTCGACTCCTTGTTCTCGCTCGCGCTCTCCTCCTTCACCTCGCTCGCGCTCTCGATCGCCTCGATCGCCTGCGCCTTGGTCAGCGCGCCATTGTCGATCAGGCTGTGGATCAGGCTTTCGATCAGCAGCAGCGCTGCCTGACCCTGCGCGTCCGGCTTGGGATTGGCGTCGTGCTGGAACGAGGAATCTTCGGAGGAGTTCGGGTTCGACATGCTCGTCTCTGGTTCGGACCACATTGATAATGCTGGAAGAACACCGAAGTTGCGTGCCCGTCAAGCGATCCGCCGGACGGGTCGTCAGCCGCGTGCGCGCGCCTGACGGTAGGTGCCCAGCACGCGCAGCCATTTGCTGTGGAAGCCCAGTTCCTCGATCGCATGATCAAAGTTGGGATCGCCCGGACGCCCGTCGACATCGGCCATGAACTCGGTCGCCGCGAAGCTGCCGCCGCGCTGATAGCTTTCCAGCTTGGTCATGTTGACGCCATTGGTCGCAAAGCCGCCCATCGCCTTGTACAAAGCGGCGGGGACGTTTCGGACCTCGAAGATCAGCGTCGTCATCCACGGCCCCTCGCCCGTCGCAGGCCGACCGCCGCGCGCCAGCGTCACGAAGCGCGTCATGTTATGGTCGGCATCGGCGATGTCGGTCGCCAGCAACTCCAGCCCGTACAGCGCGGCGGCGGCCGGTGGGGCGAGCGCGGCGACGGTCGGGTCGCCCAGCTCCGCCACCCGCGCCGCCGCACCGGCGGTGTCAGGATAGGCGATCGGCTCGATGCGCCGCGCCTTCAGCCAGTGGCGGCACTGGCCCAGCGCCTGCGGGTGGCTCATCGCCTGACGGATATCGTCGATTGGCCCCAGCGCCATCAGCGCGTGACGGATCGGCAGGAAATGCTCGCCGGTGATGACCAGCCCCGATTCGGGCAGCAGGAAGTGCATGTCGGCGACGCGACCGTGCAGCGAGTTCTCGATCGGGATGACGGCACAATCGGCGCGCCCCTCCTTCACCGCGTCGATCGCATCGGCGAAGTCGAAGCAGGGCAGGGGCAACCCCTCCGGGAACGCCTGCGCGGCGGCGACATGGCTGTTGGCACCGGGTGCGCCCTGAAAGGCGACGGCACGATCGGGCTCGGCGGCGGCGGCGGCGGTCATCGCCGCGACCAGCGCTTCGGCGGGGGCGGCGAAACTCTGCATGGACGCTGGCGTTAGGCCGTCAGGGCGGTCGCGATCAAGCGCCGCTTGCGGTCGACGCTAGGCTTTCCTAAGGACGACCCAAATATTCTGGGGCAAAAGATGGACCTGAAGACCAACACGATCGCGGGCTGGGCGCTGGGCGCGGGCATCGTCGCGCTCGGCTCTGCGATCGTCGGCAACATGCTGTTCGAGGGGCATCGCCCGGAAAAGATGGGTTACGCGATCGAGGGCGTCGAGGAAGCCGGCGGCGGCGAGGCCGCAGCGGTGCCGATCGCGTCGCTGCTGCCGACCGCCGACGCGGCCAAGGGCGCGGAGGTGTTCAAGAAATGCGCCGCCTGCCACACCATCAACCAAGGCGGCGCGAACGGCGTCGGCCCGAACCTCTACGCCACGATGGGCGAGGCGATCGCGCAGGGTAAGGGCGGCTTCGCCTTCTCGGACGCGCTGAAGTCGGTCGGCGGCAATTGGGACTTCGACAAGATGAACGCGTGGCTGACCAGCCCGCGCAAGTTCGCCAACGGCACGAAGATGACGTTCGCCGGTCTCGGCAACGCGCAGGACCGCGCGAACGTGATCCTGTATCTGAACCAGCAGGGTTCGAACCTGCCGTTGCCCGCCGCGCCCGCGGCTGGTGCGGCTGCGCCCGGTGCTGCACCCGCTGAAGGCGACGTTGCGCCCAAGGGCGAGAACGCCGAGGAAGTCGGCGCGCGCGGCAACACCGCGGATATCGGCAACACCGGCACCCCCGCCAGCGGCGCACCGTCGATCGATCCGGAAGCGGCTCGCAAGGGTGCTCGCACGGAATAACCCGCCGCTGCGAACATGACGAAGGCGCGTTCACCGGTCGGTGGGCGCGCCTTCGTCATGTTCGGGGTGGCTCTGTCCTACACGTGGGCAAACGGCTATACGCCTGTGATCCCGCGAAGAAGGGCCGGGATCGGACGGTGTCGAAACGTCGCGTTGGACTAACCTTAGCCTAACCTTCCGCCGCGTCTTCCTGACGCGCGCGCTCCTCGTAGAAGTTGCGGACCACGTCCCATGCCTCTTCGGCGGTTTCGACATAGGTGAAGATCGACAGGTCGCGCTCGGACACGACGCCTTCCTCGACCAGGGCCTCGAAGTTCACGACCTTTTCCCAGAATTCGCGACCGACCAGCAGTACCGGGATCGGCGCGATCTTGCCCGTCTGGATCAGCGTCAGCAGCTCGAACAGCTCGTCGAACGTCCCGAACCCGCCCGGAAATGCCGCCAGCGCGCGGGCATGCAGCAGGAAGTGCATCTTGCGCAGCGCGAAATAGTGGAACTGGAGCGACAGGGCGGGGGTGACATAGGGGTTCGGCGCCTGTTCGTGCGGCAGGACGATGTTCAGCCCGACCGACTCGGCCCCGACGTCGTGCGCGCCGCGATTGGCGGCTTCCATGATCGACGGACCCCCGCCGGAGCATACGACGAAATGCCGCCGCCCCGCTTCGTCGCGCGGCAGCCGACTGGTGATCTGCGCCAGTTCGCGCGCCATGTCGTAATAGCGGCTCTTGTCGACCAGCCGCTCGGCGATCTTCCGGCTCTTGTCGTCGGTCGCCATGTCCAGCATCGCCTGCGCCTTGGCCGGCTCCGGGATGCGCGCCGATCCGTAGAAGACGAAGGTGGAGGCGATCTTCGCCTCCTCGAACAGCAGCTGCGCCTTCAGCAGTTCGAGCTGGAAGCGCACCGGGCGCAGATCCTCCCGCAACAGGAAATCCATGTCCTGGAACGCGAGTTTATAGGCGGGGCTCTGCGTCTGCGGCGTGTGGACGACGGCTTCGGCGCTCTCCGCATCCTGCTTGGCACGGGGGAAGACGCGGGACGGAACGCGGGTATCGGTCATCGCCTGCGATTAGCGGCAGAAGCGCGCGCCGTCATCCTCCAGATGCAGGTGGTTTGCATGCGCTGCGTTATAATCGGGGGATAAAACCGTACCGAACCGGCGGCAGGCGGATGCCCGCATCTGGCGAAGATAGGTGCGCGTGACCTCGTCCGCAGAGTTCCAGTCGCGCAGCACGCTGATCCGCCGTCCGTCCTTCAGCACGAAGCCGCCGACATCCACCGCATTGGCGATGGCATGCCCGGATCGCCGGTCACCGCCACGCGTGGAGCCGACGACGTTGCGGCAGGCATAGGTGCCCATGCCCTCGACGCGCGCCAGTTCCGACCCCAGCATCTGGTATGCGCCGGGTGCGACCGCGTTCCTGATCCAGCCGGCAAAGGCGCGCGCGGTGCCACAGCGCATGGCGGTGATGCCGGTCACGGGCACGCCGATGTCGGTCAACTGCACCGCCCCGAACACGCCGCAACCCTCGCCGTAATCCTTGTCGGGCAACACCCGGAAATCGACGCCGTCGCGTCGCAGGTCTGCGAGACACTGCGCGGTTTCGCGCGCCGGCGGACGTACGGCTTCGCGGGGGCCGCCCGGCCGTTGGGTCCGTCCGCACGCGGAGAGCAGGAACAGTGCGAACAGAACGGTGACGGCCTTCATCCCGACTATCATCGCCGGTCGAGCGGACTGTGTCAGCCCCTTGATCGAGGTTGACTCCCCGCCGATCACCGCTAGGGCCGTCGGCGGGCCACGCCGTCCCAACGCGGCGCGTGCTCTCTGTGAGGAGAGATACATTGACGGATACCGTGACCGCCCCCGACGTTCGGGGTGCGCAGAAGCCCGCTACCAAGCCGGCTCGCCCCTTCTTCAGCTCCGGCCCTTGCGCCAAGCCTCCAGGCTGGGACGCTGCCAAGCTGGCCACCGCATCGCTGGGTCGTTCGCACCGGTCGAAGATCGGCAAGCAGCGGCTGCAATATTGCATCGACCTGATGCGCGCCGCGCTGAAGCTGCCCGACACGCACCGCATCGGCGTCGTCCCCGGTTCCGACACCGGCGCATTCGAGATGGCGATGTGGACGATGCTCGGCGCGCGGCCGGTCACGACGCTGGCGTGGGAGAGCTTCGGCGAGGGCTGGGTGACGGATGCCGTCAAGCAGCTGAAGATCGACCCCACCGTCATCCGTGCCGATTACGGGCAGCTGCCCGACCTGACGCAGATCGACTGGTCGACGGACGTGCTGTTCACCTGGAATGGCACCACGTCCGGCGTCCGCGTTCCGAACGCCGACTTCATTCCGGCCGACCGCGAGGGGTTGAGCTTCGCCGACGCTACGTCGGGCGTATTCGCCTATGACATCGACTGGGCGAAGATCGATGTCGCGACGTTCAGCTGGCAGAAGGTGCTGGGCGGCGAGGGCGCGCACGGCGTTCTGATCCTCGGCCCGCGTGCGGTCGAGCGGCTGGAGAGCTACACGCCGGCATGGCCGCTGCCCAAGGTGTTCCGTCTCGTGTCGAAGGGCAAGCTGACCGAGGGCGTGTTCAAGGGCGAAACGATCAACACGCCCTCGATGCTCGCCGTCGAGGACGCGATCTTTGCGCTGGAATGGGCGAAGGATCTGGGTGCGGACGGGCTGATCGCGCGGTCGGATGCCAACGCGGCCGCGCTCGACGCGATCGTGGCCGACCGCGACTGGTTGGGCCACCTCGCCGCCGATCCTGCCAGCCGCTCGAAGACCAGCGTCTGCCTGACCGTCGACGGTGCGGACGAAGCGTTCATCAAGGCGATGGCGTCGCTGCTGGAGAAGGAAGGCGCGGCATTCGACATCGCCGGCTATCGCGACGCGCCGCCGGGCCTGCGCATCTGGTGCGGGGCGACGGTCGATACCGCCGACATCGTCGCGCTCGGGCCGTGGCTCGACTGGGCCTACGCGACCGTCAAGGCGGGCTGATCCCAGACACGTCACCCCGGCAAAAGCCGGGGTCTTCCTCCATATACCGTGCGCTGGCCGCACGAGATCCGGGCGTTCGCCGGGATGACGAAGGTGCTTCAAACCATGCCTAAAGTCCTCATTTCCGACAAGATGGACCCCAAAGCCGCGCAGATCTTTCGCGAGCGTGGTGTCGAGGTCGACGAAATCACCGGCAAGACCCCCGAAGAGCTGATGGCGATCATCGGCGAGTATGACGGCCTCGCCATCCGCTCCTCGACCAAGGTCACCAAGGCGATCCTCGATCACGCGACGAACCTGAAGGTCGTCGGTCGCGCCGGCATCGGTGTCGACAATGTCGATATCCCGGCGGCGTCGGCCAAGGGCGTCGTGGTCATGAACACGCCGTTCGGCAATTCGATCACGACCGCCGAACACGCCATCGCACTGATGTTCGCCCTCGCCCGGCAGTTGCCGGAAGCGGATGCGTCGACGCAGGCCGGCAAGTGGGAGAAGAACCGCTTTATGGGCGTCGAGCTGACGTCGAAGACGCTGGGCCTGATCGGGGCGGGCAACATCGGCTCGATCGTCGCCGACCGTGCGCGCGGCCTGAAGATGAAGGTCGTCGCGTTCGATCCGTTCCTGACGCCCGAGCGGGCAGTGGAGATGGGCGTGGAGAAGGTGACGCTGGACGAGTTGCTGGCGCGCGCCGACTTCATCACGCTGCACACGCCGCTGACCGACAGCACCCGCAACATCCTGTCGGCGGAGGCAATCGCCAAGACCAAAAAGGGCGTGCGGATCATCAACTGCGCGCGCGGCGGACTGGTCGACGAGGTCGCGCTGAAGGCGGCGCTTGATTCGGGGCAGGTCGGCGGCGCGGCGCTCGACGTGTTCGTGGAGGAGCCGGCCAAGGCGTCGCCATTGTTCAACACGCCCAACTTCATCTCGACGCCGCATCTGGGCGCGTCGACGACGGAGGCGCAGGTCAACGTCGCGATCCAGGTCGCCGAGCAGATGGCCGACTTCCTCGTCTCGGGCGGCGTTACCAACGCGCTGAACATGCCGTCGCTGTCCGCGGAGGAAGCGCCCAAGCTGAAGCCGTACATGCAGCTGGCCGAAAAGCTGGGCAGCCTCGTCGGGCAACTGACCACCGGAGCGATCCCGCGTCTGTCGGTCCACAGCGAGGGTGCGGCGGCGGAGCTGAACCAGAAGCCTTTGGTCAGCGCGACGCTGGCAGGGTTCCTGCGGACGCAGACCGATACGGTGAACATGGTCAATGCGCCGCTGCTGGCGCGCGACCGCGGCATCGAGGTGCGCGAGGTCAGGACCGAGCGCGAGGGCGATTACCACACGCTGGTGCGGGTATCGGTGAAGACCGCCGACGGCGAACGGTCGGTGGCGGGCACGCTGTTCGGCGATCAGGCCCCGCGCCTCGTCGAGCTGTTCGGCATCAAGATCGAGGCCGATCTCGCCGGGCCGATGCTGTACGTCGTGAACGAGGACGCGCCGGGCTTCATCGGTCGCCTCGGCACCGCGCTGGGTGAGGAGGGGGTCAACATCGGCACCTTCCATCTCGGTCGGCGTCAGGCGGGCGGCGAGGCGGTGTTGCTGCTGTCGGTGGACGAGCCGGTATCGGCGGACCTGCTGGCCAAGCTGAAGGCGCTGCCGGGCGTCAAGACCGCGATGGGCCTCGCCTTCTGAGCGAGCCGCTCCACAACCGCGCGAAGGTCTGGCTGGCGAATACCACCGGGCTCGACCACGCGACGCTCCACGTCCATGTCGGCATGCTGATATGGGTCGTGGGCGTCGCGATCGCGGGCGATGTCGGCGCCGTCTGGCCGCTGATCGTGGCGGTTCTGGCCGAGCTGGTGAACGAGTGTTTCGACCGGGTGCGGACGGGATCGTGGCGGCTGCCCGACACGATCGCGGACATCGTCAACTCGGTGCTGTGGCCGGTCGCTCTGTTCGTTCTAGCCCGCAGTGGACTGATCTGAAGCGGTCCCGTTTCGGGATGACACTTTGTTTAACCACATTTAAATCGGTATATCGAACCTGAACGCTCTGTTAACGCCTCGTCAACGAACGAGGAGACACGGTGTGAAGTTCAAGAGCGTACTGGCCGCAGCAGCGGCGATGACGGCAGTGGTCGCAGTGGCCAGCCCGGCCTCGGCCGTGACGGTGACGTCGGTGCAGATCAAGTCGACGGTCGAAGTGCTGCAGGTCGCAGAGCTTCAGCTGTTCGCCAACGGCCTGAACGTCGCGCAGGGCAAGAACGCCACGGCGACCAGCGTCTATGTGAACGGCCCGGCGGTTCCGTCGTTCGCAGTCGACGGCGACACGCGCGGCGACTATCCCTTCATCTATCACGGCGACGACTACAACGCCGGCGACATCCTGACGGTCGATCTGGGCGGCGCGTTCGATGTCACGACAATTTCGATCTTCGGTCGTACGGATAGCTGCTGCGGGTTCCGTGACAACTACATCTACACGCTGTTCAACGGCGCGGCCCAGGTCGGCACCGGAACGCTGGACGCCCGTGCGACCGCGTTCGCCACGGCGAACCTGGCCGGCGCGGTGCCGGAGCCGGCATCGTGGGCGCTGATGATCGGCGGCTTCGGCATGGTCGGCGGCGCGCTGCGTCGTCGCAAGGCGACCGTTTCGTTCGCCTGATCCATCCCGGCGAATAGCGAATACGGAGGGGCGTCGGTCGCAGGACCGGCGCCCCTTTCGTGTGTGGGCGATCGATCGGTTAACCGCTTTCGAAGACTGGTGGAGGTAGGAGCGGGGGCGGGTCAGCGAAGCGATTGGCTTTGCCGTGGTTGCCGCCTAGTGATCGCTGATGCAGTCGGTCGCGTCCCAGAGTCGCGGCGCGTTCGACTGGCGCAAGGGGAATGTCGGACGTGCTGGTCGTGAACGCGGCGATGGTGTTGAGCGCGATGCTGCTCCAGGACGCGCCCGAGACTCTGGTGCCGACGCCGGTCGTCGCGGCGGAGGTCGTGATCGCAGCGCCGCCGGGGCAGGCGGCGGTTCCCGCGACGCCGCCCGGACAGACTGCCCAGAGTGCGGCGCAACAGCCGGATATCGTCGTGACCGGTCGCGGCGACTGGGAAGCGCCCGATCCGCTGAGCAAGGTCAACGAACAGTCGTTCAAGGCGACGGAGGCGGTCGACAAGGCGGTCGTCGGTCCGGTGGCACGCGCCTACAAGCAAAAGGTGCCGAGTCCGATCCGGCGCGGCATCCACAACTTCCTCTACAACCTGCGCGAGCCGGTCGTGTTCGTGAATTTCGTGCTCCAGCACAAGATCGGCAAGGCGCTGGAGACGGTGGGACGATTCGCGGTCAATTCCACGGTCGGGGTGATCGGTCTGTTCGACATGGCCAAGCGCAAGCCGTTCAAGCTGCCGCGGCGGAGCAACGGTTTCGCCAACACGCTGGGATTCTACGGGGTGCCGAACGGGCCGTTCATGTTCCTGCCGTTGGTCGGGCCGACGACGGTGCGCGACCTGTTCGGCGGCGCGATCGACCGGATCGTGCTGCCGGTGACGCTGGGACAGGGCGTGACCGATCCGAAGTTCGCGGTGCCGGCGGGCGTGCTCGGCGCGCTCGACCACCGGGCGGAGTTCGACGAGACGCTGGTGCAGCTGCATGACAAGGGCGGCGATCCGTACGTCAACAGCCGCGACTTCTACCTCCAGCGGCGACAGGCGGAGATCGATCGGCTGAAGGGCCGGCCGACGGGCACCGTCGGCGGCATGACGGAGGCACCGACCGGTCCGGTGAGGGTGCGGCCGCGGTCGGATGCGGTGGAAGTGCCCGCTCCGGTCCAGCCGGTGGTTCCGGTGGTGCCGGTTCCGACCGTTTCGGGGGTTGTGCCGGTCAATCAGTGACTTGGTGGTGCGGGCCGGCCGGAAGGTTAGGCTAAGGTTAGTCCAACGCGGTGTTTCGCACGCGCCGGTGGGATGGCGTCGGCGAGAATGACCGGCGATGAGAAAGAGCCTCGACCGGGGTGTCATAGTTTGTCCGTGTAGGACAGCGGCGATGTTTGGGCTCGGCGATCTGACAACACGCCGTCACCCCGGCGAAGACCGGGGTCCAGTTGGGCAACCTTGTCAGTAGATCACCGCCGACATCCCGACTGGACCCCGGCCTTCGCCGGGGTGGTAGAAGAGGGTTTTGCACGATCCCCAGCGGAAGAGGACACTGGACCAGTGTCGCTCGCCTTCTTGCCACCCTCGCTTACGAGGGGCGCCACAGGCGGGACGGTAGCGCCAAGGCTCCACCGCTTTCGCTTGGCAATGCGGTGCTCTGCACTACCATGCGCGTATGACCGCCCTCCGTCTCTGCTCGTCCGCGTTCGTCGCGACCCTGGTTCTGCTGGCGAGTGCCGGCGCGGCGGAGGCGCAGGATGACCGGCCGCGGCGGACGCGGGTGGGTTTGGGGCCGCAACTGGTGCCGAGCTATCCGGGCGCGGACGGCATCAGCCTGCGCCCGTTCGTCGATGTCGTCAGCGCGCGGGGCACGGATTCGCTGCCGTTCGAAGCACCCGACGAAAGCGCGGGCTTCGCGGTCCTGACGCGCGGCCGGTTCGCGATCGGGCCGGCGCTGGGGTTCGAGGGGAGCCGCACCGCCCGCGATGTCGGGGCGGCGCTGCCCAAGGTCGGTGCCACGTTCGAGGCGGGCGGCTTCCTGCAATATGCGCTGACCGACATGATCCGGCTGCGCGGCGAAGTGCGCAAGGGGCTGGGTGGGCACAAGGGCCTGATCGCGAACGTCGGCGGGGATTATGTCGCGCGGAAGGGCGACGACTGGCTGTTTTCGATCGGACCACGCGTGACGTTCGCGGATGGACGCTACCACGATGCGTTCTTCAGCGTTGCGCCGGCGGTAGCGGTCGCCACCGGGCTGCGCGCGTTCGATGCGAAGGGCGGGTTGCAGGCGGCAGGCATCACCGCCGGATTCGTCCGGCATCTGGGCGGGCGCTGGGGCGTATCGAGCTATGCCAAATACGACCGGCTGGTCGACGATCCGGCGCGATCACCGATCGTCCGCCGCTACGGATCACGGAACCAGGTGTCGGGTGGGCTGGCGCTGACCTATACGTTCGGCGGGTGATCGAGGGGGATGGTCGCGGTTCACGGTGAAGACAGCCGGGCCGGGTTACGGCGCCGGGCAACCACCGGAGTTCGCATCATGCGTCATGTCGTCGTTCTCGTTGCCGCTGCTGCGGCCGTCCTGCCCGTCTCCGCCGCATCGGCGGCGATCAGCGTCGGCGCGTTCCTGACCCGTGCGGACGCGCTGAAGGCGCAGGGGATCGGCGCGATGCTGTCGCCCGAATTCGGCGCGCTGCGTGACGAGGCGAAGGCCGCCACGCGGCAGCTTCGTGCCGAGGACGAGGCGCGGCGTGCGGCGGGCAAGCCGCCGATCGCCTGCGTGCCGGAAGGATCCTCGGTCGGCATCATGGAAATGCTCGACGGGCTGCACGCGCTGTCGCCGGCGGAAAAGAAGCGGCCGTTGAAGGACGGCTATGCGCGGGTGCTCGCGAAGCGGTATCCATGCGGGTGAGGTGACGGGGGCGGGACGTCGCGCGGTTCGGGTCAGCCGACCAGCCCGAGGCCCACCAGCAACCCGGCAAAGGCGATCAGCGCGAGGTTCGCGCCGACGAAGAGCAGGATCATCCGCACCGCCGCGCCGACGCGACTGCAACCATAGGCCCCGCGCAACTGCTTATACATATGGACGGGCACGGCGATGCACGCCGCCGTCCACAGCCACGCCGCCATGATGCCGGCCATCGTGCCGAAGCTGACGATCATCCCGACGAGGCTGACGAAGCATAGCGAGTAGGTGATGAAGACCGCATGGTCGTACATCGTGAAGCGACGGCTGAACGGGAACAGCGACCACATGAACGGGAGCGACAGCGGGATCAGCGCCCAGGCGAATTTATAGGCGTTGGATTGCAGCTTGTAGAGGATCAGGTTCGGGTTCTCGATCGCCTTCGACAGGCCCTTGTCGAGCCGTTTCCAGCCGGTGTGGACATCCTCGAACGAGGAACCGCCCTCGCGTTTGATGACCGACAGGGTCGATCCGACTGCTTTCTGATCGTCCCGCACGCCGGCGATCCGCTTGTCCAGAAAGGCGGACCGCGCGGGGTCGCTTGCGGCCGCCCGTTGCCGCGTCAGGGCGGCAATCGTCTCGCCTTGTTCGGCGTATTTCTGCTCCAGCTTGGTCTGGAACGCCTTGCCTTCACCTGTCGCGAACTGCGGCGCCTCGAGATGCGCGCCGATGATGCTGAGGATCGTAAACAGGATGAAGATGATGAACAGGAACAGCGCGAGCGGCGACACGAAGCGCGCGCGCTCGCCGTGCGCGTAGCGGCGGGTGAGTTCGCCCGGCCGGAAGAACAGCATCGGCAGCGTGCGCCAGATCTTCCCCTCGAAATGGAAGACTCCGTGCGCGAGATCGTGGCCGATCGCGCCGAAGCTGCGATGGACGTGCGACGACTGGCCGCAGGCGTGGCAGAAATCGCCGATCCGTGTCGTGCCGCAGTTCAGGCACAGGCCGCCCGCGTCGCCGTGACCGTTGTGATCCGCATGCTCGCCCGCGCGCGGTTCGACCGCCCGCGCCCACAATGCTCCCGTCGCCACGTCCCCCGCGGCTGCTGCCATGTCCCCCATCATAAGAGCGGTCTAGCGCGGCGTGCGCTGTGGCGCGAGGGGGTTCGGCATGGTAGCGGAACGATCATGGCCGACACCGATCCTGCCGCCGAACCCGCCGCTCTCATCGCCGCGATAAGCACCGCAGCGCGTGTCGCCGCCGGGGTGCTGGCCCGCTTGCCGAGCGAGGCGCGGCGTGCGGGTCTGCGAGCGGCGGCGGCGGCATCGCGCGATGCTGCGCCGGCGATTCTGGCGGCGAATGCGGAGGATATGGCGCGGGGCACGGCGGCGGGGCTGACGCCGGCGCTGCTCGACCGGTTGCGGCTGGACGCGGCGCGGCTGGCAGGCGTGGCCGACAGCGTCGAGGCGGTCGCGGCGCTGCCCGACCCGGTCGGGGAGGCGATCGACACGCGCACCCGGCCGAACGGGCTGGTGCTGTCGCGCGTGCGGGTGCCGATCGGGGTGATCGGGATCGTCTACGAAAGCCGCCCGAACGTGACGGTCGACGCGGCGGCCCTGTGCGTGATGAGCGGCAATGCCGTGATCCTGCGCGGCGGGTCGGAGGCGGTGGCGAGCAACCGCGCGCTGCATGCGGCGTTCGCAGACGGGCTGGCGGCGGCGGGCCTGCCGCGCGACGCGGCGCAGCTGGTGCCAACGACGGACCGGGCGGCGGTGGGCGCGATGCTGACCGCGGCGGGTCTGATCGACCTGATCGTGCCGCGCGGTGGCAAGAGCCTGGTCGCGCGCGTGCAGGCGGAGGCGCGGGTGCCGGTGCTGGCGCATCTCGACGGGATCAACCACGTCTATGTCGATGCGTCCGCCGGGTTCGACATGGCGCGCAGCATCGTGCTGGACGCGAAGATGCGCCGGACGGGCATCTGCGGCGCGATGGAGACGCTGCTGATCGACCGTCGCTGGCCGCATGCCGCGCCTTTGGTCGAGGCGCTGGCGGCGCGCGGGTGCGAGGTGCGCGGCGATGAGGCGATCCGGGCGGCGCTGCCTGGCGTGGCGGCGGCGAGTGCGGAGGACTGGGACACCGAGTATCTCGACGCGGTCGCGTCCGTTGCGGTGGTGGACGGGGTCGACGGCGCATTGGCGCATATCGCCGCGCATGGGTCGCATCATACCGACGCGATCGTCGCCGGCGATGAAGTGGTGGCGGAGCGGTTCCTGGCGGAGGTCGATTCGGCGATCGTGCTGTGGAACGCGTCGACGCAGTTCGCCGATGGCGGCGAGTTCGGGCTGGGCGCGGAAATCGGCATCGCCACCGGCCGGCTGCACGCGCGTGGGCCCGTCGCGCTGGAGGGGCTGACGACGTACAAATGGCTTGGCCGCGGCACGGGGCAGGTGCGCGGTTGATGCGGTGCCGGGATCGGCGTAGCCTCGCGTGATGGAAATGACCCGGATCACCGCCGAAGTTCCGGCCGAAACCGCGTCGCTGGTCGAGGAGCTGGCGCGCAGCCGGGGGATTACCGGTGCGGAGTTCGTGGCGGAGGCGGTGCAGCGCGTCGCCGAGCATGAGGCGGAGTTCCGGGCGTTCGTGCAGGAAGGTGTGGATGCGGCCGATCGCGGTGATGTGGTGCCGCATGCGGATGTGATGATCAAACTCGACGAGATGATCGCCAGGCACCGCGCACGATGCGCGTGAACTGGACGACTCCGGCACTCCACGATCTGCGCGAAATCGATACCTGGCTGCTCCGTGAAGCGAGCGGCAATGTCGCCGTCGAGGTCCTGACGACGATCCGGGAACGCGCGAGCGCGTTGGCGAACGTTCCGCAGATAGGGCGGCCGCATGCCGACGGTCATAGAATATTGAAGGTCGGTCATACGCCTTACCTGATCCGCTACCGGCTGGTCTCGGAGGGTGTGGACGTGCTGCGCGTGCATCACGAGCGCCAGAACTGGTCGCAGCCTTCTCGATGATCCCCACCGGCCTGCTCGGCGGATCGTTCAATCCGGCGCACCGGGGGCATCGCGGCATCACGCTGGCGGCGATGCGCGCGCTGGCGCTGGAGGAGGCGTGGTGGCTGGTGTCGCCCGGCAATCCGCTCAAGCCCGCGAAGGGCATGGCACCGCTGGCCGCGCGACTGGCGTCGGCGCGGACCGTGGCGCGGCGGGCGCCGATCCGCGCCACCGCGATCGAGGCGCGGCTCGACACGCGGTATACCGTCGACACGATCCGCAAGCTGCAACGTCGTTATCCGAAACGACAATTCGTGTGGATCATGGGCGCGGACAATCTGGCGCAGTTCCACCGCTGGCGCGACTGGCGCGGGATCGCGCGCGCGATCCCGATTGCGGTCGTGGCGCGGCCGGGATATGATGGCCGTGCCCTCGCGGGTCCCGCGATGGCCTGGCTGCGGCGATATCGGCGACCGCGGTCGGCCGCGAACCGATGGACGACGTGGAGTTTGCCGGCCCTCGTGCTGTTGCGCTTCCGCCCCGATCCGACGTCCGCCACCGGCATCCGCGCCGGCGACCCCGACTGGCACCGGCGCTTCTCCTAAGCGCCGCCCGGTCCTCACAGGAGCTCCCTTGGCCACTTCTTCTCCCGTTCCCCGTTCCGCTGATCCCGAAGAGATCGAGGCGCTGCACAAGCTGGTGCTGGCCTCGCTCGACGACGATCAGGCCGTCGAGACGGTGTCGATCCCGCTCGCGGGGAAATCGAGCATCGCCGATTACATGGTCATCGCCAGCGGGCGATCGACCCGGCAGGTGGCGTCGATGGCCGCCAAGCTGTCCGAGCGGATCAAGGCCGAGACGGGCCGGCTCACCCGGACCGAGGGGCTGCCGACCGCAGACTGGGTGCTGATCGATGCGGGTGACATCATCATCCACCTGTTCCGGCCCGAAGTCCGCTCCTTCTACAATCTGGAGCGGATGTGGTCGTTCGGCGATGCGCCGGACCCGAGCGGCGCGACCCCGAAGACCGATCCCGCCGCGCACTGACGGCACCCTCGCGTGCTGCTCCACGTGGTCGCGCGCGGCCGGATCGGCCGGTCGCCCGAGGCGGAACTGGTCGATCGCTATCTGAAGCGGATCGCGTGGCCGACCAAGGTCACGGAGCTGCCCGATACGGGTGGCAAGGAACCGCCGATGCCGCCGCATGCGCGGCGCGTGCTGCTGGACGAGAAGGGCGAGGTGCTGGGTTCGCTTGCTTTCGCCGAGCGTCTGGGCCGCTGGCGGGACGAGGGGGTGCGGGAGACGCGTTTCCTGCTCGGTGCGGCGGACGGGTTCGGTGACGCCGAGCGGGCGGAGGCGGACATGCTGTTCTCGTTCGGGCGCGCGACGTGGCCGCATATGCTGGCGCGCGCAATGCTGGCCGAGCAATTGTTTCGCGCGACCAGCATCCTCGCCAATCATCCGTACCATCGCGAGGGTTGATGCGCGCGGCGGCGATCCTGCTGGCGCTGCTGGCGACGGGCGGGGTCGCGACGGCGGGCCCTAAACTCGTCGATCGCCAGCGCAGCCTGACGGAGGCGAAGCGCGCGGGCGCGGCGGCGCAGGCGCGCGCCGACCGGCTCGCCGCCGCGGCCGGGCGGGAGCGTGATGCCGCGGCGAAGGCGGCGGCGGAGGAGCGGGCGCTCGCGGCGCGGGTGAGCGCGGCGGAGGCCGATCTGGCGACGGCGGGGGCGCGCGCGGCTGTGGTCGACCGGTTGCTGGCGGATCAACGCGCGCGACTGGCGGCGGCGCAGGCACCCGTCGCGCGATTGTTGGCGGCGTTGCAGTCGCTGGCGGCGCGGCCGGCGATCGTGGCGGTGGCCCAGCCGGGGTCGGTCGACGATCTGGTGCATCTGCGCGCCGTGCTCGGCGGCACGCTGCCGGTGATCCGGACGCGAACGGCCGGCGTGCGGGCGGAGCTGGAGCGGACGCGGGGGCTGCGCGCGGATGCGGCGCTGGCGGCGCGGGCGATCGGCGACAGTCGCGCGACGCTGGAGCGCGAGCGCCGCGACCTTGCCGCGCTGGAAGCGTCGCATCGCGGCAAGGCGGTGGCGCTGGGGCGTGGCGCGATCATCGAGTCCGATCGTGCGCTGTCCCTGGGCGAGGAGGCACGCGACCTGATCGACCGGATGACGGAAGACGGCGAAGGGCAGGCGACGGTCGCCGGCCTGTCGCGGCTGCCCGGCCCGGTCGCGCGGCCGATGGCGGTGGGGGTGCTCGGCCCGGTTCCGCCGCGCGGCGTGTTGCGGATGCCGGTTGCGGGGCGGCTGGTGACCGGGTTCGGCGAGATTTCGGAAGCGGGGGTGCGGTCGCGGGGACTGTCCTTTGTGACCGCGCCGGGAGCGACGGTGGTCGCGCCGGCCGGGGGGCGGGTGCGCTATGCGCGGCGGTTCGGCGAATACGGTGCGATCGTCGTGGTCGACCACGGCGATGGCTGGACCAGCCTGCTAACCGGATTGGCGCAGGTCGGCGTGCGGGCCGGCGCGACGGTGGCGCAGGGGCGGGCCATCGGTCTGGCGGTCGGAGGTGAGCGACTGCCGGTGACGATCGAGGTGCGGCGGCGTGGGCGGCCGATCGATGCGGCAGCGTTGGCGGGGTAGGAACCACCTACGGGTGCTCCTGCGTAGGCCGGAGCCCGGTGTTCTTGAAGCAGGGCGAATGCTGCCGGGCTACTGGTTCCCGCCTCCACGGGACACGCGGGGCGCCTTCGCCGGGGAGGTCGGTATCGTCCGCGGCTCGCCCGATCCGGTCAGCCCCCGTTCACCGCAACCCCGCTTTGATCGGCCGTCCGTAATCCGCTACATGGGCGGTTCGTCCTGCCGCCAGAGGAACTTCATGCGTCGTCCGCTCCTGACTGCCACCGCGATCGTCGCTGCAATGTCGGCGATCCCGCTCGCCACCGCGGCGATGGCGGCGGTCGACAGCGACACCTATCGCGAATTCGACCAGTTCATGGACGTGTTCAACCGCATCAAGTCGGATTACGTCGACAAGGTCGACGACAAGACCCTGATCAAGGGCGCGATCCAGGGCATGCTGACCAGCCTGGACCCGCATTCAAGCTATGTCGACGCGCTCGATTTCCAGAATCTGCGGATCATGACCGAGGGCAATTACGGCGGTCTCGGCCTGACCGTGTCGATGGAAGACGGCGCGGTGAAGGTCGTGGCGCCGCAGGAGGATACGCCGGCGGCACGTGCGGGCGTGAAGGCGGGCGATTACATCACCCACATCGACGGCAAGCTGATCTATGGCGATACGCTGGACGAGGCGATCGGCCTCATGCGGGGGAAGCCGGGTACGAAGATCGCGCTGACGCTGGTGCGGCCGGGTACGACCAAGCCGATCGACGTGGCGATGATGCGCGAGGTCATCACGCAGAAGCCGGTGAAGTGGGAAGTCCGCGGGCAGGTCGGCTATATCAACATCAACACCTTCTCCGAGGCGACCGGGGCGGACACGCGCGCGGCGATCATGGCGATCGACAAGGCACTGGGGCACCGGCCGCTGGGTTATGTCGTCGACCTGCGCGACAATGGCGGCGGGTTGCTGACGCAGGCGATCGCCGTCAGCGACGCGTTCCTCGACCACGGCGAGATCGTGTCGCAGCGCGGACGCGAGAAGTCGGATATCGAACGGTACTTCGCGAAGCCGGGCGACGACGCGCACGGCCTGCCGGTCGTCGTCCTGACCAATCCGGGTACCGCGTCGGCGTCGGAGATCGTCGCGGGCGCGTTGCAGGATCACCACCGCGGGCTGGTGATGGGCGAGCGCAGCTTCGGCAAGGGATCGGTGCAGACGTTGCTGCCGCTGGGGCCGGAGACGGCGCTGCGGCTGACGACGGCGCGCTACTACACGCCCTCGGGTCGGTCGGTGCAGGAGGGCGGGATCGAGCCCGATATCGCCGTGCCGCAGATCAGCGACGCCGATTACAAGTCGCGGCCGGTGTTCCGCGAGGCGGACCTGCGCCGTCACCTGATCAACGAGGTCAAGGCCGACAACAAGGTGCTGGAGGAGGATGCGAAGACCGACCCGCGCTTCGCCGCCACGCCCGAGCAGCTCAAGAAGCAGGGAATCGAGGATTTCCAGCTCTATTATGCGCTGAAGACCGTCGCACGGCTGGGCGGGCCGGCGCAGGTGGCGGCGGCGACCAGGGTCACGGTGAAGACGCCAGCCAAATGATGAGCCGCTTGCGTACCGCCAACCTGATCGCGCTGCTGCTGCCGCTGGCGCTGCTGGCGGGCGCATGGGGGTCGCAGCTCATCGGCGGGCTGATCCCGTGCGAGATGTGCCACTGGCAGCGACTGCCGCATTATGCCGCCGTCGTGATCGCGGTACTGGCGCTGATGGTCCGGCGCGGTGGCGGCCGCGCGGCGCTGGTTGCGGTGGCGGCGGTGTGCATCGGCGTGTCGGGCGTGATCGGCGTGATGCATGCCGGCGTCGAATATCATTGGTGGCAGGGCTTTACCGCCTGCACCGCCAATGCTCCACTCGGCGGGATTTCGGCCGCGGATCGGCTCGACGCGCTGCTGAAGGCGCCGGTGGTGCGGTGCGACCGGGCCCAATGGTCGCTGTTCGGCGTTTCGATGGCAGGCTACAACGCGATCCTGTCACTCGGTGGCGCGGCGCTGATCCTGTGGCTGTTGCGGAGGGTGCGATGAGCTGGAAACCCGGTGACCGGCGCGAGCGGAGCGATGCGATGATCCGCGTCGATCAGGCCGGCGAATATGGCGCGACGCGTATCTATGCCGGGCAGCTGGCGGTGTTGGGCGACCGGCATCCGGCGGCACGCGCGATCCACCACATGGCGGCGCAGGAAGAGCGTCACCGGGCGTTCTTCGATCGCATGATCGTGGAGCGCGGCGTGCGACCGACGCTGCTTCAGCCGTTCTGGACGGTCGCCGGCTTCGCGCTGGGCGCGGCGACGGCGGCGATGGGGCCGGACGCGGCGATGGCGTGCACCGCCGCGGTCGAGACCGAGATCGACAAACATTATGCCGAGCAGCTCGAGGAGCTGGGCGACAGCGACCCCGAACTGTCGGCGGCGATCGTCGATTTCCAGGCCGAAGAGGTCGAGCACCGCGAGCATGCCCTGGCGGCGGGCGCGGAGAATACGTTCGGCTATCCGGTCCTGAGCGGCGCGATCCGGCTCGGGTGCCGGCTGGCGATCGCGGCGGCGAAGCGGATTTGATTACGATGTCTCGGGGATGTCTCGGGAATGTCTCGGGCGGGGAGAGTGGCGCGTGAAACGATCGATGCTGGTGCTGGCGTTGCTGGCCGCGCCCCTAACCGCTCCGGCAATGGCGCAGCAGGTGACGACGCCCGCCCCCGCGACGGCACCCGTCACCAGCGCCGCTCCCCCGGCGGCGTCGCGACCGGTCGCGGCGCAGGTGAGTGCGCGGCCGGCGCTGCCCGGCATTGCGCGCCCGCGTCAGGGCACCGTCGCTCAGGAGGGCGTCGGCAAGGGCGCGCCGGTCAACGGCGTGCTGGTGATCTATGGCAACGAACGCTGCCCGACCAACAGTGACGGCGACGAGATCGTGGTGTGCGAACGCCGCTCCGCCGAGGAGCAGTATCGCCTGCCCAAGGAACTCCGCAGTCTGGAGGTGACGCCCCAGAACCAGAGCTGGGCGGCGAACGCCGGCGGCGTGATGGCGACGGGTGCGAGCGGGATCGGGTCGTGCTCCGCCGCGGGTGGCGCGGGGGGTGCGGTCGGCTGCATGGGCCAGCGCGACCAGGCCTACCGCGCCGACAAGCGCGCGCGCCAGCGCGACGCGCGGCAGGTCCCCTGATCGACGGGACCGCGCGATACAGGTGTAGTCGTGCGACATTCCTGTGATCGGCCGTGCGAAACCTGATCGCGGCGATTGTCACGAATCCGTAATGCGGCCACACGGGTGTCGCCCCATCGGATCGGACCTTCGCCATTCGCCAGATCGCCGCATTGCCGTACCGGATCGAAGGCAGCGGCGATGCGGTCGCCGTCCGGATCATGCTGGTCACGTCCCGCGGGACCGGCCGCTGGGTGATCCCAAAGGGAAATGTCGGCCCGACCGCCTCGCTCCACGCCGCCGCAGCGGCGGAAGCGGAAGAGGAGGCGGGGGTGTGTGGCGCGCTGTGTCCCGTGCCGATCGGTGCCTATCGCTACCGCAAGCGACGTGGCAGCGGTGCGTCGCTGATGGTCGATGTGGACGTGTTTCCGCTGGCGGTGACGCAGGAGCTGGACGACTGGAAGGAGCGGGCGGAACGGGAACGGCGCTGGTTCTCGCTTGCAGATGCTGCCAAGGCGGTGGACGAAGCTGATCTGCGGGAGTTGATTCAGTCCTTTGCCCCGGCGCAGTTCCAGCTTGCGGTGCGGCAAGGCGGCCGTCATCGACGCCCTCCCGGTCATCCAGCAAAGGGCAATTCGATGTTCGCGTGGTTCCAGCGTCTCCTTCCGAAGACGGGCAACTTTTTCGAACTGTTCGAGGCGCATGCGGCGACGGTGCTGGCGGGCGCGGAAGCCACCGCGCGGCTGCTCGACGGCGGGCCGGCCGGCAAGGAACACATTCGCGAGATCATCGAGCGCGAGCATGATGCCGACGAGATCACGCGCGAGGTTTTGAAAAGCGTTCGCGCCACGTTCCTGACGCCGTTCGATCGCGCTTCGATCACCGCTTTGATCGGCAGTCTCGACGACACGATCGACGAGATGCAGGCGGCGGCGGCGGCGATCGACCTGTACGACGTCAGCAGCTTCGCGCCCGAGATGCGCGATATGGCGGCGATCGTCGTCGATGCGGCCCGGCTGGCGGCGGAGGCGATGCCGCTGTTGCGCGACGTGACCCGCAATGGCGAACGGCTGCACGAGTTGACCGAGCGGCTGATCCGGATCGAGGGGCACGCCGACGAGATCCATGCCGCCGGGCTGAAGCGATCGCTCCAGGAACATGGTGCGACCGACACGCTGCGGTTCGTGATCGAGCGCGAACTCTACAAGCATCTGGAGCGCATCGTCGACGCGTTCGAGGATGTCGCGGACGAGATCGACGGCATCGTCATCGATCACGCCTGACGCTCCGATGCACGAACTCGCCTTTCCGCTGCTGGTCGGCCTGATCCTGGTCGCGCTGGCCTTCGATTACCTGAACGGGCTGCACGACGCCGCGAACTCCATCGCCACCGTCGTCGCGACCCGGCTGCTGTCGCCGGTGCGCGCGGTGATCTTCGCCGCCTTCTTCAACTTCGCCGCCTATTTCCTGACGATCGCCTTTCCGAGCCTGCACGCGGTGGCGGAAACGATCGGCAAGGGGCTGATCGACCAGCGGGTGGTGACGCCGGCGGTGATCTTCGGTGCGCTGGGCGGGGCGATGTTCTGGAACATCGTCACCTGGCTGCGTGGTATCCCGTCGTCATCGAGCCATGCGCTGGTCGGCGGGATGATCGGCGCGGGCGTGGCGCATGCAGGCATCACCGGCGTGCAGTGGACCGGGTTGAACAAGACGCTGCTCGCGATCGTGCTGTCGCCGACGATCGGCATGATGCTGGCGATGACGGTGATGCTGGCGTCGAGCTGGATCTTCCGGCGCTCGTCGTCGGCCCAGGCGGAGCGGAGCTTTCGCGTGCTGCATCTGTGCTCGTCCGCGGCCTATTCGCTCAGCCACGGCCTGAACGATGCGCAGAAGACGATGGGGATCATCACCGTCCTGCTCTATTCCACGGGCAACCTGACCGGGCCGTTCGAGGTGCCGCACTGGGTCGCGATCAGTTGCTACGTCGCGATCGCGCTCGGCACGATGACGGGCGGGTGGAAGATCATCGAGACGATGGGATCGCGGATCACCAAGTTGTCGCAGCATCAGGGATTCAGCGCCTCGATGGCCGGATCGATCGTGCTGTTCGGCGCCTCGGCGATGGGCATTCCGGTATCCACGACCCACACGATCACCGGCGCGATCATCGGTGCCGGAACCGCGCGCCGCGCCTCCGCCGTGCGCTGGGGCGTGGCGAAGAGCGTCGTCGCGGCGTGGATCATCACGATCCCGGCGTCCGCACTGGTCGGTGCGGGTTTCTACGCGCTGACGCTCTTGTTCTAGGCGCCTTCCGCGAGGATCGGCCTATCATCTGCGTGTCTTGGCCGGTCCTCGACAAAGCCGGTCGCGGTCTTCAACATCACCGGGCACCTTGCGGTGCGACCATCCATCGTCGGGAGCGTCCATGCATCGCCGCCACTTCCTCGCATCGGCCAGCCTCACCTCCGCCCTGATGGTCCTTCCCCAACAGGTACGTGCCGCCGTGGGGACGCGGGATGCGGAGTTCCGGGCCATGCTCGATCGCTTCTTCTACGCACGGCTGGACGACAGTCCCGAGCAGGCGACATCGCTGGGGCTGGATACGGGTGCGCGCAGCGGCCTGAAGGCGAGGCTCGACGACACGTCGCGCGCGGGCCAGACGCGGCAGTTCGCGCGGGCGAAGCAGGAACTGGCCGCGCTGAAGGCGGTGCCGCGCGACACGCTGGGCGACGCGGCCAGGCTCGATTACGACGTCGTCGAATATGGCCTTCAGCGCGTCGTCGCCGGCCAGCGCTACGGATTCGGGGCCAGTGCCGGGCGGTTCGCCCCCTATGTGCTGACGCAGTTGACCGGCGCATATCGCGACGTACCCGATTTCCTCGGCAACCAGCACCGCGTCCACGACGCGGGCGATGCCGACGCCTATGTGGCGCGGGTGCAGGCATTCGCGGGCGCGATCGACGCGGAAACCGAACGCCAGCGCGAGGATGCCGCCAGGGGCGTGTTCGCGCCGGATTTCATCCTCGATACGACGCTGAAGCAGCTGGCGGCGGTGCGCGACAGGGCACCCGACGCGACCGGGCCGGTCACCGATCTGGCCGCCAAGCTGAAGGCGGCGAACCTGCCGCCGGAGCGGGCGCGGGCCGTCGCTGCGCTGATGCGCGATCGAGTGTTCCCGGCGCTGGACCGGCAGCGGGCGCTGGTGACCGACCTGCGCGCACGGGCGGTGCACGATGCGGGCGTCTGGCGCCTGCCGGACGGCGACGCCTACTATGCGGCCGCGGCAAGTGCGGCGACCACGGTCGACATGACGGGCGACGAGATCCACCGGCTGGGTCTGGCGCAGGTGGCGGAGATCGGCGCGCGGCTGGATGGCCTGTTGACGGCGCAGGGACTGACCCAGGGCAGCGTCGGCGAGCGGCTGGTGGCGATGAACCAGCGACCCGACCAGCTCTATCCTAACACCGATGCGGGTCGCGACGCGCTGCTGGAGCAACTGCGCGCGCAGATCGCGGCGATGACGCGGCGCCTGCCCGAACAATTCGCCGTCCTGCCCAAGGCTCCGGTCGAGGTGCGTCGGGTGCCCGAGGCGATCCAGGCCGGTGCGCCCGGCGGCTATTACCAGTCCGCGTCGCTCGACGGGTCGCGTCCGGCGATCTACTTCATCAACCTGCGCGACACGTTCGATCGTCCGAAATTCGGGCTCGCCACGCTCAGCTATCATGAGGCGGTGCCGGGGCATCACCTCCAGGTCATGTCGGCGCTGGAGAGCGAGGACATTCCGCTGATCCGTCGCCGCGGTTTCTATTCCGGCTATTCGGAAGGGTGGGCGCTCTATTCCGAACAGCTCGCCGACGAGATGGGGCTGTATGACGGCGATCCGTTGGGGCAGATCGGCTACCTCCAGTCGCTGCTGTTCCGCGCGACACGGCTGGTGGTGGATTCCGGCATGCACGCCAAGCGCTGGAGCCGGGAGAAGGCGACCGATTACCTGATCGCAACGACCGGCATTGCCCGCGGGCGCAGCCAGGGCGAGATCGACCGCTATACCGTCTGGCCGGGACAGGCGTGCAGCTACAAGATCGGCCATACCGTCTGGGTCCGTATGCGCGACGAGGCGAGGCGCCGGGCGGGAGCGAACTGGGATCCGAAAGCCTTTCACCGCGTGCTGACGATGGGCGCGATGCCGCTGACGGTGCTGGAACGGGTCGCGCGCGAGCGGATCGGCAAGAACTAGGCGCAACCTGTCTTCGCGAACGCCTGCCGGATCGTCCCCCCTACCGGATGGTCACCAGCGTGACCGAGCGTGCGGGCAGCGTCATCGTCAGGGTGTCGCTGGCGAGGCGCACGTCCTGCAAGCGTCGCGGGACGAACGGATCGGGCTTGCCGAATTCGACGCGCGTATCGATGCGGGCGGCGGTCAGCGTCTCGGCCGTGGCGGTGCGGCCCGCGACCCCTGCCAGTAGTGCGCGGACCGGGGCCGGGCGGTCGGGGTCGAGATTGACGATCGACAGGTGCAGCACGCCCTGCGGATCGCGGCTGCCGGAGACGTTGACCTGCGGCATGCGCTCCTTACCCTCGACATAGTCCGGAGCCGCGACGTCGACGGGGATCATCGTCGCGCCCTGATGCACTTTGTAAAGGTCGAAGACGTGCCATGTCGGCGTGACGACCATGTCGGCCCCGCGCGTCAGCACCAGCGACTGGATGACGTTCACCATCTGCGCGACGTTCGCCATCTTCACCCGGTCGGCATGTCGGTTGAAGATGTTGAGGCTGACACCCGCGATCACCGCATCGCGCAGGGTGCTGTCCAGATACAGCGCCGACGTGCCCGGCTCGCTGGCGAACCACGCACCCCATTCGTCCACCGCCAGCGCCACGGTCTTGCCGGGATCGTACCGGTCCATGATCGCCGAATGCTTCGCGATGAGCGCATCGGTCAGCGACGCGCGTCCCAGCGCCTTCGCCCAGCCGGTGCGATCGAAACCGACGTTGCGGCCCTTGTCCTGCCAGTCGTTGCCCGCAAAGGTGTAGAAGTGGAGCGACAGGCCCCACATCAACGGCCGACGATCGATATAGGCGAGCGGCGTGGGATCGGGCCGCCACGTCATCGCGCGCGCCATCATCGTCTCGGTCCACGCATAATCGTCGGTGTCCGCGCCGACCGCGATCAAGCGGGCGGCCGGTCCCGAATAGCTGCGCAGGAATGCGGCGTAATGGCGAAACGTCGCGGCATAGGTCTCGGCGGTCATGTTGCCGCCACAGCCCCAACTCTCGTTACCGACACCGATATAGGGCACCGCCCACGGCGATGCGCGACCATTGGCGGCGCGGGCACGACCGGGGTCGCTGTCCGCGGGGGCGGTCATGTACCGCATCCAGTCGTCCGCCTCCTGCACGCTGCCGGAGCCGACGTTCACCGACACGAACGGTTGCGCGCCGATCTGGCCCAGGAAATCCATGAACTCGTGCGTGCCGAACGCATTCGTATCCGGCTTGCCGCCCCAGGACGCGTTGATCTCCTGCGCGCGCCGGTCGCGTGGGCCGACGCCGTTGCGCCAGTGATAGGAATCCGCGAAGCAGCCGCCGGGCCAGCGGATGACGGGCACCTTCACCTGCTTCAGCGCGGCGACCACGTCGTTGCGGATACCGCGCGTGTTCGGGATCGGCGAATCCTCGCCCACCCAGATGCCCTCATAGACGCCGCGACCCAGATGCTCGACGAACTGGCCGTAGATCTCGGGCGCGATCTGCGGGCCGGGACGATCGGCGTGAACGAGCAGGGTCGTCTGCTGCGCCAATGCCGGCATGGCGATCAGACCCAGCATGAGCGCCAGCCGACGCAGCGCGCCGGTCATCGCGCCGGGCCCCTGCCGCTGAAATAGGTTTCGAGGCGTGCCGCCTCCGCATCGGTGATCGGCATCACCGCGCCGTGCTTGGGCGATGCGAAGTTGGTCGCCTTCATGCGCGACCCGGGATCGTTGAAGCGACCGATATCGGTGAAGGTCCGGAAATCCTTCGTCTCCGCAAATCCCATGTTGTTCGGCTTGGCCCCGAACACGTCGTACATCAGCACATAGGTGTCGGTGTCGTACCGTTTCCACAGCGTCGGTGCCTCCGCGGCGACCTTCTCCGGATCGACCTTTTGCGGATCGTACGCATAGGGTCCGGTCAGCCGGTCCGACACCGCCTGGCGGATGTTGCCCGGCTTTTCATGCGCGACGTAGAACATGCGATATTTGCCACCGACCTTCGTGATGTCGGCGTCGATCACGTTCACGTCCGGGCGCGGATAATCGAGGATCTTCTTCGGCACCGTCGTCAGCGTCGTGAACGCCGGATCGGCATAGGAATAGACCATGAAGTTCGGGCCGTTGCCGTAACGCGTGGTGAAATACACCATCATCCGCTGCTTCGCCGGGTCCCAGATCGTCTCGGGAGCCCAGGCATTGCCGGCCTTGGCGAAGGCGGGGAACAGGCGTGACACGTCGACCTTCGCCAGCGTCCAGTGGATCAGGTCGCGGCTTTTCATGAACAGCAGGTTGCGGTTGTTGCCCCAGCCGAAATCCTTGTCGGGCCGCTCCCACTCCGTCGTCCGCAACCCCTCGCGCTGGGCGAAGATGTGAAGATCGGTCATGGACATGTAGAAGGCCTCGTCGCGACCGCGCACGATGTGGGGATCACGCACGCCCTTCTGGTCGGCGATAGCGCGGCCCGACAGAACCGGGCGGCCGTCGTTCACGTCGGTGAAGCTGTATCCGTCCCGCGAGATCGCGAAGTACAGCGAGTGCGTCTCGTCCTTGAAATAGGTCATCAGATAGGCGGAGCGCGGGAGCTTGGCGACCGGAGGTGCTGGATGGCGGGCGAGATCGCGAACCACCTCGAGCTGGCGGTCGCCCGCTGCCGGCGGCGTCGCCGAGGTGTCGCCCGCTGACGGCGTCTTCGCCGGGGTTTCGCCGGCGCGCGATCCGGTGGGAATCGTCAGGGCGCCGAGGCACAGGAATGCCATGCCGTATCCGAATGCAGCCTTCATTCCGGTTCTCTCCTATTTTGGAGTGCCTTAGATCATGACGCCTCCGCAGCGTCAATTAGTCTGACAATATCATCGTATGGCCGGCTTGGACGCGACGCGCCTTGCACTCGCCGCACGCTCCGGTACCGTGCGACGATGATCACACGGCGACAGGCCATCGGCTCCACCCTCTCCCTTGCAGCGACGACGAGCCTCGGCCCGATCGCGGCCTGCGCTGCCGCACCCTCCGCCGGGCGGTTGAAGCAGTCGGTCAGCCGCTGGTGCTACGAGAAGATTCCGCTCGACGACCTGTGCGCGTTCGCTGCGAAGATCGGGATGCAGGGGATCGATCTGCTGCAACCGGCCGATTACGAGGTGCCGCGCAAGCATGGGCTGCGCTGCACGATGGGCTATGCGGCGGACGGCATGACGATCGCGAACGGGCTGAACCGGCGCGAGAACCATGCGGCGATCGAGGCGGCGTTCCGGGTCGGCATCCCCCAGGCGAAGAAGTCCGACGTGCCCAACGTCATCGCCTTTCCCGGCAATCGTCGCGGCATGTCCGATGAGGAGGGAGCGGCGAACACCGTCGCCGGCCTGAACCGCGTCAAGCGCATCGCCGAGGATAATGGCGTCACGATCTGCCTCGAACTGCTCAACAGCAAGGTCGATCATGCCGACTATATGGCCGATCACACCGCGTGGGGAGCGCGCGTGATGGAGCAGGTGAACTCACCGAACGTGAAGCTGCTGTACGACATTTATCATATGCAGATCATGGAAGGCGATCTGATCGATACGATCCGCAAGAACATCAAGTGGATCGGACATTTCCACACCGGCGGCGTGCCGGGTCGCCACGAATTGAACGACACGCAGGAAGTGAACTGGCACGGCGTCGCGCGGGCGGTCGCCGACCTGAACTTCCAGGGGTATTTCGCGCATGAGTTCGTGCCCGCCGGCGATCCGCTGCCGGCCCTTCGAGAGGCGGTGCGCATCTGCACGGTGTAGTGCGCCGCGCGGTGCGGCGATCGATCGAACACGAATAATCAACGGACGTTAGCGATAACACCTGCACGTCACGACAGTGGGCGCAGGAGAGAGATTCGTGCTCGACACCAGAGCGGCCGGACTGCCGCACCCGCTATCGCCATGTCCGCCACCGCCGCGCACGGTCGTGGAGACCGGACTGGAACCCGCCCTCGTCGCGCATCTCGGGCGCAAGGGGTTGCGGATCGCGTTGACCGACGCTTGCGGGCTTCCCCAACTCACCGGCATCCGCACCTATGGCGCGGATGCCAGTTCGAGCGTGGCCGGCGCGCTGACCGCGTTCCAGCGTGAGCTCGGCCTCGACCGCTTGCCGGAACGGATCGCGATCGCGGTCGCGGGGTTGCCCCGCGGCGATACGATATCGGTCACGCAGACGCGCTGGTTCGTGTCGCGCTCCGGCCTCCGCGCCATGCTCGGCCGGCCGCCGCTGATCCTCAACGACTTCGAGGCGGAAGCGTGGGCACTCGCCGAGCATCAGGATCGGCGGTTCGAGCCGATCGGAGCGTCGCCGCCGATCGATCCGCAGCGCCCCGGCACCTATTGCATCGTCGGCATGACGTCCGGCCTGGGCGTGTCGCTGATGACGCGCCATGCCGATGGCGGCATCGCCGTCGTGGCGACGGAGGCCGGGCATGCCGCTCTGGCTCCCGCATCACGGGCATTGGCGGATCTGACGGCGGCCCTGTTTCCCGACCGCTATCCGGTTGTCGCGGAGCATCTGATCTCCGCGGTCGGACTCGGCACGATCTACGATCATCTTGCCACCGTGCAGAAATTGCCGCGACGATCGACGACGCCCGAAGCGATCACGCGTAACCGTGCCACGGACCCCGTCGCGCGTCAGGCCTGCGACCTGCTGGCGGAGGCCTTCTCGGCGCATCTCGGCAGTCTGGTCCTGACCTTCGGCGCATGGGACGGCCTGATCGTGACGGGTGGTCTGGCGAGCGCGTTGCGTCCAATCCTGGCGTCGGATCGCATGCGGGCCGTGTTCGCCGGGACGGGGAAATATGGCCGGCTGCTTCAGGCGATGCCGCGCGCCTTCTGCGATCTGGATCATGCCGAACTGATCGGAGCGGCACAGGCGCTTCGCAGCAGGTGACGCTCGGCAGCGTTCCAGCCGCCATTCGGCATCATCCGTGCGGCCACGAGTAAAATAAGGTATACGAAATTTTCTTGTCCGACTACACGGGGTCGAACGGACGAGGGAACGATCATGACGCCGATTACGCGAAGGTCATTGCTGCATAGCGGCACGGCACTGGCGGCGGCGACGTTTGCGAGGCCCCTGCACGCCGCGGTCGATCGACCGGCGGTGTTGCCGGCTTTGAAGCCGTTGCCGCTGGCGGCGGTACGGCTGAAACCGTCCGACTTCGCGACGGCGGTGACGGTCAACCATCGGTATCTGCTGGGTCTCAGCGCCGACCGGCTGCTGCACAATTTCCGCAAATATGCCGGGCTGGCGCCGAAGGCGGAGATCTATGGCGGCTGGGAGAGCGATTCGCTCGCCGGCCACACGCTTGGTCATTACCTGACCGCGCTGGTGCTGATGAACGCGCAGACCGGCGATGCCGAGTGTCGCCGCCGCGCCGACTACATCGTCACCGAACTGGCGGAGGCGCAGGCGAAGCGCGGCACTGGCTATGTCGGGGCATTGGGGCGGAAGCGAAAAGGCGAAAGCGCGATCGTCGACGGGGAGGAGATCTTCCCGGAGATCATGAAGGGGGAGATCAAGTCGGGCGGGTTCGATCTCAACGGTTCGTGGTCGCCGCTGTACACCGTGCACAAGCTGTTCGCCGGCTTGCTCGACGTGCACGAGGCATGGGGCAATGCGCAGGCGCTGACGGTGCTGATCGGCCTCGCCACCTATTTCGAGCGCGTGTTCGCGGCGCTGGACGACGCGCAGATGCAGGAGGTGCTGGGGTGCGAATATGGCGGCCTGAACGAGAGTTACGCCGAACTGTACGCGCGCACGAAGGATGCCCGCTGGCTGAAGGTGGCGCAGCGGATCTACGATCGCCGCGTCCTCGATCCGCTCGCCGCGCGGGAGGACAAGCTGGCCGGCTTCCACGCCAATACGCAGGTGCCCAAGCTGGTCGGCCTCGCACGCCTGTACGACCTGACCGGCGACGAACGATACCGCACCGCCGCGCGCTTCTTCTGGGAGACGGTGACGCAGCACCACAGCTACGCGATCGGCGGCAATGCCGATCGTGAATATTTCTTCGGGCCTGATCGCATCGCCGGCGCCTTGAGCGAGGCGACGTGCGAGCATTGCAACACGTACAACATGCTGAAGCTGACGCGGCAATTGTTCGCGTGGGAGCCGAACGGCGCGCTGTTCGACTATTACGAGCGCGCGCACGTGAACCACACATTGTCGCAGCTCAATCCGCGCAACGCAGGCTTCTCCTACTTCACGCCGATGCTGTCGGGGGCGGCGCGCGAATATGCGCCGGCGGGGGAAGAAGGCTTCGTCTGTTGCGGCGGCAGCGGGATGGAAGCGCATGCCAAGCATGGCGATTCGATCTTCTGGGAGGGGGACCGGATGCTGATGGTCAACCTCTACATCCCGGCGGATGCGACCTGGGTGGCGCGCAGGGCGACAGTGGCGCTGGACACCGGCTATCCCCACGATCCGGAGGCGCGGCTGACCTTCGCGACCCTGGGCAAGGGCGGACGGTTCCGCGTCGCGCTGCGCGTACCCGGCTGGGCGGCGGGCAAGGAGGCGGTGACGGTCAACGGTCAGGCCGTGCCGGTGTCGCACACCGCGGGCTACGCGATCGTCGAACGCCGTTGGAAAGCGGGCGATACCGTCGCGATCACGCTGCCGCTGGAACTGCGCACCGAGGTTGCGGAGGGCGGCGGACCGGTCGCGATCCTGCGCGGGCCGCTGGTGATGGCCGCCGACCTCGGCCCGGCGGAGGACAAATGGACGGGGATGGAGCCGGCCCTGGTCGGGGACGACGTGCTGGCCGCCTTCGCGCCGGTCGCCACCAAGGTGTCGACCTTCACCGCCCGTGGTGTCGGGCGGCCCGGCGACCTGACGTTCGTTCCCTTCTACCGCCAGTTCGACCGCCGCAGTGCGGTCTATTTCCGGCGGTTCACGCAAGATCAGTGGCAGCAGGAAGAAGTCGCGTTCAAGGCCGAACTCGCGCGGCAGCAGGACGTGGCGGCCCGCTCCATCGACATCCTGTATTTCGGCGAGATGCAGCCGGAGCGCGATCACAATCTGGAGAGTGAGCAGTCGTGGCCGGTCAGCTATCGCGGGCGTAACGGCCGCGATGTGCGGTCGGGCGGATATATGGCTTTCACGCTGAAGACGCGGCCCGGCCCGCTGATCCTGCAAGCGACCTATTGGGGCGAGGACAAGAACCGTGATTTCGACATCTTGGTTGACGACGTGAAGGTCGCGGGCGAGCAGCTGACGGGCAAGGCCCCCGGCAAGTTCATCGATGTCGATTATCCGCTGCCCCCGGCGCTGACCCGCGGCAAGGCGAGCGTGCGCGTGCGGTTCGTGCCGCACGAGGGGCGAACGGCGGGGCCGGTCTTCGGCGCGCGCCTGCTGGCGGGAGCGGGCAAGTGAGGCGCCCGGTCCTGGTCGCCGCCATTTCTGCGCTGTCGCTGGCCGGCGCGTCCACGGCGCAGACCGGCGTGCCCGTCACCGCGCCGGGCAACCCGATCCTCGCCGATGGTCGCTATTACTCGACCGACCCCGCGCCGATCGTGGACGGCGACACGTTGTGGATACTGGCCGGCCGCGACGAGGCGGAGGCGGGCGTCAACGACTTCATCATGAACGAGTGGCAGCTGCTGTCGACCAAGGACCCGGCTGCCGGTCGCTGGACGCATTATCCGGCGCTCGTCAAGCCGGAGGCGGTATTCGCGTGGGCAGAGCCGGGCAGGGCCTATGCCGGACAGATCGTGAAGGGGCCGGACGGGCGCTTCTATCTGTACGCGCCCGTGCTCCAGCGCGAGAGCAACGGGGCGGACAAGTTCGCGATCGGTGTGGCGGTCGCGGACCGGATCACCGGCCCGTGGCGGGATGCGCATCCCGCCGGACCGATCGTGTCGCAGACGACGCCCGTCGCGAACGACATCCAGAACATCGATCCGACCGTGCTGATCGACGACGACGGCCGCGTCTATCTGTACTGGGGCACGTTCGGGCAGCTGCGCGGGATCGAACTGGCCCGCGACATGGTCACCACCAAGGGGGCGGAGGTTGCGGTTCAATCGCTGACCGGCTTCTTCGAGGCGCCGTGGCTGATGAAGCGCAACGGCACCTATTACATGCTGTACGCCGGCAACAATGCCGGGCCGGACTCCGCCTGCACGCCGGCCGTCTACCATGCCTGCATCGCGTACGGCACCGCCGCATCGCCGCTGGGGCCGTGGACCTATCGCGGGACGGTGCTGAAGCCCGTGAGTTCGACCACCAGCCACCCCGGCGCGGTCGCGTTCAAGGGGCAGTGGTATTTGGCCTATCACACCGCCGATGCGGTCGGCGGCGGCCATTTCCGACGCAGCGTGGCGATCGACCGGCTGGAATGGGACGACAGCGTCTCGCCCGCGGCGATCCGGCCGGTGGTGACGACCCGCCGCCCGGTGCCGCCGCCCGTCCCGACCCGCAACGTCGCCGCCGCGGCGCAGGCGCACGCCTCGAACGAGCCGGTGCCGGTACAATATTGGATCAAGGCGCTGAACGACGGCATCGTCCGGGATGCGCCGCTGCCTCCGGACCTGTGGGGCAGCTGGTCCCCCGACAATCCGCCGCAGCAGTGGATCGAATATCGCTGGCCGCAGCCGGTGACGCTCGACGGCAGCCGCATCCGCTTCTGGGCGGATCATCCCGCCGGCGCGAACGAGGGCGTTGCGCCGCCGGCCGCTTGGCATCTGGAATATTGGGACGGCGCGTGGAAGCGCGTACCGGGGGCGAGCGCCTACGCCACCGCACCCGATGTCTGGCAGGCGGTGCGCTTTCCGGCGATCACCACGCGGTGCCTGCGCGCCGTGTTCGATGCAGCGGGCAGCGGCACACGCCATGCCGCCGTCGCGGTGTCGGAGTGGGAAGCACTTGCCCCGCGCGCTGCGCCGCCGGTGACGGTGCCGGCGGGTCCGTTACCTACGTGCGGGTAGAGCGGGAGCTGGTCGGATCGACGCTCGGGCTGGGAGCATGGAACCGGCGCGGGGCATTTCGGGACGCCGGGCGGGGTTGATACTCATTCCCCTTGAACGGCGGGCGACGGCTCCAGCACCTCCGTGCTCCCGCGGAGGGGGGAGCCCAGTACTGGGTCCTCGCTTTCGCGCGGACACAGGACCGGTACGTGCCCGAAGGGGCGAGAACCCGTCGGTCTCGTCTTGTGAGGTACTCCTTTCCCTTCGCGGGGGCGCTGGTGGAGAGGTCGCGACCCAGTCCTCCTCCAAAGTGAACCGTTGCAGAACCTTCTACCGCCTCGGCGACCACCGGCGCAGTGGCATATCAGCGGTAATCGACTGAGAACGTTGCCCAACTGGACCCCGGCCTTCGCCGGGGTGGTGGCTTGGTGACAGGAAGTGGAGCTATCTCGCAACGATCCCTCTACGGGGCGGGAGGGAGGTCGGTTCGACCTCGCGCAATCAGATCGCGAGTTGTTGCGGTCGTCCTCGATTGGTCGAAGCGGCCGTTCCCACGAGCCACGTCGTCCGGGATCGAGGGAGCGGCATGACACCCCGGCGTCAGCACACCTCCGCGGTCGAGGTCGGCGGCGGGCCCGGCGGCACGCGGGCGGGATGCATGTAATAGGCGTCGCCGGGGACGCGGTGGCGGGTGCCGTAGACTTCGCTCAATATGTTGAACAGGGCGACGTCATAGGCCGCGAGATCGGTGTCCGACAGGATGCGGCGACCATCGACCACCGCGAGCATGTTCGAATTGAACCAGGTCTGCGTTCCCTCCGCCCAATATTCGTCGACGGTGACGGCGGCATATTCACCCGTCCACATCTTGCGCGCCATCGCCGACGCATAGGCCCGCTCGACACGCGCGTAGAGGCCCGAATCGACCGTCCGTGCCGCCTCCAGGATCGCGTGGGAGAATTCGTGGACGAAGATGTTCTCCCCGTAATAGCGGGTGTCGGGCATCCCGAGCAGGTTCTCCGTCGCGGCACTGGTCAGCGATCCGCCCATGCCGCGCGCGCGCCGGTTCCAATATTCGGCGTCGGTGAGCTTGCCGATCCGCTCCGGGTAGAGTTTGCGCTCGCAGATCGTCAGCCGCGGATCGTCGATCGTCGGTTTCTTCCAGTCGCGCTGCTCGGGCAGGTCGACCGTGCCCTCCTTCTCACCCATGATCGCGACGCGAAAACCCGACGCGATCATCGCCCGGCGGAGGTCCGGCCGCTCCGCCAGCATCGCCACCGCGATGTCGCGCGCCAGCAGCAGCGCGGTGTCCGGCACCGCGGCGGACGACGCGATCGGAATACCCTCCGCATCGATAAAGCGACGATAGAACGGATCGAGCTTCAATGTGGCGGGCGGCGGACCGATCATCGCTGCGGCATAGGCGGCCGGCGTCGCCGGTGCTGGCGCATCCTGAGCGCCCGCGGGGATGGCCGTGCAGCCAAGAGCCAGCAGGGCGAACGACCTGATCCGCATCATCGAACGACTTGCTCCCTTTTTATCGTATACGGTATAAACGCGACATTATGTCTGCGTAAAGTGGGGGAGGACGAGAATGCGACCGTTGACGATGTTGGTGCTGGCATGCCTGACGGGCGCGGGTCACGCGAGCCTTGCCGCCGCTGCGGAGCGGGCGTGGGTGTTCGACGATGCGCCCGCCTATCCCGGCGTGACGATGATGCAGGTATCGGACGAACAGGGATCGGTCAGCGGATCGGTCACGACCGGTTGGTACGGCACGATCCCGATGCAGAACGCCCGCTGGTCCGGCGGCACGCTGACGTTCGATACGCGCAACCTGAACGACCCCGATCGGCCGACGCGGCGCTGGACCGCGCGGGTCGACGGCAAGCGTGTGATGCTGGAGGGCGGGTTGTGGCATTCCGACGTGCGCCAGGCGGGACGCCCCGCCGCCGTAGCGGACGTCGCGGCGCGCACGTTCCGGTCTGCGCCAGACCTGCCGCCGCTCGGTACGCTCGCACCCGATGGCCTCGCTGCGACGCCACCGATGGGCTGGTCGAGCTGGAACGCGTTCGCCGATCGCATCGACGATGCGACGATCCGCGCGATGGCGGACGCGATGGTCGCGCGCGGGCTGCGCGATGTCGGATACACGCACATCAACATCGACGACGGCTGGCAGGGGAAGCGCGACGCCGCCGGCGTGCTGCAACCCAACGCCAAATTCCCCGACATGAAGGCGCTGTCGGACTATGTGCATGCCAGGGGGCTGAAGCTGGGCCTCTACACCTCCCCCGGCCCGAAGACCTGCGCAGGGTATGAAGGCAGTTACGGCCATGTCGAACAGGATGCGAAGACCTTCGCCGACTGGGGCGTCGACTACGTCAAATACGATCTGTGCTCGGGCGAGTGGTTCTACGCCGATGCCGACAGCGTCCAGCGCACCTATTACCAGATGGGTGCGGCGCTGAGGGCGACGGGCCGGCCGATGATCTATTCCCTCTGCGAATACGGGCGCTTCGCCGTGTCGTCCTGGGGGCGGCAGGTCGGCGGGCACCTCTGGCGGACGACGGGCGACATCACCGACGATTACAAGACGATGTCCGACATCGGCTTCGTCCGGAATCCGAAATTCGCGCCGGCGGGACCCGGCGGCTGGAACGACCCCGACATGCTGGAGGTCGGCAATGGCGGCATGACCGACGACGAATATCGCACGCACATGACACTGTGGGCGATGCAGGCCGCACCGCTGATCATGGGCCACGACCTGCGCAAGACGACGGCATCGGCGATGCGGATCCTGACCAACCGGGCGGTGCTGGCGATCGACCAGGACGCGCTGGGCGTTCAGGGACGCCGCGTCCGCGCGGACGGTCAGGTGGAGATCTGGCGCAAGGAACTGGCGAATGGATCGGCGGCGGTGGCGGTGTTCAACCGCGGCACGGCCGCGGCGTCCGTCACGCTGACCGCCGCGGACTTCGGGACGCGGACTGTCGGACAATTGAATGAGCTTTGGTCGGGGCGGAAGGTTCAGCCGACGTCGGCGGTAACTATAGCGCCACATGGAAGTTCAGTTTTACTAATGAAAGCTAAATTACAGTAATATCGTCATGCGGTTGTTTAAGTACATAGCTTACAACAGAGTTGACAATCACTCCTACAAAAAGGAAGTATACGATATACATAAGACAATAAGGGGTGGTTGGTATGCTGAGGGGGTTCCGGTTCGGGCCATTGATTGCTGCGGCGGCGTTGGTACCGGCAACGGCGTGGGCGCAAACGACGACCACAGCGACGGCGCAGGACGGCGATCCGCGACAGGATCGGACGGACATCGTCGATCCCACCGGCACCTCCGACACCCCGGAAAGGACCGACATCATCGTGGTCGGTATCCGCGGATCGGTCGCATCGGCGGCCAACAAGAAGAAGAATGCCAAGCAGATCGTCGACTCGGTGGTGTCGGAGGATGCCGGCAAGCTTCCCGACAACAATGTCGTCGAAGCCTTGTCGCGCGTCACCGGCGTGCAGATCGAACGATCGCGCGGGCAGGGGCAGGGCATTGCCATTCGCGGGCTGTCCGGCGTGCAGACCACGGTGAACGGCAACGACACCAGTCTCGGCGACGGTCGCTCCCTCAATCTGGCCGACATCCCGGCCGAACTGTTGAAGTCGGTCGATGTGTACAAGACCCGCACCGCCGATCAGGTCGAAGGCAGCATTGCCGGCACGGTCAATGTGGAACTGCGCCGCCCGCTGGACCTGCCGAAGGGCTGGACCGTCGCCGGGAGCGTCAAGGGCATCTACGACGACATTGCGAAGAACGTCAGTCCCTATGGCAGTCTGCTGGTGGCGAACCGCCGCGACACCGGCATCGGCGAGATCGGTTTGCTGGTCAACGCGTCGTGGACGCGAACCAACTACAAGGAAAATTTCATCGAGAGTGAGTCTCCTGATGTGCCGTTCGGCAGCAGTGCGGAGCCCAACTCGCCGCGCGCCGGCCTCCCGGCCGGTTTCGAAAACACGATCATCCCCTACCGCGCCTATTACGGGCTCGAAGAAGGTCGGGTGGATCGCCCCTCGATCAACGTATCCCTGCAATGGCGAGCGAACGACAATCTCGATTTCGTGGTCGAGGGCGGGTATCTTGGGTCGCGGGCGCAGAATACGTCGGATCGCCTGTACGTTCTGACCCGTGAAGGCGGATCGAAGTACACGAATCTCGTCTTGCAGCCGGACGGTCGCACCGCCAAGTCGCTGACCGTCACCGTTCCCCTCGCGTCCGACGGTTCGGGCGGACTGCCGGCGGGCATCGACTCGATCTACAATCGGGCCAAATCCGACCTCTACACCACGAATTTCGAGATGCATTGGCGAAGCGAGCGGGCGCTGCTCAACACGAGCGTCCAGTATAACTGGAGCAAGGACAGCAACGTTCAGGCTGAGCACCTGACACGACCATTCGGGTTGACGACCGCCAACGTAGACTTCGCGTCGGATGCCTATTCGAAGCCGGTACCGTCAATCACGTTCCCCGGCGTCGATCTGGCCAACATCGCCAGCTACGGCGTGGATCGCTACCAGGATCTGGCCGGCGGATCGAAGAATCGCGAGTTCGCAACGCAGAGCGATCTGACGATCATCGCGAGCGAAACGGGCCTGTTGCGGACGATCCAGGCTGGCGTGCGGTTCAACCGGCGCGATCCCAGCCGGTTCTACGGCTACCGGGACGGTTTGCCGCGGATCAATCGGCAACTCACACCGCTGTCGCAGTTCCCCGGCGGCGATCAGGCGGAACTGGTCGGGCCGGACCTTCCCGGCGCGCCGCGCTGGTATCGCATTCCCGGCAACGTCGTATTCGCCAATCGCCCGGACATTCGGGAGTACATCCAGGCCAACGATCCCGGCAACGCCACCCGCTTTGCGACGGAAGAGATTCCTTCGGACCGAGGCCAAACCTATGTCGGACGGGAAAATCGCCTCTCCTATTATGCCCAGATCGGCTACGCGTTCGACCTGCCGGTTCCCGTCGATGGGCTGATCGGCGTCCGGTACACTAATACCTGGGGAAGCTCGAGCAGCTATAACTTCCGCCCCGGTAACGCGTCCACCGGTGGCCAGGACATCGTCGAGTTTGCGCCGGCTCGCGGCAATTACGAGGACATTCTGCCGAACGCGACGGCGACGATCCATTTCACGCCGAAGGCGCAGTTGCGCCTGTCCTACACCACGAACGTGCAACGGCCGAGCTTCTACGACCTTCGTCCGTTCTACTTCGCCAACACGCAGGCGGTGCCGCCGGTCATCGACGCGGGCAATCCCGATCTGAAGGCGCAGCGGGAGCATGCGTTCGACGTCAGTGCGGAATATTATTTCGGCCGCGGCGGTCAGTTGTCGCTGGCGGGTTATTACAAGAAGGCCACGGGGTTCCTGTTCTTCAGCCGGGAGGTCGTCGCCGACCTCGCGCAGTATGGCTTGCCCGGCCAGAGCGGCTTCGTGGCGCAACAGCGCAATGCCGGGGACGGTACGTTCGCCGGTCTGGAAGCGACCGCACAAACATTCTTCGATATCCTGCCCGGCTTCTGGAGCAATTTCGGTGTCAGCCTGAATGCGAGCTACATCCTGAAAGCACGTGTCGAATATCCGTTTCCCGAGAATTTTCCGGGTGCTTACGACTCGGTGAACACATCCAAGTGGACGGCCAACGCTGCGCTGTTCTACGACACGCCTAAATTCAGCACCCGCGTCGCGTTCAACTACCGATCGGCGTTCCGATTCTTCATCTGGGAGCCTAACCCGGCATACTCCTTCTACAATGACGATACCTACCGCCTGGATGCGGCGATCAACTATACGCCGGTCAAGTTCATGACCCTCTCGATCGAGGGCACGAACCTGCTGGGGAATGACGTCTATCGCTACTTCGGTAAGGAGAACCTGCTGCCGCTCGGGGTCCGGACGCTCGCCCGTACGGTGCAGGCCAGCGCCCGCTTCCGCTTCTAGCGCGCAGCAATCGGCCGGGCGGCTGGCAGCCGCCCGACCGATCGCGGCCACACCGCCCTGTTCGCGCATCGCACCGCGCGCTATCGTCGTGCGATGACCGGCAAGCGGCGCATCCTGATCGTGGGCGGAGGAACGGCGGGGTGGCTGACCGCGGCCTATCTCGCCCGAGCGCTGGGCTCCGCGGTTGACATCGTCCTGCTCGAATCGCCCGACATCGCCACGGTCGGGGTGGGCGAGGGCACGTTCCCGACGATCCGCGAGACGCTGCGCTTCCTCGGCATCGACGAAGCCGCCTTCGTGCGGGAGGCGGGGGCGACGTTCAAACAGGGCGTTCGTTTCCGCGACTGGCTGCAGGCTCCTGCGGACGATCACCGCCACAGTTATTTCCACCCGTTCGAGCCGCCCTTTGCCGGCGACGGCGCGAACCTGATCCCGCACTGGCTGGCGCAGGATGCGGGCGCCCGTCCCTCCTTCGCGGAAGCCGTGACGATCCAGAACCGCGTCGCCGACGCCGGCCGCGCGCCGAAACAGGCGGGGGAGGGGGATTTCGAGGGGCCGCTCAACTACGCCTATCATTTCGATGCGGTGCGGATGGCCGCCGTGCTCGCCGACCGTGCCCGGGAACTCGGCGTCGTGCATGTTGCGGGGCGCGTGCTGGACGTGGTGCTCGACGGTGGCGGCTCGATCGCGCGGCTCGACACCGAAGCGGGCGCACTGACCGCCGACCTGTTCATCGACTGCACGGGCTTTCGCGCCGAACTGATCGGCCGGGCGCTGGGATCGCCTATCCATTCGGTCGCGGACCAGTTGTTCACCGACCGCGCCCTGACCTGCAAGCTCCCCTACGACCGGGCGGACGCGCCGATCGAGAGCGCGACGATCGCGACCGCGCATGCCGCGGGCTGGATCTGGGACATCGGTCTGGCCGGCGCGCGCGGGATCGGCTGCGTCTATTCCAGCCGGCACATGGATGACGACAACGCGGCCGCGGTGCTGGCGGATTATCTGGGCCCCCGCGCCGAGGACGTGTCGCCGCGCCTGCTGCGCTTCCAGGCAGGCTGGCGCGAGCGGCAGTGGATCGGCAATTGCGTCGCGGTGGGATTGGCGGGCGGCTTCCTCGAGCCGCTGGAGTCGACCGGCGTCGTCCTGATCGAGGCGGCGGCGGGAATGATCGCGGAGCTGTTCCCGCATCACGGCCCCGTCGATCTGCCCGCGGGCCGATTCAACGACCTGATGACGGCGCGCTACGCCCGCATCGTCGATTTCCTGAAGCTGCATTACTGCCTTAGCCGCCGGTCCGAGCCGTTCTGGCGCGACAATGCCGATCCGGCGAGCATCCCGGCGAGCCTGAAGGCGCTGCTCGACCAGTGGCGCTATCGCCCGCCGAGCCGGTTCGACTTTGCGCGCGAGGTCGAGTCCTTCGCGTTCTTCAACTACCAGTACATATTGTACGGAATGGAATTCCGCACCGACCTGCCGGACGGGCGGGGCGATGCCGCGGAGGCGGAGCGCCAGTTCGCGCGGATCAGGAGTTTCGGCGATCGCGCCAGCCGCGACCTGCCGTCGCACCGCGCGCTCGTCGAACAGATGTCCCGCGCCGCGCCTAGCCGCGTGCGAAGAAGTTCTTGAGCCACACCGGGCCACTCCGCGACGCCTGACGCCAGTCGCCGTCGTCGCCCTCCGCGCGCGCCGAATAGCTCCACGGATCGACGGTGCGCACCTTGGCGAGGCGATACGCCGCCGGCGTGCGGGTCGCGATCGTCAGGCTATGCTCCAGCGCGGTCGCGGCGACCATGCCGTCGCGGAGATGCGCCAACCCCAGCGCCGCTGCCCGCCGCGCCGTGGTCGCGTCGAGCGACAGGATGCGCCCCTCGAACGCGGACATCAGGGGGCCGTCGATCCACCGCCGGATCGTCGCCGCGCCGGCCTTGTCCGCTTTCTCCACCTGCGCCGCGCCCGCGCCCAGTTCTGCGAGGGTCAGGGCGGACACGAACAGCGTCGACAGCATCTGTGCCTCTGCCCAGCGGATCATTGCCGGGTCGGCGTCGCGCTGCCGGATCGCGCGCAGCGCCCACACGACGGGCGTATCGAGCAGGTACATCAGGCGAGGCCGCCACGGATGCGCTGCCAATCCGGTTCGACGGCGACGGGCTCGTCCTCCGCGATCTGGTCGAGCCAGCCGTCGCGTGGCCCGGCAAGCTGCTGGAATGCATCGAAGCTCAGCAGCACATGAGTCGGCTTGCCGCGGTCGGTGACGAACACGGGCTCCTCGCGCGCGAGCCGCTTTGCCTGACTAACATCCTGGTTGAAGGCGCGGCTGGTGACCACTTTCATGAACCTACCTGCCTACCTTTCCGTGATAATGATGTAGGTACGATACTAGCTTGTTGCGGGGACGCAACGCTTTGTCGCAGCAGCAGCAAAATCGCGTGTCGACCATGCGAAGCCTGCTTGCGCGCAGCCCCGCGGCACGCTTCCTGCGGCTGATAGACGAGGCGCGGAAGCCTTGCCGCGGGAAGAGGAACGACGATGAGCGGGTGGATGGACAGCCTGAACGGGACCGTGGCAGGCTTGCTGGGGCCGCATGGTCCGGCGGTGCAGGCGGCTGAGCAGAGCTATGCTCCCGGCGATTTCAGCATCCACTTCTTCCTGCAACTTGCCGTCATCCTCGTGACGTGCCGCGTCGTCGGTTGGCTGGGCCGGAAGTATCTCGGCCAGCCGCAGGTCGTCGGCGAGATGATCGCCGGCGTCGTGCTCGGGCCGTCGCTGCTCGGGCTCGTCCTTCCCGGACTACAGGGCGCGATCTTCCCGAAGGAGACGCGCAACGTGCTCTACGCCGGCGCGCAACTCGGTGTCGGACTGTACATGTTCCTCGTCGGCACCACGCTGCGCCTCGATCATTTCCGCAGCAAGGCGAAGGCCGCGTCAATGGTGTCGATGGCGGGGATCGCCGCACCGTTCGCGATCGCGGTGCTCATCACGCCGCTGCTGCTGACCGTGCCGGGCCTGTTCGCGGCGGGCATCAGTCAGGTCAACGCGACGCTGTTTCTCGGCGCTTGCATCGCGCTGACGGCGTTTCCGATGCTGGCGCGGATCATCAACGAGCGCGGGCTGGCCGACTCGTCGCTCGGGACGCTGTCGCTGACCGCGGGGGCCTTCGACGACGCGTGTTCGTGGTGCGTGCTGGCGATCGTGCTGGCGACGTTCGGCGGTGGTGCTGGCGTCGCTATCCTGGCGATCGGCGGTGGATTGGCGTGGGCGGCGTTCGTCATCCTCGTCGGGCCGCGCCTGCTCGCGCCGCTCGCGCGGATGGTCGAGCGGGAAGGGCAGTTGAGCATGACCGCCTTCGCGTTCGTGATGATCGCGTTCTGCACGTCGGCGTTCCTGATGGACGTGGTCGGCATCCACGCGATCTTCGGTGGCTTCATCCTCGGCGCGGTGATGCCGCGCGGGCTGCTCGCGACCGAACTCAAGCGCAAGCTGGAGCCGCTGACGGTCGTTCTGCTGCTGCCGATGTTCTTCACCTATTCGGGGCTGAACACCCGCATGGACATGGTCAATTCCGGGTCGCTGCTGCTGATCGCGTTCGGCATCCTCATCGCCTCGGTGCTGGCGAAGGGCGGCGCCTGCTACCTCGCGGCGAGATTATCGGGGGAAGACAACCGCACCGCGCTGGGGATCGGCGCGCTGATGAACTCGCGCGGGTTGATGGAGCTGATCATCATCAACATCGGCCTTCAGAAGGGCATCATCGGCCCGACCCTGTTTGCGATGCTGGTGCTGATGGCGATCGCGACGACGATGATGGCCACCCCGCTGTTCGAGCTGTTCTATGGTCGTCGCGGTCGCGAGTCGGGCGAGCTGGCGGAGCTCGCCCGGTCGAACTGACCGCGCGACGTTACGGGTAACGGACGGGTGCGGGCTGCTCCGGCAGGGGAATGAACTCGTGCTCGTCCGGCACATGCGCGAAGCGATCCGCCTGCCAGTCCGCCTTCGCCTGTTCGATGCGATCCTCGCGCGAGGAGACGAAGTTCCAGAAGATGTGGCGGCGCTCCGGAAACGGCTCGCCACCGATCAGCATCAGCCGCGCGCCGTGTTCGGCGTGCACCACGATCTCCGCCCCCGGCTTGAACACGACGAGTTCGCCCGTCGCGAAGCCGCCCGTCTGGCCGATGACGCCGATCGAGCCCGACACGACGTAGATCGCGCGTTCGACGTGCTCGGCGCGCAGTTGATAGCGCGCGCCCGGCCGAAGCTGGATGTCGGCATAGACGAGGTCGGAGAACGCCTTCACCGGCGACACCAAACCGTCCGACGTGCCCGCCACCAGCGTTAGGCGCGTGCCGTCCGCCTCCGCGACCGGGATCTCGTGCGATTTGTAGTGGGCGAAGTCGGGCGCGACCTCCTCCATCTGCGTCGGTAGCGCCAGCCACGTCTGCAGACCGAACAGCGACGCCTCCCGCTCCCGCCATTCGGGTGCGGTGCGCTCCGAATGGACGATGCCGGAACCCGCCGTCATCCAGTTGACCTCGCCCGGCCGGATCGCCTGCACCGAACCGACGCTGTCGCGGTGCAGGATCTCGCCCTCCAGCAGATACGTGACCGTCGCCAGCCCGATATGCGGGTGCGGACGCACGTCCAGCCCCTCGCCGCCGCGGAACGCCGCCGGCCCCATCTGGTCGAAGAAGATGAAAGGGCCGACCATCCGCCGATGCGCGGACGGCAGCGCGCGGCGCACGGTGAACCCGTCGCCGAGATCGCGGACCGGGGGCAGGATCACCTGCTCGACCCCCTCGATATCGCTGGAACGGATGGACATGGACTTGCTCCGAGAAGAAATGGCCGCCGGGTTTAACGCCCGGCGGCAGGTAAGGTCAGGCGGCGTCGACCAGAATGATTTCGCTGTCCTCGATCGCGGTGATCGTCAGCGTATCCGTATCGCTGATCGCGACGCCGTCACGCGCATTTGCTCGCTGGCCCTCGATCTCGACCGCACCGGTGGCAGGCACCAGATAAGCGCGGCGTTCCTTGCCGAGCGGATAGGCCGCGGTTTCGCCCGCCTTCAGCGTGGCACCGACGACCCGCGCATTGGTGCGGATCGGCAGCGCGTCGTCGTCGTTGGCGAACCCCGACGCCAGCGTCACGAACCGGCCGGAGCGCTCGCCCTTCGGGAAGGGCCGCGCGCCCCAGCTGGGCTTCTCGCCGGTGCGGGTCGGCTGTATCCAGATCTGGAAGATCTTCGTCGTCACGTCCTCCTTGTTGTATTCGGCGTGTGCGATCCCGGTACCGGCGGACATCACCTGCACGTCGCCGGCCTCGGTCCGACCGTGATTGCCCAGATTGTCCTGATGCGTGATCGCGCCTTCGCGGACATAGGTGATGATCTCCATGTCACGGTGCGGGTGTGGCGGAAATCCGGACTGGGGCGCGATCGTGTCGTCGTTCCAGACGCGCAGATTGCCCCAGCTCTCCCGCTTGGGATCGTAGTAATTTGCGAACGAGAAATGATGCTTCGCGTCGAGCCAGCCGTGATTGGCACCGCCGAGCGACGAGAAGGGGCGAAGTTCGATCATGTCCGTAGCTCCTTGCTGGAGGATGGCCGGACTGTCTCCGCTGCCGTCCCCCGTTCCGATGACGTGGAGATAGGCGCTCTCGACATGATCGATCAGTGGGATAAAGTGAAACCGAATGTTCGAGGAAGTTGTAATGTCAGGTCCGGGCACGCCGACGCTCGATCAGTTGCGCGTATTTCTGGCGGTGGTGGAGGCGGGCAGCTTCGCCGCGGCGGGCCGACGGCTGAACCGGGCGGTCTCCGTCGTCAGCTACGGTATCGGCAATCTGGAGGATCAGCTTGGGCTGCGCCTGTTCGACCGGGAGGGAACCCGCAAGCCGCAGCTGACCGTGGCCGGCCGCGCCGTGCTATCGGAGGCGCGCGGGATCGCGCACGGGATCGACGAACTCCGCGCCAAGGTGAAGGGCCTGCTGGAAGGGCTGGAGGCGGAGGTCAATCTGGCCGTCGACGTGATGCTGCCGGCGGAGCGGCTGGGGCGCATCCTGCGTGAGTTCGCGGTCGCCTATCCCACGGTTGCGCTGCGCCTGCATGTCGAGGCGCTGGGGGCGGTCACCGCGCTGGTGCTGGACGGCAAGGCGGTGGTCGGCATCTCCGGCCCGCTCGCGGCGGGGGTGGAGGGAGTCGACTGCAACTCCGCCGGATCGGTCGCGCTGGTGCCGGTCGCCGCGCCCGATCACGAGCTGGCGCGGATGGAGCGGATCCCGCCGGGTGCGGGCCGCAACTTCACGCAGCTCGTGCTGACCGATCGGTCGCCGCTGACCGAGGGGCAGGACTTTTCGGTGATGAGCACGCGGACGTGGCGGCTCGCCGATCTGGGGGCGAAGCATGCGTTGCTGCGGGAGGGAATCGGGTGGGGCAACATGCCGCTGCCGCTGATCCAGCCCGATCTGGTCGCGGGCACGCTCAAGCAATTGGCGATGCCCGATCATCCCGGCGGTATCTATCGCTTCGCCGGGGTCTGGCGACGCGACACGCCGCCCGGCCCGGCGGCGTCGTGGCTGCTCAACCGCTTCGTCGAACTCGGCCGCGACGATCGCGAGGCGGCGGGGCTTGGCGATATCTAGAATGCCGCGTCGAGCCCTAGCCGGACCGTCCGGGGCCGCAGCGGCGTGGCCTGATCGCGGCCGGTGGTGAACGGCGTGCCGAGCGCGAAGCGGTTGCCGCGCTCGTTCGTCAGGTTCGTCACGCCCGCGCTGATCCCGATCGCACCCAGCCCGATGCGCGCGGTGATGCCGCTGTCGAGATAGCTGCCCTGGAGCTGGCCGAGCACCGGCCCGACGCCGAGCCGCGACGATCCGACATAGCGCAGCCACCCGTCCACCTTCAGGTCGGCCGACGACCCCAGGTCCCGCGTGTAGACCGCGCCGGTGCGAGCGGTGACGCGCGCGGTGTTCGGGATCTGGCTCAGCCGCGCGGCGACCTGTGCGCGGGCGGCGGCGGGATCGATCGTGAAGCTGCCGACCAGATCGAACAGCCGCACCGCGGACGGTTCATCGATCCGGCCGTTGTTATAGGACAGCGCCGCCTCCACCCGCAGGCCGTCGCTGACGCGTGCGCCGAGCGTGCCCTCGATCGTCCACAACCGGCCGTTGCCGATATTCGCGGTGCTGGGCAGGCCCGATCCGTCGATGAAGTCCGCCTGGATGTCTCGCCATGCGGTGTGCGCGAGCGTCAGCGATCCGTCGAACCGGTCCGATCCGGCGCGCCCGGTGCGCAGCCCCGCCTCGATCGTCGCGACGCGGTCGTTCTGGAACCGGCGCACGAAGTCGCTCTCGATCGCCAGTCCGCCGGGCCGGAATCCCTGTTGATAGCGCGCGAACATCTGCAGGCGCGGGGTCAGGTCGACCAAGGCCGCGGCGGACGGCAGGACGATCGTCTGCTTGCGGCGTGCGCTCATCGCCAACAGCGCGACCGGCACTCGTGCGGCGATGTCCTCGCCTGCGCCGTCCAGCACCGAACGCGTGACGCGCAGCCCGGCGGTGGTCAGCAGGCCGGGGAGCAGCCGCACGCTGGTCTCGCCGTACAGCGTCGCCTCCCGGATCGAATTCACGACGCCGGTCGTCGGCTCCAGTGCGCCGGGTGCGCCGAACAGGCGGGTCAGGCGGGTGCGGTTGTGGATGTAGCTGAACCCCGCCAGCCAGCCCGATCCGTCGGGGGCGGACGACCACAGCCGCGTCTCGTTCGCCTGCATGCGCGTGCGGTTCGCCTGCGCGAACAGCCGCACCGGCGAGTCCGGCGCTGTCGCGTCGTAGCGTTCCATCAGGTCGTGCGCGGTGACGCCGCTGGTCGAGCGGACATGCACCGTGCCGAGCCGCCCCGACACGACGAGCTGCGCCTGCCCAAAATCGGCGCTGAACCCCTCCGTCACCGGTGCCGCACGGGTCAGTGGCGGGTCGCCGCGATCGGCATATTGGCTGTCGGCGCCGCGGATGCGCTGACCGATGCCGATCAGCTCCACGCTCCAGTCGCTGGACAGGTCGATACGAGCGGCGGCGCGACCGCCCTCGATGCGGGTGCGGTTGACGTCGGTGCGGTCGAGCAGCGGCTTGTCGATATACCCGCCTTCGGTTGAGGCGTTGGCGACGAGGCGGATGGCGAGCCGGTCCGCGACCAGCGGCACGTTCGCGACCAGTTGCGTGTCCGCGCCGGGCGCCCCGTGCTGCGTCACCGATCCGCCCACCGTCGCGGAGCCGCCGAAGCGCGTCGGGTCGGGCGCGTTCGGCACCAGCCGGATCAGACCGCCGAGCGATCCCGCACCGTACAGCGTCCCCTGCGGCCCCTCCAGCACCTCCACCGCCGCCAGGTCGGACAGGCGCAGATCGGGATCGGGCGCGTTGTAGCTCAGGCGCAGGTCGCCGAAATACTGGCCCACCGTCGCCTGGGTCGGGCCGGTGAAGCTGGAATCGGCGATGCCGCGGATGAACAGCTTGTTGCGGCCCGCGCCCAGATAGGTGGAGGCGACGCTGGTCAGCCGGTTCGCCAGCCGGTCGGTGCCGCCCGCGCCGCCGAACTCCAGCTCGCTGCCGGTGACGCGCGCGAACTGCCCCGCGAAATTGTCGCGCGTGGTACCACGCTTGCTGGCGGTGACGACGATATCGCCGCCTTGATCGGAGGCTATGTCCGGCCGGGGAGCCGCCCGGCGCACGGCCACGCGAGCGGGTCGCATGGCGGGGCGGCGGGGCACCAGCCGCCAGCTTCCCGGGCCGATCGCCACCAGTTCGGCATCGGCACGCCGGGCGATCAGCGCCAGTGCGGCAGCCGGCGTCCACCGCCCGCGCAAGGCCGGCACCCGCTGCGCCCACAACCGCGGCTCCGGCACGACGACGCTGACCCGCGCAATCCGGCCGAGCGCCACGACCTGCTGCCCGACGCTGCCGCCCGGCAGGTCGAGCGACATGCTCTCGGCCGCAGCCGGAGCCGCAACGAGCGTGACGGCGGCCGCGACCGCGGTGCGGATCACGGATGCGGTTCCAGCGTCCACCCGTCCGCGTCCTGCCGCACCGTCACGTCGAGCAACTGGCCGAGCAGCGCCGGCCGCCGTTTCAGCGCCTGCACGTCGAGCGTCCCGCGGAACGTGCGCCGCGCGACGGCGGGCGCGGCGCGGACCGGCTGACCGAGCTGGCGCGACAGGTCGGCCGCGACCTCGTCCAGCGGCACGCCGTCGAACGCCAGTCGCCCCTCTTGCCACGCCCCGACATCGCCCGGTTCCACCGCCAGCCGCCGCAGCGAGTCGCCCTCGGCGACCACCGCCTGACCGGGATCGAGGGGTAGCGCCGCGCCGTCCGGATCGATCATCACCGCGCCCTCCGCCACCGAGACGCGGGTGCGCTGCGCGTCCGTCTTCACGTCGAATACGGTGCCGAGATCGACCAGCGTCAGGTCGCCGACGCCGACCGCGAACGGATGCGCGGCGTCGTGGCGAATGCGGAACAGCATCTCGCCACGCTCGACCATCGCCACGCGCGGCGCATTGTGGTCGAGCCGCACCTTCGATCCGCCGGCCAGCACGATGCTGCTGCCGTCCGCCAGCGCGACGATGCGCTGCTCGCCCGGTGCGGTTTCGACCGCATAAGGGCGTGGTGTCTCGGTCCACACGCCCAGTCCGATCGCGCCGGCGAGCACCGCTGCGAGGGCGCCACCGATCCAGCGTCGGGTGTACCGGCGCGCGGGCATGTCGTCGTTCGCCGCAATCAGATCGCTTGCCGGAACCGTCACCGGCGACAGCGCCGCGACATCCGCCGTGAAATCGTGCAGCGCGGCGACCGCCCGGTCGTACCGCTCGGACCGCGAGGCATCATGCTCCAGCCACAGCGTGAACGCGTCCCAGTCGGCGTCCGGCCCCTCCATCCGCAACGCCCAGCCGAAGGCTTCGTCATCGAGCGGGGTAGAGTCGTCGTTCATCGTAACCGCTCCTTCAGGTCGGCCAGAGCGCGGCTGGCGATCCGCAGGTCGCTCTCGACGGTGCTCAGGCTGACGCCCAGTTCCGCCGCCACCTCTCGCTGCGCCGCGCCGTCGATCCGCACGCGCCGGAACACCGCCTCCCGGCGCGAGCCCAGCGTCGTCAGCAGCGCCGCGACTTCGCCCGCTTCCTGACGCGCCGCGACGCTGCGGTCGGCGGCCGGCTGTTCCTGCGCGTGACGGTCGCTCCACGCCTGATCGCGCGCCTCCGCCTGTCGGCGCGCGCGGTAGCGATCGATCATCAGCGTGTCCGCCGCACGGTACAGATACGCCAGCGGATTGCCGATCGGCCCGTCCGCCCGCCCCGCCACCTTCAGCCATACGTCGTGCGCGAGATCCTCCGCCGCATCGCCCGCCCCGCGCGCCAGCAGGAATCGCACCAGCTTGTCGCGATTGGCCAAGAATACGGCCTCTAATCCCGCGTGGGGCGCGGGGGCAGGTCCGGGGGGCGGCATGATGATGACCGGTCGAATGGGACGGAAGACGGCTCGTCTAGCCGATGCGCGGGCATGCGGAAAGGCGCTCCACCCGTGGGGCGGGTGGAGCGCCGGTTCGCCACGCGTGCGGGGGCTGGGCACGCGGGAATTCGCCTAGAAGGCGAATTGCAGGGCGGCGCGCGCGGTCAGCGCCACGTCGCCGAAGCGCTGTTCGGCACCGACTTCGCCGCTCAGGCGGACTTCGGTGGTGCCGGTGATCGCGCGGACCCGCCCGGTCCAGCCGCCGCCGCGCTCTTCCGGATCGAGCGTAAAGGCCGTGCCGCTGCCGAAGCTGGCGGTGGTGCGACCGATCGCGCCCGAGATGCGTTCGCGCCGGCCGCCTTCGACCTCGATCCGGCTCCACTGCGAATAGCGATCGTCGCCACCGAAGTTGATGCCCGCCGCCAAGGTCGCCGTGACCGCCAGTTCGTCGCTGCTGCGCTTGCGCACGGTCAGGTCGTACGCGGTGCCGCCGCCGGTTTCCCGGTACGCGTCCTCGTTCAGCTTGTAATATTCCAGGGCGACGATCGGCCGCAGGCTGAACTGGCCGACGACATGCTCGTACGACACGGAGCCGGAGCCGGAATAGAGCATGCCGTTCCAGTCGGAATCCGCCCGGCGCTGCACCGCTTCCGATCCGATCGCGTCGTCGAATTGGCGCACCGCGTCGAACGACAGGAAGGCGGCGGAGCCGCGGACCTGCGCGGCAAACCCGCCCCAATGGCCGCGCCAGTGTCCTGCCAGTTCGTACTGGCTGTGGTTGACGCGGTTGACCGCCACGCCCTCGTTGTCGCGACCGCGCAGATAGGCGAACGAGACGCCGATGTTGCCCATCTGCGATTTGCGCTCCAGCCCCCCGCTCATGCCCCAGCCGCGTACGTCGTAGCTGGTGGTGCTGCGCGCCCCCTTCGACGAGTCCCAGCCGACGGGGGCGAGCCACATGCCCCAGCGGCCTTCCTCCGCGAACGACCCCGCGGGATCGCGCAACTGCCCGGCGGCGGCGCGCGACGCCAGCGTCACGCTTTCGAACACGCCCCCGGCATAATTGGGCAGCATCTGGTCGATCGCGGCCCGGAACGCCGCGCCGTCATAGAGGCCGCGGATCGCCGCGCCGACCTTCGCGTCGCTGCCGATCGCGGTGTCGATCGCGTCGAACGCGCTGGTGCCGGCGGCGTTCAGGCCAAGCTCGGTCCGGGCCTTGCGCGCGACCTCCACCGCAATCTCGTTCGGGGCGCTGGCGACGATCGCGCCCTTGTACAGGAACGGCACCGCCGTGCTCGCCAGCGTCAGGTTGGTCGCGCCGGTCAGGGTGCCGGACCGCAGCACGACGTAGCGGCCGGTGATGTCGGTGCCGCCCGTCACGCGCAGCGCCAGCTGGCTGTTCGCGCCGATCGTCGTCGCGCCGTTCACGACGATCAGGTTGCCCGTGGGGTTCGCCTTGTCGAGCGCGACGCTCAGCACTGACTGGTCGCCCAGCGTCAGCGACCCGATCGTCGCCCCGCCCGTCGCCCCGAACGTGCCGCCGCCGGATGCGACGGTGACCGCCAGGTTCGCGGCGTTCGTCAGTCGGCCGGCAAAGACGCCCTTGCCGGTGATTGCGAGCACGTCCGCGCCGCCGCCCGCGAAATCGGCGATGCCGTCGAACCGGCCGGTGCCGCCGATCGCCAGCGTGTCCGCACCGCTGCCGAAGGTCGCGGTGCCCGCGAAGATGCTGGCGTTCGTCATTTCCAGTCGGTTGCTGCCGCCGCCGAACGATACGTCGCCCGACACCGATCCGGCCTGAAGGTCGAGACGGTCGTTGCCCGATCCGAACCGGACCGCGCCGGAGATGGCCGGGGCGGCGGTCTGGCCGGTGACGGCGATCTGGCGAACGGTCGCGCCCGCGGTGTTCGCGGAAAGGTCGATCGCGACGGAACGGGTGGCGTCCGCCCCCGCCGCACCGATCGTGCCGCTATTCTCCACCAGGGTCACGCCACCGGTGCGATCGAGGATCGCGACCGCGGTCGCCCCCGTCGCGGACGCGCGGATCGAGCCGGTGTTGCGGATCGTCGGCACCGTTGCGCCGCTGTCGATCAGGATCGCCGCCGAGCGCGTATCGGCAACCCCGCCGCCCGTCGCCGTGACGGTGCCGCCGACGCGCAGTTCCGGCGTGGACGCGCCCGCGCCGAAGCGGATCGCGGTGGCGGACGCGCCGACCGCGGTCGCCTGCACCGTGCCGCCGACCGCGAGACCCTGCGCGATCGTGACATTGCCGCCGAGCCCGCCGATCGCCAGCGCCGTGGCGGTCACGCCACTATAGATGCCGTTGCCGGTCACGCGCCCGTTGACGATCAGGCCGGCGTTGGGCGCGGGCGTGCCGGCGACCGCGCCGATCGTCACCGCCCGCGTGGCGGAGCCGATCTGGAACGCCGGTGCCGCGCCGTAGGTGACGATGTCGCCGACCTTGCCGGTGGCGTTCGACAGCGTGATGCCGCCCGCCACGTCGCCCGCGACGATCAGCGCCGATCCGCCCTGCAACAGGTCGTCCGCATCCAGCTTCGACACGTCGGCGGGCGCGGTGGTCGACCGGTAGCCGGTGCTGCCGATCAGCCCCTCGACGACCAGCGCGCCGCCGATGTTGCCGTCCAGCCGTGCGCCCACCGCATCGCGGCCGGTCGCGGTGATCGTGCCCCCCAGCGTGACGGCGCCGGACACGTTTTCGGTACGGACGCCGACGCTGCGGTCGCCCAGCACGTTGGTCTTGCCGCTGTGCGTCACCGCGCCGGTCAGCGGTCCGCCAAGATAGATCCCGGCGGAATCATTGCCCTCGACGGTGATCTCGCCGGTGTTGGAGATGGCGCCGGTGAACGCGCCCGCGGTGCGGATGCCGGTGCGCACGGAGCCCTGAGCGAACGGGCCGTCGAGGTCGCCGTCCTTGTCCGCGTCGGTGGCGGTATAGGTCTCGTCGACGATGATCTTGCCGCTGTTCGAGATGTCGCCGCGCACGCCGGCCTGCGCCAGGATGCCGGTCGCACCGTTCGCGTCGGTGATCTGGATCGTGCCGGCATTGGCGACATTGTTGTTGCTGTCGATCGTCACCGCGACGCCGCCGGTGGGCACGATGCTGCCGGCCGAGGTGATGCTGATAGTGTCCGCGGCGCCCGCCTTGACGGTGGAGGTGCGGACCGGCGTCGTCTGCTTGGTGGCGATGCTGGTCTGGGCGGTAACGGAGGTCGCGGCGATCAGGGCGAGCGGCGCGGCGGAGGCGAGGAGCAGGCGGTACACGGAAATTCCCCTTCGGATATCTTCTGACATCCAGACGGAGGCGATGCGCCGGAACCTTGAACGGTGTGTCCGATGTTTAGAAACCTCAGCAAAATCAAATCGTTGGTCCGTGCATGCTGTCGCTGGCCCCGCAAGCGCTCGTCACGCCCGAAGACCGGGAGCGCGGTTTGACCCTGCTCGTTCGGGAGGCCGCCTTTTCCGGCGGTACGGCGGCGTTGACCACCGGCGTGATCCTGACCGCGTTCGCCCTGCACCTCGGCGCGTCGAACGTGATGATCGGCGTGCTGGCGAGTGCCCCGTTCCTCGCGCAGTTATTGCAGCTTCCCGCGATCGGGCTGGTGGAGCGGTGGCGCAATCGCAAGGCGATCTCGGTCGGCACCAGCCTGATCGGACGGGCGATGCTGGCGGTGATGGCGGTGCTGGCGTTCTTCGTGGGCACCGGCCCGCTGCTGATCTTCCTCGCGGCGCAGGTCGTGCTGTGCGGGCTCGGCGCGATCGGCGCGTGTGCGTGGAACGCGTGGATGCGCGACCTCGCGCCCGAGGACCGGCTGGGACAGGTGTTCGCCCGGCGCACCGCGTGGCTGACCGCGATCAGCGTCGTGCTGGGGCTGGTCGCGGCACTGGCGCTGGACCGTACCGCGCCGGGCTCGTCCGCACGCGACTGGGTGTTCGCGGCGATGTTCGGTGCGGGTTGCGTCACCGGCCTCATCAGCGCGCGGCTGGTGGCTTGCATGCCGGAACCGCTGATGCCGCCCGCGCCCGGCCCGGTTAATGTCGGCGAGCTGGTCCGCCAGCCGCTGCGCGACGGCAATTTCCGGCGGCTGCTGGTGTTCGTCGCCAGCTGGCAGTTCGCGATCAACTTCGCGACGCCGTTCTTTACGATCTTCATCGTCCGGCAACTGCGCTTCGATCTCAGCTTCGTGGTGCTGCTCAGCGTGCTGAGCCAGATCGCCAACATCCTCGCGCTGCGGACCTGGGGAACGCTGAGCGACCGCTATGCGAACAAGTCGGTGCTGGCGGTGTGCGCCCCGACCTACATCGTCGCGATCGTCGCGATGATCGGCGCATCGCAATTCGGCTCGCGCGAGATCGTGAAGCTGTGGCTGGTGCTGCTCCACGTCGTCATGGGCGCATCGATCGCGGGGGTGACGCTGACCAGCACCAACATCGCGCTGAAACTGTCGCCCAAGGGGTCTGCGACCGCCTATGTCGCCGCCAACGCGATGGTCACCGCCGTCGCGGCGGGGGCGGCACCGATCGTCGGCGGCCTGCTCGCCGACGTATTCGCGGCGCGGAAGATCGAACTGATCGCGCGCTGGACCGGGCCGGGCGGCGTGTTCGCCCTGCCGATCACGCTGACGCATTGGGATTTCTACTTCCTGATCGCCGGGATGATCGGCCTGTATGCGATCCACCGCCTGTCGCTGGTCGAGGAGCGCGGCGAGATCGAGCGGCGGGCGATGGTCGGCCAGTTGCTGGTCGAGACGCGGCGCACGATCCGTAACATCTCCACCGTCGCCGGCCTGCGCGCCGCCACCGACTTGCCGGGAACGCTGCTGCGCGACGCCCGCCTGCGCACGCGCCTCCGCCGGGCGCAACAGGCGAAGGCGACGCGGGAGTCGGAGGTAACCTGATTTATTTCGCGGCGCGTTCGGTGGGGTAGGGGTGGCGTCGACAGCGCCGGCAGCGTGAACGGATATAGCGGAACGATGATGACGAGACTGATCGCAGGCGGCTATGCAGGACCGGGCGCACGCGGGCTCTATCCGCTGGAACCGACGGCGGACGGCGTGCTCCGGGTCGGCGATCCGGTCGCGCCGGTCGTCAACGTGTCCGCGGGCGTGGCGCTGCCCGGCAGCGGCCGCTGGTTCGTGGTCGACGAGGCGGCGGCGCACATCCATCTGCTCGACGCGACATCCGGGTGGCTGTCGCTGGCATCGTTCGCATCGGGGGGCGTCGACCCCTGCCACCTCGCGCTGTCGGGGGCGGGGGATCTGCTCGCGGTGGCCAATTACGGCGACGGCGTGGTCGCGCTGTTCCGGCTGGATCCGGAGACGAACCGACCGCTCGGCGCGCCGTCGATCCACCGCAACGCAGGGAGCGGACCGAACCCGGAGCGTCAGGCCGGTCCGCACGCGCACTGGGTCGGGTTCGGGCCGAACGATGTGCTGTACGTCGTCGACCTGGGCATCGACCGCATCCTGAAATTTCATCCGCAGGGCGGCGTGCTGGGGGAGGCGACGCTCGCCCATGTCGCCCCTTCTGGATCGGGACCGCGGCAATTGGTGTTTCACCCGACGCGACCGATGGCGTATCTTTTGAGCGAACTCGCGTCGACGCTGACGGTGCTGCGGGTCAGCGGCGGCGGGCTGACCGCCGAACGCAGCTTTTCGATGCTACCGGCGGGAACGCAGACGGAGAGCCTGGGCGGCGCGATCGCGCTCAACGCGGAGGGCACGCGCCTCTACGCCAGCAACCGCGGCCACGACAGCGTCGCGACCTTCGCCCTCGACGCGGTCGGCAACGTCACGCCGCTGGGGCACACCCCGACCGGTGGCCAGTCGCCGCGATTCCTGCTGCTGTCCGACGATCATCTGCTCGTCGCTCACGAACAGGCAGGCGGCGTCACCCTCCTGCCGCTGGATGCCGATGGACTGCCGCAGTCGTCCACTGCCCGCGCCGACGTGCCGGCTGCCTGTTTTCTGGGAGTTTTGTCCGCATGAAAGCCGCGCTGAAGACCGATGACGGTCGCTTCACGATCGAGGATGTCGAGGAGCCGGTGCTGCCCGCGGCCGATTGGGTCAAGGCGCGCGTCCGCATGGCCGGCATCTGCGGCACCGACCTGCGCCACTGGAAGAAGCCGGACGAGCATCTCGCCTGCTGCATCATGGGCCACGAACTCGCGGGCGAGGTGGTCGAGGTCGGGGCCGACGTGACGAACGTCGCGGTCGGCGACCGGGTGCTGATCGAATCGGTACTCGGCTGCGGCCATTGCGAATGGTGCCGCGTGCGCCAGTATAACCGCTGTCCGGGCCTGTACGCCACGCGCCGCGCCAGCGTGTCGCGCGCCTATGCCGAATATGTCGTCGGGCCGGCGCACAAATTCTATCGCCTGCCCGACGCGATCGGGTTCGACGATGCGTCGCTGCTCGACACTTATGCGGTGTGCCTGCACGCGCATCACCTGTCGGGACTGACGGTCAACGCCAAGGTCGCGATCGTCGGCGCGGGTCCGATCGGGCTGGGGCAGGCGATGCTCGCCAAGGCGGGCGGTGCGGACGTGCTGATCGTCGACACGGTCGATCACTCGCTGGCCGTCGCGCGCGAGTTGGGTGCCGATCATGCGGTCGACTCGTCGAGCGCGGACCCGGTCGCGGCGGTGATTGCGATGACGGGAGGGCGCGGCGCCGACATCGTCTTCGAATGCGTCGGCGGCGAGGAAATGCCGACGACGCTGCCGCTCGCGACGAAGCTGGTGCGGCGCGGCGGCAAGGTCGTGATCGTCGGCGGGTTCGAGGATGGCGAGACGAGGATCCCGCTGGAGTGGCAGCGTATCCAGATGTCGGAGATCACGCTGATCCCCAGTGCCAGCTTCGCGTTCCACGACATCTATCCCGAGCAGGCGGAGGTGCTTGAACTGGTCGCGCGCGGCAAACTCCAGACGCAAAAGCTGATCACCCACCGCTTCCCGCTCGACCGCATCAACGAAGCATTCGACATCGCGCAGGACAAGGCGCGGACGGGAGCGATCTTCGTGGGGCTGACGATTTAGAGGGTGAGGACAGTCAGTCCACCCCCCCCCCCCTCACCCCAGCGGAAGCTGGGGTCTCCTGAGGCGGCGCTGTCCGCTACCACAGGGAGACCCCAGCTTCCGCTGGAGTGACGGCAAAAGTTGGGATGGCGGGGGCGGAGGCTGAAATAGAGGCCGTGGCGGCGGTGCTTATAAAGTAACCCGGCGACCGTTCCCTACCGGCCAGAATGCCCGTGCGGAACTCGCCGCCTCGTCCGCGCCAACATCCAGCGCCTCGACGACCGCCTCCACGACCTGAAACCCGGCGCAGGGGTCCAGCATGCACGCGTGCCGGTGCAGCGGGCTGCCACTGTCGAGCCGGGCGGGGCCGACGACCACCACGCGCACGCCGCGGTCGATCGCGGCATCGAGCGCAGTGGACAGACCGCGACCGGGCAGTTCGTGGTTGACGATCAACGCCGCCGGAGCGTGCCGGTCGAGCAGCGTTTCCAGTTCCGCGACATCGGCGGCAACGCCGGCGACACGTCCGCCAGACGCAACGATGGCGTTGCCGAGATAGGCGGCGCGGTAGTCATTGGCGACGGCGATCGCCACGCGCGTGCCGTCCAACCGGTCGCGCCGCAACGCGCGGTCGGGCGCGTGCGTCGGCATGGGAGCGTAGGTCTGTTTCACGTCGGACACTTTCGATCGTTCTGATGCGGGAGTGTCCTCCCTTCGCTGGCACAACGCATTGATCGCCATCAGCCGACGGCGGATTTCGTCGCATCCGGCGGGCGGCGTGTCGAGCCTTGCCGCGAAGTGCGTAACCCAGGTCAGAGGGGGGAACCGGCTGCCGTCGCCCTCATTATTTCCGCGAGATAAATCGCAGGATTACAGTATGTTGACGTTAGTTAAGCCGACCGACGAACTGGTGGAAGCCGCTGATCGCGACGGCTGGTTCTCCCCGGAGAGGAGGGCCGCGCTGCTGGCCGTGCTGCGGTTGCTCGCGGCGCGCGGGTACACCTTCGTCACCGCGACTCCGGCGACGCATGCGCGCGTCGTCAAGCGGCCGACACGGCGAGTCGCGAGCAATCTGCGCGACGTGCTCGGTTGGAGCCTGCCGTTCGAGCGCGACCTGCTCGACACGGAGATGTTCGACGCGCTCGACGCCGCCGGGATGCTGGCGGAGGTGGAGAACGGGCGCTTGGCCGCGCTGCTGCGCGTGTCGGCGGTGGAGGGGACGCTGTTCCTGCATTCCGCGTATCCGACGACCGATCACGACTCGGTGTTTCTCGGTCCCGACAGTTACCGGTTCGCCCAGTGGATCGCGGCGCGGCTGCTGCCCTCGGCGCATCGCATCCTCGATTACGGCGCGGGGGCCGGGGTCGGCGGGATCGTCGCGGCGCGGGAAACGCGGGAGCCGCATCTGACGCTGGCCGACATCAACCCCAAGGCGCTGTTCCTCGCGAGCATCAACGCCGAATTCGCCGGTATCGACCACGGTACCGTCCACGCGCAACAGCCACGGGACGTGCCCGGCCATTACGACCTGATCGTCACGCACCCGCCGTTCATGATCGACGGGGGGCAGCGCGCGTATCGCGACGGTGGCGACCTGTACGGCGCGCGGCTGTCGCTGGAATGGGTATTGCAGGCCATCGACCTGCTCGCGCCCGGCGGTCGCCTGATCCTGCACACCGGCGTGTCGATCGTCGGGGGACGCGACGTGCTGCTCGACGCACTGCGGGAACGGCTGCCGGCGACCGGGCTGGGCATGGAATATCGCGAACTCGATCCGGATATCTTCAGCGAGGACCTGGATCAGCTCGGCTATGTCGATGTCGAGCGCATCGCCGCCGTGGGGCTGGTGATCCGCCGGATGGACGAGCCGGAATAACGCCTGTCGTCGCAACAGGGTGAGGGCGGAGGGCGATCACGCACTCCGCCCTTGTCGCGTCGGCGTCAGTGCGCCTTGGGGGAGCTGGTCGACGCCCGATCGCGTCTGGCCGGACGCCATGTCCGCGGTGTGGCGCACGAACATCAGCGCGCCGGCCCCGAACAGCGGCAGGATCGTGAGCACCGCCCACAGCATCGCCGCGCCGCGCGACGCGAGCCGGCCGCGCTTACGCAACGCGATGCCGATCACCAGCAGCACCAGACTGGCGGCGATGGCGATCAGGACGTTCATCAGGATCGTATCGCCGGGTGCATTCTCGCCCATCTTCGCCTCCCTCGATCAGGCCAGCTTCAGCCCCTCGCGGTGCATCAGCTTCGTCAGGTGGCGGTTCTGCGCCTCGTCCAGCGTGCGGCGCATGCGCGGAAACAGTTCGTCCTCCTCTTCGCGCATGTGCGACTCGATCATCGCGCGAAACTCCTTCACCTTCGATAGCCACGCGGGGTCATCGCGCGGCATCTCGCCGAGATCGAAGAAATACTGTTTCACATAGCCGTGTTCGTGATTCAGGTGATCGGCCGCCTCCGCCATCTCCAGGTCGCGCATCATCGCGTAAATGCTGTTCTCCTCCTGGAACGCGTGCTTGCCGATCGCGTGCTTCAGCGTCGTCAGCAGGGTGGTGCGCTTCGCCACCTCGTCTTCGCCGGTCGCCTCGATCTGGTCGAAGATCGCCAGGGCCGCGCGGTGTTCCGCCGCCAGTGCCTTATCCCAGCTGCCCGCCAGCACGGACGGGGCCTGCACCACCGCCTTGCGCAACAGATTGGCGAGCAGGCCCGCACCGACCCCGACCGCGGCACCGATTGCCACCGTGCGGCTCAGACCCTCGGAGCGCGTCGTTTGGTCGGCTTGATCGCGGAGGGCGTCCGCCTCGACCTCGGTAGCCGCGCCGCCACCGCCGCCGATGTCGCGTGTGGCCTCCGCATAGGCGACGCCCGACGTTTCCTCCACGACGACGAAGGTGCCGCCATCGAGGTTCAGCGCGTGGTCGTATCCCGGCTCCTCCGCGCGCTGGTCGCCGGTGGCGACATCGCGGGTGGCGTTGCCCTGCTTGTCGTCTGGTTCGGGGGTGCCGTAGATATGGGGTGCGTCGCTCATCGGGCTATCCTGCGCTCGGGGATCGAAACCGGAGCAACCCTCCGCCATGCTGAGGGTTCCGTTATATAACTTGCATTATCAATGTGTTGGATGTCGTCAGCGATGTTCAAGCGACGTGCGATCTTGATTATTCCGCCGCCTCCGTGCTGTCTGCGGTCACCGCCGCGGCGTCATGCGGTACGGTCACGCGACGTCCGACAGCGTTGGCTCCGGTGGGATGATCGTGAACCAACGTGAGTGGAAAATCGGCTGCTATTGGACGGCCGATCTTCGTCAACCGACAGTATTGTACGGTGATAGCGCTACCGCTAAGCTGAATGGATAATATCATATAGGGAGAGCGGAGATGATGCGGCGACTCGTGGCACGAGCCATGTTCCATAGTCTGCGACCCGTGCAAGTTGGCCTGATAGCGGCGGCCTGCGCCGCAGCCCCGGCCCTGGCGCAGGACGACAAGATGGTCGTGATCCCGGTCCCGGCGCAGCCGACCGCGATACCCCTCGACACCGGCAAGCTGCCGGGCGCGACTGCGCCCGAAGCGTGGCACCGCCAATATGGCAGCGTCTTCGCGCGCAACGTTACCGTCGCGACACTGACACCGTTCCTTCCGGATCCTGCCAAGGCTACCGGCACTGCCGTGGTCGTCGCGCCCGGTGGTGGTTTCCGGACGTTGTCGATGGAGAACGAGGGGTGGGACGTGGCGCGGGCGCTGGCGGCGAAGGGCGTCGCGGCGTTCGTGCTGAAGTACCGGCTGAACCCGACGCCGGAAGACATGAAGGGGTTCGAGGCGTCGATGACGGCGATGTTCTCGGCCACCGCACGCCCGCCGCGGCCGAACCCGCGCGACGCGATGGCCGGCATCGCGCCGCAGATCGCCGATGCGCGCGCCGCCTTCGTGCTGATCCGTCGTCGCGCCGGGGAGTGGCACGTCGATCCGGCCCGCGTGGGTATGGTCGGCTTCTCCGCCGGCGCGATGCTGACGATGGCGACGGCGCTGTCCGGCAACGATGCCAAGCCGGCCTTCATCGGCAACATCTACGGGCCACTGGCGGCGGTAACGGTACCAGCCGGTGCGCCGCCGCTGTTCGTGGCACTGGCGTCGGATGACCCGTTCTTCGGCAATGGCGGCTTCGGCTTGGTCGATAGCTGGCGGACTGCGAAGGCTCCGGTGGAGTTTCACCTGTTCGAGCAGGGCGGCCATGGGTTCGGCATGTACCCGAAGACGACGACCAGCACCGGCTGGTTCGAGGAGTTCGCCCGCTGGATGGACATGCACGGCTGGCTGAAGCCGCGGTCATAAGCCGCGTTGCTAGGTCACTGGTCGTCAGTCCGGCACGCGCCAACTCTCCTCGTCTACCGCCGCCTCTGCCGTTCGACCGAGATGGCGGTAGAAATTTTCGAAGATCGGAACGGTGAAGGTGACCAGAACCGGGTCGGCACCCGGTTCCTTGAAGGTCAGCACGACGAAGCGCGTGCCCGTCTCGTCGATCATCAGGCCGGTTTCGATCGCGCCAGGGCCGCTGGGGCTGATAACGGTTTCCGTCATGTCGATCAGCTCGGGTGGGCTGCGCTTTCGGTGGCGGCGTCGCCACTTTCGGTCGGCACGGTAGCGGGGCCCAAGTCTTCGTTTAGGGCGGCAACATCCGCGTCGGCATCTTCGGACAGGCGCATCTGCTCGTACGCGATCTCCAGATCTGCGACGCCCGAACCGGTGGGCTGGATCGGCAGGTCGCCGAAGCCTTCCGGGGCGGCTTCGTTCGTGGTGTCGGTATCCGTGGCTCTGGGATCGATCATCATGCTCTCCTGTACGCTGTCGTCGAGGCAGCAACGCACCGCACGCCGGCTGGTCGCATGATCGGGTGCTGATCCCATCGCGCGGCTCCGCTAAAGGCCCGACATGGCGCAACGGCGAGGACCCAGCACACGGCGTAAATCGGCCACGCGCAGAACCGGCGCCAGCAGGCGAACGGCGCGGCGGCGGACTGCGTCGCAACGCCGCTGGTTCCTGCTGCTGGGTGTCGTCGCGGCTGTCATCGTCGCGGCGACCTGGATCGGGTCGTTACCTCTGACGGTCGCGCCGCCGAACGTGGCGAAGCCGATGTCGATGGCGGCGGCGCGGGCGTCGAACGCGAAGGTGCCGACCGTCTATAGCCGTTTGCGGCGCGCGGCACGCTTTCGGTTCCGTGGTGGCCCGGCAGCGCGCGAGCAGGCGGCCGAATGTCTCGCCACCGCCGCGCTTTACGAAGCAGGCGACGACCGGCGAGGGCAGCGGGCGGTGATGCAGGTCGTGCTGAACCGCGTCGGTGCGCGGGGCTTTCCGAAGACGGTGTGCGGCGTCGTGTATCAGGGGTCGTCGCGGATCACCGGCTGCCAGTTCTCCTTCACCTGCGACGGATCGATCCGGCGGCGGACGATCCATGCTGGCTGGGCCAATGCACGGCGGGAGGCGCGGCGGGCGCTGTCGGGGCGCGTCTACCCGGAGGTCGGGCGGGCGACGCATTACCACACAGACTGGATGGTACCCTATTGGCGCGACTCCCTCGTCAAGGTTGCGCGGATCGGCACGCATCTGTTCTACGTCCGGTCATGAGGCGTCGCGATTGACGATCGGGCGTGGTCGCCAGCATCATGCTTTCATGACAAAAGTATCGCTGCGCCGCCTCGCAATCTGGATGTTCGCCGCGCTTCTGGGATCCATCGCGACCGGAGCCGCGGCGTGCCCGCTGGGACCGGGGGGCGCGGGTCGCTTCTCGCCGAGGCCGGATGTCGCGCCGGTGGACGTGCATGTCCCCGCCGGCTGGACGGGAGCAAGGCCGGCGCCGCTCGTCATCCTGCTGCACGGCAGCACCGGGACCGGTGCGCAGATGCTGCAAAGCTCCGGTCTGGCAGAGACGGCGGATCGGCACGGTTTTCTGCTCGCCTACCCGGACGGCGGCATCGCCGCGAAGAGCGGCTTCGTGTGGAACATCCCCGGCGTGCCGACGGTGGAGGGGACGGTCCCCGGTCCGGGCGACCGCGACGATGTCGCCTATCTCACCGGCCTGATCGATGCCCTGGCGGCCGCGGGCTGCGTCGATCCGCGGCGCGTCTATGTCACCGGACTGTCGGGTGGCGGGCGAATGGTGTCCTGGCTGGGCTGCGTCGTGCCGGAGCGGTTCGCGGCGATCGCTCCGGTCGTGGGGCTGCGGGCCGGCAATCCGCTGGCATCCGATCCGACGCGGCCCGATCCGGCCACCTGCCAGCCGCGCACGCCGGTCGCGGTGATGGCATTCGCGGGCGACAAGGACACGACCAATCCCATCGAGGGCGGGGGCGCAGGATACTGGCAGTACACGATGCACGCGGCGGAGCAGCGCTGGGCACAGCTCGACGGCTGTACCGTGGTGCCGACGACGCGCTGGGTGTCGCCGGGGATCTATGAGGAGCGCTACGCCGACTGTCGCGGCGACAGCGAAGTGGTCGCGCGCGTGTCCGTGGGGCGGGGGCATGAGTGGGTGGTCGACAACGAGGCGCTGTGGGCGTTCCTGTCTCGTCACCGGCGGCCGTAGGGGGGCTCAGCCGCGTTGGGAGCGGGGCAGGCGGCGTTCGACCAGCAGCACGGCGGCACCGGCCAGGAGCAGGCACAGCGCCAGGAACAGCATCGGTGCCAGATCGCTGCCGGTATCGTCACGGATGCGGGGCACCACCGTCTGCGCGATGAAACCGCCGAGGTTGCCGACCGAGTTGATCGCCGCGAACCCGGCGGCGGCGCCCGCCCCGGACAGGAAGCGCGGCGGAAGGGTCCAGAACACCGGCTGGCCGGAGAAGATCGCCGGTGCGGCGATGCACAGCAGCGCGAACTTCAGCACCGCGCCGGGGACGATCACGCTCGCGACGAGGCAGACCGCCCCGATCAGTGCCGGACCGACGATGTGCCAGCGCGGGTCGGCGAAGCGCGCGGCGTGGCGCGGCACCCACCACAGCGCGAGCGCGACGAGCAGCCACGGGATGACGTTGAGGAAGCCGTTGACGGTATTCGACACGCCGAAGCCCTTCACGATCGTCGGGAGCCAGTAGCTGAGGCCGTAGGCGGCCAGCGGGAAGCCGAGATATGCACCGCACAGCATCAGCACGCGCAGATCTGCGAGGGCGCGTAACGGGTTGCCGTGCGCGACGATCCCCGCCGCGGCGCGTTCCGCCGCCAGCGTCTCCGCCAGCCAAGCCTTCTCCGCCGCCGGCATCCACGGCGCGTCCTCCGGCCCGCGCGGCAGCCAGCGCAGGACCGCGGGCACCAGCAGCAGAGCCGGAACCCCGGTGGCGAGGAACACCCACTGCCACCCGCGCAGACCCAGCGAGCCGTCGAGGTCGAGCAGCATGCCGCCGATCGCGGCGCCGACTGCGTTGGCGAAGGCGCTGGCGACCATGAACAGGCCGATCGCGCGCGCGCGGTGCGCCTGCGGGAACCAAAGGGTCAGGGCATACAGCACGCCGGGGAAGAACCCCGCCTCCGCCACGCCGAGCAGGAAGCGCAGCACGTAGAACATGGTCTTGTTCGGCGTAAAGGCGAGCAGCAGCGTGACGACGCCCCAGCTCGCCATGATTCGCGCGAACCACAGCCGCGCGCCGACGCGTTCGAGGACGAGGTTGCTCGGGATCTCGAACAGGCAATAGCCGATGAAGAACAGCGCTGCACCGAGCCCATAGGCGGCCTCGCTCAGCCCCAGGTCGCCGACCATCTGCAACTTGGCGTAGGACACGTTCTGGCGGTCGATATAGGCGACCATGTAGATCAGGCCGAGCAGCGGGATCAGCCGCGTCATCACGCGCCGGACGGTGCGGTCGCCCAGTTCGTCCATCGTCCATCCTCTCGCCGTCTCTGGGGTCTCGCCGTCTTCGGCCCCTCGCCGTCTTGCCCCTTGTTCGGGTAATCGTCGGCGCGCGCAAGCCTTTGCTAGTCGTCGGAGGCCGGGACCTGCACCGCGGTCTCCAGGTTGGGGACGAGCAGGTGGACGAGCAGGAGGGCGACGAGGTAGGCGCTGCCGGCCCACAGGAAGACGGGGACGTAAGTGCCGACGGTTTCCAGCACCCGTCCCACATAGTTCGACATGATCATGCCACCGACTGCGCCCGCCGCGCCGCCGATGCCCATCACGGAGGCGACGGAGGTGCGCGGGAAGGTGTCGGACACCATCGTGTAGAGGTTGGACGACCAGCCCTGATGCGCGGCGGCGGCGAGGCCGATGATCGCGACGGCGGCGATCAGGCTCGACACGCTGCTGGCGAACACGATCGGCGTGACGAGGATGGCGGAGACGAGCAGTGCCAGCTTGCGGCCGGCATTGACGCTGTACCCGCGCTTGATCAGCGCCGACGACAGCCAGCCGCCCCCGATGCTGCCGACATCCGCCAGCAGATACACCGCGATCAGCGGCGGGCCGAACGTCTTGAGGTCGAGGCCGTGCCGCTTGGCGAAAAAATCGGGCAGCCAGAACAGGAACAGGTACCAGACGGGGTCGGTCAGGAACTTGGCGACGACGAACGCCCAGGTCGCGCGGCGGCGGAAGAGCTGGCGCCATGGGATCGGCGCGGTGCCCGCGTCGTTATCCTGATCCGAGGTGATGTAGGCGAGTTCCTGCGCAGTGATATGCGGATGCTTTTCCGGCGCGCGGTAGAAAGCGAGCCATGCGACGAGCCATACGAAACCAAGCAGGCCGGTGATGAAGAACGCCGCCTGCCATCCGTAATTCAGCGCGATCAGCGGCACGACGATCGGCGTGGCGATCGCGCCGACATTGGCGCCGGCGTTGAGGATGCCGGCGGCCAGCGCGCGTTCTTTCTTCGGGAACCACTCGGCGACCGACTTGATCGCGGCGGGGAAGTTTGCGGATTCGCCCAGCCCCAGCGCGAAGCGCGCCGCGGCGAACCCGCCGGGGCTGCGGACGAAGGCGTGGACCAGCGCGGCGAGGCTCCACACCGTGATCGCGGCGGCGTAACCGAGCTTCGAGCCGATCTTGTCGATGATCGGTCCGCAGGCGAGCAGGCCGATCGCGTAGGCGGCCTGGAACCAGAAGACGATCGTGCCGTAATCGATCTCCGACCAGCCGAGCTCGTTCTGCAACGTCGGCTTCAGGATGCCGATGACCTGCCGGTCGATATAGTTGATCGTCGTCGCGAAGAAGAGCAGCGCGCAGATCACCCAGCGGACGTTGCCGCCGGCCCGGGTCGGGGAGGGAGCGGCGACTGCCACGGTGGATCCGTTCACGCATACTCTCCCGGGCTGGTACCGCACGGTCCGCAATCGGCCGGTGCTTGTCGAAGCGTGTGGGCCACCGATCAGGCTTCGACCGGAGAAGGGGCGGCAGACGCGCGCGCAGCGGTCGCATGGGCGATGCCGCGTTCCAGCCCGCGCAACTCCGCAAGACCGCGCATCCGGCCGATCAACGAGTATCCGGGCAGCGGCGTCTTCGACAGATCGTCGAGCATCTGGTGCCCGTGATCGGGCCGCATCGGGATCGACCGTCCCTCTCTGGTCTGCAAATCATGGATCGCGGCGACAAGCCCCACCATGTCGGCATTGCCCTCCAGATGCGGCGCTTCGTGGAAGGCGCCGCCCGGTTCGCGCTGAACGGAGCGTAGATGCAAAAAGCCGATCCGGTCACCCAGGCGATCGATCATCCCGGCGAGATCGTTGTCGCCGCGCGCACCGAACGATCCCGCGCAGAAGCACAGCCCGTTGGACCGGTTGGGGACCCGCCGGAACAGGGATGCGACGTCCGCCTCGGTGCTGACCACGCGGGGCAGACCGAACAGGGCGAATGGTGGGTCGTCGGGGTGAACGACGAGCTGAATGCCGAGTTCGTCGGCGAGCGGGCACACCGCCTCCAGAAACGCGACATGGTTGGCGCGCAGGGTTTCCGGATCGATGCCGTCATATTCGGCCAGCGCCTGGCGGAATTGTTCGCTGGTGAACGCCTCCTCGCTGCCCGGAAGACCCGCGATGATCGTGCGTTCCAGCCGATGCCGCTCGTGCTCGCCCATCGCATGAAAGCGGCGAGCGGCACGGTCGATCAGGTCCGGGTCGTAGGATGCTTCGGCACCGGCCCGGCGGAGAATGTGGAGGTCGTAGACGGCTGCCGCCTCCAGCTCGAACCGCAGGGCGAGCGCGCCGTCCGGCATCGTCCAGGCCAGGTCCGTGCGCGTCCAGTCGAGCACGGGCATGAAGTTATAGGTGACCGTGCGAATGCCGCACGCGGCCAGATTGCGCAGGCTTTGTCGGTAGTGATCGATCAGCGCATCCCAACCGGGATTGCCGGTGGCACTGCGGGTCTTGATGCCCTCATGCACGGGCAAGCTCTCGACCACGGTCCAGTCGAGACCGGCCGCCTCGATCTCGGTCTTGCGGGCGACGATCGCGTCGGTGGACCAGATGTCGCCATTGGGAATCTCGTGCAAAGCCGTCACGATGCCGGTGGCGCCGGCCTGTCTGATGTCGCGCAACCTGACCGGATCAGACGGGCCGAACCAGCGCATCGTTTCGGTCATCATCACCGTCTGGGCGTCCTCTCTGCCGTGGCGGCCGTTCCGCCGCTCACCTCCGCACAAGTCTAGCATCCATGAATCTGATAGGCCAGAAGCAAAGATGCTGTCAGGCCAAAATGCGGACGAATGTTGGCTTGGGAACGGCGTGAAAAAAAGGGTGCACCGCGCGGTCGCGCGATGCACCTATCGTGTGATCGGCATCGGTAGGAAAGGCGATACCGACCTGGGGACGATCCTGGTGTGTGTCGCGTCAGAACTGAAAATTGGCGGCCAGCGCGTAGGTCCGGCCAAAGTAGGCGGTGTACAAAGGGTCCTTGCGATTGGTGTCGACGGTCAGGCGGTTGGTCTCGTTCGTGATGTTCGACACCTCGGCGATCAGCTTGATATTGTCGCTGATATTGTAGGATGCGGAGGCGTCGACGAAGATCGAACTGGCGTTGGACGTCGAGTCCGCATCGACCGATCCGCTGGGCACCGCGGTCAGGAATGCGGCGCGGTAGTTGACGGTGGAGCGGATGCTGAACCGGTTATCCTCGTAATAGAGCGTGCCGCTGGCGGTTTCCGGGGACAGGCCGACGAGCGGCGCGGTGCGGGTCAGCGTCGACGAAATGACATAGTCGATGTTCGACCGCACGCGCGTGAAGTTGGCGAGCGCGCCGAAGTTGCGCAGCACGCCGGGCAGGAAGGTGAACGGCAATTGCACGTTGACCTCGAACCCGCGCAGCGGCCCGCCCGGCGTGTTGTTGCTGCGCTGGACGGTGAACTGGTCGGTCGGCCGCAACTGCGTGCCGTTCAGCAAGGTCAGCGGCAGGCCGATATCCTGGAACGCCACCGACTGGCTGGTCGTCTGGATGTAGGTTTCGATGTTCTTGTAGAAATAGGCGACCGAGATCAGCGAGCCGGGCGCGAAATACCATTCGAGCGAGGCGTCGAAGGTGTTGGCGCGGATTGGGTCGAGGAACGGGTTGCTGAACGAGGCCGTCTGGATCACCAGATTGGCGGAGCCAGCAGGGATCAACTGACCGTAGGAGGGTCGCGACATGACGCGCGCGGCGGAGGCGCGGGCGATGAGTTCGGGCGTGATGTCCAGCGCCAGATTCATCGACGGCAGCCAGTCGTCATATTTGCGGCCGACGTTGGAGATCACGAAGCGCGACGGATACAGCGATCCCGCCGGAGCCGCCGTGGTGATCGGGCCATAGGTGTCGAGATTGGTGTGGACGTAGCGCACGCCGGCATCGCCGCGCAGCTTGAACGGGAGGATGTCCTCGGTGTTGAACTTGGCCATCAGATAGCCGGAACTGTATTTCTCCTCGACGCCGCCGAACGTGCCCTTGGCGCATTCGACGTTGCAATAGACATAGCTGTCGAGGCCGACCGCCGAGCGGAACTTGTCCGGATCGATCGAGACGAAATCCTGTAGCTGGCCGTCGAGGTTCTTGCCGACGCCGCTGGTGACGAACGAGAAGTCGGCGATCGAGACGCCGGCGGGCAGCGCCAGCGGCGTGTTGGTCGCCAGTTGCCGTTCGCGCGCGGTGTATTTGTTGGTCCGGTACTGGCCGCCGAACTGCATCGTGAAGTTGCGCGCCGCCTCCCACTCGCCGTTCAGTTCGAACGTCTTGCTGGTGATCGTGTTGCGGCGAATGAAGTTCGACAGCTGACCCCGCTGATCGCCGTTCGACAGCGGCGCACCGTAGCCGAACAGCGCCGGGTTGGTCGTGTCGATGCCGTAGTCGATCTTCGGAATGTCGGCATTGTCGCGGAAGTCGATGCCCCAGTTGCGCGTGTCGTTCGAGTCGATCGCGACCTGAAGGCGGTTAACGTCGAGGCGCGACTGGTTGATGCCGGCCAGACCGAACACGCGGAACGTGTCGGAAAAGCGGTGATCGACGTTGAGATTGGCCTGCTTGTATTTGGACTTGAACTTCTCGTCCTGCATTTCGGAACGCAGGTCGACACCGTCGAACAGGCCGTGGATCAGCGAGCCGTTCTCATCGACCTCGATATCGCGCACCGACGTCAGCGGCTGGCCGTTGTTCGAGATGGCGCGGCCGAACGAGCGGGCATCAAACATCGTGTCGAGCCGCGCGACCTTGAAGCGCGAATACAGGCCGTCGACCGAGATGTCGGTGTTGTCGCTCGGCTTCCATTGCAGCGTTAGCGATCCGGCGAGGCGTTCCTGGTTCTGGCTGCTCTTCACCGGGCGCGGCAGGCGAGGCAGGTAGACGCCGCCGCCGGGACGCCCGTTCACGCCGGTCCGGGCCATGATGTAATCATAGGCCGCGGCGGTGCCGGTCCGCGGGTTGCCGGTGCTGCAATTGTTCGCGTCCGCGCCGATCGCGACGCCGTTCGGCTGGGTGTAGCCGGGGACGGGGCTGGTCGCGGGCGCGCCGCGGAAGGTGTAGCCGACCGGCGTACAGAAGGGGAAGATCACGCCGGCGTTGGCGGTTCCGGCCGGCTGCGCCAGACCGTAGACCGTAGTGGGCACGACATCGACCGCCGAATACGCGTATTCGTCGATATGCCGCTTCGAATAGGCGACGGTGCCGAGGATACCGAACGTGTCGCCCAGCTTCTTCGACACAAGGGCGGAAAGGCGAGGGTCCACGTCCTTGCGGATGTCGTTGTAGATCCCACGCGCGGTGCCGGAGAAGATGAAGTCCTTCTTCTGGTCGAACGGCTTGGGCGCGCGCAGGTCGACGGTCGCGCCAAGCGAGCCTTCCTCCACATCCGCCGACAGTGTCTTGCGCACGGACAGCGACGAGAAGATCTCGGTGGGGAAGGTGACGAAGTCGAACGAACGGCCGGTGGCGACGCCGCCGCGGATGTCGCTGCCGCTGACCTGCGACACGCCTTCCATGCCGTTGATGCGGACGCGGGTAAACTGTGCGCCGAGACCACGGACGGAGATGTTGCGACCCTCGCCGCCGTCGCCGCGGGACAGGGCGACGCCGGGAATGCGCTGCATCGATTCGGCGAGATTGGAGTCCGGGAACTTGCCGATATCCTCCGCAACGATGCTGTCGATCGCGGCGGTTTCGTTGCGCTTTTGATTGAGCGCGTTGTTCAGCGCGGCGCGGAAGCCGGTGACGACGATATCGCTGTTCTCGCCGGTGTCGGTCACTTGCGGCGGCGCGTCCTGATCGTTGGTCGCAGCGGCGGGAGACGGGGTCTGCGGCGTCAGGGCCGCGCCGGCATCCTGCGCGAACGCCGGCGTGGCCGCGATCAGGCTCAACAGGCTGATCGAGACGTGAAGGTGGCGCTTATAGCCGTGCTGACAGGTCAAAACCCTCTCCCTTTCGCTGGCTGGCCGCATTTGCTGCGGTCCGGACCGTGCTCCCGGCAGTAGCTTTTTGCGCTGCCTTATTGGTCAGATACCAGTGTCAGGCAGGTATGACAACACCGTCTTACATCAGGGCGCGATCGTCCAAGCGTGTCGAAGCTTGTTTCGAGCGATGCCAAAGGTTGAGGGGCATGAGCCCCAATGGTGCTTCGATACGCTGAGCACGAACGGTTCTCGGACGTGCCGTCAGATTCCACAAGGCTAGACGGAGCGCCTGGCAAGCGCGTGCCGGCGCTGTGTGGCTTCTGCCCGTGCGCGCTCCACAGCTTCCGTTTCGGTTACGTCGAGCAAATGGTCGATGACGCGGGCGAGATGGTCGCGCATGGCGTTGCGGGCGTCGACGGGTGAGCGCGCTTCGAGTGCGCTGAGGATGCGGCCGTGTTCGGCCATGCGGCTTTCGGTGCCGAGGCTGCCGGCCTTGAGCAGCACTTCGCGCGCCAGCGGGGAGCGGAAACGCATGTCCCAGAAATCGGTGACAGCGGCGATGATGACGGCGTTGCCCGTCGCCTCCGCGATGGCGATGTGGAAGCGGCGGTCGGCGTCCTCCGCGGCGCTGTTGTCCGGCTGCTGCATCTGCGCGAGCAATGTCCGCAATTCAGCGAGTTGCGCGGCATCGATCTCCGTCGCGGCGACCGCGGCGACCTCGCCCTCCAGCAGGCGGCGGGCCTCCGTGATCTCGAACGCGCCGATATCGAGTTCGCGGTCCGCGTCGGCGGTGCCGGTGGCGAGCACGAACACGCCGGAACCTTTGCGCGCCTCGACCATGCCCTGCATTTCGAGGGCGATCATCGCCTCGCGCACGGTTGGGCGGCTGACCTTGAAGCGTTCGGTCAGGTCACGCTCGGCGGGCAGGCGCGATCCGACCGGAAACAAGCCTGCGGCGATGTCGGCCATGATCGCGTCGACGATCTTGCGATACAGCTTGCCGCCACTCTCTGTCCTGCGCATTCTGGGTCCTTGCATTCGCTCGCGAACGTGTAGCTGAAAGCTGCTTTGCAGACAAATGTCTGACATCTCTATTGCATGTGGTCCGACCAGCACTTAGGGTCCGGGACAGGAGAGGTGCGATAGCACCCATGCATCAACGATAACAGGCGAAGGCCGACTCCGCGGGCAGCGGCGGGCCGATCGCCCAGCAGGGACCGGGCGCATGAGGATGATCCGTGGAATTGCGGTGCTGGCGGTGGCGGCCACGCCCTTGGTCGCGATGACGGCCCTCGTTGCGATGATGGCGGTGCCCGCGGCGGCTCCCGTTCAGGCTGCCGGCGTTTCCGAGAAGACTGCCCCGTGGCGCGACGTGACGCCGCGTTCGGGCCTCGCCGGATGGCACGCGGTCGGCGGCAAGGCGACCTACACGGTGGCGGACGGCGAGCTCGTCGGGCGCGCGGAGATCAGCAAGACCAACAGCTGGCTGGTGTCGGACGCGCAGTATGGCGACTTCATCATCGAATTCGACGCGAAGACCGATCCGATGCTCAATTCCGGGGTGATGATCCGCGGCCAGAGCCGGCCCGATTATCGCAACGGCGTCGTGTTCGGCTATCAGGCGGAGATCGACCCGTCCAAGCGCGCCTGGAGCGGCGGACTGTACGACGAGCAGCGTCGCCAGTGGCTGTACACGCTGGGCCGTAACGAAGCGGCGCGACGGACCTTCCGCTCCGGCGACTGGAACCACTACCGCGTGGAGGCGATCGGCAACCGGCTAAGGACGTGGGTGAACGGCGTGCCCGCCGCCGATGTGGTCGACGATGTCGATGCGCGCGGCTTCATCGCGTTTCAGGTTCACGCCATTCCCGACGCGGACGCCGCGCGCCATCCGGAGGCGCGGTTCCGCAACGTCCGGATGATTACCGACCGGCCGGCACGCTTCGCGATGCCGGAGACGGGGCCCGCGACGGAAATCGAGCAGCAGGGCTGGCTGTCCAACCGCCTGTCGAGCGGCGAGCAGCGCGCCGGGTGGAAGTTGTTGTGGGACGGGAGGACCTCGGCCGGCTGGCGCAGCGCCAAGGCGGCGAGCTTTCCCAAAAAGGGCTGGTCGATGGCCGGTGGCACGCTGAGCGTCGAGGGCGCGAACGGGGCGGAGTCGACCAATGGCGGCGACATCGTCACGACGCGCGATTACCGGAATTTCGAGCTGTCGGTGGACTTCCGCCTGACCGAGGGCGCCAACAGCGGCATCAAGTACTTCGTCGATCCGAACCTGTTGAAGGGTGACGGATCGGCGATCGGGCTGGAATATCAGTTGCTCGACGATGCGCGACATCCCGACGCGAAGATGGGCCGGGACGGTAACCGTACGCTTGGGTCGCTGTACGACCTGATTACCGCGCGCAACCTGTCCGACCCGGACAGTCCGGGCAAGCGCATCAACCCGCCCGGCGAGTGGAACCGCGCCGTCATCGTCGTGCGCGGCCAGCATGTCGAGCATTGGCTGAACGGCTTCAAGGTCGTCGAGTACGAGCGCGGCTCGCCCGCATTCGGCGCGCTGGTGGCGCAGAGCAAGTACGCGAAATGGCCGAATTTCGGCGAGTGGGAGAAGGGGCCGATCCTGTTGCAGGATCACGGCAACCACGTCGATTTCCGCTCGATCAAGATACGCGAACTCTAAAAGGGGATGGGACATGCTTGACCGTCGCACGATGATGACGGGCGCCGGCGCGGCGCTGGGCATCGCGATCAGCGCGCGCAGCTATGCGCAGATCAAGGGCGCGAACGATCGGCTCCGCGTCGCGGTGGTCGGCGTCAACGGCCGCGGGCAGGCGCATATGAGCGCCTTTACGAAGCAGCCGAACGTCGAGATCACGCATCTGGTCGATTGCGACTCCGACGTGCTCGCCAAGCGCGCGTCGACATTCGCGGCGAAGGGCAATCCGCGGATCAGGACGGAGGCCGATTATCGCCGGCTGCTCGACAGGAAGGCGGTCGACATCGTCACCGTCGCGACCCCCGATCACTGGCACGCGAAGGTCGCGATCGACGCGATGGATTCGGGGCGGCATTGCTACATCGAAAAGCCGATCGGCATCGCGCCGGCGGAGGGCGAGGCGCTGATCGCGGTGCAGAAGCGCACCGGCCGCATCTTGCAGGTCGGCAACCAGCAGCGCAGCAGCCGCGAGACGCAGCAGCTCCGCGCGCTGGTGCAGGCGGGCGAACTGGGCGACGTGTACGAGGCGCAGACCTGGTATGCGAACAACCGCAAGTCGATCGGCACGGGCAAGGAGGTCGCGCCGCCCGCGAACCTGAACTGGGACATGTGGCAGGGGCCGCGCCCGCGCGGGCCGTACCGGTCGAACCTGGTCCATTACAATTGGCACTGGTTCTGGAAGTACGGTACCGGCGAGATCTGCAACAACGCGATGCATGAGCTGGACGTGGCGCGCTGGTTGATGGGCGTGACCTATCCGAACACCGTGTCGGCGCGCGGGGCGCGGCGCTTCTATCAGGACGACGATTGGGAGATGTACGACTCGCTCGCGCTCGACCTGATCTACGACAATGATCGGGCGATCCGGTGGAACGGGCAAAGCTGCAACGGGCAGCTGACCTATGGCCGCGGGCGCGGCGTGCTGCTGCTTGGTACCAAGGGGTCGGCGGTGGTCGATCGCAACGGGTTCGAGCTGTACGATCTTGCCGGCAAGTCGATCCGGCAGGTGATGGCGCCCGCCAGTTCGGAGACGACGGGTACGGTCGGGGAGGGGGCGCTGGACGTGTACCACGCCGCCAATTTCCTCGACGTGATCCGTGGCCGGTCGAACGCGCTCGCCTCCCCGATCGCGGAGGGGCATATCAGCACGACGCTCTGTCACCTCGGCAACATGGCGTACCGCACGAAGAGCGTGCTGACCGTCGATCCCGCGACCGGCAAGCCGACCAGTGCGGAGGCGATGAAGCTGTGGTCCGTGGACTATCAGCCCGGCTGGGAGGTCAAGGCCTGACGCCGGTTGCGATCATGACGCCGACCGCGCCTCCCACGCTGACCAGCACCGGCATCGCGTGCTTCTTCGCGATGGGGACGCGCGTGGAGCTGCACCGCTTCGGTCCCGGCGACGAGGATGCGCTGATGCTGGCGCAGCGGGCGATCGAGGCGGTGGACGACGCGCTGACGATCCACCGGCCGTCAGCGGCGACGGCGCTGAACGAGGCGCTGCTGGCGGGGCGGGAGGTGGCGGTGGACGATCCGGTGCTGTTCGACGCGCTAATCGAGATCGATGCGGCGCAGGGACTGACGCTGGGGCTGTTCGACCCGACCGCCGATGCGCAGCGGGCGACGGGATGGCGCGACGTTCGGATCGATGCGGTGGCGCGGCGGGTGGCGGTGACGCGACCGGTGGCGCTGGATTTCGGCGGGTTCGGCAAGGGCTTCGCGCTCGACCGGGCAGCGGCGGCGTTGCGGGCGGCGGGCGTGTCGTCGGCGCTGCTGTCGGCGGGCGAAAGTTCGATCGTGGTCGTGGGCGAGCATCCGCTGGGTGGCGGCTGGCCGTTCGCGATCCCCGATCCGCTGCGGCCGGAGCGCGAACTGGTCGAGGTGGAACTGAACGACGAGGCCATGTCGATCTCGTCCACCGTCGGGGCGGGGACGCTGGCGCCGGACCGGGCGGCGATGATCCGGCCGGGTGACGCGTCGGTCGTCAGTGCGGCGCGCTGTGCCGTCGTTATCGACCGCAGCGGATCGCACGCGGAGATGCTCAGCACCGCGCTGATCGTCGCCGCCGACGACGAGGTCGCGCGCCTGACGGGCGGCGCGCGGCGGTTCCTGTTCGACCTTGCCCCCGTAGAATCAGCCAGGATGTGTGTGTGATGACTGACAAGGATTTCGACCTGACGCGGCGGTCGTTCATCGACCGGGTGCTGATGGCCACGGCGGGCGCGGCGATGTCCGCGGCGACGCCGTGGGCCGCAATGGCGGCTGGGGCGCAGACGCCGGGCACCGGCAAGGTGCGGCTGGGCGTGATCGGCACGGGCGATCGCGGTCGTGCGCTGATCCAGAATATCGGCAAGACGCGCAACTGCATGGTCGCGGCAATCTGCGACACCTATGCGCCCAACATCGTCAAGGCGCAGCAATGGGTGCCGGCGGGCACCCCGACCTTCGCCGATCATCGCGCGATGCTGGACGCCAAAGGGCTGGACGCGGTCGTTATCGCGACGCCGCTGAACAGGCACGCGCAGCACAGCATGGATGCGTTCGACGCCGGCCTGCATGTCTGGTGCGAAAAGGCGATGGCGCGGACGATCGCCGATTGCGGCGCGATGGTCCGCAAGTCGCAGGACAGCCGCAAGGTGCTCCAGATCGGGCACCAGCGCATGTTCCACCCGACCTACCTCAACGCACTGCGCCGCGTGAAGGCGGGGGAGATCGGCACGATCACGCAGATCCGCGCGAGCTGGCACCGCAACAACAGCTGGCGGCGACCGGTGCCGGCGGACAGCAACGACCGCCGCATCAACTGGCGGTTGTACCGCGAAAGCTCCGCCGGATTGATGACGGAGCTGGCGACTCACCAGCTTCAGGTCGGCAACTGGTTCCTTGATGCGGTCCCGACGCGCGTGCTTGGTTCCGGCAGCATCTGTTATTGGAAGGACGGGCGCGAGGTGTACGACCATGTCGCGCTGATCTACGAATATGCGGGCGGGCGGAAGTTCATCTACACGTCGCTGCTCAACAATGCGCGTTACGGCTGCGAGGAGCAGATCCAGGGCAGCAAGGGGTCGATCGAACCTGAACTCGGCCGCATCTATCAGGAAATTCCGCCCAAGACGCTGGCGCTGCAACGGATGCAGGCGGACGTGAAGCGCGGGCACAAGCGCACCGTGCCGATCGGCGGCGCGACGTGGTTCCCGGAACTGCCCGTCACCACCCCCGGCGACTCGCTCGGCTGGGGCGAATATGACGAGACGATGCTCCAGTTCGAGGGGTTCGGAGAGGCGGTGCGATCGGGCAGGCCGCTGCCGGGGCTGTTGTATCAGGCGTATAATGCCAGCGTCGCGTCGCTGCTGGGCGAACAGGCGATGGACAAGGGCGAGGCGCTGACCTGGCCCACCGGCCTCGTGACCATTTGAGAGGATCTGCGATCGTGACCGATTCCAACCGCCGCGCGATACTGGGCATGGGGCTGACCGCCGGGCTCGTCGGGTTCGCCGCCGATGCGCTGGCGCAATCCACGACGCGGGGCGACGCGCCGACCGAAAGCGCGGCGGCGCGACCGGCACCGGAGGCGAAGTACCGCGTCCCGTTCGCGGTGATCGGGATGGATCACAACCACATCTATGGCATCACCGATGCGATCATCCGCGGCGGCGGCGTGTTGACCAGTTTCTATGCAACCGATCCGAAGCAGATCGCGATGTTCCGGAAGCGGTATCCGGGCGCGACGCTGGCGCGCGGCGAGGACGAGATTCTGGCTGACAAGCGGATCAAGCTGGTGTGCAGCGCGGCCGTCCCCAGCCTGCGCGCACCGCTCGGCATCCGGGTGATGAAGGCGGGCAAGGACTATCTCAGCGACAAGGCGGCGGTGACGACGCTGGCGCAACTGGCGGAGGTGCGGCGCACGATCAAGCAGACCGGGCGCAAATACGGGATCATGTATTCGGAACGGCTGGAGGTGCCTGCCGCGGTCATGGCCGGGCAGATGGTGCATGACGGCGCGATCGGACGGGTGATCCAGACGGTCAACCTCGCCCCGCATCGCCTGTCCGCGCCCACCCGGCCCGACTGGTTCTGGGACCCGGCACGCAATGGTGGCATCCTGACCGATGTCGGTAGCCATCAGGCCGACCAGTTCGTCTATCTGACCGGCAGCAAGCGCGCGCATGTCGTCGCCTCCCAGACCGGCAACTTCGCGCATCCCGATCATCCGAAGTTCGAGGATTTCGGCGACATGGTGCTGAACGGCGACGGCGGCACCGGCTATGTCCGCGTCGACTGGTTCACGCCCGACGGCCTGTCGACCTGGGGCGACGGACGGCTCTTCATCCTCGGCACCGAAGGGTACATCGAGCTGCGCAAATATGTCGATATCGCGGGCCGGCCGGGCGGCAACCACCTGTTCATCGCCGACCGCAAGGGCATGCGCTACATCGACTGTTCGAAGGTGCCGCTGCCGTTCGGGCCGCAATTCGTGAACGACATCGTCGAGGGCACGTCGGTGGCGCAGGATCAGGACGGTGCGCTGCTGGCGGCCGAACTGGTGCTGACCGCCGAGGCGAAGGCGACGCGCGCCATCGCGGGGTGACCGGCAGGCGAGAGCATGATGGCGTGACGTTGGTTCAACCCGTCGGTTCGCCCGGAGCGTGCGGGAGCAGGTCGGTACTTATCCCCTAGGACAGGAAGCGGGTCATGGGTCCCCGCGAAGGCGGGGACCCAGTACTGGGCTCCCGCCTTTGCGGAAGCACATGCGATTGTCGGCGGCATTGCAGGAAATCCTTGACGAGCTCGAACGTCGATCGACTTGAGCCGCCGTTCACGCCAGTTGTCGCGGGACCCAGCGGACGAACGCTTCCGGCCATAGCGAGCCCGGTTGCGTATCGGGGAGCTGCACGCCGAAACCGTGGCCGCCGCTTTGCAGGATCTGCGCCTCCACCGGCACCTTGGCGGCGATGCACGCGTCGAGCCAGCGCAGGCTGCACGATGCCGGCACGACATCGTCGTCGAGCGCGTGGACGAGGAAGCAGGGCGGGGTCTTGGCATCGATATGGCGCAGCGGCGAGCGGCGAAGGACAGCGGCGTCGTCCGCTGTCTTTCCCAGTAGGTTCTCGCGGCTGCCGACATGCGTATCGGGCAGTTCGAGTGTGGTGACGGCGTACATCAGGCCGGCAAAGGCGGGCCTGGCGTTCTGACGGTCGGCGGCGTCCACGGCTGTGTAGACGTGTTCGTCATAGGCGGTCGCGAGGGTGGCGGCGAGATGACCGCCGGCGGAGAAGCCGAGCACGCCGACCTTGGCAGGATCGATGCCGAACCGCGCCGCGCCTGTGCGGATCAGCCGCATCGCCCGCTGCGCATCCTGTAGCGGCACGTCGGACTGCGCATCCCAACCCTCGGCCGGCAGGCGGTAGGTGAGGATGAAGGCGGTATAGCCTTGTGCGGTCAGGCGATCGGCGACGCAGTTGCCCTCATTGTCGAGCGACACGAAGCCGTAGCCGCCGCCGGGAATCACGAGCACGCCGATGCCGTTGGCCTTTGCCGGGCGGCGGACGGCGAGCGTGGGCCGGGCGACGCCGGTGACGCGCGCTTCCGCGGTCGGCTTGCGGCCGGGTGTCGGCAGCGGCGCGCGGGCGCCGGGCGGACGGCCGGGCCAGAGCGGGAACGTCTCCGCCTCCGCGGCCGCGGCGATCGTCGCGGGCAGGGTGGCGGCCGTGAGGCTCAGCGCAATCAAGGTGCGGCGATCGATGTCGGTCATGCCGGTGTTGTCGGGGCGAAATGCTTCGACCGCAAGGGCCTGCCAGCCGCCGTTGGAGACGCGTCGGTTCGCCCGTGAGCCGGACGTGTGCCGGCATTCACTATGCTGCGCATCCAAGGATCGATGGCGTTATCGAAACGGTGGATGCCGGGACGAGCCCGGCATGACGGGCGGGGAGTGGGGGGCGGGTCGGTGCGCTGGCGCGAACATAGTTTCGGGAGCGAAATGCGTGTTTGGGTGTTCAACACCCTCATCCCGGCGCGCTTTGCGATCGCTCCGTCGAACATTCGTAAGGTAGCACCGTCATGTCCGTCCACCGTCAGCGCGTCGAGAATGGCGGCCTGATCCTCTTCGTCGTCGCCTTCACCCTGGCGCTGGGGTCCGTCGTATCGAGCTTTGCCGGCGCGCTGCTATGGGCGACGCTCGCGGCGTTGCTGTTCCAGCCGTTGTTCGAACGGTTGCTGAAGCGCTGGCCGGACCGGCGGAATACGGCGGCGGCGGTGACGATGCTGATTATCACCTTCGCGGTCGTCATCCCGGCGCTGATCGTCGCGAGCCTCGTCGTCGAGCAGGCGGCCAGCGTCTACAACCAGATGCGATCGGGCCAGATCAACTTCGCCTCGTATTTCCAGCAGATGCACGACGCGCTGCCGAACCGGCTCCAGCGACTGCTCGACAGTGCCGGGTTCGACAGTTTCGAGCGCGCGCAGACCAGCATCTCGCAGGCGGTGGGCAGCAGCGCGAGCATGCTGGCGCGACAGGCCTTCTCGATCGGGGCGAACGCGGCGGCGTTCCTGCTGGCGTTCGGCGTCGGACTGTACGTCACCTTCTTCCTGCTGCGCGACGGCGGCCGGATCGGCCCGGCGATCGTCCGCGCGCTGCCGCTGGAACCTGCGGTGGCGGAGCGGTTCGCGGAGAAGTTCGTCGCCGTCGTCCGTGCGACGATCAAGGGATCGGGCGTCGTCGCGCTGGTGCAGGGTGCGCTGGGCGCAATCACCTTCTGGATCGTGGGCTTGCCCGCGGCGCTGCTCTGGGGCCTGTTGATGGCGATTGCGGCGTTGTTGCCCGCCGTCGGCCCGGCGATCATCTGGGGGCCGGTCGCGCTGTACCTGCTGGCGACGGGCGCGATCTGGCAGGCGGTGGTCGTCGTTCTGGCGGGCGTGCTGGTGATCGGGCTGGCGGACAATATCCTGCGCCCGATCCTCGTCGGTCGGGACACCGGGATCCCCGACTGGCTGGTGCTGGTGACGACGCTGGGCGGGATCGATCTCGTCGGACTGAGCGGCATCGTGGTCGGGCCGCTCGCCGGGGCGCTGTTCATTACGGGGTGGCAGGTGCTGACCGAGCAGCGTGGCGCGGCAGTACCAGCGCCCGAATAAAGTTGCCGAGTTCGATGCGGCGGCCGTCCGCCTCGGCAAACGCCGCATCGACGCCAAGCCGCCAGCGGAGTGGACGCGAGCCGGGATCGCTGTCGAGTGCATCGAGCAGGTCGGCCTGCGCCTCGACATCGGCCTGATCGCGGGCGAGACCGGCGCCAACGAGGCCGTCCTTCTGGCGGCGGAGTGCGGTCGCGATTTCCGCCAGCGACAATTCGGGGTGATATTGCACGCCCCAGAAGACGCCGCCGTCGTGGCGGATTTCCGCTGCCTGTACCCGGGTCGAGCCGTTCCCCGCCAGCAGCGTCCCGCCTTCGGGCAGCTCCTCGACCTCGTCGCCGTGAATCGCGGGAGCGTCCCAAGCGGGGGTACGCCCCGCCAGCAGCGGGTGATCGCGACCCTCCGCGGTGGCGACGATCCGGCGCGCGATGCCCGCCTCCAGCCGATCGGGCATCTTGCGCACCGTGCCGCCCGCTGCCGCGACCGCGACCTGAAGACCGGCACAGGAGCCGAACGACGGCGTTCCGGAGGCGAAGACGGCGCGCATGAACGCCAGTTGGCGGCGGACAGCGGGCGTGTCGTCGTAGACGTGGAGCGGCGAGCCGGTCAGGAACACGCCGTCATACTCCGCCAACCCCTCCGGGGTGTAGGTGCGGGCATCCTCGTCCGCCGGGGCGATGCGGGTGATCTTCACGCCCGGCATCATCTGATCCAGCGTCGCCGCATAGCTTTCGCCCGAGCTTTTACCGGTATGCTCCCGCCGCGCCTCGCGCTCCTCGGGGGTTTCGCTTTCGGCGACCAGAACCTTCAACAACGACGGCACCTTTCAACGGGAGCCGCCCTAACGCACCGGTTGGGGGACGCGTTGCCGCTGTCTCGTGATTGATCTACGTTGGACCCGTTCAAGGAGGCATGCACCATGTCCATCACCGTCAACGGTTTACCTGTTCCGCTGCCCAGCGATCCGCGCGTCTCGCTGCTGGATATGCTTCGCGAGGATCTACATCTGCCGGGCACCAAAAAGGGCTGCAACCAGGGCGCGTGCGGGGCCTGCACGGTGCTGGTCGATGGCCAGCGGATACTGTCCTGTCTGGCGCTCGCGGTGCAATATGACGGACGCGCCGTGATGACGGTCGAGGGGCTGGCGCAAGGCGGCGAACTCCATCCGTTGCAGGCCGCGTTCGTGGAGCATGACGGGTTCCAATGCGGATATTGCACGCCCGGCCAGCTCTGCTCGGCGATCGGCATGGCGGCGGAGGTGAAGCGCGGCGTGCCGAGCCATGTCACCGGCGACCTGTCGGCGGAGACGATCGCGCTCGACCGCGAGGAACTGCGCGAGCGGATGAGCGGCAATCTGTGCCGGTGCGGGGCGCATAACGGCATCGTCGATGCGATCTTCGAAGTCTATGCCGAGACGGAGGCCGCAGAATGACGCCCTTCACCTTCACGCGCGCCGTCGACGCTTCCGACGCGCTGACCCGCGCGAGCGACGTGGGCGCCCGGTATTTCGGCGGCGGCACCAACCTGGTCGACCTGATGCGCGAGACGGTGGAACAGCCGACGACGCTGATCGACGTGACGGGCCTGTCGACCACGATCGCGGAGACGACGGACGGCGGGCTGATGATCGGGGCGGCGGTGACCAACACCGCCCTTGCCGAGCACCGTGCGGTGCGGACGCACTATCCGGTGCTGTCGCGCGCGATCGTCGCCGGGGCGAGCGCGCAGATCCGCAACATGGCGACGGTGGGCGGCAATCTGCTCCAGCGGACGCGCTGCACCTATTTCTACGATGTCGAGGGTTCGCGCTGCAACAAGCGGCAGCCGGGGCAGGGGTGCGACGCGATCGGCGGGTTCAACCGCATTCACGCGATCCTCGGCGCGTCGCCGTCGTGCGTGGCGACGCATCCGTCGGATATGTGCGTGGCGCTCGCGGCCCTCGATGCGCTGGTGCACCTGTCCTCCGTCAGTGGCACGCGGACCTTGCCGCTGACCGAATTGCACCGGTTGCCGGGCGAGCATCCCGCAATCGAGACGATGCTGGAACCGGGCGAACTCATCACCGCGATCGAACTGCCGGCGATGCCGATGGCGGCGCGGTCGGCCTATCGCAAGGTGCGGGACCGGGCGAGCTACGCCTTCGCGCTGGTGTCCGTGGCGGCGGCGCTGGAGGTCGAGGATGGCCGGGTGAAGGACGTGCGCCTCGCGCTGGGCGGGGTGGCGCACAAGCCCTGGCGCGCGTTCCGGGCGGAGGCGGCGTTGCGCGGCGGGCCGGCGACGGTGGCGGCCTTCACCGCCGCCGCCCAGGTCGAGCTCGCCGACGCGCAGCCGCTGCGCGACAACGGTTTCAAGGTGGAACTGGCGAAGCGGACGATCGCGGCCGTGCTGGCCGATCTGGCGGGAGTGAGCGCATGAGCATCGTCGAGGACGCCAAGCAGGCGGTGCAGGGCGCCGTCCAGGGCGCGATGCAGAAGGCCATCCAGATGGCACCCGACAGCTTCATGCCGGGGGGAAAGCCCGACCCGCTGATCCGGCAGCAGCACGGGCATATCGGCAAGCCGATCTCCCGCCTCGACGGGCCGGTGAAGGTGCGGGGCGAGGCGACCTATGCGGCGGAGTTCCCGCTCGACGGGATGCTGTATGCCGCGCTGGTGTTCAGCACGATCGCCAAGGGGCGGATCGCTTCGCTGGATACGGATGCGGCGGAGGCGGCACCGGGCGTCGAGCTGGTGATGACGTATCGCAATGCGCCGCGCATGGCGTCGATGCCGCTGTTCATGACCTCCGAAAAGGCGTGCGGCGGTAACGACCTGCCGATCATGCAGGATGACCGCATCTACTGGAACGGCGAACCCGTCGCGCTGGTGCTGGCCGAGACGCAGGAACAGGCGGATCATGCCGCGTCGCTGATTGCGGTCACCTACGATGCGGATCATTCGATCACCGCGATGGCGGCGGCGAAGGCCAAGGGCACCGAGCCGGGCATGTTCATGGGCCAGCCGCTGCAATTCGCGACCGGCGACGCGGCAGCGGCGCTGGCCGCGGCGGCGCACCGCGTCGACGAGACCTATACGACGCCGCGGCACAGCCACAATGCGATCGAGCTGCACGCGGCGACGGTCGCGTGGCAGGGCGACACGCTGCGCGTCCATGACGCGTCGCAGATGGTGGCGCATACGGCGTGGTCGCTGGGCCATGTCTTCGGCATCGACGAGGACAAGGTGCATGTGACCTCCCCGTTCGTCGGCGGCGGGTTCGGCAGCAAGGGGCTGTGGCAGCATCAGGTGCTGGCCGCCGCCGCGTCGAAGCTGGCCGGACGGCCGGTCCGGCTGATGCTGTCGCGCGAGGGCGTGTACCGGATCGTCGGCGGGCGCACGGTGACGGAGCAGCGCGTGGCGATCGGCGCGTCCGAGGACGGCCGCTTCGACGCGCTGATCCACACCGGCACTACTGCGATGAGCCGGCACAACGTCCTGCCCGAGCCGTTCATCGTGGCGACGCGCAGCGCCTATGCCGCGGGCAGCATGGCGCTGGACGTGGAGGTCGCGTACCTCGATATGGTCGCCAATACCTTCATGCGGGCACCGGGCGAGGCGGTCGGCACGTTCGCGCTGGAGAGCGCGATCGACGAGCTGGCCGTGGCGATGGACATCGACCCGATCGAGCTGCGCCTGCGGAACGAGCCGGACAAGGACCCGACGACCGGCGCGACCTTTTCCTCGCGCGAGGTCGAGAAGGCGTACCGAGACGGTGCCGAACGGTTCGGCTGGGCGGAGCGCGGCGCACCCGGCAGCCGGCGCGAGGGAGAATGGCTGATCGGCACGGGCGTCGCGACCGCGACCTATCCCTATTACCGGATGCCCGGCGGTGCGGCGCGGATCACGCTGCGCCGCGGCGGCCATGCGACGGTCGATATCGCCGCGCACGACATGGGCATGGGCACCGCGACGGCACAGACGCAGGTCGCGGCCGACCGGCTGGGGCTGGCGATGGAGCAGGTGACGTTCCGCTACGGCGACAGCACATTGCCCGGTGTGGTCATGGCGGGCGGGTCGCAGCAGACGGCGGCGATCGGTGCATCGGTGATGGCGGCGCACCGCGACCTGGTGACGGAGCTGCTGAAGCTGGCCGGCAACGACTCGCCGCTGGCAGGGCTGGACGTGGACGAGGTCGTGGGCGTCGACGGCGGCCTTGCCAAGACGGACGACCGCACGCGGCACGAAAGCTATGCGTCGATCCTGTCGCGGGCGCAGCGCGACGAGGTGGTCGTGGAGGCGACGCCGCCCGCGCCGCTGGAGACGATGCACTGGTCGATGCACTCGCACGGCGCGATGTTCTGTGAAGTGCGCGTCAACGCGGTGACGGGGGAGGTGCGGGTCAGCCGCTTCCTCGGATCGTTCGACTGTGGCCGCATCCTCAACCCCAAGACCGCGGCCAGCCAGTTCCGCGGGGGGATCATCATGGGCCTCGGCCTCGCGCTGATGGAGGAAACGCAGTTCGACGAGCGCAACGGCCGCATCATGAACCCCAGCCTGGCCGAATATCATGTGCCGGTGCACATGGACGTGCCGGCGATCGACGTGATCTGGACCGATATCCCCGATCCCCACACCCCGATGGGTGCACGCGGCGTGGGCGAGATCGGCATCACCGGCGTCGGTGCGGCGGTGGCGAACGCGGTGTTCAACGCGACGGGGAAGCGGGTGCGGGATCTGCCGATCACGCTGGATAAGCTGTTGTGATCCTTGAAGGCGAACTCGGAAGGTTAGGCTAAGGTTAGTCCAACGCGATGTTTTCGGTAGAGGTGTTCCGCCTCGGCTTTGCGGGCGTTACGTCAGAATGTGGGGCAGCCGGTGGCCGGCCCGATGAGAAAAAGGGGAGGCGGGGTCATGATCCACTTTTTCCAACATTGGTAGGGCGAAGATTTCTCTCGCCGAGCAAGCGAGCCTGATCGGTGCCGGTGCCCGGTCTTTTGGGGTGATTGCCTTGGGCTGTCTGCCTGCCTGTGTCCCGCACGGGCGACAATCGGCCAGCGTTCGTGTGGACCCGGATGAAAGAGACAGGGTGCATGATGCGCTGACATCTGGGCACAATCGACCTTCTTGCCACCCCTCCGCTTCAGGGGAGGGGACAGGGGGTGTGGCTACTCCGCCAGCGAGCCGTCTGCGGCACGGCCCCACCCCAACCCCTCCCCTGAAGGGGAGGGGCGGTCAGTACAGGGTGTCGCGCCGAACGTGATGATGGTGGCGCTGAATGGCCGGGTTGCCCCGACAGGTGGGTCGCGCGCCGGCGTCAATCCTTCTTGGCGGTCAGGTGGGCGCTCAGATGCTTGTTCATTTCGAACATGCTGACGGACTTCTTGCCGAAAATCTTGGCCAGAGCGTCGTCGCCGTTGATCTGGCGGCGGTCCTTGGTGTCCTGAAGGTCGTGCTTCTTGATATAGTCCCAGACCTTCTTGACGACCTCGCTGCGCGGCAGGTCGTCCTTGCCGACGATTTCGGCGAGGTCGGGGGAGGGGGTGACGGGGGCGGTGATGCCGCCGCGCGCGCCGCCGGCGGGCTTGCCGGTCGCCTTGACCGTCTTCTCGGCGGCCTTGGTTTCGTCCTTGCCGCGCTTTTCTGCCGTGCGTGCCATATTCCAAGCCTTTCATTCGCAATGATTCAGGAGCGTAACGGCGTAGTCGCCACATGGCTCCCGACGATCCGCGGCGTCGTGCCGCTTGGTTTTCGGCCGCAGTGCAGCATAATGCCGGGATGCGGATCGCTATCATCGACACCAGCACGACGCGCGCGGCGATCATCTCCGACGGCCTGCGCGATGCGGGGCTCGGCGATCTGGTGCTGATCGATCCCGCCGGGCCGCTGCTCGCGCAACTGGAGGCGGCGCGGCCGGAAGTGGTGCTGGTCAATCTGGAGAATCCGAGCCGCGACGTCCTGGAGGACTTCTTCGCCATGTCGCGCGCGCTCGCCCGGCCGATCGCGATGTTCGTCGACCAGAGCGATGCGGAGTCGACGGCCGCCGCGGTCGATGCGGGCGTGTCGGCCTATATCGTCGACGGGCTGGCGAAGCAGCGGATCAAGCCGGTGCTCGATCTGGCGGTGCGGCGGTTTCAGGCCTTCGCGCGGCTTCAGAAAGAACTGGCGGAGGCGAAGAGCGCGCTGGCCGACCGGCAGGCGGTGGACCGCGCGAAAGCGATCCTGATGAAGCGGCGCGGGCTGGACGAACCCGCCGCGTATGCGCTGTTGCGCAACCACGCGATGCAATCCAACCGGCGCATCGCGGAGATCGCGGAGGCGATCGTCACCAGCGACGCCCTGATGGGAGATTTGTGATGGTCCGCATCGGTTTCCTGCCGCTCGTCGATGCCGCGCTGCCGATCCTGGCGCACGAACAGGGGTTTGCCGCCGCCGAGGGTGTGAACATCGAGCTGGTGCGCGACATGACCTGGGCGACGGTACGCGACCGGCTGCTCTATGGTCATACCGACGCGGCGCATTTGATCGCGCCGCTGGCGATCGCCACCAGTCTGGGACGGGGACGGCCCGCCGTGCCGCTGAGCGTGCCGTTCGTGCTGGGGCTGAACGGGAATGCGGTGACGCTGTCGACGGCACTCGCGGCGGCGGTCGAGCTGGGCGGGGGCGCGGACGAGGGGCTGGCCGATCCGGTGGTGCTGGGTGAGCGGTTGCGGACGGTGGCGGCGGAGCGAGCGGCGGCGGGAACGCGGCTGCGGTTCGGGGTGGTGCATCGCTATTCCAGCCATAATTACATGCTGCGATACTGGTTGGCGGCGGTGGGTATCCAGCCCGATCGCGACGTCGAGATCGTCGTGACCAGCCCGCCCTTTGCCGCCGATGCGCTGGCGGCGGGCGAGGTCGACGGCATCTGCGTCGGCGAGCCGTGGAACAGCATCGCGGTCGATCGCGGGGTCGGGCGGATCGCGATGGTCACCGCGCAGATCTGGCGGCGGGGCGTGGAGAAGGTGCTGGCGCTGCGGGCGGACACGGTGGCGGAGCGGGGCGACGAGGTCGCGGCGCTGATCCGCGCGCTGCACCGGGCCGCCGCGCATTTCGTCGCGCCGGATACGGCGGAGGACAGCGCGGCGATCCTGTCGCGCCCCGAATATTGCGATGCGCCGCCGGAGACGGTGCTGCGCGCGATCACCGACCGGGTGCGGCTGGCGCGCGATGCGGAGGCGCTGCACATCCCGGACTTCATGTTCCAGTACCGCGAGGCGGCGAACTTCCCGTGGCGCAGTCAGGCGGCGTGGCTCTATTCGCAGATGACGCGCTGGGACGGCACGCCGTTCTCCGCGGCGGAGGCGAAGGCGGCGGAGGGTGTGTTCCGGCCGGACCTGTACCGGGCGGCGCTGGCGGGATCGTCCGCGACGTTGCCGGGCGCGAGTTCGAAGATGGAGGGTTCGATCGGGGCGGCGACCGGTGTGGGCGCGACGCAGGGTCGGCTGATATTGGGGAGCGACCGGTTCTTCGACGGGCGGGCGTTCGATCCGGACGAGATACCGGCGTATCTTGACGGGTTGGCGGAGTAGCGTTCCGGAACGCGGTTTGCTGCATGTGCGAAATGCACTTGCGCCAACCGTGCGAATCAGGCAGCTTTCGAATCGTCGGGCAATGATGCCGGACACGAAATCAACGCAGCGCCTTTCCAATGGGGGGCAGGCTCTGCGGCGACGGATGGCGGTGACGCCTCCGTCAACGGCAACGAAGCCGCCAGGATGCAGCCAGTGATGGCCGCCGTCCTGGCGGCTTTTTCTTTGTCTTGTCGCAAGGGGACGGCGCATGGCCACGGCAATCTGGAACGACGACACGACGGACGACAAAACCGGTTTCTGGCAGAGCGGGCATACCCCGACGCTGATCGCCGCGTTCCTGTATTTCGACTTCGCCTTCATGGTGTGGGTGCTGCTCGGGCCACTCGCGCCGGAGATCGCGAAGACACTGATGCTGACGCCGGCCGAGAAGGGCCTGATGGTGGCGACGCCGACGCTGGCGGGCGCGATCCTGCGCGTCGTCAACGGGTTGCTGGTCGACCGGATCGGGCCGAAGAAATCCGGCGCGATCAGCCAGATCATCGTCATCGTCGGCCTGTTCGTCGCCTGGGCGATGGGCGTGAACAGCTTCGGCGGGACGCTGGCGCTGGGTGTCATCCTCGGCTTCGCCGGAGCGAGCTTCGCGATCGCGCTGCCGCTCGCCAGCCGCTGGTATCCGCCGGAGCATCAGGGCAAGGCGATGGGCCTCGCCGGCATGGGCAATTCGGGCACCGTGCTGGCGGCGCTGTTCGCCCCCGCGCTGGCCAAGCTGTTCGGGTGGAACGCGGTGCTGGGCCTCGCCTGCATCCCGCTGACGCTGGTGTTCGTCGCGTACATGATGATGGCGAAGGATGCGCCGAACGCGCCCGCGCCGAAGAGTCTGGCCCAGTATCTGACGCCGCTGAAGACCGCGGACGCGTGGTCGCTGATGGGGTTCTATGCGGTGACGTTCGGCGGGTTCGTCGGGCTGGCCGCCAGCCTGCCGATCTATTTCACCGACCGGTTCGGGCTGACGACGATCCAGGCGGGCTACTGCACGGCGGCGTGCGTGTTCGCCGGATCGCTGGTGCGGCCGATGGGCGGGGCGCTGGCGGATGCGATCGGCGGGGTGAAGGCGCTGACCGCAGTGTTCGTCGTTGCCGCTCTGGCGCTGGCGGGGGTGTCGCTGGCGGGATCGGTCGAGGCGGCGCTGGCGCTGTTCGTCTGCGCGATGCTGGCGCTGGGTACCGGCAATGGCGCGGTGTTCCAGCTGGTGCCGCAGCGGTTCGCGGCGGAGATCGGCGTGATGACCGGGCTGGTCGGGTTCGCGGGCGGCATTGGCGGCTTCTATCTCGCGTCGTCGCTGGGGATCGCCAAGCAACTGACGGGCAGCTTTTCGTCGGGGTTCCTGATCTTCGCGGGGCTGGCGCTGGTGGCGCTGGCGGGGCTGACCCTGGTCAAAAGCGGCTGGCGCGCGCGCTGGGGTGCCGCCGATGGCGTGCGGATCTGACATGCGCCGCGTCATCGCTTTCTCCCTGATCGTCGTCGGTGCCGCCCCGGCTGCGGCGCAGACGATCGCGCCGCTGGTCGATGTTCGTATCCGTCACGAGCATGTCGATCAGGCGGGGCTCCCCGGCGACGCCGATGCGGTGACGACGCGGGTGCGGGCGGGCGTGCAGGTCAGCGACGGGCCGTGGTCGGCACTGGCGGAGGCGCAGGGCAATGTCGCGATCGTCGGACGTTACTATGACGGGCTGAGCGGACCGGCCACGCGCCGCCCGCTGGTCGCCGATCCCGAGAGCATCGGCCTCTACCGCGCGCAGGTGCAGTATCGCAGCGCGCCGCTGACGGTGACGGCGGGTCGGCAGCGCATCCAGTTGGACGACGAACGCTTCGTGGGCGCGGCGGCGATCCGCAACAACGGCCAGACCTTCGATGCCGTGCGCGCCGAGATCGTGCCGGTGAAGGGCGTGAAGGCGGACGTGACCTATGCCTGGAGCGTGCGCACGATCTGGGGCATCGACGGGTTCGGCGCACGGCCGCAGGCGGTCGGCGGCGACAATGTCTTCGCGACTTTGGGCTGGGCGTCGCCGGTCGGGACGTTGACGGGCTTCGCCTATCTGGTCGATCAGGACGAGCGCGCGGTGCAGGGCTATCGCCTGTCAAGCCAGAGCTACGGCGTGCGGCTGGCGGGATCGCGCAAGATCGGCAAGGCGACCGTGGCGTGGCAGGCGAGCCATGCGCGGCAGTCCGACTATAACCGCAACCCCAACGACTATCGCGCCGATTACTGGCTGGCCGATGTCGCGGTCGACCTCGCCGGGCCGAAGCTGGGTGCGGGGTATGAGATGCTGGGTGCCGACCGCGGCACAGCGCTGACCAGTTTCCAGACGCCGCTGTCGTCGATCTTCAAGTTCCAGGGCTGGGCCGACAAGTTCATCACCACGCCGCCCGACGGCATCCGCGACCTGTATGCGAGCGCCGGCTGGGGCTGGACGCAAATCGGCGCGCTGAAGGGCGTGTCGGTGCAGGCGATCTACCACCGGTTCGAGAGCGACCGGCTGGTCCGCCATTACGGCAACGAGATCGACCTGCTCGCGAGCGCCAGGATCGGCCGCACCACCGCGAGCGTCCGCTACGCCGATTACGATGCGGATCGCTTCGCCACGAATAGCCGCAAACTCTGGCTCCAACTGGACTGGACGATATGACTGACATTCGCGAACATCTGGTCGTGGTGGGCAACGGCATGGCCGGTTGCCGCGCCGTCGAGGAACTGATCGCGCGCGATCCGCACCGGTATCGCGTGACGATCTTCGGTGCCGAACCGCACGTGAACTACAACCGCATCATGCTGTCGCCGGTGCTGGCGGGCGAGAAGACGTTCGACGAGATCGTCATCAACGATGCCGCCTGGTACGTGTCGAACGCGATCGAGCTGATATCAAGCGATCCGGTGCAGGCGATCGACCGCGTGGCGAAGACGGTGACGGCGCGGTCGGGCCGCAGCGTGTCGTACGACAAATTGCTGATCGCGACCGGGTCCGATCCGTTCATCATCCCGGTGCCGGGCAAGGACCTGCCCGGCGTCATCAGCTTCCGCGACATGGCGGATGTCGACCATATGCTCGCGGCGGCGGGAGCCGGCGGCGATGCGGTGGTGATCGGCGGTGGCTTGCTCGGGCTGGAGGCGGCGCATGGCCTCACGCTGCGCGGTATGAAGGTCACCGTCATCCACCTGATGCCGACGCTGATGGAGCGGCAGCTGGACGAGGCAGCGGGATGGCTGCTGAAGTCGGCGCTGGAGGCGCGCGGGCAGACGATCCTGACCGAGGCGCACACCGCCGCGATCGTCGGCGACGGCAAGGTCGAGGGCGTCGCGCTGAAGGACGGGACGGTGATCCCCGCCAGCCTCGTCGTGATGGCGGTCGGCATCCGGCCTTCGGTGGCGCTGGCGCGGGATGCGGGACTGGAGATCGGGCGCGGGATCAAGGTGGACGACCATATGGTCACGTCCGATCCGTCGATCCTCGCTGTCGGAGAGTGCGTCGAGCATGATGGCAACGTCTACGGGCTCGTCGCGCCGCTTTGGGATATGTGCCGCGCGCTCGCCGATGGGCTGGTCGAGAGGCACAGCGGGTATCGCGGCTCGGTCACGTCGACCAAGCTCAAGGTCGCGGGGCTGGACGTGTTCTCGGCGGGCGATTTCTCGGGCGGCGACGGCGCGGAGGACATCGTGCTGCGCGATGCCAGTCGCGGTGTCTACAAGCGCGTGGTGGTGCGCGGCGACAGGGTGGTCGGCGCGGTGCTGTACGGCGATACGGCGGACGGCGGCTGGTATTTCGACCTGCTGAAACGCGAGGAGGACGTGTCGGCGATCCGCGACATGCTGATCTTCGGACAAGCCTTCGCCTCGGGAGGAGGCGCGGCGGACCCTAAGGCGGCCGTTGCGGCGCTCTCCGACGAGACGGAGATCTGCGGCTGCAACGGCGTCACCAAGGGCAAGGTCGTCGCGTGCATCGGCGCGGGCAACACCACGCTGGATGCGGTGCGCGCCACCTGCAAGGCGTCGGCGTCGTGCGGGTCGTGCACCGGGCTGGTCGAGACGCTGCTGGCGGTGACGCTGGGCGACGATTACTCGGGCGAGCGTACCGTGAAGACGATGTGCAAATGCACCAGCTTCGGCCACGACGACGTGCGGCGCGAGATCGTCGCGCAGGATATGCGCTCGATCCCGGAGGTGATGCAGAAGCTGACGTGGAGCACGCCGGACGGCTGTTCGTCGTGCCGGCCGGCGCTGAATTACTATCTGCTCTGCGCGCTGCCGGGCGAGTATAAGGACGACCAGCAGAGCCGCTTCGTCAACGAACGGCTGCACGCCAACATCCAGAAGGACGGCACCTATTCGGTGGTGCCGCGGATGTGGGGCGGGCTCACCTCACCCAAGGAACTGCGCGCGATCGCCGATGTGGTCGAGAAGTTCGACGCGCCGATGGTCAAGGTCACGGGCGGCCAGCGGCTCGATATCTTCGGGATCAAGAAGGAGGATCTGCCCGCAGTGTGGGCGGACCTCAACGCCGCCGGGATGGTCAGCGGCCATGCGTACGGCAAGTCGCTGCGCACGGTGAAGACCTGTGTCGGGAGCGAATGGTGCCGCTTCGGGACGCAGGATTCGACCGGGCTGGGCGTGAAGGTCGAGCGCATGACCTGGGGGTCGTGGATGCCGCACAAGTTCAAGATCGCGGTCAGCGGCTGCCCGCGCAATTGCGCCGAGGCGACGATCAAGGACTTCGGCGTGGTCTGCGTCGACAGCGGTTACGAGCTGCACGTCGGCGGCAATGGCGGCATCAAGGTCCGCGCCACCGACTTCCTTTGCAAGGTCACGACCGAGGAAGAGGCGATGCATTATTGCGCCGCCTTCATCCAGTTGTACCGCGAGGAGGCGCGCTATCTGGAGCGCACCGCGCCGTGGATCGAGCGGATCGGGGTCGAGTATATCCGCGAACGCATCGCCGATGACGCCGAGGGCCGCGACGCGCTGGCTGCCCGGTTCCGCTATTCGCAGACGTTCATGCAGGACGACCCCTGGGCCGCCCGCGCCGCCGGTGACGCCCGCGAGCAGCACGCGCCGATGGCGGTCTTCACGCCCATCGATGCAGCGAGGGAAATGGCATGATCGGCGAATGGCTCGACATCGGCTGGGTCGATGAAATCCCCGTCCGCGGCAGCCGCACCGTACAGGTGACCGGCGGCGACGACATCGCGGTGTTCCGCACCGGCGACGGCAAGGTCTTCGCGTTGCTCGACCGGTGTCCGCACAAGCATGGGCGGTTGTCGCAGGGGATCGTGCACGGCGGCGCGGTGGCGTGTCCGCTGCATAACTGGCGCATCTCGCTGACGACGGGTGAGGCGCTGGGCGAGGACAAGGGGTGTACGCCGGTGGTACCGGTGAAGGTGTCCGCGGGGCGGGTGCTGATCTGCCGGACCAGCGTGCTGAAGGCGGCGGCGTGATGCTGCGGGGCTTCCAAAGAAAAGCCCCTCCCCTTCAGGGGAGGGGTTGGGGGTGGGGTGGTGTCTCACCGAGATCAGCGCTCGCGGACAGGCCCCACCCCAACCCAGCGTCGGGTCGGTCAGGCTCCCAGCCTGACCTGAACCGCGCGGGGCGCGGTTCACCCGACGCTCCTGAAGGGGAGGGGCTTTGAGCGCGACCAAGACCACGTGCGCGTATTGCGGGGTCGGGTGTGGGATACTCGCGACGCCGACCGGCGAGCGCACCGCGACGATCGCGGGCGATGCGGATCACCCGGCCAATCGCGGCAGGCTGTGTTCCAAAGGCACGCACCTCGGCGAGACGATCGGCCTCGATGGCCGCCTGCTCCATCCGATGATCGGCCAGCGTCGGGCGTCGTGGGACAAGGCGCTCGATCTCGTCGCCAAACGCTTCCGCGATACGATCGCGAAGCATGGCCCGAACAGCGTCGCCTTCTACGTCTCCGGCCAATTGCTGACCGAGGATTATTATGTCGCCAACAAGCTGATGAAGGGCTTCATCGGCTCCGCGAACATCGACACCAATTCACGCCTGTGCATGTCGAGCGCGGTCGCGGGGCATATGCGCGCGTTCGGCGAGGATATCGTGCCGGCCAGCTACGACGATCTCGACGCCGCCGACCTGATCGTGCTCGTCGGCAGCAACACCGCGTGGTGTCACCCGGTCGTGTATCAGCGGATCATGGCTGCGCGTGTCGCTCGGGGTACGAAGCTGGTCGTTATTGACCCGCGCCGCACCGAAACCGCCGACGAAGCCGACCTGCACCTCGCGATCCGGCCCGGCACCGATGTCGCGCTGATGCATGGCCTGCTCGCGTGGTGCCGTGCGAACGGCGCGATCGACGATGCCTATCTGGAGCGCCACGTCGCGACTCCCGACGATTTCTGGAACGGGTTCGGAGAGGGGAGCGACCTGTGGTCGACGGCGCGCACATGCGATGTTGCGCCGGACGACCTCAGGCGCTTCTTCGACCTGTTCGCCGCGACGCCGCGCACCGTGACGATGTTCAGCCAGGGCGTGAACCAGTCGCTGAGCGGGACGGATCAGGTCAACGCAATCATCAACCTGCATCTCGCCACCGGTCGCATCGGCAAGCCCGGTGCGGCGCCGTTCTCGATCACGGGACAGCCCAATGCGATGGGCGGGCGCGAGGTCGGCGGGCTGGCGTCGACGCTGGCAGCCCACATGGATTTCGCGCCCGAGAACGTCGCGCGCGTCGGCCGTTTCTGGGCCGCGCCGAACATGGCGACCAAGCCGGGGCTGAAGGCGCTCGACCTGTTCCGCGAACTCGGCCACGGGCGGATCAAGGCATTGTGGGTCATGGCGACCAACCCCGCCGTGTCGATGCCCGACGCGGGACGGGTGCGCGAGGCGCTGGCGGCGTGCCCCTTCGTCGTGGTCAGCGACGTGATCGCGGAAACCGACACCAGCGTCCACGCGCATGTCCGACTGCCCGCCGCCGCCTGGGGCGAGAAGGACGGCACCGTCACCAATTCGGATCGCACGATCAGCCGCCAGCGCGCGTTCCTGCCGCTGCCCGGCGGGGCGAAGCCCGATTGGTGGATCGTCAAGGAGGTCGGCCGACGCATGGGGTGGAAGACCGCCTTCGCCTATGATCGTCCCGCCGAGATCTGGCGCGAGCATTGCCGCCTATCGGGGTACGAAAATCAGGGCGAGCGGCTGTTCGCGCTGCCGGGTCAGGCGGCGTCGGGCAATGCCGCCTATGACGCGATGGAGCCGTTCCGCTGGGGCGGCACGCCGTTCGCGGACGGGCGCTATCCGACGCCGGACGGTCGCGCGCGGCTGGTGCCGGTGGTCCAGAAGCCGCTGGCCAAGCCGCTCGCCGACTGGCCGATGACGCTCAACACCGGGCGGTATCGCGACCAATGGCATACGATGTCGCGGACCGGCCTGTCGCCGAAGCTCGCCCGGCATCGCGAAGAGCCCGCGGTCGAGGTCCATCCCGACGATGCAACCGCACTGGCGCTGACCGATGGCGGACTGGCGCGGGTCATGACGCCGCAGGGCGACAGCCTGTTCCGGGTGCGCGTCGCCGCGACGCAGCGGCGGGGCGAGTTGTTCACGCCGATCCACTGGACGGATCGCAACGCGACCGGCGGGCGTACCGGCTTGTTGCCGCGCCCGCTTGCCGACCCGATCTCAGGGCAGCCGGGGTTCAAGGCCACGCCGGCCAGCATCGCCGCGGTCGCCACCGCATGGCGCGGCTTCGTCATCGTCGCGGGCGAGCTTGCCGCCCGCCCCGACTGCCTGTGGGCGACGCGGGTGGCCGTGCCGTGCGGCACCGCCTGGGAGCTTGCCGGTGACGGCGATCCCGCGGCGCTCGACGCGCTGTTGCCGCCGGGCGAGCGGCTGGAGGCGATCGATGCCGCGCGGGGGACGCGCCGGATCGCGATCGTGCGCGACGGGCGGCTCGCCGCCGCCCTGTTCGTGACGCGGGACGGCAGCTTGCCGCCCCGCGACTGGCTGGTCGCGCAACTCGCCGAACCGCAGGCCGCCCCCACGCTACTGGCGGGCCGCGCACCGGGCGTGCAGGTCGATCGCGGGCCGATCGTCTGCGCGTGCTTCGACGTCGGGCTGAAGACCATCCTGTCGACGATCGCGGCGCAGCGACTGACCGACGTCGCCGCGATCGGCAGCGCATTGAAAGCCGGCACCAATTGCGGGTCGTGCCGCCCCGCCCTCGCCAAACTCCTCGCCGAAGGATCGACGCATGCCGCATGAGATCATCGCCCCCGGTACGGTCTGGCTGGTCGGGGCCGGCCCCGGCGATCCGGACCTGCTGACGCGCAAGGCCGAGCGCCTGATTGCCGCGGCGGACATCGTCTTCTACGACGCGCTGGTCGGGCCGGGTGTGCTCGACCTGATCCCAGACAGTGTCGAGCGGGTCGGCGTCGGCAAGCGATCGGGCCGCCATTCGAAGGACCAGGGGACGATCGACGATCTGATCGTCGCCGCCGCGCTCGCCGGGAAGCGCGTCGTGCGGCTGAAGGGCGGCGACCCGTCGGTGTTCGGCCGCTCGGCCGAGGAGATCGCGGCGTGCGGCGTGCACGGCATTCCCGTCCACGTCTGCCCGGGCATCACCGCCGCCAGCGCCGCCGCCGCGTCAGGTGCGCTGTCGCTGACGTTGCGCGGGCTGGCACGGTCGCTGACGCTGGTCACCGCGCATGCCAGGGCGGGCGAGCCGCTCGATCTCGACTGGGCGGCGCTGGCACGGCCGGATGCGACGCTGGCGGTGTATATGGGGCGGGCAGCGGCGGGCGAGGTGACGCGCGAGCTGATCCGCGCCGGCCTGGCGCCGGAGACGCCGGTGATGATCGCGGTCAACGTGTCGCTGCCGGATGAGCGGTTGATCCGCGGGCGGCTGGATGCGCTGTCGTTCCTGGTGCGGGCGGTCGGTGCGAACGATCCGACGCTGTTGCTGATCGGCGCAGCGATGGGCGCGGCGGAGATGCGGGGCGTGGCGGAACCCGCGACGGAGGGTGCTTTCGCCAGCGCCGGATAGCTGCTTTACTCCGACATGAAGCGCGCCCGGTGAAGCGCGACGTGGACGGACGGGGAGCATGCAATGAGGATTTGGCGGGCGGCGATCGGCGCGGCGGCGATGGGGTGGACGGCTGGCGCGGCGGCGCAATCGACGCTGCCACCGCGGCCGGTGGCGGTGACGGTGCAGGCGGATCGCCCGGTGGGGACGCTGCCGCCGGTGTGGCGCTTCTTCGGCGCGGACGAGCCCAATTACGCGACGATGAAGGACGGGCGGAAGCTGCTGGTCGAACTCGGCAAGCTCAAGTCGGGCGAGGTGTTCTTCCGCGCGCACAACCTGCTCAGCACTGGCGACGGCACGCCCGCGTTCAAATGGGGTAGTACCAACGCCTATACCGAAACGAAGGACGGCAAGCCGGTCTACGACTGGACGATCGTCGACGGCATCATCGACACGTACCTCGCGCGTGGCGTGCGTCCGTACCTCCAGATCGGGTTCATGCCGGAGGCGATGTCGAGCGCACCTGCGGGCACGCCCTACCAGCATTCGTGGCGGCCCGGTTTCGATTACAAGCTGATCGCGACCGGCTGGACCTACCCGCCCAAGAGCTACGAGACATGGGCGGAGCTGGTCTATCGGTGGACGCAGCACAATGTCGAACGCTACGGCCGGGCGGAGGTCGAGCGCTGGTATTTCGAAGTCTGGAACGAGCCGAACATCGACTTCTACTGGCAGGGTAGCCCGGAGGAATTCTACAGGCTGCACGATTTCGCGATCGACGCGGTACGCCGCGCGCTGCCGACCGCGAAGGTCGGCGGTCCCGATGTCGCGGGCGCGGGCGGTGCGTTCATGGACGGGTTCCTGAAGCACGTCTCGTCCGGCAAGAACTACGCCACGGGTGCGACGGGCACGCCGACCGACTTCCTGTCGTTCCACGCCAAGGGGCAGCCGAGCTTCGTCGACGGGCATGTGCGGATGGGGATTGCGACGCACCTGAAGGAGGTCGACAAGGGCTTCGTGAAGGCCACCGCGATCCCCTCGCTCGCGGTCAAGCCGGTGGTGATCGGCGAGAGCGATCCGGAGGGGTGCGCGGCCTGTCCGGGGCGGTCGAACGACTATCGCAACGGCACGATGTATTCGAGCTACACCGCCGCCAGCTTCGCGCGCATCTGGGACCTCGCGGCGCGGCGGCGGGTGAATCTGGATGGCGTGCTGTCCTGGTCGTTCGAGTTCGAGGATCAGCCGTGGTTCGCGGGATATCGCCAGCTCTCGACCAACGGTGTCGACCTGCCGGTGCTGAACGTGTTCCGGCTGTTCGCGAAGCTCGGCACGGAGCGGCTGACCGCCACCAGCGATGCGCAGGTGCCGCTCGACACGGTCGTGGCGGAGGGCGTGCGCGGTGCCGCCGATATCGGCACGCTGGCGACGCGGACGGCGGACGGCAAGGTCGCGGTGCTGCTGTGGCATTATCACGACGACGACCTGCCCGGTCCGGACGCGGCGATCCGGCTGAGCGTCGCCGGCCTGAAGCGGGGTGGCGGCAAGGTCGGGCGCGCGACGCTGTGGCGGATCGACGGAGATCACGCCAATGCCTTCGCCGAATGGAAGCGGCTGGGGTCGGTGCAGTCGCCGGATCAGGATCTTTACGCAAAGCTGGAAGCGGCATCGCGGCTGCAACCCGAAACGCTGACCGTAACGGCGGGTGCGAAGGGAACGACGGTGCTGGACGTGCGTCTGGCGCGGCAGGGCGTGGCTCTGGTGATGTTGGATAAGTAGAAGGACGCGGGCGATGACGAACGTGACGGTGCTCGGCATGGGCATCATGGGCGCAGGCATGGCGCAGCGCCTGCTCGACAAGGGCTTAGCGGTGACGGTCTGGAACCGCAATCCCGCGCGGTCCGCACCGCTGGGCGAGGCCGGCGCGCGGATCGCGGCGACTGCGGCGGAGGCGGTGGAAGGTGCCGACACGGTCGTCGCGATGCTGGCGGAGGACGATGCGTCGCGCGCAGTGTGGCTGGGCGAGGGTGGCGCGCTGGCGGCGATGAAGGCCGGCGCGGTGGCGATCGAGTGCAGCACGCTGACCGCGGAGTGGACCAGGACGCTGGCCGGTGAGGCGCAGGCGCGCGGGGTCCGCTTCCTCGATGCGCCGGTGACCGGCAGCCGCGTGCAGGCGGCGACCGGTGCGTTGCGCTTCTTCGTGGGTGGCGATGCGGCGACGCTGGACCGGGCGCAGCCGGTGCTGGATGTTCTCGGCACCGAGAGTGCCCTGCTCGGGCCGAACGGGAGCGGTGCGACGCTGAAGCTGATCAACAACTTCCTGTGCGGCGTGCAGGTCGCCAGCCTGGCGGAAGCGATGGGTGCGATCGAGCGCAGCGGGCTCGACGCCGACACCGCCGTACGGCTGCTGAACGCGGGCGCGCCGGCCAGTCCGATGGTCAAGACGATGTCCGCGCGGATGCTGGCGCGCGAGTATGATCCGCATTTCTACGTGCCGCTGATGGCGAAGGATCTGGGCTATGCGGGGCAGACGCTGGCGGGGCTGGGGATCACCTCGGACCTCGCCGCTGCGGCACGCGAGCGGTTCCTGACGGCGGAGCGCGAGGGGTTCGGCGAGCGCGATATCTCGGCGGTGGTGGAGCCGTTGCGGGGCGGCAGCGGTAGCTAGTTCGTGTCGTCGAAGGGCGGGGGTGGCCTCGTCGCCAGCGGGTCGCCCGCGGCACTGCCCCACCCCCGGCCCCTCCCCTGAAGGGGAGGGGAGAAGAGGCTACAGCCGCACCGTCTTTCCTTCGCGGGCGGAGCGGTAGATGGCTTCGACGATGCGGATGTCGCGCAACCCTTCCGCGCCGGAGACGATCGGTTCGCGGTTGGTGGTGGCGCATTCGGCCATGTGGTCGAGCTGGCCGACGAATTGCGAGCGGTTGGCCGAGGGCGGCTGGACCTGCTGTTCGCGGCCATCGCGGCCGGTCCACATCTGGTTGCCGTCGTAGCGCGTCGCCGGCTCCAGCTCGATGCGGCCCTTGTCGCCCATCAGCAGGATGTGGTTCTGGTTGGCGCTGTACATCGATTGGCAACTGGCGATCGCACCGGAGGGGAATTCCAGCGTCCAGTCGATGATGTCCTCGACCTCCGTGAAGCGCGGATCGCGACGGTCGGTGGACTCGCGCGCGGTGACGGCGATCGGCTCCTCACCGGTCATGTAGCGCGCCGCCTGAAGGCTGTAGATTCCCATGTCCATCAGCGATCCGCCGCCCGACAGCGCCTTCTTCAGTCGCCACGCCTGCGGATCGCCCTGTACGAAGCCGTGTTCGGAGCGGACGTAGCGGATCTTGCCCGCTGCGCCGGTGCGGGCAAGGCGCATCGCCTCCAGATTGTGCGGCTCGAAATGCGAGCGATAGCCGATCATCAGTTGGCGATTGGCGCGGCGGCAGGCGGCGATCATCGCCTCGCACTCCGCGACGGAGATCGCCATCGGCTTTTCGCACAGCACGTGCTTGCCCGCCTTGGCCGCACGGATCGTGTATTCGGCGTGCATCGAATTGGGCAGGCAGACATAGACGATGTCGACATCGGGATTGTCGCGGATGCGGTCGAAATCGGCGTAGCTGTAGACCGATTTCGGATCGAGGCCGTGTTCGGCGGCGACGCGCCGCGCCTTGATCGGGTCGCCGCTGACGACAGCGGCCAGCCGGCTGTGTTCGCAGTCGGCGAATTTCGGGATGATGACCTTCAGCCCGTAATAGCCGAGGCCGACGATCGCATAGCCCAGCTTGCGCGGAGCGGCGGCGCAGGCGGGGGCGGCCATGCCGATCGCCAGCGCCGCAGCGGACAGCAACACGTCACGTCGTTCGATCTCCACCGGCTATCCTCTTCCGCTTTTCTGACCAACTCGCACGGATTACAGCATTTTCTTGGCTACTGCGATAGTGCGGCCCTTCGCGTCACCGGTGGCGGACGGGCCGGACAGGTTGATCGCCACATAGCGTCTGTCGTCGAGGAACACCTGCAACTGTGCGCCCTGATCCCGCCACAGGGCGGCGCGGCCGAGACCCGGTACGTCGCTGGCGGGGGGCATCGTGCCGTCGGCGGTTCGCGAGGCCTCGACATCCGACGACGCGAAGTCGCCATTGGGGGCGGTGCGGGTGAGCAGCATCATCTGGCCACCGTCGGCCAGCGTGTAGGTGCACATCGAAAACGCCGCGCGTCCCTCGGCCGCGGGCGATACGCTGCCGAGTTCGGTCTTCGTGACGCCGATGCCCAACGCCGCCGCCGCGACATTCTTGTCGAGGATGGCGCAGGCGTCCTCGGCGTTCCAGGTGGCGGTCGTGGTCGTGGCAGTCGCATTACCGGGCGCGTCACCACTGTTGCCACATCCTGCCAGCGCCGCCAACGCCAGTGCCGCAACGGTGCCCATCGATGTATTCATGCCACCCTCCCCCGAAGACAGGTGGAGTAGAGCGCAACCCGGCTGCAGACGCCAGCGCTTAAACCGGATCGACGTTCGCCGGCGGTTAGCGATCCGCGCCAATCGTGAACGACCAGCGGAGCGGCTTCAGCGGGATGCGATATGGCATGTGGGGGCGGCCATCGAGGCTCCAGCCGGTGTCGCCGCCGACGCCCGCCTGCGCGGCGTCGATCAGCAAGGTGCCGTCGCCGTGCGGGCGGATGTCGCTGCTGTGCCTGGCCGTGCTGAGGTCCGAATAGAGAAAGGGCAGGGCGTTGACCGCCAGCGGCTGCGCGCCGGTGACGCGCAGCGAGGGCGTGCCGCTTCCCGATAGTGCGACCCAGCGTACGTCCTGCTTCGATCCGGAATCCTGCGGGCGGGCATAGCCGTGATACTGGTCGGCGAGCGCGCCCTGCCAGATCGCAATCTGGCCGCCGGTCTTGCGGTCGGGATAGGTTTCCTGCGGCCCCCGACCGTACCAGCGGACATGGTCGAGCGCGGGTGGCGTCGCGAAGGTCAGGCCGACGCGCAAGGGGTCGGGAAGCGTGTCGCGGATCGGCGTGAACTGTACGTCGGCGCGGACGGTGCCGTCGGTCGCCATCGTCCAGCGCGTGACCGTCTTGACCGACCCCACGCCCATGTCGTGGTGCACGACGATGGCGTCGCCCTCTGCCGCCACCGCATAGACGCGGCGGTTTTCGGAGAACTGCTTCCACATCGCGTGCGACTTCGTCACGCCGGTGCCGATGTCGTTGTCGGTCGGTGCGCGCCAGAAATCGGGTGCGCCGCCGGTCAGCAGCGTGCGGCCGTTACGGGCATAGCGTCGCACCAGCCCCGTCGCGCGGTCGATCGTCAGCACCGCGTCGCCGGCGGCGAGCGTCAGGGCGTCTGCCGCTTCGGTGGGACGCACCGATGTAGCGGGAGAGGGGGCGAGCGCGCGGGGGGCGGTCAGCGGGAACTGTTCCCAGCCGACGACATAGCCGGCAGGGACCATCGGGATCGCGCCCGCTTTCGCCCGCGCGCGCAGGACGAGGATTCGTTCGGCGTCGGGTTTCTGGGCCGCAGGCGGTCGGAAGTTTAGCGGCGCGCGCTCGCCGGGGGCCAAAAGCGGTGTCGGTATGCTCCCCGTCGCGACGGCGCGGCCGTCCTCCATCATCGTCCAGTCGAGGGTGAAGCGCGAGAGGTCGATATGATCGTGGCGGTTGGTCACCGCAAAGCCCGGCCGCATCTGTTCGAACGCGATCGGCGACTGCACCTTGGCCAGCTCGTAATATTCGGGGTCGGGCGTCCGGTCGGAGCGGATCACGCCGTCGCCGACCGGGCTGTCGTCCCCGCCCTTGTTGGCGAAGTCCGGCCCCTGTGCCCAATATTCGCGGCCCTTCGCGTCCTTTTCAATGATAGTCTGGTCGACCCAGTCCCAGACGAAGCCGCCTTGCAGTTTCTTGTGGCTGCGGAAGACCTCCCAGTAATCGGCGAAGTTGCCGAGGCTGTTGCCCATCGCGTGGGCGTATTCGCACAGGATCAGCGGCTGGGTCAGGCCGGGCTGTTCGGCATAGTCGGCGATCTTGCCGATATCGTCGTACATCGGCGCGAAGATATCGACATAGGTGTTCACCGGGTGCCGCCACCCGCTCATGCTCCAGCCGAGGAAGCTGACGAGGCGGGTGCGGTCGCGCGCCTTCACCCATTTCGCCGCGGCTTCGAAGCTCGAACCGATGCCGGTCTCGTTGCCCAGCGACCAGAAGATGATCGACGGATGGTTCTTGTCGCGTTCGACCATGCGCTGGACGCGGTCGAGATGCGCGGGCTGCCACCTCGGATCGTTGCCGAGCAGGACGGAGGGGTCGTTGTTCCGCTCCTGCGACAGGCTGAGATAACCGTGGCTCTCGATATTGGCCTCGTCCATCACATACAGGCCGTATTCGTCGGCGAGGTCGTACCAGCGCGGGTCGTTGGGGTAGTGTGACGTGCGCACCGCGTTGATGTTGGCCTGCTTCATCAGTTCGATGTCGCGGCGCATCGTCGCCTCCGACACGATGCGGAAAGTGCGGGGGTCGTGTTCGTGGCGGTTGACGCCGCGGATCATGATGCGGCGGCCGTTGACGCGGACCTCGCCGCCCGCGACCTCCACGGTGCGGAAGCCGACGCGACGGCTGGTCGCCTCGATCAGCTTCCCGTCGGCGTCGAGCAGTTCGACAAGCAGCGTGTAGAGTTCCGGGGTTTCCGCGGTCCAACGGCGGACGGCGGGGATCGTGCCGTTCAGGGTGACGCCGCCGCTCGTGACGTCGCCGTCGCGGGTCAGGATCGGCGTCTTGCCGTCTAGTAGCGTCGCGCGGACGCGGGTCGGACGCGTCTCGCCGGCCACGTCGACCTTCAGCGCAAGCGTGCCGTCGCGATAGGCTGGATCGAGCCCCGCCACGACCGACAGGTCGCGCAACCGGGTCTCGGGGGCGGCGTAGAGCGTGACGCTGCGTTCGAACCCGTTGACGCGCCAGAAGTCCTGATCCTCCAGGTAACTGCCGTCGGCATAGCGGTAGAGTTCGATCGCGACGCTGTTACGGCCGGGCTTCGCGGCGGCGGTGACGTCGAACTCGGCGGGGAGCTTGGAGTCCTCCGAATAGCCGACGCGGACGCCGTTGACCCAGATGTAATAGGCCGCGCCCGCCGCGCCGACCGTCAGCAGCAGGCGGCGGCCGGCGAAATGCGGCGGCACGACGAAGTCGCGGCGGTACGATCCGACCTCGTTGAGCTTGTGGTCGATCCAAGGCTGGTTGCGCGGAAACGGATAGCCGCTGCCGACGAACACCGGGCCGCCGTGGCCCGCCGCCTGAAGGATGCCGGGTACCTGCATCGTGCCCCAGCCGGACACGTCGTAATCGGGCCGCTGAAACCCGGTCGGCCGACTTTCCGGAGTGGGCGACAGGCGGAACCGCCACGCGCCGTCGAGCGACACATGATAGCGGGACTTCGCGACGTCGCGGGACAGTGCGCCGCGCCGCGTCTCGAACCCGTCGAACGTCGCGTGCATCGGCTCCGCACCCTGACGGATGACGGTCGGCTGCTCCCACTCCGCCGGGTTGGCGGTCTGCGAGAAGGCAGGCGATACGAGGAGGAGGGCAATCGTCAGGGGGCGGAGAAGGCGCGTCATCGATACTCCTGACGATCGTCGTTTCGCCTGCCGTAACCGGAACGGGAGCGATAGAATATTGTATTCGTTCGCAGGTAACGTTCCCACCCCACAAGCAAAATCCGCTTACTTCAAAAGCCAAAAACCTATATGATTTCACGAACTCGAACCGGGTGGTGATCCCTTGGCTGTGCGGCAGATTGAACAAACTATCCCGGTGCCGGCCCGCACGCGTGCGGCGAAGCCGGTGCCCGGCCCGACGATGGTCGAGCGCGCGTACGAATATCTGCTGACGCAATTGATGAGCCTGTCGATCGCGCCGGGGGAGCGGATCGCGATCGACACCGTCGCGCGGCAGCTGGGCATTTCGCAGACCCCCGTGCGGGAGGCGATGAGCCAGCTGGAGGCGGAGAAGCTGGTCTTCAAGATGCCGAACGTCGGCTATCGCGCCAGCCCCCAGATGACGCGCGACGAGGTGCGCGACCTGTACACGCTGCGCCAGTTGATCGAGCCCTATGCCGCGGCGCGCGCGGCGGAGGCGATGACGGATGCCTCGATCGCGATTCTGGAGGCGATCGATCGCGACATGTCGAGCGTGGTGGCGGGCGACGCGCGCGCCTATTCGCGGTTCGCCGAGGCGGACGCCAAGCTGCACCGCCTGATCGCGACCGGCAGCGGCAATCGCCTGATCGAGGAAGCGATCGACCGGCTGCACGCGCATCTGCATATCTTCCGCGCGCTGTATGCGACGAACGCACCCAACGAGGCGGCGGAGGAGCACCGCAAGATCATCGACGCGCTGGTCGCGCACGATCCCGCGGCGGCCGAGCAAGCCGTCCGCTATCATCTGGAGCGGTCGCAGATGCGGATGGATCGCGTGCTGGCGGAAACCACGCCGACCACGGACTGATCTCCACCGCGGATGGACGTTACGCCCGCTTGACAGCCTCCGCGACGCTGCCTAACCAGATCATATAGGATATGACATGGAGAGGTAAGCGATGCGGCGGATTCGCCCAAGTCGCCGGGTATACACAGCGATCCGCCTCGGTGCGGCGATCTCGACGATGTGCCTGAGCGGGGGAGCCTTTGCCGAAACCGTCGTCCTCGACCATTTCACGCTGATCGACGGCACCGGCCGCGCCCCGGTGGCGGATCAGGCGCTGGTGATGACGGACGGTCGCATCACCTGGGTAGGGCCGTCGGGCCGGCGACCGGCCGCGGCCAAGTCCGCCACCAGCGAGGACCTGCGCGGCAAATACCTGATGCCGGGCATCATCGACAGCCACGTGCACCTGGGGCTGGTGAACGGCGTCGACCAGAACTTCACCAAATACTATGACCGCGCCAATATCGAGGCGCAGCTTCGCCTGTACGCGGCCTACGGCGTGACGTCGGTCTACACGCTGGGCACCGACGGCGACACGATCCACGACGTCATCGCCGACCAGCGGCGGATCGGCCGGGTCGAGATGGCGCGCGCCTATACCGCCGGGCGCGGCGTGGTGTTCAAGGGCAGCTATGGCGGCGTGCCCGGTCTGGACCAGTCGGTCGCGACCCCCGCGGAAGCGACCGCGATGGTCGAGCGCGAGACGGCCAAGGGCGACGACTTCGTCAAACTGTGGATGGACGACGAGTTCGGCACCATTGCGGAGCGCATGCCCTATCCGGTCAGCACCGCCGTCATCGCCGCCGCGCACAAGGCCGACAAAAAGGCGGCGGCGCACATCTTCTATTACGACAACGCCGCGGAACTGACGCGCGAGGGCGTCGACGTGTTCATGCATCAGGTACGCGACCGCGTCGCGGATGCGCCGCTGATCGCGGCGATGAAGGCGCGTGGTACGTGGCAGCTGGCGTCGACGCTGAGCCGCGAAGCCAGCTTCACGTACACGCTGCTACCGTTCGTGGACGATCCGTTCTTCTCGCGTGGGGTCGCACCGTCGACCGTCGCGACGCTGAAAAGCGACGAGCGGCAGCAGCGGCTCGCCGCGTCGCCGACCTTCCCGAAGTATCCGAAGGTGCTGACCAACGCGATGGCGAGCTTCGCGGCGGAGGCGAAAGCGGGCGTCAAGTACGGGATGGGCACCGACAGCGGGCCGACCGCGCGATTCCCCGGCTATTTCGCCCATTGGGAAATGGAGCTGATGGTCAAGGCGGGCGTGACCCCGTTGCAGGCGATCACCGCCGCGACCGGGACCAACGCCAGCTTCCTGGGCTCGAACGAGGCGGGCACGGTGCAGAAGGGCAAATGGGCCGATCTGCTCGTGCTCGACCGCGATCCCGTTGCCGACATCCGCAACACGCGGGCGATCTCCTCCGTCTATATCGCCGGGCGCAAGGTGCCGACCATCTGGCAGACCTGCGTCGGCCGGGCGGCGGATGCCTGCGGAGCCGCGAAGCCGTGAGCGTCGCGGGGGCGGGCATCACCGACACGATCGTGCCGTCGGCGGCCGTTCCCCGCGTCGGCGACGGTGCTGCATCGGTGCGGCCGACGCGCGTGCGGCATGTCGTGTTGTGGCTGACCGTCCTCGCCTACCTCATCACCTATATGGACCGGGTCGTCATCGCGACCGCGGCACCGTCGATCCAGAAGGAGTTCGGCTTCTCGCTGGTGACGATGGGGTGGATCTTCGCGTCGTTCCAATTCGCCTATGCCTTTTTCCAGATCCCGGGCGGCTGGCTGGGCGACCGGTTCGGGCCGCGCCGCGCGCTGACCGGCGTGGTGCTCTGGTGGTCGACCTTCACTGCCGCGACCGCGCTGACGTTTTCGGCCGGGTCGATGATGGTGTGCCGGTTCCTGTTCGGGATGGGCGAGGCGGGGGCGTTCCCGATCGCCACGCGCTCGCTGTCGCGGTGGATGCTGCCGGCGGAGCGCGGATGGGCACAGGGCCTGACGCATGCCGGCGCGCGGCTGGGCGGGGCGGTGACGCCGGTGTTCGTCGCCCTGCTGATCGTCGATTTCGGCTGGCGCATGCCGTTCCTGCTGTTCGCGGTGGTCGGTATCGCGTGGGCGCTGCTGTGGTTCTGGTACTATCGCGACACGCCGCGCACGCACCGGTCGGTCAATGCCGCCGAGTGCGCGATGATCGAGGACGCGCTGGGTAGCGGACCCGCGCGCGCGAAGGTGCCGTGGCGTCGCCTGCTCGCCAATCCCCAGCTCTGGCTGCTGTCGGCGATGTATTTCTGCTACGCCTATTGCATCAACATCTTCCTGACGTGGTTTCCGAAATACCTCCACGACACGCGCGGGTTCGACATCGCGGTGATGGGATTGTTCGCCAGCATGCCGCTGATGGCGGGCGTGCTCGGTGATCTCGCCGGAGGGTGGACGTCCGACCTGCTGGTCAAGCGCGGGGCCGGGCTGAAGCTGGCGCGCCGGGTGATCGCGGTGATCGGGTTCCTGACCGCGGCGGCGATGATCCCGCTGGCCGCGGCCCTCGACGCGCCGATCCCCAGCATCGCGTGTTTCTGCGTCGCGCTGTTCGGGCTGGAGCTGACGGTCGGCGTGTCCTGGGCGGTGACGCTGGATATCGGCGGCGAGTTCGCCGGATCGGTGTCCGCGGTCATGAACACGCTGGGCAATCTGGGCGCGGCGATCGCCGCCGCGGTCACCGGCTATATCGTGACGATGAGCGGCTGGTTCCCCGCCTTCATGGTGCTGGCGGTGCTGTGCCTGATCGCCGCCATCCTGTTCCTGTGGATCGACGCCTCGCGCCGGCTTTACGTGCCCGAGGAGGTCGTCGCCGCATGACGCGTTTCCACAACGGTCGATCGATGGTCGGAATGTTCGCCGTCGCGGGCGGTATCGCCGTCGTCGCGATCGCTGCTGGCGGCGGCGTGGCGACGAACGCCGCGCCGCTGCCCGCCGCCGATCCGGTCAAGGGCAAGACGGTGTTCGCGCGCTGCGCCGGGTGTCATTCGCTGGCCCCGACCGGCGTCAGCGGCATCGGTCCCAACCTCGTCGGCGTCGTCGGACGGCGGGCGGGATCGTTGCCGACCTATCGCTATTCCCCCGCCATGAAAGCCGCCGGGCTGAAATGGGACGAGGCCAACCTCTCCCGCTTCCTCAGCGGCCCCACGAAGACGGTGCCCGGCACGAAGATGATGGCCGCGCCGATCGCCAATCCACAGGACCGCGCCAACGTGATCGCCTACCTCAAGACCGGCAGCGCCCGGTGACCGACATCGCTCCCATGTTCGGCGCGCTGCGCCTGCCCCGCAGCATCCTGTTCGGCCGCGGGCAGCGCGCGGCGCTGGGCTCCGCCACCGCCCGCGTCGGTCGGCGCGCGCTGATCTGTACCGACGAGCGGCAGGCGGCGCAGCCCGAGTTCGCGGCGATGGTCGACGACCTGACCGCGCACGGCGTCGAGACGCGGGTATTCGACGGCACGATCCCCGACCTGCCGCTGCGCTCGATCGATGCGTGCGTCGCGCAGGGCAGCGGCTACGGGGCCGACGTGGTGATCGGCATCGGCGGCGGCAGTTCGCTCGATCTGGCGAAGGTCGTCGCGGTGCTGCTGACCCACGGCGGCAGCGTGCGCGACTATTACGGCGAGTTCGCGGTGCCCGGCCCGGTGATCCCGCTGGTCGCGGTGCCGACGACCTCCGGCACCGGATCGGAAGCGACGCCGGTCGCGGTCGTCGCCGACGAGGAACGCGGCGCGAAGGTCGGCATCGCCAGCCCCCACCTGATCGCGCAGATCGCGATCTGCGACCCCGAGCTGACCGTCACCTGCCCGCCGGGTCTGACCGCCTTTTCGGGGGCGGACGCGCTGACGCATGCGGTGGAGGCGTACACGACGCTGGCCCGCCCGGTCGACGCGATGTTGACCGAGGAGCATGTGTTCGTCGGCAAGAACATGCTGTCGGATCATTTCGCCAAATTGGCGGTGACCAACATCTTCCGGTATCTGGAGCGTGCGTTCGTCGACGGCAGCGACATGGAAGCGCGTGAGGGCGTGATGCTCGCCTCGCTCGCCGCCGGTTGCGCGTTCGGGACCGCCGGGACCGCTGCGGCGCACGCGTTGCAATATCCGGTCGGCAATCTGACGCACACCGCGCATGGGCAGGGCGTCGCGACGCTGCTGCCGTTCGTGATGCAGTTCAATCGCCCCGCCTGCACGGACGGCTTTGCGGAGCTGGCGGAGCTGGTCGGGATCGGTGGCGCGACCGCCGCCGATCGCTCGCAGTCCTTCATCGAAGCGGTGGCGGAGCTGTTCGCGAAGATCGAAATCCCGCCGTCGCTCGAGGCGCTGGGCCTGCGCGCGGACCAGCAGGATTACGTCGCCGAATATTCGCTGAACGCCGCGCGTCTGATCAAGAACAACCCCCGGCCGCTCGACCTGGCGGCGATGCAGACCATCACGCGCGCGGCGTTCGCCGGCGACCGGGCCTCCCTCCATGCTGCTTGAACGACAAGGCAACGACATGACCGGCACCACCTATACCCCGCCGCCTGCGCATGGTCGCGACGGACCGTTCGCGATCCCCACCGGCCTGCTGATCGGCGAACAGTGGATGGAGGCGGCGAGCGGCGCGCGGATCGACGTCGACGATCCGGCGAACGGCAGCATCCTGACGAGCGTCGCGGACGGCGACATCGCGGAGGGGATCGCCGCGGTCGATGCCGCGGCGGCGGCGGCGGCCGATTGGGCGGCGACCGCTCCACGCAAGCGCGCCGACATCCTGCTCGCCTGTTTCCACGCGATGATGGCCGAGCAGGAGTGGCTGGCGCAGTTGATCTCGCTGGAGAACGGCAAGGCGCTGAGCGATGCGCGGGGCGAGGTCGCCTATGCGGCCGAATTCTTCCGCTGGTATGCGGAGGAGGCGGTGCGCATCAACGGCGAACTCGGCATCTCCCCGTCGGGCGGTAACCGCATCCTCGTCCAGTATCAGCCGATCGGCGTATCGCTGCTGATTACGCCCTGGAATTTCCCGGCCGCGATGGCGACGCGCAAGATCGCGCCGGCGCTGGCGGCGGGGTGCACCTGCATCCTGAAACCGGCGGCGGAGACGCCGCTGACGGCGCTCGCGGTGGCGGAGATCATGCGCCGCGCGGGCGTGCCGGCGGGCGTCGTGAACGTGGTCAACACCAGCAAGCCCGGCCCGGTGTGCAGTGCGATCCTGCACGATCCGCGCGTGCGCAAGCTGTCCTTCACCGGATCGACGCAGGTCGGCCGCCTGCTGCTGCGCGAGGCGGCGGATTCGGTCGTCAGTTCGTCGATGGAACTGGGCGGCAATGCACCGTTCATCGTGCTCGACGATGCCGATCTGGACGCGGCGGTCGAGGGCGCGATGATCGCCAAGATGCGCAATGCGGGCGAGGCCTGCACCGCCGCCAACCGCTTCTACGTACAGCGCGGTATCCACGACGCGTTCGTCGCCAAGCTGGTCGAGAAAATGGGCGCGATGAAGGTCGGTCCGGGCATCGAGGCGGCGACGCAATGCGGCGCGATGATCAACCGCAAGGCCGTGGACAAGATCGTGTGGCTGGTCGGCGACGCGGTCGGGAAGGGTGCCGAGGTGCGGCTGGGCGGGCAGGCGATCGAGGGTGACGGCTATTTCTATCCGCCGTCGGTGATCGCCAATGTTCAGCCCGGCTCCGAAATCCTCGATAACGAGGTGTTCGGCCCGGTTGCGGCGGTGATTCCGTTCGACGATCCGGAAGAGGCGATCGCGCTGGCCAACGCCACCGAATACGGGCTGGCCGCGTACGTCTATTCCGAGAATTTGAAGACCGCGCTGAAGATCGCCGACCGCATCGAATGCGGCATGGTCGCGGTCAATCGCGGGCTGGTGTCCGATGCCGCCGCCCCGTTCGGCGGCGTCAAGCAAAGCGGGCTGGGCCGCGAGGGATCGCATCACGGCCTGATCGAATATTGCGAGGCGAAGTACATCGCCGTGAGCTGGTGAGCACCATGTCCGATATCTCCCGCCGTCACCTGTTGAGCGGCACCGCCGCGTCCGTGTTCGTCATGACGCTCGGCGCGCGGGCGGGTGCAGCGGTGCAGGCGACGGCGGCCTCGCTGCCCGACACAGAGTGGCGTCACTATGCGGCGGATGTGGCGAACACGCGCTATTCGCCGCTGGACCAGATCAACGCCGCCAATTTCGGCGATCTGGAAATCGCTTGGAGCGTGAAGACCGACGTGTTCGGCGCGCGCAAGGAGTACCAATTCGAACCGACGCCGCTGCTGGTCAAGGGACGGCTGTTCCTGCCGGCGGGATCGCGACGCGACTGCATCGCGCTGGATGCGGCGAGCGGCGAGCTGTTGTGGATGCACCGGCTGGACGAGGGACAGCGCGCGCTGAACTCGCCGCGGCAATTGTCCGGGCATGGCTGCTCCTACTGGACGGACGGCGTCAAGGAACGCGTGCTGTACGTGACGACGGGGTACCAACTCGTCTCGCTGGACGCGGCGACGGGGGTTCCCGACCCCGAATTCGGTGTGAACGGCATCGTCGACCTGAAGAAGGATTTCGATCAGGAACTCGATCTGGAAACCGCCGACGTCGGGCTGCACGCGACGCCGCTGGTCGCCCGCGACACGGTGGTGGTCGGGGCTGCGCACACTGCGGGCGACGTGCCGGCGGTGCGCAAGAACGTGAAGGGCTATGTCCGCGGATTCGACGTGCGGACCGGCAAGCGGAAGTGGATCTTCCACACCATCCCGAAAAAGGGCGAGTATGGCTACGACAGCTGGCTGAACGGCGATGCGGACGAGGCCGGCAACGGCGGCGTCTGGGCGGAGATGTCGGCGGACGAGCAGCTCGGGCTGGTCTACATTCCCGTCGAACTGCCGACCGGTGACGAGATGGGCATGTTCCGCCGCGGCAATGCGCTGTTCGGCGAATCGATCGTCGCACTCGACCTGGAAACGGGTGTGCGCCGCTGGCATTATCAGCTCGTCCATCACGGCCTGTGGGACCGCGACATTCCCTGCGCACCGATCCTGTGCGACATCCCGGTCAAGGGCCGCATTGTCAAGGCGCTGGCCCAGCCCACCAAGCAGGCGTTCCTCTACGTCCTGAACCGCGAGACGGGGAAACCGATCTGGCCGATCGTCGAGCGCAAGGTGGAGGCGGGCGATGTGCCCGGCGAATGGTATGCGCCGACGCAGCCCTTCCCCAGCAAGCCGCCCGCCTACGACATGCAGGGCGTGACGATCGATGACCTGATCGACTTCACGCCAGAGCTGCGCGCCGAGGCGGTAGAAATGGTGAAGTCGTACAAGATCGGCCCGCTCTACACGCCGCCCGTGGTCAGCAAGCCGGGCCGCTGGGGGACGATCACCAATCCCGGTATCCAGGGCGGGACCAACTGGCCCGGTGGCTGCTACGATCCCGAAACGCACACCGTCTACGTCTATTCGAAGACGCAACCGTCGGTGGTCGGGATCGTCCCGAACACCGATATGAACGTATCCGAATTCCCGCAGGTGCACGGGATCGCGGGATCGGGCGTGCGGCCGCAGACCGCGATGGGCGCGCCGATGCCCGCCGGTGCGCGGCCACCGGGTGCACCGCCGGCCGCTGCTGGTGCCCCTCCGGGTACGGCCAACACCGGCGCACCGCCGGTCGCGCCACCGCCGGGTGGCGCGCCGGGCGGGGTGCAGGCGCCGCCGCCGGGGTATCTGGCGGTACAGGGCCTGCCGCTGCTCAAGCCCCCCTATGGGCGGATCACCGCGATCGACCTGACCAAGGGCGACATCGCGTGGCAGGTGGCGCACGGGGAGACGCCGGACAACGTCCGCAACCACCCCAAGCTGAAGGGGCTGAAGATCCCGCGCACCGGTCGCGCCGGCAACCTCGGCCCGCTGGTGACCAAGACGCTGGTGATCTGTGGCGAGGCAGGGTTCTACACCAACGAATACGGCGTGCGCGGCGCGATGCTGCGCGCGTACGACAAGGCCACCGGGGAGGAGAAGGGCGCGGTGTACATGTCCGCCCCGCAAAGCGGCTCACCGATGACCTATCGACTTGCGAACAAACAATATATCGTCGTCGCGATTGGTGGCGGCAACTACAGTGCCGAGCTGGTCGCGTATCGGCTTCCGGGAGTAGCGTGATGACCATGATCGACAAGACTCGCGGCCTGTGGCTGCTCGCCGCGGCGACCACGATGTTCGGGGCCGCCGTCGTCGCCAATGCGCAGGCGAGCGAACGCAGCGTGTGGAGCGGCGTCTACACCGCCGAACAGGCGACGCGCGGCAAGGCCGCCTATGCGGCGAACTGCGCCGCATGCCACGGCGACTCGCTCTCGGGGATCGACGTCGCGCCGGCGCTGACGGGCAGCGGCTTCCTGAACAACTGGAACAACACGTCGGCGGGCGACCTGCTCGGGCGCATCCAGACGACGATGCCGCTGAACGCGCCGGGCAGCCTGAGCGGCAAGACCGTCGCCGATATCGAGGCGTATATCTTCCAGTCGAACGGTTTCCCGGCGGGGGAACTCGCGCTGCCGCCGAGCCAGCCGATGGCGGCGGGGATCAAGATCGGGGCGAAGCCGGCGGGCTGAGACGGGGCGGGCTCGGAAGGCCTGACGTCCTCGCGCTTCTCCCTCCCCTTCAGGGGAGGGACGGGGTGGGGTGGAGCCTTGGCGGGTCGCCCGCGGCGAAGCCCTCCCCCAGCCCCTCCCCAAGGGAAGGGGAGCAAGGGTCTTCTTCTGAAGGGGAGGGCGTGAAAACCGCTACTTCGCCTTGACGAACCGCAGCGTCATGCGGTCGCTTTCGCCGATCGCGACGTATCTGGCGCGGTCGGTGTCGCCCAGCCGCAGCGTCGGCGGCAGCGTCCACACGCCGTCCGGCCAGGCATGCGTATCGCGCGGGTTGGCGTTGACCTTGCTCTCGCCGGCCAGCCTGAAGCCCGCATCCTGTGCCAGCTTCACGATCGTCGACCGCTTCAGATAGCCGCTCTTCATCTCCGCCGCCGAGTCCATGCCCTCTGGCAGGCGGTGGTCGACCACGCCCAGCGTGCCGCCGGGCTTCAGCATGCGGTGGAACGCCTTGAACGCGTTCGGTGCGGCCTGTCCGCCCTGCATGATCAAATTGTGGACGTTTCGGAACGTCAGCACGGTGTCGACCGATCCGTCCGGCACGGTCGACGTTCCAGCGGCCACGTCCAGCGCCGCTGCCGTCGCGCCCTTGTACCGGGTACCGCCGCCGGCGAGCAGCTTCGTCAGCCCCTCCTGCCCCTTCTGGCCGGTGAGGCCGATATAGTGGCCGCGCGCCGACAGCATGGGTGCGAGGATTTCGGTGTACCAGCCGCCACCCGGCTGGAACTCGACCACGGTCTGGCCCGGAGTGACACCGAAGAACGCCAGCGTCTGCGCCGGGTGGCGGTATTTGTCGCGGGCGCGGTTGGCGGCGCTGCGCTCCGGCGCGGCGATCGCGGCCATCATCGCGGGATCGGTGCGCTTCGCCACCGCCTGCGCGCCCAGCGGCGTCGTTCCGGCGACCAGCAAGCCACCCATTCCCGCAACGGCAAATGCCGCCAGACCGTGCTTCAGCATCATTCTCTCCCGCCGCTTCCTTGAGGGCGGGGGTGGTGGACCATAGATTACGCCCGGTCGCAACTGTTGCGAAGGAGCCCCAATGACGGATACCAGCTACGAGCCGCCCAAGGTCTGGACCTGGAACCGCGAGGCCGGTGGCCGCTTCGCCAGCATCAACCGTCCGATCGCGGGGCCAACGCACGACAAGGACCTGCCCGTCGGCAAACATCCGCTGCAATTATACTCGCTCGCCACGCCAAACGGTCAGAAGGCGACGATCCTGCTGGAGGAATTGCTGGAGGCGGGCCACACCGGCGCGGAGTACGACGCGTGGCTGATCCGCATCATGGATGGCGACCAGTTCGGCAGCGGCTTCGTCTCCGCCAATCCCAATTCCAAGATCCCGGCGCTGGTCGATCATAGCGGCGAGAAGCCGGTGCGCGTCTTCGAGTCCGGATCGATCCTCGTCTACCTCGCGGAGAAGTTCGGCGCGTTTCTGCCCGCGGACCGCGCCGCCCGTGCGGAGACGCTGTCGTGGCTGTTCTGGCAGATGGGGGCCGGGCCGCTGCTGGGCGGCGGCTTCGGGCATTTCTACGCCTATGCGCCGGTGAAAATCGAATATGCGATCGACCGCTATGCGATGGAGGTGAAGCGCCAGCTCGACGTGCTGAACCGCCGGCTCGGCGAGGTGCCGTACGTCGCGGGCGACGAGTACACGATCGCCGATATCGCGATCTGGCCGTGGTACGGGGCGCTGGTGCAGAACAAGGTCTACGAGGCGGCGGAGTTCCTGTCGGCGCACGAATACGGCAACGTCGTCGCCTGGGCCGAGCGCATCGGGGAACGGCCGGCGGTGAAGCGAGGGCGGATCGTCAACCGAATCATGGGCGATCCCGCGGAACAGCTCCACGAACGCCACGACGCGAGCGATTTCGAGGGCAAGCTGGCCTGATTCGAATCTTTCCCGGCACGGGGAGGGGGACCAGCGAAGCTGGTGGAGGGGCAGCCGCGGGCCTGTCGCTTGTGGCCGCCCCTCCGTCACGCCTGCGGCGCGCCACCTGCCCGCGCCGGGAGGATTGAGCGTCGGTCCGCATCCCTCGGCACCCAACCCCATTGCGACCGCGTTCGCCACATCCTAGGGCGATCGGCGATGGCATCGGGTTACCGCGTCTCGCCCGGTCGGCGTCGGCCCGCCTCGCTGATCCTGGCGCTGGTGGCGCATGTCCTCATCATCCTCGCGCTGTTCTGGGCCGCGCCGAAGCCGCCGCCGCTGCGAGAGGTCGATCCCGATCCCAAGACCTTCAGCCTCTATCCCGCGCCCAACGATGTGACGCGGCCCACCCCCCAGAAGAGCGTCGCGCGGTCCACCAGCGCCGCGCGCAAGGCGCCTGCAGCGGCTCCGGTCGGCCCGGCCGTAGTACCGCCACCGCCGCCGATCCCGGCCCCCGTGCCGCTGAAGATGCTGCCCGGAGGCATGGAGCTGTTCGACGCCGCCGACATCGGCAAGATGGGCGACAAGGGGGATACCGGCACCGAAACCGCAGGAACCGGCAAGGGCAGCGGCAAGGTCTATGGCCCCGGCGACGGGCCGGGCGGCGAGCAATTGTACGACGTCGACTGGTACCGCCGGCCGACCCAGGCCGAGCTCGACGGCTATCTGCCCAACGGCGCGCCGGCGGGCAGCTATGCAATCATCGCCTGTCGCATGATCGAGGATTACCACGTCGAGAATTGCCGCCAGGTGGCCGAGTCTCCGGTCGGCTCGGGCTTGGCGCGGGCGATGCGGCTGGCGGCGTGGCAATTCCGCGTGCTGCCCCCGCGCGAGGGTAACCGCAAGATCCTGGGCGGCTGGGTCCGGATCAAGATCAGCTTTGGTGAGCTGCCGATGAAGTAGGGCGTCACGCATCCGTCACGGATGCGTCACGACCCGGTCACCGGATGGGAACATGGCCCCGCTCACCGGGAAGCATATCCGTCCAAGGGGCCAAGACCATGATCGCCAAGTTTCTGATGCTCGCGGGCGTCGCGCCTGCGGCGTTGTTCGCGCAGGCTGCCGTTGCACAGGAGATGTCCGTGCAGGCTGCCGCTGCGGTTCCTGCCGCCACCGACACGTCGCCGGCCGTTCGAGCGCCCGACGATCAGGCCACTCCCGATCAGGCGGGCGGCGACATCGTCGTGCTCGGCTTCGGCCAGAGCCGTCAGGTCCAGACCGTCACCGCCAGCGATCTCGAGCGGCTGACGCCCGGCACGTCGCCGCTGAAGGCGATCGCCAAGCTGCCCGGCGTCAACTTCCAGTCGTCGGACGCGTTCGGCGCGTATGAATGGTCGACGCGGATCAGCCTGCGCGGGTTCAACCAGAACCAGCTCGGCTTCACGCTGGATGGCGTGCCGCTGGGCGACATGAGCTACGGCAACGTCAACGGCCTGCACGTCAGCCGCGCGATCATCTCCGAAAACCTTGCCAGCACCACGGTCGCGCAGGGCGCCGGCTCGATCGGCACCGCGTCGACCAGCAACCTCGGCGGCACGCTCCAGTTCGTCAGTCGCACGCCGTCCAACGCGTTCGATATCGTCGGTTCCGGCACGTACGGCAGCGACGACACCTATCGCGCCTTCGTCCGCGTCGATTCGGGCGACCTCGGCGACGGGCTGAAGGGGTATCTGAGCTATGGTTTTCTTCAGACCGACAAGTGGAAGGGATACGGCAACCAGCGCCAGCACCAGGCGAACGGCAAGGTCGTCAAGGACATCGCCGGGCTGGGCAGCATCACCGCCTTCCTGAACTTCTCCGACCGGCGCGAGACCGATTATCAGGATCTGAGCCTCGACATCATCCGTCGTCGCGGCCTGAACAACGACAATATCGGCGACAATTACCCGCTCGCGCTGCAACTCGGGCAGATCTACGCCAACCAGACCGTGCGCGCCGGCAGCGGTGCCGCGCCCTTGCCCTACCCGTCGGCGGGACTCGCGTTCCCGTCGGGGATCGGCACGATCGACGACGTGTATTACGATGCGGGCGGCCTGCGCCGCGACTGGCTGGGCGGCGTGACCTTCGACGCGAAGCTGTCGCCGGAATTGTCGGTCGTCTCGACCAGCTATTATCACAAGAATAAGGGGCAGGGGTCGTGGATCACGCCCTATGTCGGCACCCCCGCGGGCGCGCCGGACGGCAATGGCGGCACGCTCACCACGGCATCGCCGCTGTCGTTCCGCACCACCGAATACGGCATCGACCGCGCCGGCAACCTGACCCGCTTCGCGTACGAGACGGGAGCCAACCGGCTGGAGCTGGGCGGCTGGGTCGAAAGCAACACGTTCGTGCAGGCGCGCCGCTTCTACGGCATGACCAGCGCCGCGACGCCCAATCGCGAGACGCTCGAATTCCAGAAGGACCCGTTCGCCACCCAGTGGGACGGCAAGTACGACACCTTCACGTTGCAATATTACATCGCCGATACGCTGACGCTGGGCGACCTGACGTTGAACGGCGGGTGGAAGGGGATGCGCGTCCAGAACCGCGCGAACCTGACGACCGGTACGCTGGTCGCGGGTGAGATCCAGTCGAAGGACTGGTTCCTGCCTCAGGTCGGCGCGGTGTTCCGCCTGGGCGGCGGTGCGGAGGTGTTCGCGAGCTACACGGAGAACATGCGCGCGTTCGTGTCGTCCGCGACGACGGGGCCGTTCGCGATCACGCAGGTCGGGTTCAACGCGATCCGCACGACGCTGAAGCCCGAGACGTCGAAGACCGCGGAGGGTGGCGTGCGCCTGCGCACCGGCGGGCTGCAATTGTCGGCGGTCGGCTATTATGTCGACTTCTCCGACCGGCTGCTGACCTTCGCCAACGGGGCTGGGATCATCGGCAACCCGCCCACGCTGAACAATGCGGGCAGCGTCGAAAGCTATGGCGCGGAACTGTCCGCTTATTACCGGATCGCCGGCGGCTTTTCCGCCTTCGCCAGCTATTCGTACAACAAGGCGACGTATCAGGACGATGTCCGCAACGTCGCCGGCGCGGTGCTGACCGCGACCGAGGGCAAGACCGTGGTCGACACGCCGGAGCATATGGCGAAGGGCGAACTGGTGTTCGACAATGGCAGCTTCTTCGCGCGCGCCGGTGCGGATTACATGTCGAAGCGGTACTTCACCTACCTGAACGATCAGTCGGTCGGTGCGCGCGTGCTGGTCGATGCCAGCATCGGCTATCGCTTCCCCGCGCTGGGTGGGCTGGCGATCGAGGGCAGCGTGACCAACCTGACCGACAAGGAGTATATCTCCACGGTCGGCTCCAACGGGTACGGGGCGAGCGGCGACAACCAGACGCTGCTGGCGGGTGCGCCGCGCCAGTTCTTCGTCTCCCTACGCAAGGGGTTCTGACGATGCTGCGGCGTCTCCTGTTCGTGGCGGCGGCGCTGCTGACGACCGGCGAGGCTTCGGCCTCGTCGGTGCTGCTGATCTCGCTCGACGGTTTGCGCTCCGCCGACGTGGCGCAGGCGAAGGCGCGAGGTATGAAATTGCCCGCGCTGACCGCGCTCGCGGCGGAGGGTGCGTCGGCGGAGGGGGTGATCGGCGTGCTGCCGACGCTGACCTATCCCAGCCACACCACGCTCGTCACCGGCGTCTCGCCCGCGAAGCACGGCGTGTCGAACAACCTGACCTTCGATCCCGACGCGAAGAACCAGACCGGCTGGTACTGGTATGCCAGCGACGTGCGCGTGCCGACGCTGTGGGCGGCGGCGCATGCGAAGGGGCTGACGACCGCCAACGTTCACTGGCCGGTCACGGTCGGTGCGCCCGGTATCGACGCGAACCTGCCGCAGATCTGGCGCACCGGCACCGCCGACGATCCCAAGCTGCTCGCGGCGCTGGCGACGCCGGGGCTGTTGCCCGAACTGGAGAAGGCGGTTGGCACGTCCTATGCGCAGGGCATCGACGAAAGCGTCGAGGGGGACGCCAACCGCGTCCGCTTCGCCGCCGCGCTGATCGCGGCGCGCAAGCCAGCCTTCACCACCGTCTACCTCGCCGGGATCGACCACGAGGAACATCGCAGTGGCCCCGGCTCTGCTGCTGCCAATGCCGCGATTGAACAGACCGATAAGCTGGTCGGCCAACTCGTCGCCGCGGCGCGCAAGGCGATGCCGGACGTGACGATCGTGCTGGTGTCCGATCACGGGTTCCAGCCGATCGCGACCGACATCAACCTGTTCAAGCCGTTCCTCGACGCCGGGCTGATCACGCTCGGTGCGGACGGAAAGCCGACCGCATGGGAGGCGATGCCCTGGCTCGCGGGCGGCACCGCAGCGGTACGGCTGGCGCGACCGGACGACGCCGCGCTGGTGGCGAAGGTCGCGGGCGTGCTGGCGAAGACGGCGGCGGATTCCGCCTACCACATCGCCGCGGTCATGGATCGCAGCGCGGTGGCGAAGGCGGGCGGCGCGAGCGAGGCGAGTTTCTTCGTCGCGCTCCAGCCCGGCTACGAGACGGGGCGCGATCCGGCCGCGCCGATTGTAAGGCCTGCCGCATACAAGGGCATGCACGGCTATGTCCCGAGCGATCCGGCGATGCGGTCGACGCTGATCGTGGCGGGGCCGGGGATCCGGCACGGTGGCCTGGGCGTGGTCGACATGCGCGCCATCGCACCGTCGATCGCGCGGGTGCTGGGCGTGACCCTGCCGGACGCGGAGGTGAAGCCGGTGTTTTGAGGGGGCTGCCTGCTGCCGTCATTGCGAGTGCAGCGAAGCAATCCCGTCCGGCGCTCGCGGCTCTGGATTGCCGCGTCGCTCCGCTCCTCGCAATGACGGGTTGGGGTGTGGGTCGGCATGCTCGCGTCACGCGGTATGTTCTCATTACCGCACCGCCCCGGCGAAGGCCGGGGTCCAGTATCGGCGAAGTTGGAGAGACTCACGGCCTTGGCGGCAACTGGACCCCGGCCTTCGCCGGGGTGGATCATAGAGGGGGCTGAGCGGATACGCGGTTGCGCTGTCAGACATCCGTGCTCTCGCGAAGGCGGGAGCTCACCGCTTGGTTCCGCAGGCGTAGACCCGTCCGGCTCACTGGGTCCCCGCCTTCGCGGGGACACGACGGGTTGGGCTATCGCGGGATGCCCGGCATGCCGACCGCCGGCTTCAAGTGGCCTCGTCCCCTATCGCGTCGCGCGGGCGATCGCGGCGAGGGCGACCGGGCGCATCGCCGCGTAGCCGGCCTCGGTCGGATGCACGCCGTCGCTGGCAAGCCCCGGCTTCATCGCGCCGGCCGTGGTCGCGAGGACGGGGTGATAGTCGACCCACTGAAATCCGTTCGCCGCCGCATACCCCTTCGCCCACGCGTTGATCGCGGCGATCTGCGGCGTGGGTTGCTTGTCCTTCGCCCAGGGGAATGCGGCGGCGGGGGGGACGGAGGCGATGACGACGCGGATGCCGTTCGCCTTGGCCAGTTCGGCCATGCTGCGGATGTTGCCGGTGACGGTCGCCATCGTCGCGGCGCCGGTGTTGCCCGCGATGTCGTTGGTGCCGGCCATGATGTGCACCGCTTTCGGGTGAAGGTCGATCACATCCTGCCGAAAGCGGACCAGCATCTGCGGTGTCGTCTGCCCGCCGATGCCGCGTCCGACGACGCCGTTCTGGAACAACGCCGGGTCCTTCTGCGCCCAACCCTCGGTGATCGAATCACCGAGGAACACGATCCGCACCGGCGTCTTCGCCGCGATCAGGCGCGCGTCGTCGGCGGCGTAGCGGCACAGACCGCCGAAATCGCGCGTCGCGAGGTGCAGCCGCCACGCCGCCTTGGTCTTGTCGTCGATCGGCGCGGGGTGGAACACGCAGGGTTTCTCGACGATGCCGACCGGATCGGCGGCATAGTCGTCGTCCGGCACCACCACCTGCGCGCAGAGCGGCGACATCAGCGGCATGCCCAGCATGAGCAGCAGGGCGGCGACACGGCGACGAAACATCATGCTCTCCTCGTGTATCAGTTTTCCGGCCGGTAAATCTCAGTTTTCAGGTCGGTTCAGGCGCAACCGCAGCGCGACCGAGCGGGCGTGCGCGGGCAGCCCCTCCGCCTCCGCCAGCGCCACCGTCGCAGGGCCGAGTTCCGCGAGCGCACTCTCGTCCAGCCCCAGGAAGCTGGTGCGCTTCATGAAGTCCAGCACCGACAGCCCGCTCGCGAAGCGCGCGCGGCGGCCGGTCGGCAATACGTGGTTCGGCCCCGCGACGTAATCACCGATCGCCTCCGGCGTGTGGCGACCGAGGAATACCGATCCGGCATGGCGCACGCGGTCGAACAGCGCCTGCGGATCGTCGACCGCCAGTTGCAGATGCTCGGGTGCCAGGCGATCGACCAGCGGCAGCGCCTCGTCCAGATCGCGGACCACGATGATCGCGCCGTTCGCCTCCCACGCAGTCCGCGCCACGATTTCGGTCACCAGTGTCGTCAGTTGCGCCTCGACCGCAGCGGCGACGCGGTCGGCGAAGGCGGCGTCGTCGGTGAACAGGATCGACTGCGTCGTCACGTCATGTTCGGCCTGGCTGAGCAGGTCGGCGGCGATCCACTCCGGGTCGTTCGCATCATCGGCGACGACGACGATTTCAGAAGGACCGGCGACCATGTCGATGCCGACAACACCGTAGAGCTGGCGCTTGGCCTCCGCGACCCAGGCGTTGCCGGGACCGGTCACCACGTCCACCGGCGCGATCGGTCCCGCGCCGTAGGCGAGCGCGGCGACGCCCTGCGCACCGCCGACGCGGAACACCTCGTCCACGCCCGACAGGTGCGCGGCGGCGAGGACCAGCGGATTGACCTCTCCGTTCGGGGTCGGAGTGACCATCGCCAGCCGCTTGACGCCCGCGACCTTGGCCGGGATCGCATTCATCAGCAGCGACGACGGATAGGCCGCGCGTCCTCCCGGCACGTACAGCCCCGCAGCATCGACGGGCGACCAGCGCGCACCGAGCCGGACGCCGACCGCATCGACATAGTCGCTGTCCACCGGCCGCTGACGCTCGTGATAGGCGCGGATGCGCGCGGCGGCGAGGTCGAGCGCGGCACGCAGGCCCGGCTCCAGCCCCTCATAGGCCGCGGCGCAGGTCGCGGCGTCGATCCGCCAGCCGGTTTGCGCCAGATCGTGACGGTCGAATTGCAGCGTCAACGCGGCGACGGCGTCCGCCCCCTCCGCCTTCACGCGCGCCAGCATCGCGGTCACGTCGCGGGTCACGTCGGCGGCGGACTCGCGCCGCCCCTCGACCAGGGCGTCGAACGCCTCCGCGAAGCCGGGTTCGGTCGTGTCGAGCCGGATCATGCGGCCATCGCCCCGGCGACGGCGCGGCGGAACGCCTCGACCAGGGGCACCACGTCGGGCCGCGTCTTCATCGCCGCGCGGTTGACGACGAGGCGGCTGGTCACGTCCATGATGCGTTCGACCTCGACCAGCCCGTTTTCCTTCAGCGTGCGGCCGGACGACACCAGATCGACGATCCGCGGCGCGAGGCCGAGCGTGGGGGCGAGTTCCATCGCGCCGTTCAGCTTCACGCACTCCGCCTGCACGCCGCGGCGTGCGAAATGGGCGGCCGTGACGTGCGGGTATTTGGTCGCGACGCGAACATGGCTCCACCCGCGCGGATCGTCACGCTCGGCCATCGCGACCGGCTCCGCGACCGACAGGCGGCAATGGCCGATGCCAAGATCGACGGGCGCATAGAGTTCCGAATAGTCGAACTCGGCGAGCACGTCCGATCCGACCACGCCCAGTTGCGCTGCGCCGTGCGCGACGAAGGTCGCGACGTCGAACGCGCGGACGCGAATGAGTTCGATTTCGGGCACATCGGTGGCGAAGCGCAGCGCACGGCTGTCCTCGTCGGCGAAGGCGGCTTCGGGACGGATGCCGGCGGCGGCGAGCAGCGGCAACGCCTCGCTCAGGATACGCCCCTTGGGCACGGCGATGATGAGGGGTTTCACGGACCGGGCCATACCGGTGCGCCGTCACGCGTGCAACGCGGGGGTTTTGCGACCGTTGTTGCCACTCCCTTCGTCACTCCAGCGAAAGCTGGGGTCTCCCGGTGAGGGGCTTCGTCCTCTCCTCAACGAGACCCCGGCTTTCGCTGGGGCGACGGAGAATAGGGGTCACGCCGCTCAGACCACCAGCCGGTATCCGATCCCCGGTTCGTTGCGGATCAGCACGGGCCGCGCCGGATCGTCCTCCAGCTTCACGCGCAGGGCCCGCGCAGCCACGCGCAGGTATGCGATGTCGGCGACATGCGCCGGACCCCAGATCACGGTTAGCAACTGGGCGTGCGTGACGATCCGCCCCGGATGCGCGGCCAGCATCGCCAGCAGGCCATATTCCTTGCGGGTCAGATGCACCTCCGCGCCCGCTTTGGTGACCGATCGCCGCTCGGTGTCGATGACGACATCGCCGGCGGTCACGGCGCGGGCCGGCTCGGCACCACGCCGGCGCAACGCCGCGCGCAGTCGGGCGAGCAGTTCGTCGCCATCGAACGGTTTCGTCACGTAATCGTCCGCACCGAGGTCGAGCGCGGCGACCTTCTCCGCCGCCGCCTCGCGCGCGGAGACGACCAGCACGGGCGCGGCACTGACCCGGCGGATATCGCTCAGCAACTCCATGCCGTCGCGGTCGGGCAGGCCGAGGTCGAGCAGCACCGCCTCCGCGCGCGCGACGAGCGGCATCGCCGACCGCGCGTCGCAGGCCTCCGCCACGTCGTACCCGCCGCGCGACAGGATCGCCGCCAGCAGCCGCCGGACATGCGGCTCGTCATCCACGATCAGGATCATGCCGACCGGAATGCCACGCTGAAGATCGCCCCGCCACCCGGCCGGTTGGTCGCGGTCACCGTCGCGCCGAACGCATCGGAAAAGGCGCGGACGATCGCGAGGCCGAGCCCGCTGCCGCCCTCGCGGTCCGAACCGGCGAAGCGGCGGAAACGGGTGAACACGTCGTCCTCATGCCCCGGCGGGATGCCCGGCCCGGTGTCCGCGACCGTCAGCACCGGACCTGCGACGGAGACAGCGATCGGGCCGGTCGAGAATTTGGCGGCATTGTCGATCAGGTTCAGCAGCACGTGGTGGAGCAGGCCGGGATCGGCGCGCACCAGCGGCGCGTCGGGGGCGATCGTCACCGACACCGTCCGCCCGCCAAGCAGCCCGGCGGCATCGTCCAGCACGCTGGCGACCGCATCGGTCAGGTCGACGGGCTCGATCGCGACCGCCACCGCACCGCCCTCGACCCGCGCCATGCCGAGCAGATTGTCGATCCTGCGTGCCAGCCGCTGCGCCTCCGCCACGATCGTCGCGCCACCTTGCAGCGCCTGACCCTCGCCCAGGATCACCGTCAGTGGCGTGCGCAGGTCGTGCCCGACCGAGGACAGCAACGCCGCACTGAGTTCGCTGCGCCGTCGCTCCTCGCGGATCGCCGCCTGTTGCTCCGAAAGGCGCAGGCGGCCGATCGTCTGCGCCGCCGCCGCGACCATGTTGCGCAGCAGCCCGCCGCGCCCCGTCGGTACCGGCGAGGCGCCGTCAGCGCGTGACAGTGCAATCAGCGCGACCCGCTCGCCGCCCGCGACCAGCGGCACGTACAGCCGGTCGGCAGCGTCGATCACGCCGCTGCCGCGCCCCGCCGCCTCGCCGTTCGCCAGGGCCCATTCGCCCGCCGCACGGTCGAGCGGCGCGGGGTCGGCGATGTCGGGTTCGCCGAGTGCCGCGGCGTCGACCGCGAAGGCCCCCGCTACCGCATCGATCAGCAGCGCCAGCGCCGCGCCGTGGTCGCCGGCATCGGTCAGCGCGCGTTCCAGTGCGGCCAGCCGCCGCTGGTCCGCCGCCAGCGCCTCCGCCGCCTCCCGCGCCGCGCGCAGGCGACCGGCGAGTTGGCTGACGGCGGCGGCGACCAGCAGCAGCACCAACGTCGTCGCGACATTGTCGGGATCGGCGATGCGCAGCGTGAAGCGCGGTTCGATCACGAAGAAGTTGAACGCGACCGCTCCGCTCCCCGCCGCGACGAGGCCGGCGACCAGTCCGCCCTGCGCCGCGGCGAGCATCACCGGCAGGATGAACAGCAAAGCCAGGCTGCCCGCGCCCAGATAGGGTGACAGGAGCAGCGCCACCCCCGCCACGGCGGCGACGGACGCCAGCGCGACGACGATACCGATCCGGTGGCTGGCGAGGGTGTCGGGCACGGACTCGTCCTGCCGTCCGGCGGTCGGCGCGTCTACACCTCGATGCGGCTGCCGAGTTCGACGACGCGGCCGGGCGGGATGCAGAAGAACTGCGTCGGGTCGGTCGCGTTCTTTTGCAGGAACAGGAAGATCACGTCCTGCCAGAACGGCATTCCCTGACCCTTCGCCGCACCGACGGAATTGCGGCCGATGAAGAACGACGTACCGCCCTTGTCCTTGGGCCAGCGCGGATCGCCGAGCAGGTCGGCCGGGATGTCGGGCACGTCCATATACCCGTAGGTCAGCGTCGCGCATTCGAACAGCTCGCCCAGCGGCGTCATCTCCAACCGCTCCGGCGGCGCGACATAGGGGGTGTCGGCGGTCCGGACCGTCAGCACGACGTTGTGCGCGTGCAGCACCTTGTTGTGCTTGAGATTGTGGAGCAGGGCCGCCGGCGCCTCATGCGTCTCGCGCGTCAGGAACACGGCGGTGCCCTCCACCCGCTCCGGTGGCCGGCGCCCCAGCGCGGCGGCGATCGCGGCGAGCGGAACGCTGTCGCCCGAGGTCCGCTCCGACACCAGCGCGCGTCCGCGTCGCCATGTCGCGATCACCAGCCCGACCAGCGCCGCGACCAGCAACGGCACCCAGCCGCCCTCGCTGACGCGCAGGATGTTCGCCCCGAAGAAGATCAGGTCGATCGCCAGCAACGGCACGATCAGCGCCAGCGCGGTCGCCAGCTTCCACTTCCACAGCCTCGTCACCACGATGAATGCCAGACAGGTGGTGATGACCATCGTTCCCGTCACGGCGATGCCATAAGCGGCGGCCATCGCCGACGAGCTCTGGAAGGCATGCACCAGATACAGCACGCCGATCAGCACCAGCCAGTTGATGAGCGGGATATAGATCTGCCCGGCATGATGCTGCGACGTCTGGCGGATCGCCATGCGCGGCAGCAGGCCCAGCGCGATCGCCTGCTGCGTCAGGCTGAACGCGCCGGTGATGACGGCCTGCGACGCGATGATCGTCGCCAGCGTGGCGAGTACGACCAGCGGCGCGCGCAATTGATCGGGGGCCATCAGGAAGAACCAGTCGGCGTTGGCGAACGGCTTGCCCGCCGCGGTCGCACCCTCCAGCGTCGCGAGCGCAAACGCGCCCTGTCCCAAATAGTTGAGCACCAGCGCCGGGAAGACCAGCGCGAACCAGCCGATGCGGATCGGCTGCGCGCCGAAATGGCCCATGTCGGCGGTCAACGCCTCCGCGCCGGTCACGGTCAGGAACACCGCGCCCAGCACGAACAGCCCGGCGGTGCCGTGCCCCGCGAGGAAAGTCGCCGCATGCCACGGGTTGAACGCCATCAGGATGCCGGGTCGGTCGAGAACGTGCCACGCCCCCAGCGCACCGATCGCGAGGAACCACAGGACGCAGACCGGCCCGAACACGCGCGCGACGCTGGCGGTCCCGCGCGACTGCACCGCGAACAACGCGATGAGGATCACGACGGTCATGCCCATGATCGCGGGCAGCGACAGCCCGCCCAGACCCGGCACCGTCTTCAGCCCCTCGACCGCGGACAGCACCGAAAGCGCCGGCGTGATGATCGCGTCGCCGTAGAACAGCGCCGCGCCCGCCGCGCCCAGCAGCAGCACCAGCCCGCCGCGCTGCGCCGTGCCCGATCGGCTGGCCAGCGCCATCAGCGACAGCACGCCGCCCTCCCCGTTGTTGTCGGCGCGCAGCAGGAACAGCACGTATTTGACGGTCACGATCAGGATCAGCGCCCACAGTGCCAGGCTGAGCACGCCGACGATCTCGGTCGCGTCGATGCCGCCCGCCGCCGACTGCGCCAACGCCTCGCGGAACGCATAGAGCGGGCTGGTGCCGATATCGCCGAACACGACGCCGATCGCACCGAGCGTCAGGGCGGCGGTGCGGCCGCGAGGGGAATGCTGATCCATCCTGCACCCGAAGCACGGGTCGCCGTAAAGCCGCGAGACGGATTGCAAGCCACCCGCGTAAAAATGTCGTAAAGTTCATTTGACTGCCCAGGCAATGGTAGCCAAGGCAACCATATGGGCTTCTACACCGACTCGGATTTCACGCCCGATTGCTCGATCGGCTATCTCGTCCGTCGCGTTCACCAGCTCGGTGGCGTGCGGATCGAGGGGATTTTCGCGGCCGAAGGACTGACGGCGATGCAGTGGCAGGCGCTGGTCGCAATCTGGTCCGGGCGCGGCAGTACCGCCGCCGAACTCGCGCGCGATTTGGGCCACGACAAGGGCGCGATGACCCGGCTGGTCGATGCGATGGAGCATAGCGGCTGGATCACGCGCGAACGCACCGCAGAGGATCGCCGCTGCATCAACCTCGCGCTGACGACCGAGGGCGAGGCGGTGGCGATGCGCTGCAAGCGTCAAGTGCTGGCCTGCTGGAACGAATGGCTGGCGGACTGGGAGCCGCGGGAGGTGGAGACGATGATCGCCCTGTTGCAGAAGCTGCGCGATACGCTGGTGACGGTGTCGGCATGATGCGCGTGTCCCGCCTTGTGCCACTCGCCGCCGCGCTGCTGGCCGGGTGCGCCGCGCCCGCCACGCAGCAGGCGGTGACGCCGGTCGCACCCGCCGCGCTTGGCCTGACCGGCGCACCCGCGCCGTTGATCGCGGGCGACTGGTGGCATGGCTTCGGCGATCCGCAACTCGACCGGGTGGTGGCCGACGCCACCGACGGCAACCCGACGCTCGCCGCCGCGCTCGCTCGCGTCGCGCAGGCGCAGGCGGTGCTGTCGCAACGCCGGGCAGAGGACGGCCCGGACCTGACCTTCGACGGGCAGGGGCAGGTCAGCCGGCTCAGCGGCAAATACATCATTCCGCCGCCCTTCGGTGGTTCGGTCCGCTTCGTCGGCACGGCGCTGGCGAACCTCAACTGGAACCTCGACCTGTTCGGGCGGCAGCAGGCGGCGATCGCGGGCGCACGCGCATCGGGGCGGGCGGCGGCGCTGGATCTGGAGGCGGCGCGGCTCGCGCTCGCCGGGTCGGTGGTCCAGACGTATCTCGATCTCGCCCGCGCGGAGGCGCAGGCGCGGATCGCGAGCGACACGATCGCCACCCGCTCGCGATCGGCCCGGCTGATCGACGTCCGCATCCGCAACCGGCTGGCGAGCAACCTTGATGCGCAGGGGGCGGCGACGCTGCTGGCGCAGGCGCGGCAGGCTTTGGTCCGCGCGCAAGCGGCGCAGGTGCTGGCGAAGAACGCGCTCGCCGCGCTGGCCGGTCGCGGCGTCGATTACCCGCAGACGATCGCGCCGACGCGGTTGACGCTGGATGCCGCGCTGCCGCTGCCCGCGACGGTACCCGCCGACCTGCTGTCGCGCCGGGCCGACATCGCCGCGGCGCAGGCGCGGGTCGAGGCGGCGGCGGCAGGGCGTCAGGTCGCGCGCCGCGCTTTTTACCCGAACATCAACATCTCCGCCGCGGCCGGGCTGCAGGCGATCGGCCTCGGCAATTTGTTTTCCCCCGATGCGGGCAATGCCGCGGTCGGGCCGGCGATCCACCTGCCGATCTTCGACAATGGCCGGTTGCGTGCCGATCTGGCGGGCGCGACGGCGGCGGTCGACCTCGCCACCGCCGATTACAACGACCGCGTCGTCGGATCGGTGCGGCAGGCGGCGGATGCCATCGCCCGCATCGGCGCGCTGGAGCAGGACCGCGCCCGCCAGCGCGAGGTCGTGCGCGGCTTCGCGGAGACGGGTCGCCTCAACGCCATACGCGTGTCGAGCGGCCTCGAAAGCCGGCTCGGCCTGATCGACAACGACGTCCGCGAACTCGCCGCCGCGCAGGACGATGCCAACCTCGCGGTGGATGCGGCGCAGGCGCGCGTCGCGCTGGTCCTCGCGCTCGGCGGCGGCTTCTCACAGGACACGACCCGATGACCGACACGACCGCTCCCGCGCCGGAGGCTCCCGCCGCACCGGCCCCCTCGGCTCCCCCGGCCAGCGGCAACCCGCGCGCGCGGCGTCGTGGGCTGATGCTGCTCGGCCTCGTCGTCGTCACCGGCGCGATCGTCTGGGCGGTATTCCATTTCCTGCTCGCCGCGCCGGAGCAGGAGACGGACGACGCCTATGTCGCCGGCGATATCGTCGCTATCACTGCGCGCGATCCCGGCACGGTGCTGTCGATCCACGCAGACAACACGCAGATGGTAAAGGCGGGCCAGCCGCTGATCGACCTCGATGCGGCGACCGCCGATGTCGGCCTCGCCTCCGCCGAAGCCGATCTCGCGCGCGCCGTTCGCGCCACGCGGTCCGACTTCTCCAAGGTCGATTCGGCCGGTGCGGAGGTCGTGCAGGCACAGGCGCAACTGGCGCGGGCGCGCAGCGACTATGCCCGCCGCCGCGGCGCCGCCGCCGAAGGGGCGGTGTCCGGCGAGGAACTCAGCCACGCCGCCGACGAGGTCCGCGTCGCGACCGCGAACCTCGCGCTCGCCCGCACGCGTCAGCAACAGTCGCGCACCGGCGTGCAGGGGACGACGGTCGACACCAACCCCGCCGTCCTCGCCGCGATCGCCGCCTATCGCCGCGCCGCGATCGTGCGCGGGCACATGCACGTCACGGCGCCGATCGACGGCGTCGTCGCGCAGCGTACGGTGCAGATCGGCCAGCAGGTCGCGGCGGGTACGCCGCTGATGGCGGTCGTGCCGCTCGACCGCGTCTGGGTCGACGCCAATTTCCGCGAGACGCAGCTCAAGGACCTGCGCATCGGCCAGCCTGCGACGATCCATTCGGATATGTACGGCGACGACGTCGTCTATCACGGCCGCGTGATCGGCCTGGGCGCGGGCAGCGGCAACGCCTTCGCGCTGCTCCCGGCGCAGAACGCCAGCGGCAACTGGATCAAGATCACGCAGCGGGTGCCCGTCCGCATCGCCCTCGACCAGCGCGAGTTGAAGGCGAACCCGTTGCGCGTCGGCCTGTCGGTCGCGGCGACGGTGGATACGGCGAATACCTCGGGCACGCGCATCGGCCAGCCGGGCCGTGCTGCCTACAAGGGTCTGGACACCGCCGCCAACGACCCTGCGACCGAAGCGCGCATCCGCCAGATCGTCGCGGCCAACCGCTGATGGCCGGCCCTCCCGCCGCTGGTGGCGCACCGCCCCTGCAAGGGGGGAAGCTGGCGCTGGTCGCCTTCGCGCTGGCGCTCGGCACGTTCATGCAGGTGCTGGACGGGACGATCGCCAACGTGTCGCTGCCGACCATTGCGGGCAACCTCGGCGTGTCGAGCGACAATTCGACGTGGATCGTCACGGCCTTCGCGGTCGCGAACGGCGTCGCGGTGCCGCTGACGGGTTGGCTGATGGGGCGGTTCGGCGTCGTGCGGACATTCTGCACGTCGGTATTCCTGTTCACGATCGCGTCTTTCCTGTGCGGCATCGCGTGGAACCTGCCCTCGCTGATCGGTTTCCGCATCCTTCAGGGCGCGGTGTCGGGCCCGATGATCCCCGGCAGCCAGGCGCTGCTGATCGCGATCTTCCCGCCCGACAAGCGCGGTACCGCGCTCGGTATCTGGTCGATCACGACGCTGGTCGCGCCGATCATGGGGCCGATCCTGGGTGGGTATATCAGCGATAATTACCACTGGAGCTGGATCTTCCTGATCAACGTGCCCTTCGGCCTGTTCTGCGCGGCGACGTGCTGGAAAGGCCTGAAATCGCGGGAGACGCCGACGCGCAAGCTGCCAATCGATCAGGTCGGGCTGGTCGCTCTGGTGATCTGGGTCGGCGCGCTCCAGATCGTGCTCGATCTGGGCAAGAACGACGACTGGTTCGCGTCCGAACGGATCGTGATTGCCACCGTCGTCGCCGCGATCGGCTTCGTGTTCTGGCTGATCTGGGAACTGACCGACGCCAACCCGGCGGTGAACCTGTCGCTGTTCAAGAGCCGCAACTTCGCGATCGGCACCGTTGCCTTCTGTCTGGGCTATGCGGTGTTCTTCGCCAACACGCTGCTGCTGCCGTTGTGGTTGCAGACGCAGCTTGGCTACACCGCGACCTGGGCGGGCCTCGTTGCCGCGCCGTCGGGCGCGGTCGCGGTGCTGCTGACGCCGTTCGTGGCAAAGTTCAGCGGGCGCGTCGATGCTCGGATCATGGCGACGATCGCCTTCGCGGCGTTCGGCCTCTCCTATTATCTGCGCTCCGGCTATACGACGGGAGCCAGCTTCCGCGACCTGATGCTGCCGCTGCTGGTGCAGGGAATCGCGATGAGCACGTTCTTCCTCGCGATGCTGACGATCTCGCTCGATCGTATCCCGCCCGAACGCCTGCCGTCCGCGACCGGCATCTCCAACTTCGCGCGGATCACGGCGGGCAGCTTTGCCGCCTCGCTCATCACGACGGCGTGGGACCGACGCGAGGCGCTGCACCAGAGCCGGCTTTCCGATGCGGTCGGCACCAACATGCCGTACCAGATGGCCTCCGGCGCGCTGGGGAAGATGGGCCTGACCGACGTGCAGTCCGCCGCGGTCGTGACGCGGCAGATGGTCGGGCAGGCGTATCTGCTCGCGTCGACCGACCTGTTCCGGCTGTCGGCGTGGCTTTGCGTGGTGATGGTCGTCGTCGTCTGGTTCACCCGCCGCGCGTCGCCGCCGCAAGGGCCGATCGCGGCGGATTGACGGCCCCGAATCCTCCCCTCGACGAGGGGAGGATTTTGCAGACGCCGCGCGCACGACCCGCTACCCTTCGTGACGTGAACCACTGGACTACCACCGTCGTGCATCAGGGCGAGGAGCGGTCGCCCGTCCTGATCCTCGACGGTTTCGCGCCCGATCCGGCCATCTTCGTCGACGACGCCGCCGCGCGCGAGTTCGCGCCGATCGGCCCCTATTATCCCGGCATCCGCGCCACGGTCCCGGCCCCGTTGATCGCCGATTTGCTCGCCGCGCTGGAGCCGCTCGCGAGCGAGACCTTCGGCACGGGCGCGCTGTCGGTGGTGGAGGCGTATTATTCTATCGTCACCACGCCCCCGTCCGCGCTCGCGCCGATCCAGCGGCTGCCGCATATCGACGGCGTCGGCGAGGACCGGCTGGCGCTGCTCCACTATTTGTCGCCCGACGAGCGTGGCGGCACCGCCTTCTTCCGGCAGCGATCGACCGGCTACGAAAGCGTCGACCGGTCGCGCTACCCGTCCTATGCGTCCGCCCTGCAACTCGACGTGCGCGAGCACGGGTTGCCCGACGCGGCCTATATCGACGGCGACACGCCGCTGTTCGCCTGCATCGCGCGCCATCAGGGCTGCTTCAACCGCGCAATTCTCTATCGCAGCAACACGCTGCACTGCGCCGACCTGCCTGCGGATCTGTCGCTCTCGCCCGATCCGCGCGTCGGGCGGCTGACCGTCAACACCTTCCTGAGCGCCGCATGAGCGCGCCCTTCACCGTCACGATCGCGGGCGGTGGCACCGCAGGGTGGATGACCGCCGCCGCGCTCGCGCGGTTCGCCGGCCCGGCCACGCGCATCAGGCTGGTCGAGTCCGAGGCGATCGGCACGGTCGGCGTCGGGGAGGCAACGATCCCGCAGATCCGCCTGTTCAACCACGGTCTCGGCATCGACGAGGATGCGTTCGTCGCCGCGACCGGCGGCACGTTCAAGCTCGGCATCGAGTTCGTCGACTGGTGGAAGACCGGCCATCGCTACATGCACGCGTTCGGCACCGTCGGCCGCGATATCGGCGTCGTGCCGTTCCATCACTACTGGACACGCGCCAACGCGGCGGGCGTGGCAGGGCCGCTCGGCGACTACGCCCTGAACGAGGTCGCGGCGCGCGCCGGCCGCATGCATCGCGGGCCGTCGATCACTGCGCCCAATCTGCCACCCGTTCCCTACGCCTACCATTTCGACGCCACGCTCTACGCGCGGTTCCTGCGCGACTATGCGGAGGCGCGCGGAGTCGAGCGGATCGAGGGCCGAATCCTCTCCGTCGAGCGGGCGCCCACCGGCGATATCGCCGCGCTCCGGCTGGAGGGGGATCGCCGCATCGACGGCGACCTGTTCGTCGATTGCACCGGCTTTCGCGCGCTGCTGATCGGCGAGACGCTGGGCGTCGGTTACGAGACGTGGAGCCACTGGTTGCCCTGCGACCGCGCGCTGGCCGTGCCGAGCGAACCGACGCCTGAGCCGGCCCCCTACACCCGCTCGACCGCGCACAAGGCGGGATGGCAATGGCGCATCCCGCTGCGTCACCGCACCGGCAACGGCCATGTCTATTGCAGCGCGCATACCAGCGACGACGAGGCCGCTGCGACCTTGCTTGCCGGGCTCGATACTCCTGCACTCGGCGATCCGCGTCCGCTGTCGTTCACGACCGGCCGCCGCATCCGGGCGCGGGAGGCGAACGTCGTCGCGATTGGGCTGTCGAGCGGTTTCCTCGAACCCCTCGAATCGACCAGCATCCATCTGATTCAGTCGGCCATCGCGCGCCTGCTGAAGCTGTTTCCCGGCCGCACCGTCACGGATGCGGAGCGCGCCGAATACAACCGCCAGACTGATTTCGAGATCGAGCGGATCCGCGACATGGTCATCCTCCACTATCACGCGACGGAGCGGTCGGAGCCGTTCTGGCAGGCGTGTCGGGCCATGACGTTGCCCGATACTCTGCAAGCGAGGATCGAACTCTACCGCGCGCGGGGCCACATCGTCCGCGAGCATGACGAGCTGTTCACCGAACCCGGCTGGCTCCAGGTGCTGGCCGGGCAGGGGATTGCCCCCGCGGCGTGGCATCCGCTGGCGGACACGCTGCCGGACGCCGACCTTGCGGGCTTCATGCGGATGCTGGCGGACCAGAACGTCCGGGAAGCGACTGCGATGAAGCCGCATGCGGCGTTTTTGCGCGCGGCGCCGGTGCTTCAATAGCAACGCCGTCATTGCGAGCGTAGCGAAGCAATGACGGAACTCTAGGGCCGATCTTTCAGCCCTTAGGGATTCGGCAGCCACTCCGTCGCGACTTCGCGGTAGCGGTCGACGAAGCCGGTCGCGGCGGTCATCCCGGCCTCGTCCAGTATCGTCACGCGCCGGCCGTCGCGGCGGATCATCGACTTCGCCTCCAGCGCGCGGAAGGTACGGTTGACGTGGACCTTGGTCAGGCCGAGCGCGTCGCCCAGATCGGTCTGCGTCAGCGGCAGCTCGATCGTGTCGACCACGCCGCCCGCCGTCACCCGCAGCCGCGCGAGCACGTCGAGGAGCAGGATGGTCAGCCGTTGCAGCGCGTTCATCCGCCCGATCGTCGTCAACCGGTCCGCCATCGCCACCTTTTCCGCACAGGCGACGGCATAGAGCAGTGCGCCAAGCCGGGGATGCGCGGCGAACAAGCGACCCAGGTTCGCCTTGGGCACCGTCGCGACGATACAGTCGCTGACCGCGGTCAGGGACGCCGCGGCGACCGACCATGCGATCGAGGACGTGCCGATCAGGTCGCCCGAATAATGGAAGCGCAGGATCTGCCGCCCGCCGGTGGTCAGCCGCTTCGACGAATGGAGCCAGCCCTGTTGCACCACGAAGAGTCCGTCGACGGGGCCGCCCTGTTCCTGCAACAACTGCCCGGCGCTCAGTCGCCGCTCGCTTTCGATCAGCGCCGCCAGCGCGTCGCGCTCATGGCCGGTGAGGTCGACATAACGCGCCAGACGCATCGTCAGCGCATTGCGGGGGGTTCCTGGCGGATGCAGCAGCATGATGTCGAATCATCGCACTATCGCGGGGGGGCCGCAACGGCTTTGCGCATCAGGCGCTTGGGGCGGCACCTCAGCAGCAGCGCCCGCCGCCCTTGCCCCCGTACCGCGCCTGCTGCCGATCGCGAAAGAACGCGATCTCGTCCATCGGCTCGTGGTCGGGATGCCGTTCGGCCATGTGCCGGCGATACGCGTCGTAGGACGGCATGCCCACCATCGCCCGCGCGGTTTCCCTGAGCAGCGCGATCAGCGTCATGCCGCGACCGTCTTCTCACCGAGCGCCGGTATTTCGCTGACCGTCGGCCGGTCCACACGGCGCGCGGCGAGACAGGCGCGGATGCCGAACACGAGGATCGTCGCCACCACCGCCAGGAACAGCGCGCACAGTCCGGCGTCGATGCGGTCGTTCAGCACCACGCGGTGCATGTCCGCCAGCGACTTGGCGGGGGCGAGCACCCGACCCTTCGCAGCGGCGGCAGAGAACTTGGCGGCATGCGCCAGGAACCCGATCGCCGGATCTGCGTGGAAGACCTTCTGCAACCCGGCCGTGCCGGTACACAGCACCAGCCACGCCGCCGGGGCCGCGGTGACCCAGGCGTAGCGGTCGCGCTTCATCCGGAACAGCACCACCGTCGCCAGCACCAGCGCGACCGCGGCGAGCATCTGGTTGGCGATCCCGAACAGCGGCCACAGCGTGTTCACGCCGCCCAGCGGATCGGTGACGCCCTGATAGAGGAAGAACCCCCAGGCGCCGACGCACAGGAAGGTCGCGACCAGCCCCGGCGCCCAGCCCACTCCCTCGCGGAAGCGCGGCACCGCCAGTCCCAGCAGGTCCTGCAACATGAAGCGCCCTGCGCGGGTGCCGGCATCGACCGCGGTCAGGATGAACAGCGCCTCGAACAAAATCGCGAAATGGTACCAGAACGCCTTCATCGCCGATCCGCCGAGCACGTGGCTGAAGATCTCCGCCATCGCCACCGCCAGCGTCGGCGCGCCGCCGGTGCGGCTGATGACCGTCGCCTCGCCGACGTCGCGGGCCGCCTGCGCCAGCGCGGCGGGCGTGATCGGAAAGCCCATCGCTGTCACGGCGGCGGCGGCGCTTTCCGGGCTGGTGCCGACCACCGCGGCGGGGCTGTTCATCGCGAAATACAGGCCGGGGTCGAGGATCGACGCGCCGACCAGCGCCATGATCGCGACGAAGCTCTCCGCCAGCATCGCGCCGTACCCGATGAACGGTGCGTCGCCCTCGCTCGCGATCAGTTTCGGCGTGGTGCCGCTCGCGATCAGGGCGTGGAAGCCGCTGACCGCGCCGCAGGCGATCGTGATGAACAGGAACGGGAACAGCGTGCCCGCCCAGACCGGCCCGCCGCCGTTCGTGAATTGCGTCAGCGCCGGCATCCGCAGCGGCGGCGCCATGATCGCGATGCCCAGCGCCAGCGCGACGATCGCGCCGATCTTCAGGAAGGTCGACAGGTAATCGCGCGGCGCGAGCAGCAGCCACACTGGCAGCAGCGCCGCGACCGCACCATAGGCGATCAGGCCGAAGCACAACTGCACTGGCGTCAGCGTGAACCACGGCGCGAGCGACGATTGCGCGACCTGCCCGCCCAGTACGATCGCGGCGAGCAGCCCGACGATGCCCAGCACCGACACCTCGCCGATGCGTCCCGGCCGCAGCCAGCGGGTGTAGCATCCCATCAGCAGCGCGAGCGGGATCGTCGCCGCCACCGTGAACAGCCCCCACGGGCTTTCCGCCAGCGCGCGCACCACGATCAGCGCCAGCACGGCGAGGATGATGACCATGATCGCGAACGCGCCGACGAGCGCGACCGTCCCCGCGACCTGCCCCATCTCAGCGCGGACCAGTTCGCCCAGCGAGCGCCCGTCGCGGCGCATCGACACGAACAGGATGCAGAAATCCTGCACCGCCCCCGCCAGCACGACGCCGACGAGGATCCACAACACGCCCGGCAGATAGCCCATCTGCGCCGCCAGCACCGGCCCGACCAGCGGCCCCGCGCCGGCGATGGCCGCGAAATGGTGGCCGAAGAGCACGCGCCGGTCGGTGGCGACATAATCCAGCCCGTCGGCGCGGCGAACCGCCGGCGTTGGGCGCGAGGGATCGATACCCAGCACGCGGGTGGCGATGAACTTGGCGTAGAAACGATATGCGATCAGGTAGGTGCAGAGCGCCGCGGTGACGATCCACAGCGCGTTGACGCTCTCGCCGCGTACGGTGGCGACGACGCCCAGCGCGGTCGCGCCCAGCAGCGCGAGCGCACTCCAGCCGATCCTGTCCTTGGTCGTCACGCCGCCTCTCCCGCTTTACCCGAACGTATCGGCCGCGGTCGCCACGGGAGCAACAGTCTTTTACCGGTCGCCGACCTTCCACGACACCGCCCAGATCGCCAGTCCGCCCAGCGCCAGCGCGCAACCGACCAGCCCGGTCGACGTCCAGCCATAGCCCGCCGCCAGCACCAGCCCCGCGAGGAACGGCCCCAGCGCGTTCGCCGTATTGAACGCCGAATGGTTGAGCGCGGCGGCCAGCGTCTGCGCGTCGCCCGCGACATCCATCAGCCGGGTCTGGAGCACGGTGCCGAGCGCCCCGCCGACGCCGATCGCGAACACGTCCAGCGTCAGCCAGGTCAGGTCGTGCGCGGCGAGCGGGAACAGCGCCAGCATCGCCGCCGACCACACCAGCAGCACGCCCGCCGTCGGCATCAGCGCACGGTCGGCGAAGCGCGGTATGAACAGGTTTCCTGCGGTCATGCCGCTGCCGAACGCCACCAGCACCAGCGCGAGCGCGGCGGGTCCTCCGCCGGTCACCGCCGAGAGGGTGGAGGCAAGGTAGGTGTAAACCGCGAACATGCCGCCGAACCCGACCGCGCCGGTCGCCAGCGTCAGCCACACCTGACGCTTCTTCAGCGCGCCCAGTTCGCGCATCGCGTTCGCGCCCGGCTGCACGGTGTCGCGCGGGGCCATGATCGCCACCGATACCGCCGTCGCCGCCGCCAGCACCGCCACCACGCCGAAGCCCCAGCGCCAGCCGATCCACTGGCCCAGCGCATTGGCCAGCGGCACCCCCGCGACGGTCGCGACGGTCAGCCCCAGCATCACGCGGCCCACGGCGCGGGTGCGCCGCTCGGCCGGCACCAGCGATGCGGCGACCAGCGAGGCGATCCCGAAATACGCACCGTGCGGCAGGCCGCTGAGGAAGCGGAACACCAGCATCGAGCCGTAGCTCGGCGCGAGCGCGGACAGCCCGTTGGCGACCGCGAACACCGCCATCAGCGCGATCAGCATCGTCCGCTTCGGCCACTTCGCTCCCAACACGGCCAGCGTCGGCGCGCCGACCACGACGCCCAGCGCATAGGCGCTGATGACATGGCCCGCCGTCGGTTCGTCGATGTGGAGGTCGCGCGCCATCAGCGGCAACAGGCTCATCGTCGCGAATTCGGTCGTGCCGATCGCGAACCCGCCCAGCGCGAGCGCGAGGTGGACGAGGCCGACGGCAGGCGTCCGGCGGACGGGAGCGGAGAGCACGGTAGCGGTCATCCTGCCGGAGGTGAGGGCATGCGGCGGCGATGGCAAACGCTTGTTACGGCACGATGATTGCGCCGCGTGCATCTGAAGTCCTCCCCGTGCCGGGGAGGACTTCACAGCCTCAATCGTAGTTCTTCAGTTCGTCGCCGACGATGCGCGTCACGTGGATGACGTTGGTCGACCCCGGCGTGCGGAACGGCACGCCGGCCATCACCACCACCTGCTCGCCCGCCTTGGCGATGCCGTGGCGCAGCGCCATGCGCTTCGACTTGGCGACCATCTCCTCGAACGATTCGACGTCGCGGGTGTGGACCGCGTGGGTGCCCCAGAGCAGCCCCAGCCGTCGCGCCGTTTCCAGCTGCGGCGTCAGCACCAAGATCGGCACCGCCGGCCGCTCGCGCGCGATGCGGCGCGCGGTCGATCCGGACGAGGTGAAGCAGATGATCGCCGCCGCCGATACGGTGCGCGCGATGTTCTTCGCCGCCTCCGCCAGCGCGTCGGCGGTCGTCGGATCGGGCTTCATGACCGTGAAGTGGACTCGGTCGCCGTGGCCCGGATCGCGCTCCACCGCGTTGCCGATCGCGTTCATCATCGTCACCGATTCGATCGGCCACGCACCTGCCGCGCTCTCGGCGGACAGCATGATCGCGTCCGCACCGTCGTAGATCGCGGTCGCCACGTCGGACACCTCGGCGCGGGTCGGCGAGGGTGACTGGATCATCGATTCCAGCATCTGCGTCGCGACGACGACCGGCCGGCCCATTCGGCGCGACACCTCGACGATGCGCTTCTGGAGCGGCGGCACCTGCTCGGGCGGCAGCTCGACGCCCAGATCACCGCGCGCGACCATCACGCCGTCGCACTGCTCGACGATCTCCTCCAGCCGCTCGATCGCCGCCGGCTTCTCGATCTTGGCGAGCAACGCCGCCTTGCCGCCGATCAGGCGGCGGGCCTCCATCAAATCCTCGGGGCGCTGCACGAACGACAGGGCGATCCAGTCGACGCCCTGTTCGACCGCGAACGCCAGGTCGCTGCGGTCCTTCTCGGTCAGCGCCGCCATCGGCACGACCACGTCGGGGACGTTCAGCCCCTTGTTGTTGGACAGCATGCCGCCGACCTCGATCGTGGTGACGATCTTGGTCTCGTCGTGATCGGTGACGCGCAGCACCAGCTTGCCGTCGTCCAGCAACAGGCGTGCGCCGGGTTCGATCGCGGCGAAGATTTCACGGTGCGGCAGCTCGACGCGGGTCGCGTCGCCCGGCTCCGGCGAACGGTCGAGCGTGAAGACGTTACCCGTCACCAGTTCGACGCGACCCTCGGCGAAGCGGCCGACGCGCAGCTTCGGTCCCTGAAGATCGGCGAGGATGGTCGTCGGGCGGCCGAACTGCCGTTCGAGTCCGCGGATCGCCTGGATCACCGCGACCTTCGACTGCTGGTCGCCGTGGCTCATGTTCACGCGGAACGCGTCGGCGCCCGCCTGGAACAGGGTGGCGATCATTTCCGGCGTATTGCTGGCGGGGCCGAGCGTCGCGAGCACGCGGACCTTGCGCGTCCGGGGCGCGAACTCCGTGGGGGCGTTGGCCTGGGTCATGGATCAGCTTTCATGAGATACGGCTGGGGGGATGCGGGCCCACCTCCTAAAGCCTATTATACCTCGATCAACCACGGAGCATACGAATGGACCCGCTTGACAGCGTCGATGATGCCACCGCCGCAAGGGTTTATCGCCGGCTGGTGCGGCATCTGCGTCATCGCACGGACGCGCAGAACGTCGATCTGATGGGATTGGCTGGCTTTTGCCGCAATTGCCTGGCCGACTGGACGCAGGAGGCGGGCAAGCTCGACAAGGACACGGCGCGGGAGGCGATCTACGGCATGCCGTATGCCGACTGGAAGGCGCGGCATCAGGGCGACGCCACGCCCGAACAGCTCGCCCGCATGAAGGAGAGCGTCGCCCGCAACGCTCCCGCGGAGAATGCGCTGGACGAAGCGCTGGACGAGAGTTTCCCGGCCAGCGATCCGCCCGCGATGACCGAACCCGGCCGGGGTTGAGCCGGCAAACGTAAACGCCTAGACGCGCCCCCCTGCCGGGGATCCGGCATCCTTTCATCGAATCAGCAAAAGGCCGCGCGTGGGCGCGGGCGGGGTGGGACATGGCCGAAGATCGTAACGAAGGCATGGGCGGCGGGCACGTCGCGGCGGACGAGCTGCGGCTCCTGATCGAGCGTGCCGAGCGCCTCGAAGAGGAAAAGAAGGGCATCGCCGACGACATCAAGGACGTGATGGCGGAGGCCAAGGGCCGCGGCTACGACCCGAAGGCGATCCGAAAGATCCTGTCGATCCGCAAGAAGAAGAAAGAAGAATATCAGGAGGAGGAGGCGATCCTCGAAGTGTACATGCAGGCGTTGGGGATGATCTGAACGGGATCGTCGGTAACCGCATCCTTCCCGCTCCAAGGGAGGGATGAAGAGCCGATGTCTAGGCGGCGCGCATCCCGATCAACGGCATCGCGCCGTGACCGGTCGCACCGAACAGCTCCCCGGTCACGGTCTCGCCCGCCAGCACCCGCGCGGCAATCGCCGGCCAGTCGCGGCCGAACCAGCGATCGCCATCCTCCGGGCGCAGGATCGCGTCCGGGTGGGGGGCGGGTCGGGCGGCCCCGTCCTTCGGTGCCAGAAAACGGGCGTCTGGCACCGCGTAGAACCGCCGGATGCAGGGCAGCGTCGGTTCGTCGGCGTTCGCGGCGATGACGATGCCCAGCTGGCTATCCGACATCTGCACCAGCGTGCCGATCGGATAAATGCCGATGCTGCCGACGAACGCCGACAGCACGTTGGGGTCGAAATGCCCCTCCCACGTCATCATCCGCGACAGCGCGTCGGACGGTGACCAGGCCGGCTTGTAGCTGCGATTGCTGGTGACCGCGTCGTAGACGTCGCACACCGCGCCCATTCGCGCATGCACGCTCAACTGCTCCGCCGTCAGTCCGAACGGATAGCCGGTGCCGTCGACCCGTTCGTGATGGTGCAGGCACACGTCGCGCGCGATCGGCATCAACTCGTCGCTGTCGCCGAGCAGCCGGATGCCTTCTTCGGGATGAGTCCGGATCACGCGGGTCTGCTGGTCGTCGAGTCGCCCCGGCTTGTCGAGCAAACCGTCCGGCATCGCCATCTTGCCGATGTCGTGGAGCAGCCCGGCCATGCCGATGTCGCGGATCTCACGTTCGTCGAGCCGCAGGTGTCGGCCGAGATTGATCATCAACGCGCACACCGCCACCGAATGCAGGTACGTGTACTCGTCCTTGTTCTTCAGACGGCAGACCGAAATGATCGCGCCGGGATCGCGCGCGACGGAGGCGGCGATCTCGTCCACCAGCGGCGCGATATCAGCGGGTTTTATCGCGCGACCCAGCCGCGCTTCGCCGAACATGCGACGGACGGCGAACTTGGAGCGCTGGACCGTCTCGGCGGCGCGCGTCGCTGCATCCTCGCGCCGACGCGTGGGGCGGACGCGAACCGGCGCCGGCTCGGGCGCGGCAGGTTCAGCGACGGCTGGAAGAGGGTCGACAGCAATCGCCGTTTGCGGCGAAGCAGCGTCGCTAAGCGACGCAGCCGATTCGGGTGCAATCCCACGGTCGGTATCGATCTCGATCCGCTGGAAATCGCTGGCGATGATCTTGTCCAGATCGCTTTGCCGCCGCAGCAGGAAGCTGCTGCGCCAGAACGGATGTTCCCACCACGATGTGTCGATCGCACTGATGTACATGCCGAGCCGCAACTGACTGGCCGTGATCGTCACCCGCATGAAAACGTCCTCCGCCATCACCGATAGGCGGGAGGAGTAAACAATGTAGAACCAACTTGGTTTTCTGGGTGAATAAACTAGATCAAGCTGCGTCGGCTGACTCTGTCGTCCAACCGAGGCGCGGGATCGTGATCGAACGCTTGCCGGACAGGTCCACGCGCGTCACGAACAGCTCTCGGCTTTCGATATAACCGATCAGGCGACGCACGCGCCCCAGCGAGCTGGTGCCGTAGGTTGTCGCCAGCTCCGCGTCGGAGGGGCAGGGGCGTCCCTCCTTGGCGGCGCGCGCCACGAGCAGGAAGGCGCCCATCATGTCGTCGGGCAACGTCCCCGCCAGCGCCAGCGCGTCCTGCCACTCCTCCGCCGCCACGTCGAAGATACCCGCCCGCGCGCAACTCAGCCGCCGCGTAAAGCCCGGCAGGTCCAGCGGCGGACGCGACAGTCCCGCCATCCGGCATCGCACCTGAAAATCCTGAAACAGCGTCGACGGCGACCGGAACGCCGCATCCGCATCGGCGACGATCGCGCGCAGCGCTTCCGCGTAGATCGCCTCGACCTCCGCCTCGTCCTTGTCGGGCACGGGAGCCAGCGGCGCAGGGGTAGGGCGGCCGATATCCGCCACCAGTTCCTCCGCCGGCACCAGCCGTGGCCGCGCTTCGAACGCCATCGGCAGCATCGGCGCGTCCACCACGGGTTCGGCCAGCATGTCGACCAGATCGAACGGCTTCGCGTCCGGCAACGGCGTCAGCTTCGGGCTGCCCGAGCGGGCGGAGGTCTCGACCGCGCCGATCCTGACGGTGATCGGCCGCCGCGACACCGCCGGCCCCAACGCCATGAAAGTGCCGCGCGGCAAGTCGCGGATCGCCTCCGCCTGACGCCGCTCCATCCCCAGCAAGTCGGCGGCGCGCGCCATGTCGATGTCGAGGAAGGTGCGGCCCATCAGGAAGTTCGAGGCCTCCGCGGCCACGTTCTTCGCCAGTTTTGCGAGTCGCTGCGTCGCGATCACGCCCGCCAGACCGCGTTTGCGCCCCCGGCACATCAGGTTGGTCATCGCCGACAAGGAGGCGCGCCGGACGTCCTCCGCGACCTCGCCGCCGGTCGTCGGGGCGAACAATTGCGCCTCGTCGACGATCACCAGCGCCGGATACCAGTGTTCGCGCGGGGCATCGAACAGCGCCGACAGGAACGCCGCCGCGCAGCGCATCTGCCCCTCCGCCTCCAGCCCCTCGAGGCTCAGCACCACCGACGCGCGATGTTCGCGGATGCGCGATGCGAACCGGGCCACCTCCGCCACCGAATAGTCCGCCGCCTCGATCACGACATGCCCGTAGGGGCCGGCGAGGGTGACGAAATCGCCCTCCGGGTCGATCACCACCTGTTGCACCTGCCCGGCCGACCGTTCCAGCAGGCGGCGCAGCAGGTACGACTTTCCCGATCCGGAATTGCCCTGCACCAGCAACCGGGTGGCGAGCAGTTCCTCAAGGTCCATCGCCACCGCCGAGCCGCGCTCGTCGGTGCCCATATCCACGCTTACCGTCATCGCGGTGCCGTTTGCCGGAAGGGGACGATTGGCGAAAGCCCTTTGTCGGGTCTAAGGACGCTGCCATCTTCCAAGAGGCGGACCGATGGCAGGCCATTCCAAGTTCAAGAATATCATGCACCGCAAGGGCGCGCAGGACAAAAAGCGGTCCGGCATGTTCTCCAAGCTCAGTCGCGAGATCACCGTGGCGGCCAAGATGGGCCTGCCCGATCCGGACATGAACCCGCGCCTGCGCGCAGCGGTGAACGCCGCCAAGGCGCAGTCGATGCCCAAGGACAATATCCAGCGGTCGATCGACAAGGCGTCGCGCGGCGACATGGAGGCGTATGAGGAGATCCGCTACGAGGGCTTCGGCCCCGGCGGCGTGTCGCTCATCATCGAGGCGCTGACCGACAACCGCAACCGCACCGCGACCAACGTCCGTACGGCGGTGGCGAAGAACGGCGGCAATCTCGGCGCATCCGGCTCCGTCAGCCACGCCTTCGATCGCGTCGGCCTCATCAACTATCCGGCGTCGGCGGGCGATGCCGAAAAGGTCTTCGAGGCGGCACTGGAAGCCGGGGCGGAGGATGTGACCTCCACCGAAGACGGTCACGAGATCTGGACCGCGCAGGGCGACCTGCACGAAGTCGCCAAGGCGCTGGAGCCCGTGCTCGGCGAGTTCGAGGGCGCGAAGCTGGCATGGCGCCCGCAGACGATGGTCTCGATCGAGGAGGGCGATGCCGCGACGCTGTTCAAGCTGATCGACACGCTGGACGACGACGACGACGTCCAGACCGTCTGGGGCAATTACGAAGTCTCCGACGAGGTCATGGAGAAGCTGGGTTGAGCCAACACTTCAAGCCCCTCCCCTTCAGGGGAGGGGTTGGGGTGGGGCTTCTCCGCAGGCGACGGACTCGGTGAGACCCACCCCACCCCCAACCCCTCCCCTGAAGGGGAGGGGCTTCAAGAGAGAGGCGGCGTCGGCAGTGGTCAGCGGCTACGCCCGCGATCATCGACGCAATCCGACGGAACCCGAACTACGCTTGTGGCGGCATCTGTCCGGATCGAAGCGGGGCGGCTTCAAGTTTCGCCGCCAGTATGTCTCCGGCTCTCGTATCCTCGATTTCTTCTGCCCTGCCATCGCCTTGGCGGTGGAAGTGGACGGTCATACGCATGACGCGGACACCGATTTCGTTGCGGACGGCATCCTGAAAACAGCGGGCATCACGACGATTCGCGTCTCCAACTACGACGTGATGACCAACATGGAGGGCACGCTCCTGTCGATCCTGTCGGTTGCGCAAACCTGTCCCGCACGGTGGAAGCAGTCCCAATGATCATCCTCGGCCTCGATCCCGGCCTCGGCACCACCGGTTGGGGCGTCATCCGCGCGGACGGCAACCGGCTCAGCCACGTCGCCAACGGCCAGATCCGCACCGATCCATCGATGGCGCTGCCCCGTCGCCTGTCGCTGCTGTATTCGGCGCTGGTCGACGTCATCCGCACCGAACGGCCGGACGGGGCGGCGGTGGAGGAGGTGCTGGGCAACACCAATGCGCAGTCGACGCTGAAGCTGGGGCAGGCGCGCGGGGTCGTGCTGCTCGCCGCCGCCGCCGCCGGGCTGCATATCGGGGAATATCACCCCTCGACCGTCAAAAAAGCGGTCGTCGGCACCGGCGGCGCCGAGAAGAAGCAGATCCAGGCGATGATGGCGGTGCTGCTGCCCGGCGCGAAGCTGGCCGGGCCCGACGCCGCCGATGCGCTGGCCGTCGCGATCACCCACGCCCACCACCTCGCCAGCGCGGAGGGTATGGCGCGCCGCTCGCGCATCACCGCCTGATGACTTGCAACCCGGCAGCGGATGTCGGAAACGCCGCGGCAACAGGGAGGGAATTGATGCGGGGACAAGTGCTTGGCGTAGATGCGCGGACCGGGGCGGGGCAAGTCGCGGGCGACGACGGCCGCCGCTACACCTTCGGGCCCGACGATTGGGCGGACCGCGGCGAGCCGGCGATCGGCGCCTATGTCGATTTCGAGACCGCCGACACCCGCGCGCTGAGCATCTTTCCGCTGCCGACCGCGGCGCAGGCCGTCGCCGTTCCGGCCGCCACACCGCCGCGCCCGCGCACCGACCGCAACAAGTTCGTCGCTGCGATCATCGCCTTCCTGTTCGGCACGCTGGGCATCCACCGCTTCTATCTCGGCCGCACCGGCTCCGGCATCGCGATGCTGGTGCTGACCTGCACATTGGTCGGCCTGATCGTCACCGGCCCTTGGGCGCTGATCGACACGATCCGCTACCTCATCATGTCCGAAGACGAGTTCGCGGAGCGCTATCGCCGCTAGCTGGTGGGGCCGATGCTCGCGCCCCCGCCGACCCCCTCTTTCGACCGCGGGCGCGGCATCGGCCCGATCAGGCGTTCATACTCGGCCTCCGGTGCGCCGTACGCATCGCCCGCGAACTCCTCCAGCCCGGCGCGGTCGCGCACCACGACCTGACCGCGCAGCGAGCGGATCAGGCCGCTGCCCTCCAGCGTCTGCAACGCCAGCGTCACGCTGGATCGGCGCGTGCCGAGCATCAGCGCCATGAAATCGTGCGTCAGCGCGATCTGATCGGTCGGCACCCGGTCGTGACACATCAATATCCACCGCGCGAGCCGCTCGTTGATCGTGTGCAGCGCGTTGCTGAGCGCGGTATGCGCGACCTGCACCGAAGACGTCTGCGCGTAGCGGAGCATCAGGCCCATCAGCGTCGGGCTGTCCCACGCGGCCTTCGCAAACGCATCGGCGGGCATGCGCAACGCGCCGCCCTCGACCTGGATCAGCGAATCGTGCGGCGACCGTCCCTCCGCCAGCAGCACCGGGAGGCCGGACATGCCCTCCGCCCCGAAAAGACCCGCCTCCACCCGGTTGCCGTCGGGAGAGATCGCCAGCAGCGACGCGACCGCCGTTTCCGGAAAATAGACGGTGTCCATCACCCCGCCGTGACCGCCCATCAGGAACCGGACCGGCAGGTGTATCCGCTCCAGCGAGGGCGCGAGCCGCGCGAAGTCCTCCGCCGACAGCGCGGATAGCAGCCGGTTTTCGACCGTGGATTGCGCAGGCGAGGACTGCATAAGCATGGACATGATGGCATCCCGTCGTGCGGGCGGGGGAGCCTGACCCCCCGGTCGCCTGCATCCCGACACCGTGGGCAGGCGATGCCGCCGACTAGCACCGGCTACACGACCCCGCCTTGCCCTGGATAATGTTCGCTTTCCGACCAAGCGTTTTTACCGGCGGCCGCAATGGTAAACGGGCCCTGCGAGCCGTGGTCGGCACGGCGTGCGTCTTTCTCCCACGCCCCAAGAAGAGGTATTCCGATGCAGGCAGGCGAACCTGTCCTCATGCCCATCGTCCGCAAGCTCGAACGATCCGGCCTACTCGACGAACACGACCGCGCCGAATTTCTCGCGCTGGCGCAGGAGGCGACCATGCTCGACGCCGACACAGTGATCGCGCGCGATGGCGAACCGGTCGAGCGTTGCTGCGCGTTGCTCTCCGGCTTCGCGTATCGGTCGAAGATCACCGGCGAGGACAAGCGCCAGATCGTGTCGCTGCACCTGCGCGGCGACCTGCTCGACCTGCACGGATTGATGACGGGTACCGCCGATCACGACATCCGCACGCTGACGCCGTGCCGCGTCGCCTTCATCCCGCGCACCGCCCTGCTCGCCCTGGTTGAACGGCGGCCGGCGATCGCCCGTGCGTTCTGGCTCGACACGCTGGTGGATGCCTCCGTGTTCCGGGAGTGGATTCTGAACGTCGGCCGGCGCGGTGCCCGCACCCGAATCGCGCACCTGCTGTGCGAAACGGCGGTGCGCGTCGCCGGCCTCGATGCGCAAACGGCGGCTGCGTTGCCGCTGACCCAAGGCCAATTGGCTGACGCGACCGGCCTGACGCCCGTCCACGTCAACCGGGTGCTCCAGTCGCTGGCGCAGGATCGCCTGATCGAGCGGGAGAACGGCGCGATCACCGTCCTCGACCTGCCCCGGCTCGCGTCGCTGGGCGAGTTCGATCCGGCCTACCTGCATCCGGAACTGATCCCGCTCGCGACGGGATGATGCTCCGGGATGACGCGGGACGCGGTTTGTTCTACGTCCCGCGGCCATGATCGCGCATCTCAAGGGACGGCTGGAGTCCACCGGCATCGACCATGCCGTCATCGACGTCGGCGGCATCGGCTATCTGGTCGGCGCATCGTCGCGCACGCTGGCGGCGGTCGGTCCGGTCGGCGAGGCGGCGACCCTGTTCACGGAAATGCTGGTGTCGGAGGATTCGATCCGCCTCGTCGGCTTCGCGAGCGCAACCGAACGGGATTGGTTTCGTCTGCTGACCGGCGTGCAGGGCGTCGGTTCCCGCGTCGCGCTGGCGATCCTGTCGACTTTGGAACCGGTCGACCTCGCCCGCGCCGTCGGGGCGCAGGACAAGGCGATGGTGGCGCGGGCCAACGGCGTCGGGCCGAAGCTGGCGGAACGCATCGTTCGCGAACTGAAGGATCGCGTCGGCGTCATCCCGGCGGGTAGCGGGACCGGGGGAGCGATGGTCGCGCCTGCGGGGGCGGCAGCGGATGCGGTATCGGCGTTGCTCAACCTCGGCTTCCGCCCCGCCGATGCCAGCGCAGCCGTTACGGCGGCGGATGAGGAATTGGGCGGCGCCGCCAGCCTCGACGCGCTGGTTCGGCTGGCGCTGCGAAAAGCCGCAAAATGAAACTAGACCCAAAATCCGTGTGTAAAATGCATTTTGGGTCCGTAATGGATCAGTAAGCCTTTCCGCCGCAGGGTCGGGGCATGGACACCACCCGCGCACTTCGTCTGCTGAACGAACATCGGCAGGGCCTTTTCGACCAGTTGAAGGCGGCGGAGGTGGTCGTCACCGGCGCCAGCAAGGATGGCGGTCCGGATCTGGCGCGAGCCCATTGGGATCTGGCGCGCCGGCTTCGCGCGTATCGCCTGTTCAAGCACGCCGACATCTTCTGCCCGGCCATCGCGCAGGGTGATCCGGGCGAGCGTCGCTCCGCTGTCGACATGATGGTCAGTTGCGACACCGCCGCCGCCAATTTCGATGCCTATGTGTTGCGCTGGAGCGGGATCGGCGGGGTCGTAGGCGCCGATGAACCGGATCGCCGCGCGGCGATGCTGACGCTGATCGCCGGCGTCCGCGCGCACCTCGATGCGGAGGGACTCGCGATCGAGCAGTTGCTGAATGCGTGGCTGGGCGTGTCTGCCGAAACCGCTTCGTACGCGCGCGGCTGAGGCGACGGTCCGACCTACCCTTTCGACCCGATCACCCCCACGCCGACCGCCACCGCCACCCCGGCCAGGACCGTCGCCACAATCATCAGCACCCCGTCCCGGACCAGCAGCGCCAGCCCGAACGCGGCGATCGCTGCCATGGGCGCGGTGCTCGCGAATGGCAGCAGTTCCAGCGGTGGCACCGTCATCGCGAGCAACAGGCAGCACAGGCCCGCCACCCGCACGAAGGGCCCACGGGTCAGCACCGGCAGCCGCCCGTGGAACCAGCGATCCGCGAAACGCGCCACGCCGCGGAGCTTGCGCGTCGCCTTGTCAACCGTCGCCGCCTTGGCGCTCCGCCGCGCTAGGAACTTCGGCAGCCACAGATGCTCGCGGCCGATGACGATCTGCACCGCGAACAACGCGATGATCGCCGCCAGCATGGTTGGCAGGCCGGGAATGCTGCCGATCGGCGATACCTCAATCAATGCCGGCACCAACAGGAACGGGCCGTAGGATCGGTTGCCGAACGCCGCTACCGCATCGCCGAGCGATACCCGGTCCTGCTCGTCTGCCAGCGTACCCAACGAGTCGAGGATGTCGCCGATGCTGTGGGGATCGTCCGCCATGCGCTTCCAACCGCATGGCGCGGAACGGGTTCCGCTGTCCTACATCGCTGCCCGATGCGATATAACAGACGTGTATTCGTCACCGCCCCATTCGCCTGATGCCCGCCGTTCGGATGGCAGCGTGCGCGAAGTAGAGGCCGGCGCACCGACGCCTCCACTTCCTCCACTTCGCCCCCTCGACTTGATGCGTGCAGGTCCGCTACGGAACGAATCGTGACCGACGACCGCCTCCTGACCGCCAGCCGCCGCCCCGAGGACGTCGACGCCGCGCTGCGCCCCAAAAGCCTCGACGAATTCGTCGGGCAGCAGGCGGCGCGCGAGAACCTGCGCATCTTCATTCAGGCCGCGCGCGGTCGCGGCGATGCGCTCGATCACGTGCTGTTCTTCGGCCCTCCGGGTCTCGGCAAAACCACGCTGGCGCAGATCATCGCGCGCGAAATGGGCGTCGGCTTCCGCGCCACCTCCGGCCCGGTCATCGCCAAACAGGGCGATCTCGCCGCGCTGCTGACCAATCTGGAGGATGGCGACGTCCTGTTCATCGACGAGATCCACCGACTACAACCGGCGGTCGAGGAGGTGCTGTATCCGGCGATGGAGGACCGCGCGCTCGACCTGATGATCGGGGAGGGGCCATCGGCACGCTCCGTCCGCATCGACCTGCCGCGCTTCACGCTGGTCGGCGCGACGACGCGGCAGGGATTGCTGACGACCCCGCTGCGCGACCGCTTCGGCATTCCCGTGCGCCTGCAATTCTACACGGTGGAGGAACTGACGCGCGTCGTATCGCGCGCCGCCGGCCTGCTCGATCTCGGCATCGCGCCAGACGGCGCGGCGGAGGTCGCGCGCCGTGCGCGTGGTACGCCGCGCATCGCCGGCCGCCTGCTGCGTCGCGTCCGCGATTTCGCCAACGTTGCGGGGGTGGAAACGGTGGATGCCCGCGTCGCCGACGCCGCGCTCAACCGGCTGGAGGTCGACAAGCTCGGCCTCGATGCGATGGACCGGCGCTATCTGCACATGATCGCCGATATCTATCGGGGTGGCCCGGTCGGGGTGGAGACGCTCGCCGCCGGCCTGTCCGAACCACGCGATACGATCGAAGAGGTGATCGAGCCCTATCTGATCCAGCTTGGGCTCATCGCCCGCACCGCCCGGGGCCGCTTCCTGAACGCCGGGGGCTGGAAGCATCTCGGGCTCAACCCGCCGGCGGGATCGCAGGACGGATTGTTCGACTGACGGAGTAGAAGGGGGGTCACATGGGGGGAATGGTCGTCGACGCGGCGGATCGGGGCACCGTGCTATCGCCTGCGCCACCCGCGATATCGTTGCCGGCGCTGTTCCTGCGCTTCCTGCGGTTCGGCTGCCTCGCCTTCGGTGGCCCGGTCGCGCAGATCGCGATGATCCGGCAGGCGCTGGTCGAGGACGATCCGTGGATCTCCGGCGCGCGCTTCAACCGCCTGCTCGCGATTCTCCAGATCCTGCCGGGGCCGGAGGCGCACGAACTCTGCGTCCATCTGGGCATGGTCGCGCGGGGCCGCTGGGGCGGACTGCTCGCCGGGCTCGGCTTCATGCTGCCCGGCTTCGTGCTGATGCTGGGCGCGGCGTGGCTCTACGATGCGTGGCTGCTTGGTCGGACGGGGGCGTCGGGGCTGCTGCTGGGCGTGCAGATCGTCGTGGTCGCGATCATCGTCCGCGCGGTGCAGCGGATCGGCACGCATGTGCTGGAGGATCGCCTGCTGTGGCTGATCGCCGGACTTGCGACGGTCGCGACTTTGCTCGGCGTGCCCTTCTGGATCCCGCTGATCGCCGGCGGTCTCGCCTATGCGGTCGCGGCGCGGCGCTGGGCCGCGGCGGCGGTGGCGGTGCTGGCCGTCCTCCTCGCGCTGGCGCTGCATAACGGCACGGTGGCGCCGGTCGGCGCGGTGCCCGCGTTGCCGGCCGTGCAGGCGGGCATCGCCGCGCTGTTCGTCGCCGGGCTGAAGGGCGGGCTGCTCACCTTCGGTGGGGCCTATACCGCCATCCCCTATGTGCGCGCCGACACCGTCGGGCGCGGCTGGCTGGCGGACGGCACGTTTCTCGACGGCGTCGCGTTGGCGGGCGTGCTGCCGGCGCCGTTGGTGATCTTCGGCACCTTCGTCGGCTATGTCGCCGGTGGTCTCGGCGGTGCGCTGGCGCTGACCGCGGGCATGTTCCTGCCGGCATTCGCGTTTTCGATGATCCTGTTCGAACGGCTGGAGGCGGTGGTGGAGAACCCGGCCACCCACCGCCTGCTTGCGGGCGTTGCGGCGGCGGTGGTCGGGGTGATCGCCGCCACGTCGGTGCAGCTCGGCTGGGCCACCGCCGCCCGCGCTCCGGCGCTCTGGCCGGTCGGGACGATCTTCGCGCTGGCGCTGGCGGCGGCGTGGTTCGGCAAGGGGCGCTGGCTGATCCCCGCGCTGATCGCTTTCGGTGCGGCGGCGGGGTGGCTGCTGTTTCCGTGATCGCGCCGCTACCCGGCCCCCGGACAATCTGATAGCGAGTCGCATCATGCCCACGGCCGCCGCCTCCGCCCGCGAGATTCTCGTTCGTCTTCACGACGTAATGGCGTCGCGTACGCCCGCGCAGGCGAAGCTCAATCAGGTCGTCGGCATCATCGGCGAGGAAACGGACAGCGAAGTCTGTTCCGTCTATCTGCTTCGCGAGGGCGTGCTCGAACTCTTCGCCACCCGCGGCCTCGCGCAGGAGGCGGTGCACGTCACCAAGCTGGCGCTGGGCGAGGGGCTGGTCGGTACGATCGCCGAGCGCGGCGAGGTGCTGAACCTCGACGAGGCCGCCTCCCACCCCGATTTCCGCTACATGCCGGAAACGGGGGAGGAGCGCTTCCACAGCTTCGCCGGCGTGCCGATCATCCGCCGCGAACGCGTCGTCGGCGTGCTCGCGGTCCAGCATGCCGAACAGCGCCGCTACGCCGATGTCGAGATCGAGGCGTTGCTGACCGTCGCGATGGTGTTGTCGGAACTGATCGCCAATGCCGGCCTGATCGACACCGGCGCGGTGACCGATCGTCCGCAATCGACCGCCGCCGTCCGCATTCCGGGGCAGAAGCTGGTCGAGGGCATGGCGTCCGGCGCGGCGGTCTTCCACCAGCCGCGCATCGTCGTCGAGCATACTGTCGCCGAGGACACCGATGCGGAGCGCCACCGCGTCTACGCCGCCTTCGACAAGATGCGCGAGCAGATCGACCGCATCGCGCGGGAGGCCGAATTCGGCGTCGGTGGCGAGCATATCGAGGTCATCGAGACCTACAAGATGTTCGCCTATGACGAGGGCTGGGCGCGGCGCATCAACGAGGCGATCGACAGCGGCCTGACCGCCGAGGCGGCGATCGAGCGCGTGCAGCAGCGCACCCGTCAGCGGATGCGCCAGATCGACGACCCGTTGCTCGCCGATCGCATGCACGATCTGGAGGATCTCGCGAACCGCCTGCTGCGCATCGTCTCGGGCCAGATGGGCACCGCCGCGCAACTCGGGCTGCGGCAGGACACGATCCTGATCGCCCGCAATCTCGGCCCCGCCGAATTGCTGGAATACGACCGCCGCCGTCTGAAGGGCGTGATCCTGGAGGAAGGATCGCTCACCGCGCACGTCACGATCGTCGCGCGAGCGATGGGCGTGCCCGTGCTCGGCCGCGTCCGCGACGTCCGCCGCCTGATCGCGGAGGGCGACCAGCTGCTGCTCGACGTGGCCGAGGCCAACGTCTTCGTCAGGCCGTCGGCGGCGATGGAGGAGGCGTTCGACGCCAAGCTGGTGCTGCGTCAGAAGCGCAAGGCCGCATTCGCCGCGCTGCGTGACGTGCCGCCGGAGACGAAGGACGGCCACCGCGTCACGCTCATGATCAACGCGGGCCTGCGCGACGATGTCGGCGCGCTCGACATCACCGGCGCGGACGGGATCGGCCTGTTTCGCACCGAATTCCAGTTCCTCGTCTCCGCGACGCTGCCCCAGCGCGAACGTCAGCAACGCCTTTACCGGGAGGTGCTGGAAACCGCCGGCGACCGTCCCGTCGTGTTCCGCACGATCGATATCGGCGGCGACAAGGCGTTGCCCTACCTGAAGCTGGAGGGCGGCACGGAGGAAAATCCGGCGATGGGCTGGCGCGCGCTGCGCCTGTCGCTGGAGCGTGACGGCCTGATGAAGGTGCAGGCGCGCGCATTGCTGGAGGCGGGGGCGGGCCGCACCCTCAACGTCATGTTCCCGATGGTGTCGGAGGCATGGGAGTTCGACGAAGCGAAGGCATTGTTCGAGGCGCAGCGCGACTGGCTGTCGAGCCGCGGCAAGCGCGCGCCGAACGAAGTCCGCTACGGCGCGATGCTGGAGGTGCCGGCGCTGGCCGAGCAACTCGACCTGCTGTTGCCCGCGGTCGATTTCCTGTCGATCGGCACCAACGACCTGACGCAGTTCCTCTTCGCCGCCGATCGCGCCAACCCGAAACTGGCGGAGCGGTACGACTGGCTGTCCTCGTCGATCCTGCGCTTCCTGCGTCGCGTCGCCGCCGCGGCGCGCGAACAGGGCGTGCCGGTGGCGGTGTGCGGCGAGATGGGCGGCCGCCCCTTGGAGGCGCTGGCCCTGATCGGTATCGGTATCGATCGGTTGTCGATCACACCCGCCGCGGTCGGCCCGGTCAAGGCGATGATCCGGTCGCTGGATCGGGCGGCGGTGACGGCGGCGCTCGACACGCTGCTCGAAAAGCCGCCGCGCGACATGCGCGGCGCGCTCGAAGGCTGGGCGGCGGCGAACGGAATCGAGTTGGCGTAAGGGCGTTCCCGAACGGGCGCGCGGCTTGACGGGGCTGTAACGCTCTGAAAGATGCAGGGGCGGGTGGGATGCCCGGGCGGAGTGAATGGATGAGTGACGTCGTGCCCGACCAGCCCGTACCGCCAGCGTCCTCCGAACGCGTCGGCGACCGCCTGCGCGCGGGGCGCGAGGTAGCCGGGCTGTCGATCGCCGAGGTGGGGCAGCGCACCCGCGTTCCGTTGCGCCATCTGGAGGCGATCGAGGCGACCGATTTTGCCGCGCTGCCGTCGCCCACCTATGCGGTCGGGTTCGCCCGCGCCTATGCCCGCACGTTGGGGATGGATGAGGTTGCGGTGGCCCACGACGTCCGGCTGGAACTGCGCAACGTCACCCGCGCGCCCGAATACGCACCCTATGAAACCGCCGATCCTGCACGCGTGCCGTCGCGCGGTGTCGCGATCGTCGGTCTGGGACTGGCGCTCGCCGTCATCATCCTCGTCGGGCTATGGTACGGTACCGACGTGCTCCGGCGCGAAGGCACCGGCACGATTGCCGCCACGCCCGCGACTTCGCCCAGCGCCGCGCCGACGCCGACCGCGGCCCCCGCACCGGCCACACCGCGACAGGTGACGCTGGCGGCGGGCGACGACGAGGTGTGGCTGCGCGTCTACGATGCCGCCAACACGACCTTGTATCTCGGCATCTTGAAGCCGGGCGAGAAGTTCGATGTGCCGCCGACCGCGAATGGCCCGATGATCAACGTGGGCCGTCCCGACGAGCTTCAGGTCAGCGTCGACGGCCGTGCGATCCCGCCACTGGGTGACGGTCGCCGGCCGATCAAGGACGTGCCGGTCGACGCCGCCTCGATCGCCGCACGCCTGTCCGGCGCACCGGCCGCAACGGCACCGACCCCGGTGCCCAGCGCCATTCCGGCCGCTACGCCCTCCACCAGTCCGGCGCGAACGACCGCAGCGCGACCGCGCCCGCGTCCGACGCGCGTGCTGACGGAGACGCAGCGTGCCAACCTCAACTCGGCCGCGAACCCGCCAGCGTCCAGGCCGAATACCAGCGAGTAAACGCCAGTGACCCAGCGTACAGTGACCCAGCGTATTGTGACCCAGCGTAACATCCTCTTCCTGCCCCTTATGCTCGTCGGCGCGCTTCCAGCGGTCGCCAGCGCGCAGTCCGGCCTAGACGGCCGTGTCGGACGCCTCGAAAGCGAGATGCGCGCGGTCCAGCGCAAGGTCTTCCCGAACGGCCAGTTGCTCCAGCCCGACGTGACCGCGCCGGTCGCTCCCACCGAAGTACCCGGCGCGCCCGCGTCCAGCGCCGTCGTCGACCTGACCGCGCGCGTGACCTCGCTCGAGCAGCAGCTTGCGACGCTGACCGGGCAGGTCGAACAGAATGGCTACCAGATCCGCACCCTGCGCGAGCAGTTCGAGGCGTATCGGCGCAGCACCGATGCGAAGCTGACTGCGCCGGTCGCCGCCGCTCCCGTCGATGGTAGCGACCCGGCACCGATCGCTTCCGCGCCCGCCTCGCGTCCGCTCGGTGGCTCCAATACCGTGTCTGGCGCAACCCGCCCGGCAGCGGCAGGCCCGACCGTCACCGACGAACGCGCCGCGCGCCTTGCGGCGCTGGAACGCCCGTCGAGCGGCGACTCCGCGGAGGACGCCTATCTCTACGGCTATCGTCTGTGGCAGGCAAAGCTCTACCCGGAGGCGCAGGCGCAACTCAAGAAGACCGTCGCCGACTTCCCCAAGTCAAAGCGGGCAAGCTACGCGCAGAACCTGCTCGGCCGCGCCTATCTCGACGACGGCAAGCCCAGCCTCGCCTCGATGGCGTTCTACGACAATTACAAGAAGATGCCGGATGGCGAGCGTGCGCCGGACAGCCTGCTTTACCTTGGTCAGGCACTGGTGAAGCTCAACAAGCCGGCCGACGCCTGCAAGGTCTATGACGAGCTGAGCGATGTCTATGCGGGCAAGCTCTCCGCCGCGATGCAGGCCGACATCACCCGTGGCCGCACCGCCGCCAAGTGCAAGTGAGGCGGGCGCGATCGATTCGGCCCTGATCAATCCGGGGCTGATCGATCCGGGGCTGATCGATCGATTCCGCTCCGACACGACGGCGCTGCTCGATGCTCCGCTCGCTTCCGCTCACCCGCTCGCACTGGCGGTATCCGGTGGTCCCGACAGCATGGCGATGCTGGCGCTCGCCGCCGCGGCCTGTCCGGGCTGGGTGATCGCCGCGACGGTCGATCACCGCCTTCGCGCCGACTCCGCCGATGAAGCCGCAATGGTCGCACGCTGGTGCGCCGCATCGGGCATCCCCCATCGGACGCTCGCGCTGGAACCGCTGCCAGCCGGCAATCTCCACGCCGAAGCACGCGCCGCACGCTACACCGCCTTAACCGACTGGGCGTCCGGGGAGGGCGCGCAGTACCTCGCCACCGCGCATCACGCCGACGACCAGGCCGAAACCTTCCTGATGCGCGCCAATCGCGGCAGCGGACTGGCCGGGCTCGCCGGCATCCGCCCGCGCCGACGCGACCGTGACCTGACGGTCATCCGCCCGCTCCTCAGCTGGCGTCGCGCGACCTTGCGGACGATGGCGGAGGCGGCCGGAATCCCCTTCGTCGACGATCCCTCGAATGACGCCGACCGGTTCGACCGCACGCATCTGCGCCGCCACCTCGCCGCACACGACCTGCTCGATCCCGCCGCGCTCGCCCGCAGCGCCGGCTGTTGCGCCGAAGCCGACGCCGACTTGCGCGCGGTCCGCGACTGGCTCTGGGCCGCCCGCGCCCATCGTGGGCAGGATGTCGCGATCAACGTCGCCGACCTGCCCCGCGCGCTTCGCCGCATGCTGGCCCGGATGGCGATCGAACAGGTCCGCACGGCCAACACGATTACTCGACCCGGGTTTTCCGAATCGACCCATGTCGAGGCGCTGCTCGATGCGCTGGAGGCGGGCAAATCGGCAACGCAGGCCGGTGTGATGGCATCCGCGCGCGATACGACGTGGTATTTTCGCGAAGCACCGCCACGTCGATCACTCTGAGCGCTCTTGTTCCATTGCCATTAACCCATCCAGGCTTATCTTGAGGGTCGAAAGGTACAGCGCGACCCATGAACGACAACGACAAGCAGAACGGAACCGAGGGCGGCGGGCCCAACCCCTGGATGAAGAGTCTTCTCATCTGGGTGGCGATCCTGCTCGGCCTCGCGCTGTTCGTGACGATGATCGACGGTCGGACCACGACCTCGGGCACCGGCAACCAGATCGCCTACTCGGCTTTCCTCGACAAGGTCGACGAGGGTACGGTTCGCGACGTCAACATCAGCCGTGACATCATCACCGGCACGATGACGAGCGGTGAGAAGTTCCGCTCCTATCCGATCCAGGATGCGACGCTGGTCCCGACGCTGCGGAAAAAGGGCGTGACGATCACTGCCAAGCCGGAGGAAGGTCCTTCGGTCTGGATGGTCCTGCTGTACCAGTCGCTACCGTTCCTGCTGTTCCTCGGCATCGCGTTCTTTGTGCTGCGCCAGATGCAGAAGGGCGGCGGCGCCAATGGCGCGATGGGCTTCGGCAAGAGCCGCGCGAAGATGCTGACCGAAAAGCACGGCAAGGTGACGTTCGACGACGTCGCCGGCATCGACGAGGCGCGCTCGGAACTCACCGAGATCGTCGATTTCCTGAAGGACCCGACCAAGTTCGCGCGTCTCGGCGGCAAGATTCCGAAGGGCGCGCTGCTCGTCGGGTCGCCCGGCACCGGCAAGACGCTGCTCGCCCGCGCCATCGCGGGTGAGGCCGGCGTACCGTTCTTCACCATCTCCGGCTCCGACTTCGTCGAGATGTTCGTCGGCGTCGGTGCCAGCCGCGTCCGCGACATGTTCGAACAGGCCAAGAAGTCCGCGCCCTGCATCGTCTTCATCGACGAAATCGACGCGGTCGGTCGGCATCGCGGTGCCGGTCTCGGCAACGGCAATGACGAGCGCGAGCAGACGCTGAACCAGCTGCTGGTCGAGATGGACGGTTTCGAGGCGAACGAAGGCATCATCATCGTCGCGGCGACCAACCGCCCCGACGTGCTCGATCCCGCGCTGCTGCGTCCGGGCCGCTTCGATCGTCAGGTCGTCGTGCCGAGGCCGGACATCGAGGGTCGCGTCAAGATCCTCGAAGTTCACATGAAAAAGGTGCCCTTGGCGCCCGACGTCGATGCCCGCACGATCGCGCGCGGTACGCCCGGCTTCTCCGGCGCGGACCTCGCCAATCTCGTCAACGAGGCGGCGCTGACCGCGGCGCGCAAGGGCAAGCGCCTCGTCGCGATGGCCGAGTTCGAGGAGGCCAAGGACAAGGTCATGATGGGCGCAGAGCGTCGCAGCATGGTCATGACCGAGGACGAGAAGCGCATGACCGCCTATCACGAGGCGGGCCACGCGATCGTCTCGATCCACGAGCCGGCGTCCGATCCGATCCACAAGGCGACGATCATCCCGCGCGGCCGCGCGCTGGGTATGGTGATGCGCTTGCCGGAGCGGGACAGCTACTCCTACCACCGCGACAAGATGTACGCGAACCTCGCGGTGGCAATGGGTGGCCGTGTCGCAGAGGAAGTGATCTTCGGCTACGACAAGGTATCGTCGGGCGCATCGGGCGACATTCAGTATGCGACGGGTCTGGCCCGCGACATGGTCACCAAGTGGGGCATGTCGGACAAGGTCGGCCCGGTCGAATATGCGCAGCCGGAGGGCGAGAGCTTCCTCGGCTACTCGTCTTCTCAGCCGGTGCGGATGTCGAATGCCACTGCGCAACTGATCGACGACGAGATCAAGGCGATCGTCGAGGGCGGTCTGGCGCGCGCGCAGCATCTGCTGACCGAGCATGTCGACCAGCTTCACCTGCTGGCCGGTGCGCTGCTCGAATATGAGACGCTATCGGGCGACGAGATCAAGAAGCTGATCGCGGGCGAACAGCTCGATCGCAGCGATCCGGGTTCGAAGACCCCGTCGGTCCCCGCCGCGGGCACCTCGATCCCCAAGACACGCCGTCCCACCGGCTTCGGCAACCCCACCCCGCTCGGCGCCTAAGCGCCGGGGCCTTGAAGTGGAGGAACTGGTGCGCCAGCGCCTTCACTTCCTCCACTTCGCCGGCTGGCGCTCCACCGCGCACCCCGCTATCCGGCGCGCATGACCAAGCCCGGCCTGCTTCCGGAGGGGTTTCACGACCGCCTTCCACCCTTCGCCGACGTCGCCGCCGCCGTGGAGGCGCGCGTGTTGGAGGCGGCACGGCTCTACGGTTACGAGCGCATCGACCCGCCGCTTGCCGAATATGCCGACGAACTCGCCGCCCGGCTCAAGGCCGGCGGCCTCGCCAACGCCGTTCGCTTCGTCGATCCGGTCGGGCAGGCGACACTCGCGATCCGCCCCGACCTGACCGCGCAGGTCGCCCGTATAGCCGCAACCCGCATGGGCCACCACCCACGCCCGGTTCGCCTGTCCTATGGCGGCTCCGTCCTGAAACTGCGCGCGACGCAGCTTGCCCCGGCGCGCGAACGCCGCCAGCTCGGCGTCGAACTCATCGGCCTCGATTCGATCGCCGCCGCGCGCGAAGTCGTCGCAGTCGCCGCCGATGCGCTCGCCGCCGCGGGCATCGCCGACCCGTCGGTCGATTTCACACTCCCGGATCTGGTGGACACGCTCGCCGCGGGCGCGCTGCCCGTGCCGGCCGGGCAGATCGACGCGTTGCGCGACCGGCTCGACGCCAAGGACGCCGGCGGTGTCGCCGCGATCGCGCCCGCCTACCTGCCGCTCATCGAAGCGGCGGGTGCCTTCGCTCCCGCACTGGAGCGGCTGCGCGCGTTCGACACGACGGGTGCGCTCGCCAGCCGGCTCGATGGGCTTCGGCAGATCGCCGACTCGCTTGGCGGCCGCGTTGCGATGACGCTCGATCCGACGGAGCGGCACGGCTTCGAATACCAGTCGTGGCTCGGCTTTTCGCTGTTCGCCGCCGGCGCCGCTCGTGAGTTGGGCCGTGGCGGCACGTACGTCGTGGTCCACCCGAACGGCAACGAGGAACCCGCCACGGGTTTCACGCTCTATGCCGACGCACTGCTGGCGGGTGATGCCACCGTGGAGCGCCGCCGCCTGTTCCTGCCGCATGGCACGCCCGATGCGGAGGGTACATCGCTCCGCGCGCAGGGATGGGTCACGGTCGCCGCGCTCGATCCGGCGGATACGCCGCAGGCACAACTCGCCACGCATTGCTGGGTGGCAGGACAGGCGCAGGCCCTGTAGAGGGCACGCGCATCCGGGGAGAAACGCATTGGCGAACGTAGCGGTCATCGGCGCACAGTGGGGCGACGAGGGCAAGGGCAAGATCGTGGACTGGCTCGCCGAGCGGGCCGACATGGTCGTCCGGTTTCAGGGCGGGCACAATGCCGGCCATACGCTGGTGGTGGGCGACGCAGTGTATAAGCTGTCGCTGCTGCCATCGGGCATCGTGCGCGGTACGCCGTCGGTCATCGGCAACGGCGTCGTCCTCGACCCCTGGGCGCTGAAGGCGGAGATCGAGCGGCTGGGCGAGCAGGGCGTCGTCGCGACGCCGGATACGCTGCGCATCGCCGACAATTGCGCGCTGATCCTGCCCTTCCACCGCGACCTCGACGGTCTGCGCGAAGATGCGAGCGGCGCGGGCAAGATCGGCACTACCCGCCGCGGCATCGGCCCTGCTTATGAGGACAAAGTCGGGCGCCGCGCGATCCGCGTTTGTGATCTGGCCCATCTCGACAAGCTGGATGCGCAGTTGGACCGCCTCTGTGCGCATCATGACGCGCTGCGGGCCGGCTTCGGCGTCGATCCGATCGATCGCGAGCGGCTGGTCGGCGACCTGCGCGAGATCGCCGATTTCGTCCTGTCGTTTGCCAAGCCGGTCTGGCGCGACCTGAATATCGCCCGGGCCGCCGGCAAGCGTATCCTGTTCGAGGGTGCTCAGGGCGTGCTGCTCGATGTCGACCACGGCACCTATCCGTTCGTCACATCGTCCAACACCATCGCCGGCACCGCAGCGGGTGGCTCCGGGCTCGGTCCGGCGGCGGTCGGTTTCGTTTTGGGGATCGCGAAGGCCTACACGACGCGTGTCGGATCCGGCCCGTTCCCGACCGAACTCGACGATCCCACCGGCGAACACCTCGGCATCCGGGGCCACGAGTTCGGCACGGTCACCGGGCGCAAGCGGCGCTGCGGCTGGTTCGACGCCGTGCTGGTACGCCAGTCGGCGGCGGTCGGCGGCATCACCGGCATCGCCCTGACCAAGATCGACGTGCTCGACGGGTTCGACGAGGTGAAGATCTGCACCGGCTATCGCCTGCGCGGTGAGACGCTGGACTATTTCCCCGCTCATGCCGCCGATCAGGCCGCGGTCGAGCCGGTCTACGAGACGATGGAGGGCTGGCAGGAGTCGACCGCGGGTGCGCGCAGTTGGGCGGACCTGCCGGCGCAGGCGATCAAATACATCCGCCGCGTCGAGGAACTGATCCGCTGCCCGGTCGCGCTTGTCTCGACCAGCCCGGAGCGTGCGGACACCATCCTCGTCCGCGACCCCTTCGCCGACTGACAAACGAAAGGGCCGGGCGATCGCTCGCCCGGCCCTTCGTCGGCATCGTTGAAGACGCTTATTGCGGCGGGGTGGTGCCCGTGGTGCCGCCGGTCGTCGTACCGGTGGTTCCGCCCATCGTGGAGCCGGTGGTACCGCCCATCGTCGTGCCGGTCGAACCCGGTGCCGTCGTGCTGTCGACCCCAGTCGTGCCCGCGCCGCCGTAGGTGCCCGGCGCGCTGGTCGTCGGATCGACGGTCGTCGCACCGCCGGTCGTACCACCCGTCGCTGAACCGCGACGTGCACGGTTCGGCGACCGCGTGGTGGTCGAACGCGTCGTTGTCGACTGCGTGTCGGGCGTGGTCGTCGTGGTGCCGGTCTGGCCCCCCGTCTGGCCCATTGTGCTGCTGCCGGTAGTGCCGCCCATCGTGGAGCCGGTCGTACCGCCCATCGTGCCCGACGTGCCGCCCATCGTGCTGCCTGCGGTACCGCCCGCAGTGCCACCGGTCGTCTGCGCGGCGGCGAGCGCGGGAAGGGCGAGAGCGGCGGCCGCCAAAGGAAGGATCATACGCATCGTCATTCTCCTAAAAGTACCCGTCAAACGAAGCCCGATAGGAGTGCGTTCCATTTCAATTGTTTAGTAGGTTAACGTTGCGCCAGTTTGACCGCGATGAAGCAACGCTTGGTCGGCGAGCACGAGGGCGACCATCGCCTCCACCACCGGGACTCCGCGAATACCCACACATGGATCATGTCGACCTTTCGTGGCGATCTCGGCAGCTTCGCCCAGCGCGTTGATCGTCGGCACCGGCGTCAGGATCGAACTGGTGGGCTTGAACGCGACGCGCAACCGGATTGGCTGGCCGGTCGCGATTCCGCCGGCGATCCCGCCGGCGTGATTGGCCAGGAAAGCTGGTCCCTCCTCCCCCGGTCGCATCGGATCGGCGTTCTGCTCGCCCGACAGCGCCGCCGCGGCGAACCCGTCGCCGATTTCCACGCCCTTGACCGCGTTGATGCCCATGCACGCCGCCGCCAGTTCACTGTCCAGCTTGGCATAGAGCGGCGCGCCCCAGCCGGCCGGAACACCGGTCGCCTCGCACGCCACGACCGCGCCCAGCGACGATCCCGCCTTGCGCGCGCGGTCGACCAGTTGCTCCCAACGGGCCGCAGCGGTGCGATCCGGGCAGAAGAAGGGATTTTCGTCGATCGCGCTGTCGTCGAACGCCGCAGGATCGATCGCGTCGCCGCCGATCGCCTCGACCCAGGCGCGAATGCGGACGCCGGGGATCACTGCTCGCGCAACCGCCCCTGCCGCGACCCGGCTCGCCGTTTCGCGCGCCGACGATCGTCCACCGCCGCGATAATCGCGAAACCCGTATTTGGCGTCATAGGCATAATCGGCATGGCCGGGCCGGTACGCCTTCGCGACTTCCGAATAATCCTTCGATCGCTGGTCGACATTCTCGATCATCAGGCTGATCGGCGTGCCGGTCGTGCGTCCGTCGAACACGCCAGACAGGATGCGGACCAGATCGGGCTCCCGCCGCTGCGTCGTGAAGCGCGAGGTGCCCGGCCGCCTGCGGTCCAGCCACGGCTGGATATCCGCCTCGCTGAGCGCGATGCCCGGCGGGCACCCGTCCACCACCGCGCCGATCGCCGGCCCGTGACTCTCACCCCATGTCGTGAACCGCAGCAGGCGGCCGAAGCTGTTGACGCTCATGCCGCGCTACGAGCCGTCCGCCTCATGTCACCACGACCGGCGAGCAGGGCTTGCACAAAGATGTCTTCGTCTAGTTCGACGCCGACCGCGCGTTTCAAGGGGGTCATTCCATGCATCCACGATCTCTGACCGGCAAAGGCTCACCTGTTCGACAATCCATCGCAAGGTGCGGGCGTCCAGTCCACGATTATCGGCGATCGCCACGTCCGGGTAAGCGACGTGGGTCGGTGCCCGCGGTTCGACCCCACTGGAATAGAAGTGGAAGCGGTTGCCGGGCGAGAAAACCCACCGGCACCCGCGCTCAGGCCAGCGCGATGTCGGGTGCGTCCTCCGCCTTCATGCCGATGACGTTGTAGCCGGCGTCGACGTGATGCACCTCGCCCGTCACGCCGCTCGCCAGGTCGGAGAGCAGGTACAGGCCCGCGCCGCCGACATCCTCGATCGTGACATTGCGCTTCAGCGGCGAGTTCAGCTCGTTCCACTTCATGATGAGGCGGAAATCGCCGATGCCGCTCGCGGCCAGCGTCTTGATCGGGCCGGCGCTGATCGCGTTCACGCGGATGTTGTCGCGGCCCAGATCGACCGACAGATACTGCACGCTCGTTTCCAGCGCGGCCTTCGCCACGCCCATGACGTTGTAGTGCGGGATCACCTTTTCCGCGCCGTAATAGCTCAGCGTCAGCAGCGCGCCGCCATCCGGCATCATCTTCGCCGCCCGCTGCGCCACCGCCACGAACGAATAGACGCTGATGTTCATCGTCATCAGGAAATTGTCGAGGCTGGTGTCGACATAGCGCCCGCGCAGCTCGTTCTTGTCCGAGAAACCGATCGCGTGGACGACGAAATCGATCGTCGGCCAGTCCTTCGCCAAGTCGGCGAATGCCGCATCCAGCGCGCCCATGTCGGACACGTCGCACTCGATCAGTCGCGCGGTACCGAGCTGCTCGGCCAATGGACGCACCCGCTTTTCCAGTGCCTCGCCCTGATAGGAGAACGCCAGTTCCGCCCCGGCCTCGGCCAGCTTTTGCGAGATCCCCCACGCGAGCGACTTGTCGTTGGCGAGGCCCATGACGAGCCCACGCTTGCCAGCCATCAATCCGTTCACGCCGATCCCTTTTGTCACATCAAGCCTTTACGCTATCGCCGCTCCCGCCGGCGCCGCCTCGCCCTTCTGTAGCGAAGATTCGGGCGGTTCCGCCAGTGCCGCGTTCAGATGCGCCCCGAACACGAGCCCAAGGCCGATCAAATAGAAGAACAGCAGCATCACCACGACGCCCGCCAGACTGCCATAGGTCATGTCGTACCCACCCAGTTGCGCGAGCACGACCGGCAACAGCGCGGTCATGCTGACCCACCAGACCGTCGTGAACGCAGCGCCCGGCCATTTGCGGCAGTTGGTGTAGCGGTATTTCGACGGCGTGACCGAATAGAACAGCATGTACAGCGCGCCGAACATGATGAGGCCGGGAATGAAGCGGGACAGGCCGATCACTCCCACCCAATCCTGCGCGAACGGCAGCAACCGGTACACGAACTGCTCCGCCGCGGTCAGGATACCCTGCGCCAGGAACGCGAACAGCGCGACGATCACCGACAGGATGATGACGCCCGACGACGACAACCGCGATTTCCAGAACGGCGCGGTCGCCTTGATCCCGTAGGCGCGGTGGAAGATGTCGCGGATCGTCTCGACAAAGCCGCCGACCGTCCACAGCCCGACGAGACCGCCCAGCCACAGCAGGTTGCCGGTGCGCGACGCCAGCACGTCGGCGATCGGCTTTTGCAGAATCGTGGACACATCGGGCGGCAGGACATGGAGGAATCCCTCGACCGTCCGCACCGTCTCTTCGCTCTGTCCCAGCAGCGACAGGATCGCGGCGGCGACGATGAAGAACGGGAACAGCGTCATCAGCGCCAGATAGGCGAGGTTGCCCGCATGCGTGAAACCGTCGTTGAACACGCCGATCGCCGCGCGCTTGAACACCTCGAACGCGTAGCTGCCGGGGCGGACCTTCGCCAGTTGCTTGTCGAAACGGGCGCGGGCGCGGCCGTGTTGGTGAGCCCGTGCTTCCGGGGTCAGTTCGCCGATATCATCCACAAGGGCTTCAGACGCCCATCGCCGCCCGCGGGTTCCCCGCATCGCGCCCCGACCAGCCCTCGACGAAGGTCTTCAGCGCCGCATCGTCGGGCACGTCGACCATCAGCGTGACGAGCTGATCGCCGCGACCGCCGCCTTTCTTGTGGAATCCCTTGCCCTTGAGCCGGAGTACCTTGCCGGACGAGGTGCCGGCGGGGATCGTCAGCATGACGGGGCGTTCCACGGTCGGCGCCTTGATCTGCCCGCCCAGCACCGCCTCCGCCAGCGAGATCGGCAGGTCGACGCGGACATCGTCGCCGTCGCGCACGAAGAAGCGGTGCGGCTGAACCTCGATCGTCACCAGCGCGTCGCCCGCACCCGCCGGCCCCGGCTGGCCCTTGCCGCTCAGCCGCATCTGCGTGCCCGTCTCGACGCCCGCCGGCAGCTTCAGGTCGATCGCCTTGCCGTCGCCCAGCGTCACGCGCTGCGGCGCGAGGGTCGCAGCGTCGGTGAACGGCACCTGCAGCTTATACTGCACGTCGGCGCCTTTGGTCGCGCCGCGCCGGCCGAACCCGCTCGCGAAGCCGCCGCCGCCCGGTGCCGCGCCGCCGCCGAAGCCGCCGCGCGATCCGCCGCCGAACAGCCCCTCGAAAATATCGCTCATGTCGGGCGCGTCGGCACCACCGCCGCCGAACTCGAATCCCTGGCTGCGAAACCCGCCGCCGCCCGCGCCGGGATGCGGGGCGCGACCACCACCGCCGCCGAAGCCGAACGGCGCGGCGGGGTTGCCGTCGCCGTCGATCTCCCCGCGATCGAAGCGCGCCCGCTTGTCCTTGTCGTTCAGCAGGTCGTACGCGTTCGTTACCTGGCTGAAGCGTTCGGACGCCTTGGGATTGTCCTTGTTACGGTCTGGGTGCAGCTCCTTGGCGAGCTTGCGGTAGGCTTTCTTGATATCGGCCTCGGTCGCAGTGCGTGCCACGCCGAGGATCTGGTACGGATCGGCCATCGAATTCCCTGTAATCCGGGTCGGTGTATTATCCGCCTATGTGGGCGCTTCGCCGCAAGAGCGCAACGCGCGAGCCATGCGGCGCGTTATGCCGGGCGAAGGAGACGATCCCATGTCCGATCAACCGATGCAGGCGAATGGCGGCGACGGCCGCAAGGTCGCGCCCGACGGCGTGTCCGATGCCCCCGCGAAAGATGCCGGCGGCGAGAGCAACGGCGGCGCCTATCCCAACCCGCAGACCGGCAAGAAACCCGAAGGCGGCGGCTTCTTCGGTCATGGCGGCCAGACCGACAATGCCTATTCCGGCCCCGCGGACAAGGACGATCCCGACGCCGGCGATCCCAACGCCGTGACGAAATGAGTAGTCGGGCCGGGCTCGTCCCGGCCTGACCCGGTCAGCGCCGCATCGCTCGCCGCGCGACCGACCACCCGATATCCGTCCCGATCACCATCAACGGCAGCACCAGCGCCCAGTCGGGCAGGTTGCGCCCGGTGATCGTCGCGAACAGCCAGTAACTCACCCCGAACACCACTGCGACGATGAGCGCCACCAGCGCGACCCGCTTCACGAACCCTCCAGCGGCGCGACATCGACGCTGACGTCCATATCCTGCGCGCCCGATCCCAGCACGACCCCGTCGACCGGCGCGATCTCCGCATAGTCGCGCCCGATCGCGGTGACGATATGGTCCGCCGCCATCCAGATGCCGTTGGTCGGGTCCATCCCCACCCAGCCGCGCACTGGCCCGCACCACAGCAGCACCCACGCATGCGTCGCGTCGGCACCCACCAGCCGCGCCTGTCCGGGCGGCGGGATCGTGCGGATATAGCCCGATGCGTAGGCGGCCGGCAGCCCCGCCGCCCGTAGACCCGCGATCATGATCTGCGCGAAATCCTGACACACGCCGCGCCGCTGCCGGAACGCGTCGATCGGGGTTGTGTCGACGAAGGTCGCATCCGCATCGAACGCGAAATCGCGCTGGATGCGCCGCGCCAGCGCCATGCCCGCCTCCAGCGATCCCCGCGCCGGATCAAGGTCGGCCGCGCACCACGCGCCGATCTCCGGGTCCAGCGGGATCAGCGGCGAGGGATAGATATACGCCGCCGGTCCCGCCGCCGACAGGTCGCGGCTGGTTCGCGCCAGTTGCGCGATCTCCGCCAGCGTCGGATCGTCGGCGGCCGGGATCGGGACCAACCGATCCACCGTCACCCGCGCGACGCTCTCGATCGTCAGCGTGCGGACGGGGCTGTCCACCACCAGCCGCGTGACGTTGGCGAGGCCCGCTTCCGCCCGCGCCGGGCTGGTCCGGCCGACCGGCGACACCGTCAGCCGGTAATCGTCCAGCGTCTGCCCCGGCCAGTCGATCGGCTTCAGCCGCAGATTGCAGCGCGCGAACTTGACCTGGTTGCCATAGTCGAACGTCGTGACGTGCCGGATGTCGTAGATCACGCCGCCACCCTCATGCGAGCGTCAGCCCGACCGCACGCAGCGGCTCCGCGCCTTGCAGAAAATACCGCCGCGCCACGGCGTCCGACAGCGCGACCAGCCGGCTCTCGACATCCCCCAGCGTATCCACGTCCAGCGTCGTTGCGTCCGCGGTTTCGACGATCGCCTTTAGCCGGATCGCCTGCGCCTGCTGCGCCTCCGCCATCTCGTCGTCCCCCAGTACCGGCAGCGCGGCGAGGTGATTGGCGATCCGCTCCGTCTGGAAACCCAGGCTGCGCGGGTTGTTCGGATCGAGCGCGACGAGATCGACCACGGCGACGCGCGCCAGCCCGGTCGGATAACGCTGGCGATAGCTGATCTGGCTGTCCGCGAGGTCCAGCAACGTCGACAGATCGTCCACCGTCGCGCCCGGCATGCCGAACAGCCGCACCGCCCGCGCGATCGCCGCCGCCCGCTCGATCCGCCGGCCGAGATCGTGGAACCGCCACGCCGAGGTCCGCACCATATGTTCTGCCGACAGGCCGACGATCGCCGCGTAACGCCGTTGCAGCGACCCCGCCCGCTCCAGCATCCCGCGCTGCGTGGGGAAGGGGGCCTCCAGCAGGCGCACCATGTCCGCCGACAGCCGATCGCGCGATCCCTCGCCGATCGCGCGCGCGTTGCGGTTGATCGCCGCCACCGAATGCCAGTCCGGGTCTTCCATCGCGGTCCGCGCGAACTGGATCAGCGCGGGGCGGTTGAGCGAGGCGGGAGCGGGAGCCGCGTTCGATCCGGCCAGCATGCCGACCAGCCGCGCCAGCGTCGCCGTCGGCAGCACCGCGCCGCCGCCGTCCGCGTCGATGGAATTGCCCAGCAGCACGCGGATCGCGCCCAGCAACGCCTCGCCCCGCTCCAGATAGCGGCCCAGCCAGTAGAAATTGTCCGCCACCCGGCTCGGCAGCGTGCCCGGATTGCGCCGGACGTGCAGCGAATCGGTGGCCGTCAGCAGCGACACCGGCGCGACCGGCTCCGCGCCGTAGATGCACACGTCGGCCGACCACAGCCCCTCGCCGATCGCCGCCACGGTCGCCTGCGGATGTTCGCCGATCCGGCCGAATCCGCCCGGCATGACGGCCCAGTGACCATCGCCGTCGCGCGCCGCGAACACGCGCAGCATGAACGGCCGCGCCTCCAGCCGGTCGCCGACCACGACGGGCATCGTCGACAGCCGCACCTCCTCCTGCCCGACATAATCCTGCGGGCGGCGGGCCATGTCGGCGATCAGGTCGGCGCGCGACGCGTCGTCGGCCAGCCCGAGCGGCAGATGCCCGAAGGCCGGCGCGATCGTCAGCCGGTCGAGATTGGCGGCGACATGCGCGCACTCGTCGGGACCACCGCACCACCATGTCGCGATCGTCGGCAGCTTCAGCGGCTCGCCCAGCACCGCGCGCGCCAGTGCCGGCATGAACGCGTGGAAGGCGGGCGCCTCCATCACCGCCGCGCCCGGCGCGTTGGCGAGCACGACATTGCCCTCCGCATAGGCATCGATCAGGCCGGGTACGCCGATCTGCGAATGGGTGTCGAACGCCAGCGGATCGAGCATGCGCGGGTCGAGTCTGCGCCACAGCGCATCGATCCGCTTCAGCCCGCCGATCGTGCGGACATAGACCTTGCCCTCCAGCGCGGCGAGGTCGGCCCCCTCGACCAGCAACAGTCCCAGATACCGGGCGAGGTGCGCCTGCTCTGGATAGCTCGGGTTGAACCGCCCCGGCGTCAGCAGGCCGATGCGCGGATCGTCGCGCCGGCACAGCGCCGCCAGTCCGCTGCGGAACGCCGCGAAGAACGGCGCGTGCCGCTGCACGTTCAGCCGCGCCGCCAGACCGCCCAGCGTCCGCCCGACCGCCAGCCGGTTCTCCAGCGCATAGCCCGCCCCCGCCGGCGCGCGCAGGTGATCGGCCAGCACCCGCCACTCGCCGGTCGGCCCGCGCGCCAGGTCGAACGCCACGAATTGCAGATGCTTGCCGCCCGGCGGCTCCAGCCCGACCATCGGCCGCAGGAACAGGCGGCTGCCGGTCACCAGCGACGCGGGCAGCACGCCCTCGGCGACCAGCCGTCCCTCGCCATACAGGTCCGCGACCACGCGCTCGATCAACTCCGCGCGCTGCGCCACGCCCGCTTCGATCCCGGCCCATTCCGATGCCTCGATCAGCAGCGGGACGGGCGACACCGGCCACGGCCGCTCGTCCGCCTCGCCGATGATCCGAAAACCGGTGCCGATATCCGCCGCGTGCCGCTGCACGCGCTCGCGCGCATGGCCCAGATCGTCACTCGCGACCGCTGCCAGCTCCTCCAGCATCGTCGCCCACGGCTCGGTTGATCCCGTCGCGAGCACGTCATGCGCCGGCGCCCGTGCGACATAGTCGTCGATCCACCGCCGCGCGTTCACGCCGGCGTCGAAGAGAGAGGTCGACTGCGTCGCCATGACCGTCGCGTCGCGTCCTTTGCTGGGCGGAAATGCAGGCGCGCGTGGTCCCACACGCAGACGGCGGCGGCAAGCCGTTTCGGTCTGTGAACGAGGAGGCCGGAGTGTCGCAACTTTTCTCTTCCTGGCTCCCCTGCCCTTGGGGAGGGGAGCAGCAAAGGGCCGCTCAAAAATCCGGCAACACCTGATCCGCCACGCCCCAGCCCTCCAACCCACGCCCACCGGCGCGCTTTGCCAGCGCGTCGAGGTCGGTCACGCTCCACCGCGCCGCCGTGTCGATGTCGCGCAATTCGGTCCATGACACCGGCACCGCCACCGGCGCACCCTCCCGCGCGCGCGCCGAATAGGGCATGATCGCGGTCGCCCCACGCTGGTTGCGCAGCCAGTCGATGAAGATGCGGCCCTTCCGCTTCGCCTTCGCCATTGTCGCGACGAACCGGTCCGGCTCCGCCTGTGCCAGCGCCTGTGCGAAGCGGCTGGCGAAATCCTTCACCGCCGGCCACTCGGCTTTGGGCGTCAGCGGCACGACGACGTGGACGCCCTTGCCCCCCGACAGCAGCGGAAAGCTGACCAGCCCCAGTTCCGCCAACTGTTCCTTCAGATGCTCCGCCGCCTTTTTCGTGTCGGCGAAGTCCAGCCCCTCGTCGGGGTCGAGATCGAAGACCATGCGGTCGGGCTGTTCGACGCTGGCGACGGAAGATCCCCAGCCGTGGAATTCAATCGCACCCATCTGCACGCATGCGACCAGCCCGTCGGCCGTATCGACGTACAGGTAGTTTTCGGTCGATCCGTCCTTTTCGCGGATCGGCACCTGATGCACCGTATCGCCGAAGCTGCCCGCATCGTGTTTCTGGAAGAAGCAGGCGCGCGCGCGACCCTGCGGACAGCGGACCAGACTGACCGGGCGCTTGCCGGCCCACGGGAGCATGATCGGTGCGATCGCCGCGTAATAGTCCGCCAACTGCACCTTGGTGACGTTCGATTCCGGGAAGATCACCCGGTCGCGATTGCTGATCTTCACGCTGGTCGCGGTCTTCGCATCGGGCGCAGGGGCGGGAATCTCCGCCACCACCTCGTTCGCGCCCTTGTCCTCGCGCAGGCCGATGAAGCTGGCGTGGCGCAGCATGCCGTCCGGCGTCACCTCCGCATAGGCGATCTCCGCGACCAGTTTCGGCGTCACCCATTTCGCGCCGCGCACCATCGCCCGTGGCGCGCTGACGGGCGCCGTCTTGCGCTCCAGCGGCGCCAGTTTCGCGACCAGTTCGTCCATCGTCGCGGCGTTGAAGCCGGTGCCGACCTTGCCGCGATAGGCGAAGCCGTCGCCTTCATGCACCGCCAGCAGCAGCGACGCGAAGCCGCGCCCTTTCGGCGACGGTTGCCAGCCGACGATCACGAATTCCTGCCGCTGGATGCACTTGGCCTTGAGCCACGCCTTGGTGCGTCCCGACCGGTAGGGCGAGTCGGCGCGCTTCGACACGACACCCTCCAGCCCCTCACGACACATCTGTTCGAACAGCGCCTCGCCCGATCCGACGACGTGCTCGGAATAGCGCAGCGTCTCCGACCCCTCGCCGATCAGCGCGCGCAGCCGCTCCTTGCGCTCCGTCAGCGGCAGGTCGGACAGGTCCTCGCCGTCCTGTTCGATCAGGTCGAACGCGAACAGCGTCATGCCCCCGTCCGCCGCCGCGATCGCATCCTTCAGCGCGGCGAAGTCGGGCTTGCCGTCGCGGAAGGCGACGATTTCGCCGTCGATCAGCGCCGTGCCCGGCAGCGCCGCCACCGCATCGGCGATGCCGCCGAACTTGTCGCTCCAGTCGAGACCGCTGCGGGTGAAGACCTTCGCCGCCTTGCCGGCGCCGGCGACCAGCGTGCGATACCCGTCATATTTGATCTCGTGGAGCCACGTCGATCCCGCCGGCACCGCGTCGACCAATGTGCACAATTGCGGCTCGCGGAACACTGGCGCGCGCTTGCCGGTCGCCGCCTTTTTCGGTGCAGCCTTGCGCATCTTCGGCGCAACCTTCGCCGCTGTCTTCCCCTCGGCGATTTCGCTCATCGTCCGGCCGGTGGCGACGCTGGTCAGCGCTTCCTCGACCAGCGTGTCGGTGCCGCCGGCGAACCCGTCCTCCACCTTGCGCAACAGCCAGTTCTCGCCGCGCTCCTTGCCCCGCGGTTTCAGGCGGATCAGCAGCCACTCGCCCCGCATCCGCTCGCCCTCCAGCACGAAATGCAGATGGCCCTCGTCGATGTCCTTCGCGGACTTGCCGGCGATCGGCGACCACGTTCCGCGGTCCCACAGCATCACCGTGCCGCCGCCATATTCGCCCTTGGGGATCGTTCCCTCGAATGTCGCATAGCTCAGCGGATGATCCTCGGTCCGCACCGCCAGCCGCTTTTCGTTCGGATCGAGGCTAGGCCCCCGCGTGACGGCCCAGCTTTTCAGGACGCCGTCGATCTCCAGCCGGAAATCCCAGTGCAGCCGCGTCGCGTCGTGCTTCTGGACCATGAAGCTGTTGCCGTTGCCGGGCGCGAGCGTCCCCGCCGGCTCCGCGGTCTTGGTGAAGTCGCGCTTGGCGTTGTACCGTTCGAGCGCGTCGGTCATTGGCTCCGCTCCCCGTCAGGAAGGGTGCACCATCTTCTCCCCCTACGAGGGAGGGGAGCAGCGCAGCCTTCAAGCACGCTTCTTCGCCGCAGGCTTCCGCGCCGGCGTCTTCTTCGCCGCAGCCGCCTTCTCTGCGGCCGGCTCCTTCTTCGCCGGCGTCGCCTTGTCGCCCATCGATTTGCGCAGCGCCGCCATCAGGTCGACGACGTTCGATCCCTTCGCCTCGCCCGTGTCCTTCTCCTCGATGATCTTCTTCCCGTGCGCCTTGCGCTTCCGCTCGATCAATCCTTTCAGGGCATCGACGTAACGGTCATGAAACTCCTGCGGATCGAACGCGGACGTCTTCCGGTCGATCAGCGCCTCCGCCAGGTCGAGCAGTTCGGCGTCGGGCTTGTCGTCCGGAATCTCACGAAAATACCCCTGCGCCTTGTGCACTTCATCGGCATAGCGCAGCGTCTCCAGCACCATGCCGCGCCCGCACGGTTTCAGGCTGACGACATATTCGCGGCCGCGCATCGCCAACTGGCCCAGCCCGACCTTCTTCGTCCGCCGCAACGCCTCGCGCAGGACGATGAACGCCTCCTCCGCCAGATCGTCGGCCGGAACCACGAAATAGGGCTTCTCATAATAGAGCACGTCGATCTCGGACGCGTCGACGAACTGCGTCAGCTCCAGCGTCTTCTTCGATTCGAGCTTCACCGCGTCGATCTCGTCCTGCTCCAGCAGCACGTATTCGCCCTTCGACACCTCGTACCCCTTGACGATCTCGTCGACGTCGACCGGGCCCATGCCCGTCACGACCTTCTCGTACGATATCGGTTTGCCCGAGGGTTCGTGGATCTGGCGGAACGACACCGCCGCGCCGCTTTTGGTGGCGGAGTAGATTTCGACCGGAATGGACACCAGCGCCAACCGGATCTGCCCCTGCCAATATGCGCGTGCCGCCATGTTCTGATCCCCGATTATCCTGAATGAATGCGGCGCTCGCGGACTCGTTCCGTTCGCCGCGCGATTGCGGTAAGGGCGGGGCATGACCGACGACCCTTTCACCCTGTTCGATACGTGGTTCGCGGAGGCGAAGGCGTCCGAACCCAATGATCCCAACGCGATGGCGCTCGCCACGGCGGATGGGCAGGGGCACCCTTCCGTCCGCATGGTCCTCTTGAAGGGGCATGGGCCGGACGGTTTCGTGTTCTACACCAACCGCGACGGGCGCAAGGCCGGCGACCTTGCCGCCAATCCCAACGCCGCATTGCTGTTCCATTGGAAGTCGCTGCGCCGGCAGGTGCGGATCGAGGGCCCCGTGTCGCTCGCCACCGAGGCGCAGTCGGACGCCTATTATGCCAGCCGCGGTCGCGACTCGCAGCTCGGGGCATGGGCGTCGGAGCAATCGCGTCCGCTCGACGCACGCGAGACGTTCGAGCGTCGCGTTGACGAGATGAAGGCCCGGTTCGAGGGGCAGGATATTCCGCGCCCGCCTTTCTGGGGTGGCTATGTCGTCGCGCCGAAACAGATCGAATTCTGGCAGGACCGCGCGCACCGGCTGCACGAACGCCGCCTGTTCGTGCGCGAGGACGGCGGCTGGACGGAGGGGCTGCTCTACCCATGACCCGCGAAGAACGTCGTCTCGCGCTCCCGCTCGCCACGCGCGCGGCGCTCGCCAGCGTCGCGATGGCGCTGTTCCTGCTGGCGCTCAAGGGCTTCGCCGCATGGCACACCGGCTCGGTCGCGATGCTGGGTTCGCTGGCGGATACCGGGCTCGACCTGCTCGCCAGCCTCGTGACGCTGTACGGCGTGCGGCTGGCGGCGACGCCCGCCGATCACGACCACCGCTTCGGCCACGGCAAGGCGGAGGCGCTGGCGGCGCTGTTCCAGGTAGGCCTCATCACCGCGTCCGCCGCCGGTATCGGCTGGCGAGCGCTCATGGCGCTGGGCGAGACCGCACCGACGCAGGATGCGGAGTTCGGGATCGGCGTGTCGATCGTGGCGATCGGTGCGACCGTGCTGCTGCTCTGGTATCAACGGCGCATCATCCGCCAGACCGGCTCCGTCGCGATCATGGCGGACAACGTCCACTATCAATCAGACGTGCTGCTCAACGGGTCGGTGATCGCCGCGCTGGTGCTCGATCAATATATGGGCTGGCACGGTGCCGACGCGCTGTTCGGCATCGCTATCGCCGCATGGCTCGCCTGGGGCGCGTTTCAGGCGTCGTCGAATGCGATCGATCAACTGATGGACAAGGAATGGCCGGAGGATCAGCGTTCCGCGTTCCTCGACATTGCCGCGCGCCAGCCGGGGCTACGCGGCATCCACGATTTCCGCACGCGCCGCTCCGGCAGCCACGATTTCGCGCAATTCCACATGGAGGTCGATCCGACCATCACCGTCGCGCGCGCCCACGACCTTGTCGAATCGGTCGAGCGCAACCTGAAGCGTGCGTTTCCCAAGGTCGAGGTGCTGATCCACCTCGATCCCGAAGGGCACACCGATACCGACAACCCGCTGGTGGAGGCGGACGTGACGCCGCACTGGTTCAGCAAGCGCGTGGGATATTGACGATGCGAATACCCTTCACCCAGGTCGACGCGTTCGCCGATGCGCCGTTCACGGGCAATCCGGCGGCGGTGATGCCGCTGTCGGCGTGGCTGGCCGACGATGTGCTCCTGAAGATCGCGCAGGAGAACAACCTCAGCGAAACCGCCTTCCTCGTTGCCGCCGAGGATGACGATGCCGATTTCGAGCTGCGCTGGTTCACCCCGGGCGCGGAGGTCGTGCTGTGCGGCCACGCCACGCTGGCCAGCGGCCATGTCGTGCTGTCGTCGGACCCGACGTGGCTGAAGGTCCGCTTCCGCACGCGCAAGGCGGGCATGCTGGAGGTCGCGCGGCAGGATGACGGCTACACGCTGTCGCTCCCCGCATGGGGTCCGTCGCCGCGCGCGATGCCGGGGCTGGTCGAGGCGCTGGGGATCACCGGTCCCGCCGACATCCTGTGGCACGAACATGGCTATGCGCTGATCGTGGTCGAGGACGAGGACGTCGTCCGCAATCTCGATCCGGACCAGCGTGCGCTCGCTGCACTGGAACCGATGGTCGCGGTCGTCACCGCGCCGGGTGCGACCACCGATATCGTCAGCCGCGTGTTCACGCCCGCCTATGGGATCGACGAGGACCCCGTGACCGGCTCCGCCCATGCGCTGGCCGTCCCCTATTGGGCGAAGCGGCTCGGCCGCGACACGATGACCGCCTTTCAGGCAAGTGCGCGCGGAGGTCACCTGACCTGCCGACTCGATGGCGACCGGGTGGTGCTCGGCGGCCAGTGCGTCACCGTGATCGAGGGCACGTTCCTGCTCCCCTGAGTATACGATTGCAACATTTGCAACTATGATGGATCAAGTTGCACTTGCGAAGAGCCGCGCTGCACTGCACAAAGAGCGTGCCTTTCAGGCATCCTCTCCTAAAAACTTCACAGGCCGGCTTGTCCGGCCTTTTTTTTTGCCCGTCGCTCCTCTACGCAGCCCGCGACTGTCGCGGACGCCGTCAAAAAAAAGACGAATTCTGGAGCGGAGCCGCCGGCAAGACCGGCACCGGCGAACACGACAGCGGCGGGAGATCGAGCGCACCACCACGCTCTCTCCCGCCCATGTTCCATCCGATGTGCTTTGCAGCGCGGCAGTTGCCGCAGCGCCACTCCAACGTCCTCGTCACCCCAGCGAAAGCTGGAGTCTCACGCGGCGCGACCCGCTCGCCCACGGTAGAATCGCAGCTTTCGCTGGAATGACGGAGTGGGAGAGGGCTGGGGCTTCGCCGGCAGTATAGCCCGGCAGACCATGTTCCCATCTATCCGACTCATGCCGCCAGCAGCGCCGCCTCCGTCGCGGCGATCCAGCCGCCGCCCAGCACCCGCTCACCCGCGTACAACACCGCCGCCTGACCCGGTGCGACGCCATACTCGGGCGCGTCGAAGCTCAGGCGTCCGCCCTCCAGCCGCGCCGGAACCGGCTTCGCCATCGACCGGACCTTGGCGGTCAGTGGCCCGCGATGGTCGCCCCCGATCCAGTTGAGGTTCTCCAGCACCGCTGCCTCGACCGCCAGCGCCGCCCGCGGCCCCACCACAACGCGCTTCGAGTCGGGCTCCAGCCGCACCACGTACAGCGGCTCCGGCGTGCCGCCGATCTCCAGCCCGCGACGCTGTCCGACCGTGAAGTGGATCAGCCCCCGGTGCCGCCCCAGCGTGCGGCCTGACAGATCGACGATCTCGCCCGCGGTATCCGCATCGGGACGCAGCTTGCGGACCAGCCCGGCATAGTCGCCGTCCGGCACGAAGCAAATGTCCTGGCTGTCGGGCTTGGCGGCGACGCCCAGACCCAGTTCCGCCGCGATCTCCCGCACCCGTGCCTTGGGCAGGCCGCCGAGCGGGAAGCGGAGATAGTCGAGCTGGTCCTGCGTCGTCGCGAACAGGAAATAGCTCTGGTCGCGCGCCGGGTCGGCGCCGCGGTGCAGCTCCGCGCCGTTCGGCCCCTCGACCCGCCGGACGTAATGGCCGGTCGCCAGACAGTCCGCGCCCAGCTCGCGTGCCAGCGCCAGCAGGTCGGTGAACTTCGGTCCCGTGTTGCACGACACGCACGGGATCGGCGTCCGCCCGGCGAGATACTCGTCGGCGAAGCGGTCGACGACGTCGCGCCGGAACGCGCTCTCGTGATCGAAGACATAGTGCGCGATGCCGAGCCGGTCGCACACCGCGCGCGCATCGCGGATGTCGCGGCCGGCGCAGCAGCTGCCCGCGCGCCCGACCGCCTCGCCGTGGTCGTAGAGTTGCAGCGTGACGCCGATCGTCTCCGCGCCGGTCCGCGCCGCCAGCGCCGCCACGACCGAGCTGTCGACGCCGCCCGACATGGCGACGACGATCCGCCTGGCACCGACATCGGCGCCCAACTGGAAATCCGTTTCGTCCATCGTTCCGTCACATAGGCGCGTGCGGGTCGAATGGCGAGCATGGGCCGCGCTTTACCGGACCTTCATGCCCTTGCCGCTACACGCCGGCGACCGACCCTTTTTCCTGCCCGAAAGACACGCCGCCTTGGACCTCAGCTTCTCCTTCGATCGCGATGCCGAACCGGTGGCGTGGCCGGGCGATCTGGCGGTGCTGATGATCGGTGTGCAGGCGCGGCAGTCGGCCAGCCCGACCGCGACCGCGCAAGCGGCCGGCGATGCCGTCCAGCGTCCGAAACCCTCGGAGTTCGCACCGCGGGACGGCAGCTTCAACGGCCAGGTGGCGGCCGCGATAACACGTTGGAAGGACGAATGAAGAGCGCGTTTACCGTGGGGTTTCAGGCGATCTTCAAGTCCCGCCCTTACTCCCCACCCATCGAGTTCGTGAAGGGGGCCCCCCGCCCCGACAGAGGTTGAGTATGATCGAGAACCAGAAGATCCGCCCCGCGAAAGTCATCGGCCCCCTGGGCGAGTCTTTGACGCTGGACACGCTTCCGCCTCCGGGCACCAGCCGCTGGGTCGTGCGGCGCAAGGCCGAGGTCGTTGCGGCGGTCAATGGCGGCCTGCTGTCCGTCGACGAAGTCTGCGAGCGGTACGGGCTGACGGTGGAGGAATTCGCCGGGTGGCAGCGCGCGATCGACCGGTCGGGGATGCCGGGGCTGCGCGTCACGCGCATCCAGCATTATCGTTCCCTGTACGAACGCCAGCAACGATACTAAAAATCCATGTTCTGAATCGGATCGCAGGCGGAACATAAATCAACGCCACCGATTTGTACCTCCATCGCCCGTATGATGGGCATAATGGAGGGAAGTGTAATGGGTATCATCCTTTGGCTCATCATCGGCGGCGTCATCGGCTGGCTCGCCAGCATCATCATGCGCACGGATGCCCAGCAGGGTATCTTCCTGAACATCGTCGTCGGGATCATCGGCGCCTTCATCGGCGGGCTGATCATCAGCGGCGGTTCAATCAACAACGCGCCCCTGAACGTCACGTCGTTCCTTGTGTCGCTGCTCGGTGCGGTGGTCCTGCTCGGGATCGTCAACCTGGTGCGTCGCGGTAGCGTCCGTTAAGTCGGACGCTCTTCCGCCGGCTTGGATGGCGGAACAGCGACACGACCAGTGTCACTACGGAAATGGGGCCGCCGGGCATGCCGGGCGGCCCCTTTTTCATGTTCTATTGTCCCAGAACGAAACGCACGCGCAGTGTCACGGTGATGTCCTTCTCGCCCGGCACGATCTTCGTGGCGGAATCCATCATCTGCGCCCGCGCCTGCAGGAACACGGGCGGGCGGTCCGGCCCGCCGGCATCCTGCCCGGTCTCGTCGATCGATACGACCCGTAGCACGCGCATACCGGCCGCCTTCGCATACAGCTCCGCCCGCGCCCGCGCCTTCTTCACGGCATCGGTCCGGGCTTCGTCCAGCGCCGCATCGGGCTGGTCGACGGACAGGTTCGGCCCGTCGATCTGGTTCGCGCCCTGCGCCACCAGCGTATCGAGGATCGTTCCCGATCTGGCGATATCGCGGAAGCGGATGCTGACGCTGTTGGTCGCCTGATAGCCGGTGATGACCGGCGGCTGGTTGTCCTGGTATCGGTACTGAGGCGACAACTGGACCGACGCGGTCTCCAGATCGCGCGGCTGCACGCCGGCCTTGCGAAGGGCCGCGATCACCTTCTCCATCGCGCCGCCGTTCGCGGTCAAAGCCTGCGCGGCTGTCGCGCCCTGCGTGACGACCCCGGCCCGAATCGTGGCGAGGTCGGGCACCCGCGTCGTGCGGCCTTCCGCCGTGATGTCCAGAACGGTGCCCTCCGCCGGGATCATCGGTGCGACGCCGGGCACGGTCTGCGCGACGACGGGGAACGCCGTCAGCGAGGACAAGCCCGTGGCGACGAGGGCGAGGGTGGCAAGGCGCATGGACTTCTCCCGTGGAGCGACGACGATGATGACACAGCCCATGAACGGCCCGCTGGCAACCTGCGATGAACGAGGAACATCGTGTAGGATATGCTATGGCCGCCCTATTGAGGTTGGTGACCTATTCGGATAATACAGCCCGGTCACTGACCGGTGGGGTCGTGCGGGGGAAGACGAAAGCCGATGAACTACGAGACGGGCTCTATCACGCAGGAACGGCTGCCGGGCGTCGAAGCGCCGCCGTCGCGTCGTAAGTTCCTGATCGCCGCGATCGTCGTGGCGGTGCTCGCGGTCGTCGGCTGGGCGGTATTCGGCCGCGGCGAATCGGACGGTGCGGCGAAAACCGCATCGGGCGAACAGCTTGCGGCGATTTCCGTCATGGTCCCCGGTCGCACCGTCGTCGCGCGCGACGTGACCACGACCGGCTCGCTCGCCGCCCGTCGCGACATGCCCGTCGGCATCGCCGGCGAGGGTGGCCTCGTCACCCGCGTGCTGGTCGAACCCGGCCAGTGGGTCGCCGCCGGGCAGGTGCTCGCGACCGTCGACCGGTCCGTGCAGACGCAGACCGCGGCTTCGCTTGCCGCACAGGTCAGCGTCGCGAAGGCCGATGCCGACCTTGCGCAGGCGGAACTCGACCGCGCCGCGCAGCTCGTCGATCGCGGCTTCATCTCCAAGGCCGACCTGCAACGCCGCGCCGCCACGCGCGACGCCGCCTCCGCCCGCGTCAAGGTCGCGCAGGCGTCGCTGGGCGAGGCGCGCGCCCGCAACGGCCGCCTCGATATCCGCGCCCCCACCGCCGGCCTGATCCTGACGCGTCAGGTCGAGCCGGGCCAGATCGTCAGCTCCGGCTCCGGCGCGTTGTTCCGGATGGCGCAGAACGGCCAGATGGAGATGCGCGCGCAGATGAGCGAAGGCGATCTTCAGGGCCTGCGCGTCGGTTCGCGCGCCACCGTCACGCCGGTCGGCTCCACACAGAGCTTCCCGGGCGAAGTGTGGCAGGTTTCCCCCGTGATCGATCCGTCGACGCGGCAGGGTATCGCCCGCATCGCCGTGAAGTACGATCCGGCGCTGCGTCCCGGCGGCTTCGCCTCGGCGACGGTGACCGCGGGCAGCGCGTCCGAGCCGTTGCTGCCCGAATCGGCGGTGCTGTCCGATGCGACCGGCAATTTCGTCTACGTCGTCGGCAAGGACGACAAGGTCGAGCGGCGTTCGGTCAAGACGGGTGAGGGCGCCGACAACGGCATCCCGATCGCCGAGGGGCTGAACGGCACCGAACGCGTCGTGATTTCGGCGGGCGCGTTCCTGAATCCCGGCCAGAAGATCAAACCCGTCCTCCAGGCACGCAAGGGCTAACCCACGATGGGCTTTCGCAATATGTCCGCCTGGGCGATCCGGAACCCGGTCGTTCCGCTCGTCCTGTTCATGGCGCTGACGCTGGCGGGCATCATCTCGTTCAACCGCATGCAGGTGAACGACAGCCCGGAGATCACCTTCCCGGCGGTCTACGTCCAGATCAGCCAGCCGGGCGCGGCCCCGACCGAGATCGAGACGCAGATCACGACCAAGGTCGAAGCGGCGATCCGCGGGCTGGAGGGCGTCGACGAGATCAACTCGACGATCAGCGAAGGCTCCAGCGGCACCTTCATCCAGTTCGACTTCTCGACTCCCGTCGACCGCGCCGTCACCGACGTGCGCGACGCGGTGGCGTCGGTGCGCAGCGAATTGCCGGACGGCGTGATCGAACCCCGCGTCGAGCGTGTCATCATCAACGACGATTCGATCGCGACATGGTCGGTCGAGGGTACGGACACCACGATGGAGGGTCTGTCGGAATTCGTCGACACCGTCGTCGTGAAGCGCCTGCTCGGCATTCCGGGCATGCAGAAGGTCGACCTGTCGGGCGGTGTCGATCGCGCGATCCGCGTCATCCTCGATCCCGCCAAGATGCAGTCGCTTGGCATCACCGCCAGCCAGGTGAATCAGGCGCTGCGCAACGTGAACCAGAATGCCGCGGGCGGGCAGGCCGAAATCGGCGGGTCGCAGCAGTCGCTGCGCATCGTCGGCAGCGCCAAGACCGCCTACGAGGTCGGCCAGCTCCAAATCCCGATCGCCGGCAACCAGATCGCCAATGGCGGCCAGACGATCCAGACGATGAGCCGGATGGTCAAGCTGGCAGACATTGCCCAGATACGCGACACGTCGCTGGAACAGAAGCGCTTCTCCAAGGTCAACGGCCATCAGGTCGTCGGGTTCGGCATCCAGCGCGCGCGCGGCGCGTCCGAGGTCGCGCTGTACGACGCCACCGTCAAGGAACTGGCGAAGATCGAGAAGGAGAACCCGAAGTTCCGGTTCATCCAGCAATTCACCAGCGTCGATTATACCAAGGCGCAGTATAGGTCCGCGGTCCACGCCCTGCTCGAGGGTGCGATCCTCGCAGTCGTCGTCGTGTTCCTGTTCCTGCGCGACGGCCGTGCGACGGTGATCTCCGCGCTCGCGATTCCGCTGTCAGCGATCCCGACCTTCTGGATCATGTCGCTGATGGGGTTCAGCCTGAACTTCATGACGCTGCTCGCGCTCAGCCTCGTCGCGGGCGTGCTCGTCGACGATGCGATCGTGGAAATCGAAAACATCGTCCGTCACATGCGGATGGGCAAGACCGCCTATCAGGCATCGATCGACGCTGCCGACGAGATCGGTCTCGCAGTCGTCGCGACGACCTTCTCGATCGTCGCGGTGTTCCTGCCGGTCGGCCTGATGCCGGGTATCGCCGGCCAGTTCTTCAAGAATTTCGGCATCACCGTCGTCGTCGCGGTGCTGATGAGCCTTGCCGTCGCGCGCCTCATCACACCGATGGTCGCGGCGTATTTCCTCAAAGCGCATGGCCACGCCGAACACGGCGAGGGCAGGGCGATGGACGGGTACATGGCGATCCTGCGCTGGACCCTGCGCAATCGCTGGTGGACGATGGCGATCGGCGGCCTCGCGTTCCTTGCCACGATCGGCGCGTTCGCGACCTTGCCGTTCACGTTCCAGCCGCCGCGCGACAATGATTTCAGCCGCGTCTCGATCACGATGACGCCCGGTACGACGCTCGCGCAGACGGAGGCGGTGACCAGCCGCGTGGCCGACATCCTGCGCCAGCAGCAGGAGGTTCGCTCCGCCGTCGAGAACGTCCGCATCGGCAATGCCAGCATCGCCATCACGCTGAAGAAGGATCGCAAGCGTAGCTCGATCGACTTCGAGCGCGAGACGGCGGTGTTGCTGAACGAGATTCCGGATGCCCGGATCAACTTCGGTGGCGGCGGCGGCGGTGGCCGCGCGGTGTCGCTGATGCTGGCGGGTGCCGATCCCGATGCACTGATGAAGGCCGCCAACACGCTAGCCAACGAGATGCGGACGCTGCCCAATCTGCGGGCGCCGCGAGTCGAGGGCGATCTGCCGCGGCCCGAGCTCGTGATCCGTCCACGGCTTGACCTCGCCGCCGACTTGGGCGTGACGACGGCGGCGCTCAGCCAGACGATCCGGATCGCGACGCAGGGCGAAATCGCGCAGAACGCGGCGAAGTTCTCGCTGCCCGATCGCCAGATTCCGATCGGCGTCGCGCTGGACGAATATAGCCGCCGCAACCTGTCGACGATCCAGAACCTGCCCGTCCAAACCTCGCGCGGGGGTACCGTGCCGCTGCGCGTTGTCGCGGAGATCGGCTTCGGGGCGGGGCCGTCGGAAATCCGTCGCTTCAACCAGGAACGCCGCATCATGATCGGTGCCGACCTCGCACCCGGCGCGATCGCCGGCGAGGAGCGGTCGAAGATCATGGAACTGCCGATCATGAAGAACCTGCCGCAGGGTGTGCATTATGCCGCCTCCGGCGAGGCGAAGTGGCAGGCGGAGATGATCCAGAACTTCGTCATCGCGGTGTTCGCCGGCGTACTGCTGGTGCTGGCGGTGCTGATCCTGCTGTATCGCCGTGCGATGCCGCCGTTCGTGAACCTCGGCTCGCTGCTGCTGGCGCCGCTGGGCGGCGCGATTGCGCTGCACCTGTGCGGCATGCCGATCTCGCTGCCGGTGCTGATCGGTCTGCTGATGCTGCTCGGCATCGTCGCCAAGAACTCGATCCTGTTGATCGACTTCGCACTGGAGGAGATGCGCGTCGGCGTGCCGCCGCTGGCCGCGATTCTCGATGCCGGGCACAAGCGCGCGCAGCCGATCGTCATGACCACGGTCGCGATGATCGCCGGCATGATCCCGACGGCGCTGGCGCTGGGCGGCGATGGATCGTTCAACCAGCCGATGGCGGTGACGGTGATCGGCGGGCTGTTCCTGTCGACGATCCTGACGCTCTGCATCGTGCCCGCCAGCTTCAGTCTCGCAATCGGGATGGAAGAGTGGATCGGGCCGAAGCTCGGCCGTCGCCTGCTCACCTATCGCCCCGGTGACGAGGATGGCCCGGTGATCGCCGGCGCCCCCTCGCCGACGCCGCTGGGGGGACCGGCCGGCAAGATCGGCTACGACGCCGACCGCCCGCATCCGGCCGAATGAGGATGATCGTGGCGCACGCCGGAACGGCTCCGTCACGAACCGGCTGAACCAACCGGCCGGTTCGGGTATTGTGCAAGCGATGACGCTTGCAACCCGATCCCCGCTGGCGACCGAAGCGCCACCGGTCGGGCTCGTGCGGATGCGCCGCCTGGCGACGGGATTGCTGCTGCTGATGGCGGCGATCTTCCTCGTCAGCCGTCATTTCGTGCCGCTGCATCCGGGCTGGGGCTATGTCCGCGCCTTTGCGGAGGCGGCAATGGTCGGCGCGCTGGCCGACTGGTTCGCGGTGACCGCATTGTTCCGGCATCCGCTCGGCCTGCCGATCCCGCACACCGCCATCGTCGCGCGCAACAAGGACCGGATCGGCGACCAGCTTGCCCAGTTTTTGCGCGACAATTTCCTGATCCCGCACGTCGTCGCGCGACGCATGCGGCGGCTCGACGTGGCGGAGGCGGTCGCGCGCTGGCTCACCGATCCGCCCGAAAGCGCGGGCGGCCGGTTCCGACAGGGCGCGTCGGCTTTGGTCGCGGGCATGCTCGACGGGCTCGATCCCGCGCGACTCGGTGGAATGGTCAAGTCGGCGGTCGCCGGGCGGCTGCGCGATACGCAGGTGTCGCCGCTTGCCGGCCAGTTGCTGAAGGCGGCGATGGCGGAGGGCCGGCACGCGCCGTTGCTCGATGCCGCGATCCGGTGGGGCGCGAACGCGTTGTCTGGCAACGACACGCTCATCCGCCAGATGGTCCACGACCGCGCCGGCGCGATCCTGCGCTGGACCGGGCTCGACGAGACGTTGGCGGACAAGCTCATCGGCGGTCTGGAGAAGCTGCTCGCCGACATGGCCAACGATCCACAGCACCCGATGCGGATCAAGGCCGAGGAGGGGCTCGATCGCCTCGCCTGGGACCTCCAGTATGATCCGGCGACGCAGGCGCGCGTCGAGTCGCTGAAGGAGGAACTGCTCGCCAACAAGGCGATGGCGCGCTGGCTCGACGGGCTGTGGGAGCAGGCGCGCGGTGCGTTGCTGAATATCGCCCGCGATCCGGAACGCGCGATGGCCGGCAAATTGGGCGAGATCCTGCGCCAACTGGGCGCGACGCTGCGCGAGAACCGTGCGCTGGCGGCCCGGATCAACCGCTTCGTCCGCCGCACTGTTGTCGGCATCGCGGCGGATTACGGCGACGGCATCGTCCGCCTCGTCTCCGAAACGGTGCGAAGCTGGGACGTGCGCACGATCACCGGTCGCCTCGAAAATGCGGTCGGCCGCGACCTGCAATATATCCGCATCAACGGCACGATCGTCGGCGGACTGGTCGGCCTGTGTATCCATCTGGTGGACGTCCTGCTTTGATCGCAGGGGTGGCGCGGTTTCGGAAACGATCCGTCCCGTTGGCAAGCCGCCTTGCCGTTCAGCGCCTATTCGCCCAAGGAGTGGTGCGATGACGGATGGTGCCACTTTCGATCAGGATCAGGACACCGTCCGATTCGCGGGCGACCTGTCGCTGGCGCGGCTCGGCACGCTGCCCGACCGTCTCGATCGCATCGACGGCAAGGTCGCCCGCGTCGACATGAGCGGCGTCCACCGCATCGATACGGTCGGTGCGTGGGTCGTCCACCGTTTCGCCGCCCGCCACGACGCACCGGTCGAGGGGCTGAGCGCGGATGGCCAGCATCTGTTCGATCAGGTCGTGCAATCCGACACGCCGGTTTCCGTCCGTCCCGGCCACCAGTCGAGCTTCAAACGGGTGCTGGGCGAAGTCGGCGACGCCGTCGTCGTCGCCGGCCGAACCTTGTACGGCTTGCTCGGCTTCATGGGCGCGACGGTCATTGCGTTCGGCCAGGTCATTCGCCACCCGCGCCGCTTCCGCTTCAACGCGGTGGTGCACGAGTTCGAAACGGTCGGCGTATCCGCGCTCGCCATCCTCGGCCTGATGGGCTTCCTGATTGGCATGGTCATCGCGCAACAGGGCGCGGTGCAGCTGCGCCAGTTCGGCGCAGAGGTCTTCACGATCAACCTCGTCGGTCGCCTGACCTTCCGCGAGCTGGGCGTGCTGATGACCGCGATCATGGTCGCGGGCCGCTCCGGCTCGGCGTTCGCCGCGCAGCTCGGCACGATGAAGCTGACCGAGGAAATCGACGCGATGCGAACGATCGGTGTGTCGCCTATGGAGGCGCTGGTGCTGCCGCGCACGCTGGCGGCCATCGTTCTGATGCCGCTGCTCGGTTTCTACACGTCCATGATCGCGCTGATCGGCGGCGGATTACTGTCGTGGATCACGCTGGAAATTCCGCCGGTCACGTTTGTCGCCCGCATCCGTGAAGTCGTGCCGATCACCGACCTGTATATCGGCCTGATCAAGGCACCCGTATTCGGCGCGATCATCGCCATCGCCGGGTGTTTCCAGGGTATGCAGGTGGAGGCGGACGCGGAGCAGGTCGGCCTGCGCACGACTTCCGCAGTGGTGCAGGGCATCTTCCTCGTCATCGTGCTCGACGCGTTCTTCGCGGTGTTCTTCACGTGGATCGGGTGGAACTGATGGCTGTGTCCGACACATCCCGCGACCGCCGCGACGGCGACGACATCATCGTCGACGTCAGGAATTTGCGGAACAGCTTCGGCCCCTCGGTGATCCACGAAGGGCTGGACCTCCAGGTTCGTCGCGGCGAAATCCTCGGCGTGGTCGGCGGGTCGGGCACCGGCAAGTCGGTGCTGATGCGCTCGATCATCGGCCTCCAGACGCCCGATGCGGGCGACATCACCGTGTTCGGAGAGCCGACGATCGGCCGCGACGAGACGGAGGCGACCAACATCCGCAAGCGCTGGGGCGTGCTGTTCCAGGGGGGCGCGCTGTTCTCGACGCTGACCGTGGCGGAGAACGTGCAGGTCCCGTTACGCGAGTTCTACCGCGACCTTTCGCCTGCACTGATCGACGAGATCGCCGCGTATAAGGTCGTGATGACCGGCCTGCCCGCCGATGCCGGCCCGAAATACCCCGCCGAACTGTCGGGCGGCATGAAGAAGCGCGCCGGCCTCGCCCGCGCGCTGGCGATGGACCCGGAACTGCTGTTCCTCGACGAGCCGACCGCGGGCCTCGACCCGATCGGCGCGGCGGCCTTCGACGAACTGATCCAGTCGCTTCAGCGCACGCTGGGCCTGACCGTGTTCCTCATCACCCACGATCTCGACACGCTGTACGCGATCTGCGACCGGGTGGCGGTGCTCGCCGACAAGAAGGTGATCGCGGTCGGCACGATCGACGAGTTGAAGGCGCTCGATCACCCCTGGATCCATGAGTATTTCGAGGGGCCGCGCGGTCGGGCCGCCTCGACGACCAAGGAATTCGGCACCAGCGACGCCCAGGCGGACGCGCATCCGACCGAGGTCGTCGCCAACGAGACCGGCCAGCGCTCGCAAGGCGCCGCCGCCGACAACGCAGCAAGGGCAAGCTGATGGAAACCCGTTCTAATCACGTCCTCGTCGGCGCCGTCGTGCTGATCCTGCTCGGGGTGCTCGCGCTGTTCACCGTGTGGATCGCGCGGCTCGGCGGCACCGAAGAGAAAGAGTACGATATCTTCTTCCGCCAGTCGGTCGACGGGCTCGCCCGCGGCTCGGCCGTGACGTTTTCGGGCGTACCGTCGGGTCAGGTGAAACAGATCGCGCTTTGGGCCAACGATCCGCAGTTCGTGCGCGTCCGCATCAGCGTCAACCACGACACGCCGATCCTGCTTGGCACCACCGCCAGCATCTCCGGCGTCGGCTTCACCGGCGTCAGCCAGGTGTCGCTGGACGGCGCGCGGAAGGGGCAGGCGGCGATCGCCTGTCCAGAAACGCCGCGTGCCGATCAGTGCCCTTACGGGGTACCGGTGATCCCGACCAAGCAGGGCGGTCTGGGCGCGATCCTGAATTCCGCGCCGCAGTTGCTGGAACGGCTGTCGACATTGACCGAGCGCCTCACCGGCCTGCTCACCGACCGCAATCAGGCGTCGATCGCCGGCATCCTGGAAAACACCAATCGCCTGACCGATGCGTTGGCCGATCGCGGACCGGAGATTGCGGCGACACTGGCGCAGACTCGCGTCGCCATCCAGCAGGCGGGCGACGCCGCGCAGCAGATCGGCGCGCTGGCGGCGACCACCAACGGCGTGCTGGCAAACGACATCCAGCCGACGATCCGCAACCTGAACGGGGCGATCGCGGCGGCGCAACAGTCGGCGGAGACGCTGAACGGCGCGATCAACGATGCGCGGCCCGGCCTCCAGACCTTCTCGCGCCAGACGATCCCGGAAGCGAACCGGCTGGTCCGCGACCTGCGCACGACGGCGGCGGCGCTGTCGTCGGTGGCGGAGAAGGTCGATCAGCAGGGCGCGAGTTCGCTCATCGGGCAGCAGAAGCTGCCGGACTACAAGGGTAAGTGAGGGGTATCGGCATGAAGACGCTCTCGATCGCGATCGGCCTTCTCGCCGCGCTCCCGCTCGCCGGCTGCATCAGCTTCGGCGCGACCCCGCCCGACACGCTGATGAAGCTGGAGGCGACGACGCAGGTGCCGGTTGGTCAGGTCCAGAACTCGGCGACCGCGAAGTCGATCGTGATCGGCGTGCCGGTGACGCCGCAGTCGCTGGCGACGCAGCGCGTGCCCGTTGCGACCAGCGCGACCAGCGTCGCCTATGTGAAGGATGCGCAGTGGACGGAGCCGCCGTCACGCCTGTTCGCACGGGTCGTGTCCGACACCGTGTCGGCGCGCACCGGTCGCGTCGTGCTCAGCCCGGTGCAGGCGGTGGCGGAGGCCAACGACGATCTGGAGGGCGAACTGCGCACATTCGGGCTAGACGCCGCGACGCGGGAAGCCGTGGTCACGTTCGACGGTGCGCTCCAGCGGGCTGGCCAGCCCGCAACGGAGAAGCGCCGGTTCGAGGCGCGCGTCCCGGTGGCGGCGATCGACGCCGCATCGGCGGGACCGGCGTTGAATCAGGCCGCCAATCAGGTCGCGTCGGAAGTCGCCGACTGGATCGGGCGCTGAACAATTTGGAACGCTGCGAGCGTCAGCGCTGAGTGGTATATCCAATGGCAACGGTGAAGTATCGGCGCTGATAGATTCACCTGAGCGTCGCTCGGACACCGCGGCGGCGCTGGCCAGCTAGAGCCGATCGACGCTCAGCCTATCTCCGTCACCCGGACTTGTTCGGCAATGACCCCCTTGAGATATGTATAGGTCATGTGTCCCGCGAAGGCGGGGACCCAGTACTGGGTCCCCGCCTTCGCGGGAGTACATGGATGCCGTGCAGGCCGCGTCCATGTTTCAAGGGGATAAGCACGGACGATTCCGGACTGGCTATGCGTAAAGAGCAAAAGCACCTTCGGGGCTGAATGTCGGTCAGCTCGGCCGTGCACCCTGCGCAAATCGTATTGATCGAAGTAAGTATCTGTCAGCTATCGGGAATTGGGTCTCAATCCAGCGGAACCGGGTCGCCGTGCGAAGGATTGCACCGCCTTGTCGAACCACTCCGTGCGCAGCGTCGCGCGGGCGTTTGTACAGGAGAGATATATGATCGTTCGCACTTTCAGCATCGCCGCCGCACTGGCGATCATGCCCGCCGCGGCCCACGCGCAGGCCGTCGCCCCCAAGACCTATGTCGCCAAGGCCGGCGCCAGCGACTTGTATGAAAAACAGTCGAGCCAGCTCGTGCTGGCCTCGACCAAGGATGCCAAGGTCCGCCAGTTCGCGAACCAGATGATCGCGCACCACACCAAGAGCACCAACGACGTGAAGGCTGCCGCCCGGCAGGCGGGTATCGCCGTGCCGCCACCCAAGCTGGAGCCGATGCAGGCCAGCAACATCGCCAAGCTGCGAGCAGCCAAGGGCACCGCGCGCGATCAGGCCTATATCCAGCAGCAGAAGGTCGCGCATCAGCAGGCATTGGCGCTGCATCAGGGCTATGCCGCGAACGGCACCGCCGCTCCGCTGAAGACCGCCGCCGCAGCGATCGCCCCGGTGGTGCAGACCCACATCGACGAACTGCAGCAGATGTAATGGATGGGTCGGGCGACAGGTATCGCCCGCCCCTTCGGTCAGCCGTCATGCCGGGCGTGTCCGGCATCCACTGCCGGACACGCCCGCAACTCGTGATCGGGTCGCTCCGTGGATGTCCGAGCCAGCCCGGCATGACGACGACCGGTCGCTCCGGCGCTACTCCACCAGCGCGAGCACCCGCTCCGCCTCCATCAGATGCAGCCGCTCGACCATCTCACCGTTCAATCTGATCGCGCCGCGTCCCTCGGTACCGGGGGACGCAAACGCCGCGACGATCGCCCGCGCGCGCCCCACCTCCGCCTCCGTCGGCCCGAACGCAGCGTTGGCCGCATCGATCTGCGCCGGATGGATCAGGCTCTTGCCGTCGAACCCCCAGTCCGCGCCCTGTCGACACTCCGCTGCCAGCCGATCAGGATCGTCGAACACGTTCAGCACGCCGTCCAGCGCCAGCATCCGGCCCGCCCGCGCCGCCGCGACGATCTGCGCCAGCGCGGGCAGCAGGGGCGCCCGGTCCGGTCCCGGTCGGCAGCGCAGGTCCAGCGCCAGATCGTTCGTGCCCGCTACCAGCGCACCAAGGCGCAGCTCGGCTGCCGCCGACGCGATCTCTGGCAGCGCCATGATCCCGCGTGCCGTTTCGATCATCGCCCACACTGCGGGACCGTTGGGCCCAAGCCGCTCGCGCGCCATCCGCAACGTCGCGACCCCGTCGACCTTCGGCAGCAATACCGCGTCCGGCGGCGCCGTCGCCAGCGCCGCGAGATCGTCCTCCGCCCATTCGCCGTCCACCGCGTTGATGCGCACGACCAGCAGACGGGGTCCGAAGCCGCCGTCGTGCAGCGCCGCCCGCGCAGCATCCCGAGCCGCCGCCTTGGCTTCCGGTGCTACCGAATCTTCCAGGTCCAGAACCACCGCATCGCACGGCAGACCGCGTGCCTTGACGATCGCCCGCGCGTTGGATGCCGGCAGGAACAGCGCGCTGCGGCAGCGGGACATCGGGGAAGCCATCATCTTCATGATCCATGTTGTCCGGTGACACTTTTCGGCATTGGCAGCCTAGCAGCGGATCGTCGGCAGGCGTAGAGCCAAGCTGTGATCGCCGGTAAACCTCGCTCGATCCGCATCGCCGCGGTGGCCGTCGCGCTGCTGCTGGCCGCCTGCGAACCGGGTGTCCTCAATCCCGCCGGGCCGGTGGCGGCTGGCGAGCGGACGGTTCTGCTCAATTCGCTGGTCATCATGCTCGGCATCGTCATCCCGACGATCGTCGCCACCCTGGCCTTTGCATGGTGGTTCCGCGCCGGCAACACCCGCGCGACGTACCTGCCGACCTGGACCTATTCCGGGCGAGTCGAACTGCTGGTGTGGTCCGTGCCAGCGCTGGTGGTCATCTTCCTTGCGGGCATAACCTGGATCGGCAGCCACGATCTCGCCCCTGAAAAGCCGCTGGCGTCGAAGGTCGCACCGATCGAGGTGCAGGTCGTCGCGCTCGACTGGAAATGGCTGTTCATCTATCCCGGCCAGAACGTCGCGACCGTCAATCGCCTCGTCATTCCCGTCGGTACGCCGGTCCGGTTCCGCATCACCAGCGGCACCGTCATGAACAGCTTCTTCGTGCCGCAGCTCGGTAGTCAGATCTATGCGATGTCGGGCATGGACTCGCGCCTGCACCTGCAAGCCGACCAGCCCGGCAGCTATCGCGGCATGTCCGCGCACTATAGCGGGGAAGGGTTCGCCGACATGAATTTCGTCGTCGATGCCGTACCGCGCGCGCAATTTGCGGGTTGGGTCGCGCAAACGCGGGCGGCGGGACCGCTGCTCGACGGCCCCGGTTTCGCCGAGCTCGCTCGGGAGGCATCGTCGGTGAAGACGCCGTTCAGCTACCGCGCGGTGCTGCCCGGCCTTTACGACCGCATCGTCGCGCACGCCGGTGCCGCGGTCCGCGACACCGCCGATTCCGGCCGGGAGGACAAGAAGTGAGCCCGCTGCACCCCGTCGAGATGGGGCAGATCTCGCCGATCTTCGGCAAGCTGAACTGGGACTCGATCCCGTTCGACGAGCCGCTGCCGCTGGTGTCGTCCGCCGTCGTGGCGATCGCGATCCTGAGCATCCTCGGCTGGGTGTGGAAGAAGGGGCTGTTCCCCTATCTGTGGAAGGAGTGGATCACCTCCGTCGATCACAAGCGGATCGGGGTGATGTACTGCGTGCTGGCGGCAGTGATGCTGCTACGCGGCTTTTCCGATGCACTGCTGATGCGCTCGCAACAGGCGATCGCGTACATGAACCCGGGCTACCTGCCGCCCGACCACTACGACCAGATCTTTTCCGCGCACGGCACGATCATGATCTTCTTCGTCGCGATGACGTTCATGATCGGCCTGATGAATTTCGCCCTGCCGCTTCAGCTCGGCGTCCGCGATGTGGCGTTCCCGACGTTGAATTCCGTCAGCTTCTGGCTGACCGCCAGCGGCGCGCTACTGCTCAACATCAGCCTCGTGGTCGGGGAGTTCGCGAAGACCGGCTGGGTCGTCTATCCGCCGCTCAGCGAGTTGCGCTTCTCGCCTGGGGTCGGGGTGGATTACTATCTGTGGGCGATCCAGATATCGGGCGTCGGCACGTTGCTGTCGGGCGTGAATCTGGTCACGACGATCCTGAAGATGCGCGCGCCCGGCATGGGCTACACCCGGATGCCGATGTTCTGCTGGACGTCGCTGGCGGCGAACCTGCTGATCGTCGCCGCCTTCCCGATCCTGACCGCGACGCTGGCGATGCTGACGCTCGACCGGTATCTCGGTTTCCACTTCTTCACGAACGAGGCTGGTGGCAACCAGATGATGTTCGTGAACCTGATCTGGGCATGGGGCCATCCGGAGGTCTACATCCTGATCCTGCCCGCGTTCGGCATCTTCTCCGAAGTCGTGTCGACCTTCTCGGGCAAGCCGCTGTTCGGCTATCGATCGATGATCGCGGCGACGATGGTCATCTGCATCCTGTCGTTCATGGTCTGGCTCCACCATTTCTTCACGATGGGGGCGGGGGCGGACGTCAACGGCTTCTTCGGCATCACGACGATGATCATCGCGGTGCCGACGGGGGTGAAGGTCTTCAACTGGCTGTTCACGATGTACGGTGGCCGCATCCGCTTCACCTCGATGATGCTGTGGTCGCTGGGCTTCATGGTCACGTTCGTGATCGGCGGGATGACCGGCGTGCTGCTCGCCGTACCGCCCGCCGATTTCGTGCTGCACAACTCGCTGTTCCTCGTCGCGCATTTTCATAACGTCGTGATCGGCGGCGTGCTGTTCGGCGCGTTTGCGGGTCTGACCTATTGGTGGCCCAAGGCGTTCGGCTTCACCCTCGACGAGCGCTGGGGAAAGCGTGCCTTCTGGTTCTGGATCGTCGGCTTCTACGTCGCCTTCATGCCGCTCTACGTGCTCGGCCTGATGGGCATGACGCGACGTTTGGGCCATTACGACGTTGCCGCCTGGCATCCGTGGCTGATCGCCGCGGCGGTCGGTGCGGTGCTGATCGCGATCGGCATCGCGTGCCAGATCGTCATGATCTACGTCTCGATCCGCGACCGCGAGCGGCTGGCCGACACCAGCGGCGATCCCTGGGATGGCCGCACGCTGGAGTGGATCACGACCTCGCCACCCCCGCCGTTCAACTTCGCGGTGCTGCCGAACGTGCAGGGCGAGGAAGCCTATTGGGACATCAAGTCGCGCGCGCTGGAGAAGAAGCAGCTCAGCGACCGCCCCGAATATGAGCATTTCGAGATGCCGCATAACTCGCCGACGGGCATCGTCACCGCGTTCTTCGCGACGGTGATGGGGTTCGCGCTGATCTGGCACATCTGGTGGATGGTGATCCTCGGCTTCCTCGGCGCGTGGGCGACGTTCGTGGTCTTCGCGTGGCGCGACGAGGCGGAATACGAAGTCCCGGCTGAGGAAGCCCGCCGCCGCGACGCCGAACGCCGCCGCGCCAAGGCGATCCTGCTGGGCCTGCCCGAGGACAGCGTCGCATGAGCGCGCAGGCAGCAGCCCGACACGGCGGCCACGGCCACGGCGGGGGCGACCCTAACCACCTCGGCCACGGCGATACGCCGATCAGCGAGCAGGGACCGGCGTCGAAGCGGATCGTCGTGGCCTATGGCTTCTGGATCTTCCTGCTCTCCGACTTCATCATGTTCTCCGGTTTCTTCGCGGCCTATGCCGTGCTGGTCGGGGAGACGGCGGGCGGGCCGGGCGGACGCGATCTGTTCGAACTGCCGCTGGTCGCCGGGGAAACCGCGCTGTTGCTGCTGTCCAGCTTCGCGTGCGGCATGGCCGGTATCGCGATGCACGCCCGCTCCATCAAATGGTTTCAGGTCGCGATGGCGGCGACCGCGTTGCTCGGCGCCGGCTTCCTCGCGCTGGAACTCTACGAATTCCTGCATCTGATCGGCGAGGGTGCCGGGCCGGGGCGCAGTGCGTTCCTGTCGGCGTTCTTCGCGCTGGTCGGGTGCCACGGCGTCCACGTCGCGCTCGGCCTCGCATGGCTGACGACGATGATGGCGCAGGTCTGGACCAAGGGTTTCCGCGAGGACATCGACCGGCGCATCGCGTGTTTCATGCTGTTCTGGCACGCGCTCGACATCATCTGGGTAGCCTTGTTCACCGTTGTCTACCTTCTCGGCGCGGGAGCGGCGACATGAGCGAACGCGACATGGAGATGGAGTCCGATCACGAGACGGGCGACTCCGCGCCGGGCGAAAGCGACGAGCATGACGGCGCGTCGGTCGCGATCCAGGTCCGCAACTATCTGGTCGGGCTGGGACTGGCGACGGTGCTGACCGCCGCGTCCTTCTGGGCGGCGGGCACCGGGCTGATCTATGGCCCCGGCATCCCCGTCGCGCTGATCGCGCTCGCGGTGGCGCAGATGGGCATCCACCTCGTCTTCTTTCTGCACATCACCACCGGGCCGGACAACAGCAACAACGTGCTGGCGCTGGCATTCGGCGTGCTGATCGTCGGACTGGTGCTGATCGGCACGATCTGGATCATGAACCATCTCGACCACAACCTGATGCCGATGGGCGAGATGATGCGGATGCAGCGTTAGGGCGTCTCCGCCAGCAGCGCGCGGGTGACGCCGTTGGTCCAGCCGAAGCCGTCCTGATTGGGATATTCCCCACCGCCACCCGGCTTGCGCTCGACCACGTCGTATTTCTCCAGCAGCTTGCCCGACGCGGCATATTCCCGCTGCACGCCCGCCAGCCACGCGGTCCTGATCCGGGTCGCCAGCGCGGTTTCTTGGTAGCGGCGCAGGCCGGTGATCGCGATCCACTGGAGCGGGGCCCAGCCATTGGGTTCGTCCCATTGCTGCCCGCTCGGCGTCCCGGTCGTCATCACGCCACCCTCGCCGACCAGCGGCTGGGACGCCGCCGCCGTCGCGCGGCCCTGATCGGGCGTCGCCGCCCCGACGAACAGCGGGAACATCGTCGCGGCGGTCAGCACGGTGTTGGCGCGACCGGTGTCGAGGTCATGGTCGGCGAAGAAGCGCCCGTTCCACAGATGCCGGCGGATCGCCTGCGTCCGCGCCTCCGCCCGCTGGCCGAACTCGGTCGCACACGCCGTGTCGGCCAGCGTGCGGCAGTTCGTGGCGATCGCCTGCTCCAGCCCCAGCAACAGGCTGTTGAGATCGACCGCGGCGAAGCGCGTGGTCCGGATCGTCGCCAGCGTGCGGCCGTCCGCGAACCAGCGGGACGAGAAGTCCCAGCCGCTTTCCGCCCCGGCGCGCAGGTTGCGGAACAGGTCGGCGCGGTCGCGATCCGTCGTATGATCGGCGAGCGCGGCATCCTCGCGGTAACTTTCGTCGCGCGGATCGGCGCGGTCGTCCCAGTATCGGTTGAGCAGCGACCCATCGGCAAGGCGCGCGACGCGGCGATGCTGCTGCCCCGGCTTCAGCGTGGCTTCGCCGTCCATCCAGAACGCATGCTCCGCGCGCAACTGCCGCGTCCGCGTCGCCAGCGTCGTGGCATCCCGCGACAGGCCGGACATCAGATAGAAGACCGGCGGCTGCGACCGGCTGAGATAGTAAGTTCGCGTACCGTTGGGGATGTGGCCGTAACGATCGATCAGGCTGCCGAAATCGGCGACCATCGTCTCGATCAGGTCCTGTCGCCCCGCCGCGGGCAGGCCCAGCATCGTGAAATAGCTGTCCCAGTAATACAGCTCGCGAAACCGTCCGCCGGGCACGACGTAGGGCTTGGGCAGCGACAAGGCCGACGATCCCGCGGGAACGCTGGTCGTCGTCCGGGTCAGATGCGGCCACAGTTTGTCGATGTGCTCCGCCAGACTGCTGGTCGGCTGCGGCGTCACCACGCGCTCGGCGGGCAGCGTGAAGTTCGCGGTGACGAACGCCTTCAACGCCGGGTCGGTGTCGCACTTGCAGCTTCGGTACGCGGCCATGATCGCTGTCGCCGGCCGCTTCGGCACGGCATCCGCGAACGTCTTCGAATCGGGGAAGATCTGGCGCATCTGCACCGCGGTGTAGAGCGGCCCGTACACCTGTGCGGGCGAGGGTGGGAACGGCTTCACCGGCGCAGCGGCGATCGGGGCGGCAATGGCCGCGGTGGCCAGCATCATCAGGATCACAATCGACTCTCCAGCATCTTCGCACGTGCCAGCGTCACGCGTCGCTCCCCGCGATCGACGCGCAGGAACATCGTTTCGTCACCGGCGGGCAGGCGCAGCAGGAACCCGCCCGCGCCCATCCACCGTTCCGGCGTCATCGGCCGGTCGCACAGGTCGCGCCAGTCCGCCGACTCCAGCCATGCGGGGTCGGCGAGCGGCCAGTCGCGCCGGAACGCGGACAGCGCCGCGACGAAATCCTCCAGTGCGACATCGCGATGATCCCAATCGAGCCACGTCATCTCGTCCTGCGCATAGGCGTTGTTGTTGCCGCGCTGCGTCCGGCCGAACTCGTCGCCCGCGGTCAGCATCGGCGTGCCCTTCGACGCGAACAGGGTCGCCAGCATCGCGCGGACATCGGCATCGCGGCGGCCGCGGATCGCGGGATCGCTGCTCGGCCCTTCGACACCGTTGTTCCACGCGACTTCCTCAGCATGACCATCGCGGTTCTGCTCGCCATTGGCCTCGTTGTGGCGATGGGCATAGGTGACGACATCGCCCAGCGAAAAGCCGTCATGCGCCGCGACGAAATTCACCGATCGCGACGCGCGCGCGCTCCCGAACACATCGGAGGACCCGGCGATCCGCGTCGTCAGCACGCCCGCGCCGCCGTCGCCGCGCCAGAAGCGGCGGACATCGTCGCGGTACCGGTCGTTCCATTCCAGCCAGTTCGCGGGAAAATGCCCGAGCTGATAGCCGCCGGGGCCGGTATCCCACGGCTCCGCGACCATGATCCGGTCCTTCAGCAACGGATCGCCGGCGATCGCCGCGAAGATCGGTGCGGCGGGATCGAAGCCCGGTCCGCGCGCGAGGATCGGCGCGAGATCGAACCGGAAGCCGTCGACGCCCAGCGACGCGAAGTGCCGCAGCGACGCGAGCACGAGCTCGCGTACCGGCGCTTGCGAACAGTCGAGCGTGTTGCCGGTGCCGGAGTCGTTGATCAGCTGCCCCGCGCCATCCCGCGCATAGGCTGCCGGATCGAGCCCGCGCAGGCACAGCGTCGGCCCCTCCGAGTCACTCTCGCCGGTATGGTTGAACACCACGTCCAGCAGCGTGCCGATGCCCGCCGCGCGCAACGCCGCAACCGTCGACGCCAACTCCTCGCACCCGCCGGGACACAGGCCCGGATCGAGCGCCATCGGTGCGACGGGATTGTATCCCCACGCGTTCACCAGCCCCAGGGGCGGCAGATGCCGTTCGTCGATCCACGCAACGATCGGCATCAACTCGACCGCCGCGACGCCGATCTTCGTCAGGTGCCGCAGCACCGCCGGATGCGCGAGCGCGGCGATCGTGCCGCGCTGCTCCGGCGGGACCTCCGGATGCCGCATCGTGTAGCCGCGCACGTTCAATTCGTAGATCAGCCCGCCGGGCGCAAACACGGGTGGGGGAGGTGGCGCGCGCGACACGGAGGCGGGCACGATCGCCTTCGGCACCAGCGCCGCGCTGTCCTTTCCGAACACCGCCAGCCGCGGATCGTAGGCGAAGCGCCGGTCCAGCTCCTGCGCCCACGGATCGACCAGCAGCTTGGCCGGATCGAACCACAGGTTTGCGGGCGGCTCGTACCGCCCGTGCGCGCGATAGCCGTAACGGTCGCCGGCACGCACGCCGGACACCGTCAGTGACCAGCCGTCGCCGCTGCGTTCCATCGGCAGGCGGCGCTCGCTGTCGCCGTCGAACAGGCACAGGAAGACGGCGCTCGCATCCGGTGCGCGCACCGCGAACTGCGTAGCCGGAGCATCGGGACCCGAGGCGACGGGATGCGCGCCCCAGGCGGGCATGCTCACGTCACGACGTCCGGACGCTCGCGACCGGTGTGGCGGACGATGCCGGCGATCGCGTCGGCGGCGGCGGCGATGTCGGCCAGCATCGCGGTCGCATCGCCATCGATGGCGGTCGCCTCATACCGTTCGAGATAGACGCGCAGCGTCGCGCCGCTGGTGCCGGTGCCGGACAGGCGGAACACGACGCGGCTGCCGCCCACGAACAACACACGGATACCCTGGTTGCGGCTGACCGACCCATCGGTCGGGTCTTCATAGGCGAAGTCGTCCGCAGCTTCGACGGTCAGGTCGCCGAACCGCCGGCCCGGCAGGTTGCCCAGCTTGCTGCGCAATTCGGTCATCAGCGCATCGGCGCGGTCGCTCTCGACGCCCTCGTAATCGTGGCGGGCGTAATAGTTGCGGCCGTACGTCGCCCAATGCTCGCGCGCGATCGCCTCGACCGACTGGCCGCGGACCGCGAGGATGTTGAGCCACAGCAGGACCGCCCACAGCCCGTCCTTCTCGCGGACATGGTCGCTGCCGGTCCCCGCGCTTTCCTCGCCGCAGATCGTCGCCAATCCGGCGTCGAGCAGATTGCCGAAGAACTTCCAGCCGGTCGGCGTCTCGAACGACGGAATACCCAGAGCGGCGGCAACGCGGTCGGCGGCGGCGCTGGTCGGCATCGACCGCGCAATCCCCTTCAACCCACCCCGATAGCCGGGCGCGAGGTGCGCGTTGGCGGCCAGCATCGCGAGGCTGTCGGACGGCGTGATGAAGATGTTGCGCCCGATGATCAGGTTGCGGTCGCCGTCACCGTCCGACGCCGCGCCGAAATCCGGCGCATCGGCGGCCATCATCGTCTTGTAGAGTTCATGCGCGTGAACGAGGTTGGGATCTGGATGGTGCCCGCCGAAATCGGGCAGCGGCGTACCGTTTCGAACCGTGCCCGCCGCGAAGCCGAGCTGCCGCTCCAGAATCTCCGTCGCGTACGGGCCGGTCACCGCGCTCATCGCGTCGAACGCCATCGACAGCCCGGCGGCGCGGATCGCATCGAAGTCGAACAGCTTGCGCATGAGTTCGGCGTAATCGGTAACCGGATCGACCACCTCGACCGTCATCCCCGCCAGCATCGTCTCGCCGTCGGTATCGAGATCGACGTCGTCCGCCTCGACGGTCAGCCAGCGGTCGATCGTCAGGGTGCGCGCGTGGATCGCCTCGGTCACCTTTTCGGGGGCGGGGCCGCCGTTGGCGATATTGTACTTGATCCCGAAATCCTCGTCCGGGCCGCCGGGATTGTGGCTGGCGGACAGCACCAGCCCGCCGAGCGCGCGGCGGATGCGGATCATGTTGCTGGCGGCGGGCGTCGACAGGATGCCGCCACGCCCGACCACGACGCGGCCGAAGCCGTTGGCGGCGGCGATGCGGATCGCGACCTGAATGACTTCACGGTTGAGAAATCGCCCGTCGCCACCGATCACCAGCGTCGCGCCGTCCTTGTCCTCAATCGCGTCGAATACCGACTGGATGAAGTTCTCGGCATAATTGGGCTGCTGGAAGACGCGGACCTTCTTGCGCAGGCCGGACGTGCCCGGCTTCTGGTCGGGATAGGGCGTGGAGGGGACGGTTATGGTCATGATGATCCCGTTAGATCGCGGTAGAGGCGGGCGTAAAGCTGGCCGCTCCGGCTCCAGGAAAAATCGGCCTGCATGCCGCTGCGCTGCAGCATGCGCCAGCGGTTGGGCTCTGCGTAGAGCGCGACGGTACGGTCGATCGCGTGGATCAGGACGCCGGGCGTGACGCCGTCGTGGACGATGCCGGTCGCCACCCCCGCCGCCAGCGCGGCCTCGTTCGCGTCGATCACCGTATCCGCCAGCCCGCCGGTGCGCGCGACGACCGGCACGCAGCCATAGGCGAGGCCGTAGAGTTGCGTCAGCCCGCACGGCTCGAACCGCGACGGGATCAGGATCGCGTCGGCACCGCCCTGCAATAGATGCGACAACTCTTCGTCATACCCGATCCTCACCCCGACCCGGCCGCGGTGGCGCTCCGCGGCCGACAGGAACGCGTATTCCAGCGCGGCGTCGCCCGATCCGAGCAGCGCCAGCCTGCCGCCACGCGCGACGAGGTGGTCGATCGTCTCGACCAGCACGTCCATGCCCTTCTGCCATGTCAGCCGGCTGACGACGGTGAAGATCGGGCCGGATGCCGGATCGAGGCCGAACGCCTGCTCCACCGCGGCTCGGTTGGCGGCGCGGCGGCCGAGCGTCTCAATCGCGTAGCGCGCGGGCAGGGCAGTGTCGGCGTCGGGGCTCCAGACGGCGGGGTCGATGCCGTTGACGATGCCGTGCAGCGCACCCTGTCGCGACCGGGTTGCGATCAGCCCCTCCAGCCCCATGCCGAATTCCGGGCGCAGAATCTCGCGCGCGTAGGTAGGGGAGACGGTGGTGATCGCGTCGGCGGCGTTCAGGCCGGCCTTCAGGAATCCGACCTGTCCGTAATATTCGACGCCGTCGATGCTCCAGTCTGACGCGGGCAGGCCGAGCGCGGGAAAGATGCCGGCGTCGTAGCTGCCCTGAAACGCGATATTGTGGACGGTGACGACGGTCTTCGCCTCCGCCCCCAGCGCGCGTGCGTAGACCGGGGCAAGCCCCGCCTGCCAGTCATGCGCGTGCATCACGTCGAAGCGATGGCCGGCGATGGTGCCGGCCGCGAGGTCGGCGGCGGCGCGGGACAGCGCAGCGAAGCGCCGCCAGTTGTCGCCCCAGTCGCGGCCGTCCGCATCGGCATAGGGGCCACCCGGACGCGCGAACAGCTCCGGCGCGTCGAGCACCAGCAGCGGATGCTCGCCGATCCGCGCCTCGATCAGCCGCGCCTCGACCCCGAGCAGGTCCGGCCAGTGATGCGCCACGCGCCCGTTGCGAGTGGCCGCGGCCATCGCCGGATAACCGGGCAGCAGCGTGGTGGTGGCGATCCCGTGTGGGCTCAGCGCTGCCGGCAACGCACCGACGACATCGGCGAGGCCGCCGGTCTTGACGAGAGGATAGGCTTCCGACGCGACGGAGAGGATGCGCACTTAATCCCTCTCCCCCTGGTAAAGGGAGGGAGGAGCGAAGCGACGGAAGTGTGAGGGTGTGTCGCTCCCCACCCTCACTCCGCGCTTGCTGCGCAAGCTGGCCTCTCTCCCAAGGGGAGAGGGGGAGGACGGCATTAATCCTGCGCGGAACGGAACGGCCCCCCTCACAACCCCAGCCGGTCGATCATCGGTTGCGTAATCAGGCACACGCCGCGGTCGGTACGACGGAACCGCTGCGCATCCAGCACCGGGTCGTCGCCCACCACCAGGCTGTTGGGAATCTTCACGCCCGCATCGATCACCACCCGCCGCAACCGCGCACCGCGACCGATATGACAGTTGGGCAGCACCACCGCCTCGTCCAGCATCGAAAAGCTGTGCGCGCGTGTGCCGGTCGACAGCAGCGACCGGTTGATCGAGGCGCCTGACACGATGCAATTGCCCGACACCAGACTGGCGACCGCGGAGCCGCGGCGGCCATCGATATCGTGGACGAATTTGGCGGGCGGCGTGATCTCCGAATAGGTCCAGAGCGGCCAGCTATTCTCGTACAGATCCAGCTCGGGCAGGACATCGGTCAGGTCGATGCTGGCCTCCCAATAGGCGTCGATCGTGCCGACATCGCGCCAATAGGCCTGCGGCTCTCCGTCGGAGCGGACGCACGACGCGCTGAAACGGTGCGCCTGCGCATGGCCGTGCTTGACCAGATACGGGATGATGTCCTTGCCAAAGTCGCGATCGGACCCTTCGGTGGCGGCGTCGCGGCGCAGTTCCTCGATCAGGAACTTGGTCGCGAAGACGTAGATGCCCAGCGAGGCCAGCGCGATCTCCGGATTGCCGGGGATCGCCGGCGGGTCGGCGGGCTTCTCGACGAAATCGACGATCCGGTCGTCCTCGTCGACATGCATCACGCCAAATCCGGTCGCCTCCATCCGCGGCACTTCCATGCAGGCGACGGTCACGTCCGCACCGCTGTCGCAATGCTGCTGGAGCATGATCTCGTAATCCATCTTGTAGATGTGGTCGCCCGCCAGGATGACCATGAATTCCGGACCGTAGCTTTCGATGATGTCGATGTTCTGGAACACGGCGTCGGCCGTACCCTCGTACCACTGCGTCTCCGACACGCGTTGCGAGGCGGGCAGGATGTCGAAGCTTTCGTTGCGTTCCGGGCGCAGGAAGTTCCAACCGCGTTGCAGATGCCGGATCAGGCTGTGCGCCTTGTACTGGGTCGCGACGCCGATACGGCGGATGCCGGAATTGAGCGCGTTCGACAGGGCGAAGTCGATGATCCGCGCTTTGCCGCCGAAATAGACCGCCGGCTTGGCGCGGGTATCCGTCATCTCGAACAGGCGGCTGCCACGCCCGCCGGCCAGCACGTACGCCATAGCGTCGCGGGCCAGCGGCTGTCCCCGGCGGTGGTGGTGGTCCATCCTCATCCCTCCTGTTGTGGCCGTATTGTTTCACCCGTTTCGGGGCGTTGTCGAGGGTCGGAGGGCCTTCTTTTCCTCGATTTTCGATCCTGGAGGCGTTGGGCACGGGGTGGTACCCCGCGCGCTTGCCATAGGTTATGCCTCGCCCCGGCCCATCCCGCCGGCGCCCGGTGCAATTACCCCTCGAACTCCAGCATGATCGTGGCGAGCGGCGGCAGCGTTACCCACGCGACGCCGTCCTTCGCCTCGACACCGCCCATATTGCCCAGACCCGAACCCCAATAGTCATGCGCGTCGGAATTCAGGACTTCGGTCCAGCGGCCGTCGTGCGGCAGGGGCAGGCGATACGGCGCGCGCGCCACCGGCGTCATGTTGGTGATGACCGCGACCGGCTTCTCGCCCGGCGCCTTGCGCAGCCATGCGAAGACGGAGTTGACGCTGTCGTCCGCCACCAGCCACTCGAACCCCTCCGGTTCGCAATCACGAGCGTGAAGCGCCGGTTTTGCCGCGTAGATGTGGTTCAGGTCGCGGACCAGCTTGCGAACCCCGTCATGCGCGTGGCTGGAGCGCAGATGCCAGTCGAGGCCGCGCTCTTCCGACCACTCGGCGCGCTGGGCGAACTCCTGCCCCATGAACAGCAGCTTCTTGCCCGGATAGCCCCACATGAACGCGTAATAGAGGCGCAGATTGGCGAATTGCTGCCAGTCGTCGCCCGGCATCTTCGCCAGCAGCGACCCCTTGCCGTGGACGACCTCGTCATGACTCAGCGGCAGGACGAAATTTTCGGAGAAGCTGTAGACCAGCCCGAAGGTGATCTCGCCGTGGTGGTGCCGCCGATGCACCGGCTCCCGCGCCATGTAATGGAGCGTGTCGTGCATCCATCCCATGTTCCACTTAAATCCAAAGCCCAGCCCGCCATTACGCTCGCCCGGTGGTGGCGCGGGTTCGGACACGCCGGGCCATGACGTCGATTCCTCGGCGACGGTGAAGATGCCGGGATGCTCGCGGTAGACCGCGCGGTTCATCGAACGGAGGAACTCCACCGCTTCCCAATTCTCGCGGCCACCCTCTTCGTTGGGAATCCACTCGCCCGCCTGGCGGCTGTAATCGCGGTACAGCATCGATGCCACCGCATCGACGCGCAACCCGTCGAGGTGATAGCGCTCGGCCCAGAACAGCGCGTTGTTGACGAGGTAGGACGACACTTCGCGCCGCCCGAAATTGTAGATCGCGGTGTTCCAGTCGGGATGATAGCCGAGCCGCGGGTCCTCATGCTCGTAGAGCGCAGTGCCGTCGAACCGCGACAGCCCGTGCACGTCGGTCGGGAAATGCGCCGGCACCCAGTCGAGCAGCACGCCGACGCCCGCCTGATGCGCCCCGTCGACGAACCGCGCGAACCCTTCGTGATCGCCGAACCGGGCGGACGGAGCATAAAGGCCCGTCGTCTGGTAGCCCCAAGACGGATCATAGGGATGCTCGGTGATCGGCAGGAATTCGATATGGGTGAAGCCCATGTCGACGACGTACGGGATCAGGCGGTCTGCCAGCGCGTCCCACGTCAGATACCAGCCGTTCGCGTCCTTTTCCCAGGACCCGGCATGAACCTCGTAGATCGAGATCGGCTGACGGCGGGGATCGACGGAGGCCCAATGCTGGCGGTGGCCGTCGTCCTGCCATTCGTGCGTGAACCCGCCGGTGGTGACCGAGGCGGTTTTCGGGCGGAGTTCGGCAGCGAAGGCGAACGGGTCCGCCTTTTGCGGCACCATCTCGCCGTGCGGGCCGATGATTTCGAACTTGTAGCTCTGGCCGGCGGGAAGATCTGGCAGGAAGATTTCCCACACGCCGACATCGGCGCGGCGGCGCATGACGTGGCGGCGTCCGTCCCAGCCGTTGAAATCGCCGACCACGGAGACGCGCCGTGCGTTCGGGGCCCATACCGCGAAGTGCATGCCGGTCGCGCCCTGATGCTCGATCAGGTGCGCGCCCATCTTGTTCCACAGGCGGTGGTGCGTACCCTCGCCCATCAGATAGTCGTCGGTGGGGCCGAGGACGGGACCGTAGCTGTACGGGTCGCCGACCCACCACTCCGCGCCGAACCCCTGCGCCTTGTAGCGGACCGGCTGCGGGTCGCCCGTCACCGCTCCCTCGAACAGGTCGTCACCGACCGGCGTCAGTTGCCCCAGGCTCTCACCCGCGAGGTCGAAGGCCTCTGCCGTCTCCGCTCCGGGAATCCAGGTGCGCGCGAAGCTCCCGTCGGGGCCGGGGAAGACACCGAGAAGGGAGAAGGGGTCGTCGTGACGCCCTTCCAGCAGGGCGGCGATAGCGTCACTCGATGGTTTCACAGGACTCCCCAGATGTCCTTCGCGTATTCGCGGATGGTGCGGTCCGACGAGAACCATCCGACGCGCGCGACGTTCCTTATCGCCGCTGCGTTCCATCCTTCATGGTTCTGCCACCGCGCATCGACCTGGCGCTGCGCGGCGGCATAGGCGTCGAAATCGGCGGCGAGCATGAACCAGTCGCCGTCGTAAAGCCCGCCGACCAGTCCCTTGTACCGGTCGGGATCGTCGGGGGAGAAGACGCCCGACGCGATCCCGGACAGCGCCTGCGACAGTTCCGGCGAGGCGTCGATCGCGGCGCGCGGGTCGTAGCCGCGGGCGCGTTGCTCCGCGACCTCGTCCGCGGTCAGGCCGAAGATGACGATGTTGTCGTCGCCGACACGGTCGCGAATCTCGACATTCGCACCGTCTAGCGTGCCGATCGTCAGCGCGCCGTTCAGCGCGAACTTCATGTTGCCGGTGCCGGACGCTTCCATGCCCGCGGTGCTGATCTGCTCCGAAAGGTCGGCGGCGGGGATGATCTTCTCCGCCAGCGACACGTTGTAATTGGGCACGAACGCGACCTTCAACAGGCCACCGATCGCCGGGTCCGCGTTGATCCGCCGCGCCACGTCGTTCGCCAGTTTGATGATGAGCTTCGCGTTGTGGTAGCTCGACGCCGCCTTGCCGCCGAACAGTTTCACGCGCGGCACCCAGTCGCGCTCCGGATGGCTGCGGATCTGGTCGTACAGCGCCACCGTCTCGACGATGTTGAGCAACTGGCGCTTATACTCGTGAATGCGCTTGATCTGGACGTCGTACATCGCGTCGGGATCGATGCGGATGCCCATCAGCTCCTTCAGATGCTGCGCCAGCGCGACCTTGTTGGCGCGCTTCACGCTGGCGAACCTGCTGCGGAAGCCGGCATCGTCGGCAAACGGGTCGAGCGCCGACAGCTTTTCCGCATCGTCGAGGAAATCGTCGCCGATCGCCTCCCGGATCAGCGCGGTCAGGCCGGGGTTCGCCTGTTGCAGCCAGCGGCGCGGGGTGATGCCGTTGGTCTTGTTGTTGATCCGGTCCGGATACAGCGCGTGCAGGTCGGCGAAGACCGTCTTCTTCATCAGGTCGGTGTGCAGCGCCGCGACGCCGTTGATGCTGTGCGATCCCGCGAACGCCAGATTGGCCATCCGCACGCGCCGCTCGCCACCTTCCGCGATCAGGCTGATCGCGGCGATCGCGCGATCGTCGACGCCCTTCGCCTTCGCCTCTCGCAGCAGCTTCGCGTTGATCGCATAGACCAGCTGCATGTGCCGGGGCAGCAACCGCTCGAACAGCGGCAGGGGCCAGCTTTCCAGTGCCTCGGGCAGCAGCGTGTGGTTGGTGTAACCGAACGTCGCGCGGGTGATGTCCCACGCCTCGTCGAAGCCGAGATCGTGGAAATCGACCAGCAGCCGCATCAACTCCGCCACCGCGACCGCCGGGTGCGTGTCGTTAAGCTGGATCGCCGCCTTGTCGGGCAGCGTGCGGATGTCGCCGGTATACTGGATGTGCCGGCGGACGATGTCCTGAATCGAGGCGGAGGAGAAGAAATACTCCTGCCGCAACCGCAGCTCCTGCCCGGCGGCGGTGGAATCGTTCGGATACAGCACGCGCGTCAGCGTCTCGGCGCGGGTTTGACCCGCCAAAGCCCCCTCGAAATCGCCGGCATTGAACTGGTCGAGCTTGATCGGATCGAACGCGCGCGCGGTCCACAGGCGCAGCGTGTTGACCCGCTTGCCGCGCCAACCGACCATCGGCGTGTCGACGGCGGTCGCCTCGACGCCCTCCGCCGCCTTCCAGTGGACGTGGCCCGTCTCGGTGCCGACGACCTCGCCGCCGAAGCCGATGAAATACGCGCTCTCGCGCCGTTCGAACTCCCACGGATTGCCGTATTGCAGCCAGTTCTCGGGCAGTTCTACCTGGAAGCCATCGTCGATCCGCTGCCGGAACATGCCGTTCACATAGCGGATGCCATAGCCATAGGCCGGCAGGTCGAGGCTCGCGAGGCTTTCCATGAAGCACGCCGCCAGCCGGCCGAGACCGCCATTGCCGAGCGCCGCGTCGGGTTCGATCTCCTCGATCGTGGCGAGGTCGACGCCGAGCGACTTCAGGGCGCCGGCGATATCGTGCGTCTGGTTCAGGTTGGACAAGGCGTCGCGGAGCAGCCGCCCGATCAGGAATTCCAGGCTGAGATAATAGACGCGCTTGGCGCCCTTGGCATGGGCTTCGCGCGTGGAATCCATCCACTTTTCGATGATGTCGTTGCGGACGGTGAAGATCGTCGCGGCCAGCCAGTCATGCGGGCGTGCGGCCTTTTCGTCCTTGCCGATGCGGTGAACGAGCGTGTCGAGGATCTGCGCGGCGAGCGGCGTCAGCACCGGCTTGTCGGCGGCAGGAGACAGCAGAGTGGCCAAGGGATGCTCCGGGGTGATTGATCCGGATCAGCGATAGTGGGCGGCGCGCGGATGTCACGCGATCATACGTATGTGGACGATCGATCCTCCCTGGAGGTCCTCCGCACAAGAGCAAAGGAGCTCACAGCATCCCGTACAGCAGCGTTCCGTTCAGCCCGATGATGATCGCGGTGATGACCCACGCCAGTCCTCGCAGCCACGCCGGGCTGACGAGGTCGCCCATTACCGCGGGCCGTCCCGTGAACATCACCAGCGGCACCACCGCGAACGGCAGTTGCAGGCTCAGGATCACCTGACTGAGCACCAGCAGCTGCGTCGCGCCGGCATCGCCGCTCGCGCCCACCACCAGCACCGCCGGCACGATCGCCAGCGCGCGGGTGACGAGGCGGCGTGCCCAGGTCGGCAGGCGCAGGTGGAGGAATCCCTCCATGACAATTTGTCCCGCCAGCGTGCCGGTGACGGTCGAGTTCTGGCCCGACGCGAGCAGCGCGACCGCGAAGACGATGCTGGCCGCGCCCATGCCCAGCGACGGCGCGAGCAGGCGATAGGCCTCGTCGATTTCCGCCACGTCGGTGCGACCGGCGGTGTGGAAGGTCGCGGCGGCGAGGATCAGGATCGCCGCGTTGATGAAGAACGCCAGCCCCAGCGCGACCGTGCTGTCGATCGTCGCCATCTTGGCGGCCTCGCGCTTGTCCGCCGAACCGGTGCCGAACGCCCGCGTCTGGACGATCGACGAGTGCAGGTACAGATTGTGCGGCATCACCGTCGCGCCGAGGATGCCGATCGCGATGTACAGCATCGCCGGATTGGTCAGGATTGCCGGCGTCGGCACCAGCCCGCGCATGATCGCACCCGGATCGGGTCGGGCCAGGAACAGCTCGAACACGAAACAGCCGGCGATGATGCACAACAGGGCGATGACGAACGCCTCCAGCCGCCGGAATCCGAAGCGTTGCAGCGCGAGGATCAGGAACACGTCGACCGCGGTGACGAGCACGCCCCACGTCAGCGGCAGTCCGAACAGCAGTTTCAGCGCGATCGCGGTGCCCAGCACCTCCGCCAGATCGCAGGCGATGATCGCAATCTCGCACAGCACCCACAGCGCGATGCTGACCGGCTTCGAGTAGTTGGCGCGGCACGCCTGCGCGAGATCCATGCCCGATGCCACGCCGAGGCGCGCCGACAGCGCCTGCAATACGATCGCCATCAGGTTGGACAGCAGGATGACGCTGAGCAGGGTATAGCCGAACGCCGATCCACCGGCGATGTCGGTCGCCCAGTTGCCGGGGTCCATATAGCCGACCGCGACCAGATAGCCGGGGCCGGCAAAGGCGAGGAAGCGGCGGAATGCGCCTGCGCCGGCGGGCAGGACGACGCTGCGATGGCTTTCCGACAGCGATCGGAACTCGCCCTGGGGCAGGGCGTCGGTGGCGGAGGGTGGCGGCATGGCAGCTACAGGTGGCGCAGGCGGGCCGTCGCGGCAAGCGACTTGCATTAACGCGGCATGCAGGACATCGATTGCACCGATGCAGAAAATCCTGACCGCGCTCGCACCCGCCGCCCTGTTCGCCGCCGGCTTTGCCGCCGCTTCCGCCGATGCTGCGACGCCGATCGCCGGGAGGTGGATGACCGAGGAAAAGACCGCGATCGTCACGGTCGGCCCCTGCGGCTCCAACGTGTGCGGTCGCCTGACGACGCTGTTGAAGCAGCCTCCATCGGGGCCGCCGGTCGACTCCAACAACCCCGATCCCGCATTGCGCCGCCGCCCGCTGGAGGGATTGGTGATCCTGTCCGGCTTCGCCGACAAGGGCGACGACTGGCGCGGCAAGATTTACGATCCCAAATCCGGCAAGACGTACAAATCGATCCTGAAACGCGAGAGCGATGGAACGCTGAAGGTTCAGGGCTGCATCGCCTTCTTCTGCCGAACGCAACGCTGGACACCCGTGAAGGGATGACGTCGCCCGTGGGTTTCGCCTTGGGAACGAATGGTTTTCGGCCGGTGCGGACCCTTAATAAAAGATGAACATGGCTTGACCGTCATCCCTTGATCGTCATGATGCTCCTCGACCGGACCGGCAAGAGTCGGACAGAGTCAAAGCAATCTCGGGGAGATCACCATGAAGAATGCGTTGAAGCGCGTAAGCGCTGTGATGCTGGGCGCGACCAGTCTTGTCGCGGCGATGCCGGCGTCGGCTACGACCATCAATCTCATCGATATCGGCGGTGTCGCCGGATCGCCCGCCGCACGCGGCTTCGCCGCCGCGGCCCGGTATTGGGAGACGGTTCTCAACAACGACGCGGTCCTGAACTTCGAAGTCGGCTTCTCGCCGCTCGGCCCGAACATCCTCGGCGGCACGCGCAGCACGCTGCAGACCTTCGTTCCGATCTCCGACTATTACGATCTGCTGTCGGCATCCTCCACGAGCGCGCTGGACAGGCAGGCGGTCGCCAACCTCGCTCCGCTCAGCGCCACGGGCAGCGTCGCGGTCACGGTGCCGGGTTATGACAACGCCCTGACCGAAACCGGCGTGTCGGCGACCACCCAGCGCTTCGCGCCGGACGGAACGCCGATCAGCAGCACGATCGCCCTGTCCACCGCGAACCTGAAGGCGCTGTACAACGACTCGGCGGCCTTCGATGCACAGTTCGGTTCCAACGTCATCGACGGCGAGATCCAGTTCTCCAGCACCTTCGACTTCGACTTCGATCCGACCGACGGTATTTCGGCCGGCACCTATGACTTCATCGGCGTGGCGATCCACGAACTCGGCCATGCGCTCGGGTTCCTGAGCGGCGTCGAGGATTTCGACGCTTCGGTCGGTGGCGGGTTCCCGGTCGATGATTACTGGTGGGGCTACGGTGCCGACATGTTCCGCTATTCGGCGCCGGGCAAGCTCGACTGGACGTTCGGAACCGACTCCTACTTCTCGCTCGATGGCGGGGACACGGCGTTCATGGGCGGCTACTGGTCGACCGGTTCGAACTTCGGCGATGGCTGGCAGGCGTCGCACTGGAAGGAGCCGGCGCAGTCGTGCGGCGATTTCCTAGGCATCATGAACCCGTACATCTGCTCCGGTCTGGAAGATCAGGTCGAGGCGCTCGATCTGGCATTGCTGGATGCGATCGGCTGGAACGTGAACGTCGATGTGCTGGCGACCCCAGGCTACACCTTCACCACCGGCGCGGCATTCGGGCTGGTGCCGGAGCCGACGACCTGGGCGATGATGATCGGCGGCATGGGCCTGGTCGGTGGCGCGATGCGCCGTCGCCGCACCTCGGTCCGCTTCGCGACGGCGAGGGCCTGATCGACCGAGTTCGGCGGGCCTCCGGGTCCGCCGGCCTTTCAGGACAGAAAAGGGAGCCGGACGTGGTGTCCGACTCCCTTTTTTCTTGGCTTCGATATCAGCGCGATAACCTGTCGTCAGGGCGAAGGGGCGACGATCGCCCTGTCCTACACGACGCGTTTCGACATAAGGTCGCGGCCTGTGACGAACGCTCTTTGAACCGCCGGATCCCGACCACGTGCAGCGTCCGTCGAAACGCCGCATTGGACTAACCTTAGCCTAACCTTCCGGCGGTCCCCGCCCCGGTTCGGGGGCGAGGACCGACCGATCAGGCGACCAGCTTCGCGCGGCTGGCCTTCTTGCGCTCGTTGGCGTCGAGGTGGCGCTTGCGCAGCCGGATCGACTTCGGCGTCACCTCGACCATCTCGTCGTCGTCGATATAGGCGATCGCCTGCTCCAGCGTCGCGCGCTTGGGCGGCGTCAGGCGCACCTGATCGTCCTTGCCGCCCGAGGCGCGGAAGTTGGTCAGCGCCTTGGTCTTCATCGGGTTGACTTCGAGGTCGTCCGGCTTGGCGTTCTCGCCGACGATCATGCCCTCGTACAGCGCCTCGCCATGCCCCACGAACAGGATGCCGCGCTCCTCCAGCGGCCCCAGCGCGTAGGAATTGGCCTCACCGGCACCGTTGGAGATCAGGACGCCGTTCTTGCGGCCCTCGATCTGGCCCTTGTGCGGGCCGTACTTCTCGAACAGCCGGTTCATGATGCCGGTACCGCGCGTGTCCGACAGGAACTCGCCGTGATAGCCGATCATGCCGCGCGAGGGCGCGGAGAAGGTGATGCGCGTCTTGCCGCCGGTGGACGGGCGCATGTCCGTCATCTCCGCCTTGCGCAGGTTCATCTTCTCGACGACCGTGCCGGAATATTCGTCGTCCACGTCGATGATGACGGTCTCGTACGGCTCGGTCTTCTTGCCGTTCTCGTCCTCGCCGAACAGCACGCGCGGGCGGCTGATGCCCAGCTCGAAGCCTTCGCGGCGCATCGTCTCGATCAGCACGCCCAGCTGAAGCTCGCCGCGGCCCGCCACTTCGTAGCTGTCGCGGTCGGCGGCCTCGGTCACCTTCACGGCGACGTTGGACTCGGCTTCGCGGAACAGGCGATCGCGGATCATCCGCGACGTCACCTTGGTGCCCTCGCGGCCCGCCATCGGCGAATCGTTCACCGCGAAGCGCATCGACAGCGTCGGCGGATCGATCGGCTGTGCGTGCAGCGGCTCGGTGACGGTCACGTCGGCGATCGTGTTGGCGACGGTCGCGATCGACAGGCCGGCCAGCGAGATGATGTCGCCCGCCTTCGCCTCGTCCACCGGCACGCGCTCCAGCCCGCGGAACGACATGATCTTCGACGCGCGGCCGGTCTCGACGATGTTGCCGTCGTTATCCAGCGCGTGGATCGCCTGATTGGTCTTCACCGTGCCGGAATTGACCCGGCCGGTCAGCACGCGGCCGAGGAAGTTGTCGCGGTCGAGCAGCGTGACGAGGAAGGTGAAGGGAACGTCCTCGACCTCCACCTTGGGGGCGGGGACGTGCGACACGATCGTCTCGAACATCGGGATCAGCGTGCCTTCGCGCGCGTCCATGTCGGTCGAGGCGTAACCGTTGCGACCCGAGGCGTAGAGCACGGGGAAGTCGAGCTGCTCGTCATTGGCGTCGAGCGACACGAACAGGTCGAACACCTCGTCCAGCACTTCCTGAATGCGGGCGTCGGGACGGTCGACCTTGTTGACGACGACGATCGGCTTCAGGCCGAGCGCCAGCGCCTTGCCGGTCACGAACTTCGTCTGCGGCATCGCGCCCTCCGACGAATCGACCAGCAGGACGACGCCGTCGACCATCGACAGGATGCGCTCGACTTCACCGCCGAAGTCGGCGTGGCCGGGCGTGTCGACGATGTTGATGCGGATGCTCTCGCTGGCGCCCGGCGGCGTCCAGTCGACCGAGGTCGGCTTCGCGAGGATCGTGATCCCGCGCTCCTTCTCGAGGTCGTTGGAGTCCATCGCGCGCTCCTCGACGCGCTGGTTGTCGCGGAAGGTGCCCGACTGGCGGAAGAGCTGGTCGACGAGCGTAGTCTTGCCGTGGTCGACGTGCGCGATGATCGCCACGTTGCGGAGGCTCATGGGGAATCCTGGATGTCTGGAGCGAAGTTGCGCGCCCCATAGCCGAAATGGTGCGCCGCGGGAAGGGCAGGCATTGCGGGGCGGATCGGCTGTGCGTATTATTCCGCTAATACGCTTGCGCGGCAGCACCGGCCCGGCCACATTGCCGCTCGCATCCGAGGACAAGACGCATGGCGACCACGACCGAGACGATCACCGCTGAAAAAGAGCTGGTGCTGACGCCGCCCGATCCGGTGCCGACGGTCGCGCCGGCCAAGGCGGCGGGGCTGGTGCCGGTGGACGACACCAAGAAGTCAGAGCTGGAGACGCGGGTCGACAGTTTCGTGACCGATCTGGTCGCGCAGGACGTCAACAGCCCGGAATTCGGCAAGCGCGTCGACGCGATCACCGCGATGGGCGCGAAGGAGATTCGCGAGGCGGCCGGCCAGTCGAACCGCTTCCTCGACCGCCCGGTCCGCGCGATGGATCAGGAGACGGGCGTCGGCAAGGATCTGGCCGAGCTTCGCCGCGTCGTCGAGGACCTCGATCCCGGCAAGAAGGGCAACCTGACCGCGCCGCAGAAGTTGTTCGGGATCATCCCCTTCGGCAGCAAGATGCGCAACTACTTCGACGGTTATAAATCATCGCAAACGCATATCAGCTCGATCCTGAAGAGCCTCGCCAGTGGCAAGGACGAGCTGCTGATGGACAACGCGGCGATCGATACTGAGCGCGCCAATCTGTGGAACGCGATGGGTCGGCTGGAGCAGATGATCCATCTGTCGCAGGCGATGGACGCCAAGCTGGAGGACAAGGCGAACGAGCTGGATCACACAGATCCTGCCAAGGCGAAGGCGATCCGCGAAACGGCGTTGTTCTACACGCGGCAGCGGACGCAGGACCTGCTGACGCAGATGGCGGTGACGGTGCAGGGGTATCTGGCGCTCGATCTGGTCAAGAAGAACAATGTCGAGCTGGTGAAGGGCGTCGACCGCGCCAGCACCACGACGGTCGCGGCGCTGCGCACCGCGGTGACGGTGGCGCAGGCGCTGACCAACCAGAAGCTGGTGCTGGAGCAGATCACGCAGCTGAACACGACGACGGCGAACATCATCGATTCGACCGGCAAGTTGCTCAAGAGCCAGACCGCGCAGATCCACGAACAGGCCGCCGCCTCCACGATCCCGCTGGAGACGCTGCAACGCGCGTTCCAGAACATCTACGACACGATGGATGCGATCGACACGTTCAAGCTGAAGGCGCTCGATTCGATGAAGACCACCGTCACCACGCTGGGCAACGAGGTCGAGAAGTCGCGCGGCTATATCGCCCGCGCCGAGGGGGCGAGCCAAGGGGCGATCTCCGCCCCGACGAACCAGTACCGGCTGGAGAGCCTATAACCGATGAGCGACGTCGACGACGCCATCTCCGCCGCGCGGTCCAGCTGGGCGCGGATCAGCGACACCGGTGACGGCGTGCCGACGCGCGCCCGAAGCCGGCGGACCGCGAGCATCGCCAAGCGGCTGACGTGGATCGCCGGCGCGATCGTCGCGATACTCGTCGCGGCAACGCTGTGGGGATTGGTCGCGCCGCTCGGCATCATGGGCGCGGTGCTGGTGATGGCAGTGATGGTCGCCGCGGTGCTGTTCCTGTCCTTCGTGCCCGGCCAGCGTGCCGCGCCGCCGCCGGAGAAGCTGAAGACGGTCGATATCCGCGCGCTGCCCGCGCAGACCGAGCGCTGGCTGGGCGCGCAACGCGGGGCACTGCCGCGGCCGGCGCAGGTGCTGGTCGATCGGATCGGCGAGCGGCTGGACACGCTGTCGCCGCAACTGGCGCGGATCGAGCCGCAGACGGAAGAAGCGTTCGAGGTCCGGCGGCTGGTCGGCGAGCAATTGCCGGCCTTCGTCAACGACTATGCGCGGGTGCCGGACACGCTGCGCACCGTCGAGCGGAATGGCCGGACACCGGACGCCGAGCTGGTCGCCGGCCTGCAACTGATCGAGCGCGAGATCGCCGACATGACCGCGCGACTGGCGCAAGGCGACCTCGACAACCTCCAGACGCGCGGGCGTTTTCTGGAGATGAAGTACAAGGACGGGGACGAGACGGGCTGAGCGTCCCGGCCGATGCCTTTAGTCGTTCTGCGCCTTCGGACCGTCCAGCATCATCATGAGGTCGTAGCTGTCGAGCGGCTGGACGAATTCGCAGCCGGTGATGTCGCCCTCGCTCCACACGACGCGGGCGTGGCGCTTGTTGTTGCCGGGCAGGCCGATGTTGATGAGCGTGCCGATCGGCAGCGGTACCGACAGGCGCGCCTTCACGCCGCTGGCGGAAGCGTCGATGATGTCGATGCCGACCGCAATGCGGGCGCTGCCCTTGATGTTCAGCGAATGGCGGGTGCTCTTGCGCCCGTCGGGGCGATGATCTTCGATGGGCTGTGTCGCCACGGGGTGTCTCCTGACCGATGACGCGTAATGAACCGAAATGGTCAATATCGGCTTACCAAGCGACCTATCCTGTCCGGAAACCAGCAAGATCCTGTGCGATCTACGTAACGTTCAGCCGGCGGCGGCGGCGCGGGCCTCCAGACGGGCCACGGCGGCGGCGTGGAGGTGAGGTGCGGACACCAGGACGCCGAACGCCTGCGGTCGTGGCTTGTTGAAGACCAGCGGCGCACCGTGTGCGTCGCTGATGGCGGCGCCGGCCTCCGTTGCGATCAGCGCGGCGGCGGCGATGTCCCATTCATTCCCCCAGCGCAGCGTCGCAACAAGATCGGCTTCATCGGCGGCCACCATCGCCATGCGCAGCGCGATCGAGTTGGGCTTGTGAACCGCCACGAAGTCGCGGTCCGACCGGGGCAAGGCATCGGCCGGCACGCGCGCGCCGGCCAGGTCGGCGCGATCGCCCGCCGCCAGCCGAACGCCATTGCGCCACGCCCCGCGGCCGAGCGTCGCGGACCAGCGTTCCTTGCGCGCGGGCGCGTCGAGCACCGCCAGCACCGGGCGGCCGTCCTCGACCAGGGCCACCGACACCGCCCAGCCCTCGCGACCGCGGATATAGTCGCGGGTGCCGTCGATCGGATCGACCACCCAGACGCGGCGGCGGCTCAGGCGGTCGGGGGCATCCGCCGTCTCCTCCGACAGCCAGCCGGCGTCGGGCAGCAGCGCGGACAGACGCGCCATGAGCATGCGGTCGACGTCCAGGTCGACCTCGCACACCGGACTGCCCGGCTCCTTTTCCCAGCGGCGGAAATCGGTGCGCCAGCGGGCGAGCGCCATCTGACCCGCCGCGGCGACGGTCTCCGCGACGGCGGGGAAGAGGTCGGTGGTGTCGGGTTCAGCCACTCGCGACCGTCATGCCGTCCACGCGCAGCGTCGGGACGTTGGTGCCGTAGCGGAACTTCAGGTCGTTGGCCGCCGTCAGGTTCGCGTACATGTCCTTCAGGTTGCCGGCGATCGTGAACTCCGCCACCGGGCCGGCGATTGCACCGCCGACGATGCGGAAACCCGCCGCGCCGCGGCTATAGTCGCCGGTGACGCCGTTGACGCCCTGACCGATCAATTCGGTCACGTACACGCCGTCGGCGATGTCGCCGATCAGCGTCTCGACGGGCAGCTTGCCGCCGTCGAGATAGGTGTTGCTGGTCGTCACGCCGGGTCCGCCGCCGATGCCGCGGCTGGCGTGGCCGGTCGGCTCCAGCCCCAGTTGGCGGGCCGAGGCGGAGTCGAGCAGCCAGGTCTCGAGCACGCCGTCTTCGACGATCGCCGTCGGAGAGACGGGCAAACCCTCGCCGTCGAACGGACGCGAGCGCAGGCCGTGCGGGCGGTGCGGATCGTCGCGGACCGACAAGCCGTGCGGCAGGATGCGGGTGCCCAGAGCGTCGAGCAGGAAGCTGGTGCGGCGGGTGATCGAAGACCCGCCGATCGCGCCGAGCAGGTGGCCGAGCAGCGACGATCCGACGCGCGGATCGAAGACGACCGGCATCGCGCCGCTGGCAAGGCGGCCGGGGTTGAGGCGCGCGACAGCACGCTCCCCCGCCTCCCGACCGATCGCGTCGGGAGCGTCGAGGTGGCGGAGGTGACGGGCACCGTGATGGGCGTAGTCGCGCTGCATCCCGGCGGCGGCATCGCCGGCCAGCACGCTGGCGGACAGGCCGTAGCCGGTGGCGGCATAGGACCCCGCGAAGCCCGTGGATGTCGCGAGCGCCCAGACGCTGCGCGAGCCGCTGGCGCCGCCGCCCTCCGAATTGGTGACGCCGGGAACCGCGCGGGCCGCTTCCTCCGCGGCGAGGGCGAGGTCACGGAGGCGCTCCGGCGCAGGATCGTCGTGGTCAGCCAGATCGAGCAGCGGCGGTGCGCCGTGGAGCAGGCGTTCGGCGGGGGCGAGGCCGGCCCATTCGTCCTCGGGCGCTTCGCGAGCCATCGCGACGGCGCGTTCGACGAGCGTCTGCATCGAGTCCGGCGTCAGGTCGGACGTGGAGACGCTGGCGGAGCGGCGGCCGACGAACACCCGCAGGCCGAGTTCGGCGCTTTCGGAGCGGCCGACATCCTCCAGCTTGCCGAGGCGGACGGAGACTTCCAGCGCCGCGTCGGCGGCGAAGACGGCATCGGCGGCGTCGGCCCCGGCCGTCCGGGCGCGGGCGACGATGTCGGCGGCGCGGTCGCGCGCCTGATCGGTGGTGAGCATGGCCCAGACTTAGGGGGGTGGGGCGGCGGATGCTAGGGGCGGATTTGGGCGGTTGCGGCGCGGAAGGTTAGGCTAAGGTTAGTCCAATGCGGCTTGTGGCCTCCTCCGTCACCCCGGCTGTCATTGGGGTAACGGGCATCGGGTCGTCGTCATGAGAAACAGCCCGCCGGGTGTCTCACAGGGCGGGCGTGTAGGACAGGTGTTTATACCGTCGATCCCACCACCGCGCAGGCGAGGAACACCAGCAGCCCGGTGAAGCGGTTGGCGCGGAAGCGGGCGAGGGCGCCGGCGCCGTCGTCTGGACGCAGCGTTGTCGCCTGCCAGCCGAGATGCAGTGCCGCGGGCAGCAGCGCGAGCGGCGCGAGCGGGTCGGGGCGGACGCTCCACAGCGCCATGCCCCACAACACCACCGCGGCGACATAGAATGCCGCGACGCCGCCCCGGACATGGCCGCCGAGCGCCAGCGCCGAGGAGCGAACGCCGATCAGCGCATCGTCCTCCCGGTCCTGCACCGCATAGATCGTGTCGTAGCCGATCACCCACGCGATCGACCCGGCGTAGAGCCACCACATCGGTGCCGACAGGTCGCCAGCGGTCTCTGTCCACCCGACCAGCAGCGCCCAGCTGAACACGAGGCCGAGCCATGCCTGCGGCCACCAAGTGATGCGCTTCATGAAGGGATAGGCGGCGACGGGCGCGAGGCTGGCGAGCGCGACGACCGCCGCGAGCGTGTGGAGTTGCAGCAGCACCACCAGCCCGACGAGGCTGAGCACGACGAGCCACACCCAAGCGGCCTTGACGGAGATCAGGCCGGCGGGGATCGGCCGGGCGGCGGTGCGCGCGACCTGCGCGTCGAGATCGCGGTCGACGATGTCGTTGTAGACGCAGCCCGCGCCGCGCATCGCGATGCTGCCGAGCAGGATCCACGCGATCAGGTCCCACCGCGCGGCGGTGCCGCCCGCCAGCGCGACACCCCACGCGCCGGGCCAGAACAGCAGCCACCAGCCGATCGGCCGGTCGAATCGCGCCAGCAGTGCAAGGCCGCGCGGCGTCGGCGGCAGGCGGGCGACGAGGCCGCGATGTTCGCTGTCGGGGACGATCTGGTGCGGCGTGTCGGGCATGGCCGCCCTATGCCGCAAGGATCGGCGGGGAGGAAGGCGGGGGACTTGCGGGTTTTGGGAGGTCACGTCGACCTCCCTCCGTCATACCGGGACAAGCCCGGCATGACGAAGGTGGGGACTTCAGCCGAAGCTCAGCTTCAGCGAACGACGACGCAGGCTGCCGCCCGCCAAGCCCATACCGGCGATCATCAGCGCCCAGCTTGCGGGTTCCGGTACCGCGCCGGCGGCGGAGGCGATGGTCAGGGTGTAGCGGCCGGTGCCCTGATATTCGGTCAGCGCGAAACTGCCGGTCAGGAAGGTCGGCGCAGCCACGGTGCCGCTGAAAAGCTGCGGTCCGTCGGCGACGAAGACCGCGTCGAAGGTGGCAGGATCGATGATGCTCATCCCGCCACCGAGACCGCCCTCGAAGAAGCCGAGATCGAAGATGCCGGTGTCGGTACCGGTGACGGGAATACCGTACAGGACGAAGCCGAGGCTAGGGATGAACTCGTCCGGGATCGGGCTGGAGTCGACCGAGAAGCTCGCGGTGTAGTCGCCCGACAGCGTGAAATTGTAGAGTTCGGCGCTGGCATGGGTGGCCGTCAGCATGGCGGCAGCGAGAGCGGTGGCGAGCAGGGTCTTCATCGGAACTCCTTGATCGGGAACGCGCAAATCCGCAGCGTCGGCGACAGGATGGCGGCGGCGCCGTTATGACGTCAAGCGAGATGAACAGCCGTTCATCAATTTACGTCGCGGTGCAGCAACACGGCATGCGGGGTTGCCGCGCGTGGCGCTGGCGCTATCCCCGGCGAATGGTTCGGCGTACCTTCTCATGATTGAGCCCGCATGATCGGTTTGTCCGTCGCGGTCGGGCGCTTCGTGGAGGCGCTGTTCTGGGCGATCTTCCGCGTCGCGGGCGTCGTCGCCGGCATCGCGATCCTGAGCGTGCTGGGGATGGCCGCGGCGTGGGTGATCGGGCGGCGCATCTGGAAGAGGAAGCGGTGATGGCGGCGACGCCGGCCTGGCCGCCGCGATCGACGCCGCGGCTGTTCGTGGACGAGGTACTGATGGCGGGCGCGCGGCGCGTCGACGGACCGGCGGCGCATTATCTCGGCTCCGTGATGCGGATGAAGCCGGGCGACCCGGTCAAGCTGTTCGACGACCGCACCGGCGAATGGCTGGCGGTGGCGACATCGGTCGGCAAGCGCGACCTGATGCTCGACGTGCAGGAGCGGCTGGCGGAGCGGGAGGCGGTGCCCGACCTGTGGCTGTGCGCCGCGCCGCTGAAGAAGAACCGTGTCGACTGGATGGCGGAAAAGGCGTGCGAGCTGGGCGTCGACCGTTACGTGCCCGTCGTCACGCGACGGACGGTGGTCGACAAGCCCAATACCGAACGGCTGCGCACGCACATGATCGAGGCGGCGGAGCAATGCGGGCGCACCGCCCTGCCGCAGGTTGCGGAGCCGGTGAAGCTCATGGCGCTGCTGCGCGACTGGCCGGAGGACCGCGCGCTGTTCTTCGCGGACGAGGTCGGCGGCGAGCCGGCGCTGGCGGCGATGCGCGCGCGGTCCGGCGCGGGCGCGATCCTGATCGGGCCGGAGGGGGGCTTCGACGAGGACGAACGCGCGGCGATCCGCGCCTGCCCGGCGACGGTCGGCGTGACGCTCGGCCCCCGCATCCTGCGAGCCGACACCGCGGCGGCGGCGGCGGTGGCGCTGTGGATGGCGGCGGCCGGGGATTGGTAGAGAACCGAAGTGGAGGAAGTGGAGGCGTCGGACGGGTTTCTCCACTTCGCCAGTCGCGGCTTCTCCTTCGCCGCGCGTTTACGGCGCCAGTGAGGGTCCACGGTGTCAAACAGCGATGCGACTGTCGCTGAAAAAGGCCATGTAGGACAGGGGCGTTGCTCTGGCCGGATCGGCAGGACGCCGCGCGGCACCAACGATCCGTACCCCGCGCCTGCCTCCAATCCATCTGGCGCACCCGTCCGTGCGCGCGTAGAGGCGCGACATGACGACCAAGACCGATGCGCCTGCGACTGCGAAGGCATCCCCCATCATCGAATCGCGCGATCAGTTGATCGCCAGCTTCGCGCGCGGGGAGAAGCCGGCGGAGCGGTGGCGGATCGGGACCGAGCACGAGAAGTTCGTCTATGCCACGAGCGATCATCACGCGCCGTCCTATGACGAGAAGGGCGGCATCCGCGACCTGTTGATGGCGCTGACCGAGCATGGCTGGGTGCCGGTCGAGGAGCTGGGGCCGGACGGTCGCAAGAACGTCATCGCCCTGTCGGGCGCGGACGGCAGCGTCAGTCTGGAGCCGGCGGGGCAGTTCGAGCTGTCGGGTGCGCCGCTGGAGAACCTGCATCAGACCTGTGCGGAGACGGGCCGACACCTGCGGCAGGTGAAGGACGCCGGCGACCGGCTCGGAGTCGGGTTTCTGGGGCTGGGCATGTGGCCGGACAAGGCGCGCGCCGACCTGCCCGTGATGCCCAAGGGACGCTACGGGATCATGCGGCAGCACATGCCGCGGGTCGGGTCAATGGGCCTCGACATGATGCTGCGCACCTGCACGATCCAGGTGAATCTCGACTACGCCACCGAGGCGGACATGGTACAGAAGTTCCGCGTCGGGCTGGCGCTGCAACCGCTCGCCACCGCGCTGTTCGCGAACTCTCCGTTCACGGAAGGCAAGCCGAACGGGATGCTGTCGTACCGCAGCCATATCTGGTCGGACACCGATCCGGCGCGGACCGGCATGCTGCCCTTCGTGTTCGAGGACGGGTTCGGGTATGAGCGGTACGCCGAGTACATGCTCGATGTGCCGATGTACTTCGTCTACCGCAAGGGGCGCTATATCGACGCCGCAGGACTGTCGTTCCGCGACTTTCTGAAGGGTGAGTTATCGGTTCTGCCCGGCGAGAAGCCGACGCTGGACGACTGGACCGACCATTTGTCGACGGCGTTTCCCGAAGTGCGGCTGAAGACGTTCCTGGAGATGCGCGGAGCGGATGGCGGGCCGTGGAACCGCATCTGCGCGCTGCCGGCCCTGTGGGTCGGGTTGCTGTACGACAGCCAAGCTCTCGATGCCGCGTGGGATCTGGTGAAGGACTGGTCGATCGAGGATCGCCAGAGCCTGCGCGATGCGGTGCCGAAGCTGGCCCTGGATGCGCCGCTGCCGGGTGGCGGCAAGCTGCGCGACGTGGCCGCGGAGGTGCTGGAGATCGCGCATCGCGGGCTGGCGGCGCGGGCGCGGACCAACGCGGCGGGCGACGACGAAACGGGTTTCCTCGATCCGCTGCGCGAGATCGTGCGGCGCGGGAAGGTGCCGGCCGAGATGCTGCTGGAGCGTTACGAGGGCGCGTGGGGTGGTGATATCTCGCGCGTGTACGCCGAAGAGAGCTTCTGACGGACGCGCGCGATCGGGCCGTGCCGGGTGATCCAGTCGCTGTACGCGACATAGGCCGGATCGCGGCGGAGGTGGCGTTCCTCCGTCTTCGCGCGCCAGTAATAGACGCCGCTGACCGCACCCAGCGTCAGCGTGGCGCGGATCGCGTCGACGGGGGAGCCGGTCGTGAACCACGGTAAGACCGACAGCCACCAGAACAGGTTCTTCGACCAGTAGGCAGGGTGCTTCGTCCACGCATAGGGCCCGTGCGTCAGGATGCCGCGATGCGTGAGGTTGGAGAAACGCGGCCCGAATGCCAGCGTCGCCCACGCGTAGGTCGCGGTGAGGCCCACCAGCACCGCCCCGAACGCCGCGAGCAGGAGGGGGTGGTCGCCCAGCCAGTAATCCCATTGGGCGGTGCCCTGATGATAGTCGAACGGCCCGCCGTCGAGCATCAGGATGAAGGGCGGATAGCAGATCAGCGCGGGCATCCACGCGGCCGCGAACGGGTTGGCGCTGCGGATATGCGCGTCGAGCGGGCGGAAGGTCAGGACATAGCCGACGGTGGCGATGCCCATGTCGATCAGGAACATCGCGCCGATCAGCATCTGCGTCAGCGCAACCGGATGCGCGAGTGCCCCGGCGAGGTCGGCGCGGACGAACGCTCCGAAGCCGGAGGGAACGCCGCCAAGCATGAAGGGGAGGAAGAACGCCTTCACGCCCCAGCTCAGGAGGTGGTTATGTATCGCGCCGCGATCGACACCGGACTGGCCGGTCAGCCATGCGCCGAGGTGCCAAGCGCCGTCGCGTGGTTCGACCATATGGCGGTCGATCCACAGGACGTACGGGATCGACAACGCGAACAGCGCCGGTGCCCCCCACAGGAAGCACCACATCGCGAATTCGAAATTGCCCTGCCAGTAGAAGCGGCCGGTGGCGTAGACGACGGCGATCCCCCCCCAGGTGAGCCAGTATCCGGCGAGCTTGGTGAGGCTGATGTCGAGCGTGCATCTGAGCGGCTGCGGGTTCTGCCAGTCGAGGCCCGTCGTGGCGGAGCGGTGGACCCGGTCGACGAGCAGCGACCAGGCGATCATCGCCAACGCGCAGGCGGCAAGCCCGACCAGTGCCGAATAGGGCCCGTCGAGGAAATTGGCGCGCGCGACCAGCGTCCAGCTCGCGAGGCCCGCAAACCCGGCAAACCCGGCACCGCCGGAGACGGCGGAAGGCGGACGCGTCACGCGGGTGGCGGCGGCGAGCGCTGGGTCGTGGTACATGGGCGCGGGATTAGCGCGGGAATGGTTAGGGGGGAGTTAAGGGTGCGGCCGTCACGCCGGGGCGAGCCCGGCATGACGGGAAGCTACAGCACAACCCGCGGGGTGGTGGCGTGGTCGATGGCGGTGAGGACCATGCGTTCCCAGATCGCGACGTCGCCGGCGGCGGCCATGGCTTCGTCGGGTTCGCGGAGGGTGCGGAGGACGGCGAGGGCGTCAGGGAGGTGGTCTTGCCAGTTCGCATCGATCGTCGCGGCGGCGGATTCTTCGTCGCCAGCGGCGTTGGCGCTGATCCGCTGCGCGGTCAGGACGCGGGCGATGCGTTCGGCGATGGGGATGATGGAGATGTCCATGTCTCGGTCCCGGTCACTGTGTTCGTGACGGGGTAACGGGCGGGAAGCACTTGGTTTCCCGGATATTGGGATTGTATTCGCCCCCTTGGGGAGAGTTGGTTCTCTCCGCGAGCGATGCCGCCAAGGCTCCCCAGCCCTCCCTTGCAGGGGAGGGGGCCAGAAGGGGCAGGGCGCAAAAGAAAAGGCGCCGCGACGGTGGGTCGCGGCGCCTTTGTTCTGGCGGTCGTGTGATTTACCCGCCCGTGTCTTACCGGCCCTGCGTCGAGGCGCCGGCGGGACGACCCGCGCCGCCGCGTCCTGCGCCGCCGCGACCGCGGCCACCGCCCTGGCCACCGGCGCTGCCGGCGGGACGAGCG
>JAGSNX010000004.1 GCA_018139225.1 Microvirga sp. SRT01
GAAGGCGGGTCAGGCCCCACACGGTCATGAAGGCGATGTCGGTCGCATCGCGCCCGGCGGTCACGACCGCGATCTCGCCCGCCGATCCCATGCCGGTCGCGTCGACCAAGCGCCACGCGCCGTCGAGCCACAGTTCCGCGACCGCATGGAAATCGGGCGGGTCGACGCCGGGGGCATAGGCCGCGACGCACCGCGCCGGGATTTCCGCCGCACGCGCCAGCGCGACGACGAGGTGCGCGTAATCGCGGCATACGCCCCGGCGCGACGCGAAGGTGTCGAGCGCCGTGGTCGTGCCCTCGCTGGCCCCCATCTGGTAGCGCAGCGCGCCTGCGGTCCAGTCCACCAAGGCTTGTGCCAGCGCACCGCCGGTCAGGCCCGCGAATTCACTGTCGACGAACCCCTCGAGCCGGTCCGACTGACAATAGCGGCTGGGCAGCAGGTACGGCACCAGCGCGCCGGGCAGCAGGCGCGGCGGCGTCGCGCCTAGCGTGGTCAGGTCGATATCGGAGCGCAGGATCCGGACTTCCGCCTCGTACTGTGCCCGGAACTGCCCCTCGCCGCGGCCCCAGCAGCGTTGGCCGATGCCGTCCTCGCCCACCGCCGCGGCGATGGGGTGATCGGACCAGACCGTCAGTTCCGATCGCTCCAGCACCTGCTCGGCGGTCTTCGCAACCTCGACCTGCAACAGCACGTCCGCCGCCGCGTCGAACCAGTAATCCAGCTCCACCGAAATCCCGAGCCGCATCCCACTATTCCCCCGTCACGTGCACAACCCGTCAGGCGCACAAAAAAGAGGCCCGGCGGTGTGTGCCGCCGGGCCTCCCCGATTCGCTATCTCAAGCTATCAGTCGCGGCCGGAGCCGAACAGACGCAGGATGAAGAGGAACATGTTGATGAAGTCAAGATACAGGCTCAGCGCCGACATGATCACGACCTTGCCCACCATGTCGGTGCCCTGCACCTGATAGTAGAGGCTCTTCGTACGCTGCGTGTCATAGGCCGTCAGGCCGGCGAACAGCAGGACGCCGACGAAGCTGATGACCAGACCCAGCGGGCCGGACTGCACGAACATGTTGATGACGCTGGCGACGAGCAGGCCGACGACACCCATGATGAGGAACGTGCCGAACGCCGACAGGTCCTTCTTCGTGGTGTAGCCGTACAGGCTGACCGCGGCGAAGCCCGCGGAGGTCGCGAAGAACGCCTGCGCGATCGCAACCGGGCTATACTGCAGGAAGATCGTCGACAGCGACAAGCCCATCAGCACCGCGAAGCCCCAGAACATCGCCTGAAGCGTGCCCGTGCTCATCCGGCTCTGGCCGAAGCTCATGCCGAATACGATCGCGAGCGGCGCGAACATGATGACGTACTTCAGCGGCCCGGGCTGCATGAACACGGCCTCCGCATAGCCGCTCATCGCGAACAGCAACGCCACGACGCCCGTCAGCAGGACTCCGGACGTCATGTAGTTGTAGACAGACAGCATATAGGACCGAAGACCCGCGTCGTAGGCCGCGTCACGCGGACGTGCCGCGCCTGCGCCGAACGAGGTCGCAGTCGGTCTGGGATCGGACCAGTTGGCCATTTGAATGTAGCTCCTTCGTACCGGCAAGGGGCCGGCCACCCGCATCATATCGGCAATGTTCGGTCCGACTTCAAGCATGAAGAAAATGTCATAAAAGATCGTGTATCGCCATAACGCACGTGGCGGCGCTACGGTCCATCGCGCTACAGCAACGCCTATGATTCGCCTGTTCGTCGCCCTGCGTCCGCCCCTTGCGATCCGGGAGGCGCTGTTCGATCTCATGGACGGCGTGCGGGCGGCCCGGTGGCAGGATGACGAGCAGCTTCACCTGACCCTGCGCTTCGTCGGCGAGGTCGAGCGTCCGCAGGCGGAGGACCTCGCCGCCGCGCTGTCGCGCATCGCCGCGCCGGTACCGGAGGTGGCGCTGGCCGGGGTTGGCAGCTTCGGCAAGGGCAACCGGCCCGATGCGCTATGGGCCGGCATCGCTCCCGCCGCGCCGCTGATCGCACTGCACGCCAAGGTGGAACGCGCATGCGTCATGGCCGGCCTGCCGCCGGAACGCCGCGCGTATCGGCCGCATATCACCGTCGCGCGGCTGCCCCGGTCCGCGAGCGGCGATGGCGACGTTGCCCTTTGGCTGGCGCAGCATGCAGGCCTGACCAGCGAGCCGTTCTCGCTGCCGCACATCGGGCTGTATCGCAGTCATCTGGGACGTGAGCGGGCAAGCTACGAACTGGTGGCGCGCTGGCCGCTCGGAACCCGCGACGCGGCTGCTGGTTGGCCTTCCACGGAATAGAGGGAGAATGACGATGCGGACCACCCTGGTGATGATGACGGCCGGCGCGGCGATGCTGGTGGGCCTGTCCGGCTGCGCGACCGACAAGGCGGAGATGGGCACGGTGACGCCGGGTGGCGGAACCGCGGTCGCCAGCCTGCGTACCGCGACCAACGCCGATGCCGGCCGCGCAACCGCGACGGAGGTCGAGGGCGGCCTGCGCGTCTCGCTCGACGCCAGCGCGCTGCCGCCGGGCACGCACGGCGCGCACATCCACATGGTCGGCCGCTGCGACGCGCCGGACTTCACGACCGCCGGCGGTCACTGGAACCCGACATCGAAGCAGCATGGCACGATGAACCCGGCGGGTCCGCACGAAGGCGACCTCCCGAACCTGATCGTCGGCACGGATGGTCGTGGCACGCTGGCGATCACGATCCCCGGTGCGACGATGGCCGGGCTGCTCGATGCGGACGGCAGCGCGATGGTGGTGCATGCCAGTGCCGACGATCTGCGCACCGACCCCTCGGGCAACAGCGGCGGGCGCATCGCCTGCGGCGTCTTCCAGGCGGGGTAAAACCTAACCTCACAATTCACGTCATCCCGGCATTCGCCGGGGTGACGTTTAAGCTCAGATCACCTCGCCCACCGCCCGTGCACGGTCTTCGCGGGTGGCTTCGGCGCGGGGGACGAGCCGATAGGCCATGATCGCCGCGGCGATGGTAATCGGCGCGCTGAGCATCAGCGACAGCATGCCGGTCGACAGGCTGCCTGAAAGGCTCGATACCCGCCCCGCCAGATACGGCCCGAGCGCCAACCCCAGCAACGTCGTGCCAATGAAGAACGTCGCCGTCGCGGTACCGCGCATTCGCGGCAGCACCAGGTCCTGCGTCGTCGCGGCCGCCGCGCCCAATGCAGTCGCCGCGCAGACCTGACCGATGAACAACATCGGGTAGAGCAGCCACGTCGACGACGCGGTGAACGCGGTCGCCATGAACGGCAACGGCGCGATCGCCCCGAAGATCACGACGATCAGCCGCCCCGCCGGATTGGTCCGCCGCAGCCGGTCCGCAACGATCCCGCCGAGCGTCACGCCCAGGAACCCGCCGAGCGCGCCGCTCGCACCGATAAAGAACCCCGCCTCCGCCGGCGCGGCGTGCAGCACGCGCAGCGCATAGGGCGCAGCCCAGAAGCTGGCGGCATAGGCGAGGAACGCGTTCAATCCGTATGCAACGACCGTCAGCACGAATGCCGGCGTCGCGACGATCAGGGCGAACGTCGCCGCGTCGCGTCGCCGCAACGCACAGCCCCAGGAGAAGACGGCATAGGCGCCGATCCCGACTGCGGTCCATTGCGGCCACGGCTCGCCCGCGCCGATCAGGCCCAGTACGACGGCCACGGTGATGCCCGCCGCCAGCAGGTTCATCGCAAGGGCGCGCGCCCCGCCCATCGCCGCGCCGATCAGCGTCAGCGGCGGGATGATCGTGACCAGCTCTCGCCCGAACTCCGCGAACGGTGCCGGATGCTTGGGCGGCGGCGGCAGACCCTCGACCGCGCCGCGGATCGGTTCCTTCAAGGTCGCGATCCACAGCGCGACGATGAGGCCGGGAAGCCCGACGGCCATGAACGCCGCCTGCCACCCGACCAGCCCCAGCGGCCCGCCGCCCGGATAGGCGCGGTTCCAGTTCTGGACGATCAGCCCGCCGATGAAGAGCGACACGCCACCACCGACGTAGAGGCCCGCCGAATAGATCGACAGCGCCGTCGCGCGCAGCCGCTTCGGAAACCAGTCGGAGATCAGCGAATAGGCGGAAGGGCTCGCCGTGGCCTCACCGATGCCGACGCCGATTCGCGCCGCCGCGAGATGCCCGCCACTGCGCGACAGGCCGGACAGCGCGGTCATCGTCGACCACAGGGCCAGGCCGATCACCATCAGCCGTCCGCGATGCCAATTGTCCGCCAGCCGCCCGAGGGGGATGCCGAACAGCGAGTAGAAGACACCGAATGCGGTGCCGTAGAGGAACCCAAGATCCTCATCGGCGAGGTGCAGGTCGCGCTTGATATCCTCCGCCAGGATCGAAATGATCTGACGGTCCACGAAGTTCAGGACGTAGACGAGAAACAGGATGCCGAGCACATACCAGGCGTAGCCGGACGCCTGCGCATCACCCCGCTCGGGAACCGTTTCGGCCATCACCCTCTCCTTATCGGAAAGGAAGGTATCAGAGGTTTCGAAGGTCGCCTACCGCTTTTCGGCGAATGGGTATGGTCAGCGCCGCGCCAGTTGCGCACGGCGTCCGACGCCCTGCTCCAGCCGGGCGATCAGGCCGTCGAGCGTCGAGGCGCGGTCGCCCGCGGCTGGCGACGGTGCGACCGTCACCTCCGGCATCGGCAATATGAAGGTTTCGATGCGCTCCTCCTCCGCCTTCTCCTCCTCCAGCGTCTCCACGGCGGGCAGCGCGATCGGGGCGACGGGGCGGACGGGCTCCAGCGGCTCGTCGAGGATCGCGCCGGGGTGGAATGCGGCGAGCGGCTGTTCGAGGTCGGCGGGGATCGGCTGCTCGACCGGAGGTGGCGGCGGCGCGATTCGCGGAGTGGGGGGAGATGGCGGCGTCCCGAGCTCCTCCGCCGACAAGGGGCGCCGCGTCGGCGCGTCCGGGTGCGTATCGGCACGGCGAGCGGTCGGCACGTCGCTCATGCCGCCGAACCGCACCGGCTTGGGCGCGAGGAACCCGCCCGGCCCCCAGATCAGGTACAGCGCCGACCAACTGACCGCACCGGCCAGCGCCGCGCCACCCAGCAGGATCAGCGCACGCGCGGTCAGCCCCAGCGGCGGCTTCGCCAGCGGCAGCAACTGCGCCAGACCGCTCGCGTCCACCGCCGCCTCCAGCCGCCAATCCGGCAGGATCAGGAAGAAGATCGCGGTCAGCGCCGCCGCCATGATCGCGCCGATCGTCGGGATCATGCCGGTCGAGAGGCGGCGGCCGGTCATGTGCGGGCGGGGTAAGCGGACCATCGGGACTTCCTGTTCGCGGCCTCGACCAGCCGCTGGTAAACGGTGTCGTAACGGCAAATATTTGACGACCAGTTACGCTCCTGCTCGACAAAGGCGCGTCCCCTCACCCGCCGCGTCTCCCATCCGGAGCGATCCGCGAGCAATCCGGCCAGCGCCGTCGCGATCGCCGCGGGATCGTCCGCCGCGAACAGCGTGCCGGTATCGCCGTCGCGAATCAGCTCGCGGTGGCCGCCGACATCGGAGGCCGCGACCAGCCGCCCCTGCGCCATCGCCTCCAGCGGCTTCAGCGGCGTGACCAGTTCGGTGAGCCGCATCGCCTTGCGCGGGTACGCCAGGACATCGACCAGCGAGTAGTAGCGCTCCACCTCCGCATGCGGGACGCGGCCGACGAAACGGATGCGCTCCGCCACCGGCGACGCCGCCGCCTGCGCTCGCAACGCAGCCTCCGCCGGGCCGCCGCCGACCAGCAGCAGGGTCGCACGCGGCCGCGCGGCGACCAGCGCCGGCATCGCCGCGATCAGGTCGTCCAACCCTTCATAGGGGTAGAAGCTGCCGATGAAGCCGATGACCTCGTCGTCGATCAGGCCTAGCGTCGCGGCGAGCGCGGCGTCTCGCGGGGCGGGGGTGCCGAACAGGGTCAGGTCGACACCGTTGGGCGACACCATGATCTTGTCCGCCGCGACCCCGCGTTCGATCAGGTCGCCGCGCAACCCTTCGCAGATCACTGCGACCGCATCGGCGCGATCGACCACGAAGCGTTCCAGCGTCCGCGTCGCCCGGTATTTCAGCGAGCCTTCTGTGCCGGTGCCGTTCCCGACCGCCGCATCCTCCCAGAAGGCGCGTATCTCGTAGAGCAGCGGCAAACCGTGCCGCCGCGCCACATGCCACGCCGCCAGCCCGTCGAGCGCCGGCGAATGCGCGTGGAGGATGTCCGGTAGAAAATGGGTCACGGCAGCGGCGATGCGCGTCGCGAAGCGAGCGATTCCGGTGATCTCGCCGACCAGCCCGCGCGGCGTGCCGTCGCCCGACGTGCGGTGAAAGGTCAGCCCGTCGACCGGCTCGATCCCGCCTGCGGACGCGCCCTGCCGCGGTCCGGTAACCGCCGCCACGACATGCCCCGCCGCCGCCTGCGCGGTGAGGATCGCCCGCGTGCGAAACGTATAACCGCTCTGCAAAGGTAGCCCGTGGTCGAGGATGTGAAGGATACGCATGGTCGCCGCTTGGCACGGACGCGCTTAAGGTTGCGCTAACCGGGGGGGGCGGGCTGACGCTGACTCTCACCCTCCCGTCGCTACGCTCATCCTTTTCTCTCCCAAGGGGAGAGGGACCGTAGACTACCCTCCTCCCACGGAGATGGGGTCAAGGCAACGGTTCCACCGCGCGCTTAACCCGCCTTCAACTCCCGCGCCCCTACACGCGTCCGGAGGGCACCCCCGCCCCCACCCACTCGCCGCTGCGCGGCTCCCTCCCTCTCAGGGAAGGGATCGAGACACAGGAGCGCGACCGGATGATCGACAATTTCGCGCTCGGCGTCACACATGGCCTGTTGATGCTCGCGGCGTGGCTGCTCCTGAAGCGGCCCGATCTCGACCGCGAGTCGCGTGCCGGCGATCAGCCTGCGACCAAGCCGGGACGCCGTCCGCGTGCGTGATCTCGCGTTCATCGCCTTTCTCGCGGCGCTGATGGGGATGGGGCTGCGGCGACCATTCCTGCTCGTGCTCGTCTACGTCTATATCGACATCGTCGCGCCGCAGCGACTGACCTATTATCTGTTGAACGCGATCCCGATTTCGCTCGTGTCGGTGGTGCTCGCGGTCGGGGCGTTCGCGCTGGCGGACGACAAGCGGGACAGCCGTTTCGCCCCGCGACAGGGCATGATCGTGCTGCTGCTGATCTATTGCTGGCTGACGACGATGGCCGCTGATTTCCCGGTGGAGGCGCAGGACAAATGGGGCTGGGTGTGGAAGGCGCTGGCGTTCGCTGCGTTCCTGCCGTCGACGTTGCGCACCCGGCTGCGGATCGAGGCGCTGCTGCTGTTCATGGTCGTCTCCGCCGCGTCGATCATCATCGTCGGCGGCGTCAAGACGCTCGTCTCGGGTGGCGGCTACGGTCAGTTGAACCTGATGGTCGACAACAACAGCGGCCTATACGAGGGGTCGACGATCTCCACCGTCGCGGTCGCGATCGTGCCGGTGATCTTCTGGCTGATGAGATACGGCACGATCTTTCGGCCGGACTGGCGCGTGAGGATTTTCGGCCTCGCGCTGGTGTTCGCGTGCCTGCTGATCCCGGTCGGCACGTCGACACGCACCGGCCTGCTCTGCATCGGCCTCGTCGCAGCGCTGTCGCTGCGCACCGTGAAGCGCAAGGCGACCTATCTGGCGGCGATCGGCGTGCTCGGCCTCGTCGCCGTACCGTTCCTGCCGTCGGCGTTCACCGAACGCATGGGCACGATCCAGAACCATCAGGCCGACGCCTCCGCCAGCACGCGGCTCGCGGTGTGGGCATGGACGTGGGAATTCGCGAAGACGCATCCCTTCGGCGGCGGGTTCGAGGCGTATCGCCAGAACCGCATCCGGCTCGAACTGGTGAACACGTCCGGCGGCAACTCGACGGAAACCGAGCAGACCGATCAGGGGCGCGCGTGGCACAGCGCCTATTTCGAAATGCTGGGCGAACAGGGCTATCCCGGCCTAGCGCTGTGGCTGACGATCAACCTCGCGGGACTGTTCCGGATGGAGGTGCTGCGCCGCCGGTATCGCACGGGTGACGAGGCGTGGGCCGGGTCGCTCGCCGCCGCGCTTCAGACCGGGCATATGGTGTACCTGCTCGGCGCGGGGTTCATCGCCATCGCGTTCCAGCCGTTCGTGTACATGCTGATCGGCGCGCAGGTCGGGCTCGACACCTATACCGCGCGTCGCCGGGCGGAGGCGACGTGCCGTCGCGTGCGCCCTGCCCGCGCCACGCCGCCGCTGCCGGCATGACGGAGATCCGCGCGCTGACCGGCGCCCGCGGCCTGGCGGCGTGGCTGGTCGTGCTGTTCCACATCCGCGGATCGATCGCAGGGGTGCCGGCGGGCCTCATTCGCGTGCTCGACAAGGGCTATCTGGCGGTCGATTTCTTCTTCCTGCTGTCCGGCTTCGTCATCTGGCTGGCGTGGCATGAGCGGCTACGGGATCGGCGCGCGATCCCGGCCTTCCTGCTCAAGCGGGTGCTGCGCGTGTGGCCGCTGCATGCGGTGATGCTGGCGGCTTTGGTCACGATCGTCGCCGCGCAGGGCGTGCTCGGGCACCCCGTGGGGGCGCAGTTCCCCTATCGCGACCTGCCGCTGCATCTGTTGCTGACGCAGGATTGGGGGCTGGTGCCGCCGACGACGTGGAACGTGCCCGCCTGGTCGATCAGCGCCGAGCTGGTCGCATATGCGCTCTTCCCGTTGCTGGTGCTCACCATCGATTGGCGGCGGTGTCCGACGCCGGTGGTGCTGCTCGGCGTGGCCGTACCGCTAGCGGCACTCGCTTGGGCGATGCGCGGGGAAACGATGCTGGGGCAGGATATCGCCGGCTTCGGCGTCCTGCGCTGCGTGACCGAGTTCGCGGCCGGGACCGCGGTGGGCGCATTATGGCTGCGCTGGCGTGGCGACGTGTCGGCGCGGTGGCCGATGCTCGCGGCGGCGGTCGGCGGGGTCGCGCTGGCAATCGGGGCACCGGAGGTCGTCGACGCGCCGGCCACGCTCGCGGCGCTCCTTCTGGCGCTGGCGCTCGGTGCGGGAACGCCGGGGCATGTGCTGGAGGGGCGAACGGTGCATTGGCTCGGCACGATCAGCTATGCGACCTACCTGTCGCATTACGTGCTCTGGCACGCCTTCAAGCTGGTGGCCGTCCGCAACGTTGCCGACGTCCCGCCGCTGTCGATCGCCATATTCCTTGCGCTGGTACTGGCCGCGTCGGCTTGCCTGTACACCTATGTGGAGGTTCCGGCGCAGCGCTGGCGTGGAGTGCGCGGCTGGTCTCCGCGATCCTCCCCGGCACGGGGAGGTGGCGCGCCGCAGGCGTAACGGAGGGGCAACCACGAACCGTTCGGCCTGTGGATGCCCCTCCGGCGCATTCGCGCCACCTCCCCTGAAGAGGGGAGGATCAAGGGTGCTTTTACTCCGCAGGCTCGTCCGCCAGCTCCTCGACCAGCGCCGCGATGATCGCCCGGTTGAACGCAGGAATATCGTCCGGCTTGCGGCTGGTGATCAGGTTGCCGTCGACCACGACCTCCTCGTCCACCACGTCGCCGCCGGCATTCTCCAGATCGGTGCGGATCGACGGATAGCTGGTCAGCCGGCGGCCATCGATCACGTCCGCCTCCGCCAGCAGCCACGGGCCGTGACAGATCGCCGCAACGATCTTGTCGTCCTCCATGAACTCCGCGACGATCTCGACCGCTCGGTCCTCCTGCCGCAGCTTGTCGGGATTGCAGGTGCCGCCCGGCAGCACCAGCGCGTCGTAATCGTCGGTATCCACCTCATCCAGCGTCAGGTCCGGCGTCGCCGTCTCCGCCTTGTTCAGGTCCTGCTCCATGCCCTGGATCGGGTCCGTCTTGATCGAGGCCAGCGTCACCGTCGCCCCGGCGGCCTCCAGTGCCTTTTTCGGCTCGAACAATTCCACCGTCTCGAAACCGTCGGCGGCCAGCATCAGCACGCGCGCCTTGGAAAGATCTGCCATCGGATGAACTCCTGTCGAGGTGGGAGCCGCCTCAACCCCCGCCTCACGGCCTCGTTCCGGAACGAAGCGACGAGTCCATGCATTGCCCGGACAAGAAGCGACCGGAGCATCAATGGCGACCCGCATAGTCTATTCCGATGACTCGAAGCCCGGCATCACGCGCCGTAAGGTGCGGAACGGATGGGCTTATTACGATGCGGGCGGTGACCGCATCACCGACCGCAACGAGATCGACCGGCTGAACGCGATCGGCCTGCCCCCCGCCTACAGAGACGCATGGTTCAACCCCAGGGCGAACGGCCATATCCAGGCCGTCGGCTGGGACGAGAAGGGCCGCAAGCAATACCGTTACCACACCGGCTTCCGCGAGGCGCAGGAGGCGGCCAAGTACGAGAAGTGCGCCGATTTTGGCCATTGCCTGCCGGCGATCCGCAAGAAGGTCGAGGCGGACCTGAACAAGCGTTCGCTCTCCCGCGACCGCGCCGTCGCCGCGGTCGTGCGGCTGCTGGATGTCGGTCACCTTCGCGTCGGCAATGAGGCGTACGTCGCCAGCAACGAGAGCTTTGGCGCGACCACGCTGCGCAAGCGTCATGGCGAGGTGAAGGGGCATACGCTCCGCCTTCGCTTCAAGGGCAAATCGGGCAAGGAACGCGACATGAAGGTCGCCGACCGCGCGCTCGCGTCGGCGGTCAAGAAGATGCAGGACCTCGACGAACAGCATCTGTTTGCCTGGGTCGACGACAAGGGCGAGGCGCATCCGGTCACCTCGTCCGACGTCAACGACTATATCCGCGAGGCGACCGGCCACGATTTCACCGCCAAGCATTTCCGCACCTGGTGCGCGAGCGTCTGCGCGTTCGAGGCTCTGGCCTCCGCCGAGCGGGACCTGAGCCTGAAGTCGCTGCTGGAGCCCGTCGTCGCAAAGCTGGGCAATACGCCCGCCATCGCGCGTAAGAGCTATGTCCACCCGTCGCTGATCGACCTCGTTAAAAAGGGTCAGTCGGCGTTTCGCAAGGCCACGCGCCTCCCCCGTGCCAAACGCTATCTGACGCGCGAGGAGCGCGGCCTGATCGCGTTCCTCGAAGCCGGCACGCCCACCACCTGAGTAAGTTCGCCATGTCCAAATCCCCCGCCGCCAACGCGCAGGAGCCGCTGTTCGACGCCTCCGGTTTCGCCACTCAGACGAGCGGACTGTTCACCGCCAGCCGGGAGTGGTTGCAGCATCACTGGCTCCAGATCCTGATCGCCTTCGCCATCGGGGCGATCATCGTCATCGTCCTTCACGCGGCCCGCCGCCTCGCCGGCAAGCTGGCGGTGCGCGATCCGGAAGGCCGCGCCGGCTGGGGCTCGATCATCGGCCGCGCGCTGGTGAAGACCAGCAACTTCTTCATCATCATGCTCGCCGCCAAACTCGTCGCGGGCTACGCGGGCGCACCGTCCCAGGTATCGAGCACGATCAACTTCCTGTGGACGATCGCCTCCGTCTTCCAGGCGGCGGCGTGGGTACGGGAGATCGCGCTGGGCGCGATCGAGCATCGTACCCAGTCGGCGCATTACTCGGGCGAGGCGCTGCTATCCGCGATGGGCCTGATCCGGGTCCTCATCACGTTCGCGCTGTTCGCGATCGCGCTGGTGGTGGTGCTCGACAATCTGGGGGTCAACGTCACTGGCCTCGTTGCGGGGCTTGGCGTCGGCGGTATCGCCATCGGTCTGGCGGCGCAGGGTATCTTCGGCGACCTGTTCGCGGCGCTGGCGATCATCTTCGACCGACCGTTCCGGCGCGGCGACAAGGTCCAGTACGACCAGACCGTCGGCGTGATCGAGTCGATCGGGCTGAAATCGACCCGCATCCGCTCGTTCGGCGGCGAAATGCGCGTCATCAGCAACCGGCAACTGCTCGACAAGGAGATCCAGAACATCTCCAACCGCGATCACGTCCGCGTCACCCTGACGATCGGCGTCGCGTACGAAACCCCGCCGGAAAAGCTGGAGGCGCTGCCCGACCTGCTGAAGGCCGTCTTCGAAGACGCCGGCGGCAAGGTTGCACGCGCCAGCTTCGAAACCTTCGGCGCGTCCAGCCTCGACTTCATCGTCCAGTTCGACGTGCCCGGCGACGACTGGCCCACCGCCCACGCGACCCGCAACAAAGCGCTGGTGCTGCTGATGCGCCGCTTCGCCGAACAGGGCATCGTCATCCCCTATCCCACCCAGACCACCTACACCGCCGCGCCCGACGGTACGCTGGTCATGCCCTATGCGGTGCAGAAGACCGAAGGTTAGGGCGGCCTGATTTCACCGTCATGCCGTGCTCGTCCCGGCACGGCGGACGATCCTATTGCTCTTCCACCAGAACCGTCATCGTCAACGGCGCCTGTCCGGAGCGGGTGATGCCGACCGTCGTCGCCTTCCCGATCTGTCCGGTCACTTGGGGAGACGCCACGCGCATCAGCTTGCCTCCGCTCCGAAGCGACAGGTCGGATGCGACCAGTCTCGCGTCTTCCCGACCGCCCGGCACGCGGGACAGCGTTGATCGCAGCGCAAACGCCCCGCTGCCCACCGTGCCGGTTCCCCCGTCGGCGATGATGATATGCGGTCTGCCGATGACGCGGTTTCCATCGACGATCTCGTATTTGATGACGAATGTCCGTGCATCCGATTGAGCTTGTTGAGCAACCGACCCGGTCCCGACGATTAGACACAGCATCGTGACGACCATCGATCGCATGATTTCAGCACCCCTTTATTCATAAGGCATACATCTATTCTCTGGTTACGGAGCGGCGGCAAGACAATTGCATTCGCGTGCTATTGCCCTCCCGGACAACGAAGCTGCGTCGCTGGTTAGGGTATCCCGGATACGCGCGGCACGATCGACGGGTTGCACGCCGTTGCCCCCGGAACATAAGCGGTTCAATTCCCCGCCAACCCGCACTAAACAGCACCTCAGATGCTGACCGCCCTTTCCATCCGCGACGTCGTGCTGATCGAAGCGCTGGACCTCGATTTCGGGCCGGGGCTCGGCGTGCTGACCGGCGAGACGGGCGCGGGCAAGTCGATCCTGCTCGATGCGCTCGGCCTCGCGCTCGGTGGACGCGGCGACAGCGGTCTGGTGCGGCACGGCGCGGCGCAGGCGGTGGTGACCGCCAGTTTCGAGCCCCCCGCCGCCGATCTCGCCGCATTGCTCGACGGCAACGGTGTCGAGGTGGAGCCGGGCGAGCCGCTGCTGATCCGCCGCATCGTGAAGGCGGACGGCGGCAGCCGCGCCTTCGTCAACAACCAGCCTGCATCCGCGACCCTGCTGCGCGAGATCGCGCCGCGCTTGGTCGAGATCCACGGCCAGCACGACGATCGCGGCCTGCTCAATCCCCGCGGCCACCGCGCGCTGCTCGATGCGTTCGGCCGGGTCGACATCGCCGACGCCGGCCGCGCCTGGAGCGCCTATCGCGAGGCGGAGTCCGCGCTGGCTGCCGCGCGTGCGGAGATCGAGACGGCGGCCCGCGACCGCGAGTGGCTGGAACATGCGGTCGGCGAACTGCGCACTCTCGCTCCCGAGCCCGGCGAGGAGGAGGCGCTCGCCGACAAGCGCCGGTCGATGCAGCGCGCGGAGAAGGTGGCGGACGACCTCGCCGCGATCGACGCGCATCTGGAGGGTTCGGACGGCGGCCTCGCGAAGCTGCGTCAGGCCGCCCGCGTGCTGGAGCGGGTCGCCGCCGACCATCCCGCCCTCGCCGAGGCACTGGCCGCGGTCGATCGCGCCGTGACGGAGGCGGACGCCGCCGAGGACAGCCTGCGCGAGGCCCGCACGGCGCTGTCGTACGATCCCCGCGCGCTGGAGGATGACGAGACGCGTCTGTTCGAACTGCGCGCCATGGCCCGCAAGCATCGCGTCCAGCCCGACGATCTCGCCGCCCTGGCCGACGACCTCGCCGCTCGGCTGGAGCGGCTGGAGGCGGGCGAAGGCGGCATCGCCAAGTTGCAGGCGACGGTGAAGACCGCGCACGCCGCCTATGACGCCGCCGCCGCAATTGTGTCCGATCAGCGCCGTGCCGCCGCCACGCGGCTCGACGTGGCGGTCGCGAACGAACTCGCGTCGCTGAAGCTGGACGCTGCGCGCTTCAAGACCGTCGTCGCGGAAGTTGCCGCCGAGGGCTGGTCCGCCGCCGGCCGCGACCGCGTGGAGTTCGAAATTTCGACCAACCCCGGCGCGCCCTTCGCACCGCTGACCAAGATCGCATCGGGCGGCGAGCTGTCCCGCTTCATCCTCGCGCTGAAGGTCGCGCTGGCTGAAACGGGCGGCGCGGCGACGATGGTGTTCGATGAGATCGATCGCGGCGTCGGTGGCGCGGTCGCCTCCGCGATCGGCGAGCGGCTGGCGCGGCTGGCGGAAAGTACGCAGTTGCTGGTCGTCACGCACAGCCCGCAGGTCGCGGCGCGAGGTGCCGCGCATCTGCTGATCGCCAAATCGTCGGACGGCACCGTCACCCGCACCGGCGTCCGCCATCTGGACGAGGACGATCGGCGTGAGGAGATCGCGCGCATGCTGTCCGGCGCGACGATCACCGACGAGGCGCGCGCGCAGGCCGACCGTCTGCTGGAAACCGCATGACCCCGGCGCAGCGCCGTGAAGGCCGGGTTGCGCTGGCCATGCTCCCGGTCGGCGGAATGCTGACGATCGGATCGGGATTGGCCGCGATCGGTTTCGTCGTAACGATGCTGCTCGGGCTTTACTGGGCGGCGATGTCGGGCAGCGGCTGGCGCTACGTCGCGTGACTGGCGGCGGGTGCGGTCGTTGCGGTCCGCAACACCATCGTCTCGATCGAGATCATGAGCGCCTTCGTCTGGCGGCCTGTTTTGTCCGTGCTGCTGCTATGGACGCTGGTCCTGCTCGCATGGCCGGGCTGGCTGCTTTAGGCGAACGCGCATGGACCCGTTGCCTGATTCGCCTGAGGCCGCCGCCGCCGAACTCGCTGCCCTCGCTGCCGAGATCGGCCTTCATTCGTCGCTCTATCACACCGACGATGCGCCCGAGATCAGCGACAGCGAATATGACGCGCTCGTCCGCCGCAACACCGCGATCGAGGCGGCCTATCCCGACCTGATCCGCGCCGACAGCCCGTCGAAGCAGGTCGGTGCCGCCCCCGCCGCGCACCTCGCCAAGGTCGCGCATGCGCGGCCGATGACCAGCCTCGACAACGCCTTCAACGACGAGGAGGTCGAAGAATTCGTCGCGCGCATCCGCCGCTTCCTGAAGCTGCCCAACGACAAACCCGTCGCGTTGACCGCCGAGCCCAAGATCGACGGCCTGTCCTGCTCGCTGCGCTACGAAGGCGGCGCACTGGTGCAGGCGCTGACCCGCGGCGACGGTGCGGTCGGCGAAGACGTGACCGCCAACGTCCTGACGATCGCCGACATTCCCCGCCGCCTCCCCGCCGACGCCCCCGCGATCTTCGAGGTCCGCGGCGAAGTCTATATGGACAAGGCCGCGTTCGCCGCGCTGAACGCCCGCCTGCTCGCCGAAGCGGAGACGACGGGCAAGGAGGCGCGCCAGTTCGCCAACCCGCGCAACGCCGCCGCCGGATCGCTGCGCCAGAAGGACGCCACCGTTACCGCCAGCCGCCCGCTGCGCTTCTTCGCACATGGCTGGGGCGAAGCGAGCGCAGTGCCGGGCGAGACGCAGCACGCGCTCGTTGAAACGCTGCGCCGCTGGGGCTTCCCGATCGCCGACGGGTTCGCACTGGCGGAAGACGTCACCGCCGCCCTCGCCGTGTACCGCGCGATCGAGACGACGCGCGCCGACCTGCCGTTCGACATCGACGGCGTCGTCTACAAGGTCGATCGCCTCGACTGGCAGGCGCGACTCGGTATCGTCGGGCGCACACCGCGTTGGGGCTTGGCGCACAAATTCCCCGCCGAGCGCGCGCAGACCACGCTGGAGCGGATCGACATCCAGGTCGGCCGCACCGGCGCGCTGACCCCTGTCGCGCGGCTCGAACCCGTGACCGTTGGGGGTGTCGTCGTGACCAACGCCACGCTGCACAACGCGGACGAGATCGCGCGGCTGGGCGTGCGCGAGGGCGACCGCGTCGTCCTGCAACGCGCCGGCGATGTCATCCCGCAGATCGTCGAGAACCTGACGCCCGACGCCGACCGCGCTCCCTACACCTTTCCCACAACCTGCCCCGCCTGCGGCTCCGCCGCCGATCGCGAGGAGGGCGAGGTCGTCTATCGCTGCACCGGCGGCCTGATCTGCCCGGCGCAACGCGTGGAGCGGTTGAGCCATTTCGTCTCCCGTCACGCGTTCGACATCACCGGCCTTGGCCAGACCCTGATCGAGGCGTTCTTCGCGGACGGCCTGATCCAGTCGCCAGCCGACATCTTCCGCCTTACCGAGGAGCAACTCGCCGCCCGCAAGAAGGACGGCCGGCTCTGGTCGCGCAAGCTGATCGAGGCGATCGACGCCAAGCGCAGCGTTCCACTGGACCGCGTCCTGTTCGCGCTCGGCATCCGCCATATCGGCGAGGTCACCGCACGCGATCTCGCCCGCCGCTACCGCACCGCCGCGGCGCTCGGCGCGATGCTCCGCTCCGCCGTGGCGCTGCGCCGCGCGACCCAGCCGCAGATCGGCGAGCCGGAACGCAAGTTCGTGCTGCGCCGCGACCGCCTGCTCGTCGCGCACATCGACACCGCCGGCATCGGCCCCGAAGTCGCCCACGCGCTGATCGGTTTCTGCGCGGAGGCGCATAACCGCACGGTCGTATTCGACCTACTGCGTCAGGTCCGGCCCGCCGACGTGGTCCACGAGACGCGCACCTCCGAAGTGTCCGGCCTAACCGTCGTCTTCACCGGCACGCTGGAGACGATGAGTCGCGACGAAGCCAAGGCGCAGGCCGAATCGCTCGGTGCCCATGTCGCGGGCTCGGTATCGAAAAAGACCGACATCGTCGTGGCCGGCCCCGGTGCCGGATCGAAACTGAAGAAGGCGGAGGATCTCGGCATCCGCGTCATGACCGAGGCGGAATGGGCGGAGGTCGTTTCCGCTACGGATTGAGCCGCCGCACGGGTCAGCAGCGTTGCCGTTTTGCAACGCAGCACGACAGAATTATCAAAGCCTTGGAACCATCTCGCATCTGTCACCGAAGCGTCATAATCGTGCCGCAGGGCGCGGATCGAAGCGGCAGTGACCGCCGACCGGAGCGTTGGGCTCAAGGGGACAATAGATGCGAACGAAGCTTTATTGCAGCGTGGCCTTTGCCGCGCTCATGATTCCGGCTGGCGCAATGGCGCAGTCGACCGGCACCGTCGAAGCCGAAGAGGGCGAAATCGTCGTTACCGGCAGCCGTGGCCCCGTCACCATCGACGGCATCCAGATTCCTGAAACTCCGAAGGCTCGCGCCGTGTTGACGCAGGAGCTGATCGAGCGCCGCGCGCCCGGCCAGACGATCCTCGACACGATCAACCTTATTCCGGGTGTCAGCTTCACCAACTCCGACGCTTACGGCGGCTCGGGCGGGCAGATCCGTATCCGCGGCTTTGATGGCAATCGCATCGCGCTGACCTTCGACGGCATTCCGCTGAACGACTCCGGCAACTACGCGATCTATTCCAACCAGCAGCTCGATCCCGAGCTGATCGAGCAGGTCAACGTCAACTTCGGCTCGGCCGACGTCGACTCTCCCACGGCCGCCGCATCGGGTGGCACGGTCAACTATCGCTCGCTGATCCCCACTGACGAGTTGCACGCCGCGGCAGTATACTCGCGCGGCACCAACGACATGAACCGCGCCTTCGTCATGCTGAACACGGGTCAGTTCACCTCTTTCGGCACCAAAGCGTGGCTGTCCGCCTCGACGCAGAAGTACGACCAGTTCCGCGGTCCGGGTACGATCTACAAGCAGCAGTATAACGGCAAGATCTACCAGCCGATCGGCAACAACGGCGACTTCGTGGCAATCGCTGCGCATTACAACCAGAACCGCAGCTACTTCTATTCGAACCCGACTTTCGCCAACATCCGGACGCGCGTCGCGGGTGCCGGTGCCACGATCCCGACGACCGGATCGGCGGCCAACCCCTATACGCTCGATCTGAGCAACAACGAATATGATTACGTGTTCGACGACACGTCCAGCACCTATCGCTACGATTACGCCTGCGACCTCCAGTCGCAGCCGGGCGGCACCGGTTCGCAGACTGATCGCAACAGCTGCAACAACATCTACACGACGGCCTTCAACCCGTCGAACACCGGCAACGTCCGTCTGAACTCCCGCTTCGAAGTCACCGACAAGCTCCTCTTCACGCTCGACGGCGCATTCTCGTTCACGCGTGCGAACGGCGGCGGCTCGGCGTTGCTGGCCGAAACGGACGCCAGCGCCACGAGCGCGAACGGCACCTATGCACAGCAATATGCACAGACATCGGGACGCCTCGGCGCCGGCATTGCGCCCGGAGTCGACATCAACGGTGACGGTGACCGTTCGGACTTCGTGCGCGTCTACTTCCCGTCGAACACGCGCACCCGCCGCTACACGGCGATCGCCGGCCTGCGGTACCAGATCAACGACGATCATCTGGTTCGCATAGCCTATACGTGGGACAGCGCCCGCCACCGCCAGACCGGCGAAGCGTCGCTGCTGACCAACGAGGGTCGTCCGCAATCGCCGTTCAGCTCGCTGGACGACGGCACGACGCCCGTTCTCGATGCCGCCGGCAACGTGTTCCAGAAGCGCAACCGCTTGTCCTATGCGATCCTGCATCAGGTCTCGGCGGAGTATCGCGGCGGCTTCTTCGACGACACGTTCAAGGTGGCGCTGGGCGTCCGCGCTCCGTTCTTCCGTCGCAACCTGAACAACTATTGCTACACGATCGCCGGCCAGTCGAGCGACGCCTACTGCACGTCGCAGACCGCGGCACAGGTCGCGGCCTTCGACACCGCCAACAACAGCGTGTCGCTGGGCGCGCCGTACACGCGCCGCATCAAGACCTATAATGCGGTGCTGCCGAACGTCGGCTTCACCTTCAACGCGACGCCGGCGATCAGCATGTTCGGCAGCTATTCGAAAGGCCTGTCGCTGCCGCGCACCGACAACCTTTACGGCTTCGACGACGTGTCCATCTCGCCCGTCTCGGCGGTCGATCCGGAGAAGACCGACTCGTTCGATCTCGGTCTGCGCTACACCAACCGCCTCATCCAGGCGCAGGTCGCCGGCTGGTACGTCCGTTTCAAGAACCGGATCATCAGCTCGCAGACGCTGCTCGACGGCAATCAGACGATCAACGTCGACCGCAACGTGGGTGACGTGAAGAGCCACGGCGTCGACGCCAGCCTGGCGATCAAGCCGGTCCGCTGGTTGTCGCTCTATGGTTTCGGCTCCTACACGATCGCTCGCCTCCAGGAGGATGCGACGGACCCGTTGACCGGTCGTGTCCTCGTCCCGACCGCCGGCAAGTTCGTGGTCGAGACGCCGAAGTGGCAGTATGGCGGTCGCGCGCAGCTCAACCTCAATCCGGTCTCGGTCGGTGTTCAGGCGAAGCGCACCGGCGACCGCTGGGTTACCGACGTCAACGACCTGAAGGCGGCTGGCTACACGCTCGTCGATCTGGACGCGCGCCTCGACCTCGGCTTCGCCGGGCTGGACCGCACGTTCCTTCAGCTCAACGTGAGCAACCTGCTAAAGGAGCGCTACTTCGGCAACCTGTCGACGGTGTCGAACGCGTTCCCCTACACACAGGGCACGGTGACCACGAACGCAGGCGGTCCGCGCCTGACCTTCGGCGCGCCGCGCACGTTCATCGGCTCGATCCACTTCGAGTTCTGATCCGCACCGACGCCTGAACGGGGCCGCCGCGAACCTTCGGGATCGCGGCGGCCCCTATATCGGGAATCACCGTGGGGTCAGCTATTACCAATATTGCTGGCATTCACCGATGAACGAACCCCAAAGATACCATCCAGCTTCAGACAGGTACGGCTTGGTACAAACCTCGGACCACCTCCTCGTCGCCTCCGTCTCAGCTGTAAGCATTGTGCTTGCTCCCGCTGAAGCAAAAGACAGTCCGGTAAAAGCGATTGCCGCCACGTATTTAAATTTTTTCATCAGACGCCGATCTATATGTGGGAACGTATTTTCCCCGTAAAAATGGTACGGTTATCGCCGTAGGTTGGAAAGCGTTTCCTTGGCAGGCGCTTGAGCGGCCTCGTAGCGAAATGTAGCTAGGCGCAGCTTTGCGCGATTTAGATAGGCGGTGTAGAAGCCGGCGGGTGGCATCGCTAACCGCCCCCTCCGCCGGCCGGACCATCAACGTCCGCCCCTTTTTCGAGAACAAGGCCCGCGCCTTCTGGATGCTTCAGGCAGTGGGCTGGGGCGGGTATCTGTTGCTGCGCGGCGTATCGGCCAGCTTTAACGGCTTTCAGCTTCAGATCATCATCCCGATCATCGTCGAGGCGATCGTCGGCTACTGTATTACGTTGCTGCTCTCGACCTTCTACGGCGCCTATCGTCACCTGCCGCGGATCACCAGCGTACCGCTTAGCATCATCACGCTGCTGGCAGGAGTGGCCCTCTATTCGACGCTGCAAGCCTTCACCTGGTCGTTCATCCAGACTGCGACGGCGTCGATCGATGTCACCCGCGTGCTGGGCTACAGCTTCCTGTACTTCACGGTGCTCGCCGGCTGGTCCGCGCTATATTACGCGATCAACTTCTTCCTGATCCTCGAAGAGCAGATCGACGAATTGCGCGCGCTGGAGCTACAGGCTTCGTCGGCGCAGCTGGCGATGCTGCGCTACCAGCTGAACCCGCATTTCCTGTTCAACACGCTCAATTCCATCTCCACGCTCGTCCTGCTGAAACAGACCGAGCGGGCGAATGCGATGCTGTCGCGCCTGTCGTCCTTCCTCCGCTACACGCTGGCGAACGAACCGACCGCGCACGTCACCATCGCGCAGGAGGTCGAGCAACTGAAGCTGTATCTCGAGATCGAGAAGATGCGGTTCGAGGATCGACTGCGTCCGAAGTTCGACATCGATCCCCGCGCCGAGCGCGGTCGCCTGCCCTCGCTGCTGCTGCAACCGCTGGTCGAAAACGCGATCAAATATGCGGTGACCCCGCAGGAGGAAGGCGCGGAAATCTGCGTCACGGTGCGGCTCGCCGGGGAACGGGTGCAGATCGGCGTATCCGATACCGGCCCCGGCTTGCATGAGGCGCGGATCAGTCCAAGCCTTTCAACCGGTGTCGGGCTCACCAATATACGGGAACGTCTGGTTCAGGCTTACGGCCCGGATCAGCGTTTCGAGACGCGCTCGACGCCCGCCGGCGGTTTCTCGGTCGAGATCGAGATTCCGTACCAGCTGGAAGACGTGAATAGAGAGGCCGCATGACCATTCGCACCATCCTCGTCGACGACGAGCCCCTTGCCATTCAGGGGCTGGAGCTTCGCCTCCAGGCTTTCGACGATGTGGAGATCGTCGAGAAGTGCATGAACGGGCGCGAAGCGATCCGCGCCATCAAGACCCACAAACCCGACCTCGTCTTCCTCGACATCCAGATGCCCGGCTTCGACGGCTTCTCCGTCGTTCAGGGCCTGATGGAGGTCGAGCCGCCGTTGTTCGTGTTCGTCACCGCCTATAGCGACCATGCCCTGCGCGCGTTCGAGGCACAGGCGGTCGATTACCTGATGAAGCCGGTGGAGGAGAGCCGCCTCGCCGACACGCTCGACCGGGTCCGCCAGCGCCTGTCGGAAAAGCGCGGCGCGGAAGAGGTCGACCGGTTGAAGGAAGTGCTCGCCGAACATGCACCCGAAGCCGCCGCGGCGGCCGACATTACCGACGGCGGCAGTGCCGATCTGGCGTCGAACCGGTTCGAAAAGCTCATCAACATCAAGGATCGCGGTCAGATCTTCCGCGTCGACGTCGACACGATCGAGCGCATCGACGCCGCCGGCGATTACATGTGCATCTACACCGGCGACAACACGCTGATCCTGCGCGAGACGATGAAGGACCTGGAAAAGCGCCTCGACCCGCGCCGTTTCCAGCGCGTCCACCGCTCGACGATCGTCAACCTCGACCTGGTCAAGCAGGTAAAGCCCCACACGAACGGCGAATGTTTCCTGGTCCTCGGCTCCGGCGCACAGGTAAAGGTCAGCCGCAGCTACCGCGACGTGGTGGCGCGCTTCGTCCACTAGGCTGGCGGCGGTCAGGCTCTACCTGGCCTTCCGGTCGCCTGCTCGTCCATTCCAGCATCTTCGCCCCGGACGTTCGATACTTAACCTTTCGAACACGACTGCGGCCTGCCCGCCCTCCCATGTGCTCCCGCGAAGGCGGGAGTCCAGTACTGGCTCCCCGCCTTTGCGGGGACACATGGTCGGCATATCTCTCAGGGGATAGACACCGACATGTTCCGGGTCCACCAGCGTCGCCCGCTGAGCCCTGTGCCGATGGGTGGACCCCGGAGCAAGTCCGGGGTGACCGCGTATCTGCGGCGATCGTCATAGTCCCGGCGTGGATGTACGCCCGAGAAGCGAAAGACGGTCAGGCGGCGGTGATCGCGCCGCCGATATCCAGCATCTCGCCGCGGGTGACGATCACCTTCGTGCCCAGCTTCGTCACCGCGAACAGCTTCTTCGCGAACACGGTGGGAACGCCGACGCAGCCGTGCGTCATGTATCCCGCCTGCACGTTCGACCCGTGGATCGACACGCCGTCGTTGGTCAGGCGCAGCATGTACGGCATCGGCGCGTCATAGATGTTGGAGACGTGATCCGCGTCGCGCTGGCTGACCTTGAACACGCCAAGCGGCGTCGGCTTCACGTCGGCCCCGTACAGCGCCACCGCCGTGCCGATCTCGTACCCGTCGCGGAACACGCTGAGCACCTGCGCCTCCAGATCGACGGTGATGACGATCTCCCCGGTCGCCGGTGCACCCGCCTCGTCCCAATGCCATTCGCCGAACTTCATCGGACTGGCGACGGGGAGGACGCGCCTGACGATGTAGGGCGCTTCCGTCGGCGACGGAGAAGGCGCGGGGCGAGGCGCGGCACGCGGAGCAGGCACACGAGCCAGGGGCTTCACCACCACGGGCACCGATACAGGCCGCGCATTGACGAACGCCAGCGCCGCAACGCCCGCCAGCGGCACCGCGATCCCGACCCAAGCCGCTGTTCTGCGCCAGTCCATTCCCACGTTCTGCCCCGATCCGCGCCGCCGTGCCACCCGATCCGCGGCGACGTCCCCCGCCGGCACATACGCCGTCCGGGTTAACGGTCCGGTCGCTCCGTTCCGGCGAGCGTCAGCAGCGCGGTCGCGGCGGAGGCGGGATCGGCCCGCTCCTCCAGCGACTGCCAGATCGCGCGCGCCGTCCTCGGTACCTTGCCCGCGAACACGACGCTGCCGTTCACCGTCACGAGCACCGGCCGGTCCAGATCGAGCAGGCGATCGGATAACCGCAGCGTCAGTCCCGGCGGCACGTCGCCCGCGATCGTGATCCCCTGCCCCGTCGCCGTCGCGACGACCGTACCACCGACCTTTAACTGCCCTGCATCGCCGATACCCAACCAGTAGAAGCGGTCGTGCGGCACGTCGTCCTGTACCCACACCACCCGCTTCGGCCACGGATCGCGCGTGAAGCGCGCCATCCACGGCAGCGCTTCGGCATCCCTGCGATCCATCCAGTGCGGCAAGCCCGGATAGATGCGCGACATAAAAGTGTAACCGCCGGGATCGGCCGCGTGCAGCCGCGCCAGCTCGGCGGTCTTCTCCGCCGCATGCCGGTTGCGATCATAGGCGCCGTCCGCCCCGCCCATGAACACGGCGAAGGGCAGGTTGCGCAGCGGCAGCAGGCTCGCATCGCCCGGATGCCCTGCCATCATCGCCGCCGCCGCGAAACGATCGGCCATGCGCGGCGCGAGTTGCCAGACGCCGTCGCCCCCCGCCGAATAGCCGAGCAGGTACACTTTGTCGGGGTTCACCCCGTTCACCGCAACCTGCGCATCGATCAGCCGCTGGAATAGTCCGTCGATATGCGGCTCGTGCCACAGGTTCCAGGTGTCGGTCGGTGCCCGCGGCGCGAGGTAGATGCCCTCTGCGGGTTCGTAGAGGCGGATCTGGTTGCGCCACTGACCGTCGTTCACGGCGGGCGACGCGTTGCCGCCGCCGTGCATCGATATCCACAGGCTGCGCCCCCCGGCGGGCGCTTCGCCGAAGACACGGGTTTCCCATTTCAGCGTCTTGTCGCCGATCGTCAGCGCCTTGGCAGCGATCGCCTCGCGGTCCTCCGCCGCCACCGTCGCCAGGCGCGCTTTCGCCATCGCGGCCAGCGCCCGCGCGGCGTCGGCCCTGCTCAAGGGCCGCGAGAAGGCGGGATCGTCGCCGCGACGCTCCGCCGCCGGCTGTCGGAGCCACGTCTCCACGCCAGCAACGTCGGTCGAGGCATGCGCCTGCCGCGCAGGCGGTTTGGCCGCCCCGGTGTCGGCGAACACGAACGCGGCAACGAGGGCAAGGATCGACAAGCGCATCGTCCGATCCTTACCCGCCAACCGCGCCCTGTCGACCCCAAACTTCGGCTGGCGAAACGCATTTGCGCCAGCCGAAGTCGTGGTCCATCAGCTCGCTTGACCGATCAGCGGAACTTACCCGACAGCGAGACGCCGATGATCCGCGGCTCGTTGAATACCGCGGCCATGTAATTCTCGATCACACCCTTCAGGTTCTTCTCGTTCGTGATGTTGCGGGCGAACACCGCCAGTTCGTACGCATCGCCGGGCGCGCTGTATCCGACCTTCAGGCCGCCCTCGAAATTGCCGTTCGAGGTGAACTCGGCGGTCTTGTAGAGGACGAACTGCGTGTAGCCCTGGATGTTGAAGTCACCCGCGACGAACGCGCGACCGCCATTGCCCAGCGGCTGGTCGAACCGCGCATTGACGTTGATGTTGTACTCCGGCGCATTCGGCAGCGGCTCGCCGTCGATCTTGACGAGGTACACCGGCCCGAACGCGCCCGGCACCGATCGCACCGGCGCGGACGGCGTGCAGACGACGACGCCGTTCAGCGCGCAGATCTGCGTCTCGGCTCCCCGATCCTTGATCTCGCTGTGCAGCCAGCTTCCGCCCAGCCCCAGCGTGACGTTGCGCACCGGCCGCCACGTCGCATCCGCCTCGACACCGTAAGCGTCGGCGCGGCGCGCGTTGAACAGGATGCCGTTGCCGAACACGTCGTTGCCGTTCAGCTGGATGTCCTTCACGCGGTAACCGAAGACCGTCGCGTTCAGGCTCAGCGTGTTGTTCAGCAGGCGGGTCTTCACGCCCGTCTCCCATGACAGGATCGTCTCCGAATCCGCGGTCGTGAAGTCGGTGTTGAACACCGCGGACCGGCCCTGGATCGTCGGTCCGCGGAAACCGCGGGCGACGCGCGAATACAGACTGATATCATCGCTGGCCGCATACAGCGTGCTGAAGTCCCAGCTCGGCTGCGTATCCTTCAGCGTCACGTCGCGTCGGCCGGTGGCGGGATACTGGTTGACGCCGGTCGCGCTCAGCACCGTCTTCAGCAACTGCGTGCGCTTCTTGTCCTCGGTCACGCGACCACCGGCGGTCAGCGTCAGCCGGTCGATCGTGTAGCTGACCTGCCCGAAGCCCGCCCACGACGTATTCACGTCGTGCAACCGCACCCAGTTGTTGGGATTGCGCGCCGGCGTCGTCAGGAAAAACGTACGCTGGTAGAAGTCCGTGATGTCGCGGCTGTCGAAGTACATGCCGCCGACCTGCCAGCGGAATGCGCCGTCGCCGTCGCTCGCCAGCCGCACTTCCTGCGTCCACTGGTCGAGATCGCGGATCTGGCCCTGTGACTCGCCGAAGCCGTTGGCGACCCCGCGCACCGGGAAATTCGCGCCCGCACCGCCGTCCGTATCGCCGCGGCTGTAACCGGAGGTCGTCTCGTACGCGGTAATCGAGGTCAGCGTCGCCGCACCGAAGTCGTATGCGGCGCGCACCGACCCGCCGAACGTGTCGTAGGACTGCGGATTATCGTTCGCCTCGTCATAGGCGACGCGGCCGCGCGGCTCGCGGGACACGTCGTTCGATCCCCTGGTCAGGGCGGCGCGGTGGAACAGTGTCGACGTGCCGTCATACCAGCGGGCGTGGCCCGACAAATCGACCGAGAAGTCCGATCCCGGCGTCAGCAGCAACTGAAGACGGACATTGCGATCGTCATAGCCGCCCATCGCGTTCTTGCGCGGCGTCGCGGTCGAGTCCGCGCTGGTGCCCGCAAAACTGTTGTCCACCCAATTCTCGCGGTGCTGGATCAGCGTCGACAGACGGAACGCCAAGACGTCGGCGATCAGTGGCCCGCCAACGCCCGCGTCCAGATTGACCGAGCCATAGGTGCCGACCGACGCGCTCGCGCGGCTGTCGAACGTCTGCGTCGGCTTGAACGTGTCGAACTTGATGATGCCGGCGGTGGTGTTGCGGCCGAACAGCGACCCTTGCGGCCCCCGCAGCACCTCCACCTGCTGCACGTCGTACACCGGGTTCGACTTCAGCACGACATGCTCCAGCACGACATCGTCCTGGATGATCGACACCGGCTGTGACGCGCCGAGATAGAAGTCGATGTTGCCGAGCCCGCGGATGTAGAAGCGCGGGAAGATGCGGCCTGTGGTCGATTCGATATACAGGCTGGGGACGCGGCCCGACAGCGACAGCAGCGTGTCGTCGCCGCCCGACGTATAGTCGCGCAGATTGTCGCCCGACACGACGCCGACCGACACGGGGACGCGCAACGTGTTCTCGGACCGGCGTTCGGCGGTGACGACGATATCGCCCAAACTGTCGTCCTGCGCGGCCGGAGCGGCCGGTGCCGCCTCCTGTGCGTGGACGGCGGTCGCGCCGGTGGCGGCGGTGAGCAGAAGCAACGCCCGGAGGGCGGCGGAAGCAGTCACGGTAATCCCTTTCGAAAACAACGACCCGGCACCGGTCATCCCGGACCCGGTGCGGGTCGCCGCTCCCGCTAGGCGTGATTTGTGACAGGATAGGGGCAGCTATGTCCTACACGGCACAGGCGTGACATAGTGGCAACATGCTGGAGATTTGTACCTTCCCGTCATGCGGGCTCGTCCCGGCATCCACGGCTCCGCATATCCGCAGTCCGCTGGCGCGCGGCGCCGTAGATGCCAGGACAAGCCCGGCATGACGGCCGAAGTGAAGCACACCTTCCGGTCGCCTCCACTTCCTCCACTTCGCCCCCTCTTCGCTGCACCGCCGCAATCTGCTATGGTGCCCCGCATGCTCAACCTGAACGGCATCACCGTGCGCCTCGGCGGCCGCACGATTCTCGACGGCGCGACCGCGACGCTTCCTCCCGGCAGCCGCGTCGGCCTGATCGGTCGCAACGGCGCGGGCAAATCGACGATGGTCCGCGTGATCGCGGGCCAGCTCGAACCGGACGGCGGCAGCGCCGACATGCCGCGCGGTGCCCGCATCGGCTATATCGCGCAGGAGGCTCCGCACGGCGAGGCGACACCGTTTGAAACGGTCCTGGCCGCCGATCTGGAGCGCGCCGCGCTGATGCACGCCAGCGAGACGGAGCAGGACGCCGACAAGCTCGGCGACATCTACGAACGCCTGATCGCGATCGACGCCTACACCGCCCCCGCCCGCGCCGCGCAGATCCTGATCGGGCTCGGCTTCGACGAGGCGATGCAGGCGCAGCCGCTCGACAGCTTCTCGGGCGGCTGGAAGATGCGCGTGGCGCTCGCCGCCCTGCTGTTCTCGCAGCCCGACCTGCTGCTGCTCGACGAGCCTTCGAACCACCTCGATCTCGAAGCGGTGATGTGGCTGGAGGACTTCCTGAAGTCGTACAAGGCGACGATCGTCGTCGTCAGCCACGAACGCGATTTCCTGAACAACGTCGTCGATCACATCCTGCACCTTCAGGGCGGCAAGATCACGCTCTACCCCGGCGGCTACGACGCCTTCGAGCGTCAGCGTGCGGAGCGGATGGCGCAGCTCGCCGCCGCCAAGGCCAATCAGGACGCGCAGCGCGCGAAGCTGATCGATTACGTCGCGCGCAATTCCGCCCGCGCCTCCACCGCCAAACAGGCGCAGAGTCGGCAGAAGATGCTCGCCAAGATGCAGCCGATCGCGGAAATGGCGAACGATCCGACGCTGTCGTTCGGCTTCCCCAATCCCGAAGAACTGCGCCCGCCGCTCATCACGCTCGACATGGCAAGCGTCGGTTACGCCGACACGCCGATCCTGCGTCGCCTGAACCTGCGCATCGATCCCGACGACCGGATCGCACTGCTCGGCCGCAACGGCAACGGCAAGACCACGCTCGCTCGCCTGCTGGCCGCGCAATTGTCGGCGATGGAGGGGGAGATGAATGCCACCGGCAAGATGAAGGTCGGCTATTTCACCCAGTATCAGGTCGAGGAACTCGATTCCGACGATACTCCGCTGGAGCATATGACCCGCATCATGCGCGGATCGACACCCGCCGCCGTGCGCGCGCAACTCGGCCGGTTCGGTTTCTCCGGCGAGCGCGCCACGGGCAAGGTCGGCAAGATGTCCGGCGGCGAGAAGGCGCGACTGGCGCTCGCGCTCATCACCCGTGATGCGCCGCATCTGCTGATCCTCGACGAGCCCACCAACCACCTCGACGTCGATGCGCGCGAGGCGCTGGTGCAGGCGCTGAACGACTATTCGGGCGCGGTCATCCTCGTCAGCCACGATCGCCATATGGTCGAACTCACCGCCGACCGGCTCGTGCTGGTCGACGAGGGCACCGCCAAGGAATTCGACGGCAGCCTCGACGATTACATCGCGTTCATCCTCAAGGGCGAACCGAACAAACCCGGTGAGAGCAAGGCCGATCGCAAGGCCGGCAAGAAGGCCGCCGCCGAAGCGCGCGACCGCGACCTCGCCCTGCGCAAGACCGTTCGCGATCTGGAGGAGGACACCGCGCGCCTCACGAAGGAGCGCAACGCGATCGACCGCGCGATGTTCGACCCGTCTGGCGCAGAGCCGCGCTTCGCCAAGCTGTCGATGAGCGATCTCAACCGCCGCCGCGCCGAGGTGCAGGCGAAGCTGGAAACGACCGAAGCCAAATGGCTGGAGGCGAGCGAAGCGCTGGAAATGGCGGGAGCGCAGGCGGCGTGATGGTGGATTCGGGGCGAATGCCTCGCGCTGTCCGCACCACCCCCGCGAAGGCCGGGGTCCAGTTGCCGGGCGCGTCGACGCGCGGGCTGACAGCCGTCACATCGATCGTGGCGACTAGACCCCGGCCTTCGCCGCGGTGGATGCCACTGCTGGCCGCCTCATTCCTCGCGACCACCCCCGCGGCCGCCAAGACCATCCTCTTCGTCGGCAACAGCTTCACCTTCGGCGCCGGCTCGCCCGTCCAGCACTACCACCCCGACCGCGTGACCGACCTCAACAAGGAAGGCATCGGCGGCGTCCCTGCCTTGTTCGCGACCTTCGCGGAGGAAACGAAGCAGGACTGGAAAGTCAGCCTCGAAACCTCGCCCGGCAAGGACCTCGCCTGGCACCTCGCGGAGAAGCGGCAACTGATCGACCGCAAATGGGATGTCGTACTGCTGCAGGGATTCAGCACGCTCGATGCCGCCCGGCCCGGCGATCCGACCAACCACGCCGCCGCCGCCCGTGCCCTCGCGGCGATGCTCAAGGTCCGCAACAAGGCGGCGAGCATCCATCTGACCTCGACATGGTCGCGCGCCGACCTGACCTATCGACCCGGCAGCCGCTGGTCCGGCCAGCCGATCACGCGCATGGCGGACGACCTGTACGCCGCCAATGCGCAGATCAGCGCCGCCGACCCGATGTTCGGCCGGCCGATCCCGGTCGGCACCGCATGGAACATCGCAATCCGCAACGGCATCGCCGACGGCAACCCGTTCGACGGCATCGCGTACGGGAAGGTCGATCTCTGGACCTACGACCAGTATCACGCCAGCAGCGCCGGCTATTACCTGTCGGCGCTGACGATCTTCGGCGCGGTCACGGGCATCGATCCGCGCACGCTGGGCCCGCGGGAGCAGGCGGCCGAGCATCTCGGGCTCGACCCGCTCGTCACGCAGCAGCTCCAGCGCATCGCCGCGGAGGCGCTTCAGCCCTCGTCGGTCGTCGCCTCGTCCGTCGCGGCAGGACGCTCGAACCACGCCTCGACCTCGCCCGACAATTTCAGGGTCAGCGGCCGGCCCTTGCGGTCGACCTTCTTGCCCAGCGCGACGCGGATCCAGCCGTCGGGGATCGAATATTCCTCGACGTCCTTCCGCTCGGCACCCTTGAAGCGGATACCGATGCCGCGCTCCAGCAGCGCTTGGTCGAAATAGGGGCTGTCGGGGTTGATCGAGAGGCGATCGGGGGGCGTATCGGTCATAATGCTGGCGGCTTACCGGGATACGACCCGCTGACAAGAAAAAACGGCGCGGGACCGAAGCCCCACGCCGTTCTCCCCGTGACGAACTGATATCAGTTGCAGACCTGCACCGGCACGCGGTCCCCGTAATAGGGATCGAACTGCCACTGCGTCCAACAGCGCGGCGCATAATAGCCGCCGTCGTAATAGCCGCGGTAGCGCACCGGAGGCGGCGGCGCATAATAGCCGCGATAGCCTCCACGATAGCCCCCGCCGCCATAGTAGCCGCGGTCGTAATAGCGGTTCCGGTTGCTCGATGCGATGGCCGCGCCGACGCCCAGACCCAGGATGCCGCCGAGCACCGCGCCAGCCGCGACATCGCCGCCGCCGCGGTGATGCCCGCGATATCCGCGCCAACGTTGTGCATCCGCGGGCGCCGCCGCCGTCAGGACCGTCGCGGCCATCACCGCACCCAGCCCAGCCTTCTTCCACAAACCCGTCATCTCAGACCTCCATACGCTATACCCGGTCCACCTGGTCAAAACGCACGAGCCGCGACCGTGTTGCCGTCATTAGCGATAACGTGCTGAATGCGCGCGGAACGGGATGTTTAACGGGAGTTCAGCCAATGCACTGGCTGCTGAAGTCGGAACCGGACAGCTATGGCTGGGACGATCTGGTCCGCGACGGCGGGACCGAATGGGACGGCGTCCGCAACCATGCCGCCGCCGGGCATCTGAAGCGCATGAGCGTCGGCGAGCTTGTGCTGGTCTATCACAGCGGCAAGGCCAAGGCAGCGGTCGGGATAGCCCGCATCGCCCGTGCCGCGCAGGCCGACGGCGACCCGGCGGACAATTGGGTGTCCGTCCGGCTCGAGGCCGTCGAGCCCCTGCCCGGCCCCGTCACGCTCGCGGCGATGAAGGCGGAGCCGGCGCTGGCGGACATGGCGATGCTGCGCCAGTCACGACTGTCGGTGTCGCCGGTCACCGACGCCGAATGGACGTGCATCGTGCGGCTCGCCGAATCATAACACCGTCATGTCCGCGCCATAATGGTGCCACGCGAAGATCGCCGCCGCGCCGCGATGCGGTCGCCATGCCTCCGCGACCTCCCGCGTGAGTTTTTCCGAGGGCCGCGTCTCGTGGCCGAGGATGCGACCGACCTCGATCTGGACCGCCAGATCGCCCGCTGGCCAGATATCCGCCCGCCCCTCCGCGAACAGCAGGTAGATTTCCGCCGACCAGCGGCCGATGCCCTTGACCCGCACCAATTGCGCGATCGCCTCCTCGTCGTCCGCGGGCAGCGCCGTCAGGTCGAGCCGCCCGCTCGCCACCTCGTCCGCCAGACTGCGCGCATAGCCCGCCTTCTGCCGCGACAGGCCGGCGGCGCGCAGCTGTTCGTCGCTCGCCGCGAGAATGGCGAGCGGATCGTCCGGCGAGCCGAGCCCAGCTTCGCTCAGCACCGCCTCCAGCTTCGCGTACACGGCGGCGGCGGAGGCGACGCTGACCTGTTGACCGACGATCGTCCGCAGCAAGGTGGAATAGCCCGGCCCACGATAGCGTGGCGCGGGATAGCCGATCCGGGCCAGCGCTGTGGCGAAGGCGGGCTCCACTTCGGCCAGCGCATCGAGGCTGGCGCGTATCTGGTCGGCAGTCAGGCCCATGACGTCGTTCCCGTGAAGAGTGTTGCCGCTTGATCCGCACGCGGCGCGCCGCCATGCACGAGACCGAGTTTCGGAGATACATCAATGCCCACGCTGATCGTCACCACCCGTGAAGGCGACACCCGCGAACTGAACGGCGAAGCGGGCCTGTCGGTGATGGAAGTGATCCGCGACGGCGGCGTCGACGAGCTGCTGGCGCTGTGCGGCGGCTGCCTGAGCTGCGCGACCTGCCACGTCCATGTCGATCCCGCCTTCGCCGACAAGCTGCCGCCGATCGGGATCGATGAGGACGATCTGCTCGACTCCACCAGCGACCGCGACGCGACCTCGCGCCTGTCGTGCCAGATCCCGTTCGGCCCGGCGCTCGACGGCCTGCGCGTGACGATCGCCGCGGAAGACTGATCGCGGCGGATCGCGCCTACCGGCTCCGCGCGCCGCAAAAGGTCCCAAAGGTCACGGGATAACGCGCGCAGCCGGGACCTTTCGCGCGTGGTCGCCGGCGATGATCCGGGGAAACACGGCAACGGGCGGGTGGCGGACATGCCCCACTGTATATCCGGCACCGTGCTGTAGGACAGCGTTAGCCGCACCAATCCGAGGTGAGGTTGCCGACATGATCGTCCTGCAGCGCCATCGACCCAGGCCGTCCGCCAGCCATCCGGCGCGTACCGGGCGATGATCCGGCGGATGACGGGCATGCCGTCGATATACGACCGACCGGGCAAGACAGGACCGCTGCCAGCGTGTCGGGCTAACCGAAACGCTTATGGAGCAGCTGGCAAGCGAGGCGTAGCGAGGGATTACCGGCAAGGAGTGAGCCATGACCTCAGTACTCTCGCTATTCACGTCCTCCGCAGCGGCAGCGGGAACACTCCCGCCAGGAAAAGGCGATCTCGCGACGCTGGCCAAGACGGCGGATGTGCCCACCCTGACGGTGCACGTCCGCCAACATCCGCAGGACCGCGATGCACTGGAGTCGGCGATGGTCAGGGCCGGTCGGTCGGGCGACGTGTCCCGCATGGCGCAGGCTTTGAAAACGCCGGATTACGAGGTGGCTGTGTGGAACCGGTATGGCAAGATCGGCGGGCCGGCGTTTCCCAACCGGGCGGCGGGCGACCCCGCATTCCGCGTGGGCGAGAGCGCGGCGTGGGAGACCCTGCAAGCCGCGGGCAAGGTGACTGCGCCCGAGCGCCACGTCATCAGCCATATGTCGGCCAGCGAGGGGCGGCTCGATTCGGTGCAGGCCTATGACAACCAGATCGTGTCGGTCGGTGCGATGCAGAAGACGGTCAACCCGCAGGGAACCGGCGAATTTCCGCGGCAGGTCTGGGACTTCAAGGAGGCGAATCCCGACAAATACCGGACGCTGTTTGCCGACCGGGGCTGGACGGTCGAGCGGGTTGCCAAGGGACATAGCGACGCATCGTTCGCACTGCGGCTGACGGTCGACGGCAAGACGCCCACCGCGCCGGAGACCGCCGCGTACATCAAGGATCGGAGCGCGCCGGACCATTGGGGCACCGCGCTCGATCCGCTGCAAAAGGCGGGTCGCGACCCCGATTTCCAGGCGCAACAGATCAAGGATTTCCAGACCCGGCTCACGGCGGCGGTCGGCACGGTTCCCGCCGGTGCCGCCTATACGCGCCCGGCCGGCGACTACGTCACGTCGGAACAGGGAGCGGCGATGATCCTGAACCACCACGTCAACCGTCCCGCCCATGTCGACAACGCATTCGGGGCGGCGCTCGACACCTTCTACGCCGCCAACCCCAAGGCCTCGCGTGATCCCGCCACCTGGACAGCCGAACAGCGAACGACCTATGAAGCGGACATTCTGGCCAATTACAGCACCGAGCGAGCGTCGACGAACTACAAGCCCCAGATGACGCATGCCACCGAGCGTGCCGAGCGGATCATGGGTCCGTCGTCGCCGCTCAGTGCCGTTCCCGGCTCCTTCACCCGGACAGCGACACCGTGATGATCCCTATGCTTCTCGCCACCGCCGCCAGTCAGGTCGCGGCACCCGCCGCCCGCTGGACGATCGATGGCCAGCCCGGCGCGGTCCGATCGGTCACCGCCGCGGTGAAGACGGGCGGGCGTATCGTAGCGGACGGTTTCGTCGCGGATGCGGCGGCGGCGCGCGCGGAGAAAAGCGAACTTGCGACGACCAAGGCACCCGCCGGCTCCTGCGCGCGGGCGGCGGCGGTGCGGCCGTTCACGCGGCTGCGCCGCTTCGCCAGGGATGGCCGCCTGCTGTGGCAGTGGCGTGTATCCGGTGAACAGCAGGCGCTGCGGCTGTTGTCGGGGTGGCCCGGCGATTGCCTGTCGCCCGATGGCGGGCGGCTGCTGGTCGTCAGCTATCGACTGGCCCCGGGCGAACCCGTCTCCGAACTGGGTGGCGCGATCGTCGCGGTGGATCGACGACCGCGCTTCGTCGAGGCAAAGGGACGCCGGACGGGTGAGGTCTTCGGGCGGCTGCGGGCCTTGTCCGATTATGGCTGGCGTCGCCGCGGCGATGCGACGCTGGCGTTCACGATCTACGATGAGGGCACCGGACGCGAGACGCCGGACGAAGCGGTCTTGGGGCGCCGGCTGTAAGAGGGGACGGCGTCGGTCGCCCCCTCCTCTACACAGGTGGATGCCTTCGCCTGCGACCTGCCAAGGCTCTTCCACCCCGGCCCTCCCCTGAAGGGGAGAGTGAAGGCGGGCATGGCGGCTAGCCCCGCGTCGCCACCGCGTAGAGCGCGATTGCGGCGGCGTTCGAGACGTTCAGGCTCTCGACCTTGCCGCCGATGGGCAGCTTCGCCAGTTCGTCGCAATGCTGCTCGGTGTTCTGGCGCATACCCTCGCCCTCCGCGCCCAGCACGATGCAGATGCGCTGCGTGCCCATGGTCTCCGCCAGCGTCTTGGGGGCATGGCCAGTCAGGCCGATCCGCCAGAAGCCGGCCTCCGCGATCTCGTCCAGCGCGCGGGCGAGATTGACGACGCGGACCCACGGCACCGTCTCCAGCGCACCCGAGGCCGCGCGGGCGATCGTGCCGGATTCGGGGGGCGAGTTCCGGTCCTGCGTGACGATACCCAGCGCATCGAACGCCGCCGCCGAGCGCAGGATCGCGCCGACATTATGCGGATCCGTCACCTGATCGAGTACGACGAGCGGACGTTGATCGTCGCGACCGGCCTCCAGCAGGTCGGCCAGCCACATGTCGTCGAGCGGATCGACCTCAGCCACCACGCCCTGATGCGGCGCGTCGGAGGGCACCAGCCGGCCGAGGTCGGCGACATCGGCGAAGGTCACCGGGATCGCCGGCGGCACGTCCAGCGCAGCCGCCGCTTCCCGCGTCATCCACAGCTTGCGGACGGTGCGGTCGGGGTTCGCCAGCGCGGCGGTGACGGGGTGGCGCCCCCAGATGCGCGGGCGATTGCCCACGCCGGTCGAGGGGCGGTGTCCACGCTTGGCCATCAATCGTCATCCTGCGAATAGGCATACGGGTCGGTCACGACGGGTTGCGTCGGCACCGGCTTGCGGGGGAGCGGCTTGTCCGCGTTGGCGGCGGACAGCAGGACGGAGGCGAGCACGATCGAACCCTGACGCATGTCCTCCGCCTTCAGATGGTCGAACGTGTCGACCGAGGTGTGGTGGATGCGCGGGAAATAATCGAGCGGGTCCTGGATGAACTGGAAGCCCGGTACGCCGACCTGCTGCATGAACACGTGATCGGTACCGCCGGTCTGGCGCATGACCACGGTCGACGCGCCCATCGCCGAGAACGGCGCGAGCCACTCGCGGAAGATCGGCACGACCGCCGGATTGTTCTCCGCATACAGGCCGCGCAGCTTGCCCGAGCCGTTGTCGATGTTGAAATAGGCGGCGAGGTCGCGATAACCCGGCTGCGGATTGACCGGCCAGCGGTTCGACCACGTGTAATAGGCGTTGCCGCCGCTCGCGACCGGATCGTTCGGGGCGCCGCGCGTGGCGAGATGCTTCTGCACATAGGCGAGGCTGCCGAGCAGGCCCTGCTCCTCGCCTGCCCACAAAGCGAAGCGGATCGCCCGCTTCGGCCTGACGCCGGTCGCGGCCAGGATGCGCGCCGCCTCCATGATCATCGCCGAGCCGGCGGCGTTGTCCGCCGCGCCGTCCGCCGCGACCCACGAATCCAAATGCGCGCCGGCCATGACATAGCCGGCCTTGGGGTCGCTACCCGGGATTTCGGCGATGATGTTGTAGCCGTTCGTATCGCTATCGTTGAAGCGCACGTCGCTGACGATCTCCAGCGTCGGGGCGGCGCCGGTCTTGGCGAGGCGCGCGAGGCGGCGGTAATCCTCGGCGGCGATCTGGATACCGGGCAGCGCGCCCGTCTCGCCGACGCCGAACAGGCTGCCCTCGCCCGTCACCAGCTTGCCGTCGCGGTACGATTTGGTGGCGTAGGCGACCGCGCCCTCCGCCGTCAGGAACGCGTCGAGCTTCTTGGCGTAATCCAGCCGCTTTAGGCGACGGTCGTTGGCGGCGGGGTCGTAGCTCGGCTGCTGGAACTGGTCGAGCTTCGACAGGTCCTCGCCCGACAGCCGCTTGAAATCGGGCGTGGTCGGCTCGTCGCCGGTGCCGGGTTCGGTGATGAGGACGATCTTGCCGCGCAGCTGGCCGCGATACTTGGCGAAGTCGCGCTCCTTCTCGATCGGCGCGACGATGACGGGTGCGGTCAGCGTCCCCTGCGTCGCGGGTGTCCAGGCGATCGGGATCGCCGTTAGCTGCACCACGCGCGGCGTCGTCATGCGCACGCTGGACCGCTCGATCGTCCAGCCGCGACCGAACGGGAACGCTTCCTTGTGGACGTTCTTCAGGCCCCATTGCGAAAATTTGTCGGCGGTCCACTTCTCCGCGACGCGCATCGCAGGGGAATTGGTCATCCGCGGGCCGATCACGTCGGTCAGATGCTGCACCGTCGGCATCACCTGGCTGTGGTTCGTACCCTCGTCGATGATGCGATTGGTGACGTTCTCCTGCGCCGACACGGCGACAGGCATGGCGATGACGGCCGCGGTCGCGGCAAGCAGCAGGTGACGCATGATGGGTTCCCCTTCGTTGCCGCACAGCTATGCGGACGGCGGCACGCGCGCAACCTTTCTCGGCGGCGATCGGACCGGCAGGCGTTGACAGCAGGTCCGCGCTTCGCCAAGGAGCCGCCTCGCCGTGGGCGGCCCAATGGACAGGTGGCCGAGTGGTTAAAGGCAGCAGACTGTAAATCTGCCCGTGCAAGCGTACGCTGGTTCGAATCCAGCCCTGTCCACCACCGCCCACCGATGCTATCGGTACGGCACGCGGGTGTAGCTCAATGGTAGAGCAGAAGCCTTCCAAGCTTACGACGAGGGTTCGATTCCCTTCACCCGCTCCAGCCTAGACCGACACCAGCCCGCCCGGAACGATCGGGGCCGCGCGCCTAGCGCTTGATCCGCGGAATGCCCAGAAAGTCGCGCTTGCCGATCTTCACGCCCTGCGCGCGCAGGATCGCGTACGCCGTGGTGGCGTGAAAATAGAAGTTCGGTTGCGAGAACGAGAGCAGGAAGTTGGCGCCGGTGAAGGGCATGCGCGTTTCGCCGAACGCGAAGTGGGTGTCGCTGTCGACCAGCACGTCGACCATGTCGCGGTCCAACGCCTTCAGGCTCGCCATCGTGGTCTGCAACAATGCGTGAAGCCCCGCAAAGTCGGTCGGCCATGACGACCGGTCGGGGGAGAAGCTGCCCGCCCGAACCCCTTCGATCCCGCCGATCGAGTGCGCCGCACAGGATTTCACCTGATAACCGAACGGCAGCATGTCGGGCGACAGACGTGCGTCGATCAGGTCGGCCTCCGCCGTACCCTGGTCCGCACAGAATGCCGCAGCCTTGTCGAGCAGCGCGTCGATCGCGCTCAGGATCTGGAGGTTGGACGGTATCACGGCGTCGTACAGCGAGAAGGTCATCGGGCGGCTCCCATGCAGGCGGGCACCTTATGGGGACTCGCGACGCCCCGGTCACGCGCGTTCGCGATACAGGACACGGACGGTGGAGATCGCGCTTGTGTCGCAGTGCGGCTGGAGGCAACCCACGGCGGATGCACGCACCGGCCGATCTGGAAACCATGCTGCTCGGGCCGGTCCTGCCCGATCGCGATTGCGGAGCATGCACCGCGTGCTGCACGACGCTGACGGTCGATACCCCCGAGTTCAGGAAGGCCGCGGGCACGCCATGTGTTCACCTCGGCGATCGGGGCTGCTCAATCCATGCGGTGCGCCCCGACATCTGCCGGACATGGTTCTGCGTCTGGCGCAGGGACGCCCGCCTGCCCGATGACGCCCGGCCCGACCGCTCGGGACTCCTCGTCTCGCTCACCTTCAATCGCGCGCCGCAGAATTGTTTCGAGGGGGTGTCGATTACCGTCCGGGCGCTGGCGGGCAGCGCGGCGATCGAGAACGGCATGGCCCGCACCGTCCTCGATGTCGTCTGCGATCGATTGATCCCGGTCTGGTTCAGCGACGGATCGAGGAAGATGCTGATGCACCCCGACCAGGAGGTCGCCGCGCTCGTCATGGGCGACGGCCCGGCCCCCGCCCACCTGCACGATGAAGTCGCCGCGTGGCGCGGGCGGTATGGCGTGTTCGCTCCAAGTTAGAACTGAGGCTCGCCCGGCAGATGCCGGCGATCAAAACCGGGCCGGACGCCTCTCCATGTTCGCACGCACCTGTTCGGTCTGCTCCGGCGTGCCGATCAAGCGTTGCTGCTCCTCCGTCTCGGCCATGAGCAGTGTCGCGGCATCACCCTCGGCCCCCGCCAGCCGCTTCGCCGCGCGGATCGCGGCGGGGCTCCGGCCGGCGATCGTGCGGGCCAGCGCCAGCGCCTCCGCCAGCGGATCGTCCGCCAGCCGGGTCACGAAGCCGAGCCGCTCCGCCTCCACCGCCGCGAACTCGCGCGCGGCGTAGATCGCCTCGCGCAGATGATCGTCGCGCACGGTGCCGCGCCACAGGGCGAAGCCGGCCATGTCCGGCACGATGCCCCAGTGCAGCTCGCGCACCGAAAGTCGCGTCTCGGGGTGGGCGATGCGGATATCCGCGCCCGACGCGATCTGGAGCCCGCCGCCGAGCGCGACGCCGTGCAGCGCGGCGATCACCGGCTGCGGCAGCGCGCGCCAGCCCCACGCGACGTGCTGGACGAGATTGGCCGGGCCATGCGTCCGCTCCGCCGTCAGCAGGCCGGAGCCACCTCCCGCCATCGCCGCCATGTCGAGGCCGGCGCAGAAGCCCCTGCCCTCACCGGATAGCACGACCGCGCGCACGTCGGTCATCGCCCCGATGCGGTCGATCGTTGCGGCGATGTCCGCGAACATCGCCGCGTCCAGGGCATTGAGCTTCTCCGCGCGGGCGAGCCGGACATCCGCAACACCGTCCTCCACCGTCATCGTCACGCGCGTCATGGCTGCTCTCTCCCGATCGTTTTCCGATGCGTAGCGCAGGCGAGCGGTCAGGACGAGAGCGACGCATTTGCCTTTCACGCGCAGGCCGGGGCATGAAGCGCCGGATGCCCGGCTTCGACCCAGAACGTTTCTTCGACCTCATCAAGGGCGGCCATACCGGCCAGCTCGCGATCGGCTTCCATGCGCAGGGGCCGGGATGGATCGACCTGATCCTGCCCTATGATGCGAAGCTGGTGGGCGATGCGGCCACCGGCATCCTGGCGTCGGGACCGATCGTCGCGCTGATGGATATGGCGACCAGTTCGGCGGTGTGGATCCGGCGCGGCCGGTTCGCGCCGCATGTGACGCTCGACCTGCGCGTCGACTACCTGCGGCCGGCGACGCCAGAGCGCGCGGTGATCGGGCGCGGCGAGTGCTACCGGCTGTCACGGTCGGTCGCGTTCGTGCGCGGGGTCGCCTATCACGATGCTCCGAACGATCCGATTGCGCATGTCGCCGGCACCTTCATGCTGATGGATGCACCCGCCAAGGATGTTCCCTTGCAGGATCAGCGCACATGATCGCGCTTCCCCCCTATGCCGCGACACTCGGCGCGCGCTTGGAACGCGACGAGGCAGGGGCGCCGCTGCTGGTGCTGCCGTTCGGGGAGCCCGTGCTGGGGCGGCCCGGCTTTTTACACGGCGGCGCGATCGCCGGTCTGCTGGAGGTCGCGGCGATCGCCGCGCTGGCGCATGTCCTGGAGGCGGACGGCGGCGGACGGATCAAGCCGATCAACGTCACCGTCGACTACCAGCGCGGCGGGCGCGACCGCGTGACCTATGCCGCAGGCGTCGTCACGCGGCTGGGCAACCGCATCGCCAACGTAGAGGCGACGGCGTGGCAGGACGACCGCGCCAAGCCGATCGCGGCGGCGCGGCTGAATTACCTGATCGAGCGGTGATGTAGCGGGGGGCCATATTGCTGGCTCACCGCCAAGGAGGGGGTCGCGATCCGGAGCCTCCACCGTCATCCCAGCGAAAGCTGGGATCTCAAGCAACGGCGCGATCCGCTCGCCACAAGGAGATGGCAGCTTGCGCCGGGATGACGGGTCAGGAGGAGGGCGAACTTCGCCGGGCTGATTGCGAGGGACTGGGCAGACCTGATGATTGCCCCCCTTCCTACCCCTTCGGCGTCAACCGGATCAGCCGCCCCTGCGACTGACCGCCATCCTCCAGCACATAGATCGCGCCTTCGGGCCCCTGCTCGACCTCACGGATGCGGGCGCCCATCGGAAACTGGTCGCCCTTGGTGGCATTGGTGCCGTTCAGGTCGACGCGCAGAAGGGCCTTGCTTGACAGGCCGCCGATGAACGCATCACCCTTCCATTGTGGAAACAGCGCGCCCGAATAGATCATTAGCCCGCCGGGCGAGATCGACGGGTTCCACCACACTTTGGGCGCTTCGTAACCGTCGCCCGCCTTGTGATCCGGAATGTCGCGACCGTCGTAATGCGACCCGTTCGACGCATTCGGCCAGCCATAGTTGCGACCCGGCTGGATGAGGTTGACCTCGTCGCCGCCCTTCGGCCCCATCTCCTGCTCCCAGAGATTGCCGGCCTTGTCGAACGCGAGCCCGAGCAGGTTGCGGTGCCCATAGCTCCACACTTCCGGCGCGAACCCTTTGGCCGCCAGCGGGTTGCCCGGCGCGGGCTTGCCGTCGACCGTCAGGCGCAGCACCTTGCCGAGCGTGACCTTGGGGTCCTGGGCGGGATCGAACTTCTGCCGCTCGCCATTCGTGAAGAACAGATATTTCCCGTCAGGCGAAAACGCGATGCGGCCGGAGAAATGGCCGCTGCCGTCGACGAACGGACGTGCCTGGAACAGCACCTCGATTTCGCCGAGCCGCTCGCCCCCGCCACCATCGGCGCGCAGACGACCGCGCGCGAGCGTCACGCCCTTGCCCCCCTCTCCCGCCGCCGAGTAGCTTAAATACACGCGCTTGCTGGTCGCGAAGTCGGGCGCGAGAACGACGTCCATCAAGCCGCCCTGCCCGGCGCTGTCGACGGTGATCGTCGCCACCGTCTGCTTCTGCTGGCCATCGGCGGAGACGAGCAGCATCCGGCCGTCCTTTTCCGTTACGAGCAGGCGCTCGTCGGGCAGGAACGTCATCGCCCAGGGCGAGTCGAAGTCGGCGACGACCGTCTCCACGAACGGCTTGGCGGAGGTCGATCCCGAAGCGGGTTCCTGCGCCGAACAGGCGGCGGCGGACGAGAGGAGCAGCGTGGCGGCGAAGAGGCTGTGTCGAAGCACGGATCATCCTGTGACAAGAGCGAAGTCGGCGGGAATACCAGCGACATGGTGTAGCGGTTCCGGTCCGCGGACCAAGGGGCGGCAAAGGGGATTGTGCACCCCTCGTGCTTCCTCTATATCGGCCATGCTTTCTCTACATCGTCGGATGAAGAGGCTGCGGGGCCAAGCTCCGCGGCGCCGAAGCCGCATACCTGTCCGGAGCATGATTTGGCCGATATCGCCGCACTGACCGCCTTGATCGAACCCGAAGCGCAGGCGCTCGGGTTTGCCTTGGTGCGCGTGAAGATGACGGGCGGCAAGTCGGACCCGACGTTGCAGGTGATGGCCGAGCGCCCCGATACGCGCCAGTTGAACATTGATGATTGCTCCGCCCTTTCGCACCGGATCAGCGACCGGCTCGACGAACTGGAAGCCGCCGGCAAGGACCCGATCGCGGAGGCGTACCGGCTGGAGGTGTCGTCGCCCGGCATCGATCGTCCTTTGACCCGGCTCAGCGATTTCGCCGACTGGGCCGGGCACGAGGCGCGCATTCGCCTGACCGAGACGATCGACGGGCGCAAGCAGCTGACCGGCGATCTGGCCGGTGTCGAGGGCGACGCGATCAGCGTCGACCTGGGCCAGCACGGTGTCGTCACGATCCGCTTCGACCAGATCGACAATGCCAAGCTGGTCATGACCGACCGGCTGATCGCCGCCACCGCGCCCCTTTCGATGGAAGGGGCCGACGAATTGGAAGACGCATCGGACGACCAGGAGTCGTCGATGCCAGTAGAGGATAACCACTGATGGCCACGGCCACCGCCAACCGCGCCGAACTGATCGCGATCGCCAACTCGGTCGCGACCGAGAAGATGATTGATCGCGCGATCGTCATCGAGGCGATGGAAGACGCGATCCAGCGCGCGGCCCGTACCCGGTACGGGCAGGAGATGGACATCCGCGCCAAGCTGGACGCGAACTCCGGCGACCTGCGCCTGTGGCGCGTGGTCGAGGTCGTGGAACTGGTGGACGACCTGTACAAGCAGGTCGACGTGAAGGGCGCGCAGAAGCTGAAGCCCGGCGCGGTGGTCGGCGACTTCCTCGTCGATCCGCTGCCCCCGATCGAGTTCGGCCGCATCCAGGCGCAGGCGTCGAAGCAGGTCATCTTCCAGAAGGTCCGCGACGCCGAGCGCGAGCGCCAGTTCGAAGAGTTCAAGGATCGTCAGGGTGAGATCATCACCGGCGTCGTCAAGCGTGTCGAATTCGGCCATGTCGTCGTCGATCTCGGCCGCGCCGAGGGCGTCATCCGCCGCGACCAGCAGATCCCTCGCGAAGTCGTCCGCGTCAACGATCGCATCCGCTCGCTGATCCTGAAGGTCGTGCGCGAGAACCGCGGCCCGCAGATCTTCCTCAGCCGCGCACATCCCGACTTCATGAAGAAGCTGTTCGCGCAGGAAGTGCCCGAGATCTACGACGGCATCATCACGATCCAGGCTGCCGCCCGCGATCCGGGATCGCGCGCCAAGATCGGCGTCATCAGCCGCGACTCGTCAATCGATCCGGTCGGCGCATGCGTCGGCATGAAGGGCAGCCGCGTCCAGGCCGTCGTGCAGGAGATGCAGGGCGAGAAGATCGACATCATTCCCTGGTCGCCCGACATCGCGACCTTCGTCGTCAACGCGCTTCAGCCCGCGAGCGTCAGCCGCGTCGTGATCGACGAGGAGGAGGAGCGGATCGAGGTTGTGGTCCCCGACGACCAGCTGTCGCTGGCGATCGGCCGTCGTGGCCAGAACGTGCGCCTCGCGTCGCAGCTGACCGGCAAGGCGATTGACATCCTGACCGAGGCCGATGCGTCGGAGAAGCGGCAGAAGGAGTTCGTCACGAATTCCGAGCTGTTCCAGAACGAGCTGGACGTCGACGAGACGCTCGCACAGCTGCTGGTGGCCGAAGGCTTCAGCAGCCTCGAAGAGGTCGCGTATGTCGAGCTGGAGGAAATCGCCGGCATTGAAGGCTTCGACGACGATCTGGGTGCGGAGCTTCAGAGCCGTGCGCAGGAAGCGCTCGACCGCCGCGAGCAGGCCAATCGCGAGGAACGGACCGCACTGGGCGTCGAGGACGCGCTGGCGGAAATGCCGTATCTGACCGAGGCGATGCTGGTCACGCTGGGCAAGGCGGGCATCAAGACGCTCGACGATCTCGCCGATCTCGCGACCGACGAACTGGTCGAGAAGAAGCGCGTCGAGCCGCGCCGCCGCAACGAGGACGCGCCGAAGCGGCCGGAGCCGAAGGGCGGCATCCTGGCGCAGTACGGCCTGTCCGACGAACAGGGTAACGAGATCATCATGGCCGCCCGCGCGCACTGGTTCGAGGACGAGGCTCCGGCCGCGGCTTTGGGCGAGGGCGAGGTCGACGCTGAGGTCGAGACGGCAGACGCCGCTCCGGTGGCCGCAGCCGAGGCGGGCGCCGACTCCGACGCCGACTCCGACGCCGGCTCGGACGAGGACAAGACCGCCTGATGCCCGATCGTCGCATCATCGCCGTGGCTCATTCGAGGGAGGACGCGCATGCGGACCCCTCGCAATGAGACCCTGACGAACGCCTCTTCGCGGCCGGACGCGTCCTCGCGAGAGGACGATCCTACCCGCAAGTGTATCCTGAGCCGGGAGCACGACTCGCGCTCTCAGTTGATCCGGCTAGCGCTCGCCCCCGACGGGCGGGTGCTGCCGGACGTGCGCGCCAAGGCCCCCGGCCGCGGTGCGTGGATCGGCGTGGATCGCGCCGAACTGATCGCCAGCTACAATAAGGGTCGCCTGCGCGGTGCGTTGGCGCGGGCATTCAAGACCGGCGAGTTCGAACTGGGCGACGATCTGCCCGCGCTCATAACGTCGGCGCTGGAACGCAATGCGCTCGACCGGCTGGGGCTGGAGGCGCGTGGCGGCATGCTGTTGACCGGGTTCGACCGGATCGAGACGGCGGCGCGCTCCGGCCAGCTTCACGCGCTGTATCATGCAGCCGACTCGGGCCTCGACGGCCGCGCCAAGCTGGCGCAGGCGTGGCGGGTCGGATCGGATCGTGAAGGTTCCGCCCTGAAGGGGTTGGCGTTGCCGGTAGAACGCCCCATATTGTCGTTGGCGCTGGGCCGCGAGAATGTGGTACATATCGGCCTGACCGACCGGCTGGCGGCGAAGCGGGTGAGCGATGCGCTCGGCCGCTGGCTGCATTTCATCGGACCCGAACCCCAACCGGGATCGCCGCAGGACCATCTGCGCGAACCCACGGCCCCTTGCGAAACGGCCTCGCAAGGCGCATCGGCGCACCGCCCGGATGACATCCGGGCCGGGGCGTCACCGGCCGCGACTGTGCACGAGGAATTTGAGTGAGCGACACCGACAACGACAAGCCGAAACTCGGAATGCGCGCGCCTTTGGGGCTGCGACGCACGGTCGAGACCGGCAAGGTGAAGCAGAGCTTCAGCCACGGCCGCTCCAATACGGTGATCGTGGAAACGAAGAAGGCGCGCGTCCTGCGTCGCCCGGGCGATCCCGCGCCCGCTGCCGAGCCGCAGGTAGAGGCCGCCGCATCCGCGCCGGTCGAGGCCGCGCCGGCACCTGCCGCCGCGCCTGCCCCCCGCCCCGCCCCGTCGAACGAGACGGCACAGGAGCGTCAGGCCCGCATGCTGCGCGAGGCCGAGGATCAGCGCATGCACACGCTGGAGGATGCGCGCCGCCGCGAGGACGCCGACCGGGCCCGTGCCGCCGAGGACGAGCGTCGTCGCGCCGAAGAGCGTGCGGCAGCCCTTGCCGCCGCGCCCGTCGTCGAGACGCCGGCTGCCCCGGAGCCCGCTCCGGTCGCAGAAGCCGCGCCTGCGCCGGCTCCCGCCGCCCCCGTCGTGGTGCCGACCCCCGCGGGCCGTGGCTTCCGCCCGGTCGAGCGGCCGGTGCCGCCGACGCCCGAGCCGCAGCCCGAGGCAGCACCGGTCGCCGAAGCAGCCCCTGCTCCCGCGGCACTGGCTCCCGCCCCGACACCGGCCGCTACGCCGGCCCCTGCGCCAGTGCGGGCGGCGCCGACGCCCGCACCTGCCCCCGCGCCTGCGCCGACGATCGAGTTGGCCCGTGATCCGTCGATGCCGGCCCCGCGCCGTTTCTCGCCGGTCGCGCGTCCGGAGATCCCGAAGCCTGCGCCCAAGCCCGTGGAGCAGCCTGCTGCCGCTGCGCCGACGTCCGCTCCCGCGGCATCGGGTGGGTCCGCCCAGCCGCGTGCGTTCACGTCCGGCTCGGCCACGCCGCGCAACAGCGTCCCCAGCCGGCCGACGCAGCGCGATCGCAAGGGTGACGAGCGTCGTGGCGGCAAGCTGACCGTCAACCGCGCATTGGGCGACGACGGTGCGCGTTCGCGCAGCCTCGCCGCGCTGAAGCGCGCGCGCGAGAAGGAGAAGCGTGGCTTCGGCGGCAATCGCGAGCCGCAGGCCAAGCAGGTCCGCGACGTGCAGGTGCCCGACGCCATCACCGTGCAGGAACTCGCCAACCGCATGGCCGAAAAGGGTGCGGATCTGGTCAAGACGCTGTTCAAGATGGGCATGCCCGTCACGATGACGCAGACGATCGACCAGGATACGGCCGAGTTGCTGGTGACCGAATTCGGCCATAACATCGTCCGGGTCAGCGATGCCGACATCGATCTGGTGCTCGACACGACGGAGGACGCCGCCGACACGCTGCGGTCGCGTCCGCCGGTCGTCACGATCATGGGTCACGTCGATCACGGCAAGACGTCGCTGCTCGACGCCCTTCGCGGCACCGACGTGGTCCGCGGCGAGGCGGGTGGCATCACCCAGCATATCGGTGCGTATCAGGTCACGCTGAAGGACAAATCGAAGGTCACGTTCCTCGACACGCCGGGCCATGAAGCGTTCAGCGACATGCGCTCGCGCGGCGCCAACGTCACCGACATCGTCGTGCTGGTGGTGGCTGCGGACGACGGGCTGATGCCGCAGACGATCGAGGCGATCAACCACACCAAGGCGGCCGGCGTGCCGATGATCGTGGCGATCAACAAGATCGACAAGCACGAGGCGAATGCCCAGAAGGTCCGCGAGCGCCTGCTGGAGCATGAGGTCGTCGTCGAGGAGATGGGCGGCGAGACGCAGGACGTCGAAGTGTCCGCGCTGAAGAAGCTCGGCCTCGATACGCTGATCGAGAAGATCCAGCTTCAGGCCGAACTGCTCGAACTGTCCGCCAACCCCGATCGTCCGGGCGAAGGCACCGTGATCGAGGCGAAGCTGGACAAGGGCCGCGGGCCCGTCGCGACGGTGCTCGTCAATCGCGGCACGCTGAAGGTCGGCGACGTGTTCGTCGTCGGCGCGGAGAGCGGCAAGGTCCGGGCGCTGGTCGACGACAAGGGTCGCCAGATCAAGGAAGCCGGGCCGTCGATGCCGGTGGAGGTGCTCGGCCTGTCCGGCGTGCCGTCCGCGGGCGATCCGCTGCAGGTCGTCGAAAACGAGGCGCGCGCCCGCGAGGTCGCGGAGTATCGTCAGGGCGTCATCACGCAGAAGCGCACGACGACCGCTCCCGCCAGCCTGGAGAGCATGTTCTCCGCGCTGAAGGACAAGCAGGCGATCGAGTATCCGCTGGTCGTGAAGGCCGATACGCAAGGGACGGTCGAGGCGATCGTCGGGGCGATCAACAAGATCTCCACCGACGCGATCCGCGCCCGCATCCTGCACTCGGGCGTCGGCGGCATCACCGAGAGTGACGTGACGCTGGCCGGTGCCAGCGGCGCGCCGATCATCGGCTTCAACGTCCGTGCGAATGCGAAGGCGCGAGAGATCGCCGAGCGGCACAAGGTGGCGTTGAAGTACTACGACGTCATCTACGACCTGACCGACGAGATCCGCGCCGGCATGGCGGGCGAACTCGGGCCGGAAGCGTTCGAGACGGTGGTGGGCCGCGCGGAAATCCGCGACGTCTTCTCCGCCGGCAAGCACGGCAAGGCGGCGGGTCTGCTGGTGGTCGACGGTGTCATCCGCAAGGCGCTCAAGGCACGCATTACGCGCAACGACGTCATCATCTACCAGGGTGAGATCGCGTCGCTGCGCCGCTTCAAGGACGATGTCCCTGAAGTGCGTGCGGGTCTGGAGTGCGGCGTGACCTTCACGTCGAACTTCGTGGACATCAAGCCGGGCGACTTCCTGGAGACGTTCGAGGTCGAGATGCGCGAGCGGACGCTGTAAGGCGACGATGCTCGAGGCGCCGATCCCGATCCTGCGCAGCTTCGACGAGGCGCGGACCACGGCGTTCTACATCGACTTCCTCGGGTTCGAGACGGTGTTCGAGCACCGCTTCGAACCCGGGTTGCCGTTGTATCGAGGCGTGCGGCGCGGCGATTGCGTGCTGCACCTGTCGGAACATTACGGCGATGCCACGCCGGGGTCGGCGATCCGTGTTCCCGTCGACGACGTAGTGGCATTCGCCGCGGACCTGCTCGCCAAGCATCACGGCAATGCGCGACCCGGCGTTCCGGGCGAGACGCCGTGGGGTACGCGCGAGATCACGATCACCGATCCGGCGAGCAATCGCCTGACCTTCTACACGCCCACCACTTTCTACGAGGCGGTGTCAGCACCGCAGGACCAACACGATGCGTAAGGACGAAGCCGCTCCCGAAAAGTCCGTTCGCGTTCTGCGCGTGGGGGAACAGGTGCGCCACGTCCTGTCCGAAATCCTCGCCCGCGGCGACGTGCACGACGATGTGCTGGCCAAGCACGTCGTGTCGATCACGGAGGTGCGCATGTCCCCCGACCTTCGCCACGCGACGGTGTTCGTGAAGCCGCTGCTCGGCAAGGACGAGGAGGCGGTGCTGAAGGCACTGCGCACCAACACGGCGTACCTCCAGCGCGAAGTCGCAGCCCGCGTGCAGAACAAATACGCGGCCAAGCTCAAATTCCTGGCGGATGAAAGCTTTGACGAGGGCAGCCATATCGACGCGCTGCTCCGTCAGCCGACCGTCGCGCGAGACCTGATCGAGGATTGACGCAGGCACCGGTAAGACGCATCTTACCGGTATGAACGCGCAGACAATCATCTCTGGAAAAGGTCAGGTCGTCATCCCCAAGGATGTTCGCGACCGTCTGCATCTCTCGCCCGGCGACCGGCTCGACGTGATCGAGCGACCGGACGGCGTGCTCTTGCGACGCCGTCCGGCTGGGCTGAAAGAACCGTTCGATGTGGTTACGGCGCGAATCCGCGCGCGCGTCCGGTATGATGGTCCGCCTGTTCCGCTCGAAGACATGAGCGCATCAATTGCAAAGATGTGGGCGAATGGCGGACCGGACTGGGACCGGTGAAAGCAGTCGATACCAACATCATCGTCCGCTACGTGACGCAGGATGATCCCGTGCAATCGCCCTTTGCCGAGCATTTTCTACTAACCCAGGATTGCTTCATCGCCGACACCGTCCTTCTCGAGACAGCGTGGGTCCTGCGCTCAAGTTACCGGATGCCACGCAGCGACCTTGCGGCCACGCTAAAGGACGTTCTGCGCCTCCCCTCCGTTTCTGTCATGAACCGCGACTTGACCGAATGGGCGATCGACCGGTTTGCGGCGGGAGCCGATTTTGCGGACATGATGCACATCCTCGGCGGACGCGACACCGACGGCTTCGTCAGCTTCGAGGCAAAACTGGCCAGTCTCGCCGGGTCATCGTCCCCCATCCCCGTCGAAACCCTCGGCTGACATGGCCAAGCTGTATTTCTACTACGCGTCGATGAACGCGGGGAAGTCGACCAACCTGCTCCAGGCCGACTTCAACTATCGTGAGCGCGGGATGGCGACGATGCTGTTCACCGCGGCGATCGACGACCGGTTCGCACGGGGTACGATCACGTCGCGGATCGGCCTGACCCAGCCGGCAACGGCGTTCGACGCGCTGACCGACATCGAGGCGTGCGTACTCTCCCGGCATGCAGCGGAGCGGATCGCCTGCACCCTCGTCGACGAGGCGCAGTTCCTGACCGCCGGGCAGGTCGACCAGCTCGCCCGGCTGGCGGACGTCCACGATATTCCCGTGCTCGCCTACGGCCTGCGCACAGACTTTCAGGCGCGCCTGTTCGAGGGCTCGGCGCGGTTACTCGCGCTGGCGGACTCGCTGGTCGAGATCAAGTCGGTCTGCCAGTGTGGGCGGAAGGCGACGATGAACCTGCGCGTCGATCACGAAGGCCGTCCCGTCGCGGAAGGTCGCCAGACCGAGATCGGCGGCAACGACCGCTACGTCGCTTTATGCCGCCGCCATTACTGCGCCGCACTCGCCGGAACGGAGCCTGTCAGCGCCGGTTAAGCGGCTACCAAATAAGGAGAAACTTATGCTTCTTCCGATCCTCGCCGCCGCCCTGATCCAGACCGCCACAGCCGCGGCGCCCCCCGAAAAGGAAACCGTCATCAGCTTTGCCGGCAACGGCGGTCTGCGGGATTGGGAGTTCGGCCCGACCCGCGACGTTCTGCTGGTCCGGGACCGCACGGAGCATTGGTACCGCGTGACCACGACCGGCCCCTGCCCCCATATCGGCAATCTCGACACGCTGAGCTATACGACCGACAGCAACGGCACGTTCGACCGCTTCTCGCGCATCCGCTTCCTCCGCTATCCGAACGTCACCTGCGGCGTGAAGAGTATCGTCGCCACCGTCGCGCCCCCGTCGAAGGGTGGAAAGCGCGTCGCGAAGCGCTGACGTTTGCGCCCGCGTCGGGTAGAGGCGCGGCGATGCACGGATGGATCATACTCGACAAGCCGCTGGGGCTCGGCTCCACGCAGGGCGTCAGCGCGGTGAAGCGCGCCCTGCGACAAGGCGGCTACGGCAAGTTCAAGGTCGGCCATGGCGGCACGCTCGATCCGCTCGCCACGGGCGTGCTGCCGATCGCTGTCGGCGAGGCGACGAAGCTGGCCGGCCGCTTGCTCGACGGCGACAAGATCTATGCCTTCACGATCCGTTTCGGCGAGCAGACCGACACGCTGGACGCCGAGGGCGTGGTGATCGCGACTTCGCCGGTCCGGCCGACGGCGACGGCGCTGGAGGCGGCGCTGGCACGTTTCACCGGCTCCATCGAGCAGGTGCCGCCGGCTTATTCCGCGCTGAAGATCGACGGCGAGCGCGCCTACGACCTCGCGAGGGCGGGCGAGGAGGTGGTGCTGGCCAGCCGCGATGTGACGATCCATTCGCTGAAATCCTCCCCGGCACGGGGAGGGGGACCAGCGACGCTGGTTGAGGGGGAGCCGCAAGCAGCGCCGCTCGTGACCGCCCCTCCATCCCGCCCTGCGGGTGCGCCACCGCCCCGTATCGCGGAGGAACTGGAAGAAGCCACCCTCGTCGCCCATGTCTCCAAGGGCACCTATATCCGCAGTCTCGCACGGGACATCGCGCTGGCGCTCGGCACGGTCGGGCACGTGACCATGCTGCGGCGCACGAAGGCCGGTCCGTTCGACCTGGTGCAGGCGATATCGCTGGACAAACTGGACGAACTCGGGCAGGCGCGCGCCCTTGAACAGATACTCCTGCCGTTGAGGGCGGGGCTGGACGACATCCCGGCTTTTTCCCTCACCCCCGACCAGGCAGGGGCGCTCCGACAGGGGCGTGTACTGGCCGGGATCGCAGCCACCGACGGCGCGGCCTTTGCGATGCTCGACGATGTGCCCGTGGCGCTGGTCGATGTGCTCGCAGGAGAGGTGCGGGTCGTCAGGGGCTTCAACGTGACGATGTCGAAGGAAGATTCATGACGATTACCGCAGAGCGCAAGACCGAACTCGTCAAGGAGCATGCGCGCCAGGACGGCGACACCGGCTCCCCCGAGGTGCAGGTCGCGATCCTGACTGAGCGTATCCGCAACCTGACCGAGCATTTCAAGGATCACAAGAAGGACAACCACTCGCGTCGTGGCCTTCTGATGCTCGTCAACAAGCGTCGCTCGCTGCTCGACTACCTCCGCCACAAGGATGGCGACCGGTATCTGGCACTGATCGCGAAGCTCGGCCTTCGCAAGTAATTCGGAAGGGCGGCCTGCGGGTCGCCCTTCTCGTATCGGCCAGCCCGCAATCCGGTGGCGCTGGCGCGGGGGCGACAACTCGCCCCACACCGCCGCGGACCGGCTAAGTCCGCACATAGGCCCCCGTCGCATCTGGCGTCGGGAGTGAAGGAAACGATATGTTCGATACCAAGACCGTGACCACCCAATGGGGCGGCAAGACGCTGACGCTGGAAACGGGCCGCGTCGCCCGCCAGGCCGATGGCGCGGTGCTCGCGACGCTCGGCGAAACCGTCGTGCTGTGCGCGGTGACCGCCGCCAAGTCGGTGAAGGAGGGGCAGGATTTCTTCCCGCTCACCGTCCATTATCAGGAGAAGTATTCGGCCGCGGGTCGCATCCCCGGCGGCTTCTTCAAGCGTGAGCGTGGCGCGACCGAAAAGGAAACGCTAACCAGCCGCCTGATCGATCGTCCGATCCGCCCGCTGTTCCCGGAAGAGTTCCTCAACGAGATCAACGTGATCTGTCAGGTGCTCAGCTATGACGGCGAGAACGAGCCGGACATCCTCGCGATGGTCGCGGCGTCCGCGGCGCTGACGATTTCCGGCGTGCCGTTCATGGGCCCGATCGGTGCGGCGCGCGTCGGCTATGTCGAGGGCGAGTACGTCCTGAACCCGACGATCGATCAGGTGAAGTCGGGCGAGCTCGACCTCGTCGTCGCCGCTACGCACGACGCGGTGATGATGGTCGAATCCGAAGCGAAGGAGCTGTCGGAAGAGGTCATGCTGGGCGCGGTGATGTTCGCGCACAAGGCGTCGCAGCAGGTGATCGACGCGATCATCGACCTCGCCGAGCAGGCCGCCAAGGAGCCTTGGGAGCTGAAGGCCGGCGTCGACGCTAAGGCCGTCAAGGCCAAGCTGAAGGCGATCATCGGCAACGACCTGACCGCCGCGTACAAGCTGCGCGACAAGCAGGCGCGCCAGACCGCGATCAACGAGGCGCGCACCAAGGCGCGCACGGAGCTGGAGGGTCTGAAGCACGAGAACCCGGCCGAGTATCTCGCGTCGCTGAAGCTGGTGAAGAAGCTGGAGGCGGACATCGTCCGCGGCGCCATCCTGAAGGACGGCGTGCGGATCGACGGTCGCACCACCACCCAGATCCGTCCGATCGAGGCGATGGTCCACTTCCTGCCTCGCGCGCATGGTTCGGCGCTGTTCACCCGCGGCGAGACGCAGTCGATCTGCACCACGACGCTGGGCACCCGCGATGCGGAGCAGATGATCGACGGCCTGAACGGGCTGAACTACGAGCACTTCATGCTCCACTACAACTTCCCGCCCTATTCGGTCGGTGAAGTCGGCCGCTTCGGCGCGCCGGGCCGTCGCGAAGTCGGCCATGGCAAGCTGGCGTGGCGCGCGCTGCACCCGGTGCTGCCGACGAAGGAGGAGTTCCCGTACACGATCCGCGTCCTGTCCGACATCACCGAGTCGAACGGCTCGTCGTCGATGGCAACGGTGTGCGGCGGTTCGCTGTCGATGATGGATGCCGGCGTGCCGCTGAAGCGCCCGGTGTCGGGCATCGCGATGGGCCTGATCCTGGAGGGCAAGGACTTCGCCGTCCTGTCCGACATCCTGGGCGACGAGGATCACCTCGGCGACATGGACTTCAAGGTGGCCGGTACGTCGGAGGGCATCACGTCCCTTCAGATGGACATCAAGATCGCCGGCATCACCGAGGAGATCATGAAGGTCGCGCTTGCGCAGGCGCATGAGGGCCGCGCCCACATCCTCGGCGAAATGGCGAAGGCGCTCGATTCGACCCGTTCGGAACTGTCGGCGCACGCACCGCGTATCGAGAGCTTCACGATCGACAAGTCGAAGATCCGCGAAGTCATCGGCACCGGCGGCAAGGTGATCCGCGAGATCGTCGCCACCACCGGCGCGAAGGTCGATATCGACGACGAGGGCGTCATCAAGGTGTCGTCGTCCGATCCGGCGCAGATCGAAGCCGCGATCAAGTGGATCAAGGGCCTGGTCGAAGAGGCCGAGGTCGGCAAGATCTACGACGGCAAGGTCGTCAACCTCGTCGATTTCGGGGCGTTCGTGAACTTCATGGGCGGCAAGGACGGTCTCGTCCATGTGTCCGAGATCAAGAACGAGCGCGTTGAGAAGGTCGCCGACGTCCTGTCCGAGGGGCAGGACGTGAAGGTCAAGGTCCTCGAGATCGATCCGCGCGGCAAGGTTCGCCTGTCCATGCGCGTCGTCGATCAGGAAACCGGTGCCGAGCTGGAGGACACGCGTCCGGCCCGCGAGCCCCGTGAGGGCGGCGATCGTGGTCCCCGCGGTCCGCGCAGCGGCGGTGGCGACCGTGACGGTGGCCGTGATGGCGGCCGTGGCGGCGACCGCGGCCCGCGCGGCGGCGGCGAAGGTGGCGGCCGTGGCGGCCCGCGTCGCGATCGTGGCGATCGTGGCCCCCGCAGCGACGGTGGCGGCGACCGCGCACCCCGCAGCGGCGGCAACGATGCCAATGACGATCGCGGCCCCGCGCCCGAGTTCGCGCCAGCCTTCCTGACCGGCGATCGCGACTGATCCTCGTCTTGGAATGACGAAAAGGGGCTCGGGCGACCGGGCCCCTTTTTTTTATTGGCGACCGCGTGGAGCCACCAACGCCCGCCGCGCTACGGTCGTGCTGTGACCTTGCGTGCGGCCCAGACCCCGAAAGCTACCCCGAACAGGGCGAACGCCGCCGTCAGGGCCAGCGCCCCCATCACCAGACGCTGATCCTGTGCGTACGCCGCAAAGATATTGAAGCCCGTCACCAGGGCGGAGCCGGTCCACAGGATCGCCGCTCGCCGCATCACCAGTATGTTCGCCTCTTGCATGTCGGCCTCCTCTTCGGACGCCGAGCGTCGCATCGACGACGGACGCTGGCAAGTGCCGCCCGACGCCGCGGTGAACGGTGCGGACCCGGAGCCGCTTCAAGCATTTACCGGCAGGGCTTGACCAAAGATGACGGAGTTGTCATCTATGTCCTGTGTACGCCCCCGCGACATATTTGCGCTTCCGCAACCACGCCGGCCAACTCGCCGCGCGCCTGTAGCCCGGGCTCGGGCATCCGGTCCGAGTCCGGGACTTATTCGATCTGACGATCCACGGTCGCGCTCTTGCGCCCGTGTTCTCGAATAAGCGGATAACGCACCATGTCTGACGATAACGCATCGGCGATGGATCGCCGATCGGAGCCCATTGCCCCCGCCGGCTCCACCGCAACCACCGAACCGCACCTGATCATGCGGCCGGAGAGCTTCTTCTCCCACCGGTTCCACCTTCACATCGAGGACGTGGAACACCCACAACCGCCCAGTGCCCGCCCGACTGCCCGCCCCGATGCTCGGCCGCGTGCCCACGCCACCGGCCTGGAACGTCTGATCGATCTCAACCTCTTGCTGATGATCCTGCTGATCGGCGTTCCCGTACTCGTCTACTGCATACTGGCGGCGGCGACGTAAGCCGTGCCCTGGAGGGAGGGTGCGTCGAAGCGCACCCCGGACGTGTTCCGGGTCCATTACGCGGCTTTCGGCCCGACAAGTAGGCGAAACTCCGGGTTATCCGCGCGGTGCCACCCGGAACGAGCAGGTAATTATCCCCTTCGAACAGGCACGGGACATCCCATGTGCTCCCGCGAAGGCAGGAGCTCAGTGGTGAGTCCCCGCCACCGCGGAGACATAAGATCGGTACGTGTCTCGAAGGGATAAGTCGCGAACGAGTCCGGGGTGACGGTGAGTAGACGGCGAAAGCTCATCGTCGACCCACCCCAGCGCGAGCGGGTCGCAAGCCCGGTAGTACAAGGGGGAAGTGGGGAGCTTCTGTTGCCCGGTGCTCCCCGTACCGCTGGATTCCCCTTCTGTTGCCCGGTGGGGTCCAACCGCGCTATTTTGGAGTAACCTTAGGCCGTGAGGCCCTCAGTTACGCCGCAATCGCGAGTGCTTCGTTATCGTTGGCACTTGTGTAATGGGCCGTTACGGTGGTCCCATTCCGAGCGAAGAGCAGCGTTTTTCAACACACGTCGATCCTAGTTCGGCCCCGTCAGTTACGCCGTCCCGCCACCCGCCGAAACGGTTGCAGATCGGCGTAAATGGTGGAGCCGCCGGGTACCGCCCCCGGGTCCGCTGCATCTATTGCGCGCCGCCTTTTATCGCCATAGCCGGGTAAACCCGGCAGCCACGGATGTAGGTAGTCGCGCGCATCGACGCAACGTCTTTCACGACATCGGGTCCGGGGCCTTCCGCTTGCCACAATGCGGGTCCATAGCGGCCCGATCATGTTGACCCAGCGTTCCCGTTATGCCCTGCGCGCCATGCTGTTTCTGGCACGCGCGCCGGCCCAGAGCCCGCCCATTCCGATGACCCGGATCGCGGCGGAGGCGAACGTCCCGCGCAAGTTTCTGGAACTGATCTTCGCCGACCTCCGCGATGCCGGACTGGTGCACAGCCACCGTGGCAAGCTCGGCGGCTATTGCCTGTCCCGCCCGTCGCACCTGATCTCGCTCGGCGACATCATTCGCGTGATCGAAGGACCGCTGGCGCTGGTCCCCTGCGTCAGCCGCACCGCCTATCGTCGCTGTGCAGACTGCGCCGACGAGGCCGCCTGCGCGATCCGCCATGCGATGATGCGCGTCCGCGACGAAACCGCTCGCATCCTCGACGGCACCAGCCTCGCCGACGCCACCGCCGAGGACCTGGTCGCGGCGTAAGCCGGATGCCGATCCCGGCCTGTCATGCCGGCGCGAACCCATTCCGGAACGTCATGGCAGCACCGGCGCGCGCAGGCGAGCGCGGATAGCGGTGTCTGAACGGACGTCGGCGCTATGGCGCACCGATCGACCGTCGCTCACCCTCCGGATTTCGAAATTACGACCCGTCGCGATCAAGACCCTGTAACTACTTCACAAACAAATTTTGCGCCCGACCGATCGCTGTTCTAGCTCCGGTCAAGATCAGGATCGATCTGCGTGGAATATTGACTCGCGTTCGATGCTGACGGATTGTCCCCGCAATTGTCAGGGGGATAATCAAGATGACCGTCGACCGATTGGTGTTCATCCCGTTCAAAAGGGATCAGGCCGGTGATTTCATCGCGGAAACCAAGAAGGCGGAGGCACTCGGCGCCAGCACTCATCACGGGCGCAAGTTCGCGCTCGTATGCTATGACGACCCTGGCAAACCCTTGGCGAGTCTCGGATTTTCTCCGATGACACGGGTCATGATCGCCGGTCACGGGTCGGCGGGACGGCCGTACGTCAGCAACTCGGCGGGTTACGGGCAGAAGGAATATCTGCCGTACAATGTCGTCGTCGACAGGTTGATCGAGAAGGGCCTGCCGAAGCGCTATCTCGGCGCGATCTCCTGCGACGTGTGCTACAGTTCCATCAAGAACGACAACAATCCTGCCTTTGCCGATCTCGTCGCCCGCTACCTTCACAAGAAGGGATATCGGCTTGCCCACACGATTGGGTATCTCGGTCCGTTGGGAGCGGTGCCGGAGAAGATAAGCGACAAGCACAAGTTCCTGCACCGCGTCGTTGATCTGATGAAGGACGGAGTCGAAGTAACGGTGAAATCCACCGATGCGAAGGAGCGTTTTCTGGGTGCCCGGTCGATCCCGCGGCATCTCGAGAATCTCGCGGCTGTCGCGAACACGTGCCCGGCCTATTGATCGACCGCCTACGATCGACAGACGACATCTGCGCCTGATCCGGGATGCTTGTTCGAAAGCATTCCGGCCGCGCATTCGTGAGACGCGTTTCGCACCGTCAGAACGTGGGAGCGCGTGCCATCCGCTCGAACCGTTCGTGTCGAGCCCTGGCGAAGCACGCGCGCCTTGCCGCCGATCACGCCGACCGGCTCCCGTTAGCGCAGTGATGGGAGCCGACAGGTGGGCAGCGAAGCCTCAGACGCGCGGCCGCGCCTTCAGCTCGTCGCGGATTTCGCGCAGCAGCGTCACGTCGGCCGGTTCCGCCGTCGCGGGAGCTTCGGGTTTCGGCAGCAGCTTGCTGACCGATCGCACGATCAGGAAGATGATGAAGGCGACGATGATGAAATTCACCGCCTGAGTCACGAACTCGCCATATCCGAGCAGCGGCACGCCCGCCTTCTTCAGGGCGGCATAGTCGCTCGACCCCTGCAAAGCGGCCGGCACCGGTCCCATCGTCAGGAAGTAGCTGGAGAAATCCAGTCCACCGAACAGCTTGCCGATGATCGGCATCAGCACGTCCTCGGTCAGCGAGGTCACGATCTTGCTGAACGCCGCGCCGATGATGACCGCGACGGCCAGGTCCAGCACGTTACCGCGCGCGATGAACGCCTTGAATTCCTTGAGCATCATCGGCCCCTTTCGCCGTCGTTGATCCTGGCGCGAGGTTAACCCCCGTTTTCCCCTTCGCCAAGCGGCACGAGTGTCCTATATCCATAGGACAGACAGCAGGAGCTTCACGCATGTCCCGTCGTTCGATCACCGTTCTCATCGGCGCTTCGGCCCTGTTGGCCGGGTGCGGCATCAACTCGGTGCCGACCGCGGAGGAGAATGCGAAGGCGCGCTGGGCCGATGTGCAGAACCAGTATCAGCGGCGCGCCGACCTGATCCCCAACCTCGTCTCGACCGTACGTGCCGCGGGTGCGCAGGAGAAGGACATCCTGACCCAGGTGACGCAGGCGCGCGCCTCCGCCAGCCAGATCCGCGTTGCACCGGACCAACTGACCGACCCTGCCAAGGTTCAGGCGTATCAGCAGGCGCAGGCCGGGCTGACGCTGTCGTTGCAGCGCCTTCAGGAGGCGTATCCCGAGCTGAAGTCGCAGGGCAACTACACCACCCTGATGAGCCAGCTGGAGGGGACGGAGAACCGCATCACCATCGCCCGCACCGATTATAACCAGGCGGTGCAGGCGTATAACACGCGCATCCGCACCTTCCCCGACGCGGTCGGCGCGCGCATCTTCTACGGTGCCAAGCCGCTGACGCCGTTCGCGGCGACGTCGCCCGGCGCGGAGCAGGCGCCGGCGGTGAACTTCGGTAACGCCAGTTAATCGGGCCAGCTGAGCGTCATGATGCGCTGGATCGCCGCGCTGCTCCTGCTGATGACGGCAGGAACCGCGCAGGCGCAGACCTTCCCGAAATTCACCGGCTATGTGGTGGACGCGGCCGATGTTCTGTCTCCGGAGACGGAGGCGGTACTGACGACGAAGCTGGAGGCGTTGCAGAAGGATACCAAACGGCAGGTCGTGGTCGCGACGATCGCCGACATGCAGGGCTATCCGCTCGACGAATACGGGTATCGGCTCGGCCGCAGCTGGGGCGTCGGCCTCCGTGACGTCAACAACGGCGCTGTGCTGTTCGCCGCGCCGAACAATCCCGCCGGCCAGCGCGGTCCGCGACTGGAAGTCGGCACCGGGCTGGAGCCGATCCTGACCGACGCGTTCAGCAGCGTCATGATCCAGCAGCAGATGATGCCGAAGCTGCGCGCTGGTGACGACATCAACTCGGCGATGATCGCCGGCGTCGACGCGATCGACAAGCAACTGCGCGCTTCGCCCGAAGAGGCGCAGGCGCGCACCGACGCGGCGATTAAGGAGTTCGATCGCACCCACAAGACGCAGCGTCAAAGCAGCGGCGGCGGCATTCCGATCGGCCTGATCTTCTGGCTGGTCGTGCTCGGCTTCGTCATCCTGCCCGCGATCTTCGGACGCAAACACGGTCGTGGCCGACGCTTCAGCAACGACGGCGGCGCGCTGCCGATCGTGCTGTGGTCGATCGCGAACGAGATCGGCCGATCGAGCCAGAACGGCGGCGGGTTTGGCGGTGGCTGGGGTGGCGGCTCGTCGGATGGCGGCGGCGGTGGCGGCTGGGGCGATGGCGGCTTCTCCGGCGGCGGTGGCGGCGGCTTCAGCGGCGGCGGCGCTTCGGGGGATTGGTGATGCAGTTGAGCGAAGCGGATCGCACCCGCGTCACCCAGGCCGTCACCGCGGCGGAACTCCAGACCGATGGCGAGATCGTCACGATCGTCGCGCGCCAGTCGGACGCGTATCACGATGTCGGCCTGCACTGGGCGGTGGTGACGATGCTGCTCGCGCTGGCCTTGCTGGCGAGCGTACCGGGGCTGCCCGACTGGCTGCACGCGCTCGTCGCCGACCCGTGGAGCGGACCGGCGACGCCCGCCGCGCTCTACACGATCGCGCTGGTGGTGGTGACGGCGGCGTTCCTGATCGGCCGTTACGTCTTCGCGCTGCCTGCTTTGCGCATGGCGCTGACGCCCGGCGCGACCAAGGCGCGGCGGGTCCGCGCCCGGGCGATGACGCTGTTCCGTACCGCCGCCGAACAGCGCACGCGCGGCCGGACCGGCGTGCTCCTGTACCTGTCGCTGGCGGAGCACCGGGCGGAGATCGTCGCCGATGCCGCCATCCACAGCCGTGTCGCGCCCGAACGCTGGGGCGAGGCGATGGCGGCCTTGGTCCTCGCGGTGAAGGACGGTCGCCCCGGCCACGGCATGGCCGCTGCCGTGACGCAGATCGGCACCGTGCTCGCGGAGCATTTTCCGCGCTCCGATAACGACACCAACGAATTGCCGGACCGGGTGATCGAGCTATGAAGACCGTCGTTTGGGAAGGCCGCTTCCTCACCGTGGTGACGGAGGGGACGTGGGAATATGCAGAACGCAAGGGCCAGATCGCCGCGGCGGTGATCGTCGCCGTCGATGGCGAAAACCGACTCGTGCTGGTCGAACAGCACCGCATCCCGGTCGGCAAGCGCACGATCGAACTACCCGCCGGTTTGATCGGCGATGAAGAGGCCGGCGAGTCGGTCGCGACCGGCGCCCGCCGCGAACTGGAGGAGGAAACCGGCTTTCGCGCCGATTCCGTCGAGGAACTGGGGCTGTTCTACTCGTCGCCCGGCATGACCTCCGAATGCTTCACGATCGTCCGCGCCACCGGCCTGACCCGCGTCGGCGACGGTGGCGGCGATGCGCAGGAGGACATCACCGTGCATCTGGTGCCCGTCGAGGACGTACCCGCCTTCATCAGCCTGAAGCGGGCGGAAGGGTTGGGGATCGACGCCAAGATCCTGCTGGTGCTCGACGCGGCGACAATGTGAGAGCTGCCTGCGCAGGATCGCAGGCCGTTACCAGAGCCCTCCGGCGACGGCAGACGCGCAGGTTCGGCAACGCCACCAAGATTCCACGCGTCGGAGGCGATTGAATTCCGGCCCTTACCGGGGCCGCACATCGGGGCTGCAAGCACCGCCGGTAAACCGCTGTCCTACAACCCGGCACCAGCGTAAACCGCGAACACGAGCCGCTCTTTGGACATGCCTTAAAAACGAACTCAGCCCTTCGCGAAAGACCGCGTTGGACTAACCTTAGCCTAACCTTCCGACGCCTCTACGGGCTCGATTCAGCGGAAATTGTCCGCGTAAGCCTGCAACTTCAGCATCTTCTGCGGCGCGGGGATCACGACCGACTCATGCCCCTCCCGCTCGCACCACGCGACGGCGGCCTCGGCGGTGGGGAAGAACAGGCGGAGCTGTTCCCGCGTGTCGCCGCTGCCGGCCCAGCCGGTCAGGGGGTCGGGATGCTTGGCCTCGGAGGGCTCGAATTCGAGTTGCCACAGGTCGGTGCGCGCCTTGCCGGACTGCATCGCGTTCTTGGGGCGCTGGAATATGCGAGCAATAGCCATATGCCTCCCCTAGCCGGATCGCGCGCGCCGTGCATCCGCATTTTTCGTCCGCAGCGTCGCACTCGCCGCTGCCGGATCGTCGGGCCAGGGGTGACGTGGATAGCGTCCGCGCATCTCCCGGGCGACATCGGCCCAACTGCCCGCCCAGAAGCCCGGCAGGTCGCGCGTGGTCTGGATCGGGCGACCCGCAGGGGAGGTCAGCGACAGCACCAGCGGCACCCGCGCCTCGCCGATCACCGGATGCTCGGCCAGCCCGAACAGCGCCTGCGGACGCAACTCGACGCGCGGCCCACCCTCCGCCGCATAGTCGATCGCATGCGTGCTGCCCGCCGGACTGGTGAAGTCGGCGGGTGCAAGCCGGTCCAGCCGCTTCAGATCGTCCCACCCGATCAGCCCGCGCAGCGCGTCGGTCAGGTCGCCCGGCGCGATCGCATCCAGCCGACGCCGGCCGGCCAGCAGCGGTACCAGCCACTCCTCCGCCCGGTCGAGCAGGTCGGCATCGCCGAGCGCCAGCCCGGCGTAATCGGCCCGCCGCCGCAGCGCCTCCGCCGCCCGACTCCACGGCAACAACTCCAGCCCGTGCGTCCGCACCCCCTCCAGCAGCGCCGCCGCAATCGCCGCCGGATCGGCATTCGCGTCCGGCCCGGATTGCAGGCGCAGGCTGCCCAGCCGCCGCTCGTGCAGCGCCTGCACCCCGCCCGTTGCCGGGTCGAACGTCACCGTCCGCCGCCGCTCGATCCGGTCGGCGAACAGCGCTTCGATCGTCGCAAGGTCGATCGCCGCCGCCGCCAGAATGCGCGCGCCGGACGCCGCCCCTTGCGTCTCCGCCACCGCGAGCCACTCGGCCGACGCCAGCGACGATGTCGGATCCAGCCGGAAACCGCGGCCCCCGGCGGCGGCCCATAGCTCCCCCGACGCATCCCGCCGCCGCGCGACCCGGTCCGGAAAGGCGATCGCGATGCAGGTGGCGACGTCCTCCGCCGATCGATCCTCCCTCGTCTTCGGCGGAGGGGTGCCGGCGCGCGCCACGTCGCTGGATCGCGCCCACCGCACCGCCAGCTTGCGCGACGCCTCCGCCTTGGGCCCACGCTCGGTACGCCAGCGTCGCCGCCGGACCTCCAGATCGGGATCGTTCCCGCCCAGCCCGCGCTCCGAGAGCAGCACCGCGACCTCCGCCGCCACCTCCGCCAGTCCGCGTTCGCTCGCCCGGACCAGCATGTGCGCCAGCCGCGGCGACATCGGCATCGCCGCGATTGCGCGGCCATGCGGCGTCGGCCGGCCGTCCTCGTCCAGCGCCTCCAGCAGCGTCAGGCGGGCGCGGGCCTCCGCCACCGCCGCCTCGGGCGGCGGGTCGAGCCAAGCCAGTGCACGCGGATCGGAGACGCCCCAGATCGCGGTCGCGAGCAGCAGCGCCGACAGGTCCGCCTCGACGATCTCCGGCGGGTCGAACCGCGGCAGGCCCGCCGTCGCCGCCTCCTCCCACAACCGGTAGGCGACGCCCGGCCCCTGCCGCGCCGCACGGCCAGCACGCTGCGTCGCGGCGGCCTGGCTGGCGCGCTCGGTGACGAGGCGGGTCATGCCGGCCGCACGGTCATAACGCGGTCGCCGCGCCAGCCCGGCGTCGACGACCACGCGAATGCCGTCGAGCGTCAGGCTGGTCTCCGCGATCGAGGTGGCGAGCACCACCTTGCGCTCCGCCGAAGGCCGGATCGCGACGCGCTGTTCGGCCGGGTCGAGGCTACCGTGCAACCGGTGCAGCATCGTGCCCGCCGGCAACCGGTCGAGCCGCTCCGCCACCCGCTCGATCTCGGCGACGCCGGGCAGGAACGCGAGCACCCCGCCCTCGTCCGTCGCCAGGGCGTGGCGAACGGCGGCGGCGACCTCGTCCTCGATCCGCTTCGCTCCGTCGCGCCCGAGGTAGCGCAGGGCCAACGGATAGCTGCGGCCCTCGCTCTCGATCACCGGCGCGGGTTGGCCCTCTGCGCCCATCAACGCCGCGAACCGCGCGCCGTCGAGCGTCGCGGACATCGCCACCAGCCGCAGGTCGGGCCGCAGCCCTGCCTGCGCATCCAGTGCAAGCGCCAATCCGAAGTCGCCGTCGAGGCTGCGTTCGTGAACCTCGTCGAACAGCACCGCGGCGATGCCGGCAAGTTCCGGATCGGCCTGTATCCGCGCAACGAAGATGCCCTCGGTCACGACGGTGACGCGCGTCGCGGCGGAGCCTTTGCTGTCGAGCCGCGTGGCGTAGCCGAAGGTGCGGCCGACCGGCTCCTCCGCCAGCGCGGCCATGCGTTCGGCCGCCGCCCGCGCTGCCAGCCGCCGCGGCGACAGCAACAGCACCTCGCCGTCGCACCAGTCCTCCCTCAGCAGGGCCGGTGCGACGGCGGTGGTCTTGCCCGCTCCCGGCGGCGCGACGAGCACCGCGTTCGGCGCTTGCCGCAATGCCATAAGCAGGTCCGGCAACACCGCTTCGATCGGCAGGCGCTCGCTCATACGAGCGTCGCCGGCGACGGGTCGAACGGAGGAAGCAGCGGGCCGGTCATCGGCGCCCCATGCCACAGCCGGGGCGCCTTAGGACAGGGTCAGGCGATCGCGATGGTCGCCTTGGGACGACGGACGCGGGCGGCACCGCCGACGGCACCGATGCCGACGATCATCATGCCCCATGTGGCGGGCTCCGGCACCGCGCCGGCGACCTCGAAGTTGTACGTCGTGCTGCCGCCGACCGTGTACAGCGTCACGTTGTCGGCAAAGGCGTGATACGCACCGGCACCGCCGCCCGAGCCGACGCTGATCGCCGCCACGAACGAGCCGGCGGCGTACCGCTGCGCCCAGTCGGCGACGGTCCGGCCATTATTCTCGTTCCCCGCACCGACATAGAAGGAGTCGGCCAGTGTCGAGCTGTACCAGGTGTCCGGCACCGTCTGCGGCCCGTAGGCGCCGTTATACGCACCCTCCCAGATGATCTCGCGGCGGACGCCCGCACCCGCATCCCAGATGTGGAGGCGCAGCGCCGGGGTGTAATCCGGGTTGTAGGGGTTCACGGAGTCGCCGGCGATCCGCCAGTCGAAGGTCAGGCCGGTGACCTGATCGAGAGCGATCAGCGGCGTCGTCTGTGCGTTGGGATAGATGTTGCCGATCGCGAAGCGCGTCCGGGGGCCGGTCAGCTCCAGCGAACCGTTGCCGGACCGCGGTGCGGTATCGGTGATGCCGGCGGTCGCGTTCTCGCGCAGTTCGCCCGGCAGGTTCCGCCACGCAGTGTCGGTCGGCAGCACCTTTACCTCGCCGGCAAAAGCCGGGACGGACAAGGCAGTGGTGGCGATAAAGGCGGCGCGCACGGCGGCGCGAGCAAAATGCTTCATGATCTCAGATATCCCCCGAATCCGCCGCCCCGATGGTCGGCGTTGACAGTTTCGTAACCATGAAGGATTTTCGAGAGAAGCGCTAAAGATAGTAAATTCATAAGCTTCTCAATTTGGTACAGATTACCGGATCAGCGACCTGTCCTGCGATCGATTGTATTTCGATGCGGCGCCCTCCAAGGATGGGCTTTATCTATGGGAAGTCGGCGCGATGGGCATTCTGGACGGCACCATGGGACAGATTCCCGGCGGCTTCGACGCGGAGTCGCTGGCGGCCCGGGTCGGGCTGACGCCGGATCAGGTGGGTGCAGCGCTGGCAGCGCTCGGCATCGCACAGGCCCACCCCGGCGACACCGCGGCGGAGGCGGCAGATTCGTCCGGCTTGCCGATCGAACCGCTCCGTGCGCTGCTGGAGCAGATCGGCGGCGAGGAGGTGCTGGCGAAGATGGGCGGGGTCGGCGGACTGGCTGGCGGATTGGGCGGCCTGTTCGGGCGCTGATCTCCGTCATGTCGCGGATATGAGGTACAGGCACCCCGGCTGGCTTCGACGGCATTGGGTCGCTCGCGCGGAACGACCCGGCGTTCAGTAGGCCCGCGCCACCGCGAACTCGACCGCTTCGATCATCGCGTCCTTCGCCTGTCCGTCCGCGAAGCCGGCGATCGCGTCGATCGCGCGCCGGCCATAGTGGCGCGCACGGGCGATCGTGTCGTCGACTGCGCGGGTGCGCCGGACGAGGTCGATCGCGTGCGCGAAATCCTCATCCGAGTCGCGGCGTCCCTCGATGGCGTCCTTCCAGAACTTGCGATCCTCGGCATCGCCGCGCGCATGGGCCAGAATGACGGGCAGCGTCATCTTGCCCTCGCGGAAGTCGTCGCCGGCGTCCTTGCCCATCGTACCGGCGTCCGACACGTAATCGATCGCGTCGTCGACCAGCTGGAACGCGATGCCCAGATTGCGGCCATAGGCGTCCAGTGCCATTTCGTCGCGATCCGATCGCTCGGCGACGACGGCGGAGATGCGACACGCGGCGGCGAACAAGGCGGCCGTCTTCGCACCGATGATGTCGAGATAGCGGTCCTCGCCCAAATCGACGCGGCGGGCGGCGGTCAACTGGTTGACCTCGCCCTCCGCGATCACCGCGCTGGCGTTGGACAGGATCTTCAGCACCTTCAGGCTGCCGTCCTCGACCATCAGTTCGAAGCTGCGGCTGAACAGGAAATCGCCGACCAGCACGCTGGCGGGATTGCCCCAGATGATGTTGGCGGTGCGCTTGCCCCGGCGCAGGTCCGATCCGTCGACCACGTCGTCGTGCAGCAGCGTCGCGGTGTGGATGAACTCCACCGCCGCCGCCAGCCGGTGGTGACGATTGCCGGTGTAGCCGATCAGCCGCGCGCTCGCGAGCGTCAGCATCGGCCGCATCCGCTTGCCACCGCCCGCGATCAGGTGACCGGCGAGTTCGGGGATCAGCGGGATCTCGGACTGCATCCGGTCGAGGATCACGGCGTTGACGCTGTTCATGTCGCCGGTGACGAGACGGACCATCGGGTCGAGCGAAGGCTGCGGTCGTGAACCGAGGCGGTGGATCGTGGCGGTCATCGGATCGGCACCCTCTACGGTAACCGCCGGGTGACGCAAGCCTTGCCGGGCTTGTGATACGATCCATGACGCCGCATTGAGCGCGAAACAGGGGGCACCGGATGACGGACGACGTGTTGCAGGGTTATCGGAAGTCGATCGACAACATCGACGCGGCGCTGGTCCACCTGCTCGCCGAGCGGTTCAAGGTGACGCAGGCGGTCGGCCGCTACAAGGCGACGACCGGACTGCCCCCCGCCGACCCGGGCCGCGAGGAGCGGCAGGTCGCGCGCCTGCGGCATCTGGCCGAAGAGGCGGAGCTCGATCCCGAGTTCACCGAGAAGTTCCTGCGCTTCATCATCGACGAGGTCATCCGCCACCACGCCCGGATGCAGGCGTGACCGGGTTCCTGCTGGCGATCGAGGGTGGCGACGGCGCGGGCAAGGCGACGACCGCGGCGGAGGTCGCCGCGCAGCTCAACGCCGCCGGCCGCACCGCCACCGTCCTGTCCTTCCCACGCTACGGTGCGACGATCGGCGGCCATGTGCTGGGCGAGTTGCTGGGTAGCCGCTTGCCGCATGCAGCTTCTCCGAAAGCGGCGGCGGTGCTGTATGCGCTCGACCGGCTGGAATCCGCGGACGCGATCCGCGGTGCGGCGGCATCGCACGACGTGGTGGTGTTCGACCGCTATATCGCGTCGAACATGGCGTATCAGGCCGCGCAGGGCGCCGCCGACGACGCCGCCGACCTGATGCGCTGGATCGCGGCGCTGGAAACGGAGCAGTTCGCCCTGCCTGCTCCCGACCTGTCGGTGTATCTCGACACGCCCGTCGACGTCGCCCACGGCCTGATCCTGCGCAAGCGAAAGCGCAGCTACACCGACGAGGCGCTGGACGCGTACGAAGCCGATGGCGGGTTGCAGGTTCGTGTGCGCGCCAATTACGCGACGATGGCGGCGGGGGGCCTGCTCGGCCGCTGGGCGACGGTGCCGACGATATCGGGCGGCCTGTTGCGCACGCCGACCGACATCGCCACCGAGATCGTGGAGATGATCGCGGCCTGATCCGCCGCTCCGGCGTGGGCGCTCAGGCCGCCAGTCGCGCCGCGTTCCGCCCCGCTGCTTTTGCCCGGTACAGTGCCCGGTCGGCGTCGCCCAGCAAGCTCGCCGCGCTGGCATCCTCACTGAGCAGCGCGACGCCGACGCTGACCGTCACGCGAGGTCCGACCTCGACACCGCCGCCGCTCGCGGCCACCGCCGTACGCAGTTGCTCGGCGATCGCCACCGCGTTGGCGGCGGGCGCACCGGGCAGCAGCACCAGGAATTCCTCGCCCCCGAGGCGGCCGACCAGATCGGTCGGTCGCACCGCTTCCTTGGCTACCCGTGCCACGCGGCGCAGCACCGCATCGCCCGCCGCGTGACCGTACCGGTCGTTGACCCCCTTGAAATGATCGATGTCGAAGATCGCGACGGCGAGCGGCAGGCCCGCCGCCCGACTGTCGACGATCGCCTCGTCCAGTGCCGCCATCGCCTTGCGCCGGCTCGACACGCCGGTCAGCGCGTCGATGTCGACCAGCCGCAACGCCTGCGCCGCCGCGTCCTCCGCGGCGCGCTTGGCGGCTTCCAGTTCGCGGCCGGCGATCACTTGCAGCGTCACGTCCTGGAAGATGCCGAACAGGCCGATGAACACGCCGTCGGGATCGAACTCCGGCTGCCCGCGCGAGATGATGTGCCGCACCTCGCCACCCGGCCGCACGATCCGCCCCTCGAAATCAAAGCCGACGCGCAATGCCATCGACTGGCCGACCAGCGACCCGATCCGTGGTCGCTCCTCGGGCAGGTAGAAGCGGATCGCATCCTCCGCCGTCGGCATCTCGTTCTCGGCGATGCCGTGAATGCGGAACACCTCCGGCGACCAGAACAGCGTGCCGTCCGCAACCCCCAGCCGCCAATGCCCGACACCCGCCGCCCGCTCCGCCAGGGCGAGCAGGCGGTTGGTTTCCTGCATGCGCTTCACGGCCCGGACCGCATCGAGTTCGGCCCGGTGGCGCGCATCGACATCGCGGATCGAGGCGATGACCTCCGCCGGGGTGCCCGGCGCGGCATCGACGATCCGGTACGCCGCCTCCAGCCAGACATAGCTGCCGTCGCGGCGACGGTGACGATAGACGACGAGGCTCGCGTTCGGATCGCCGGTCAGCAGCCGCAGCCAGTTGGCGCGCACCATCTCGCGGTCGTCCGGGTGGATCGGCTCCATCACCGGGGCGGCGATCACTTCCGCCGGGGTCATGTCGAGGATGCGGATGACGGCGGGCGAGATATAGACCGGATGGCCATCGTTGCTGAACCGGACGATGACGTCGCTCGACGTATCCGCCAGCAGCCGGTGCAATCGCTCGCTGTCCGCGCACTGCCGCCCCAGCCGGTCGCGCGCGGCGAGCAGCGCCGCCAGCGGCAGCGCGGTGGCGAACAACACGACCAGATAGAATTGCAGGAAGAACGACATCTCGATGCGGCTCTGGAGCATCAGGCCCAGCGGCCCCCTCCCCATGCCCGTCATCAGCGGCGCGACGATGGCGATGATCGCCACGCCGCTCGCGGCACCCACCGGGCCGAGGCCATAGGTCGCCGCCAGCAAGGCGACGAGCGGCAGGAACAGCAACGGGTAGGAATTCTGGGCGAATACCGCCAGCGTGACCGCGAAAACCATCGTCAACAGCCCGGCGGCTCGACGTGCGGAACCCTGACACACCGCGGCCCGGCTTTGGGGGTTGACCAGCGCGAGCATCAACAATGCCGTCGGCGTGACGATCAACATGCCCAGCGTGACGGTGACGAACCACGATGGCAGGAACAGTTCGCCCGGCTGCCCGGCCGCGATCCAGGCGATCGTCGCGCTCCACAGCGCGGCGATGACCGACGCTGCGGTAAAGGCGAGCACGTCGCGTGGAACGATGAACGATGGTCGGTGGGGGCTCCAGTGGCGCAGCAGCGCGCTGGCCACCAGCGCCTCGGCCATGTTCGCGATCGTAAAACCGATCACGGTCGCGGCTGTCAAGCCGGCCATCGCGTTGGCAATGACGCTGCCGATCGCGGCGAAGCCGAGGCACGGCCAGCGCAGGCGGGCGGGAAGGACGATCAGCGCGGCGAACAGGATCCCGCTCGCCGGCCACATCGTGGCGACGCCGTCGGCCCCGTTGGTGAGCGCCAGCGACATTGCCGCCGCCGCCCAGTACAGGATTCCGACACCCAGCGGGGCCAGGATCGTCCGGTGAACCACGTATCCCCCTCGTTCGTAACGCGACTTGGCTAACCTAGGACGGTTAACAAGGCGCTAACCGGCACCGCCGGGGAGCGGGACGACCACGACACCGGAAGTAACAGGGATACAATGATGCGGATCGGACGGACGGCAGTAATCGGATCGATCCTCGGCAGCCTGGCCGCGGCCTGTGCACCGATCCGTATCTTCGACGCGGTCATACCAAAGGACGGCGGCGTCGTGGCGGTCGCGCGCGATGTCGCGTTCGGCGCCGACCCCCGCCAGCGGCTGGACGTCTATGCGCCGCGGCGGGCGGGCTCGGCGTCAGTGCCGGTCGTCGTCTTCCTGTATGGCGGATCGTGGAATTCGGGGACCAAGGGGGGCTACGGGTTCGTCGGCCGGGCGCTGGCGGCGCGCGGCTTCGTGGTCGTCATTCCCGATTACCGACTGGTGCCGGCGGTGCGCTATCCGATATTCCTCCAGGACAACGCCGCGGCCGTGCACTGGGTGCGCAGCCATGTCGCGGCGCTGGGCGGCGATCCCGACCGAGTGGTACTCGCCGGCCACTCCGCGGGGGCTTACAATGCCGCGATGCTGGCGATCGACCCCCGCTGGCTGGGCAAGGATCGCGCCGCCGTCCGCGGCTGGGTTGGCCTCGCCGGACCTTACGACTTCCTGCCCCTCGACGAGGATGTGACGCGTGAGACGTTCGGCGACGCCCCGGACCTGCCAGCAACACAGCCGGGGGCGCACGTTGCGCCGGGCGACCCGCCCGCGCTGCTGGTTACCGGCGACGACGATACGCTGGTCCGTCCGTCGAACAGCGACACGCTGGCACGGCAACTCACCGCAGCGGGCGTCCCGGTCGAGCGTGTCCGCTATGCCGGCATCGGCCATGCCGGGCTGCTGACGGCGATCGCCCGCCCCTTCCGCCGCCGTGCGCCGGTGCTGGCGAACATGGCGGCGTTCGCGACGCGGGTGACGGCGCCCTCGGTTACAGCGTCCGGACGGTAACCGTCTGCTCCGCGGCACGCGCCAGCGGGTTGCGGAGCGGCAGCGTAAACGGCGCCGCCTCGATCTCGAACACGTCGCCCTCCTGCGTCGTCACACCATCCGCAAAGGACAGCGTCGCGGTGCCGAAGAAATGGACGTGGATGTCGCCCGGCCGCCGGAACAGCGCGTACTTGAAATGATGCGCTTCCAGATTGGCGAGGCTGTGCGACATGTTCGCCTCCCCGGACAGGAACGGCTTCTCCCACAGCGCCGCGCCGTCGCGAACGATCCGGCTGCTGCCCTCGATATGCTGCGGCGGCGGACCGACCAGCAGTTCGGGGCCGAGCGCCGCCTGACGCAGCTTCGAATGTGCCAGCCACAGGTAATTGTGACGCTCGGTGACGTGGTCGCTGAACTCGTTGGCGAGACAGAGCCCCAACCGGAACGGCGTACCGTCCTCGCCGATCAGATAGATGCCCGCAAGTTCCGGCTCCTCGCCGCCATCGTTGGCGAAGGACGGCATCGTCAGCGGCTCGCCCGGCCCGACCAGCCCGGTGCCGTCGCCCTTGTAGAACCACTCCGGCTGCTGCCCGACCTGACCCTCGGCGGGCTTGCCGCCCTCGACGCCCTCCAGGAACATGCGCATCGAGTCGGTCTGCACCGCCGCCTCGGACGCCGCGCGGTGCATCTTGTCGCGCCCCTCGGCCGACCCGAGATGGGTCAGTCCGGTGCCCGTCATCACCAGATGCGCGGCATCGTCGTGATCGATCGGAGAGAGGATGCGACCCGCCGCCAGTTCCGCCGCGATGTCGACCGCAGCGCCGCGCCCGCAGGCGTCGATCGCCGTCGAGAGATCGGTCCCCGCCGCGATCGCCTTCGCCGCCAGCCCCCGAACGCTGTCGACGCCGGCCACGAATGCCGCACCGGCATCGTCGGCCACGATCACGCTCCGGGCACCGTCATCACCGCGATGCTGCAAGAGGCGCAGGGTCATGTCTCTCTCCTAGGTCGGTCGTCTATTTCAGTTCCTCCCCTGCAAGGGGAGGTGGCGCAAAGCGCCGGAGGGGTGTCGACGCTGGCGGTGTCACTCCTCCGTCAGCCCCGCGGGCTGCCACCTCCCCTTGCAGGGAAGGACCAAAGGTCCCTCAGTTGGCCGAGCCGGCCACCAGCGTTCCGTCGAGCAGCAGCGGCGCATCGCCCGGGCCACCGTCGCGCAATACCGCCGGCAGCAGCGCGGCACTCAGGTTCTGGTAGCTCACCGGCCGCAGGAAGCGATCGATCGCCAGACTGCCGACCGAGGTCGTGCGCCCGTCCGACGTGGCCGGGAAGGGCCCGCCGTGAACCATCGCGTGCGCCACCTCGACGCCGGTCGGCCAACCATTGGCGAGGATGCGGCCCGCCTTGCGCTCCAGCACCGGCACCAGCTTGGCGGCGAAGTCGGTGTCCGCCTCGTCCATGTGGATCGTCGCGGTCAGCTGACCCTCGGCTGCCTTCAGCACGGCGGCGAGTTCGTCGGCATCGCGGCAGCGGACGAGGATGGACGACGCGCCGAACACCTCATGCCCGAGCGCCGCATCGGCGAGGAACGCCTGCGCATCGGTCTGGAAGAACGCGGCCTGACCGCGGGCGACACCCTCGCCCACCTTGCCGCGCGCGACCGTCTCGACCTTGTCGTGGCTCGACAGGTCCTGAAGCCCGCGCTCGTAGGCGGCGTGGATGCCACCCGTCAGCATCGTCTGCGGCTCGGCCTGCGTCAGCGCCTCGGCGGCAGCGGACACGAACGCGTCCAGCCCCTCGCCCTCGACCGCCAGCACCAGACCGGGGTTGGTGCAGAACTGGCCTGCGCCCATCGTCAGCGACCCGACAAAGGCGGTGCCCAGCGCCGCGCCACGCGCCGACAGGGCGGCCGGACACAAGACGACCGGATTGATGCTCGACATCTCGGCATAGACGGGGATCGGCACCTCACGCGCCTGCGCCAGCTTGACGAGCGCGAGCCCGCCGCCACGCGAACCGGTGAAACCGACCGCGGTGATGCGCGGGTCCTGCACCAGCGCCTGACCCAGCTCATTGCCGGGGCCGACGAGGTGACCGAACACCCCCTCGGGCAGGCCGCACGCCTTGACGGCGGCACGGATCGCGCCGGCGACCAGCTCGCCCGTCGCCGGGTGCGCCGGATGACCCTTCACCACCACGGGGCAGCCGGCGGCCAGCGCGGACGCGGTGTCACCACCCGCCGTGGAAAACGCGAGCGGGAAGTTGGACGCGCCGAACACCGCAACGGGACCGAGCGGGATCATCCGCAGGCGCAGGTCGGGGCGGGGCAGCGGCGCACGGTCGGGCATCGCCGGATCGATGCGCAGGCCCATCCAGCCGCCGCGACGGACGACGCCGGCGAACAGCTTGAGCTGGCCGACGGTCCGCCCGCGCTCGCCCTCGATCCGCGGACGCGGCAGGCCGCTCTCGCGACAGGCCGTCTCGATCAGCGTATCGCCGAGCGCGACGATCTCCTCGCCGATCTTCTCCAGGAACGCAGCGCGCGCCTCGTTGTCGATCGAACGATAGGTGTCGAACGCCGCTTCGGCTGCGGCGCAGACGGCCTCGACATCCGCTACGCCGTGCGTCGCAAGGGGCTCGCCGGCGGGCTCGCCGGTGGCTGCGGTGATCGAGCGAAAGCCCGTGCGTTCCATCACGTCCATATCGTCATCTGCCTGTGTTTATGATTTAGTCCGACATATGGTAACGCGCCCGATTCTGCAACCGGGCGGCACCGTCATTCGGCGGCTTCCACGGGCTGCTGGTCCGGCAAGGCATGCGTCGCCTTCGATCCCCACAGTGCGTAGAACAGGATGTAGAGCTCGCACGCCGCGGTCAGCAGGAACGAGGTCTGCAAGCCGTACATATCGGCCAGCTTGCCCTGCACCACGACCAGCGCACCACCGGCGATCGCCATGATGAGCAGGCCCGAACCTTCTTCGGTCAGCGGGCCGAGACCCTTGATGCCGAGCGTGAAGATCGTCGGGAACATGATCGAATGGAACAGCCCGACCGAGATCAGCGCCCACATCGCGACGTGACCGGTCGTGAACACCGACACCAGCATCACGACGAATGCGCCGACCGCGAACACTGCCAGCAGCGTTTCCGCCCGCACCTTCTGCATGATCGCGGAACCGACGAAGCGGCCGACCATCATGCCGCCCCACAGGAACGTCAGGTAGTTGCCCGCCTGCTCGTGCGTCAGGTTGGCGATATTCGGCTGGCTGACGAAATTCACGAAGAGGTTGGCGACGCCGATCTCGGCGATCAGGTAGATGAAGATCGCGGGGATGCCGAAGACGAGGTTGCGGTGCTTCCACAGCGAATGGTTCTTGCGATCCGCCTTCGCGGCGCGGCTGGTCGACGATCCCATCGCCGGCAGCGGGAAGCGAGCGATGACCACCGCCAGCACGACCAGCACGATCGCGACCAGCACGTACGGCAGGATGACCGACTGCGCGTCCGCCAGCCGCTGCGCCGGGGTCAGCACCGTGTCCGCCTTGGCGGTGCCGCCGACCGAGCGGCCGAGGATCAGATACGCCCCGAACGAGGGCGCGAGCATCGTGCCGAGCGAGTTCAGCGCCTGCACCAGATTGAGGCGCGACGACGCCGTCTCTGGCGGACCGACGACCGCGACATAGGGGTTGGCCGCGACCTGCAGCAGCGTGATGCCGCTGGCGATCACGAACAGCATGACAAGAGTTACGCCGTAGGACGGGATGCTGGCGGCCAGCACCATGCCGAGCGCACCCGCCGCCATGATCAGCAGGCCGCTGACGAGCGATTTCTGGTATCCGATCCGCTCGATTAGCTTCGCCGACGGGATCGACGCGAAGAAATAGGCGATGAACCACACCGATTCGATCAGCGTCGTCTGGGTGTAATCCAGGTCGAACACGCTGCGCAGATGCGGCAGCAGCGTGTTGTTGATGACCGTGATGAAGCCCCACATGAAGAACAGGCTGGCGAGCAGCGTCAGGGCGGAACGATAGCTTTTGCCGTCGCCGCCCCCGGCGGCGGTCGCGCCGGTTGTCGCAGCGTGGGACGTGGGTGCCATGGCCATGCGGGTGTCTCTCTCCGGATCGGGGGTCCGATGCCGGCCTCCCATCATCTGGTCTGACTAGATATCGCCGCCCGCCCGGTCAACGCTGCTCGTGCCCGGCCTCTCTTGATCATCCGCCAGCGCATCCTGCTCGATCCCCTTCAGCGTCGTTCCCGACCGATACGCCGCCCGTCCCAGCAACTGGGCCCCGATCGGCAGCGTCACCAGCAGGAACAGCACCGCCAGCGCGCCGCTCCCGACCCCCTCTCCGCGCAGCGCCAGCACCGCGCCCGCGACCGTCAGGGCGGTGCCCAGCGTCCCAGCCTTGGTCGCGCTATGCATCCGTTGCAGCGCATCGGGCAGGCGGATCACGCCAATCGCCGCGATCAGCAGGAACAGGACGCCGAGCGCCATCAGCAGCGTGGCGATCATTCCCCCGCTCCGTCGTTGCGTTCGAGGAACAGCGCGAACGCGGCGGTCGCGACGAAATTCACCAGCGCCAGCCCCAGCGCGACGTCGAGGAACGCGGCCCGCCCCGTCGATACCGCCGTCAGCGCCGCGAATCCGACCGCCACCGCCGTCAGCATGTCGAACGCCACGAACCGGTCCGCCGCACTCGGCCCGCGCACCATCCGCCATCCCGCCAACGCCAGCGCGGCGACCAGCGGCAGTTCCAGCCAGTCGACGATGCCGGTCATCGCTCCAGCTCCAGCAGATGCCGCTCGTATACGCGGCGGAACTTGGCGATGCTCGCCTCCGGATTGCGCCCGTCGAGCAGGTGCAGGTACAATCGCTTGCGGTCGTCCGACACGTGCAGGCACGTCGATCCGGGCGTCAGCGACGTGAAGCACGCCAGCAGCGCCACCGCCCACGGTGTCCTGACCTCCACCGGCATCGCCACGATCGCCGGATGCGTGCGGATCGTCGGCGCCAGCACGACGCGCGCCACCGCGAACGACGACAGCAGAAGATCGGCGACGAAGCTGGCGAGCAGCGCGACGAGGGCAAGGGGCTTCCGCATCACGACCCCATCCGCGCCAGCGCCGCCGCCGACAGCTTCGCGACGATCGCCACCCGCTCCGGCAGCAACCCGATCGCCAGCGTCGCTCCCGACAGGATCGCCATGCCCGCCAGCATCGACCACGGCACGCGCCGCACGCGCCGGCCCTTCAGCGATTTCCAGCACGCCTCCGACCACAGGCTGGCGACCGACACGATCGTCAGCAGCGCGGCGACCAACGCCGCCACCGCCAGCCACGCCGCCCCGCCCGCGAACGCCGCGCGCACCACCAGCAGCTTCGCCCAGAACCCGGACAGCGGCGGGATACCGGCCAGCGACAGCATCGGCACCGCGAACAGGAACGCGAACAGCGGGTTGGACCGGATCATGCCGCCCGTGCCGCGCAGGTTCCAGCTTCCCGTCGCGCGGTGGATCGCGCCCAGTCCGAAGAACAGGTTCGCCTGCACGATCATGGAATGCACCATGTAGAACACCGCCGCATCGACCCCGGCCGGCGTCGCCATCGACAGACCCGCCGCCATGTATCCGACCTGCGCGACCACGTGATAGCCGATCAGCCGCCGCATATCCGTCTGCGCCAGCGCCGACAGCGCGCACAGCAGCATCGTCGCCGCCGCGATCACGCGCAGCGCGGGCGTCAGGAACGTCGCGCCCAGCCCGAACACGCCCGCGACGACGACGAGCAACGCGTAGAAGCCCATCTTGGTCAGCAGCCCGGCGAACACCGCCGCCGCCGGCAGCGGCGCCGCGGCATAGGAGGACGGCAACCAGACGTGGAACGGCACCAGCCCCGATTTCAGCGCCAGCCCGCCGACCAGCAACGCCGCCGCCGTCGCCGTGGCGACGCTCGGACCCTCGTCGCCCAGCACCCGCGCCAGCGTCACCAGATCGAGCGTTCCGGTCACGCCATAGATCAACGCGATCCCCGCCAGGATCGCGGTCGCGCCCAGCATGCCGAATGCGGCATAGCGGATCGCGCCGCCGATCTGCGCCTGCCGCCGGTCGAGCGTCACCAGCCCGAGCGCGGCGAGCAGCGCCAGCTCGAACCACACATACAGGTTGAACAGATCGGTCGTCAGGAACGCGCCGTTTACCGCCGCCAGCAACGCCAGCATCAGCGCGTCATAGCCCGCCCGCCGTCGCCGTGGCCCGATCGCCGCATGGCCGAACACCGCGCCCGCGAACGCGATCAGGGCACTGACCAGCACCAGCCCCGCGCCCGGCAGTCGTGCCGAAAAGCCGACGCCGATCGCCGCCGGCCAGCCGCCGAACACCGTCAGCGCCAGCGGCCCGTCCTGCGTCGCGCGTCCCAACAACATCATCGCGCCGACCAGCACGATCCCGTGCACGACCAGCGACACTGCCTCCGCGACGCCGGCGCGGCGACGCAGCAGCGCGGCGACACCGGCCCCCAGCATCGGCAGCCCGACGGGCAGGATCAGGAGCCATGCGTCAGTCAGCGTGCGGCTCCCGGATCTCCGGATCGTCCGGCTGCTCGGCCGCGTCCAGATCGCGCGCATCGAGCGATCCCGACGACCGCCAGCCGGTGACGACGATCGTCGCCAGCACCACCGTCAGCGCGAAGCCGATCACGATCGCGGTCAGGATCAGCGCCTGCGCCAGCGGATCGGCCGCCTCGCCCAGCGCCTTTTCGCCGGCGCGGATCAGCGGCGGCTGACGGCTGCCGAAATCGCCCGCGACGAACAGCATGACGTTCACGCCCGTCGACAGCAACGCCAGCCCCAGCAGGATGCGGACGAGGTTGCGCGAGAGGATCATGTACAATGCCGCGCCCATGATCGCGGCGGCGCAGAACGCATAGAGGATCGTCATCGCGCTCCCTCCCGCCGCAATCCGAACAGGAAGGTCAGCACCGCCCCCAGCACGACGAGGAACACGCCCAGATCGAACGCGATCGTCGTCCCCAGCTTGGGCAGCGGCACGCCCGCGGGCGGCTCCCACCACAATTGCGACAGGAACGGCCCACCGGCGATCATCCCCGGCAATCCGCTCAGCACCGCCAGCAACAGTCCGATCGCGACCAGCGTCGTCGGCCGCGCCCGCAGCCGGGTCTCCGCCGACCGCACGCCCCGCGCCAGCGCGAACACCGCGAAGGCCAGCGCCGCGACCAGCCCGCCGACGAAGCCGCCGCCCGGCTGGTCGTGCCCACGCCACAGGATCAGGACGGAGGCGACGATCAGCAACCAGAACAACGGCCCGCTCGCCGCGGCGAAGCTGTAATGGACCGCACGGCGTGGCTGTGGCTCCGTCTTGCGCGCGCCTAGCAGCGACGCACCCAGCAGCGCCGCGACCGCGATCACCGTCGTCTCGCCCAGCGTATCGAACCCGCGGAAATCGACGAGGATGACGTTGACGACGTTCAGCCCCTTGCCCGCGACATAGCTCATCCGCCCGAACCAGTCGGCGGCGGGAGTCGGGTGGCCCGCCCCCGTCATGTCGACCATCGCCACGAACATCACCGCCGCGAACGCCGTCGCGATCGCGGCGTCGCCGGCGCGCTGGCGGGGGCGACGACTGCGCGCGGCGTCCAGCGGCACCGCCAGCAGCAATGCGGTCAGCAGCACGACCAGCAGCGCCTCGACCGTGAACTGCGTGATCGCCAGATCGGGCGCGCCATTGACCATGAAGGTGATCGCCACCGCGAACCCGGTGATCCCGACCGCGACCATCGTCGTCAGCAGGTTGCGCGCGCGTACCGCCGCCACCGCACCACCGACGCCGATCAGCGCGACCAGCGCCTCCGCCGGCCGGAGCGCGTCCACCACCGGCCAGCGGATCGCCGCGCCCGCGACCGCCAGCGACCACAGCACCAGCGCGACGAGTGCGACGGCGGTGGTCACGACGTAGCGCCGCAGGTCGCCATGCTCGACCCAGCCGGTCACGGCGGCGCTCACCCGCAACAGCCCGCGCACCGTCGTCTCCCACAGCCGCTCCAGCCCGATCTCCTCGATCAGATAGGCGTCACGCAGGAACGCGTGGATCGACCGCCACCAGCGGACGATCGCCGCACCGATCGCCACCACGATCAGGCTCAATCCCAGCATCGGCGTCCAGCCATGCCACACCGAGACATCGACCGGCACCGCACGCCCATAGACCGCCGCCACCGCCGGCCGGATCGCAACGCGCGTGATCCAGTCGGGATCGAGACTGATCGTCAGCCCAGCCAGCGCCAGCAGCAGCGGCGGCATGAACAGCGATACGCTCTCGGGATGCTCGACCTTCACCGGCTTGACCGGCTTCAGGAAGAACGGGCGCAGCGTCACGACGCCCGCCACGCCGACCATGACGGCGTTGACCAGCACCGCGATCGCCAGCGGGATCAGTTCCCAACTGCTCTCCAGCTGCGCCTCGAACAGGAATTCCTTGGAGATGAAGCCCAGGAACGGCGGGATGCCCGCCATCGACAGGCTCGCGCCGGTACACGCGATCGCCGTCATCGGCAGCTTGCGCGCCAACCCGCCGAGCGACCGCAGCGTCCCCGTGCCGGTGGCGTGCAGCACCGATCCCGCGCAAAAGAACAACGCCGCCTTGTAGATCGCGTGCGCCAGCAGGAACCCGATCATCGCCACCGTCGCCGCCGGTCCGTCGAGCCCCACCAGCAGCACGAGAATGCCGAGCGACGCCATCGTCGAATAGGCGAGCGCCGACTTGAAGCTCTCCGCGCGCAACGCCTGCACCGACGCGACCGCCATCGTCACGCAGGCGACGGTGATCAGCGTCGTGCGCCCCCACCACGTCGCGGCGATCACCGGCTCGAACCGCGCGAGCAGGTAGATGCCCAACTTCACCATCGTCGCCGAATGCAGGAACGCGGACGCGGGCGTCGGCGCCTGCATCGCGTTGGGCAGCCAGAAATGGAACGGGAACTGCGCCGATTTGGTGAAGGCGGCGATCATGACGCACAGGATGATCGGCACGCCGTAGGGGCTGGCGACGATCTGCGGCGCGTTCCCGGCGACGGCGGCCAGCGACCAGTTGCCCGTCACCTGCGCGATCATCGCCGCCGCCGCGACCAGCGCCAGCCCGCCGCCCGCCGTCACCTGCAACGCCATGATCGCCGCCCGGCGCGACCGCGCGCTGCGGCTGTCGAACCCGATCAGCAGGAACGACAATATGCTGGTGGCCTCCCAGAACACGATCAGCAACAGCATGTTGTCGGCCAGCACCGTGCCGAGCATCGCCGTCATGAACAGCAGGATCAGCGTGAAGAAACGCGACCGCTCAGCGCGCGGCTTGTCGGTCAGATACCCGCCCGCATACACCGCGACGAGCCCGCCGATGCCGGTGATGAGCAGGCAGAACAGGAACGAGAACCCGTCCAGCCTCAGCGTCAGGTCGAGCCCGAGCGAAGGCGCCCACGCGATGCCCTCGCCCCGCACCCATCCTCGCTCGACGACGGGCGCGTAGGCGACGAAGGCGGCGGCGAGCCCGAACGGCAGCAGCGCGACGATGAACCCCGCGCCCTTCCCCACATACCGCGCCGACAGCGGTACGATGCAACTCCCGAGGAGCGCGACGAGGAGCAGCACGAACATGTGCCTGTCCTAATGCCGCAGCGCCGCGATGGATGCACGATGTTCCCGTCGGCGGGGATTGGCTCGTCCAGCGCTCCCGGCTTTACCGTCCTCCAAACCGTCATGTTCGAAGTCCGCTGTCCTACACACCCAATCGGGAGTATCGCGAAAGACGCTCTTTGAAATCGTCGACGTTCACGCCGCGGCGAAACGCCGCATTGGACTAACCTTAGCCTAACCTTCCGAACGCTCGTCGAGCGGAAATCCAATCAGCGCCGGTACTTATGGTCCAACCAGTCGAACACCGGCAGCGCCTCGGTCCGCTTCAGGTCGAACCACGCGGCGTTCTCCCAGTCGGACCCCTTGCCCCACCGCGTGCCGCAGCGCGTCGAAACCCAGTTCGGCTCCCAGTACACCACGCCGATCCCCCCGGCATCGACCGTCAATTGCGTCAGGTCGATCATGAACTTGCGCTGCCCCGCCGGCGTCGCCGGATAGCCCTTCACCAGCGCATCGGTGCCAAGCAGGTTCTTCGCCGTATCACCCGCCTCCAGCGTAAACGGGTATCCCGTCTCGACCACGATCACGTCCGCGCCGAACCGCGCCTTCGCAGTCGCGATCACCTGCTTCAGTTGCGGCAACGAGTATTTCGACCATTTGCTGTAATAGCTGATGCCGATGATATCGTAACCGGTCACGCCCGCCGCCTTCGCTGCGGTGAACCACGGCAGCACATGCTCGGGTTGCGCGATGTGCAGCATGACGCGCGGATCGATCGAGGCGGTCTTGCCGACCTCCCGCACCGCCCTGATCCCGGCGTTGAACAGCGCGGCGTTGCGTGCCCAGTTGATCGGGGTCATCTCCTTGCCGCCGAGCAGTTCCGGGTTCGTCTCGTTGCCCACCTGTACCATCTCCGGCATCGCGCCGTCGCGGTCCAGCCGCAGCAGCGTGTCGCGGGTGAAGTCGTGCAGCGCCTTCGCCTGCGCCTCCGTCGACAGTCCCTCCCACGCCTTCGGCGTCAACTGCTTGCCGCCGTCCGCCCAGTCGTCCGAATAGTGGAAGTCGAGCAGCACCTGCATCCCCGCCGCCTTCGCGCGACGGATCGTCTTCAGCACGTCCGCATAGTTGCTGTACTTCGTCCACGTCGCGTTGTTCCATAGGCGCACCCGGACGATGTTGCCGCCGCGGGCATTCAGATAGGCGAACGGATCGACCGGCTTGCCGGCGGCCCGGTACACCGCTCCGCAATCCTCCATCTCGTTCACGTACGACAGGTCGCCGCCCAGATAGAGCCCGCCCTTCGGCAGCGGCGCAAGCTCTCCCGCCTGCGCCGTGGAGGCAAACAGCGCAGCGGCCAGGATCAAACGGCGCATCAGGATACTCTCGGCCATCAGGAATCTGCCGGCATAGCGACGATGCGGACCGCGTCGCCCTTCAGCCCATCGGCGGACACGGTGGCGAGGATCGGTCCCGGCTTGGCTCCGACCCGCAGGATCGCCTGCGCCAGCCCGTGGAACGCCCGCCGCTCGCTCGCGACATCCGCCTCCAGACTGGTCGGATTACCGTTGCCGACGCCGATGATCGCGCCGTCGCCCTGCACCGAAAAGCGCAGCATCTGGTCCGCGTCGGGCACCGGCCGCCCCTTGGCGTCGACCACCTCGGCGCGCAGCATCGCGACATCGTCGCCGCCCGCCTTCGTCATGCGCCGGTCGGCGGTCAGCCGCACCGCCGCCGCCGGACCCGCCGTCTCGCAGACCGACCGCGTCACGCGACGCCCCTTGTTATAACCGCGCGCCTCGATCCGACCGGGTGCATAGGGGACACTCCACGCCAGATGACCGTTGCGCGGCATCGCCTTGCGCCCCAGCGAGCGGCCGTTGAGCAGCAGCTCGACCTCCTCGCAATTGCCATGCGCCCACACCTCGATTGGCTGACCCTCGCGGCCCGGCCATGTCCAGTGCGGCAAGAGGTGGACCAGCGGCTCGTCCGGCCGCCACCACGCGCGGTAGTAATAGTAATTGTCCTTCGGGAACCCGCACGTGTCGAGGATACCGAAGTAGCTGGAGATGCTCGGGAACTGCGCATAGGGCGTCGGCTCGCCGCGATAATCGAAGCCGGTCCATACGAACCCGCCCGCGATATACGGCCGCGCCGCCGCGATCGTCCACCACGCCTCCGCGGTCGATGCCCACCACGGATGCTCGGTGTCGTAGGCGCGGGCGACATGCGCCGCGGCATCGTTGGCATAGGCTCCGCGCGTCGCGACCGTGCTGCCCGTTTCGGACCCGTAGGTCGGCACGGTCGGGAAGCTCTGGTGGAACCCCTCGATCTTGTCGGTGCGATAGTTGAAGCCGACCACGTCCACGACCTTCGCCGCGCCGTGATCCCAGCTATTGTCGAACGCGAACGTCGTCGGCCGCGTCGGGTCCAGCGTGCGGACATGCGCCTGCATCGCCGCCGTCACCCGCGCGCCCTTGTCGGTGCCCTGCTGCGGCTCCTCGTTGCCCAGCGACCACGCGATCACGCACGGATGATTGCGGTCGCGGCGCAGGATGCGGTCGAGCTGACCCATCGCCTCCTCATCGCTGCTGTTCAGCCGCGCTTCAACGATCATCAGCATGCCCATCTCGTCGCACAGGTCGAGCAGTGCCGCCGCCGGCGGATTGTGCGCGCTGCGCCATGCGTTCGACCCCATCGACTGCAACTGCGCGATCCGGAACGCGTGCAGCGCGTCGGGGATGCCGCTGCCGACACCGGCATGATCCTGATGGTTGCAGGTGCCGAGCAGCTTGACCTGCTTGCCGTTGAGGAGGAATCCGCGCTCCGCATCGAACCGCACCGTGCGGATGCCGAACCGCGTCTCGTCGGCATCGATCACGCGATCGCCGACCACGATTTCACACGCGAGCCGGTACAGCTTCGGTGTCTCCACCGACCATAGCACCGGCGCGGTCACCCGCGCCTCTCCGTCCAGCGTCGTCCGTTCGCCCGGCGCGATGCGGAACGTCGCATCGGGCAGCGCGACCTCACGCCCGTCCGGCCCGACCAGCTTGCGCCGCAGCGTGCCCGACGCCTCCGCCGCGCCGCTGTTGAACACTTCGGTCGCGGCAGTGACGCGCGCACCGTCCGCGCCAACCTCGCTGCGCACCACGCTATGCCATTGCGGCATGCGCAGCGGATCGGCGCGGACCAGATCGACATGGCGGTACAGCCCCGCCCCCTCGTAGAACCATCCCTCGCCCAGCGTCGCATCGACGCGCAGCGCCAGTATGTTCGGCCCGCCGTCGTAATCGAGGAAGTCGTCGATCGCGACCGCGAACGGCGCGTAGCCGCTCTCGTTCCGACCGACGATGTGCCCGTTCACGAACACCAGACAGTCGCGAAACACCCCGTCGAACTCCAGCCACAGCCGCCGTCCGCGATCCGCCGCCGTCACCGCGATCGTACGCCGGTACCAGCCGATGCTGTTGCCGGGGAAAGACCGCCCGATCGCCTTGAAGCCGTGAGCGGCGGCGGCGTCCTCGCTGTCCTTGCCCGCCGGCTTCTCCGGTCTGGCGAAGGGCAGCGCCACCGCCCAGTCGTGCGGCACGCGCACCGCCTGCCAACCCGCATCGTCGAACTTGGCCATCGCCGCGTCCGCAGTGGAGTTGCCCGCCTTGGCGAACGTCCGCTGATTGCGACCGAAGCCGAAATCCCGCTCCTGATCCGCCGCGTGCCCAAGATGGAAGCGCCACTCCGCCAGCCGCTCGCGCAACCGCGGCGATACGGTCTCCTTCGCCCCCGCGCCGCTCGGGATCGCCACTGTCGACGCCAGCACCGCCGTCGCTCCGGTCGCGAGCACGCCCCGCCGCGTGAAGTCCTCGATCATGCTGCTCTCCCTAATTGTCTGATGAATGAGGGAGGCGCTGGAATCCAGTGGAATTTCAGGAACAGGATCAGGGGCGATGCTCCGGCACCGCCCCCTGATCGCTCAGGCGGCGACGCGGACCCGCGTGGTCGGCCGGCGCAGACCCGCACCGATCCCGCCGATGCCGACGATCATCAGCGCCCAGCTCGCCGGCTCCGGCACCATGCTGGCGGCCGAGAAGTTGGCGACCGTCGCGAGCTGCGCCTTGCTCAGCCCGGCGACATCCGGCCGCGCCACCAGCGACAACCCGCGTCGCGTCGCCAGCGCGACGTCGCTCGCCAGCGGCCCGTCGATGTCCCGCGCCAGGAACGCGTAGTTCAACAGGCTGACGGTCTGCCCCGCCCCCACCGTCAGGTCGAAGGCCGCGTTGTAGAAGTTCCGCGTGATCGCCTGCCGCCCGCTGCCGGTATTGCCAGACACCAGCGCCAGTACCGCATCGTCGATGCACGCCCCCGCGCCGTCGCTCTCGCAACTGACCATCAGGCCACCCCCGTCGTAGCCGACCAGCTCGTCGCCGTCCGACCCCAGATTGCCGAAGAACGACACCGTCGTCATGATCGTCGCACTGCCGGTGTTCGTGAAGCTGTCGAAGAATCGATAGGTGTTGCCCGACAGCAGCTCGACCTGTCGGTTCAGCGTCAGCCCGCCGAGCGTGCCGTTGAAATAGCCGAAATTGTCGAACGTATCGAAGCCGCCGTCGGCGACCGAGCCGAGTGCCCGGTTGGACGGCTGCACCGTACCGCCGCGCCCGACATAGCGGTCGGACGTACCGGTACCGGTAAAGATGTCGGCCCCCGCCTGGAATTGCTGGGCACCGGCCGCAGTCGGAAGGAGCGCGGCCGAAAGCGAGAGCGCGAGCGTGAAGGTCTTCATGTCAAATCTCCGGAATAGATCAGGTGCGTCGCCGGCTTACTTGCGGCGGGCGGTCAGCCACTGGTCGGGGGTCAGCGCACGGCCGACGAGGCGCAGTTCGCCGATATGGCCGAAATACCCGTCCTCCATCGCGCCGTCCCAATGCGTCGCGCCGATCACCCAGGGCTGGTTGACGTTCTGCGACCGGATGCCGGTCGTGCCGTTGACGTTGCGCAACACCGGCGCGCCCTCGACGTACAGGATCGTGTCCCGGGTCGCTGGATCGTTGACGATGGCGACGTGGTACCAGGTGTTGGCCATGATCTCGCCCGACCAGTTCGCCTTGGGCTGGCTGGAATTGCTGGCGGGCACGATCTCCCACTGCACCTCGCGCAGCGACGAAATCGCGAACAGCACCGACGACGCCTCTCGATCACCGCCGCTGAACCCCGGCAGATTGCCGCGATTGCCCATCCGCGCCAGGATGTTGCACCATCGGTGGTTCTCGCGGGTCCAGTTCGCGTCGACCTTGATGAACGCCTCGACCGTGTAGCCGTCCCAGAAACTGCGGTTGTTGACGCCCATCCCCGGCGCGGTCGCGAACGAGCTGCAACGCCCGGTGACCTTGTCCGAATTCAGGAAGCGCAGGCTGCCCGGTGCGGACGACAGGTAATGCTTGTCGTCGGTCCAGATCACGTCGCCGACCTGCGCCGGCCCGGTCAGCGGATTGCGCGTCATGTCGAAGCCGTTGCCGCTGATGTCGGCCAGCGTTTCGCCGATCGCGACCGCCTGTCCGGCCTTGCCGCCGGTCGCGCGCCAGTGCGCGTAGGTGTCCGGCACGACCGGAAAGTCGTTCGCGTCGCGGGGCGGCGTCATCACTGGCGGCACCGGATCGGTGTAATCCTTCAGCAGATTCGCCTTCACCACCGGCAGGATCGGCGCGCCGGTCGTCGCCAGCGTCGGCCTGAACTTCTGAAAGCCGGCGAAGCGCTTCTTGAAGTTGATAGGGATCGTGAACTGGTTGTTCGCCTCGGTCAGGACGGCACGGTCGAACTGGTTCAGCGTGGCCTTCGGCTTCTGGACGACCCAGGGCGAGAAGGACATGACGTTGATCCTGTTCGCGGTGAAATCGATCTCGTACAGCCGCATCAGCGCGTTGCCGCCCTGATAATCCATCTGGTAATCGACCACCATCTCCTCGACCTGATTGCCGAAGTCGTTGGTCTTCGACAGCCAAGCCGCGCCGTGATGATGGCCGTTCAGCGTCATGAAAATCTGGTCCGTATCGCGGATCAGCTTCTCCCACAGCATCTTGCCATATTCGGTTTCGAGCGGGCTGACGCCGTCCTTGTCGATGTTGAGCAATTGGTGGTTGGACAGGATCACCGGCAGCGTCGGGTTGCGCCGGATCACGTCGCGCGCCCACGCGATCGCAGCATCCGAGATGCGCCACGACAGCGACAGCACCATGAACTCGACCCCGTGCGCCTTGAACACATGCGCCTCGTGGAAACCGCTGCTGTCGCGCTCGCGGAACGTCGCCTGCGTCGCGGCGCGGCTTTTCGGAAACCATTGGAGGTACGGCTCCGCGCCGAGGTTGCGCTGCGCGTCGGTGCCCGACGACTGGTCCCACGGTCCGCGATATTCGTAATCGGTGACGACGTCGTGATTGCCCGCCAAAATCGAATACGGAATGCGCGCCGCCTCCAGCTGCTTCATCGCGGCATCGGCGATGCGCCACTGGTTGGGCTTGCCGACCTGATCGACCACGTCGCCCAGATGGATGACGAACGGAATGTTGTAGGCGGCGGCGTTGTCGGCGATCCACTTGGTCTGCGCGGCGAACGGCGTGCTGCCATATTTGCGCTGGAACTGCTCGCTTTCGTCCGTCGTCGCATAGCGCGAATAGAATTGCGTATCGGGCAGCACCGCGATCGTGAAGCTGGTGGTGGCGGTCGACGATCGCACCGCGCCTTGCGTGGTGATCGCGGTATCGGCAGCGGCCCCCGCTCCGCCCTCTCCGCACGCGCTCAGCAGGCCGGCCCCCAGCGGCAGGATCGACAGGCTGGCGGCACTGCGCAGCAACTCACGACGATCGGAAACACGGCGCAACAGCCGCTCGTTATCGACAGACATTTCAGATTTTCCCCGTAGACCCGGACACCGGTCCGCTGGGGGCTCGCCTAAGCACGCTTGGCGACAGGAGCGTTGCGGCTGCGTGCGACTTCGATGACGCAACGATGTCGTTGGGGTTACAATCGTATACCGCGGACGGTCCGGCGGGCGGAACGTTCACCGGACCATCCGCGATCACATTACAGGAACGGCCGCCCCCCCGTCACCGGGATCGTCGCGCCGGTGATGTAGCTCGCCTCGTCGCTCGCCAGCATCACGTACGGCGGCGCGAGTTCCGCCGGTTGCGCGGCCCGGCCCAGCGGCGTGTTCTGGCCGAACGTCTTGACCGCCTCGGGCGGCATCGTCGACGGGATCAGCGGCGTCCACACCGGCCCCGGCGCAACCGCATTCACGCGGATCTTCTTCTCCGCCAGCAATTGCGCCAACCCAGCGGTGAAATTGTGGATCGCCCCCTTTGTCGTCGCATAGGCGAGCAGCGTCTCGCTCGGCTGGTCGGCGTTGATCGAGGTCGTGTTGATGATCGACGCGCCCTCCTGCATGTGCGGCACCGCCGCCTTCGCCAGATAGAACATCGCGTGGATGTTGGTCGCGAACGTCTTCTGCCACTCCTCGTCCGCAATGTCCTCCAGCGAGGAAAAGCTGGCCTGATGCGCAGCGTTGTTGACCAGCACGTCGATGCGGCCGAACGCCTCCACCGCCTTCGCGACGACCGCGCGGGCATGATCGGGCTGGCTGATGTCGCCGGCGACCAGCACCGCCTGCTGCCCCGCCGCCTCGATCAGGCGCTGCGTCTCGCGTGCATCCTCGTCCTCGCTGAGATAGGCGATCAGCACGTCCGCGCCCTCGCGAGCAAAGGCCAGTGCGACCGCCCGGCCGATACCACTGTCGCCGCCCGTGATGATCGTCTTCTTTCCCGTCAGGCGGCCGTGCCCGACATAGCTGTCCTCGCCGTGGTCGGGACGCGGCGTCATCGCATCGGTGGTGCCGGGCATCTCCTGCTGCTGCTCGGCCTGGGGCGGTTCGGGACGATCGGTCATCGGGGGACTCCTGACAGGTTGGACTCGGCCCCGACAATCGGTCGGCCCGCCCCCACGTTCCCCGGAAAATGCCCGCTCATGATGTGGGTTAGCCGGTTTCCCGCAACTGCCCGGCGACCAGCGGCGCGACCTTGTCGGCGATCCGCGCCACGCCGCGCACGTTCGGATGCACCCGGTCGCCCTGCATCAACTCGGGGTCGCCGATCACCCCGTCGAGGATGAACGGATACAGCCCGCCCCCGTACCGCTTCGCCAGATCGGGCCAGATCGTATCGAACGCCGCGACGTAATCCGGGCCGAGGTTCGGCGGTGCCTTCATCCCCGTCAGCAGCACCGGTATCCCGCGCCGCTTCAGCTCGTCCAGCATCGCCGTCATGTTCGCCCGCGTCTCCGCCGGCGCGATCTGGCGCAACACATCGTTCCCGCCTAGCCCCAGCATCACGAGGTCGGGCTTCCGCTTCAGGTTGTCGAGCACGAACCCCAGCCGCTGCCGCCCAGCCGCACTGGTATCCCCCGAAACGCCGGCATTGACGACATCGGCGTTCACGCCCGCGCGCCGCAACCGCGCCTGCACCGCATCGGGCAGGCTCTGTCCGCGATCCAGCCCGTATCCCGCGTACAGGCTGTCCCCGAACGCCAGCACCAGACGTTCCTTGCCTGCCGGCCGTTGCACCGAAGCGGTCGCCCCCGGCGTCGGCGATGGCGCAGGGTCCGGCGCAGGCTGTCCGCAACCGCCGAGCAGCAGGGCTTGGACGAACGCGACGGCTGTCGCATAGCGCGGCAACGATCCCAACAGGCTATCCTTCCACTATGACCGACCCCGCTATGGTGATCGATGCCCGCGATGTCACCCTGACGCTCGGCGAAACCGCGATCCTGCGCGGCGTCGACCTGTCCGTGTCACGCGGCGAAAGCGTCGCGCTGCTCGGCACATCCGGATCGGGCAAGTCCTCGCTCATGGCGGTGCTCACCGGGCTGGAACGCGCGAGCGGCGGACAGGTGCTGGTCGACGGGCTCGACTTCGGCCGGCTGGACGAGGATGCGCTGGCAAAGGCGCGCCGAGGCCGGATCGGCATCGTCCTGCAAGCCTTCCATCTGCTGCCGACGATGACCGCGCGGGAGAATGTGGCGGTGCCGATGGAGCTTGCGGGCATGGCCGATGCGTGGCCACGCGCGGAGGCGGAACTCGCCGCCGTCGGCCTTGGCCACCGGCTCGACCATTATCCCACGCAATTGTCCGGCGGCGAGCAACAACGCGTGGCGATCGCCCGCGCGCTCGGCCCCCGCCCGCCGCTGGTGTTCGCGGACGAACCGACCGGCAATCTCGACACCGCGACCGGCGACGCGATCATGGACCTGCTGTTCGACCGTCGCGCCGCGCTCGGCGCGACGCTGGTCGTCATCACCCACGACGCGCGCCTCGCGGAACGCTGCGACCGTGTCGTCACGCTCGCCGACGGACACGTCGTTTGAGCAACTGGGCCTTTGCGTGGCGGCTGGCGCGGCGCGAACTCGACTGGCGGTTCCGCGGCCTGCGCCTGCTCGTCGCCTGCCTGTTTCTCGGCGTCGGGGCGCTGGCGGCGATCGGCGGCCTCGCCGACACCGTCGCCCGTGAGCTGGCGGTGCGCGGCAGCGCGATCCTCGGCGGCGATATCGAGGTAGCGACTTCGCAACGCCTCGCCACCACGCAGGAACGCGCCGCCCTGACACGGCTCGGCCGCGTGTCCGAAACCGTGCGGATGCAGGCCAACGCCGTCGCCGGCACCAACGCCGCGCCGATCCAGCTCAAGGCGGTCGACGCCGCCTACCCGCTCTACGGTGCCCTGAAGCTGGCCGATGGGCGCAGCGTCCGTGCCCCGGCGGGCGGAGAAGTCTGGATCGCCCCCACCCTCGCCTCCCGCCTAAGCCTCAAGCGCGGCGACGCCCTGCGCATCGGCACCGCGACCCTGCGCGTCGGCGGCATCATCACAGACGAACCCGACCGGCTGGGCGAGGGCTTCACGCTCGGCCCCGTCGCGATCGTCGCCATGCCGACGCTGGCCGCGACCGGACTGGTGCAGCCGGGCAGTCTGTACGACAGCCGCTACCGCGTTGCCCTGCCCGCCGGCTGGAGCCCCGATACCGCGACGACGCGCTTCCGCGACGCATTCCCGGCGGGCGGCTGGGCGGTCAAGACCCGCGACCGCGCCTCCCCCGGCGCGTCGCGGTTCGTCGGTCGCATGGGCGAGTTCCTGACGCTGGTCGGCCTCGCCGCGCTCGCGATCGCCGGCATCGGCGTGGGCAACGGCGTCGCCTCGTTCCTGACCGCACGCCGCGGCAGCATCGCCACGCTCAAGGTGCTGGGCGCGACCGCCGCCGATGTCGCACGTATCCATGCTTTGGAGATCGGCGCGGCGGCGCTGGTCGGCACGATCGGTGGTCTCGCGGTCGGCATCGTTGCCGTGCCGCTGCTGACCCGCGCGCTCGCCGGCACGCTCCCGATCGCCGCCGGCTTCGCGATCGAGGCGTGGCCGCTCGTCCGTGCAGCCGCCTATGGCCTGCTGATCGCCATCGCCTTCGCCGCGCCGCCCCTCGCCGCCGCCGGAGCCACACCCGCCGCCGGCCTGCTCAGGGGCGCACTTGCCCCCCTCCGCAGGGCGTCGTGGCGGGGCCGCACCATCGCCATCGCCGCGGGAGCCGCCGCCGTCGCGCTGGCCATCCTGTCGTCGGACCAGCCGCAGATCGCCGCCACCTTCCTCGCCGCCGTCTCCGGCGCGCTCCTGCTGCTGGCGGGACTCGGTCGCCTCGTCCGCATCGCCGCCGCTCGCCTGCCCCGCCCGCGCCGCCCGCTGATCCGGCTTGCTCTCGCCGCGCTGCACCGGCCGGGCGCGCGGACGGAAGCGCTGGTCGTCGCGCTCGGCCTCGGCCTGACATTGTTCGTGCTGCTCGCGGCGATCCGCACCAGCATCGACGCGAACATCGCCACCACCGTGCCCGCCCGCGCGCCCGCCCTGTTCGCGCTCGACGTGCCCCGCCCGCGCGAGGCGGAGTTCCGCCGCACCGTCCGGTCCGCCGCCCCCGGCGCAGCGATCCGCACGGTACCGATCCTCCGCGGCACGATCACTGCCTACAAGAACGTCCGCGTCGCCGACCTGAAGACCCTTCCCGAGGGCGCATGGGCGCTGCGCGGCGAACGCGGGCTGACCTATGCCCGCACCATCCCGGACGGCAACCGCCTGACCGCCGGCCGCTGGTGGCCCGCCGACTACAGCGGCCCGCCCCTCGTGTCGGTGGACGAGCGGCTGGCGCAGTCGCTCGCGCTCAAGGTCGGCGACACGCTGTCCGTCAGCCTGCTCGGCGTCGAGCGCACCGCGCGCATCGCCTCCCTGCGGCGGATCGACTGGGACACGCTCGGATTCAACTTCGTGCTGGTCTTCTCCCCCAACACGCTCGCCGACGCGCCGCACAACCTCGCGGCGACGATCGACCTTCCGACCGGCCGCGAAGGCGCCGTCACGCGCGCCCTGCTCGCCCCGTTTCCGTCCGTGTCGGTGATCGAAGTGCGCGGCGTGCTCGCGCAGGTCCGCGACATCGTCGGTCAGGTCGCCGCCGCAATCGCCGCCGCCGCCGGTGTTGCGGTGGCCGCCGGCATCGCCGTGCTGGTCGGCGCGATCGCCGCGGCACGGGAGGCGCGCACCTATGACGCCGTGATCCTGCGCACGCTCGGCGCGACCCGCGCGCAATTGCTGGCGGGACAGGCGATCGAATATCTGCTGCTCGGCCTCGTCGTCGCGGCGGTCGCGGTCGCCCTCGGCCTCGGCGGCGCCTGGTACGTCGTGGTGGAGATGTTCGGCTTCACATGGTCACCCGATCCGCTCGCGGTAGCAGTGACCCTCGTCGCCGGACTCAGCATCACCGTCGCGATCGGGCTGGCCGGCGCCTGGCCGATCATGAGCGCACGGCCGGCGCGTGCCCTGCGACAAATCTAGCGGAACAGCCGTGCGCTTCCAGCGCTATAGCGGCCATGACCGACCAACCCGCCCGCCAGGCCACGCTGTACCGCATGGTACTTCCCGACCACACCTGCCCGTTCGGCGTCCGCGCCAAGCAGTTGCTTCAGGCGGAGGGATGGCAGGTCGACGACCGCATCCTGCGCACCCGCGAAGAGGTTGACGCGTTCAAGGCCAAACACGGCGTCGACACCACGCCGCAGGTCTTCATCGACGGCGAGCGCATCGGCGGCAGCGACGACCTGGAACGCTGGCTGGCCGACGCGGTCTGACGCCGATCTCCCTGCCCGATCCAAGCGAAAATCCGATGTTCTTGAGGGATTAACGCTTTCGACAATGAAAGATATTATCCGGTTCCCATGATCGGCGCGGCCTCCCGCCGCCTGTCGATGGGGATTTCCATGTTTGCAAACCAGCCGATCGGCCGAAAGATCGCGACCTGCTTTTCCGTCATCGTGCTCGCCGTGCTGGCGATGATGGCGGTGCTGTACAACGCCAATGCCAGCATCGCCGATGCCGCCGCGCGTAGTGTCCGTAGCGAGAACATCCACCGCCTCACGCTGGAAATGGAAATCGCGATCCTGCGCCAGAACAGCCAGGTCCGCGGTTTCCTCATCACCGGCGATGAAGGCTATCTGAAGCAATTCCGCGAGGCACGCGACAACGGCTCCGCAGCCGCCAAGACCCTCGCCAGCCTGTTGACCCTGCCGCAGGATCGCGCCCGCGTCGCGCAGTCCGATGCCAGGATTCGTGCATGGCGTGTCCGGTGGGGCGATCCGCTGATCGCGCAGGTGCGTGCGGGCGATCGGTCGGGTGCGCAGGCAAAGCTGTCGGCATCCAGCAAGACGGTGACGATGGTGCCCGTCCTTGCCCCGCTCCGCGATTTGCGCGCCGATGCGCGGCAGGTCATGTCCGATACCCGCGCAGCGCAGGACGCGGCGCTGCGGACCAGCCTGATCGCGCTTGCGGCCGGCGGTGTTGCGCTGCTCGGGCTCGCCATTTCCTTGTCGATGCTGCTGGCACGCCAGCTCGCCCGCCCCGTCGTTCGCCTGACGACGGCGATGGCCACGCTGGCGGCCGGTGACAATGGCGTCGTCGTACCGGACACGGATCGTGGCGACGAGCTCGGCCGCATGTCGCAGGCCATGCTGGTGTTTCGCGACGCCGCCATTGCCAAGGCGAAAAGCGACATGGACCAGCATGCGGCGGTCAGCGGCATCGGCGCGGCGCTCAGCCGGCTTGCCGACGCCGATCTGACCACCCGCCTGTCCGGCTTCCCTGATGGCTATGGCACCATCGAACGCGACTTCAACGCCGCCGTCCAGAACCTGTCCGCGGCCCTGCTCGCCGTCAGCGATCGTTCCGCGGGGATCGACGTCAGCGCCAACGAGATCGCGCGCGCCTCGGACGATCTCGCCGCCCGGACCGAGCGGCAGGCGGCCTCTCTGGAGGAAACAGCGGCGGCGATGGACGAGATCACCTCGACCGTGCGCGACGCCGCCGATGGAGCCGCCAGATCCAGCAATATCGTCAACGCCACGCGTTCGGAAGCGGAGGCGGTAGGCACCATCGTCCGCCAGGCAGTCAACGCGATGGGCGGGATCGAGCGCACCTCCAGCGAAATCGGCGAGATCATCGCGCTGATCGACGGGATCGCGTTCCAGACCAATCTGCTGGCGCTGAATGCGGGTGTCGAGGCCGCCCGTGCCGGCGACGCCGGCCGCGGGTTCGCGGTCGTCGCGTCGGAGGTCCGCGCCCTCGCGCAACGCTCCGCCGACGCCGCCAACGACGTCAAGTCGCGCATCGTCGCCAGCCGGACACAGGTGGAACTGGGGGTCTCGCTGGTCGCGCAAACGGGCAAGGCGCTCGGCAGCATCATTGGCCGGATCGAGGAGGTCAGCGTCCTGGCTGGCCAGATCGCCACCTCCTCCGCGCATCAGGCCTCCGGAATGGGTCAGGTCAACATCGCGGTCAACGAGATGGAAAGCGTCACTCAGCAGAATGCGGCGATGGTCGAGCAGAGCAACGCCGCTGCGCGCACGTTGTCCAGCGATGCCGCCGAGCTCATGCGGCAGGTCCGCCGCTTCCGCATCCAAAGCGACACACCCGCGACGGCCGCGACTCCCCTGCAGCGAACCCCCGTCGATGCCCGCTACGCCGCCTAAGAACGATCGGTTGCCACCGCGGGAGGTTGGTAACCGACCGCTCCATCTCCCCACCGCGACCCCGGACCTGCTCCGGCACTACGCCGCTTAATTACGCGGCGGAGTAGCTGCCCCGACCGGCCGGGCACGGCGGGGGGACAGGCCGGGCTCCCAAGGGATCGGGGGGCCGTCCTATCGAACCCGAGGTGCACGCTGGACATCGGGCGCAGGCTCTCACGACCAACAAACGCTGTCCTACGCCCCACCTCCCGTGGCAAAGCGACCGCGATGACCACCATCTTTCCATCCCCGACCACCGCAACTTTCGTTCCGCCTCGCCTCCTGAACTTCACCCCCGCCAGCACCTCCACTTCCTCCACTTCGCCCCTTTTTCGGGCAGTGCGATGAGCGTTCTCGGCGTTGCCGCGTCATTTCTGGGCCAGCCCTGGCGCTGGCGGTCCCTCGCGGCGGATGCGCGCGACGGCGGCATGGGAGAGGCCGATCTCGTCACGCAGCTGCTGCTGTCGCGCGGCTGCCCGCCGGATGCTCTGGAGGCGCATCGCACCCCCTCGATCCGCGGCTTCATGCCCGATCCCTCGATCTTCCGCGACATGGACCGCGCCGCCGCGCGGCTCGCCGACGCGGTTCAGGCCGGTGAGCGGGTGGCGATCTTCGGCGACTATGATGTCGACGGCGCGACGTCCGCCGCCGTCATGATCCGCGTCCTGCGATCGCTCGGGCTCGATCCCGTCGCCTACATCCCGGACCGCCTCACCGAGGGCTATGGCCCAAGCGGCGCGGCGCTCGTCCGGCTCGCCACCGATGGCGCGACGCTGATCGCCACCGTCGATTGCGGCGCGCAGGCATTCGAGGCGCTGGAGGCCGCGCGCGACCACGGCGTCGACATCCTCGTCGTCGATCACCACAAATGCGCCAGCGCCCTGCCCCACGCCCACGCGCTGGTGAACCCGAACCGACTTGACGAGCTCGCCGACGCGGCCGCGCACGGGCATCTGGCGGCGGTCGGCATGTGTTTCCTCCTCGCCGCCGCGCTGGTTCGCGAACTGCGCACCCGCGGATATTTCGCCGATCGCGCGGAGCCGAAGCTGATCGACCTGCTCGATCTCGTCGCGCTTGGCACCGTCGCCGATGTCGCGCAGTTGCGCGGCCTCAACCGCGCCTTTGTCGCACAAGGCGTGAAGGTGATGGCGCGGCGGGCCAATCCCGGCCTCGATGCGCTGATCTCCGCGTCCCGCCTGACGCGGGCACCGACCGCCACCGATCTCGGCTTCGCGCTCGGCCCGCGCATCAACGCCGGTGGCCGCGTCGGCCGTGCCGATCTCGGCGTGCGCCTGCTCACCACCGACGATCCGGCGGAGGCGCAGGCGCTCGCTTCCGAGCTCGACCGCTACAACGAGGAACGCCGCGCGATCGAGGCGGCGGTGCAGGAACATGCCGACACGCTCATCGATGCATCTGCCCGCGTCGTCGTCGTCTCGGGCCGCGGCTGGCATCCCGGCGTCATCGGCATCGTCGCCGGACGCCTGAAGGAGCGGCTCGGCCGACCGGTCGTCGTCATCGCGCTGGACGACGCGGGCGTCGGCAAAGGCTCTGGCCGCTCGATCACCGGCGTCGATCTCGGCGCGGCGGTTCTCGCGGCGAAAGAACACGGGCTGCTTGCGGCGGGCGGCGGTCACGCAATGGCCGCCGGCCTGACCGTGGCAGAGGCGGACATTCCCGCTTTCGCCGCTTTCCTCGACGATCGCCTCGCCGCCGCCGTCGACCGCGCCCGCGAAGATCGGGCGCTTCTGCTGGACGCCGTGCTGGCCCCCGGCGGAGTCACCCCCGACTTGGTGCGCTCACTGGAGGCCGGCGGCCCTTACGGCGCCGGCTGGCCCTCCCCGCGCGTTGCCGCCGGCCCCGTGCGCCTCGTGAAGGTCGACATCGTCGGCAACGGCCATGTCCGCGCGATCGCCACCGGCGACGACGGCCGCGGGTTCAAGGCCGTCGCGTTCCGCGCCGCCGACACGCCGCTCGGCCAGACGCTGCTCGCCTGCGCCCCCCACCGCCGCCTCTGGCTCGCGGGCCGCGCGAAGATCGACGACTGGGGCAGCCGCCCCGCCGCCGAACTTCATCTCGACGATGCCGCGTGGGCGGATTGACGCGCCCGCTCTCTTGCCCTAGCAGCCTCCTCCGCTGGCCCCTTCGTCTAGCGGTTAGGACGCGGCCCTTTCACGGCTGAAGCACGGGTTCGATTCCCGTAGGGGTCACCATTCCGGCTTTCGATGCTCCGGTGATGTGTGAATGGCACGGTCGCCATGCGATGGCGCTCCGCTGTGCACGATCGGGAACGGTCGTGCCGTATAAGTTTTCTAACATGGATGAATATCCAGCGACTTAAACATCGCCGCGTGGCCGTCGCGCTACCGGCGAAAGACGAAGAGGATCGTCTGCCCGCCTGTCTAGCCGCCTTGGATGTCGCGGCGGGGCGGTTCGGGGGATCGGTCGCGATCGTCGCCGTCGCCAACAACTGCACGGACCGCACCGTCGCCTGCCTCCGCTCGACGCGCCTGCGCCATGCGGTCCTGCACTGGTCGGCGGTGTCGCTGATCGGGGAGCATCGTCATGCCGGCTGGGCCCGGCGGCTGGCGCTCGATACCGCCGCCGATCACCTCATCGACACCACCGACGTCCTGATGTCGACCGACGCGGACACGGAGGTCGCGCCCGACTGGCTGATCCGATCGCTGTGGCACATCCACACGGGCGGCGCGGACGCCGTCGCCGGCCGCGCGCTGACCCGCCGGACCGAACGGGCGGCGCTCGGCTCCGACGCGATGCGTCGCCTCAACATGCTGGGTCGCTATTATACGGCACTGGACTGGTTGCGAGCCGATCGCGAGCCGACGTCGGACGACATTTGGCCACGCCATTATTACGAGGGCGGCGCAAGCATCGCACTGACGCTGGACCTGTACCGCCGCATCGGGGGGGCACCGACTCCGCCGGTAGCTGAGGATCGTGCGCTCTTCGATGCGGTTCGCCGGGCAGGAGGGCGCGTTCGCCACCCCGTCGATGTCCGCGTCTTCACCTCCGGCCGTACCGAGGGTCGCGCACCCGGTGGCATGGCCGATGCCTTTGCGCAGTGGATCGCGCAGGGCGAGGACGAGCCCCTTCACGAAACCTATGCCTTCCCGGCGGCGCTCACCCCGGCGCAGGCCCGGTCGGAAGACCGGCTGAGCTTTCGGACGCTTGGCGGGGCGATCGACCGCGCGGGTGCGATGATCCGCGCGCGCCAGTCAGCACCGACGCCACAGATCGAGCCGATACTGCTCCCGCCGCTCCTCGACCACGACGCTGACATTGGTCGCGAGCGCAATCCGCAGTTCCTCGACCGCGGCATCGCCGGACTTGGGGTAATCGGTGTCCCCGAGCCAGTGGACGAGCAGCAGATGCCCACCTGACGGCATGGCCCCCGTCAGGTATTCGGCCAGACGCTTAAGGTCGTCGCTGTCCCAGTAATACACGACCTCGGACAGCAGGATGAGATCGAACGGACCCGGCGGCGCCTCCTCCGGCAGGCGACGCTGCTCCAACGTGACGTTGGTCAGGCCGGTGCATCGCTCTGTTGCCGCCGCAAGCGCGGTGGGGGAGACATCGACCCCCAGCAGACGATCGCACCGCGGCGCCAGTCGTTGCGTCAGCACGCCGTTCGCGCATCCCACCTCCAGCACCGACCCGAACCGGTCATGCGGCAGACTGGCCAGCGTGTGATCGTATTTCTCCCGCTCATAGGGGCTGGTGGCGAAATGCCACGGATCGCCACCGTCCTTGTACAACGCTTCGAACCATTCGGAATCGATGGACGTCTCACGACGCATGGCGCGCCTCCAGCAACAGCATGTGGGGGGCGTCGACCAGCCGTCGCATGGCCCTGGGCAGCACGAAGCGTTCGGCGGCGCCGGTGATGCGCCCGCCCAATTGCGTGCGGTGGCAGGCGAGTGCACGACGCTGGTGCCCCCGCCAGCGGGCGACCGGCATCGCGGTGATGCGCATGGCCTTCAGGCGAGCGTCGAGGTCGGGAAGTGTCCACGCCCACACCGCGTAGAAGCGTGGCACGATCCGGAGCCGAAGGCCGACCGCCCGCGCCAGCACGGACGCTGCTTCGTGGTCGCAGTGCGGATCGGCCTCCCAGCTTGCGACGATGTTGCGGATGCGGCGCCGACGGCACAGCGCGACCAGCCGGCGTACCGTGGCATCGAACTCTGGCGTATTCGCCGGAAAGGGAGCCGCATCGCGCCACTCCAGTGACATGGGCATGCCGCGCCATCCCAGCATCCGCAACGCGCCAAGAGCCTCGTGCGTGCGCGCGTCGGCCACCCGCCGCGCGCTCCAGCCGGGGGCTTCGACATGACTGCCCGAACCGTCGGTCAGAAACGCGACCGACACATGCCCGCCGGCCCCGGTCAAGGCGGCGATCAATCCGCCCGCACCGAGCGTCTCGTCGTCGGGGTGCGGTGCGATCACCAGCCATCCGCCGCTTCGGACGGCTTCGACAGGCGACATCGGCCGCGCCCGCCGCAACGACTTCGCCCATTCTCTGCGTCCCGGTGTCACCACCAGGGATCGTCGCCCCAGCAATCGGCCTCCATCCATGCCGCCGCGGCGCGGTCGCGCGCCTGATCAGGAACCGGCTGGCGAAGATACAGGCCCAGATCGCGGGTGATCCGGTCGATCCGGCTGCCGGCGAAGAACGACGCCGTCCCCACCGCACGGGCTGCGCCTTCCATGACCTGCAACCCCGCGTCCTCGACGATGCCGCGCGTCATCATCACGCAGGCGATCGCATGCGGTCGTGCGGTTTCCGCCAGGCGCGCCGCCCGCGCGACCCAGAGGTTTGCAGAGCGGGTGGCGGCTACGGCCGCGCCGAACCGGACCCGCTGGATCGGATCGGCGCCCTTGCCCGTCGCCAGCAGATGGGTGCGCCAATGCCGCAGCAGCGCCTCGATCGCGCCAAGCTGGACGGCGGTGAACCGCCAGGCTCCCGCCGAAAAGCGCGGCTCGCGCTCGTAATCGCCCGGACCGCCGATCAGCGCATCGCGGGAGACGATCATACCGTCGAAATCGAACGTTCCGCTCATCGAGCCGCGCATGCCCCGGACCTGCCATGCGGAGTTGTCGACACGGTCGGGTTGTCCGGCGATGTCCGCCAGCACCATCTGCTTGGCGCCATCCGGCAGCGTCGCGGTGATGAGCGCCCGGTCGAGATGGCCGGCACCTGTCGCGAAGCACTTGGCGCCAGACAGTGCGAACCCGTCGCCGTGACCCGCCAGAGTCATGCCCGGCGTCGGTTCGGTGTTCCACACCGCGAACGTGCGATGCGCCGCCAGATCCTCGATCAACGTCACGCGTTGTTGAGCGGACCCATAGGCCTCGACCAGCTGGACGGCGTTGATATGCCCTTCGAACACACGACCCAGACTCAGATCGGCACCGCCGACTTGTCGCAATACCGTCAGCAAGTCCGCGATCGCTGCTTCATCGGGCAGCGCGACGAAAGCGTCCAGTGCTCCCAGCCGGGCGAGGTCCCGGAGACGAGCCGCGGGAAAGTCTTCGGGCCCGTTCGCCCGGTCCCAGTCTGCGGTCACAGCCCGCACCTGATCGACCACGACCGCCCTGTCCGCGCGCCGGTCCGGGAACGAACCAACGTCGGTGGTCGGCGAGACCGCCCGAAGTGCGTCGTTGCTCATGAGCGAAGCCTGTTCCTGCGCGGGGTTATCGAGGATCAAACACGAAAGGGCGCCCGACATCGTCGAGCGCCCTCCAGTTCGAGCCGCGCTTGGGTACGGCCCGATCTGTTCCTGTAAACCCTCGAATTCGGATCACATGCCGTTCGACAGGTTGGTGTCGGGATCGTTGGTCCGCATGTCTTCCGCCTGGTTCTGGCCCGTGTCGCGAACCGCGTCCGCCCGGTTTTCCAGCCGGTCTTCCGCGGCGTCGGTCGTCGCGTTGTCCGCGGCCTCTTCCAGATTGTCGGCAACGGCCTCGCTGTTCGCCTCGATATTATCGGCCGCCTGTTCGGTGGGGGTCGAGTTGCACGCCGCCAGCGAGGCCAGACCCGTCGCGGCTGCCAGAATAAGCATCTTTTTCATAGTTCGACCCCTGTTGAAGCTGCGTATCAGCCGACTGCGAAATGGATCGCGGCACGGATTTGTTCCGGCCGTTCAACGATCTGACAGGACCGCGCCCCCCGCACGCATCGCCTTGCCGGACGCGATTCCGGCCGGATGTTCGCTGTCGCCCGGCATCAGCGTCAGTGGCCACAGCGTCTGGACGACCGGCGGCGCACCGTCGTCCTCGCCGCCCGCTTCCTTGCGGACGAGCTTCGGCAGCAACGCGCGGGCGAGCCCGATCCCCAGTTCGCGCAGATCGAGCGAAAAGCATGTCAGCCGCGGCTGCAACGCGGATGTCGACGGGTTCGCCCGCGCTCCAATGACCGCGATATCCGCCCCCGGCACCAGCCCCAGCTGGCGCAGGCCGGCATAGACGCCGACCGGAGCGGTCTCCCCCATCACCAGCACGGCGGACGGCGGATCGTCCAGGCTCATCAACGCCGCAATCGCCTGTTCCCCGGCGATTTCGTCACCGGCGCCCTGCCGGATCAGTTGCTCGTCCACGGCCAGCCCGGCGGCGCGCAGCGTCTCGCCATATTTGGCGATCACGACGTAACTGTTGTTCACCGTCGCCGGTGGCGCGACGAGGCCGATCCGCCGGTGCCCCCCAGTCAGGAAACGGGTCAGCCCGTTTTCGACGAGGCCCTCGAAGTCCAGGTCGATCCACGGCTGATCTCCGCCCGATGCACTCCGCCCCAGCGTTGCGAACGGAATATCCTTGTCGAGGAGGAACGGGATGCGCGGATCGTTGCGCTGCGTGGCCGACAGCAGCCAGCCGTCCGCGATGCCGCGCGACACGTTGCGACGCAGGAAATCGAGCTGATCCTCCCCCTCGCGCGCCAGCAGCACGATCAGGTCGATATCCGCTTCCGCAAGGCCGGCCTGGATCCCTTCGAACAGCGCCATGAAGAACGGATCGCCATGCGCCGCGCTGTCATGCTCCAGCGTCAGCATGAAACCCACCGAGCCCGTCCGCCCCCGCCGCAGCGATCGGCCGGACTGGTTCGGCGTGTAACCGTGCACCGCCGCCGCCGCGACCACCCGCTCTCGGGTTGCGGGATTGACGTCCTTCTTGCCGTTCAGCGCCCGCGAAACCGTTCCGATCGACAGGTCCAGATGACGGGCGAGCGCGCGGATATCCATCCCGCTTCGTCGCGACATCGGGCGTCCGGCGCAAGTACGTGTTGACAGCAGGATCGATCGGAACGATTGTCCGTAAACGTTTACGGAAGGCTGCGACAGACAGCGCCGGGATTGAGGATCGGACTGGAATGGACACGCTGACGCTGGAACCGGACGCCGTTTGCTGGTCGTACGACGGCGAATGGTTGCGGATCGAGGCGCATGGCCGGGACGGACTGCGGCTGCGCGCATCGATCTATCCCCAGCATGACCAACCGGCCGGTGCGCTGCTCCCCTCCGACGATTCGGCTGCCGTCGTCGCGCGCGACGGCAACATCGCGCGCATCACCAATGGCCGCATTGTCGCGGAGGTGGATCTGCAAGGCCGCGTCCGCTTCCTGAGCGGCGATGGACGCGTATTGCTGGAGGAGAAGTGGCGCCAGCGCGACACCGTCACGAAATACTGGACGATCGGCGAGCCGGAAACGCGCAAGATCAGCGCCCTCGCCCTCTCCGGTCGCGAGTTCAAGCCCCTGCACGGCGGCACGTCGAGGATCACGGTCCGGTTCGAGGCGAAGACGGGCGAGCGTCTGTTCGGGATGGGGCAATATCAGCAGCCCAATCTGGACCTCGCCGGCTGCTCGCTCGAACTCGCGCAACGCAATTCGCAGGCCAGCGTACCCTTCGTCGTCTCCAGCGACGGCTATGGACTGTTGTGGAACTCGCCGGCGGTGGGCGAAGCATGCTTCGCCGCGAACGGCATGCGCTGGACGTCCGATGCGGCCCGCACAGTCGATTATTGGATCACGGCGGGCGACACGCCGGCAGAGATCCTGCACAACTATGCGGCGGTGACCGGCACGGTCCCGATGATGCCGGACTATGCGACCGGGCTCTGGCAGTGCAAGCTCCGGTACCGGACGCAGGACGAACTGCTCGACGTCGCACGCGACTACCACCTACGCGGCATTCCGCTGGCGGTGATCGTCGCCGATTTCTTCCACTGGCCGATACAGGGCGATTGGCGGTTCGATCCGCGCGAATGGCCGGACCCCGCCGCGATGACTGCCGAACTTGCGGCGATGGGTACCGCGCTGATGGTATCCGTCTGGCCGACGGTCGATCCGCGTTCCGAGAACTACGCCGAAATGGCCGAGCGCGGCTATCTGGTGAACACCAAGCGCGGCATCGACATCCACCAGGATTTCCTGGGCAACACGCGCTTCATCGACACCACGCATCCCGGCGCCCGTGCATTCGTGTGGGATGTCGCGAAGCGCAATTACCGCGACAACGGCGTCAAGCTGTTCTGGCTGGACGAGGCGGAACCCGAATTCAGCGCCTACGACTTCGACACCTACCGCTACCATGCCGGCGACGTGCAGGAGGTCGGCAACGCCTATCCGCTGCACTACGCGCAGGCGTTCCACGACGGGCTGAAGACGGACGGCGAGACGGAGATCGTCAGCCTCGTCCGTTGCGCCTGGGCGGGCAGCCAGCGTTACGGCGCGCTGGTCTGGTCCGGCGACATCCAGAGTTCGTTCGACTCGATGCGCAACCAACTCAGCGCCGGTCTCAACATGGGGCTGGCGGGTATCCCGTGGTGGACGACCGATATCGGCGGCTTTCACGGCGGCCATGTCGACGACCCCGCGTTCCACGAACTGCTCGTCCGGTGGTTTCAGTGGGCGGTCTTCTCGCCGATCCTGCGCATGCACGGCCACCGCGATCCGATCACGCCCCCGGAAGTACCGTTCCGCGACGGCATCGCCCAGTGCGACACGGGCGCTGGCAACGAGTTGTGGAGCTTTGGCGACGACGTGTACGCGATCCTGCGCCGCTATGCCGCGCTGCGCGAGCGACTCCGACCCTATATCGGCGATCTGATGCGGGCCGCACACGAACGCGGCGACCCGCTGATGCGGACGATGTTCTACCAATATCCGGCCGATCCGCGCTGCTGGACGATCAACGACCAATATATGTTCGGACCCGACATCCTCGTCGCGCCGATCCTGGCCGCGGGAGCGACCGCGCGCTCTGTCTATCTGCCGGACGGCGACTGGATCGATCCCTGGACGGGTGACCGGCTGAAGGGCGGCGACACGATCGAACGCGACGCGGCGCTGGACCGGATACCGGTCTTCGTCCGCGCCGACGCGGCGGTGATCGACGCCTTCGCCGACACGAACGACGAGTGAATCAACACGGTACGGCGCGCGCGACAGCACCGATCGATCGGGAGGGCAAGATGGGCGGAATGGCGGTGATGGAAAACGGCGGAAGGGTCGGCGACGGCACGCCCGGCCGCAGGGCGGTCAGTGGGCTGCCGGTGCCCTTCTTCGAAAAGGTCTGTTACGGCCTCGGCGACGCCGGCGGCACGATCATCACCGGCCTGATCGCGAACTTCCTGACCTTCTACTACACCGACGTGTTCGGGCTGGCGCCTGCGGTCGTCGGCATCATCTTCGTCTCGCTGCGCATCTTCGACGCCATCTCCGATCCGCTGATCGGGATCATGGCCGATCGCACCCAGACGCGCTGGGGCAAATTCCGCCCCTATCTGCTCTGGACCGCGCTGCCTGTCGGCATCAGCTGCTTCCTGACCTTCCAGTCGCCCGACCTCGGCTATGACGGCAAGGTCGCCTATGCGGCCGCGACCTATTTCCTGCTCGCCCTGTCCTACTCGCTCAACAACGTTCCCTATTGCGCGCTCATCACCCGCATGACCGACAGCGCGGAGGACGGCGTATCCTGTCAATCGGTGCGGTTCGCGCTGGTGGCCGTGGCGTCGTTCACGGTATCGGTCGGGCTGCCGATCATGGTCCGGTATCTGGGCGGCGCGGACATCGCGCGCGGCTACCGTGACGGCGTCGCCATCCTCAGCGCCATCGCGGTCGTGCTGTTCCTGATCTGCTTTCTGTTCGTGCGCGAACGCGTCACCGACACCGCCGCGTCCGAAGAGGCGTCGCTGCGGGTCGCCGTCGCCAACACGCTCGGGAACACGCAGCTTCGGCTGACCTTCGTCATGACGCTGCTGCTGATCGGCATCTTCAATACGAAGGGCGGCGCGGCGCTGTACTTCATCACCTACGTCCTGAACGGCGATGCTACCTATCAGGCATTGTTCTTCGGCACGGCGACGATCGGCGGCTTCATCGGATCGATCGTCGTCCAGCTATTCACGCGGCGGTTCGCGATCCGCGACGTGTATGTCTGGGTCAACCTGATCCTGGTCGCCGGCCATTTCGCGGCGTTCTTCGTACCCGGCGATATGCCGAACCTGTGGCTGGTGCTGGTCGCCCTCTGCTGCATCGTGCTGGGCTGCACGCTGCCGCTGCATTTCACGTTGATCCAGCTCGCCGACCAATATGGCGAATGGAAGACGGGGATGCGCTCGTCGGGGATGAGCTTCGCGTTCAACCAGTTCTTCGTGAAGCTCGCCTGGGCGCTGGCCGGCGTGCTCATCAGCACGGTGCTGGTCGCGGTGTCCTACCGGGCGGGAGCGGGCAACCAGACGCCGCTGTCGCTGACCGGCATCACCCTGTTGTCGACCATCGTACCCGGCATCCTCCACCTGCTGCTGGCGCTGACCGCCAGCCGACTGGTCCTGAACCGCGCGACGATCGCCGCGATGACGGCGGGACGCCCGACATGATCGCGCGTGCCATCCTCCTGCTCCACCGAAAGCGCATCGCCATGATCCAGACACCGGCTTCCGTTCGCAAGCGCGCCGCGTCGATCGCCGCCCTGCTGGGCGCGGCCAGCCTCTGCGCCGCGGCATCGCCGGCGCAGAACACCGTGCCGCCGGCCGCGATCCGCGCAGAGGCGGGTCGGCTGACGGTAGACCTGTCCAGCGACACCGGCCCGTATCACGGTGGCGCGTCGGGCACGCTCTACGGCCTGTATGATGCACGCCTGCCCTTCCCCAACCTCGTCGAGGGGATCGGGCTGCGGACCGTGTCGACCAAGGCACAGGACGGCCCGCAGCATCCCGGCGCCGATGCCCTCGAAGTGGCGCGGCTGCTGACCGACGCGTCGGGTGGCGACACCTACATCTACATGACCGACATCACGCGGCACTTCCCCTACCGGTGGAAAACCGGCGACTGCGCCGCGTCGGTGACCAGCTACATCGAGAAACTGCGCGCGCAGGTCGAGCAGGTGAAGACGCTAGCGCCCCGATACCGCGCCCGCATCGTCTTCGTGCCCTACAACGAGCCCGAGGGGAACATGTTCGGCGACGGGCCGGAAAGCTGCGACGGCACCGGCTGGCAGAAGAACCCCAGGGTTTTCTTCGATGCATGGGATCGCGCCGTCCGGATGATCCGCACCGCGATGCCGGATGCGCGCATCGCCGGACCGAACACCAGCCGCCTGTTCGACGAGAATCTCGGTTTCCTGCGCCATGCGGTCGCCGCCGACACGCTGCCCGATGTCATGACGTGGCACGAACTCAGCGATCCCGCCACGGTTCGCGCCAGCGTCGGCCGCTATCGCCAGTGGGAGGATCAGGTCTTCGCCGGCACCCGACACCGCGGCAAGCACCTCCCGATCAACATCAACGAATACGCGTACAACTACCACACGTCCGTGCCCGGCCAGATGATCCAGTGGATCGCCGCAATCGAGGATGCGAAGGTCGATGCCGACATCGCCTATTGGAACATCGACGGCAATCTCAGCGACTCCGCCGTCCAGGCCAATCGCGGCAACGGTCAGTGGTGGCTGCTGAACGCCTATGCGGGGATGACCGGCCACACGCTGGCCGTGACGCCGCCACGACCGGGCCAAAGCTACACCTTGCAGGGTGTCGCGACGCTCGATCCGGCGAAGAAGCAGGCGCGCGTCATCCTCGGCGGCGGCAACGGCGCGAACACGCTGACGCTCGCCAACATCCCCGCGGCGACGTTCGGCCGCAACGTCCGCGTCGCGGTGCGGGAGATCGGCTGGAGCGGACAGCTCGGCGATGCGCCGCCGCCGCGCGTGGTGGCGGACCTGACGATGCCGGTCGCCGCCGGCTCGCTGGATATCGCGTTTGGCCGCGGTGCGCTGCCACTTCTGCGCGAGGAGTCCGCGTACGAGGTGATCGTGTCGCCCGCCGGTGGCGGCGCGGCGGCCCGCGATCCGGTCCTGTGGCGGCAGGATTACGAGGCGGAGAAGGCGGCGCGGCACGGCACCGGCCTGACCATCAAGGGACCGGAGGGGTCGCCCAAGGCGGTCGATCGCTTCTACACGTCCGGTGGCTATTCGGTGGCGGGGTTCGCGACCGATCGCGATGTCCGCCTCGATGTCGCGGTCGATGTTCCGCGCGACGGCCTCTACGACCTGCGCGTCATCGCCAACAGCTTCAACAAGGACGCCGCCGTCGCCGCCCACGGGGCGACCAACGCCTTCCTGCGCATCGACGGCGCCACCGCGGGCGAGCGCGAATTGCTGCTGCCGCTCGGCTACAAACCCTCGGTCTGGGATCATGCCGACACGACGGTGTCGCTGACCCGCGGGCGACACGTCGTAACGCTCGCCACGCGGAGCCACGACGGCCAACGCCGCACGGTCGGCAACGCAGCGATCGACCGCGTCACGCTGTCGCTGCCCGATCCCGCGGCAACGGATACGGTGTACGAGGCGGAATACGCCTCGCTCGCAGGCACGACGCCGACCTATGGCAGCTTCGCCACGTCCGGGCCGGGCGCGGTGGCCCTCCCTCGCGGCGCAACGGCCACCTTCTGGGTCTACGCCCCCTCGGACGGACTGACACCGGTGGGTATCGACACGGTCGGACGCGGAGGTACCAGCGTCACCGTCAACGGCACGCCGCTCGCGGCCGGATCGACGGCGTTCCTGCTGGGCGGCATCAACAAGCTGGTGGTCAGCGGCACGACGCCGACGACGCTGCTCGACCGGATCCGTATCGGCAAGCCGGTGATGACGGGGGCTCGCGTCTACGAAGCGGAAGCGGCGACGATCGCCGGCTCCGCCGCGATCGCCCCGGCATCGCGCGCCATCGGCGGCCACGCCGTCGTCGGTATCGGTGGCGAGCCGGGGAACGGCAACACGCTGACCTTCGCCGACGTCGTCGTCGACCGGTCGGGGCGGTACGCGCTGACCATCCGCTACGCGAACGACGAACAGTCGCAGGCGACACACTACAACCCGGACCCGCTCGCCCGCCGCGCATTGATCGCGGTGAACGGCGGCGCGGCGATGCCGGTGACGTTCCCCAACAGCTTCCACCGCAACAACTGGTGGGAACTGACCGTCCCGGTGACGCTGCGCGCCGGTCGCAACAGCGTACGCTTCTCGGGCGAGGAACAGCCGAACTTCGACGGCCGCAGCTACGCGTCGCAGGCGTGGCCCGGCGTGCTGCTGCGATCCCGCTTCGCGCCCGACATCGATCGCATCGCGGTCACGCCGCTCGCCGCCACGCAGCCGGCCCGCCGCCGACCGTAGACACCGCAACGACAACGATAATCGCAATTGGGAGAAGGACGATGATGGGGTATCTTTCGCGCTTGCTGCTGACCACGTCCGGGCTGGTGCTGGCGACGACCGCCGGCAGCACCGCGGCCTTGGCGCAGGTCGCGGATCAGGCGCCGGTAGATCGGGGCTCGACCGGTCGCAGCGTGGCGGGGGGTGCGACCGACCCTGCGACACCGGCGACGACCGACCCGGCCGGCGTCAACCCGCAGGCCGATCCGTCGCCGGCGATCGCCGACACGTCGGGCGAAGACATCGTCGTCACCGGCATCCGCGCCAGCCTGCAAAGCGCGCAGACCATCAAGCGCGACTCCGTCGCGATCGTCGATGCGCTGGTCGCCGAGGACATTGGGAAGTTCCCGGACAACAACGCATCCGAAGCGCTCGCCCGCGTCACCGGCGTGCAGGTGGGCCGCTACCGCGACGAAGCCAACGGTGTGCTGATCCGCGGCCTCCCCAATGTGCAGACCACCCTCCAGAACCGCGACATCTTCACGGCGGACGGACGCGCGGTCGCGTTGCAGGATTTCCCCGCGCAGGCGCTGTCGAAGGTCGAGGTTTTCAAGGCCACGACTGCCACGAACATCGAGGGCGGCATCGCCGGCCTCGTCAATATCGGTCTGCGCCGGCCGTTCGACTTCAAGGGGTTCGAGCTCGCAGGCGCGATCCGCGGCATGTACAACGACGAATCGCGCAAGTACGACCCGATCGGCAGCGTCCTTGTCTCCAACCGCTGGGACACCGGTATCGGCGAGATCGGCGCGCTGCTGAACTTCAGCTACACCCAGTCGCAATATCTGAACTCGATCCGCTATCAGGGCTTTCAGGACTATCTGCTGCCCGATCAACAGGTGCTGCCCGCGTCGGTCGGTCGCCAGTTCACCTATCCGCAGGACATCGGCCTGTTCTACGCGCGCGGTATCCGCAAGCGGCCGTCGCTCAACGGATCGTTGCAATGGCGACCGAACGACAATCTGGAAGTCTATGTCGACGGCCTCTGGCAGGCCTACCGGAACAAGCGCGGCGACGATTTCTTCGGAATCCCGCTCCAGGCCGGATCGCCGACGCTTCGCGATCTCGTCCTGACCGCGGACGGCAAGACCCCTGCCAGCTTCAACGCCCAACTCGGCATCGTCAACGGCCCCTCGAAGCAGGTGGGGGTCGAAAAGACGGACACCTATCAGGGTGCGGTCGGCGCGAAATACACCGCGGGCAACGCCGTGTTCACGACCGACCTCGCCTACACCAAGTCCATCGTCGACAACGTCTATTATTCGTTCGACACGCAGCTGATCCGGCCGATCGCGGTCGACGTCGGCCTGAACGTCGAGGGCAGCGTCGACTTCACGCCCACCGGTCTCGATTTCAACGATCCCGCCAGCTACAATTTCCGCGGCTTCTACGACCAGCGCAACCGCGCCACCGGCGAGCAGATCCAGTGGCAGGGCAACATGGTCCTCGACACCGGATCGGAGCTGTTTCCGGAATTCCAGATTGGCCTGCGCTACGCCAATCGCGACGCCAGCGCACGGTCGGGGGATCGCTACGCCGCCTTCCCGCAGCTCGGCATCCCGATCGCGCAGGTGCCCGGCGTCGACGAAGGCGGCATCATCCGCGCCGGCTTCCGGGGATCGGATACGCAGCAATTCCGCCGCTATTACAGCATCTCCGCGGACGGCGTGCTGAACAACATCACTGGCATCCGCGATTTCGTCCGCGCCGGTCTGGTGCGATCGGGAGCTGACGCCGGCACGATCGCGACCTGGGCACCGGGCGTACCCGACTACAACGCCGTCAACGCCTTCTCGGCCAACGAAGTTACCTATGCGGGCTACACGCAGCTCAAATTCGCCGGCGAGGCGCTGGGCATCAAGGTGGACGGCGTGATCGGCACCCGCATCGTCATCACCGACAATACGCTCGACGGCACGTCGGCACAGAACATCACGATCAACGGCGTGCCCAGTACCGTGTTCGTGCCCGTGCAGGCGAACAACCGCTACGTCGACGTGCTGCCCAACATCAATCTGACGTTCCACCTGACCGACAAGCTGCAATTCCGCGCGACCCGGACGGAGGCGTTGAGCCGGCCCGGCTTCAACCAGATCAACCCCGCGCTGACGATCCAGCAGGGCACGATCGGCGGCATCATCTCCTACACCGGATCGGGCGGCAATCCGAACCTGCAGCCGATCCGTTCCGACAATTACGACGCCTCGCTGGAATATTACTTCTCCCGCACCGGGTCGGTGTCGGTCGCCGGCTTCTATCGCAAGATCAACGGGTTCATCAGCAGCTTCGGCACGCAGGAGATCAATCCCACCTTCGGCCCGATCCTCGTCTATCGCCCGCAGAACGCAGGCTCCGGGCAGATCAAGGGGATCGAGGCGGCATTCACCACCTTCTTCGACTTCCTGCCCGGCTTCCTCAGCGGCTTCGGCATTCAGGCCAACGGCACCTATATCGACGGTTCTCAGAGCCTGCCGCCGGTGCCCGGCCTGACCCGCACGACGGGCTCGCTGCCAGGCGTGTCGAAGTGGAGCTACAACGTCATCGGCCTGTACGAAGCGGGTCCGGCATCGGTGCGCCTCGCCTATAATCATCGCAGCGCCAACGTGGATTCCTACACCGCGCCCGGAGTCTTCGCGACCGCCTACTCCGCCCCGGTCGGTCGCCTCGATCTGTCAGCCAGCTACGACTTCACGCCCAACGCGACGATCACCGTCGACGCGACCAACCTGCTGAAGCAACCGTATAAAAGCTATGTCGAGGCGCCCGCCTATCCCCGCGATGTCCGCTACGAGGGTCGAATCTTCTCGATCGGCGCACGCCTGCGGTACTGACCTGCGGACCGCTTCCGGTTCGGCCGGATCATCCCCCAATCTGCCGAGGGGGCGATCCGGCCGATCCACGCGATCGACCGACCGCCTCAGCGGCGCACGAAGTCGAGCAGGTCGGGATTGATGACGTCGGCGTTGACGGTCAGCATGCCGTGGCTGAACCCGGGATAGATTTTCAGCGTGGCGTTCTGCAACAATTCGGCCTGCTTGATGGACGCGTTCCGATACGGCACGACCTGATCGTCATCGCCCTGCAAGACCAGCGTCGGCACGGTGATCGCTTTCAGGTCCTCGGTCTGGTCGGTCTCGGCAAAGGCCGCGATGCCGAGATGATGCGCCAGCGCGCTACCCATCATCCCCTGACGCCACCAATTGTCGACCACGGCCACCACCACCTCCGCGCCGTCGCGATTGAACCCGTAGAATGGACCTTCGGCAAACTCGCGGAACAGCTTGGCACGATTGGTCGCCAGTCCCGCCCGAATGCCGTCGAACACCTCCATCGGCAGGCCGTCGGGATTGCCTGCGGTCCTGACCATCAGCGGCGGCACCGCGCTGACCAGCACCGCCTTGGCGACGCGGCCCTGCGGCTGACCGTACCGGGCGACGTAGCGAGCGACTTCGCCCCCACCCGTCGAGTGGCCGATGTGCACCGCATTTCGCAGATCGAGATGCTCCGCCACCGCACTGGCATCCGCGGCATAATGATCCATGTCATGGCCCGTCCCGATCTGGCTGGAACGACCGTGGCCACGCCGGTCGTGCGCCACCACGCGGTAGCCCTGATCGAGGAAGAACAGCATCTGCGTGTCCCAATCGTCCGACGATAAGGGCCAGCCGTGATGGAAAACGATGGGCTGCGCGTCCCTGGGACCCCAATCCTTATAGAAAATCTCCGCACCGTCCGCAGTGGTCACATAGGTCATGGCAGGGTCCTTTCCGGTGGTGGTGATCGTCTTGGGCAGCACCTTAATCGCGGTCTCCCGCATCAAACATCCCGATAAGATGGCGCTGATCGTTCGAGAAAATCGAACGGTGCACGCGGTCTGTTGATCTGGATCAACGCGATAGGCGCTCACATTCCTGCGGATAGGCGCACTCGTTCGTACCCGACCGGTCCGCTGGGCCGTTAGCTCTCCCGAACCCGAGGAGTTTCCATGCACGATCATAGCGCCCTGAATGCCGGCAACGGCGGCGAAACCCATCAGATCGCCGATGCCGATCATCCAGTGCTGACCACCAATCACGGCACCCCGATCAGCGACAACCAGAACCAGTTGAAGGCCGGCGCACGCGGTCCGGTCCTGCTGGAGGACGAGGTCTACCGCGAGAAGATCAACCACTTCGACCACGAGCGTATTCCGGAGCGGATCGTCCACGCCCGTGGATCGGCGGCGCATGGCTATTTCGAGTGCACCGAAAGCCTCGCCGACATCACCGTCGCCGACCTGTTCCAGAAGAAGGGCCAGCGAACCGAGGTGTTCACCCGCTTCTCCACGGTCGCGGGCGGTGCGGGATCGGTCGACACGCCGCGCGACGTGCGCGGTTTTGCGGTGAAGTTCTATACGCGACAGGGCAATTGGGACCTTGTCGGCAACAACATCCCGGTGTTCTTCATTCAGGACGCGATCAAGTTCCCAGACCTGATCCACGCCGCCAAGATGGAGGCCGATCGCGGTTATCCGCAGGCGGCGACCGCGCACGATACGTTCTGGGACTTCATCAGCCTGATGCCCGAATCCACCCACATGGTGATGTGGGCGATGTCGGACCGCACGCTGCCGCGCACCTTCGCCAATATGGAGGGGTTCGGCGTCCACACCTTCCGCTTCATCAACAAGGAGGGGAAGAGCACCTTCGTCAAGTTCCACTGGAAGCCGAAGGCGGGCCTCGCCTCGACGATCTGGGACGAGACGATGAAGATCGCCGGTGCCGATCCCGATTTCCAGCGCCGCAACCTGTTCGAGAGCATCGACCGCGGCGACTTCCCGACCTGGGAACTCGGCGTGCAGTTGTTCGACGAGGAATTCGCCAACAGCCAGCCCTATGACGTGCTCGACGCGACCAAGATCATCCCGGAGGAAGTGCTGCCGGTGAAGATCGTCGGGCGGATGGTGCTCGACCGCTATCCCGACAATTTCTTCGCGGAAACCGAGCAGGCGGCGTTCGTGCCGAGCCATGTCGTGCCGGGCATCGGCTTCTCCAACGATCCGCTGCTGCAGGGTCGGCTGTTCAGCTATACCGACACGCAGCTGTCGCGGCTGGGCTCGGTCAATTTCCACCAGCTGCCGATCAACTCGGCCAAGGGTCGTACGGCGGCGGCGGGCTGCCCGTTCATGAACCAGCAGCGCGACGGTCACATGCAGATGGCGGTGCCCAAGGGCCGCGCCAATTACGAGCCGAACAGCCTTGCCAGGGCCGGCGAGGAAGCCGGCGCGCGCGAGGACCCGGAGGGCGGCTACAAGACCTTCCCGTCCGAGGAGCAGGGCCAGAAGCTGCGCATCCGGCCGGAGAGTTTCGCCGACCATTACAGCCAGGCGCGGCTGTTCTTCCGCTCGATGGACCCGGCCGAACAGGCGCATATCGCGTCGGCTCTGGTCTTCGAACTGTCGAAGGTATCGCTGGAGCATATCCGCATCGCGGTGATGGCGAATTTGCGCAACGTGGACGAGTCTCTGGCGCAGCGCGTCGCCGATGGCCTCGCGATGGACCTGCCCGAAGCATCGCCGACCGCCGCGCCGGTCATCGACATGGACCCGTCGCCGGCGTTGCGGATCATCCGCGGACCGCTGGAGAAGCACACGCTGGAAGGCCGCACCGTCGGCATCCTGTTCGCGGACGGCACCGATGCGGCGGCGCTCGCGGCCCTGACGTCGGGTATCGCGGCGGCGGGCGGGGTGGCGAAGCTGATTGCGCCCAAGGTCGGCAAGGTGCCGCTGTCGGACGGGTCGTTCGTCGCGGCGGATGCGCAGTTGTTCGGCCAGCCTTCGGTGACGGTGGACGCCTGCGCCGTGATCCTGTCCGAGGCCGCCTGCGCCAAGCTGGTGAAGGAGGGCGCGGCCGTCCAGTGGGTCATGGACGCCTTCGGCCACCTCAAGGCGATCGGTGCGAACGACGCCGCGAAGCCGCTGCTCGACAAGGCTGGTGTCGAGGCGGACGAGGGCGTCACTGACCTGTCCGGTTTCGTCGAAGCGGCGAAGAAGCGCTACTGGGATCGCGAGCCGAACGTCCGTACGCTGGCCTGACGCATACGCCGTGGTCCCGTCGTGCATCGCGGTGCACGACGGGACCACCGCCATCCGGCGCCGGACGCGCCGGGCTCAGTCCTGTGCCCAGTCGCCGTGACCATGCCCGCTTGTCAGGCGCGCGCCGCTGCCGTTGGCGTCCGCCGCGCCCTCCCACCAATAGGGTTTGCGCGTGTACGTTCCGGTCGCAACCTCGCTCAACGTCGCCGCGTCGTAGAGCCGTCCGCCCAGCATCACCTTGTCGACCTTGTCGCTGTTGCGGATGTCGATCGTCGGATCGGCGTTCAGGACCACCAGATCCGCCAGCTTGCCGACCTCCAGCGAACCCACATCCCTGGCATAGCCCAGCGATGTCGCGGGCATGATCGTGCCCGCTCGCAGCGCCTCGATCGGCGACCAGCCGCCGCGCACGAAGCTCCACATCTCCCAATGCGCGCCCAGTCCCGCTTGCTGGCCATGCGCGCCGATCGACACCTGCACGCCCTTGTCGGCGAGCTTCTTGGCTTCGCGCGCGCTGGCCGCGTCGACATAATCCTCGTCCGGCGCGATTTCGCGACGCGCGTTCTGCGCCGCGAGTGCCGCCGGCGGCGCGTGCCGGGTCAGCAGCGGATGCCGCCAGACATCGGTGTGCGCGCGCCAATAGGGGTCGCCCGCCGGCCCACCATAGGTCACCACCAGCGTCGGTGTGTAGTTGGTCTTGGTCTGCGACCAGAGCTGCACCACGTCATTATAGAAATTCTCCAGCGGCACGTTGTGCTCGACGGTCGAATTGCCGTCCTGCACCAGGCTCATGTCCATGGTGAACAGGGAGCCGCCCTCCGGCACGACCTCCAGTCCCTCCGCCTGCGCCGCCGCGACGACCATCTGCCGCTGTTCGCGACGCGGCTGGTTGTAGTTCTTGACCGAGTGGGCACCCTGCGCCTTCAGGCGGCGCACGATCGCCAGAGCATCGTCATAGGTCGCGATGTCCGCATAAACCTCCGCGGCCTTCGCGCCATAGATGACCTCGCCGGTGGAAAAGGTGCGCGGCTGGAGGCGCAGGCCCGCACGCTGCATCTCGGCTGCCGGGAAGATCTCCGCCGATCGCGACGACGGATCGTGGACCGTCGTGGTCCCGAAGGCGAGGTTCGCCATCGCGTTCCAGTTCTGCTCCGGGATCAGCTCGTCCTCGCCCTGCGGTCCATGCGCGTGGGCATCGACCAGCCCGGGGATGATCGTCTTGCCGGCGACATCGACGATCGTCGCGCCGGTCGGCACGGTGACGGTACCGCGCGGGCCGATCGCGACGATCCGGTCGCCCCGGATCAGGATCGTCGCATCGTTCAGGATGCCCCCATCGGTGCTCGCCATCGTCACGACGCGCGCGCCGACCAGCGCAACCGTACCCGTCGGCTTGGCCGCCGGCACGTCCATCGACAGCGACACGCCCGACTTCGGCGCGGCGAATTTCGGCGCATCCTCTCCCTGAGGTCCGGCGGCGAACAGCGCCGCGGTGTCGGCCGAATACAGCGTCGGCCCAACGCTCCAGTGGATGCGCTTGCCGTCGGCGGACCAGTTGATGAAGCCCGCACCGTCGCCGCTGACCCGGACGACCGGCAGCGGGCCGGATTTCTGGTCGATCTCGACGGCCTGCTTGCCCGGCAGCAGCGGCACGACGAACGCCTCGTAATTCTGTCGGAACGCGACATAGTCGCCAAGCGGGCTGACCTGGAAGTCGTTGACCAGTTCGCCCGTCGCGTGGACGCGCTCGGCCTGGCCGTTCAGGTCGGTACTGACCAGCTGACGCTTACCCTTGTCCGACTTCAGCAAGAACACCCGCTGCGCGTCGCTGCCGAACTGCGGCTCGGCCGCGTCCTTGGCGATCCGGACCGGCATGCCGCCGGACGCCGCGATACGGTACGCACCAACGCCCGAGGCGCCGCGGGCCGCGGTCAGCCCATCGCTCTCGCCCTGTTCGAACACGATCGTCTTGCCGTCGGGGGAAAAGCGCGGACGGCGATAATGGCCGCCGGCGGTGGTCACGGCCCGCGCCGCACCACCGGCGGCACCGACCACCCTGACCTGCCCCAGGCCCGCATCGGTCCATCCGACGAACACCACCTGCCGACCGTCGCGCGACCAGCTTGGCCACAGCTCCATCTCGTCCGATCCACGCGTCAGGCGTCGCGGCGCGCCACCCGACACCGGCTTCACCCATAGCTTGCCCAGGGTTTCGAACACCACCTGCCTGCCGTCCGGCGACACGCTGGCCCAACGCGGCATCTTCGTCACCACCCGCTCGGGGGCGACCTCGACGACCGGGTGCGTGGCGTCGATCACGACGCGCGTGTCGGCGACCCGGAACGGGATCACCGCCCCGCCGCCTCCGTCCGCGTTGACCCGCCGCAGCTTGCCGCCGGCCCAGAACACGATCGCGCGATCGTCGGGCGTCCACGCCATGTTCGGGTAGACGCCGGTGACCGCCCAGGTTTCCTGCACGTCGCGATCGAGCATGTCGTACACGACCCGCTCGACCCCGGTCGTGATGTCCTTGACCCACAGCTTCGTCTGGTTGTTTTCGCGCCGCACGAACGCGATCCGCTTGCCGTCATGCGCGGGCGTCGGGCGCACCGATCCGCCAACGCCGGACACGGCCGTCTCGACTTCGCCCGTGTCCAGATCATAGCGTTCGATGTCGAACAGGTCGGTGCGCGAGTTCTGCGCGTATTCAAAGATCGGCCCCGGCGTGACGTTGCGCGTGTAATAGATGCTCTTGCCGTCCGGCGCGTAGATCGGTTCGCCCAACTCCTTCTGAAGCTGCTCGCTCGCGCGCTTGACGAGCTGGACGCCGCCACCACCGGACGCGTGATAGAGCCACACCTCGCCCGTGCCGAGCGAACGCCCCGTCGTGAAGTGCTTCTTCGCCGCGATGAAGCGTCCGTCCGGGCTCCAGCTCGGCTGGTTCAGCAGGCGGAAGTCCTCCTTGGTCACCTGACGCTTGTCGGTGCCGTCGACGTTCATGACCCAGATATTGTCGCCGCCACCGCGATCGGACGTGAAGGCGATCCGCCGGCCATCGGGGGAAAACCGCGGCTGATGCTCGAACGCCAGCCCGTCCGCGATCCGGATCGGCGTCCCGCCGGACATCGGCATCGTGTAGATATCGCCGAGCAGGTCGAAGGCGATCGAGCGCCCGTCCGGCGCAACGTCGACGTTCATCCAGCTCCCTTCGTCCACCTCGACCCGCACCTCCCGCGTGTTCAGGCCGCGGGGCGCGTTGACGATCCAGGCGGGCGGCTTCTCCGCTTTCGCCGCAACCGCGACGGTCGCAGCGGCGGGGGCAGCGGGAGGCGTCGATGTCGCCTGCGTCGGCGCGATCGATCCCGACGGCTCGGGCGATGGCGCGGTCGCCTTGTCCTCGGGCGCTTGCGTCTTCTCGATCGGCTTGGACGCGGGCGGCGGCGCGGTCTGCGCCGAAGCGGCTCCCGCCATGAGGCAAAGTGCGATGGCGGTCGATGCGCGGTACGTCACGGTGATGTCATTCCCCTTGCTTTCACAAGGTGTACCGCATCATCGGTCCGCGTCACCCCGGAAAACAGAAGGAATGGGCGGAGCCGGCGTAGCCGACCCCGCCCACCGTATATCGTTCAGAACGAGAAGCGCACCCCAGCGTCGTAACGCGGACCGAAATTCTGGTAGGTCAGCAACTGGTTGTCGAACCGGCCGGTGGTGAAGTATTTCGCATTGAACAGGTTGGTGCCCTCGACGAACACCTGCAGGGCAGGCGTCACGTTGACGGCGACGCTGCCGTCGAACTGGCCGTAATCGCGCACGAAGATCGGCTCGTTGCCCGAACCGCCCGCCAGCTGCCGCAGGAAGCGTTCGCGGCGATTATAGGCGATGCGCGCCGAGATGCCGTATTTCTCGTAGAAGACCGTCGCATTCTGCGAATTGCCGATCCCCTCCGCGGCGAACGACTGACCGATCTGGTCGACGTCGAAGTCGCGGTTGGTGCTGACGAACGTCGCATTGGCCTGAACGCCGAAGCCGCTCAGCACGCCCGGTAGCCAGTCGAGCGTGTGCACCACGTTCAACTCCAGCCCCTTGATCTCCAGCGACTCCGCATTGCGGGGACGTCGCACGCTGAATTCGCCGAAGAACTGCCCGCCGCGTTGCGTAATCAGCCCGCCGACCGGCAGCCGCACGCCCTGTGCGTTGCCCGCATTGGCGATCGGGATGGACTCCGTCGCGAAGGATTGAACGATGAAGTCGTCGACCTTCTTGAAGAACACCGCCGCCGACAGCGTCGTGGTCGGCGTCGGATACCATTCCAACGACAGATCGGCGTTGTTGGCGCGATACGGCTTCAGTTCGGTGTTGCCGCCGCTGGCGCTCAGCGTCGCCGGCCGGAGCGTGTCGGTGTTGAAGGTCGGGGCCAGATCGCCGATCGCGGGCCGGGTCAGCGTCTTGTATGCGGCGACGCGCACCTGCAGCTTGGGCGTCAGGTTCAACCGCACGTTCGCCGCCGGCAGGAAGTTGCTGTACGACGAGTCACGGGAAATCGCGACGCCCGCGGGGCTGGCGAACACACCGACATAGATCGTCGGATCGGTCGGGGGATTGCCGCCGGTCGGCGTCAGATCAACGAGTTGTCGCTGCTGCCCGAACGAACTGAGCTCCGTATACTCGTATCGCGCGCCGACGTTGACGAACAGCGGCATGGCGCCGACGTCCGCCTCGAAATCGAAATCGGCGTAGCTGGCATAGACCGTTTCCCGGACGCGAGCCGACGGTTGCGGCGTGGCGGCATAGCCGTTGACCCTTGCATACCGCGCCGCCGTGGTGCCGGCCGCCAGACCCTGGGCGCGATCCAGCGCGGATGTCGCGGCCGCGCTGGTCAGGAAATCGAGATAGCGGCGCGGATCGAAGGTCAGGAAGGTCAGCGGAACCGAACCGCTCTTCGCGCCCAGTCCGTCCATCGTGAACGACGACAGCAGCGACGGGTCGGCCAGCGTCGGATAGCCGCAATACACGCAACCGACATCGTCCGCGGACGTGATCGGGACGTTGTTCTTGTTGCGCGAGGTGCGCGCCACACCGAAGCGGAACGCCTTGAACAGCGTGTTCTCCGGCTTCCATTCGTTGTTCCAGCGGTATTCGGTCACCTTCTCGGTGATGTCGTTACCGTTGACGCCTGCGATATGCGTACGGCCCAATGCCGGGTTGCTCAGCACGCCCGTGCCGTAGCCGGAGGTGGAGCCGATGCCGCCATTCTCCGCCTGGGTGAAGCTGTACTGCGACGGCGAGCCGATGACCGCGAAATAGGATTTGCCGCCGCCCGCGTTCTTGGCGCGAGACCACGTCGCATCCAGTACCATCTTGAACTCGTCGGTGGGGTTCCATTCGACGTTGCCGCCGGCTTCCCAGGTCGTCGTCTCACGCACCGCGCCCGACGAGATGAAGTCGGCATTGCCGCTGGTGATCAGCGAGGTGATCGTGCGGTTCCCGTCGATCGTCGCGGCGGTATATTGCGACGGCTCGAACCAGCTGCCGAGCGCGCGCGTGGTCGAATCGCTCTTGAACTTGTTGTACAGCCCGTCGACCGTGAAGGTCAGCGTGTCGCTGGCCTCGTACTGCGCGACCAGCGTGGCACCGAGCCGGGTGCGGACGTCGCGCGCATTGCCGACATCCTGGTTGCGTGGCGCGTAGACGTTTCGGAACAGCGGCGCAGCGTTCGGCCCGACCGTCGTGTTGGGCAGATAGCCGCCGTTCGTGACGGAATCGATCGACGCGATACGCTTCTGGTACGACAAGGACGCCAGCAATCCGAGTCGACCATCGGCGAAGGTGTTGCTCAGCAGGCCGAACACTTGCGGCGTGAACTTCTCGCTGTTCTTCTCGTACAGCGCCTTGGCGCTGACGATGCCCTTGAACTCCTTCAGGTCCAGTGGACGTGGCGTCTGGATATTGATCGTCGCGCCGATACCGCCGCCCTGCAACGAGGCCTGGGAGCTCTTATAGACCTGCGCGCCGCTGATGAGTTCGGCCGGGATCAGGTCGAACGAGAAAGCGCGGTTGAAATTGTCGCTGGCGAAGCTGCGGCCGTTGAACAACACGGTGTTGAACTGTGGTCCCAGGCCGCGAACGGTGACCGACTGGCCCTCACCGTTGCTGCGGTCGATCGCGACGCCCGGAATACGCTGAAGCGATTCGGCTACGTTGGCGTCGGGGAATTTGCCGAGATCCTCGGACGAGATCGCATCCAGAACGCCGATGGCATCGCGCTTCTGTGCGGCCGATGTCGCGATGCTGGCGCGGATACCGGTGACGACGATGTCATCGGCGGCGTCCTCCGTCTGCGGCGGCAGGCTCGCGGCCGGATCCTGTACCGTCGGCGTCGCCGTCTGCGGCTTGGCCATCGCGGGCGTGGCGGCCATCAAAGCGATGAGCGCGCTGGCCAGTCCACACGCAGAATACGTCGCGTTCCGCTTGAATTGTCCTTGAGTTTTGCCCATCGCTATCCCTCCCGATTGAAGTCCCGCCTCGCTTGAACGGGATCATCGTCTTTGCTAAAGTTATTGTCTGATTAATACAACGGGAAAATGCAAACGATTTTATTCCCGCAAATAACAGGGGCTTAGATGTCGAATGGAGGGGAAGTCGGCCGCGGTCCTGCGGCCAGCGTGAACACCGTGATCGTCGTCGGCGGCGGCTCGGCAGGATGGCTCGCGGCGTGCCGGATCGCCGCGCAAGCGAAGCGCACCGGCAGCGGAGTGACGGTCAAGCTCGTTGAATCCGACCGGATCCCCACGGTCGGGGTTGGTGAAGGTACGTGGCCGACGATGCGCAACACGCTGGCGAAGATCGGCATCAGCGAGACGGACTTCATCCGCTCCTGCGACGCCTCGTTGAAACAGGGCGCACGCTTCGTCGGCTGGACCGACGGCCTGCCCGGCGACGCCTATTACCACCCGCTCAACCCGCCGGCCGGCGCCAGCGAGATCGACCTCGCGCCCCATTGGCTGGGCCGCTCGGACGGCAGCGGTGCGAGCTTCGCCGACTGCGTCGATTATCAGGCGGCGCTGTGCGACGCCGGCCTCGCACCGAAGACGATCACCGCGCCCGAATATGCGGGCCATGCCAATTACGCCTACCATCTCGACGCCGGCAAGTTCGCGACGATGTTGCGCGATCATGCCACCGCGTCGCTGGGCGTCGAGCACGTCATCGGCGACGTGACCCGCGTGAACCAGTCCGACAACGGCGACATCCTCGACGTCGAACTCCACGACGGTCGTCGCATCGCCGGCGACCTGTTCGTCGACTGCACCGGCTTCGCGGCGTTGCTGATCGGCGGCGTCTACGGCGTCCCGTTCAAAAGCTGCCGCGACGTGCTGTTCGCCGATCGCGCGATCGCCATGCAGGTACCGTACGACCGCGAGGACGACCCGATCGCCTGCCACACCATCTCGACCGCGCAGGATGCCGGCTGGATCTGGGACATCGGCCTGTGGACGCGCCGCGGCGTCGGTCATGTCTACAGCAGCGCGCACACCAGCGACGATGCCGCCGAAGCCGCCTTGCGCCGCTACGTCGGCCCAGCCGCCGACGCGCTGTCGGTCCGCACGATCAACATCGACGGCGGCTACCGCGAGCGCTTCTGGCAGAACAACTGCGTCGCGGTGGGGCTGTCCGCCGGCTTCATCGAGCCGCTGGAGGCTTCCGCGCTGATGCTGATCGAAACGTCGATGGACGCGATCGCGGACCGGCTGCCCCGCACGCGCGCGGCGATGGACATGGTCGCGCGCCAGTTCAACGAGACCTTCCGCCACCACTGGCTGCGCATCGTCGAATTCCTGAAGCTGCACTACGTCATCACCCACCGCACCGACACAGACTTCTGGCGCGATAACGCCGCCGCCGCGTCGATGCCGGACGGGCTCCAGGAACGGCTCGACTTATGGCGGCATCACTCGCCCGCGCCGCAGGACTTCTCGCACGCGCGGGAGGTGTTCTCGTGGCCCAGCTACCAATATGTCCTGCACGGCATGCGCTTCGCCAGCCACTATCCCCCCGTCGGGGCGGCGGCATCGGAGGCAACAATGGCCACCGGCCTGATCGCGCGCAACGATCGCCTTCGCGCCGACCTGATCGCCCGCGCGCCGCGCCACCGCGACCTGTTGCGGTCGGTCCGCGAATACGGCCTGCAACGCGTATGAGCCGCATCCGCCCGCTCGATCCGGCACACCACGGTGCGCTGCGGTTCGACCCCGGCATCGTCGCGTCCACGCCGCGCTTCGTGCAGATCGGCCTGTCAGAAATCGTGCTCGCCGCCGCCGACATGCCGCTCTGCCTCGCCAAGGACGCTCATACGGGCCGCTTCAACCTCATCGCGCTGCTCGGGCTGGTGGAGCCGCAGAACTTGTTCTGCGTCGACGGGCGTTTCCACGCCACCTACTGCCCGCGCGCGCTGCAACTCACGGGGTTCCGGCTGCACCCCGACGGCGTCGCGGGCCTCGCCATCGACGAGGAAGACCCGGCGCTCGGGGCATCCGGCCAATTGCTGTTCGAAAACGGTCGAGCGACGCCCTTGACCGCGACGATCGCGGACGCGCTACGACGGCTGATCGCCGACCTAGACGCGGCACGCGACCTGATCGCCGACTATGCCGCCCGCCACCTGATCCGGCCGCTGCGCCTGACGCTTCGCCGTTCCGACCAGCACGAACATGTCATCGACGGCCTCTACACGATCGATCAGGACGCCCTGTCTGGCCTGTCCGATGCCGACGTCGTGATCCTGCACCGCGCCGACCGGCTCGCGCCGGCGACGTTGCTGTCGGCGTCGCTCACCCAGATCGAGCGTCTCTGCCAGCTCGACGCCGCCCGCCACCAACAGGACCGATTCCACGCCACCTTCTGACGAGTGCGCGAGATAGTAGCTTGAACCGTTCGTGCCGAGCCTGTCGAAGCCCAGATGACGCTTATGCCGCCTGCGGCTTCGCTCTGGACAGGCTCGGCACGCTCAGGACGAACGGGCTGGGTGGATCGACGTCATGTCATGATGCTCTACAGACCCGATTACCGTCCCAGCGACGCCATCTGCGCCTCGGCATACCGCGTCCCCGCGGCCGCGCCCGGCGGCAAAATGCGGTCGATCCGCGCGCGATCCTCGTCGGTCAGGGTCACGTCCAGCGCGCCGACATTCTCCTCCAGATACTTCCGCCGCTTGGTGCCGGGGATCGGCACGATGTCGCTCCCCTGCCCCATGACCCAAGCCACCGCGAGTTGCGCGGGCGTGCAGCCCTTCTCGCCTGCCATCGCCTCGATCTCCTTCACCAGATCCAGGTTCCTCGCGAACGCCTCGCCCTGAAAGCGCGGATTGTTGCGCCGGTAATCGTCTGCCGGAATGTCCTCGGGCGTCCGGAATTGCCCGGTCAGAAAACCGCGGCCCAGCGGGCTGTAGGGCACGAAACCGATACCCAGTTCGCGCACGGTCGGCAGGATGTCGGCCTCCGGATCGCGGCTCCACAGCGAATATTCCGTCTGCAACGCGCTGATCGGATGCACCGCATGTGCGCGCCGGATCGTCTCCGGCGCGGCTTCGGACAGGCCCAGAAACCTGACCTTCCCCGCCGTCACCAGTTCCGCCATCGCCCCCACCGTCTCCTCGATCGGCACGTCGGGATCGACGCGGTGCTGATAATAAAGGTCGAAGACGTCCAGCCCCGTCCGCTTCAGGCTCGCGTCGCAGGCTTGGCGGACATAGTCCGGGCGGCCGTTGATCCCCTGGAAGCTGCCGTCGTCCCCGCGCACATTGCCGAACTTCGTCGCCACCACGACCCATTCGCGCCGCTCGCGCACGACCCGCCCGACCAGTTGCTCGTTGCGGCCGACCCCGTACATGTCGGCGGTATCCAGGAACGTCACGCCGAGGTCGATCGCACGGTGGATCGTCGCTGCGGATTCGGCGTCGTCGCGGTCGCCGTAGAATTCCGACATGCCCATGCAGCCGAGACCGAGAGCTGACACTTCGAGCCCTTGCGAGCCGAGCTTGCGCATTTCCATAGCCGAACCTCTTCTTCCGAACGGGGGAGCGATCGGCCGATAGCGGATCAGAATCGCGCAGGTTCCACGATCCACGCTCGTACGTGCCGCTCCGGCGACATTCCTGCCCGCGCCACCCGGCAGGCGGCTCACGATGTATCGAATGATAATTGGCCGCGCGGTTCGACCGCCTAACCGGGATCATGCCGATCCGCCCGCGACTTTTCCTGAACGGCAAATTCTATTCGGGCGCGACCAACGGCGTCCACCGCGTGGCCGATCGGCTGCTGCGCGAACTCGACCGCGCAGCGGTGGCCGGAGGCACGCCCGCCAGATGGGACATGCGCCTGCTGCTGCCCGAAGTGCCAAACTGGGCACCGTCGTTCACGGCGATCCGGACCGTCCCCCAGCGCGCCGGCCATACGCAGCGCTGGGAGCAGATGATCCTGCCGGTGGTTGCGCGCGGCGGTGTCCTCGCCAGCTTCGCCAACCTCGGGCCGGCATGGCACCCGCGCAAGGTGACGATGGTCCACGACGCGCAGTTCCGCCTGTCGCCCGACAGCTATCCCGCGAAGCTGCGCTGGGGATACCGCGCGCTGGTACCGCGGGGCGCGCGCTCCAGCCGCATCGTCCTGACCGTCTCCGACTATGCACGCGACAGCCTCGCGACGTTCGGCATCGCCGATCACGCCGCGACACGCGTGATCCACAATGGCGGCGACCACATCCTCGAACAGCCGGCGGACGAGGGCGTACTCGCGCGCCACGGACTGGCAGGCGGACGCTACGCGCTGATGTTCGGCTCGGCCGCGCGCTACAAGAATATCGGCGTCGTCCTCGCCGCCTTCGCGCGCCCGGACATGACGGACCGGACGCTGGCGATCATCGGCCCACCGCGGCAGGCGCTGGTCGCGGCCGGCCTAGCGGTGCCGCCGAATGCGGTCTTCGTCGGCGGTGTCGACGATGCCGGCCTGCGCGCCCTGTACGAGAACGCCCACGCGCTCCTCTACCCCTCCCGCACCGAGGGGTTCGGCCTGCCGCCGGTGGAGGCGATGCTGTGCGACTGTCCGGTCGTCGCCGCACCCGCCGGCGCGATCCCGGAAATCGGCCGCGATGCGATCCTCTACGCCGGCATGGACTCGCCCGCCGACTGGGCGGCGGCGGTCCACGCGCTCGACGATCCCGCCCTGCGCGCGATGAAGATCGCCGCCGGCCGCACCCGCGGCGCGACGTTCACCTGGGCTGCGGCTGGAGCGACGCTGGCCGCGATACTGGACGAACAGCTCGCGGCCTGACCGGCGCTGCGACCAGATCTAGCCCGAACTGGCTGCGTGCCAAATTCATGATCCGCGCCGCGTGCCGCTCCGGCGACAGGAACGCGCGCATCGCGTCGTACCGCTCCGGCGTGATCGCTGCCGGCCGCACCGCCGCCAGCTTCGCTTCCAGGTCGCCGGGAACACCCGGGTCGAACGTCGCCCCGCCCCCGAACCGCCGCACCAGTTCCGCCGATCCGGCCAGCGCCGATACCAGCACCGGCACGCCCGCCGCCATCGCTTCCGGGACGATCAAACCCCATGTCTCGTGCCACCGCGACGGCAGCACCACGAGGCCACAATCGCGCATCGCCGCCGCCATCGAGTCGCGCGGCTGCCACGCCCGGTGCTCGATCCCCGGCGTCGCCGCCAGCGTCGGCTCGCACGATCCCTGCCCGACGAACAACCCGGTCAGCCCCAGCGCCGCGACCGCTTCCGCCAGCATCGGCACGCCCTTGTCCGCCTCCAGCCGCCCGAAATAGCCGACGTCGAACCGCGGTGTCGGCGGAGGGAGCAAACGCTCCGGCAGGGTCAACGGATTGTACAGGATCGCGTGCCGCTCGCCGGGCAGCAGCGGCGCGGCGGTGCGATGCGCCTGTTCGGACAGGTGCAGGAACAGCCGCCGCGAACCACGCCGCGGCGCGACCGCCATCCGCGTCGCCTGACGCGCGATCCGGCCCAGCTTTTCCACCCGCCCCTGCCGGTCGCAATTCGCGGTCACGCAGCGCACGCCCATCGGCCGCCGGTCGCACGGCCGCTCCTCCTGAAAATCATAATAGATACCGTTCGGGCACGCCCAGAAATAGTCGTGCATGTACACCATCGTCGGAAAGCGTTGCACGACGCGCAGCGCCGCCGGCGTCAGGTACCGCGTCCACTGGTGCACGATCACCAGCGTCGTGTCCGGGTCCTCGCTCGCCAGCTCCGTCGTCAGCGCATCTGCCGCCGCGGAGTTGTAGATCGTCTTCAGCGCCGCCGCCCGGCCGCCTGCGCGCAGGTCGCCACCACCCAGACTCGCGAACCGCGCCGGCTCGATCGCGTCTGGTCGGCCGAAGCCGGCGACGACGCGCACGTCCGCGCCCGCATCGCGCAGCGCCCGGTAACTGTCGAGCGCCGCATGGCCCGCACCGCCGCTCGCCGCCCCCTCCCCGCCGACATAATCGGACAGGATGACGGCCCGGCCGCTACGCATGCACCGCCCGCACCGGCTCGACCGGCGCATCGACGACGACCGGACTCAGCTCGCGGTACAGCGCGTCGAGCTGGTCGTTCATGCGCGTCGCGGTGAACAGCGCCTCGTACCGCGCGCGCCCCGCCCGGCCCATCTTCCCCCATGCGTCGCGATCGTGCGCGACCAGCACGTCCATCAACTGCGCCGGGCTGTCGGGTGGCACCAGCCGCCCCGTGACGCCGTCGACCACGATCTCGCGCAGGCCGCCGACCGCCGACGCGACGACCGCGCAGCCGCCACGCATCGCCTCCAGTGCGACGAGGCCGAACCCCTCCCAGCGCGACGGCACCACGACGACATCCGCCGCCGCGATCTCCGTCGACACCTCCGCCAGCGAGCGCCAGCCGAGATAATCGACCTTCGATCGCCGCGGCCGCGACTGGGTGGCCGGCCCCGCCACCGCCTTGCCGATCACGCGCACCGACACCCGGTCCTGGATCGGCTCGACCGCATCCAGCAATGTGTCGAAACCCTTCTGCTCGTCCAGCCGACCGACGAACAGGATACGCGTGCGCGGATCGTCCCACCGCGCTGGACGCGCGGGCGGCAGGTCGGCGATGCCGTTCAGCACCAGCGCCATGCGCTCGTCAGCGATACCGATGTTCAGGCCCTGCCGCCGCTCATGTTCCGAAATCACCACGATCCGGTCGGCGGCGGGCGCCAGGCTGCGCTCGATCCGCGCGATCAGGTCGTTCTTGATCGCGATCGAACGGCGATCGAGCGCCCAGCCGTGCGGACAATAGACGATGCGGAACGGTGGCCTGCTCCATCCGTACAACAGGCGCAGCGCGCCGCCCGCGACGCTGCTGTGCGCGTGCACGATCGTTGGTTGGAATCGCGCGACTTCGCGCCGGATCGCACCCGCCAGCTTCAGCACGGCCAGCATCCCGCGGTCCGGCCGCCGCCACGTCGCCAGCAACCGCCGGTCCACGCCGCTCAGATGCGCCGCATGCTGTGCGGGGACCAGCGCTCGCACGCGTCCCCCGCCATAGCGTCGCGCCTGATCCGGCAGGATTTCGGCCAGATACGTGCCCACTCCGCCACGAGCGGATTCGGCGATGTGAAGAATCTTCATCCTGGTCCCGATCGGGTTCGCCGTTGTCGCCCAATGGTACGGCGCAGGCGGCGCGGCTCTGCCTCATTTGACGCAAGCGCGTGACCGGCGCTGTGGTCGGATCGCGTCATGAAGGGTCCGTCCGGCACCGACGCACATGTCCATCCGGTCGCCGCCGCGGCGGGCACCCCGCCCCTGTGGACGGTGCAGATGTTTCGCGGGCTGGCGGCGCTGATGGTCGTGATCGGTCATTCCCAGACGGCGATGGCGGGCGTCGTCGAACGCAGCGGCGGCGAGTTCGCGCGATCGACGCTGCTGCCGTGGGGCGCGGGCGTCGACCTGTTCTTCGTCATCTCCGGCTTCATCATGGTGCATGCCTCCGCCCGCCTGTTCGGCAAGCCCGGTGCGCGTGCGGAGTTCCTGCGCCGCCGGCTGGTCCGCATCGCGCCCTTGTACTGGCTGGTGACGACCGCGTTCCTGCTGCTGCTCGCGGCGGCGACCTTGAAGGGGGGAGACCGCTTTCCGCAGCCGCTCGCGATCCTCGCCTCCTACGCGTTCGTGCCGTTCGACACCCGCGGTGACGGAGGGCTGTTCCCGGTCTACGACCTCGGCTGGACGCTGAATTACGAGATGTTTTTCTACGCCCTGCTCGCACTGGTCGTGGCATGGCCGCGCCACCGCGCGCTGGCGGCCGTCGCCGTCATGCTCGCCGCGCTGGTGCTGATCGGCGCATGGATACCCGCCGGCAGCGCGCTGTGGTTCTGGACCCGACCGATCATCGTGGACTTCGGCCTCGGCATCGGTGTCGGCGCGCTCATGGCGGGCGGAACGATCCTGCCTCGTGCTGCAAGGATCGCCCTCGCCGTCACCGGCGCGGTGCTGCTGATCGCCGACCCGCTTCACGTCTTCGGCGGCCCCACCGGCCACACCGTCGCCAACGCCTGGCCACGCGTGCTGCTCGCTGGAGTCCCTGTCGCGGCGATGCTCGCGGCGGCGGTGCTGGGCCGGGAGCCCGCGATGCCGCGCCCGCTGCTGCCGCTCGGCCGGGTCGGCGACGCGTCCTATTCGCTCTACCTGCTCCACCCCTTCGCCCTGATCGCGGTCGAGAAGGCGGCGCAGAAATCCGCCTCTGTCGCCGCCGCGCCCGGCTGGCTGCTCGTCGCCGTCACTGTCGCGCTCGCGATACTGCTCGCGCTCGCCGGCTATCGCTGGATCGAACGTCCGCTCACCGCCGCGCTGGGCCACCATGTCGCGCACCCTCGCCCCGCCCGGACCATTGCCGCCGCCGAATAGGAGAACGCCCATGCTCAGCCTGCGCCAGCAATTCCGCCGCCTGACCGGTCAGCCCGGCCCCTTCACGCCGGAACCGGGACTGGAGGTGATCTACCGCGACCTGTTCCTGCGCGAACTGGCGCGGCTGGGCGAGGAGGATCGCTTCTTCCCCACCGGCGGCGCGGCCAACTACAGCCTCCTGTACCTGATCCTGCGAATCGGCAGCGAGTTCCGCCCGGTGTCCGTGCTCGACATCGGCGCCGGTCAGAGCACGCTGTTATGGGCAATGCTCCAGCGGCGCGGGTTGGTCGGCGACGTCCTGACGCTGGAAAACGACCCCGACTGGGCAGCGCGTATCGGCGCGCAGGTCCAGCATCAGGTGCTGGTTACGCCGCTGCGTCCGGTGGCGATCGGCGGCCGCCAGACGCAGACCTACGACTGGGATGCGGTGCGGGCCGGGCGCAGCTTCGACGTCATGGTCTGCGACGGGCCGCGCGGCACCCCGCGCCATTCGCGCGCCGGCATCCTCGCGATGCTCGATCGCGACATCCCCGATGATTTCGCCCTGATCCTCGACGATGCGGAGCGCGAGGGGGAGCAGGACACCGTCGCCGCCGTCCACGACCGGTTGCAGGCCACCTCCGTCGATTACGCGGTCGGCGTGGTCCGCGCCGCCAAATCACAGGCGGTGTTCGCCGCCGGCCGCTTCGTGCCGGCTACGTTCCTGTAACCGCGGCGGGGCTCGGCCCCCGCGCAACCAGCACACCCAGCGTCCGGCGGACATGCAGGTGGAACGTGGCATAGCACCCCAGTACCGCCGCGCCGTACGCCGCGGTGATCCCGGCCCAGCGCCACCAGCTGTCCACCCCGAACCCGATCGCCGCCACCACTGCGACGCCGATCCCGCTCGCCAGCAACGCCGGTGCCAGCGCACGAATCAGCCGCGTCAGGCTCAGCCCGGTCAGCGCGACGATCATCGCCATATACGCCAGGCTGACCAGCGAGATGACGACCGCATAGGCCCTCACCATCGCCATCAACCCGTGCGGCAACGCCAGCACGAACGTCGCGACGATCACGACCGTGTTCACCACCGTCATCGCGAACTGCGCGCGCGCGCGCCCCGCGACCATCAGCAGCGCACCGTTGTACGACGAGATCGCCTGCAACGCCCCCGCCGGGGCCAGCCACAGCACGATTGCGGGGACCATCGCCCACCGCTCCGACAGCAACGCCGACACCGGAAAGCCCAGCCCGAACGTCAGATACAGCATCGCCGGCGTCACCACGAGCGCGGTGGCCGACAGCACGCTCTCCACCATCGCCTGCGCGCGCGGACCGTGGCGATCCTCGTTCCGCAACGTCGACAGCAGGATACCGCTGGTCGGCCAGGTGATCGCCATCAGCGGCGCGAGCATGAACTGGTACGCCAGACCGTAGATGCCGACCGCCGCCGACCCCAGCCACGCCCCGATCAACAGATTGTCGCTGTTGCGCGCGAAGAAATTCAGGACATTGCTCGCCAGCACCCAGCCGCCGAACGACAGCAGCGGTCCGAGCTGGCGGAGCCGCAGATTGGGCCGCAACTGTGCGCGCATCGCCCATCCGAACGCACCCGCACGGATCGCCTGCACGCCGATATTGTACAGCACCAGCGACCACACGCCCGCCCCGGCCCATGCCGCCGCCAGCCCGCCCGCCGCCGACACGGCGATCGCCACCGCCTCGATCCGCGCGATCCGCGCATAGGCCAGCTCCCGCTCCAGCAGCGCGCGCGGCGTCGCTGCGCCGATCGACAGGATCACCACCGCCGCCATCGCCGCCATCACCGGCCCCAGCCCGGCCATCCCGATCGCACGCTCCAGCGGCCACGCCGCCAGTGCCAGCAACACCGCGCAGACCGCCCCGCCGGACAGCATCGCCCCCATCGCCGCTCCCGCCTCCTCGCGCGACAGCGACGGCGCACGCGTGATCGCGCTGGTCATGCCCAGATCGGTCAGCATCGCGATCAGCACCAGGAACGGCGCGGTGAACACCACCAGACCGTAATCGCCCGGCGGCACGAACGCGGCGACGGCGATGTTCATCCCGAACTGGATGACGTTGCGATAGAGGCTCAGCCCCGTCATCGATAAGATATTCTTGCCGAGCACCTGCTTCTCCTGCGCGCTCTGCTGACCATGCTGCGCTGCGGCACGGTGCCTCATTTGAGGCATCGGGTGCCGGGCCGGCTCCGTACGATCGGGCAACCGACGAACGGGAGGGAGCGGCGTGGACGGCACGGCGGACCAGCACGAACAGGCAGGCGAACGTGCCGCGACCCCGGGAGCGATCCCGATGCTGGGCCTAGTCGCGCTCGCCGCGACGCTGGCGACCAACTGGCTTGCCGCCGCCGCCATGCCCAGTTCGGCGTTCGCGTGGCTGTCGCTGGCGCTGTTCGGCTGGCTGCTGCTGCTGGTCGGACGCATCAGTCCGGCGGGCCTGATCCTGCTGCTGCCCCTCGTCATCACCCGCGGCGCGACCCTGCTGTCGCTGCTCGTCATCGAATCCGGCGCGTATATGCCGGAAATCAACCGGCTGGGAGAACCCGGCGACGCCAGCGCCTCGTTCGTCGCCGTCACCGCGCTATTCTTCCTCGTCTTCGCTTTCGTCTTCCGCCGGCTGGAGCCGCTGTTCCTCGCCTATGCGCGCTCGCCGCTGCTCGACGGGATCGTCCGGCTGCTCGGTTGGCCGACGGTCGCGCTCTGCGTCGGCTTCGGTGCGCTCGCGGTGCTGCACGGGCTGCAATCGGGCTTTCCGCTGCTCGCCGGCGTCGACCGCTTCCTCTACCGGCGCGAATTTAGCAGCGGGCCGGTTTTGATCCTGCTCGACAACAAGTTCCTGTTCGCCGCCGTCCTCGGCACGATCGCTTTCTCGCCGCGTCAGGCAACATTGCTGCGGCTGGCCGCGCTGCTCACCGTTCTCGCGCTGACGGGCGTCTACTTCCTGTTCGGCGACAAGTTCTTCACGATCCTGGCGGAGGTCGCGTTCTTCGCGATGCCGCTGCTATTGTCGCGGCAGGGCCGGCTGAAGGGCACGCTGCTGCGCCTCGCACCCCCTGTCGTGGCGCTGCTCTGCGCGGCGTTCGCGGCGACGCTGTACATCTATTCCGGCTATGGCCGCCTGCCCCTCGATCGCACTGCTTTACTGGTCGGGGAACGGATCGCCGGGCAGGGCGAACTATGGTTCGTCGCCACCCGCGACTTCCGCAACGCGACGCACTGGGACGATCAACTCGTCGCCCGCAACCTCGACGTACTCGACGACCGCGTCCCTGCCGAATCCGCCTTCGCGACCGGCGTCGAGACCTACTACTTCATCGACCGCTACGCCCCGTCGAAACTCGCCGCCAGCTTCCGAAAGAACGGCGGCTGGGTGCAGTTGACGATGGGGACGGAGGCGATGGCGCTGGTGATGTTCGGCTATGCCGGCGTCGCCGTCGTCATGACGCTGCTCGGGGTGCTGATCGCGCTCGCGGCGCTGTATCTGCGCCGCGGCTTCGCCTCCGGCTTTCCGCTGACACTGGCGCTGGCGGTGTGGACCTATCTCCAGGTGTATTTCTCCGCGCAACAGGCGTCGCTGTGGAGCATCGCCGCACCGGGCCAGATCAACCGCCTGCTGCTGTTCGTGACGATCGAACTGGTGCTGCTGGCGATCAACCGCGGCCAGTTGCTCTCGACGCAACGCCGCACGAGAGCCGCCCACTTCGCCGCCACCCGGCGCGCCGCATGATCGCTCGCCGCACCGTTCTCGGCGCCGGTCTCGCGCTCGCCGCGACACCCGCCCTCTCCGCGCCGCGACGCTACCCGCGACAGGTGCTGGCCTTCTACTATCCCTGGTACGGCAACCCCAAGACCAGCGGCCGCTGGTTCCACTGGCAGGGGCCGAACAACGAAGCCCCGCGCCAGAGCCCGACCGTCAATCACCCGACGCTTGGCCTCTACGACAGCCATGATCCCGCCCTGATCGCCCGCCACGTGGCGCAGGCGAAGGCGGCCGGCATCACCGCGCTGATCGTCAGCTGGTGGGGCATCGACTCGTTCGAGGACAAGGCGCTGCCGACCATCCTCGATGCCGCCGCCCGCGCCGGCCTGCGCGTGACCGTGTATCTGGAGTCGCAGCGCGGCGGCGAAGCGGGTGCGGCGCGCGACGTCGAATACGTCCTGCGCACCTATGCCCGCCACCCCGCATGGCTCGACGTGCGGGGTCGGCCGGTACTGTTCCTCTACCTCCAGGCGCTGCGCGACGTACCGGCGCGCGCGTGGCGCAAGGCCGCGGGCCGCGCCTTCCTGATCGGCGACGTCTCGCCGCGGGAACGCGAGGACTTCGCCGCCTGGGCCCCGTCGATGGACGGCATCCACGTCTACGTCCTCGCGCCGTACGTGAAGGGGATGACTCCGGCGCAGATGGCCGCGTGGGCGGACCGCACCTACCCGGCGTGGCGACGGCTGGTCGGCGACCGGTTGTTCTGTGCAACCGTCATCCCCGGCTTCGACGACACGCGCGTCCCCGGCCGGCCACAGCCGCGTCCTACCGTCGAGCGCCACGATGGCGGCACGTATCGTGCGCTGTGGGAGGCGGCGATCCGCCACGATGCCGACTGGGTGCTCGTGACCAGCTTCAACGAATGGCACGAGGGGTCGGAGATCGAGCCCTCGCGCGAACATGGCGACCGCTACCTGCGCCTCACTGCACCCTATGCGCGTCGCTTCCTGAAGGCATGACCATGCGTATCCTCCACGTCAGTTCGGTCTACCCCCCGCACGTTGTCGGCGGCGCGGAAAAGGTGGTGGAGATGCTCGCCGAGGGTCAGGTCGCGCGCGGCCACACCGTCGGCGCGGCCTATTTGACGCGAGAGCCGCAGCCCGCGGGGGAGCGGCACGGCGTCGCCGTCCTGCCGCAGACCAGCCGCAATCTGGTGTGGATGGAGGAGGTATTCGCCAGCCCGCGCCCGATGCGCACCGCCAACAAGCTGGGGCAGATGGTCAACTACCGTGCCGCCGCCGATTTCGGGCGCGCCGTCGCCGCGTTCCGGCCCGACATCGTCCACACGCATTCGATGGTCGAACTGCCGCCGATGATCTGGTCGCAGATCGCACAAAGCGGCGCGCGCGCGGTCCACACGCTGCACGACTACGACCTCGTCTGCTCGCGCGCCTCGCTGTTCCGCAACGGTCACACCTGCGACACGCTCCACGTCTCCTGCAAGATCGCGGCGGCGTGGAAGGCGCGCTTCGCCGCGCGCATCGATGCCGTCGCAGCCGTCTCGCAGCCCGTGCTGGACGAGCATCGCCGCCACGGGCTGTTCCGCGACCTGCCGGACTCCCATGCGCGCGTCGTCTGGAACGCGGTCGACGTCCCGACCGGCCACAATCGCCCGGCCCGTGTGGGCGAGCTGGTGTTCGGCTTCCTCGGCCGGCTGGTCCCCGAAAAGGGGATCGAGACGCTGCTCGCCGCCTGCCGCCTGTTGCCGCCGCGCGGCTGGCGGTTGCGAATCGCCGGCCGCGCGCAGGAGGGCGACGCCGTGTACCGCGCGCAGGCGGAGGGGCTGCCCGTCGAGTTCCTCGGCTTCACCGATCCGCGCGCGTTCCTCGACTCGGTCGACATCCTCGTCGTGCCGTCGATCTGGCGCGAGCCGTTCGGCCTGACCGTGGTCGAGGCTTTCGCGCGCAGCGTCCCCGTCATCGGGTCGCGGCTGGGCGCAATCGGCGATCTGGTCGGCCCGATCGGCGAGCACTGGCTGGTCCCCCCCGCCGACCCGGAAGCGCTGGCGGTTCGCATGCGCCAGGCGATCGAGGAAGGTCGCCGCGCCCTGCCGCCACCGATGGCGTTCGCCCCGGTGCTGAGCGCGGTCACCCCGGCGCGCATGTTCGCTGCCTATGACGACCTCTACGCGCACGTCCTCGACCGGACCCGCGCCGCATGAGCCGCCGCCTGCGCGTGCTGCATCTGTCGAGCCTCTACCCGCCGCACATCGTCGGCGGCGCGGAGCGATCGGTCAGCATGCTGGCAGAGGCGCAGGCCGCCGCCGGTTGGGATGTCGCCGCCGCCTGCCTGACCCCCGGCGACGCGGTCGAGGAGGAGCGGGGCGGCGTCCGCGTGTTCCGCATGCCGCACGGCAACGATTTCTGGCTGGAGGACTGGCTGTCGCACACGCAGCGCCAGCGCGAATGGGCCAAATTCAAGCAGCAGGCGAATTTCGCGATCGAACGTCGGTTCGGCGCGGTGATCGACGCCTTCAAGCCGGACATCGTCAACACGCATTCGATGGTCGACATCTCGACGCGGGTGTGGCGCGCGGCGCAGCGTCGCGGCGTGCCGATCGTCCACACCTTGCGCGACTTCGACCTGCTCTGCGCCGCAAGCTCGATGTTCCGCGACACCGGCCCCTGCACGCACCGCCACCTCAAGTGCCGCGTCCTGACCTTCACCAAGCAATTCGACCAGCGCGCCGTCTCCGCCGTCACCGCGGTCGGCGGCGAGGTGCTGGAACGCCACCTCCGCTACAGGTTCTTCGATCACGTACCGCCGCATCACCGCCGCGTGATCTGGAATACGGCGCAGGTCGCCGGCATCGCCGACGATTACGTCAAGCCGGCGCTCAGCGGGCCGATCACGTTCGGGTATCTCGGCCGGCTCAGCCCCGAAAAGGGCGTCGACACGCTGCTCGCCGCCGCCCGGCTGCTGCCGCCGACCGGCTGGCGGCTGCTGATCGCCGGCGCGGCGCTCGGGCCGATCGAGCCCTATCTGGAACTGGCCGCCGGCCTCCCGGTCGAATTCATCGGCTTCCAGTCGCCCAAGGATCTGTTCGAACGCATCGACGTGCTCGTCACCCCGTCGCTGTGGGCGGAACCGCTCGGCCGGACGGTGCTGGAGGCGTATCAGGCGCAGGTGCCCGTCATCGGCTCGCGCAGCGGCGGCATCGCGGAAATCATCGCCGACGATGCGTGGCTGGTGGCACCCGGCGATGTCGCGGCGCTGGTGGAGCGGATGCGCGCGGTGCTGGACCACGGCCGCCCCGGCCCGCCCGCCGGTCGCGCCCGCGTCGTCGCCCGCACCACGCCCGGCGCGGTCGCCGACGCCTTCGCCGAGGTCTATACGCGCCTGCTTTCTTAGTAAGCCCCGTGCCCGGTCAGCACGCTCCGCGCGGTGCCGGCCAGCACGCTGACGTACAGCGCCGGCGTCATCCGCCGCGCCATCAGGCTGTCCATCGCCACGCGCCGGCGATAGCCGGTGTCGTTGCGCCCGCTGATCTGCCAGATGCCGGTGATCCCCGGCCGGACCGAGCAATAATGGGTGAAACGCCGCCCGTACCGGCGCACCTCGGCGGCGACGATCGGACGCGGCCCCACCAGGCTCATCTCGCCGCGCAGGATGTTGAACAGCTGCGGCAGCTCGTCGAGGCTGGTCTTGCGGATCACGCGGCCGATCGCCGTCACGCGCGGATCGCGGCGCAGCTTGTGATCGCGGTGCCATTCCGCCCGCGCGACCGGATCGCTCGCCAGCAGGCGCGCCAGCCGCGCGTCGGCATCGGCCGCCATCGAGCGAAACTTGTAGCACAGGAACGTCCGCCCGCCCTTCCCGTAGCGGCGGTGCCCGTAAAAGGGCGAACGCCCGTCGCCGGCCGAGATCGCCAGCGCGAGACCCAGCATCAGCGGTGAGAGCGCGATGAGCAGCGCCAGCGCGATCGCCACGTCCATGACCCGGAACAGGTACACGTCCGATCGTAATGCAGTGCGATAGAGCGATGCGGAAGAAGCCATGAATACTCACTCGGTTACGGACGAGCAAGGAACGCGGCGGGGGCAGCGGCGCGCCAATCAAATGTTAACCATCTTATGCCGCATTGCAGCGAAATGCCGGCAAATGCATCAAAAGACGCAAAAAACGGCCGATTGGCGCAGTCGAGTTACATGGATCAACGCATTTCGGTTCGAAATGCATCATTAGACGTTTGGAAGAGACCGATAGCATCGGCGCCGAAGACCGAAATGGAGAGCAGGGTATCACCCGTCTTCGGATCTATTCCGAAGACGATGATACTCGCACGCTCAAGTATGAACATGGCTGCGTGGCATGACGGAGACGTCTCGCCGCCGATAACTGGGGGAGTACTTGTGCTAAGACGCCTCATATCTTTTTCAATTATCATGGCTGCACATGCAGGCCTGATCTGCAGTGTCGCCGCGCCGGCGCGGCAGGCGACACCGACGGCGATCGGTCGCACCACAACGGCGGCGACGCTGCCCACCTATTCCTATGCTTTATCGGGCGGCGATCGGGTCCGCGTCGTCGTGTTCGGCGACCCCGCGCTCGGCGGTGAGTTCACGATCGGCGGTTCCGGCTACATTTCCCTGCCGCTGATCGGCGAGGTCGACGTGCGCGGCCTGACCTCGACGCAGTTGCAGGACCGGATCACCGCCCGTCTCGCCGATGGATATCTCAAGGACCCGCGCGTCGCGGTGGAGGTGCTGTCGACTCGCCCCTTCTACATCCTTGGAGAGGTCAACAAGCCCGGCCAATATCCCTTCGCCAACGGGCTCACCGTGCTCGGCGCGGTGGCGCAGGCGGGCGGCTACACCTACCGCGCCAAGACCCGAAAGGTCATGATCAAGCACGCCGGCAGCGATGCCGAGGTTGCCACCGACGTCACCCCCGCCACGATGGTCGCGCCCGGCGACACGATCCGGATCAAGGAACGCTGGTTTTGATCCGCGCATCCGCCCTGACGGCGATCGCGATCGTCGCTTCGGCCGTGCCCGCCACGGCGCAGCTCTTGCAGGACGAGCCCACCGTGGTCATCCCGCCGGAGCCGCCGCTCACCCCCGCCCGCTCGGTCTTCGCGCGCGACCGGGAGGTGGCGGTCGCCGATCGCATGCTGCCGGCCTTTTCGGCCAAGGGCATGACGGTCGGCGCGTTCGACGTCTTTCCCGGCCTCGCGGTCGGCGGCCTCTACACGTCGAACATCTTCGCCAACAACGCCGACAAGCACGCCGATGCCGGGCTGATGATCCGGCCGGAACTGACGGTTCGGACCAGCTCGGGTCCCTACCGCGTCACCGCCTATGCCCGTGGCGACGTACGCCGCTTCACCGACAAGGTCAGCGAGAACACGGAGGAGGTCCTCGGCGGATTGCAGGGCAACGTCGCCGTCGGTGCGCTCAGCGCGCTCAGCGCCGGCGTCAGCTACGGCTCGCTCATCAACCCGCGGTTCGCGCCCGACTCGCCCGTCGATGCGGCCAAGCCCCTCGAATACAACGCCCTCAACGCCTTCGCCTCGGGCAGTTTCGAAGGCTCGAACACCCGTGTCATCCTGCGCGCCGATGTCGCCGACATCCGCTTCCGCGACACGCCCTCGCGCAGCGGCGGCACGATCTTCACCCGCGACCGCAACCGCACCCGTGTGCAGGGGCTGTTGCGGGTCGAACGCGCGCTCAGCCCGTCCGTCTCGTTGTACGGCGCGGGCACGGTCAACACGATCGACTATCGCTATCCGACCACGATCGGCCAGAGCGTCGTCACCCGCGATTCCCGCGGCTACGGCCTGTATGTCGGCTCCAGTTTCGAGCTTACGTCGATCCTCCGCGGCGACGTGCGCGCCGGTTACATCCGCCAGATCTTCGATCTGGACGGACTGCGCCCGATTGCGGGCTTCGGCACGCTCGGCTCGCTGGTCTATTTTCCGAACCGGCTGTGGACCTTCACTGCCCGCGTCGAGAGCAGCGTCCAGGACAGCGGCGTGCCCGGCACCGGCGGCGTCCTCCACCGCGGCGGGTCGCTGCGCGCGGACAACGAACTGCGCCGCTACATCGTCCTGTCGCTGGAGGGCGGCTATTTCCGTGACACGTATCGCGGCCTGCCACGCCGCGACAAACTGCCCTTCGCCAGTGCCGGCCTGACCTATCTGTCGCGCAACCACTGGAACGCGCGGCTCGGCTATCGCTACCTGTCGCGGGATTGCTCCTGCACCGGCGGCGTCACCGACTTCGACGATCACCGCGTCACGGCGACCCTCACCTTCCAGAACTGAACCCCCTTCGATCGAGGTGCCTCATGGCTACTCTGCCCGCTGCCTATGACGGTGTACGCCCGATGTTGATGCCGATCGCGCGCCCTGCGCCGTCGCCCGGCATCATGGACCTTATCAAGACCTATCGCCGGCACCTGCTGCTGTTCGTACTGGTCGCGGGCGGCATCATGGCCGTGGTGACCGCGCTCACGCTGCTCCAGCCGAAAAGCTACACCGCCACCGCATCGCTGGTGATCGCGCCGCGCCCGGCGGAGATCGGCTCGGATCGCACGACGCCGCTGAACGATCCCGCCGCCGACTCCAGCGTCGATACGCAGGTCGAGTTGCTCAAGAGCCGGACGCTCGCGGGGCTGGTCGTCGACGATCTCGGGCTGGCGCGGGCGGAGCGGTTCGCCGCGCTGACCGACACGCCGACGCTGCGCGACCGCATCCCGCTGCTCGCACCGACGCGGAAGCCGGTCGCAGCATCGGCCCGGCGCGATGCCGCGATCGCGCAGCTGCAACAGCGGCTGGAGGTCCACCGCACCGCGCAAACCTTCGTACTGACGCTGTCGTTCGCGCATCCCGACCGGCATCTCGCGATGGAGGTCGTCAACGGCTTCGCGCGTCAGTTCGTCGCCCAGTCGGTGGCGGTCAAGCGTGAGGGGGCGGATTCATCGCATCGCCTGCTGCGCAGCCAGCTCGACGACGCCCGGCAGGAGGTCGAGGCCGCCGACGGCGCGCTCGGCCGCTACAAGGTCGCCAACAACCTGATGAGCATTCAGGGCGGCACGATCGCCGAGCAGCAACTGTCCTCGCTCGACGAACAGGTGGCGCAGGCGCGCGCCGGGGAGGCGGAGGCCGCCGCGCGGCTCGCCACCGCCCGCCGCCAGCTCGCGCGCGGTTCGTCCGGCGACGATTTGGGGGAGGCGCTGGGCTCGCCCGTCATCCAGCAATTGCGCAGCCAGCGCGCCGTCGTCAGTGCACAGGTCGCCGATCTCGGGGGTCGCTACGGGCCGAAATACCCGCCGCTCGCCGCCGCGCAGCGTCAGGTCGACGACATCGACGCACAGATCCAGGGCGAGATCCGCCGCACCATCTCCAATCTGGAGGCGCAGCGGGAGGTCGCGTCGCGCCGTACCGGTTCGCTCGCGGGCAGTGCCAGCGCGGCGCGGTCGCAGGTCGCGACCAACAACGTCGCCTCGATCGCGCTTGGTGGCCTGCAACTTCGCTCCGAAACCGCCCATCAGCGCTATGCGGCGCTGCTCAACCGCGTGAACGAAATCGGTGCGCAGGCCGCCACGACGCAACCCGACGCGCGCATCGCCAGCCTCGCCGCGCTGCCCGTCGATCCCACCTCGCCCAACGTGCCGATCAACCTGCTCGTCGGTGGCCTGCTGGCGACCGCGATCGGCCTCGGCGTCGTGTTCCTGCGCCAGGGCACGGATCGCGGCATCCGCACGCTGGAGGATGTGGAGGGTCGCCTGCAACTCCCCTATCTCGCCGGCCTGCCGACGCTCGGCTCGGCGGTCCGCGATGTCGGCGGCAGCGACCCGATCAGCGCGCTCGTCGACCACAGCCAGTCCGCCTATGCGGAGGGGTACCGCAACCTCGCGGCGTCGGTGCTGGAGGCGGCCGGGTCCGGCAAGGTCCGCACGATCGCCCTCACTTCGGCCCTCCCCAACGAAGGCAAGACCACGGCCTCGATCGGCCTCGCCCGGATCGTCGCGATGAGCGGGCCGAAGGTGGTGCTGGTCGATGCCGACATGCGCCGCCCCAGCATCGCCAGCGCGCTCGGCCTGCGGCCCGATGTCGGCTTGCAACAGGTGCTCGATGGAGAAGCGACGCTGGACGAGGCGCTGGTCCGCGACAGCGATTCGCCCCTGTACATCCTGCCGATGCTGCGTGCCGGCATCGGCGGTACGCAGGCGCTGAACAACGGCAGTTTCGACCGCCTGATCGAGGATCTGAAGGTCCGCTTCGACGTCGTCATCTTCGACGCGTCGCCCGTCCTCCCCGTCGTCGACGGGCGTCTGGTGGCGAAGAAGGTCGACTCCACCGTCCTGCTCGTCCGCTGGCGCAAGACGCCCGACGCGGCGGTCGAGATGGCGGTGCACCTGCTCCAGACGCTGGGCGTGAAGATGACCGGCGTCGCGCTCAGCCGCGTCGACCTGCATGCACTGGCCCGGTCCGGCTATGGCGACCCGGCCCAATTCATGGGGTCCTACGCCGGCTATTACGCGAACTGACGATGCGCGCGATGGCCCATATCAACCCCGGCAGCGGCAACAGCGGCGATCCTCGTGCCGATGCGCGCAGCGATCCCCGTGCCGATGCGCGCAGCGATCCCCGTGGCGGCGTCCGCGTGCTGAGCACCGAACTGCTCCTTCACCGGCTGCGGGCGCTGACCGCGCTGGCCCCGCACGAGGTGGAGCTGGTTCTGTCGCTCAGCGAGCCGCCCAAGCTGCACGCCCCCGGCACCAGCGTCTGCCCGCAGGAGGATGGTAGCCCGCATCGCCGGCTGATCGTCACCGGCTGGGCGACGCGCCCGCGCATCCTGCCCGACGGGCGCCGGCAGATGCTCGACCTCGTCCTGCCCGGCGACCTGATGGGCGATCGCGGCGAACGCCGGCCGCTGGCGATGAACCCGGTCGTGGCGCTGACGCAGGTTCGCACGATCGGCGTCGGCCGCCTCGTCGGCGCGGTCCGCGACCAGCCGAGCGACTATCCCGGTATCGTCCGCGCACTCGCGGCGATCGACCGCGCGGAGGAGGCCCGGCTGCTCGACCATATCGTCCGCCTCGGCTGCCAGAGCGCGCGGCAACGGATGGCGCATCTGCTGCTCGAACTGCACCAGCGACTTGCCGTCATCGGCTTCGTCCACAACGCCTCCTTCCCGATGCCGCTGACGCAGGACACGCTGGGCGAATTGCTGGGGCTCAGCCTCGTTCACATCAACCGCATCGTCTCGCAATTGCGGCGCGAAAAGATGGTGTCGATCCGGGCTGGCGTCGCGACGATCCACGACTTCGGCCGGCTCGCCTTGCTCGCCGATCGTACCGATCCGACCCATGCCGCGCAGACGGGGGCTGCCGCCTGATTCCGCCGCCGGACCTCGCCCGCTGACGCTGCCCTTAGACTACGGCGATACCGTTCGCCCCGCGCGGCAGGAACCCGCCGACGCCGCTGGTGGACAGGTACAGCCCCTTCAGGACCTGGGCCGTGTCCCGCGTGAACGGGATCGGTCGCCCGTCCGCATCGAACAGGTTGGAACTGACGCCGACGGCACCGGCGAGTGTCTGGTCGCCCATATCGGTCCCGTCCAGCTTGGCGAGCAGCGTCGTCGTGCCGACCACCGCCCGATCGATTGACGCATCGCTCGCGGCGCGATCGTCCAGCAGGGTGCGGATCAGCCCGCCGTGATAGATGGAATCGGCCAGATGCTCGGCGACGATCGCCGCGCTCTCCTCATCACCCTTCACCGTCAGCGTGCGGTACGCCGCCGCCACCGCATTCTCCACCAGCAGCGCCCCCAGCAGGAAATTGCCGTCGCTGGCATACGGATCGAACGCAGCTCCCGCCGCAACGATGCCCGCGCCCTGCGCGGCCACGGCGAACGCGCCGCCTCCCGTACCGGACAGGTCCATCGCCGGCTGCGCCGCGGCGGCGGTGCCGATCTGCCGACGCAGGGCGACGACGTGCGCCTGCTTGTCCACCGCCAGTTCGGCGGCATAGCCCGCGATCATCGGGTCCTGAAAGCTCGCCGCGCGCGCGCCCGACACCGCACCGGCCATGCCGATCCCGCCGGTCAGGTCGCCCGGCAACCCCGCGCCCGACGCGGCATGGCCATAGAATTGCGCCCCCAGATAGGCGAGGTTCAGCGCCAGGTTCAGCACATGCGATCCGGTGACCACTATCGGTGCAGAGGTCGCCGCTGGGCTAGGCGCGGCGATGTCGTCGCCCCCCTCCTCGCCACCGCCGCACCCGGCGAGCAGCGCACCGGCGGAGAAGACGCCGGCGAGATGGAGGAAACGGCGGCGGTCATGTGGCGTGTCGGTCAGGTTCATGCCCCCTCTTGGCCGCCCGGACCTTTGCCGTCGGGTTAACGGCGATCCTTGGACGGCACTGAACTTATCATTTGATAAACAAGGACTTGAATACGGGCTAATGGTTGCGGAACGTTAAGGAAAATCCCGTTCTAGGCGGCGGCCATGACCACCCCGATGAACTCCGCCGACATGACCGCCACGCTTCAGGCCGCGCTCGACGCCGCCGCCTCCGGCCGCAAGGCCTACACCGTGCCACCCGGCGGCCACCGCCTGCTCGCGACCGGGCTGGGCTATTCCAGCAACGCCAAGATCATCGTCGCCGGCGACCTCTACAACGATCACGGCCCAGCGGTCGGCACCCACTATTGTCTGACCAACCGTACGGGCGGCCGGCTGTCGAACGTCACGATCGTCGGCGGCGGCGGCGCGTTCGTCGGCGCGCCCTCCGATCCTCAGGGCGCGACCCGCAAGGGGCTTGGGATCGTCAAGACCGATGGCTTCACCGTCCTGAACGTCGAGACCGCGGGGCCGCTGACCGGCTTCGGCATGGAGGTGAAGAATTCGACCGGCGGCCACCTCAATGGGTTGAAGCTGTTCTCCGGCGTTAACCGCCCGGGCGCGGACGGCCTGCATTTCTTCGGCGCGTGCAACCGCATCACCGGCTCCGGCATCACCGTGCAGAGCGGCGACGACGCGCTGTCCTTCACGTCGGAAAACCACGAATCGATCGACGCGCTGATGGAACGCATCACGCTGTCGACGATGACGCTGAACAGCGCCGCCTTTTCCTGCATCAAGTTCTTCACCAGCACCACGACCGGCCGTGCGACGATCCGCAACATTACCCTGACCGGCATCAGGGGCCGCATCACGGAGGGGCCGACCGGGTGCCCGCTGATGATCCAGAACAACGGCGTCGCGCAGGGCTGCGTCATCGAAAACATCACGATCGTCAACGCCGACCTCGATTACGGCGCGGCCACGCAGGAAGGGCCGACCGCCTACATCACCGATGCGAAGAATGTGACGTTGCGCAACGTCAAGCTGCGCGGTCGCCGCAACGGCCAGTTCATCCGCGCCGTCCGCTGCTCGGGCCTCCGCGTCACCGGCGAGGTTTTCGACACCATTCCGGGCAACCCGATGAACGGGCTCGTCCAGCTCGAATATTGCACCGACTACGACATCGACCTGATCGTCCGCTCCGCCACCGGCGCGCGCATCGGCTCGCTGAAGATCAGGAACACCGGCACCGACACCGTCATCCGCTATTTGGGCATGAACGGCGGTTGACGGGCTGTGCCGGCACGCGCAACTTGCCGATCGGCATATTGTTCGCCGCCCCGCCGCCACCGGCATCGGCTAGCGTCGCGGTATGTCTTCCGACTCCAACAGCACGGTCATCGCTCGCGTCGCGGCGGGTGAACTGTGCGGCCGCTCGATCAACGGTGTCCGACGCTTCCTCGGTATCCCCTATGCCGCATCGCCGACCGGCGAACATCGCTTCGCCGCGCCGCAGCCGGTCGCGGCCTGGGCGGGCATCCGCGATACGCTGAAACCGGGACCGAACGCCCCGCAACGGACCAGGGCCGTCCCCGGTCTCGACGTGGCGGCGTTGATCGGCGACGGCTGGGCACCCGGCGACGATTATCTGACGCTCAACGTCTGGCGGCCGGACGACGACCACACCGGATTGCCCGTGATGGTCTTCATCCACGGCGGCGGCTTCGTGGTCGGCAGCAAGGACGCGCCGGTGCAGGACGGCGCGACCTTCGCGCGCGACGGGGTCGTGTGCATCGCGATCAACTACCGCATGGGTGTCGACGGGTTCCTGCCGATCCCGGGCGTGCCCACGAATCTCGGCCTGCGCGACATGATCGCAGCCTTGCACTGGGTCCGGCAGGAGGCCGCGGCGTTCGGCGGCGATCCCGACAACGTCACCGTGTTCGGCGAGTCCGCCGGCGCGATGGCCATCGCCGACCTCGTCACCTCGCCACTGGCCAAGGGCCTGTTCCGCCGTGCCATCATCCAGAGCGGGCACGGCGGCATGACGCGCGACATAGGCGTCGCCCGGCGCCTCGTCGCCAGGATGGCCAAGCTGCTCGGCGTCGCCGCGACCCGCGACGGCTTCGCCTCCGCCCCGATCGAGGCTGTGCTCGACGCAATCGAAACGGTGTCGCTACCCACCACGCGCATCGACCTGCGCGGATCGGACGGGCGGGAGCCGGTGTTCGGCATCAGCCGCTTCGTGCCCGTCCACGGCGACGACGTGCTGCCGGTCGAGCCGCTCGACGCTTTGAAGACCGGCGCGGGGGCGGAGATCGACGTGCTGATCGGATCGAACGCGGAGGAGATGAACCTGTACCTTGTCTCCAGCGGAGTACGCGACAAGATCGGCCGCCTCATCGCGTGGCTGGCGCTCCGCCGGTCGCAGCCGCGCGCGTGGAGCGTCCTCAACGCGTACGGCGCGGGTCGCCAGTCCGGCGGACGCGCGCTGACCGATGCGATGACCGACCTCGTTTTCCGCTGGCCCGCGCGTCGCTTCGCGGAGGAGCATCGCGGCCGCACGCATGTCTACGAGTTCGAATGGCGCTCGACCGCGTTCGGCGGCGAACTCGGCGCGGCGCACGCGGTGGAGATCCCGTTCGTGTTCGATACGCTGGCTACCGCGACCGGGCCGGAGGGTCTGCTCGGTCAGACCGCGCCGCAGGAACTGGCGGATCGCATGCACCGCCTGTGGATCGACTTCGCACGCGACGGCTCGCTGCCGTGGGCCGAGTTCGACCGCGACACGCGGCAGGTCTACCGCATCGAGGCGGGCAGCGCCGCGCACGAACCGGCGATGCCCGCCGCCGCCTACCTGCCCTGAAGGATCGACCCGATGTACGCTGAACGCCTGCGGCTGGACGGCCGCACCGCCTTCGTCACCGGCGGCGCGCAGGGGATCGGCTGGTCCTGCGCCGACGCGCTGGCGGAGTTCGGCGCGGCCGTGACGATCGCCGACCGCGACCCCGCCCTGCTGGAACGCGGCCTCGAGGGCCTGCGCGCGAAGGGCCACCGCGTCGACGGCTGCGTCCTCGACGTGACCGACTCCACCGCGGTCGAGGCGGCGGCGGAGCGCGGCGGCGGCACCGACATCCTCGTCAACAACGCCGGCATCGCGCGCAGCGACACCGCGGCGGAGGATGTCGCGGACGAGCATTGGCTGAACGTCCTCGACGTGAACCTCAACGGCACCTTCTGGTGCGCGCGCGCCTTCGGCCGGCGGATGCTGGCGAAGGGATCGGGGTCGATCGTCAACATCGGCTCGATGTCGGGCGTCATCGTCAACCGCCCGCAACCGCAAAGCTATTACAATACCTCGAAAGCCGCTGTGCATCAGTTGACCAAAAGCCTCGCCGCCGAATGGGCGGGCCGCGGCGTGCGCGTCAACGCCGTCGCCCCAACCTATATCTCGACCCCGCTCAACGCCTTCGCCGACCGGACGAGCGAGATGTACCGCCGCTGGATCGACGCCACACCGCAGGGCCGCCTTGGGGAACCGGAAGAGGTGGCGTCCGTCGTCCATTTCCTCGCCTCCGATGCCGCCAGCCTGATGACGGGCAGCATCGTCCTGGTCGACGGCGGCTATTCCTGCTGGTGAGGCAAGCCGGAGAGCCGATCGGCACAGCCGCCGGCCTTTCCGATAGGTAGCGACAAGCGCATACCTTTCTGACAGGTGGACGACAACGATCCGCCGCTCACGGAGAGGTTCTGCATGCGTCGTCGTTCGCTGTTCGCGCTATCCACCGCCCTCGCTCTCGTCATGCCCGCCCTGGCGCAGGCACAGACGGCCGAGCCACAGGACGCCCAGACCACCGATCGGGGCACGCCCGCCGATCCGCAGGTCGACCTCGAAGCCGGTACCGATCCGGCCGCCTCCGACATCGTCGTCACCGCCCGCCGTCGCGAGGAGCGGTTGCAGGACGTGCCGATCGCCGTCACCGCCATCTCCGGCGACGCCATCAAGCAGCAGCAATTGGTCGTGGTGCGCGACGTCGCCGCCTACACGCCCGGCCTGAACATCAATTCCGACTCGGTCGGCCGCGCATTCGTGTCGATCCGCGGCGTCGGCACGACGCTAATCGATACCGTCCAGCCCGGCGTCGGCATCTTCATCGACGGCATCTACCAGCCCAACACGACGTACCTGAACTCGCCGCTGGTCGATGTCGCCCGCGTCGAGGTGCTGCGCGGTCCGCAGGGCACGCTGTTCGGCAACAACACGCTGGGCGGCGCGATCAACGTCGTCACGCGCCAGCCGACCAACGACTGGCAGGGCCGCATCGATGGCGCGCTGGCGACCGGCGACAATTATGCGTCCGTCTCCGGCAGCATCTCCGGCCCGATCGTCGACGATGTCCTGCAATTCCGCATCGGCGCCGCATACCACCGCGAGGACGGGTTCCAGCGCAACCTGCTGGCCGGCGGCGACCAGAACCCGCTGGAAACGCAGAGCATCAACGGCACGCTGCGCTTCGTTCCCGCCAGCTGGGCGCGCTTCACGCTCAACGGCGGCTACGACCGCGTCTTCGGCGGCTCGACGCCGTATTTCCACGTGAATGGCCCGCGCGACTACACGCTGGACAACAGCACCAACCAGCGCAGCCTCGCGACGATCGACTATTACGCCGCCAACCTGAAGGGCGAGTTCGACGTCGACAGCATCGCCACGACCATCACCGCGATCGCCGCCTACAACCAGAGCGACACGGTCAGCGCGGGCGACGGCGACTATAGCGCGCTCGATTTCTTCCGCGTCACCTCCGACCGCACGCTGAAGACGCGCACCGGCGAGCTTCGTTTCGACACCAAATGGAGCGACCGCTTCTCGACACTGATCGGTGCATTCTACGGCCGCTCGACCACCGATGCGGTCTCGACCACGACCGTGGTGCCCGCAAACCTGACCGTGCCGGCGACCGCCACCGCGAAGAACGAGAACATTGCCGGCTTCGCCACCGGCTTCCTCAACTTCGGCGACGGCCTCGATCTCGCGGTCGGCATCCGCTACGACCACCAGACGCTCAGCGCCTCCACCGCCGGCCTGCCCGCCGCCTACAAGGCGAACGAGTGGCAGCCGCGCGCGACGTTGACCAAGCGCTGGACGCCCGACTTCATGACCTACGCCTCGGTCGCGCGCGGCGTGCGCGGCGGTGGCCAGAACGGTCCCGGCGCACCGAACCTGACCTACCGGGGCGACAGCGTCTGGACCTACGAAGTCGGGTCGAAGGCCAGCGCCCTCGACGGCCGCCTGACCGCCAACGTCGCCGCCTTCTACAACGACTACAAGAACTTCATCGGCGCGAACGCCCTCGCCCCGTCGACCATCCTCAACCCCGCCACCGGCCAGCCGGTCGGCTTCGTCGCGATCAACCTCAATTCCGGCGATGTCGAAAGCTACGGCGCGGAGGCGGAACTGTCGTTCAGCATCAGCAAGCTGTGGCGCGTCTACGCCAATGCCACGTTGCTCCACTCGCGCGTCACCGACGCCCGCCAGTTCCAGGCGGTGACCGGCTATGCCTATCCGGGCGACCGCATCCTGTTCGTGCCCGACGCCAACTACTCGGTCGGCACCAACCTGCGCCTGCCCTTCCACGGCGATCAGGCGATCGTGCTGGACACCAACGTCGTCGCCAAGGGCGCTCGCACCGGCGGTTCGCTCGATGCCGCATCGGTGCCGATCCTGTCGCCCTATTACCTCGTCAACGCGTCGCTCGGCTGGCAGGCCGGGCCGCTGGAGGTCGCCGCCTTCGCCACCAACCTGCTCAACGAGAAATATGTCGAGACGTATCTCGACGCCTCGTTGCTGCGCCGTGCCGGCCTGCCCGCGCCGCTCGTCTCCAACCTCGCGATCCAGTCGCCACGCCGGCGCATCGGTATCCGCGGCACGATCCGGTTCTGACATGATCCACGCACCTCTCCCCCAGTCCGGCAACCCCGTCCGCCCGCCGCTAGACGAGGCATTCGTCGCCTCCCTCCGCCAGCGCTTCGGCGACGCGCTGGCACTGGGTGAGGGCGTCCGCCGCCAGCACGGCACCAGCGAGGCGCATTTCGCGGAGGCGCTTCCCGACGCGGTGGTCTTCGCCGCCTCGACGGAGGAGGTCGCCGACTGCGTCCGGCTGTGCACGGCGGCGGGGGTGGCGATCGTCCCGTTCGGCGCGGGCACCTCGATCGAGGGCAACGCGCTGCCGGTGAACGGCGGGGTCAGCATCAACCTGTCGCGGATGGACGCGATCCTCGCGATCCATGCCGAGGATTTCGACTGCACCGTACAGGCGGGCGTGCGACGCGAGGAACTCAACGCGCATCTCCGCGACACCGGCCTGTTCTTTCCGATCGATCCGGGCGCGAATGCGACGATCGGCGGCATGGCCTCGACGCGGGCCAGCGGCACCAACGCCGTCCGCTACGGCACGATGCGCGACGCGGTGTTGTCGCTCACCGTCGTTACTGCAGACGGGACAGTCATCCGCACCGGCACCCGCGCGCGCAAGTCCGCCGCCGGCTACGACCTGACCCGCCTGTTCGTCGGCGCGGAGGGCACGCTGGGCATCATCACCGAGGTATCGCTGCGCCTGCACCCGATCCCGGAACAGATATCCTCCGCCGTCTGCGGGTTCGCGACCTTGCAGGGCGCGGTCGATACCGTCGTGCAGTCGATCCAGTGCGGCGTGCCGCTCGCCCGCGTCGAGATTCTCGACGACCGCCAGATGGCGGCGGTCAATCGCTGGTCGAAGCTCGACTATCCGGAGATCACGACGCTGTTCTTCGAATTTCACGGGTCGCCCAACGGCGTCGCGGAGCAGGTGGAGATCGTCGCCGCCCTCGCCGATGCGAATGGCGGCGGCCAGTTCGCATGGTCGAACCAGCCGGAGGAACGCGCGAAGCTGTGGAAGGCGCGGCACGAGGCCTATTACGCCGCCGTCAACGTCCGCCCCGGTGCCGTCGGCTGGACGACGGACGTCTGCGTGCCGATCAGCCGCCTGCCCGAATGTATCCTCCAGACCCGGGCCGACATCGATGCCGGCAGCGTCCCGGCCTCGATCCTCGGCCATGTCGGCGACGGCAATTTCCATGTCATCTTCTCGATCGACCCCGCCGCCCCGCTCGAGTTCGCGGAGGTGGAGGCGATCAACCGCCGTCTCGTCGACCGCGCGATTGCGATGGACGGCACCTGCACCGGCGAACACGGCATCGGCATCGGCAAGCAGGACTGGCTGGTCGCCGAACTGGGCGACGCGGTCGATACGATGCGGACGATCAAGCGCGCGCTCGACCCGCTGAACCTGATGAACCCCGGCAAGATCTTCACCCTGTGACCCGACCGATGACCAGCCGGCATCTCGTCGATCCGGAACTCCATCCCCTGCTGGCGGCGTGGCCCACGGTGCGGCTGACGGACGCGACGCTGGCCGAACTCCGCGCCCGCGACCTGCCCCTGCCGCCGGCCCCCGACAGCGGCGTCGACGTGACGGAGCGGCGCATCGCCGGCCCGGACGGCGCGCCCGACATCGGCCTGCGCATCTATCGCCCGCGCGACGCGACCGGCTCGACCGGCTGCATCTATCACATTCACGGCGGCGGCTATGTCGGCGGATCGGCACGCGAGCTGGAGTTCGTCCACCGCCCGCTCGCCGGCACGCTCGGCTGCGTCATCGTGTCGGTCGACTATCGCCTCGCGCCCGAGACGGTGTTCCCCGGCGCGATCGAGGATTGCTATGCCGGCCTGCGCTGGACCGTCGCGCATGCGGACGAACTGGGCATCGACCCGGCACGCCTCGGCGTGATGGGCGAAAGCGCGGGCGGCGGCCTCGCCGCGGCCCTCGCGCTGATGGCGCGCGACCGGGACGAGATCGGACTGGCGTTCCAGCATCTGACCTATCCGATGATCGACGACCGCACCTGCATCCGGCCGCCGCATCCCTTCGCGGGCGAGTTCATCTGGACGCCGCACAACAACCGCTTCGGCTGGTCGGCGCTGCTCGGCCACGAACCCGGCATGGAAGCCGTGTCGCCCTATGCCGCCGCGGCGCGCGCCGACGACCTGTCCGGTCTGCCGCCGGCCTTCATCATGACCGGCGCACTCGACCTCTTCGTTGACGAGGATATCGAATATGCCCGCCGCCTGATCGCCGCGGGCGTACCGACCGAACTTCACGTCCACTCCGGTGGCTTCCACGGCTTCGACGCGTTGCCCGGCCCCGCCGTGGCGAACCGCGCACAGGCCGCCCGTATCGACGCGCTGGCCCGCGCCCTGTCAGGAGCAATCGCATAATGGCGACGATCGCACTCGCACCGAAATCCGGCTTCCGCAGCGCGCTGCCCTCGCTTCTCGCCCTGACGCTGGCGATGACGATCGGCTTTGCGATGATGGGATCGTTCGGCACCGTGCAGGAAAGCGTGAAGGCCGAACTGGGCCTTAGCGACGCATCGCTGGGCGCTATTCAGGGGGTCAGTGCGGGATTGGCATTGGTGGTATTCTCCATCCCGGTCGGGCTGCTGGTCGACCGGTTCAACCGGGTACGGCTGATGATCGCGCTGGCGCTGGTCTGGACGCTCGGCACCGTCCTCACGGCGGTGTCGCAGGGTGCGGTCATGCTGTTCATCGCGCGCGTCCTGACCGCCACCGGTGTGACCGGCGCGCTGACCGCCGCGCTGTCGCTGACCGCCGACCTCTGCCTGCCGGCGCAACGCGGGCGCGGGATGCTGGTCGTCAACATCGGCAAGATGATGGGCCTTGCCGGCGCATTCGCGGTCGGCGGCTGGCTGTTCGGCGCGTTTACCAGCGGCACGCTGACGTCGATCGCCGGCCTGGCACCGTGGCGCGCGACGCATGCAGTGCTGGCCGTCATCAGCCTGACGCTGATCCTGCCGCTGTTGCTCCTGCGCGAACCCGCCCGGCGTGAAGTCGCTGCGGCCACGCACGCGCCGTTCAAGGTTCTGGCGGCCGAACTCTGGTCGCGCCGCCGGTTCCTGTTGCCCCTGTTCGTAGGGCAGGTCGCGGTGGTCATGGCCGACAATGCCGCGCTTGTCTGGGCCGCACCCGTGTTGTCGCGCCGCTTCGGGTTGCAACCGGGCGATTTCGCCGGCTGGATGGGCGCGCTGGTGCTGGTCAGCGGTCTGGGCGGCACGCTGCTGGGCGGATTCACTGCTGATTTGGGGCAAAAGAGCGGACGGCGTGGCGGCCTGCTGATCGGGGCACTGGTCGCGGCGATCATCGGCGTGCCGGCGGCCCTGTTCCCGATCGCGCCCTCGGTCACGGGGTTCGCACTCGCCTTCGGCACGTTGTCGCTGTGCGGCGCGGTGACGGGGCTCGCGACATCCGTCGCGCTCACCGTCCTCATCCCGAACGAGTTGCGGGGCCTGTGCATCGGGGCGTTCATCGCCTTTGCCGGCCTGATCGGCTTCGGCATCGCACCGTCGCTGGTGACCGGCGTCAGCGCGTTGCTGGGTGGGGAGGGCCATCTCGCCCCCGCCCTGGCGATCGTCGGCGGGGTCACGGGCGTGCTCTCGGTCGGCGCATTCTTCCTTGCGATCCGCCGCGCACCGCTATCTGCAACAGCAGACCTGTCAGATAGCTATTGACGACCTTTCATAAAGGTGCATGATGGTCCGATAAGGAGAGGATCATGGCGGTCGCGTGCAAACAACGGATCGACGTTTCACCGGAGATGCTGGCCTTCGTCGGCAGCGGGCCTGTCGCTGACGATCATGGACCCGCCGATGCGGTGACGCTGCGCTTTCAGCTTGGCGATGCCGATCACCCGCCGGTCTGCCGTTACGGCGAAGGGGCCGACACGGATGCCACCGTCATCTTGTCGGTCAGCGCCGCCGCCTGCCGCCGCCTGTTCGGTGCCCTGCCCGATGCGCCCGCCGCCTGGCACCTGCCCAGCGAGTTGCGCACGCTGGTGCTCGCCGTGCGCGATTGCCCTTTTCCCGAACCCGCCTGCCACACTATGCGGCTGGCCAAGAGCATCGAACTGCTCTGCGCCACCTTCGCGCGGCTGGACGACCTGGTCCCCGCCGACGGATCGGGCGAGCTTTCCGAACTCGACGCCGCGCGGCTGGTCGCCGCCCGCCGCCTGATCGACGAGCGCTGGCAGGAGAAACTGACGCTCGATTCCATCGCCCGCGCCTGCGGCCTCAACCGCGCAAAGCTCACACGCGGCTTCCGCACCCTCTTCAACTCCACCGTCGCCACCACCATCGCCGACCGTCGGTTGCACGGCGCGCACGGCCTGCTGCTCGCTACCGACCTGCCGGTATCCTCGATCGGCTATCGCTGCGGCTACCGGAACAACGCCAGCTTCAGCCGCGCCTTCACGCGCCGGTTCGGTCTTGCCCCAACCCGTCTGCGCGCGCTGGAGCTGGCGGCGTGAGGGCGGCGCGTCTGGACGAAAGCGGCTCCCTCGTCGATTTTGCGGTCCGCCGCATCCGCGACCATATCCGCGACCACGATCTGAAGGTCGGCGACACGCTGCCCGGGGAAGGCCAGTTCGCAATCGAGCTGGGCGTCAGCCGCGCGGTGATGCGCGAAGCGTTCGGCGCGCTCGCTGCGCTGCGCCTGCTGGATGTCGGCAATGGCCGCCGCGCCCGCGTCGGGGCAATCGACGGCTCGGTAATGGGCACGTCGCTCGATCACGCGGTCTCGACCGCGCAGGTTTCCGTGGCAGAGGTGTGGGACGTCCGCCGAACGCTGGAGCTGCGCACCGTCGAACTCGCCGCAGCCCGCCGCTCCGACGAGGATGCGGCGATCATCCTGGCTGCGGCGACGGCGATGGCGAACGCTCCTGACATCGCTGCCGTCACCCGCCACGACATCGTCTTTCATCAGGCAGTGGCGCGCGCCAGTGGCAACGCGCTGTTCCTCCAGATCGTGCGCTCCTTCGAACCGTTGATGGTGGAGGCCGTGCCGCTGGCGTGGAAGACACGCGACACCGACGAAGCCCGGCGTATCGTCCTGCATCGTCATGCGGAAATTGCCTGCGCCATCGGAGATCGGGATGCCGAAGGCGCGATCCTGCTGATGAACGCCCATTTCGACACCGCCATTGGGGCCGTCCTGTAACCGCTTCTGCCTCGTCGATGATCGCTCTGCGCCGACATGAGCGCACTGGCACGGAGTTATGCCGCCGGAACCTCCTGATTCCGGCGGCGCGTCTCTCCGTAATCCTTTGGGAATGCCTCAGGCCCAGCGGAACTCCGCCTTCGTAACGCGGCGGCGACGGAGGGCGCCGCCGGCCATGCCTACGCCGGCGATCATCATGGCCCAGGTGGCGGGTTCCGGCACTGCGGCCACGTTGAAATTGCCCGAAAAGGTCGATGCCGCCCCGTAAGCCCGGCCGGCGATCGTCAAGGTGTATGTCCCGGCCGCGATCCGTTGGGGCTGCGCAAGTGCCCACGCCTCGGTCATCGATACCGGTTCGCCCAGCAAGCGCCTGAATGACAATGGTGTACCCAGCGATCCGCCGGTCAGCCTAGCGGATGTGAAATCGATATCACCGTTCGAATTGTTGCGTGACGCCGAGTTGGTGAAATCGGCCGCCAGATCACCCGCGCGCGTAATGACGAACGTGAAGGTATTGATGAAATTGCGATTCGCCAGCCCGCCATTGTTACCGAACGTCCCGCTCGATGCGATGGTCGAAAACTTGTTGAACGGTGTGCCGACGTTCGTCGTCACCGCACCGGCAGCAGCCGGCATCATTAACATCGCCGCAACTGCAGCTCCAAGTAATTTTGGTAAATTAATCATGCCACTCACCCTTACTAACGCCTAAGGCGAAAAATAGGGGGATTAGGCTCAGCGCCTTTTCGCACCCCAAAATACCTTCGGAATCTCAATTACCGGTCGGGTGAAATGCTCACAAGGGCAGTAACCATCAATCGCTCACAAGGTATGGTTAATGAACGCTAATTCATCGTTGCTTTATCTATTGTTCACGGCTCAGTGCGTGATGATGTCGCCTCCAGGGCGGTCAACAACACCGTTATTCCCTCCGCCTCCCGATCGATATGCCGTCGAAGTTGGTTGATGGTCAGTCGCGCGGTGGCCTGATAATTTGTCCAAGCCCCTCGAATATCCTCCACGCGCCAACCCTGAAGATGGGCGCGAAACGTCTCCCCTGCCGCGATGCACTCCACCTTCATCTCGCGCGCCAACCCCGCCAGTCCTGGATCCGCGTGCGTCAGGGCGGGGTTGAAGATTCGCTCGTGCTTGAACACCTGATAGTCGCCCAACACCGTCGCCATCTCGGCGCGTAAGGTCGCCGATCGCGCTTCTACCGCGTCCGGCCCTTCGGCGACGCATGCACAGCTTCGCGCGAGCACGTCCAGTACGCGGTTCTGATGATCGTTCAGGGCAGCGAGAGGCAGCGAAATGTCCATTCGCCCCGATAGCTTCAATACATCGCGAGCCGGTTTATAGGCGCGGCGAACCGCGCATTGGTTCGTCTGATCGTAATTGACTCTTAACCGGCCAGCTTTTAGTGAGAGGCATTCTCATTAGCGGCAGTTGGTCGCTCCGGAGCTGGCATGTACGATCTGATCGACCGTCCCGTCGCCGACCTTCCTGCCTTCGAAGCGCGGGTTCTGAATGCCACGCGCCGCTGGGTTCATGCCCTGACGCTCGCCGGGCACGCACCCGCCGGTCCGGACGGCGAGCCGTTCGACGACGCGATGCGCGCGCTCGACCGCGGCTCGTCTGAGACGATGGTGTTCCAGCGCCCCTGCCACGCCACCGTCGAGGAGACGGAGGCGGTCGTGCTGTCTCTCTGGCGGCTGGCCCGCGCCGACCGGATCGGCACCGCTCGCACCGCCGCGGCTGCACTCGTCGCCCCCGATGCCGCGCGTGAATTCGTCGCGGGCATGATGCGCGCCTTGCCGGCTTTCACCGCCCGCTGATCGGCGCCACGCCGGCGATTGACGCGAGCCGATCCGCGGGGCAGGTCGCCGGCATGACCGTCCGCGCGCTGTTTCCCACGCTGCTATACCGCGCCGAACTCGACGACGCGGCGCTGCTCGCCGATCTGGATCATTCTGTCCGCGCGCTGGCTGCCGACGACGGGGCCGGGCGACGCTGGTCGAAGGAGCACGGCTATCGCGGCTACACCAGCTACGCCTCGCTCAACGATCTGCCCCAGCGCGATCCCGCCTTTGCCGACCTGAAGCGCGTCCTCGACCGTCACGTCTCAAAATTCGCGGAGGCGTGTGCGTTCGATCTCGGCGGCAAGCGGCTGAAACTCGACAGCCTGTGGGTCAACCTCATGAAGCCCGGCGGCCATCACTCGGCCCACCTCCACCCGCACAGCGTCGTGTCCGGCACCGTTTACATCGCCGTGCCTGAAGGTGCCGGCGGCCTGAAGCTGGAAGACCCCCGACTGCCGATGCTGATGGCCGCCCCGCCCCGTCGCGCCGATGCGCCGGAGGGATCGCGCACGTTCGAGACGATCCAGCCCGATGTCGGCACGATCCTGCTTTGGGAAAGCTGGCTGCGGCACGAAGTGGTGCCAAACGGGGCGAAGGGCGACCGGATCAGCATCAGCTTCAACTATCGCTGAGCCCGACTCCCGCCGGCCGCGCGTTGGCGGCGAAAGGGAGTGATCGATGGGGCAATGGTCGTGGGTTCTCAGCCGGGTCGTCCGGCAAATCTGGTTCCGCGCCGCCGTCATCAGCGCCCTGAGCATAGCGCTGGCCGTCGCCGCCGCCCTGATCGGCCCCTACCTCCCCTACCGCTTCGGCGGAGAGGTCGGGCAGGACTCGGTCGGCACGATCCTCCAGATCATGGCGTCCAGCATGCTGGCGGTGACGACCTTCTCGTTGACGGCCATGGTCAGCGCCTATTCCTCCGCGACCCAATTGGCGACGCCGCGCGCGACGCAGCTGATGATCAGCGACCCGACCTCGCAGAACGCGCTGTCCACGTTCCTCGGCGCGTTCGTGTTCTCCGTCGTCGGCATCATCGGCTTGCAGACGAGCGCGTATGGGGAGGAGGGACGGATCATCCTGTTCGGCGGCACCGTGCTGGTGGTCGCCGTCGTCGTGGTGACGCTGCTGCGCTGGATCGCGCACATCACCGCCTTCGGCCGCATGGCCGACGTGATCGACCGTGTCGAGGATGCCGCGACGAAGACGATGACCGCCTTCGCCGCCGCCCCCTTCATGGGCGCACGACCGCCGGTGACGATCCCGGATGACGCCGCGTCGCTGAACTGTGAGACGGTGGGCTATGTCGCGCACATCGACATCGCCGCGCTCGGCAAGTGCGCGACCGATGCCGGCATCACCATCCACGTCGTCGCGCTGCCCGGCACGCTCGTGCATCCCAACCGCGCGCTGCTCCGGATCGAGGGTGCCGCCGACGATGTCGTACAGGACACGCTCCGCCGCGCCTTCACTGTGGAGCGCCATCGCAGCTTCGATCAGGACCCACGGCTCGGCTTGATCGCGCTGTCGGAAATCGGCAGCCGCGCGCTGTCCCCCGCCGTCAACGACCCCGGCACCGCGATCGAGGTGCTGAACGCCCTGCATCGGGTCCTTGAATGCCTGCCACCCGAACGACCCTCGCCGGAAGTGCTGGCCGGACGCGCATCGGTGTACGTGCCGAGCCACGACGTCGCGACGATGCTGGTCGACGCGTTCCGGCCGATTGCCCGCGACGGCGCCAGTTCGGTCGAAGTGATGATCCGCCTTACGAAAACGCTCGCCGCCCTCGCCGCACAGCTGCCACAGGCGCGTGCACCGATTCACGGTTTCGCCGATGGCCTCGCCCATCGTGCGGCGCGTGCGATCGACGAGGATGGCGACCGAATGGCCTTCAGCGCCGCCCACGCTGCCTTGTGGACCTGACGCCGACGCGTGACCGCGGGCTGGTCATATCCCGGCTGCTGGCGTAACGGCGCACGCTGATCCTCACAAATCCCAGGAACGACGCATGGGTTTCCGCTGCGGCATCGTGGGCCTGCCCAATGTGGGCAAGTCCACCCTCTTCAATGCACTGACCGAGACGGCGGCGGCACAGGCGGCCAATTATCCGTTCTGCACGATCGAACCGAATGTCGGCAACGTCGCCGTGCCCGACGACCGTTTGCAGAAGCTGGCGGCGATCGCCGGCTCCGCGAAGATCATCGAAACGCAGCTGGCGTTCGTCGACATCGCCGGCCTCGTCCGCGGCGCATCCAAGGGCGAGGGGCTCGGCAACCAGTTCCTCGGCAACATCCGCGAGGTGGATGCGATCGTCCACGTCCTGCGCTGTTTCGAGGATGGCGATGTCACCCACGTCGAGGGCAAGGTCGACCCGATCGCCGATGCGGAGACGGTCGAGACCGAGTTGATGCTCGCAGACCTGGAAAGCCTCGAAAAGCGCGTCCCCAATCTCGCCAAGAAGGGCCAGCAGGGCGACAAGGAGGCCAAGCTGGGGGCCGTCGTCCTCGGCCGCGCGCTCGATCTGCTGCGCGAGGGCAAGCCGGCCCGCCTGACGGACATCAAGGACGCCGAGGAGCAGCGCGTCTTCGCCGCCGCGCAGTTGCTCACCGCCAAGCCCGTCCTGTACGTTTGCAACGTCGACGAGGCCAACGCCGCCGACGGCAACGCCTTCAGCGCGCGCGTCTTCGAAAAGGCCAAGGCGGAGGGAGCCGAAGCCGTCGTCGTCTCGGCCGCCATCGAAGCCGAGATCGCGACGATGCCCGCCGAGGACCGCGGCGAGTTCCTGTCCGAACTCGGCCTATCCGAAACCGGCCTCGCCCGCGTCATCCGCGCCGGCTACAAACTGCTGCACCTGCTGACCTTCTTCACCGTCGGTCCCAAGGAAGCCCGCGCCTGGACCGTCGATGTCGGCGCCAGGGCCCCGCAGGCGGCGGGCGCGATCCACTCCGACTTCGAACGCGGCTTCATCCGTGCCGAGACGATCGCTTTCGACGACTACGTCGCGCTGGGCGGCGAAACCGGCGCACGCGATGCCGGCAAGCTGCGCGCCGAGGGCAAGGAATATGTCGTGCAGGACGGGGACGTGATGCTGTTCCGCTTCAACGTGTGAGCAGCCGGAGCCGATAGAGGACCACACAGCGATGCCCATCGACCTCATCTGCCTCGATGCCGACGACACGTTGTGGCACAACATGCGCTTCTTTGCGGAAACGGAGGCGGCGTTCACGGCCATGCTCGCGCCGTTCACCGACGACGAGGCGGCGCGCGCCGCGCTGGAACGGTGCGAGATCGCGAACTTGCGCCACTATGGCTACGGCGCGAAAAGCTTTACGCTGTCGATGATCGAAACCGCGATCGAACTCGTCGGCGACGATCTGCCGGTTTCGGTCGTGTCCGACATCCTCGCCGCCGGTCGCCGCCTGCTGGCGCACCCGGTCGAGTTGCTCGACGGCATCGCCGCGACGCTCGACGCGCTGGCCCGGCGGGGCCGGCTGGTGCTGGTGACCAAGGGCGACCTGCTCCATCAGGAGGCGAAACTAGCCGCATCCGGTCTGGGCGAGCGGTTTGCGGGCGTCGAGATCGTCAGCGATAAGACACCCGACACGTTTCTGCGCCTGTTCGAACGGTACGGCGTCGCACCCGAACATGCGGTCATGGCCGGCGATTCGATGCGCTCCGACGTGCTTCCCGCGCTCGACGCCGGTGCATGGGCCGCGTTCGCGCCCCAGCCGGGCGGCTGGTCGCACGAACAGGGCCGGGAGCCGTTCGATCACCCGCGCTACCGCCGTCTCACCCGGCTCGGCGACCTTCCCGACTGGATCGACGCGATCGCCTGACACGCTCCTGCGCTTGTCCCCGCCCTCGGTTTGCCCGATGACGTCCGTACCGGAATAGGAGCGCGCATGCATTGGTTCGAGGATATCGAGGTCGGCGCCCGACGCGCCTTCGGCTCCTACGCCGTCACGCGCGAGGAGGTGACCGAGTTTGCGTCCAAATACGATCCGCAACCCTTTCATCTGTCGGACGAGGCCGCCGCGAAGACGCATTTCGGCCGGCTGTCCGCCTCGGGCTGGCACACCTGTGCGATGACCATGGCGATGATCGTTGAGGACCTGAAGGGACGCGAAGAGGCCGGCCTCGGCTCCCCCGGCATCGACGAACTCAAATGGCTCAAGCCCGTCTATCCCGGTGACACGCTGCGCTGCGAAGCGGAAGTGACCGAAAAGCGGCGATCCGCCAGTCGGCCGGAGATGGGCCTCTACAAATCCCGGATGACGGTGTTCAACCAGGACGATGTCGCCGTGCTGCGCTTCATCTCCAACGGGCTGATCCGGACGCGACCCGCCGACTGAACCCCCAAATGACCGGCTGGATCACCGGGTAGGGTCACGCCCGGATCGGTGGCTCATCACTGCGCGTTGCGGGCACCCCGCCCACCACCACGTGCGCCAAAGCCCGATCGCGCGGGCCGATCACCAACGCCGCCGCCCTGCCGTACGCCGCGGTTCTCACGCTGGGTCTGGCGATATTGGCGGTTCACGTCCCGGCGGAACTCCTGGCGGGCGGCGCGGCGACCGTCGCGGAACTGGCCGCGGTCGATCGTACCGTCGCGATAGGCCTGACGGTTCTGCCGCAGATCGCCGCGATAATCGCGACGCTCGCTACGGTAGTCGCGACGGAAGTCGGCCCAGTTGTCCCGGATCCGGCCATTGCCCCGACGTCCCGACCAGTAGCTGCGCTGGCGGTCGTTCCACCGGTGCGCCCGGCGGTTGCGGTCGTAGACGTACACGCCCGTACCGGGATAATAATAGTCGCCGTACCAGCCGAAATAGCTCGGCGCATAACCGCCGGCATAGCCATACCCCGGATAGCCGGCCCCGTAGCCGTCGTAATAGCCGGCGCTGCCATAGCCGGCATCGATGCCGCCATAGCCATATCCGTCCGCGCAGGCGGACAATCCTATGCCCAGACCGGCGAGGATGCCGACGAGGCCGAGACGCTTCAGGAACATGATGGAACCTCCCGTACATGAGGCTCGCGGCGAAAACGCGCCGCCAGTGATGATGTAACGAGAGGCGGGGGCTCTCGTTCCGTTTAGGCCGTTCATGGCGCGCCAAGGGATTGAAGCTCTGCTGGCATCATGCGACACCTGCCGCTTCCCTCGGGAGATTTACCGGCATGATTGCGATGCTCGCTCCTTTGGTCGGTGCCACGGCCGCGCCCTGCATTCCGGTCGCAGGGGCGGATCGACTATGGAGCGCGTCCACGCGCTGGGTCATCGCCGGCGAGCTCCACGGCACCAACGAAACGCCCGACGCCTTCGCCAATCTCGTCTGCCTCGCGGCGGCGACCGGCCGCTCCGTGACGGTCGCGCTGGAATATCCGGCGGATGGGCAGGCCGTGATCGACGCATGGCTGGCATCCAACGGTGACACCGCGGCACGATTGGCGCTGCTCACCCTGCTGATCTGGAGCAAAGAATCCCAGGACGGTCGGAGCAGCATCGCTTTTCTGCGACTCTGGAACACGCTGCGGGTGATGAAGCAGTCCGGCACGATCACCGGCGTCGTCGCGTCGGATGTGGGGCGTTCGACGCCGCCCGGACAAACCCGCGACGCGGCAATGGCGACGTCATGGACCGCCATTCCGAAGAACGACCGCGACCTCGTCCTGATCCTCGTCGGCAACGTCCATGCCACGCGCACGCCCGCGATCTTTGGAGATCGGAAGATCATCACCGCCGGGTCGCTGATGCCGCGGAGGCAGACCGTGTCGATCAATGTCATCGGCATCGGCGGAACGGCGTGGACGTGCGAAAGCGACGGATGTCGCGAACATGACAGCGGCCCGCCGCGGCCTGCGGTGGCGGGCATCACGTTCGACAAGAATGCCGAACAATTATGGGACGCGACCTATCAACTGGGCGGCGGTACGACGGCAGCCGCGCCAGCGATTACGCACTGACCGACGTGCGGGTTCGATCGCATGGACGCAGACCGGGTTGCACGCTTCGTCGGCGCGGACGAAGGCCAGACCGGAAAGGCGTCGGGTTGAAGCTCCCGCCTTTCGGACCCGTCCGTGCGAAGATTGCGCCTCTTTGCCTAGCTGCTCTAGAGGGCCGGGGCACATAATCCGTCGTCGGCCCTGCGCCAGACGGAAACCAGTCAGTGCCCCGGAAACGCCAACAGCGAGGCGACCGGAACGCCGTCCGCCGCCAATGCGCCCGCGCCGCCCAGATCGGGCAAGTCGATCAGGAATTGCGCCTGCACCACCTCCGCACCGGCCTTGCGGAGCAGGCGGACGGCGGCGCGGGCGGTGCCGCCAGTGGCAATCAGGTCGTCGACCAGCAGGACGCGGGCACCCGGCGCGCAGGCGTCGGCGTGCATCGCGATTCGGTCTTCGCCATATTCGAGCGCGTAATCCTCCGCGATCGTCGCGCCCGGCAGCTTACCGTCCTTGCGGATCAGCAGGCAGCCCGCCTTCAACGGCACGGCGAGAGCCGCCGCGAACAGGAAGCCGCGCGCCTCGATCCCGGCGACGAGGTCGATGGGTTCCGGCGCAGCCGCCGCCATCCGATCGACCGCCGTCGCCAACCCGTGCGCGTCGAGCAGCAGCGTGGTGATGTCGCGGAACTGGATACCCGGCTTCGGAAAATCCGGAATGGTGCGGATCAGCGCCTTCAGATCTTCGTTCATCGCCATCTCCTTCGCCTCAAGCAAAAAGGGCGGAGCCACCGGCCCCGCCCCCTGTTCGATCGCGGCCTTAGGCCGGTCCGATCAATGCTTCACGTCGCGCCAGACGTTCTGGTAGGCGCCCCATGCCAGGAAGCAGAAGATCGCGATGAAGATCACTGCAGCCAGACCCGCACCGTGGCGCGACTCCAGCTTCGGCTCTGCGGTCCAAGTCAGGAACGCCGAGACGTCTTTCGACATCTGGTCGCGCGTCGCCTTCGTTCCGTCGGTGTAGGTGACCTGACCGTCTGCGGTCAGCGGCGGCGGCATCGCGATGTTGAGGTTCGCGAAATACGGGTTGTAGTGCAGGCCCGGCGGCGTCTTCGCGCCCGGGAACTCCTTCACCAGCGCCGCCGGCTGCGGACGGTAACCGTCCGGTCCGACCAGCGAATAGACGTAGTTCGCACCGTCATGACGCGCCTTGGCGATCAGCGACAGGTCTGGCGGCAGCGCGTTGTTGTTGGCGGCGCGGGCAGCGACCTCGTTCGCGAACGGAGACGGGAAGCGATCCGACGCGACGTTCTTGCGCGTCGCGGCTTCACCCGTGTCCGGATTCACCGATGGCTGCTCGATCACCCACTGACCGGCGATCGCCTTTACCTCGGCCTCGGAATAGCCGATCTCGGCGAGATCGCGGAAGGCAACATACTTCAGCGAGTGGCAGGCGGCGCAGACTTCCTTGAAGACCTGGAAGCCGCGCTGGACCTGACGATTGTCGAACTTGCCGAAGAAGCCCGCCGACGACAGCTCCGCATCCTTCGGATGAAGGTGGAAGACGTGCTCGGCCGACTCCGGAGCGGGATCGGTGATCGCGGTCGATACCGTGCCCCAGAGAGCGAGGGCGAGCACGAACGTGAACGCCGCGCCGACCAGCATTGCGATGAAGCGAACCATGATGCGTGTCAGTCCTTATCAGTTCGCCAGCGCGGTCTTGGCCGGGCTCGTACCTGCGTGCTTCTCCAGCACCGCCTCGGTGATCGAGTTGGGCAGCGGACGGGGCCGCTCCGACGCGGCGACCAGCGGCAGGATCACGAGGAAGTGCAGGAAGTAATAGGCGCTGCCGATCTGGCCGAGCACCACGTTGCGGGCGTTCGCCTCCGCACCGCCGACGTAGCCGAGCAGCAGCACGTCGAACAGCAGCACGATCAGGAACGCACGGTACTTCGGACGATAGTTCGCCGAACGGACCGGTGAGCTATCCAGCCAGGGCAGGAAGAACAGCAGCAGGATCGACCCGAACATCGCCAGCACGCCCCACAGCTTCGCCGGCAGGATGAAGTCCGCGGTGAAGCTCTTGAGGATCGCGTAGAACGGCAGGAAGTACCATTCGGGCACGATGTGCGCGGGCGTCGAGAGCGGATTCGCCTCGATGTAGTTGTCGGGGTGACCCAGCAGGTTCGGGCTGAAGAAGATCAGCAGCGCGAAGATCAGCATGAACACGCCCAGCCCGACCGCGTCCTTGGCGGTGTAGTAGGGGTGGAACGGCACGGTGTCCTGCTCGCCCTTCACGTCGACGCCGGTCGGGTTGTTCGAACCCGGAATGTGCAGCGCCCAGATGTGCAGGATGATGACGCCCGCGGTCACGAACGGCAGCAGATAGTGGAGCGAGAAGAAGCGGTTCAGCGCGGCGTTGTCCGGCGCATAGCCGCCCAGCAGCCAGATGCGGATCGTCTCGCCGACCAGCGGAATAGCCGAGAAGAAGCCGGTGATGACCTGCGCGCCCCAGAACGACATCTGACCCCAGGGAAGAACGTAGCCCATGAACGCCGTCGCCATCATCAGCAGGAAGATGGTCACGCCGAGCAGCCACACCATCTCTCGCGGCGCCTTGTACGACCCGTAATAGAGGCCGCGGGCGATATGGATGTAGACGACCAGCAGGAACATCGACGCGCCGTTGGCGTGCGCGTAGCGCAGGAACCAGCCCGCGTTGACATCACGCATGATGCCCTCGACCGACCCGAAGGCGACGCCGGCATTGGCGGCATAGTGCATCGCCAGCACGATGCCGGTGATGATCTGGATGCCGAGCGCCGCGCCCGCGAGCACGCCGAAGTTCCAGAAATAGTTGAGGTTGCGCGGCACCGGATAGCCCGCGCCGACCGCGTTGTAGACCAGACGCGGAACGGGAAGCTTCTCGTCGAGCCACCGCATCAGCGGCTGCTTCGGCTCGTACTGCTTGGCCCAGGGAAAGCTCATATCGGCGACCTCAACCCACCGTCACGACGGTGTCGGAATTGAAATTGTACGGCGGCACTTCGAGGTTCCGCGGCGCAGGTCCCTGACGGATGCGCGCGGCGGTGTCGTAGGCCGAACCGTGGCACGGGCAGAAATAGCCGCCGAACGGCCCCTTGTTCTCGCCCTCGCCCGCGCCCAGCGGCACGCAGCCGAGATGGGTGCAGACGCCCAGCGTGATCAGCCAGTTCTCCTTGCCGGGCTTGGTCCGCTCGGCCAGGGTCTGCGGATCGCGCAGGCTGTTCACGGGGACCTTGTTCGCCTCGGCGATCTCCGCCGGCGTCAGGTTGCGCACGAACAACGGTTGCTTGCGGAACGACGACTTCACTGCCTGACCGGGCTCGATCTTGGAGATGTCGATCTCCGTCGTCGACTGCGCGAGCACATCGGCGGAGGGGTTCATCTGGTTGACCAGCGGCAGGACGATCGCGACCGCACCGACGCCCGCGAACGAGACGGCGGCGATGTTGATGAAGTCGCGACGGCGCGGATCATGAACCTCCTCGTGCAGAAGCGTGGGGTCTTCGCCCGGAGGAAGCCTATCGTCGACAGTCGCCATTCACCTGAACCCTTGCTCAGAACCCGTATATTTCACGGAAAACCGCGCCATCCGGCTGCGTATCGCCCGCCGGGCCCCATACCGTCCCCACGGCGAGCCCGCCGCCCTGTTAGCCGCCGTAACACGGATTTGCCAACAGCATTTTGCCCGGCGAGCCGCGTGGGTTATCGCCGCGGGATGCGCCTCGCCCTCCACGAACCCGACATTGCGGGCAATGTCGGCACCCTGATCCGCACCGCCGCCTGCTTCGGTGTCGGCATCGACCTGATCGAACCGATGGGCTTTCCCTGGGGTGATCGCGCGCTCGCACGCGCCGGGATGGACTACGCCCGCACCGCCGATGTGGTGCGACATGCCGATTGGACGGCGTTCGAGCGGCAGGTCGCGGGACGGATCGTGCTGCTGACGACGAAGGGGGCGGTCCCGCTGCCCGACGCGAGCTTCCGCACGGACGACGTGCTGCTGTTGGGATCGGAAGGCGCCGGCGTGCCGGAGGCCGTCCACGACCGTGCCGACCTGCGTGTCGCGATCCCCATGCGACCGGGCTTCCGATCGCTCAACGTTGCGGTAGCAGGCGGAATCGTGCTCGCCGAGGCGTTACGCCAGACGGGTTGGACAATTTGACCGCTCCCGTACTCGCACGGGATTTGCTAGCGGCCGCGCCATGCTGACGCTCGACGCCGAACAACAGACCGCCCGCGACTGGTTCGAATCGCTCCGCACCCGCATCTGCACGGCGTTCGAGGCGATCGAGCGCGAGGCAGGTTCGGACGCCGCGTTCGACTATTTCACGTGGGACCGGGTCGACCCGTCGGGTGGGCCCGGCGGCGGCGGCGTGCGCGGCGTGATGAAGGGTCGCGTCTTCGAAAAGGTCGGCGTCAACGTCTCGACCGTCGGCGGCACGCTGGAAGGGGATTTCGCCCGCTCGATCAACGGCGCGGCGGAGGATCCGCGCTTCTTCGCCACCGGCATCAGCCTCGTGGCGCACATGGCGAACCCGCGCGTGCCGGCGGTGCACATGAACTGCCGGTTCCTGGCAACGACGAAGCGGTGGTTCGGCGGCGGCGCCGACCTCAACCCGCCCTTGCCCGTCGTGGAGGACACCGAGGATTTCCACGCCACGCTGAAGGCGGCATGCGACGCGCACGACGCGGATTACTATCCGCGCTTCAAGCAATGGGCGGACGAGTATTTCTGGTTGCCGCATCGAAAGGTCCACCGCGGCGTCGGCGGGATATTCTTCGACCATCTGGAACACGGGTTCGATCGTGATTTCGCCTTCGTCCGCAACGTGGGAGAGGCATTCCTCGCCACCTACCCGCGCATCGTCCGCCGCCGCATGCACGACACCTTCACGGATGCCGATGTCGCAGCGATGCGTGCGTGGCGGGGGCGCTATGCCGAGTTCAACCTCGTCTACGATCGCGGGACGCTGTTCGGGCTGAAAACCGGCGGCAACATCGATGCGATCCTGATGAGCTTGCCCCCCCTCGCGACCTGGGAGTGATCGAGTGGGTCTGACCGCCGTCCCGGACGATCACGTCGCGACGATCGTCACGACGCTGGAAATGACGCGCCGCCCTCCCCTGCGCCCCCTTCCAGTCTCTCCCTTTCGGCTGATCCACTGGCCGTCGCCCGCCCCCGAGCGTTACCGGGCGCTGTTCCGCCGTGTCGGCTCGCCTTGGCTATGGTTTTCGCGGTTGGTCCTGGACGACCGGGCGCTGACCGCGATCATCCACGATCTAGGCATCACAATATTTGCCGTGATCGACCGTGCCGGCGTGGAGGTCGGTATGCTGGAACTGGATCACCGTACCACCGGTGCGTGCGAGCTCGGCTATGTCGGGTTGGTCCCCGAACTCGCCGGCAAGGGTCACGGCAACTGGCTGATGGCGGAGGCGCTGATGCGCGCATGGCGGCCGGATGTGTCACGCGTCTGGGTGCATACCTGCACGCTGGACCACCCGACCGCGCTGGGCTTCTACCGGCGGCATGGCTTCGTCGCGATCAAACGCACGACCGAGACGTTCCCGGATCCCCGCGTCAGCGGGATCCTGCCACGCGACGCCGCGCCTCAGGTTCCGTTGCTGGGCTGACGCCTACGCCCCGTCCTGCCCCTCGCGCGCGGCGACGTAGAGCTGCGCGGTGAACGCCGCGGCAACGACGCTGAACGCCGTCGTGACGATCGATGCGACCAGACTGGCGAGGAACGCGACCGTCGCGATCGAGCCTGCACCCAGCAGCAGCCGCAGCATCAGTCCGATCACCACCTGGACTGCGCCGGCGCAGACAAGCAGAAGGATCACGAACAGCAGCATCACGCCGATGATCCGCCACGTCGCGCCGCGGGTCAGCCGTACCGACCGCATGATCGCGCCCAGCCCCAGACGCTCCCGCAGGATCACTGCGTTCAGCAGCAGCAGGCGCGCGCCGAGCCAGAAGGCCGCGGCGAAGAACAGCAGGAAGTAGATCGTCAGGAAGCTACGCAGCCCCGCGGGAATCGTCGTCGGGTCGATGGCACCGGTCGAATAGTCCACGCCGCTCTGCGCCAAGGCGATGACCGCCGGGATGAACAACAGGGCGAACGCCAGCCCGAGCAGGATCACCACGCCCAGCGCTACGCCGAGGCGGGACAGCGCGAGCCGGCTCGCCTCCGCCCGGTCGGTCGCGGGATCGGTCGCGACCGCCAGCATCGCCAGCTGCGCCCACACGGTCGCGACCAGCGCCAGCAGGCCGATCAGCGCGTACAGGCCGGATGAGGTCGGTGCCACCAGCCCGATCAGGTCGCGCAGGACCGAGGGCAGCAGGATGCCGATGCCCGCGATCGACGCCAGGATGCTCGCCCGCCCTCGCAGGACCTCGACCGTGCGATCCCAGACATTGCCCATGCTGACCATGCCGCCCGTAACTCCATTTCCCCGTGTTCCGACCCGCATAGCGAAGCACGCACGCACCCGCCAGCTTGCAAGGGCCAGCGCTCCGCGCCAGATGCGACCGCGATGTCCAGCGATCTTCCCGCGCCCGAGTGGCGGCACAGTACCGGCCTGATCCCCTATCCCGACGCGCTGGCGGAGATGGAGGCTCGCGCCGCTGCCGTCGTCGCCGGCACGGCGAACGAACTGGTGTGGCTGCTGGAACATGCGCCGGTCTACACTGCGGGCACCAGCGCGGTGGCGGGCGACCTGATCGATGCGCGTTTTCCTGTCGTGCCGACCGGACGCGGCGGCAAATACACCTATCATGGCCCCGGCCAGCGGGTCGGCTATCTGGTGCTCGACCTCAACAAGCGGGGCCGCGACGTGCGATGCTTCGTGCACGCCCTGGAGGGATGGGTGATCGCCGCGCTGAAGCAGGTCGGAGTCGATGCGTTTCGCGCGGACGGGCGCGTCGGCATCTGGACGATCGACCGCGAGGGGCGGGAGGCGAAGATCGGCGCGATCGGCGTGCGGGTGAAGCGTTGGGTCACGCTGCACGGCTTTTCGGTCAACGTTTCACCCGATCTCAGCCACTTCGGCGGAATCGTCCCGTGCGGACTGCCGGAGTACCCGGTCACCAGTCTGGCTGCGCTGGGTCGCGCTATCCCCTTGGAAACCTTTGACGCCGCCCTGGCGTTGACCGCGTCAGGGTTTCTCGAAACTCTTTCTTGTGCCGCCGAAATCGTGGCTTGAGGGCGCAGTGATATCCAGTTAATGTCTACGTCGATTTGGGTGTTAACGGCAACAGGCCAAACCAAATCCTCTATCTAGGGAGCTTCCAAAATGCGTGCAATCCTCTCCAAGGTCCTGACCGGCTCGATGATCGCCGGCGCCGCGCTCGCGGTCGCCGCTTGCGGTCCGAAGACCGAGACCACCGACAACACGATGGTCACCGACATGAACGCCACCGAGGGCATGGACACCATGACCGACAACATGACCGCCGTCGACGGCGCTTCGAACGGTGGCATGATGGCCAACGACACGATGATGGCGAACGACACGATGATGTCGAACGACACCGCGATGTCGAACAACATGATGTAATTTCCCGTCGGGGATTACATGATGCGAGAAGGGCCGTCCGGGCAACCGGGCGGCCCTTTTCATGTCAGTAAGCCCCGCCGCGCTCTGGAACTGCAATCGTTCCGCTTGCGACCGGCCGTTCGTCGCGCGCCTGACTCGTTCGGTCGATCGTTATCGTTAATTCCGGATGCGCGATCCGCACGAATGCGGTAGATTCCGGCGCATATTGCTTCTGTGGGAGCCTTCGGGGTGACGAATATGATGGGGGCGGTTCGGATCGCGGCTTTTGCGATCGCGGCGACGAGTGGGCTGGTGGCGGCACCGGCATCCGCGCAGTTCTTCCTGCGCAGTTTCCAATATGCCGGCGATGCCGTGCGCGGCGACGAGCCGGGCATGATGCAGCCGCTGCCGGGCGCGACGGCGGACGAGACGCAGGCGGCGCTGGTCTGGACGATGCGGTCTGCGCTGAATGTCGCCGCGTTGCAGTGCCAGTTCGAGCCGACGCTGCTGACAGTGGGGAACTACAACGCCATCCTGACCGATCACAAGGAAGAGCTGGCCAAATCCTGGACGACGCTGACGAAGTATTTCCAGCGCACCAACAAGGTGCCTCGCGCTGCGCAGGGTGCGCTCGACCAGTTCGGAACCCGTACCTATTCCAGCTTTGCGACCGTCGCATCGCAATACGGTTTCTGCCGCACTGCCAATTCGATTGGACGGGATGCGCTGTTCAGCCCGCGCGGTGGCCTGTCGTCCCTGGCTCAGACGCGGATGAAGGAATTGCGCAACAGCCTGACACCCTATGGCGAGCAGCATTTCCCACGATCGATTGGTTTCGATCGCGCGACGACCCCGCGCCTCGACGCGCTGTGCTGGGACAAGAAGGCACGCTGGCAGGACAAGAAGTGCGGCCCGCTGACGTGGCCCATGGCGGCGACCACGATCGCGGCGGCGCCCGCGCCAGTGGTGGCGCAGCCCGCACCGGTGGTGTCTGCCTCGCGCTGACGGTCACTTCCTCGCGGACGGAATGGGGGCGAGATTGCTGGCGGTTCGCTTGCAAGAAGCCCCCCTCCTAATCTCTCCTCCGCGGAGATCGTTGCACGACCTTTTCTGCCACCCCGGTAAAGGTCGGGGTCCGGTAGGAATGACGCTGGTCATCGACCGAGAACGCTGCCCAACTGTACTCTGACCTTCACCGGAGAGGGCTCGGTGACACAGGCAGCGGCGCGATTTCGGACCGATGCCCGGCATCCAAGTGCTCCCGCGAAGGCGGGAGCCTAGTCCTGTGTCCCCGCCTTCGCGGGGACATATAACCGCCGCCCTACCGCAGCCCCAGATATTTGTGGGTCTGGAGCGATAGCCGCCAGCGGGGGCGTGCCATTGCCAGCGCCACGCATGCATCGCGGTTGGCGTCCGCCTGCGGGTCGTCGAGCGGCTGCACGAGATGATGCGCGAATCCCCAATCCTCCAGTGCGAGCGGATCGATCCCCGCCTGCGGCCAGACCAGCTTCAGCTCGTCGCCGGATCGTTGCACGACGTCACTGCCAGCCTTGGGACTGATACAGATCCAGTCGATGCCGGGATGCACGGACAAGGTGCCGTTGCTCTCGACCGCGATCCGGAAACCTCTGGCGTGCAGCGCCTCGACAATCGCATCGTCGATCTGGAGCATGGGTTCGCCACCGGTCAAGACCACGAAACGTCGCTCGAGGTCCTCGCCCCAATGATCCGCAACCGCCGCGGCGAGCGCATCGGCATCGGCGAACTTGCCGCCGCCGAGTCCATCCGTTCCGACAAAATCGGTGTCGCAAAACCGGCAAACCGCGGTTGCGCGATCCTGCTCGCGGCCCGACCACAGGTTACAGCCCGCGAACCGCACGAACACCGCCCGCGCGCCCGCGTTGACGCCCTCCCCCTGCAGCGTCAGGAACATCTCCTTGACCGCATAGGTCATGCGTAGCGGGTCGGATCGACGACGCCCGCCTGCTCGAACCCCTTCGATCGCAGGCGGCAACTGTCGCAGAGGCCGCAATGCAGGTCCTCTCCGTCAGCACCTTTGACCGGATCGTAGCAGGACCAGCTCACGCCCATGTCGAGACCGAGGCGTACGCCCTCGCGGACGATGTCGGCCTTGCTCATGTGCTGGAGCGGGGCCTGGATGCGGAACCGTTCGCCCTCGACGCCGGCTTTGGTGGCGAGTTCGGCCAGCCCTTCGAAGGCGCGGATGAATTCGGGGCGGCAGTCCGGATAGCCGGAGTAATCGAGCGCGTTGACGCCGATATAGAGGTCGCGTGCGCCCGCTGCCTCCGCCCAGCCGAGTGACAGGCTGAGGAAGATGGTATTGCGGGCGGGGACGTAGGTAACCGGGATGCCCGGTTCGACGCCGCCCTTTGGCACGGCGATGTCGGCGGTCAGCGCGGAGCCGCCGAACGCGGACAGGTCGAGCGGCAGGACGACATGGCGCTCGGCGCCCAGCATCGTCGCGACGCGCGCCGCGGCGGCGAGTTCGACGCGGTGGCGCTGGTTGTAGTCGACCGACAGGGCGAGGAGGCGGTGGCCATCCTCCCGAGCGCGGGCGGCGGCGACCAGCGAATCGAGGCCGCCGGACACCAGGGCCACGGCGAGCGACCCCGTCGCCGCAGGGGAAGACGTGAGATTCGAGACTGTCATGATCCGCGGGCGGCTACTCCGCTCTTCCCCAAAAAGAAAGGGCCGCGACGTCCGCGGCCCTTGGAGGTGTATGGGCCGAGCCCATCGAGGGAGAAAACCATGCTGCAATCAAGAAGCACATCCGCTTCATAACGGCAGTAACGTTACGATATGGTTAACGAACCGGGGCAAGATCGGAGGCATTTACCGGAAAGGTTGTCGCGCAGAAGGCACAGTCGACGGCGATGACGCCTTTGTCATCGGCCATCTCCTGCCGATCCTCGACGGAAAATTTCGCCAGCACGCCCAGAATATGCTCCGGCGTGCAGCGACAGCCGCGCGAAAGCTCTTGCCCGGCAAGGACGCGGATCTCGCTCTCTTCGTTGAACAATCGCCAGACCAGCGTCTCCAGCGGCAAAGCCGGATCGGCGAGTTCGTCGACACCCATCGTCGCGCCCAGCGCGGCGACATGCTCCCATTCCGGATGGTCGAGCTTGGTGTGCAGGCGCTCGCGACCCTCCTCCCCCTCCGGCAGATGCTGAAGGAGCAGGCCACCGGACACCAGCGACCCGTCCGGCCGACGCGCCATGCCCACCCGGACCAGCGTAGGTATCTGTTCGGATTGCACGAAATAGCTTTGCGCGGCGGCGGCCAGCGTCTCACCGTCGAGCGGGACAATACCCTGATACCGCTCGCCGGTGGTCGCCATGTCGAACGTGATCGCGAGGTACCCCTTGCCGAACAGGGCAAACAGCGTCGGCTGCTCCGGCGCCTCGGCGAGACGATCGGCATCGTACTGGATGTACCCGCGCAACTCGCCGGCGCGGTAGTCGCACACCAGCAGCTGCACGACGCCCGTCTCCGACCGCGTCTGCATCGTTAACTGAGCGTCCCCGTCCTTCAACGTCGACCCCATCAGCGCACACAGGGTCAGCGCCTCCGCGAGCAATGCCTCGATTGCGGGCGGATAGGCGTGCGCCGCCAATATGGTGTCGAGCGTCGGGCCGAGCCGCACGATCCGGCCGCGGGCGTGCCGCTCCGGGATCGCGAAACCGAGTGCGCGGTCGAGAGTATCGGTCATGTCGTGCATGCGGCCCGATGTGGGGACGCGGCGGCAGCGATCAACCGATCTGACCGAAGCACCAGCGCAACACCGACTTCTGCGCGTGAAGACGGTTCTCCGCCTCCTGCCAGATCAGCGACTGCGGACCGTCGATCACCTCCGTCGTGACTTCCTCGCCACGGTGCGCGGGCAGGCAGTGGAGGAACGCCGCACCGGGCTTCGCAGCGGCCATCAGCGCGGCATCGACCTGATAAGGGGCAAGCGCCGCCAGCTTCTCCTCGGCATGCAACTGGCCCATCGAAATCCACGTGTCGGTGACGACGATGTCGGCATCCGCCACCGCGTCGTACGGATCGGTGACGACGAGGGCGCGGCCAGAGGCGGCGGCGATCGCCTGCTCCGCAGGGGCGAAGCCGGGCGGACAGGCGGCGACGACGTCGAACTGCATCAGCGACGCGGCCTCGACGATCGAGGCCAGCACATTGTTGCCGTCGCCGAGCCACGCGACCTTGAGGCCGGGCAGCGCGCGGCCGGTTTCGAGGATCGTCAGCAGATCGGCCATGATCTGGCACGGATGCGACGCGTCGGTCAGGCCGTTGATGACCGGGACGGAAGCATGCGCCGCCATCTCCTCGATCTTGGCATGATCGTCGGTGCGGATCATGATCGCGTCGGCATAGCCCGACAGGATACGTGCGGTGTCGGCGACGCTTTCGCCGCGCCCGAGCTGCATCGACCCGGCGTCCATGACGATCGAGGTGCCGCCGAGCTGGCGGATCGCCATGTCGAACGACACGCGGGTGCGGGTGGAGTTCTTTTCGAACACCATTGCCAGCACGCGACCGGCGAGCGGCGCGTCGGCATCGACCATGCCCTTGGGCCAGCCGGCGCGGGCGGCCTTGCGATCCAGCGCGTCGGCCAGCATCGCCGCGACGCCGTCGGCGCCCGCATCGGTCAAGTTCAGGAAATGCGGCATTATCTAGTCCTCCCCTGCAAGGGGAGGTGGCGCGCGAAGCGCGACGGAGGGGTGAAACCCTCCGTTACGACGCGAGACACCCCTCCGTCAGGCTGCGCCTGCCACCTCCCCTTCCAGGGGAGGAGCGTTTCAATCATCGCTGACGGGGACATACACCCGCGCTGCATCCGACAGTTTCTGCGTGAATTCCGCGACATGGCTGTCGTCGATCACCAGCGGCGGCAGGACGCGGACGACGTTGTCGCCCGCCGCCACGGTCAGCAGCCCGTGATGATCGCGGCAATGCGCGACGAAGCGGCGGCTGTCGCTCTTCAGCTTCAGCCCGAGCATCAGCCCGCGCCCGCGCACCTCCTGAAACAGGTGATCGTGATTGGGGATCATCTGTTCGAGCGAGGCGCGCAGCCGCTCGCCCATCTGCGTGACGTGATCGAGGAAGCCTTCGCCATGGATCACGTCCAGCACCGCCTCGCCCGCCGCCATTGCCAGCGGGTTGCCGCCATAGGTCGAGCCGTGCGTGCCCGCGACCATGCCGCGCGCCGCCTCTTCGGTGGCGAGGCAAGCGCCGAGCGGGAAGCCGCCGCCGATACCCTTCGCCACCGCCATGATGTCGGGCGTGATGCCGTAGAGTTCGTGCGCGAAGAACTTGCCGGTGCGCCCGTAGCCGCACTGGACCTCGTCCAGCACCAGCAGCAGGCCGTGCTCGTCGCAGGCCGCGCGCAAGCCGCGCAGGAACTCCTCGCTACCCGCCATCAGGCCGCCCTCTCCCTGGATCGGCTCGACGAGGAAGCCGGCGGTGTTGTCACCGACCAACGCCAGCGCGGCGGCGAGATCGTTGAACGGCGCGTATTGGAAGCCGGGCAGCAGCGGCTCGAAGCCGTCGCGCATCTTCGCCTGATTGGTGGCGGAGATCGTCCCCAGCGTGCGGCCGTGGAACGCGTTGTTGAAGGTGATGAGGGTATGACGCTCCGGATCGCCGCCCGCGAAATGATAGCGGCGCGCGGTCTTGATCGCGCACTCGACCGCTTCGGCACCCGAATTGGTGAAGAACACCGTGTCGGCGAAGGTCGTGTCGACCAGCCGTTGCGCCAAATGCTCTCCCTGCGGGCTGCCATAGAGGTTCGACACGTGCATCAGCGTCGCCGCCTGATCCGCGATCGCCTTCACCAGATGCGGGTGGCCGTGGCCGAGCGCGTTGACCGCGATGCCGCTGGCGAAGTCGAGATACTGCTGCCCGTCCTCCCCGTACAGGTAGACGCCCTCGCCTCGGACCGGACGCACCCCGCACCGCGGATAGACGGGCATCAGGGGGGTGATGGTCACGACGACGACTCCTTCAAACAGCAAAGGGCGGCCCCGAACCGGACCGCCCGACTAGACGATACCGGGGGCGGTGGCGGGGCGTCAACACCGGGTATTGCCCGGCGAAACCAGTGGAACTGGCGAATGTTCGCAAAGGTCACGGGAGACCGCGTGGAGCCAGACCATTCCATAGAGGGTGGAACAACGGACCCGGAAGGGCTGCCAGATGCGATCCGTCTACAACGTACAGGATATAGATCAGGCACCGTGCGTAGGACGCCGCAGGCGGCGAATTTTACTGGCAGCCGTCGTCTTTCACCCGCAACACCGCGCCGAGTAATTCGGGGAGCTGTTCGGTGTTGAAAACGATGCTGGCGCTGGTCGCCTTGGTCGCCGCGGCTTCGGCCCCTGCTCAGACCACCGATGCCGGCGGGGCCTGCGCGCGACTGGCCGCGCAGACGGGGCTCAAACAGCAGAGCGATGGCAGTTGGCGCGCGAACATGCTGGGCGGCGTGGGAGCGGCCCTGTTCGGCGGTACGACCGGTGCGACGTTTCAGGTGCAGCCGATCGAGGGATCGACGGCGGAGCAAGCGCTGGAGAAAGCGTGTCAGCAGGAGAGAGCGGCCATCGCCTGCCGCGTGTCCGGTCCCGCGAGGATCATCGTGGGCACCAAGCGCGGCAACGCATCCATCGACCTCGCCAGCGGCGAAACCGCCGAGGTCGGCATGAAGGGACGCTATCTGACCTGCCGTCGCGGCAAGTGAGCCAGATCGCCCTTACCTGAAGGTTCACCGGCGCTTACGGTACGGGCACCGTTGTCTGACGGGTCGCTCTCGTCGTGGCGCGCCTAAATCGCCAGCGCTAAAGGCCCGTACCCGACGCTTCAGGCGAGTGCGGGCGCGCTCCGGCGACGGCGGGTCGCGCCGCCGACGAGGCCGACGCCGACGATCATCATCGCCCAGGTCGTAGGTTCGGGGACGACGGCGATCGCGTCGAGCATCTCGGTGGCGAAGAACGGCTTCAGGGTGCCGCTGGCGTCAGGAGCGAAGAAGAGGGCCTTGCCGCCCGACACCGAGGTCGCCGCGCCGTAGCGGAAGCTGGTGACGCCGGCGGTCAGCGGATCGCTGGCGATCGCCGCGCCGGTGGCGACAGTCGGGGCGACGATGCCGATGGTATCGTCGTTCAGACGGATCGAGGAACCGATGCCGGCGAGCAACCCGTTGGCGATCGCGTTCGCTTGCGATCCTTCGGTGAAGGCGGGAGCGGGTAAGGTGCTGTTGATAAACGACGCCTCGCCGACCAGCAACAGGCTGCCGCCGCTGCGCACATAGCGCTCGATCGCCATCATCTCGTCGCCGGCGAAGGCGTCGTTGCGGAACTGGAGCACCAGCAGGCCCGTGCCGGCGAGGATGTCCGTAGTGATGTCGCCCGCCGTCTGGACGACGTCGACGCCGGCCGTTTCGCGGTAGAAATTCGCGAGATTGGCGTTGACGAAGCTGGGGAAACCCGGAGGCGAAAAGCTGCGCTCCGAAATTACCACGCGCGTCGCCGCGCCGCGCACATTGTCGTAGAAGGCGCGGTTACCCGTGTTGCCCGCATCAAAGGCATTCAGCGAAAAGGTCGGCGTGGTGTCGCCACCCACGACCAGCGTTCCGGCATCGGCCGCCCCGGTCAGAAGGGTCGTGGCAAAGGCGAGCGCCGCAAACATCTTACGCATCAGAATCATCCCCCGTTTGGGCGGACGCTAAGACGAGTCCCGAACAAGTGTCAATTTGGGGTTAACGTCCCGATGCCGGACATAGAGCATGGCGCGTGCGCCGGCGCGTGCGCTAGGGACGCGCGCTGGTTTCATTGCGGAGAATGCAGTCATGACCTCTTCCCCCTGGGCCCACCACCGTCGCAGCGGCGTGGCCGACGATGTCGATTTCGAGATCAAGGGACAGGAGTTGCAGTTCGTCGAGATCGAACTCGATCCGGGTGAAAGCGCGGTCGCGGAAGCCGGTGCGATGGTCTGGAAGGACGCGTCGGTCGACATGACGACGGTGTTCGGCGACGGATCGGGCGAGAGCGGCGGCGGGTTCATGGGCAAGCTGCTCGGCGCAGGCAAGCGGCTCGTGACGGGGGAGAGCCTGTTCACGACCGTCTTCACGCATCACGGTCGCGGGAAAGCGCGGGTCGCGTTCGCCTCGCCCACTCCCGGCTCGATCCTGCCGCTGAACCTCGCCGATCTGGGCGGGACTCTGATCTGCCAGAAGGACGCGTTTCTGGCGGCGGCGAAGGGCGTGTCGATCGGCGTCCAGTTCCAGCGGCGGGTGATGACCGGCCTGTTCGGCGGCGAAGGCTTCATCATGCAGCGGCTCGACGGTGACGGCTGGGCGTTCGTGCAGATGGGCGGCACCGTGGTGGAGCGCGAACTGCGCAGCGGCGAGGAACTGCACGTCGATACCGGCTGTCTGGCGGCATACACGCCGTCGGTGGACTTCGATCTGGTGACGGTCGGCGGTATCCGCACGATGTTCTCTGGTGGCGAGGGGGTGTTCTTCGCGCGGTTGCGGGGGCCGGGTAAGGTGTGGATCCAGTCGCTGCCCTTCTCTCGCCTCGCCGGCCGGATGCTGGCGGCGGCGGGTAGCCGCGGCGGGCAGAATCGCGGCGAGGGTTCGGCGCTGGGATCGCTGGGGGACTGGATCGGCGGAAACGACTGATGATGTCGCAGCGTGGCGGGGCGTTCTATAACTCGGGAATGCCTCGCCTGCTCGTCATCGTGCTGGCGGCGCTGCTGACGCGGGCGCTGACGCTGGGCAACCCGATCCTGTATTCGGACGAGGAATTTTATTTCGCCGCCGCGCGCGCGATCGGGAACGGGGCGGTCCCGTTCGTCGACATCTGGGATCGCAAGCCGGTCGGGCTGTTCGCGCTATACCTGCTACCCGCCGCACTGGCGTGGCCGTGGGGTATCTGGCTATACCAGGCTATGGCGCTGGCGAGCGCGGCGGCGACGGCGTGGCTGATCGCACGACTGGCCGACCGAGCCGGCTGGGTCCGGGGCGGGACGGCGGCAGGGGTCGCATATCTCGCATGGCTGACCGTCGCAGGCGGTCAGGGCGGGCAGTCGCCGGTCTTCTACAACCTGTTCGTCGCGGCGGCGGCATGGTTCGCGACACGACCGGAGGCGCGGGCGCGCGACGCGACCGCGGCGATGCTGCTGGTCGGCATCGCGATCCAGATCAAATACACCGCCGGCGTCGAGGGCGTGTGGATCGGCCTGTGGCTGATGCACCGCTGCCAGTGCGAGCGGGGCGCGTGGTCGGCCGTCGCACGCGGCGCACTGCTGGTCGGGATCGCGCTGATCCCGACGCTGGCGGTAGCGCTGTATTATATCGCGATCCGGGAATGGCCAGCGTTCTTCTACGCCAATGGACTGTCGATCCTGGGGCGGCGGCCAGATGCATTCGGGGAGCTGGCGGGCAATCTGGCGATCTGCGCCACAATCCTCGGGCCGTTGCTGGCGATGGCCGTGCTGCGGGGGCCGGTGGAGGGCGGCGATGTCCTCGTCCGCCGATTCCTGAAGGGCTGGCTGACCGCGGCGCTGATCGCGTTCGGGCTCGTGGCGCCGTGGTTCGACCATTATACGCTGCCGGTCATGGTGCCCGCCGCGGCGCTGGCGGCGGGTTTCCTGGCGCGGCCGGACCGGCGGCGCAGAGGATACGGACTCGTCGCGCTGGTGGTCGTGATCGGGCAGGTGGCGCTGGTCGTCGACCGGGTTCGACGCGGGACCCCGGCGCAGTTCGCCGCGCTGGTGCGCGCGGTGGGGGGCGGGCCGGGCTGCCTCTACGTCTATTCCTCCACGGCGATGCTGTATCCGGCGACCGGCCGCTGCTCGCTGTCGCGCTACGTCTTCCCCAGCCATCTGACGCGGCTGCGGGAACAGAGCGCGATCGGCGTCGACCAGGCGACGGAGCTGCGCCGCGTTCTGGCGGCGGGGCCGGCCGTCGTGGTCGTCGGGCCGCCGTACAAGGGTGAGCGCGCGGACATCCGGGCGCTGGCGACGAGACTGATCGCACGCGATTACCGGCTGACGGCGCGGGTGACGCTGGGGCGGAAGTCGGTGGCGGTGTATCGGCGCGATCCGCCGGGGCTGGAGGAGGCGGTGGCGCGGTTTGATTGAAGGCCGTGGGGTCGCCGCACCCTTCCCTCTCCCAAGAGGGAGAGAGCGTTTTCAAGCGTCGAGCGATTCCTCGTCCAGCCGGGCCGCATTCTCCTGGATGAAGGCGAATCGGTGGGCGGGGTTGGTGCCCATCAGGCGGTCGACGAGGTCCTTCACCCCGGCCCGTTCCTCATATTCCTGCGGCAGGGTGATGCGGATCATGCTGCGCGTCTTCGGGTCCATCGTCGTTTCGCGGAGCTGGCCGGGGTTCATCTCCCCCAACCCCTTGAAGCGGCCGACATCGACCTTCTTGCCCTTGAACGCGGTCCGTTCCAGTTCGGCGCGGTGGGCATCGTCGCGGGCGTAGAGCGACTTCGTACCCGCGGTCAGGCGGTAGAGCGGCGGTTGCGCCAGATACAGGTGCCCGCGCCGGACGATGTCGGGCATTTCCTGAAAGAAGAACGTCATCAGGAGCGTCGCGATATGTGCCCCGTCGACATCGGCGTCGGTCATGATGACGACGCGTTCGTAGCGGAGCAGGTCGGCGTTGCATTCCTTGCGCGTACCGCAGCCGAGCGCGAGAGCAAGGTCGGCGATCTCCTGATTGGCCATGATCTTGGCCATCGTCGCCGATGCGACGTTCAGAATCTTGCCGCGGATCGGCAGGATCGCCTGCGTCTTGCGGTCGCGCGCCTGCTTCGCCGACCCACCCGCCGAATCGCCCTCGACGATGAACAATTCAGTGCCGGCGGGGTCGTCCGCCGAACAGTCCGTCAGCTTGCCGGGCAGGCGCAGCTTGCGGGCGGAGGTGGCGGTCTTGCGCTTGACCTCGCGCTCCGCCTTGCGCCGCAGGCGCTCGTCCATCCGGTCGAGGACGTAGCCGAGCAGCGCCTTGCCCCGCTCCATATTGTGTCCGAGCCAATGGTCGAAATGGTCGCGAACGGCACGCTCAACCAGCCCGGCGGCCTCCGGGCTGGTCAGCCGGTCCTTGGTCTGGCTCTGGAACTGCGGTTCGCGGATGAAGACGGAGAGCATCAGCTCGCTGCCGACCATCACATCGTCGGCCGTCAGGTCCTTGGCCTTCTTATTGCTCAGCAGCTCGGCGAAGTGCCGCAAGGACCGCACCAGCGCCTGCCGCAAACCCTGTTCGTGGGTCCCGCCGTCGGGGGTCGGGATGGTGTTGCAATACCAGCTATAGCTGCCGTCCGACCAGAGCGGCCACGCCACCGCCCATTCGACGCGACCCTGATCGCCCGGGAAATCCTGTCGCCCGGCAAAGAAGTCGGTTGTCGCACATTCGCGCGCACCGATCTGTTCGCGCAAATGGTCGCCAAGGCCGCCGGGGAACTGGAAGACCGCCTCCGCCGGCGTGTCGCCATCGATCAGTTCAGGCGCGCACTTCCAGCGGATCTCGACGCCGGCGAACAGATACGCCTTGGATCGCGCGAGCTTGTACAGTCGTTGTGGCTTGAAGTTCAGCTCCGGCCCGAAGATCTCCGTGTCCGGCGTGAAGGCCACCGAGGTGCCGCGCCGGTTGGGTGTCGCGCCGACGGTTTCCAGCGGACCGAGCGTCACGCCCTTGCTGAAGCGCTGGCGGTAGAGAACGCGCTCCCGGGCGACTTCCACCACCGTATCGCTGGACAGCGCATTGACCACGGACACGCCGACACCGTGGAGACCGCCACTGGTGGCATAAGCCTTCCCTGCGAACTTGCCGCCGGAATGAAGTGTCGAGAGGATCACCTCCAGCGCCGACTTGTCGGGAAACTTGGGATGCGGATCGACCGGGATGCCGCGACCATTGTCGACTACGGTCAGGCGGTTGCCCGGTTCCAGCGTGACCTCGATTCGCGTGGCGTGACCCGCGACGGCCTCGTCCATCGCGTTGTCCAGCACCTCTGCGGCGAGGTGATGCAACGCGCGCTCGTCCGTGCCGCCGACATACATGCCGGGACGACGGCGGACGGGCTCCAGCCCCTCGAGGACCTCGATCGACGATGCATCATAGGGGGTGCCGGATTGCGGCGCAGCGAACAGGTCCTCGGCCATGCGCGAACGTATGGGGTACGGTGGGGCGGAGGGCAAGTCGGGCGATTCGAACTCCCTCCCCTCCGACGAGAATAGCGGGTGAAGCCCAACTAGCCCTTCGCCAAGCAGATGTGCCTCGCGCCACGCCGCCCCGGGCGCCATCTCCGGGATCATGGCAACGTTACTCGATCCGCAGGCGCGCGGGCGCGTCATTCTCGTCGGGGCGGGACCGGGCGATCCCGGCCTGCTGACCGTGCGCGCCGTGGAGGCGCTGAAGACGGCGGAGGTGGTCGTCCACGACGGGCTGATCGATCCGCGCGTGCTCGATCTGGCACCCGCGACCGCGCACCGCATCTCGGTCGCGAAGACGCGGGCGCGCCATACGTTGCCGCAGGAGGCGATCAACGCGCTGATCGTCGCGCATGTGAAGGCGGGCAGCGTCGTCATCCGGCTGAAGGGCGGCGACCCGTTCGTGTTCGGTCGCGGCGGCGAGGAGGTCGAGGCGGTGCGCGCGGCCGGCCTGCCGGTCGAGGTCATTCCCGGAGTCTCGGCGGCGCTCGGCTGCGCGGCGGAGGCGATGCTGCCGCTGACGCACCGCGATCATTCCAGCGCGGTCAGTTTCGTCGCGGGCCAGTGCAAGGGCCTGTCCGAACAGGATTGGTCGGGGCTCGCCGGCCACGGCCGCACGCTGGTGATCTATATGGGCGTCGCGACCGCGTCGGACATCGCCGACAAGCTGATGGCGGACGGCGTCGCGCCGGACATGCCGGTCGCGGTGCTGGAGAAGGGCACGCAGCCGGGGCACCGTGCGATGAAGACGCTGCTCGCCGATCTCGGCCCGATGGTGACGCGCGAGGCGGTGCGCAGCCCGGCGATCATCGTCGTCGGCGAGGTCGTCGAGCTGTCGGACGCGGAGGACAAGCTGGCGCGCTGGGCGCGCGTCGCCGAAGCCGTCGCGGTGGAGGATGCGGCATGAGGCTGCTGACGGGCAACGACCTGCCCACGGGCGACGTGATCTGGTGGACCGGCTCGGGTTGGTCGCGCCATGTCGAGGACGCGGGCGACGTCGGCGCGGACGGCGAGGCGATCGGCCGCGCCGAAGAGGGCGCGCGGCGGGTCAACGGCCCCTATGTGATCGACGCGACCGTGACCCTGGACGGGCCGCGCCCCGCGCACATCAAGGACCGCATCCGCGCGCTCGGTCCTACCGTGCGGCCGGACCTGACGCTGAAGCCTGCCGATCCGACGGCGGGGAGTTGGGTGATATGACGATGCCAACGGCGCTCCTCCCCGGCACGGCGGGGAATTGAGGTAACATGTACAAGTACGACGAGTATGATCAGTCGATCGTCGATGCCCGCGTGGAGGAATTCCGCGATCAGGTGCAGCGTCGCCTGTCCGGGCAGATGACGGAGGACCAGTTCAAGCCGCTGCGGCTGATGAACGGTCTGTATCTGCAGTTGCACGCCTACATGCTGCGCGTTGCGGTGCCGTACGGTACACTCGACAGCCGGCAGATGCGGATGCTGGCGCATGTCGCGCGCAAGTACGATCGCGGCTACGGCCATTTCACGACGCGCCAGAACATCCAGTATAACTGGATTACGCTGAGCGATGCGCCGGACATCCTCGCCGAGCTGGCGACGGTGGAGATGCATGCGATCCAGACGAGCGGGAATTGCATCCGCAATATTTCGTCCGACCAGTTCGCCGGCGCCGCCGCCGATGAAGTCACCGATCCGCGCCCTTGGGCGGAACTGATCCGGCAATGGTCCACCTTCCACCCGGAATTCAGCTATCTGCCGCGCAAGTTCAAGATCGCGGTGATCGCCGCCGACGAGGATCGCGCGGCGATGCGGCTGCACGACATCGGCATCCAGCTGTGGGAGCGCGACGGCGTGCTGGGCGCGAAGATCTTCGTGGGTGGCGGCATGGGCCGCACACCGATGATCGCACATGAGATCAGGGACTTCGTCACCGCCGACGACCTGATGAGCTATCTGGAGGCGTGCCTGCGCGTCTACAATCGCTACGGCCGGCGCGACAATATCTACAAGGCGCGGATCAAGATCCTGCTGCACGAGATCGGCCCCGACGAATATCGCCGGCAGGTCGAGGAGGAGTTCGTGCTGGTCAAGACACTGGGGCTGGACCCTCCGGCGGCGGAGCTGGCGCGGATCACCGCGATGTTCGCGCCGCCCGCGTTCGATCCGGCGGCCTCTGCGGAGGTCGACCGTTCGGACCCGGATTTCGCCGTCTGGCTCGACCAGAACGTCCGGGCGCACAAGCAGGCGGGATACGCGATCGTCACGATCAGCCTGAAGCCGACCGGCGGCATCCCCGGTGACGCGTCGGCGGATCAGATCGAAGTGATGGCCGATCTGGCGGAGCGGTACAGCTTCGACGAATTGCGCGTCACCCATGCGCAGAACATCGTGCTGCCGCATGTCGCCGCGCGCGACCTGTACGCGGTGTGGCAGGCGCTGACCGAAGCGGGTCTGGCGGAGGCCAATCTGGACCTGATCGGCGACATCATCGCCTGCCCCGGCCTGGATTACTGCGCGCTGGCCAATGCCCGCTCGATCCCGCTGGCACAGAAGATCGCCAACCGCTTCGCCGATGCGGGACGGCAGCGCGATCTGGGCGAGCTGAAGCTGAAGATCAGCGGCTGCATCAACGCGTGCGGCCACCACCATGCCGGGCACATCGGCATCCTCGGCGTCGACCGGAAGGGCACGGAGAACTATCAGTTGCTGCTCGGCGGGTCGGGGGCGGAGGACGTGTCACTCGGCAAGATCACCGGTCCCGGCTTTTCCGAAGACGGCGTGGTCGACGCGATCGAGCGCGTCACCGACCGCTATCTGGCGGAACGGACGCCGGGCGAACGCTTCCTCGACACCTATCGCCGGGTCGGGATGGAGCCGTTCAAGGAGGCGATCTATGGTTGATGCGGCCGATCTGCGCTTTCGCGACGATGCCCCGCATGACGGTCCCGCGGTGACGCTCGATGCGTTCCTGGCGGGCCAGACCAACGCCACCGCGGTGCGGCTGGAGGCGGGTGACGATGCGCGCGCGCTGCTGCCGCACATGGAGCAACTGGCGCTGGTGGAGGTCAGCTTTCCGACGTTCCGCGACGGACGCGGCTATTCGGCGGCGCGTATTCTGCGCGAGGCGGGCTATGCCGGCGAACTGCGCGCGGCCGGCGACGTGCTGGTCGACCAGTTGCCGTTGATGCGCCGCTGCGGGTTCGACAGCTTCGCGCCCGAGGCGGAGATCGACGCCGACGCGCTGACGCGGGCGCTGGACCGGTATGATTTCCGTTACCAGCGTGCGGCGGATACGGCGGTGCCGGTATGGAAACTGCGTCATGGCTGAGGCGGCACGCGTCCTCGACATGATTGATGCGCGGCCGGCGTTCACGGCGGCGGATGCGGCGGCGATGCAGGTGCGGTTCGACGGCGTCGAGGCACCGGAGATGCTACGCCAATTGCTGACCGGCGAACTGGCGGGGCGGGTCGCGTCGGTATCTTCGTTCGGCGCGGAATCGGCGGTGCTGCTTCACATGGTCGCGAGCATCGATGTCGACGTGCCGGTGATCTTCACCAACACGCAGAAGATGTTCGGCGAAACGCTGGCATACCGCGACGAACTGTCCGAGCGACTGGGCCTGACCGACCTGCGCGTGTTCCGGCCCGACCCGCGGCGGCTGGCGGCGAAGGACAAGACGGGGTTACGCTGGTCCTACGATCCCGATGGCTGCTGCGACCTGCGCAAGGTGGAACCGCTGCGCCGCGCGCTGTTGCCGTTCGACGCGTGGATTTCGGGCCGCAAGGGCTTCCAGTCCGGCACCCGCATCGCGCTGCCACGGTTCGAGGAGGATGAGGGGCGGCTGAAGATCAACCCCCTCGCCGACTGGCCGAAGGAGCGGCTGGAGGCGTATTTCGCGGAGCACGACCTGCCCCGGCATCCGCTGGAGGCGCAGGGCTATCTGTCGATCGGCTGCGCACCCTGCACCAGCAAGGTCGCACCGGGCGAGGACCCGCGATCGGGCCGCTGGCGCGGGTGGGACAAGGTGGAATGCGGTATCCACGTGTCCAGCCCGTCGGGGGAAGAGCCGGCGTTCTAGGGCGGCGGCTATCGTTCCCCGAGCCCGGAGCGTCATCCCAGCGGAAGCTGGGATCTTCGTCGTAGCGGGACGACCTCTCCTCAAGGAGATCCCAGCTTCCGCTGGGATGACTGGGTGCGATCCCCGCTCTCGACCGGAGGCTGGGACGACAGCGCCAGGCCGAGCTTACGGTCGGATCGCTGAACTAACCGGCTAGGCTCGGCGTAGCGCCCGCGAAAAAGGCCGGGTCACCGCGATCGCGGTGCCCGGCCGAGGTCTCCCCCTGGAGATCGGGCGATCGGGTCTGCGGCCCCGACTCCGCAGACCCGTGCCCAGTGTCGGCTGTCAGAAACGATAGCCGATGCTGAACTGTACGATCGGGTAGAGCTTGTAATCGTCGACATCGTCCTGAACGTCGCGGCGCTCCGCTTCGAGATTGGCGCGGAACGCGGCGTTGTTGGACAGCGATCCCGTCGAGGTAAATTCACGGATCCTGACCGATCCCTGGAACAGCACGCCGGCGTCGAAGCCGAACATGAAGCCGCGACGGTTGCCGCCGCTCCAGCCGACCGTCACCGCCGGGGCGAACTTCTTCACCTCGGCGCGGCCGCGCAGCGTCCCGATCTGCGCCGGCGTATAGGTCTCGTCACCGACGTCGACGTCGGTCGCCGGCGTCGCGCTCACCCGCGCGCGGTTCTTGTTGATGCGCGCGCCCGCAGAGATGCGGAAATGCTCGCCCAGCGGGTAGATGTCCGCCATCAGGCCATAGCTTTCCAGCTTCAGCTTGCCGTCATAGGTGATGTCGTCCGGATCGATATCGCCGCTGACGCCCAGGAACGTGGCGCTGGCGCGGACACCGACATGGTCCGAAAAGCGGGCGCCGACTTCCGGCCCGACGCCCAAAGTACCGCCGGTCACGGCCGCACTGAACCGGATGCCCCCATCCGATCCCGCATCCTGCGCCATCGCCGGCGTTACGGCACCGATCGCCACTGCGGCGATCAAGTATTTCATTAACATCAACATTTCCCCCGTTAGAACAAAACTTGTCCTATCCCCGCCCGGCTTTTGCGATGCGGCGACGCGCCGCGCATGTCCCATTTGGGATAAGCCACCTTGCAAATCCTATATTTAGATGCATTTTCGAACATTCCGGCGTGGGGACGTCGGATGGGGGGGAATACGCATGACGCCGGACGCACAGGCGCTGGTCGAACGATTTCGACAAGCTGCGATGGGCATGACGAGTTGGGCCGACTCGTTGGAGACGCTTGCCCGCGCGACGGGCGGTGCCGCGGCGCAGATCGCGGCGATCGATCCGCGCCGGGGGCTGTTCGTCAACCTGCTGTCCGATTTCGGTCGCTACGTCGAACATGACTATCTGCGCGCCGGCGGGGCCGATCCGACGCACAATCCGCGCACGCGGGCTGCAATCGAGGGGCCGGCGTTCCGATGTCGGACCGACCGTGATTTCACGACGGACGCGATGCGCGATCGCTTGCCGATCTACACAGGCCTGTTCACCGATTACGACATCCCGCATTCGTGCATCGTGCCGCTGGGCCACACCGGCGACAGCGCGCAGATGGCGATGGCGGTGCTGCGGCCGGCGCGCAGCGGCGACGCGGGCGACGAGGAACGCCGTCTGCTGGAGGCGGTCGCTCCCGCCATCGCCGCGACCTTGGGTGCCAGCCTGATGCTCGGCACCGCGATCGACACGGCGCTGGTGCGCACGGCGGAGCATCTGTCGGGCCCGACGATCCTGCTGGGCTTCGACCGCAAGCTGGCATCGCTGTCGGCGGCGGCGGAGGCGATCCTGCGCACGTCAAACCACCTGACGATCCGCTACGGTCGCGTGATCGCCACCGGTCCGGGGGCCAATGCTGCCCTGGATGCGGCATTCCGCGAGGTGACCTGTCCCGAACGGCCGATGGCCGGTCGCGTGTCCGTCGCGCTGCGGCCGGTGCGGGGGCGGGAGCCGGCGATCGTCGACCTCGCCCCATTGCCGACCCGGATAGAAGGACCGTTATCGGCCGCCCGCGCCGTGCTGACGATTCGCACGCAGCGGCGGAGCGCCGATCCCGTCGCCTTACTCCAGGCGGCCTTTGCGCTGACCCCGGCGGAGGCGGAGGTGGCATTGATGCTGGCGGAAGGACACGACATCGCCACCGTCGCTGCGCATCGGGGTGCGGCGACGGGAACCGTGCGCAATCAGGTCAAGGCGCTGTTCGAGAAGACGGGGAAGAACCGTCAGACGGAACTGGTGCTGGCGATCCGGCCGTTTTGTTGAGGGTGGAGTCGCTGCAAGGCTTCTAAAGTTTGATACGAACCCAATCCGTTCGTGCCGAGCCTGTCGAAGCACAGGTGAGACCCATGCCCTTCGACAAGCTCAGGGCGAACGGATTGGGTGGATCGATCGTGCGTCATACCCCAGCCCCTCTTCAAGAGAGGGGAACTATACGATAGGATAACTCCGCCCCTACCCCCCGGCCTTGCCCAGCCGGCGACGATTCGCGCCGACCTTGCGCTGGTAGTGCTTCAGCACCTTTTGCGTGCCGGCCAGCGGCGTAGACCCGAGCCCGCCGGTCGCCATCGCGAATTGCAGTTCCAATGCAGCCTGCATCTTTTCCTGCATCATCAGACGTGTCTCGCGCTGGTCGGCGTCGCCGCCAGACGCGATCTTGGCGACGCGCATGCCGATCACCGCCGACGCTTCCATCCCCAGGGCCCAGGCGTCGAAGCCCGCTTTCGCCCAATCCGCATACGGCCATTTGTACATCCGGCACTCCCGATCCGCGGCGGACTGTCCGTCACGCCGCGATCGTTAGCACGTTGCGGGCCACGCGTCGCGCGCCGCCCGATCGATCCGCCTCAAGCGCGGCCGTCGATCTGGGGCCGTCGATCTGGGGCCGTCGATCTGGGGCCGTCGATCTGGGGCCGTCGATCTGGGGCCGATCAATAGCCCGCATAATCGGAGAAGCGGGTGATCGTCGGGTCGAACTTCATCACCACCTTGCCGGTCGCACCGTGGCGCTGCTTGGCCACAATCAGTTCGGCGAGGCCATAGACGCGCTCCATCTCGGTCGCCCATTTCTGGTGATCCTCGAAGATGCGGCTGTCGTCGCCCTCGGTCGGGCGCTTCGGCTCCTTGGCGGCGATGTAGTAATCCTCGCGGAACACGAACCAGACCATGTCCGCGTCCTGCTCGATCGATCCCGATTCGCGCAGATCCGACAGCATCGGCCGCTTGTCTTCGCGGCTTTCGACCGCACGACTCAGCTGCGACAGCGCCAGCACGGGCACGTTCATATCCTTGGCCAACGTCTTCAGCCCGCGCGAGATTTCGGAGATCTCCTGCACGCGGTTCTCCGACCCCTTGCCACCCGCGGTCAGCAGCTGGAGGTAGTCGACGACGACCAGCCCGATCTCGTTATTATGCCGCCGCTGCAACCGGCGGACGCGGGTATGCAGCGCCGAGATGCTGAGACCGCCGGTATCGTCGATGAACAGCGGCAGATTCTCCAGCTCCGCCGCCGCCGCCGCCAGCTGCGCGAACTCGGCGCGGCTGATCTTGCCCATGCGCAGGTTTTCGGAGCTGATCCGCGCCTGTTCGGCCAGAATACGCGTGGCGAGCTGGTCGGCGCTCATTTCCAGCGAAAAGAACGCGACCTTCGCACCGACCGAATCGGCGGGCGCGATGCCGTCCGCCATGTCGCGCATCCAGCGGCGCGCGGCGTTGAAGGCGATGTTGGTCGCCAGCGACGTCTTGCCCATGCCGGGTCGGCCGGCGAGGATCATCAAGTCGGAATGATGCATGCCGCCGATCTTGGCGTTGATCGAGTCGAGGCCGGTGGTCACGCCCGACAGGTTGCCGCCACTGTTCAGCGCGCGCTCCGCCATCTTGACGGCCATCGTCGTCGCCTGTGCGAAGGTCTTGGTCGCGTTCTCCGCGCCGCCGTCGCCCGCGACCTTGTACAGTTCCTCCTCGGCCGCCTCGATCTGGGCGCGCGGGTTGACCTCCTCCGACGTGTCCATCGCGCGATCGACGAGCGTGCGGCCGACCGTCACCAGCGCGCGCAGCATCGCCAGGTCGTAGATCTGGGTCGCGAACTGGCGCGCACCGATCAGGCCGGCACCCGATCCGGTCAGCCCGGCGAGGTAGGACGGCCCGCCCAGTTCGCGCATCGCCTCGTCCGCCTCGAACATCGGGCGCAGCGTCACCGGCGTCGCCAGCATGTCGTTGGCGCGCAGCGTCTTGATCGCGGCGAAGATACGGCCGTGCAGCGGCTCGAAGAAATGCACCGGCTCCAGCCGGTCGACCAGATCGTCGGCCAGCCGGTTGTCGATCATCATCGCCCCGAGCATCGCCGCCTCCGCCTCGACGTTGCGGGGAAGCTGCTGCTCCACGACGGGGGTAGCGGGAGTCGGAAATGCGAGTGTGGCCATGCGCCGTGCTGTAGCGCCGTGGCCGGCCCCGCGCCATTGCCGGGGCATGCGGTTCACCGTAATCGGGGTCATGGCCGATCGCCGCATCATCGACGTCACGCTGGACGAGCGCACGATCCTGTGGCGATCCGCGGACGTCGAGCAGGAGCGGCGAATCGCGATCTTCGACCTGCTGGAGGGCAACAGCTTCGCCCCTCAGCGCCCTGCGCCGGACGGATACCAAGGTCCGTACCGGCTCGCGATCTCGGTCGAGGAAGGCCGGCTGGTGCTGGCGATCAAGCGCGAGGACGATACGCCGCTCGAAACGCTCATCCTGTCGATGGCGCGTTTCCGGCGGCCGATCCGCGACTATTTCGCGATCTGTGACAGCTATTACCAAGCCATCCGCGCCTCCACCCCGCAACAGATCGAAACCGTCGACATGGCCCGGCGCGGCGTCCACAACGAGGCGGCGGAGCTGTTGATGGAACGGCTCGACGGCAAGATCGCGGTGGATTTCGACACCGCCCGTCGCCTCTTCACGCTGATCTGCGTCCTGCATATCCGTGGTTAAGGTCTGGCACGCGTTGGTGGGCGGGCTGGCGACAGTCGGCGCGCTGGGGGTCGGCGGCTGGCATCTCGTCACGCATTGGGCGCCGTCGACCGAGCGCTATAAATTGCAGGGGGTCGATCTCGGCGAGGATGCCGCCGTCCCCGAATGGCCGACGGTGCGCGGCCGCGGCGCGGATTTCGCGTATCTGGTCGCGACCAGCGGCACAGACCGTCGCGCGCCCAATTTCGAGACGAACTGGCAGGCTCTGCCCGACGCGGGGATGCGGCGCGGCGCGGTACACCTCTATTCGCTGTGCCAACCGGCGGAGGATCAGGCGAACGCGTTCAACACGGTAGTGCCACGCACCGGCGACGCACTGCCGGCCGCGGTCGACCTGTCGTTCCGCGAGGATTGCGCCGCCCGGCCGGAGCGTACGGCGCTGATCGCGGAGCTGCGCCGGTTCCTGACGATCGTGGAGACGCACACGGGCAAGCCCGCCCTGCTCCGGATCGCGAAGCCCGCGGAGCGTCAGTACACGTTGACCGCCGCCCTTGCCCGGCCGGTTTGGGCGACGGGCAATTTCTTCGCGCCCGCCTATCCTGCGCATCCGTGGCAGATGTGGCGCGCGACCGATATCCGGCGTGTCGACGGCATCGAAGGACCCGTGAATTGGGACGTAGTGGCACCATGACCGACACCGAAGCGACTCGCCTGATCGCCGCCGCGCGGGAGGCCGCGCGTCATGCGCATGCGCCCTATTCGCGGTTCGCGGTCGGGGCGGCGCTGCTGATGACCGACGGCAGCATCGTGACGGGCGCCAACGTGGAGAATGCCAGCTACGGCCTGTCGCTCTGTGCGGAGACGGTGGCGATCGCGACCGCCAGCGCCGCGGGACGCTTGCGCGAGGTTGTGGCAGTCGGCGTGATCGGCGGCGCAATGGACGCCGACGGACTTGCCACCGGCACCGTGCCGGTCAGCCCCTGCGGCCGATGCCGTCAGGTGCTGAACGAAGCGGCGCAACTCGGCGGGCGCGACCTGCCGGTGCATTGCGGCGCGGCGCAAGGCGATGCGGTGCGCAGTTATCGCCTCTCGGAACTGCTGCCCGATGCGTTCGGGCCGGCGGATTTGGGGATCAGTTAGCGAACCTTCGTCATGCCGCGGCGAGCCGGCATGACGAAGGTTCGGGAGAATGGCCTCAGCGCCGCTTGCGGGCCGCCGGCGGCGGAACGGGAACGGCAGCCGGCACCACGCCCTTTGGCGCGGCGGCAAGGCGACGGATCAGGTCGGTTTCGGCCGCGCGGTATGGGGTGCCGTCGGTGCGGAACACCTCGTGGAACCAGATCGTCGGCTCGGCCATCACATACGGCTTCTGCCAACTGTCCCACGGCAGCCGCGTCTGCGTCTTGCCGTCGACGAAGCCCCAGTTCATCGCCGCGACGTTGTAACGCTTGGCGATCGGCAGGCTGCCGTCGAAGGTCGATCCATTGCCGCGCGCCATGTATTCGGTGCACAGGATCGGACGACCATAGGGCAGCAACTGGCGGATGCGCCCCTCGAACGTCTCCGGCCAGTTATAGTCGTGGAAGCTGATAACGTCCGATTGCGTCAGTTGCAGCTTCTCCATCGGCGACGACTTGCCGTTCGGCGTCCAGTCGCTGCCCAGCCATACGCCCGATGTCAGCGGTTGCGACGGATCGGCGTCGCGCGCCCAGTCGAACACCTGCGCCAGCATCGCGCGGACCAGCGGCTCCTTGCCCTCCTGCCCCTTATACTGGTCCGCGCCATTATCGGGCTCGTTCCAGACATCCCAGCCGAGGATACGATCGTCGGTCGCGAATGCGCCGATCACGCCCTGCACATAGGCCTTGTAGCCGGGATAGCGGCTGCGATCGCGCAGGCCGGGCATGCCGGGGCCCTGCACCCAGCCGCTATTGTGGACCCCGGGGATCGGAGGATGCTGAAGCCCCAGCACGGGATGCGGGTCCCAGCAACTGTCGAACAGCACGAACAGCGGCTTGATGCCGTGACGCTGCGCGATCGTCAGGAACTCGCCGATGCGGCGCTTGAAGCCCTGCGCATCCTGCTGCCACAGCTGGTCGTGCAGGAACACGCGCATGGTGTTCATGCCGATCCCCTGCGCGAGGCCGAGTTCATAGTCGATCCGCTTCGGATCCCACGTCTCCGCCTGCCACATCTCCAATTGGTTGATCGCAGTGGCGGGGGCGTAGTTCGCCCCGACCAGCCAGGGCTGTTTCGCGTACCACGCATTGGCCTGCGCCTCCGTCCAGCGGCTGCGCGCGTCGGCAGGCGTCGCCGCCAGTGCCACGCTCGCCAGCAGGGTCGCCCAAAGGATCTTCATCGCGCCTCTTCCTCCAGTTCGCCGTCTACCGCGGCCTGATCGCTAAGCCCCGAGTATCACGGCATATTAGTCTTATAACAAGCCTCGATATTCCAGCGTCGCATGATATGCTGCACGAAAATACATCATCCGAAACTTCGGGAGAGATATGCCATGCGCCCTGCCCTGTTCGGCCTGTTCGCCGTCCTGACCCTCGGCGCCGCCGCGCCGCTGCCGCGCGACGGCGGCACGCCCGGAAACCCGCAGTTCGAAGGCGCCGACCCGCACGCGATGATGATCGACGGCGAGATGTGGGTGTTCCCGACCGGCGGCCCCAAGGACCAGACGGGTACGGCGACCGGAAGCTGGGACGCCGACCGGTTCGGGGCGTGGTCGTCGCGCGACCTGCGCCACTGGACCGCGCGCGGCGAACTGATCCGGCGTGACCAGATCAAGTGGATCGGCGACGACGGCGCGAGGGAGCATTTCCTCTGGGCACCCGGCGTCGCGACGCGCAACGGCAAATACTACCTCTATTATTCGGTCGGGCCGCAGAACCCGACGCCCAGCCGGATCGGCGTCGCCGTCGCCGATCGTCCGCAGGGGCCGTACCGCGACAGCGGCAAGCCGCTCGTCACCGGCGGCAACGGGTTCGAAGCGATCGATCCGATGGTGTTCGTCGATCCGAAGACCGGCGTCGCGTACCTGTATGCGGGCGGCAGCGCCGGCGCGAAGCTGCGCGTGTGGCAGATGGCCGACGACATGATGTCGGTCGTGCGCGAGATGCCGGTCGCGACGCCGAAGAACTTCACCGAGGGCGCGTTCGTCAACTACCGCGCCGGCACCTATTACCTGTCGTACAGCCACGGCCGCTTCAACGGACCCGACTACTCCGTCCATTACGCCACCTCATCCTCGCCGCTCGGCCCGTGGCGGTACCGCGGCGCGATCCTGACGAGCGATGCGAAGCATCAGGGGCCGGGGCATCACAGCATCGTGCCGACGCCGGACGGTCGCACCCTGATCGTCTATCACCGGTGGGAGCAGCGCCCCGGTCCCGCCCCGTTCAAGGGCGAGCGCGTCGTTGCGATCGATCGGCTCAGCTATGGGAAGAACGGGACGATCCTGCCGGTCCGGATGACCGATGGCGCGGAGGCCCCCACGCTGGCGGCGCGATGATCCGTTTCCGCTCGGACAATTGGCTGTTAGGCTCCCGGATCGCCTGATAATAGTCGGGCGGGGAGAGATGCCGATGACCGATACCGACCTGCCCGACGCCCTGTTGCCGGGCGTTCTCCGGACCGTGGACGGCGTGCGCGTGCCGCGTGGCACCGGCCGGCGGCTGCATGGCGGCATCGCGCGCAAACTGGGCATCGCCATCCTGTCCGGCGAGTACGTGCCGGGGCAAGTCCTGTCGGGCGAGGTCGCCTTTTCCGAAGCGCTGGACGTGTCGCGCAGCGCTTACCGCGAAGCCGTGCGCGTGCTGGCGGCGAAAGGGCTGGTCGAAAGCCGGCCCAAGGCGGGCACCCGCGTGCTGCCGCGCGACCGGTGGAACCTGCTCGACCCGGAGGTGCTCGCCTGGGCGTTCTCGGGCGAGCCCGACCGCGATCTGATCCGTGGCCTGTTCGAACTGCGCGGGATCGTCGAACCGGCGGCGGCGGCGCTGGCCGCCGAGCGGCGCGACCGCGTGCAGCTGAAGGCGATGAAGGACGCGCTGGCGGCGATGACCCGCCATACGCTGGCGAGCGAGGCGGGCCGCGCGGCGGACCGCGACTTCCACAACGCGATCCTGCACGCCACCGGCAATCCGGCGCTGATGGTGCTGAGCGCGAGCATCGGGGCGGCGGTGAACTGGACGACGCAGTTCAAGCAGCGTCAGCGCGCCCTGCCCCGCAACCCGATCCCGGACCACCGCGTCGTGCTGGACGCGATCGCGGCGGGCGACGGTCCGGCCGCCAGCGCGGCAATGAAGACGCTGGTCGATTTGGCGCTGGAGGATACGCAGCTGTCGATCGGGGGGTGAAAGCGTCGGACACGTCATGCCGGGCTAGTCCCGGCATGACGAGAATGCTTACGACCCTAGCCGCCCATCCGTCACCCCAGCGAAAGCTGGAGTCTCGTGGAGACGGGCACTTCGGCTACCAAAGAACCCAGCTTTCGCTGGGGTGATGAGAGCGTGGGATGCCGGCCGCCAGCCCGGATCAGTACAGCTTCGCCTCCACCAGTCGCATCGCGCGGTTGGGCGTGAGATCGAACATCACGCGCACCTTGCTGGTCGTCGTCGCCGGCCATTTCGCGTGGGTAATGCCGTTCGCGAGCGGTGCATCCGCCTGCGCCGGCAGGTCGCGCCACGTGCCGTTCACCCACGCCTGCATCCGGTACGCACGCGGCGCAGCGAAGTGGCCGCCGTCCGCGAAGAAGGCGAGTTCGGCGCGCTCCAGCTTCACCGGCTTGCCGAGGTCGATCGCATACCATTGCTGCGCCGGAGTGGGCTTGGAGGACCAGCCATTGCCGAGTTCGGGAAAGAACCAGACGCGGCCATCGATCGCGTCGTGGACGTTTTCCGCTTCGTCGGCGGTGGACGCGCTGCCCTTGGGGAAGTCGGCGCGCTTCAGTTGCACCGCGCGATCGATCGGGCGATCGATGGGCGGCAGGGCCACGCGCGTCACCGGCACGGTCAGACGACCGAGCGTCGCGCGCTGCGCCACGGCACGGCCGTCGACCTCGATCGACAGGCCCTTGCGCCCGTAATGCCGGCCGGTCGCGTCCCACGTCACGGCAACGCGGTGGCCATGATAGGGCACATCCTGCACGCGGAACCACGCCAGCGCCTGCGGATCGCGCGCGTCCGGCAGCAGCGGATTCACCTCCAGCACGTCATCCGCACGCGGACGGATACCGACGAGGCCGCCGAGGATCAGATCGGCATAGCCCGAGTGGAAGTAATGATGGCTACGGCCCAACCCGACGATCGGCCGGCCGGTGTCCGGATGGTAATCCTCCTCCAGATCCAGCGCGTCGCCCTGGTAATGGAGCTGCGTGTACTGGCGCAGCAGGCGCATATAGTCGCTGCGCGTCACCACCGACTGTTTGTAGTGATCGAGCAGGTTGGCCATGCCGAGCAGCACCTGCGTCGTCTGGAACGGCCAGACGGGCCCATTCCACTGGCATTCGGGCCGGCCGCCGGTGAAGACGCCGTTCTCGTACCGATATTGGTGCATATAATATTGGTAGGAGGGCTCGACCGTCCGCATCCCGCCCGCACCGCCGAGTTCGGTCGGCGACAGGACGTGGCTCCACGCGGCGGCGAAGCGGCGATCGTCGGCCGCCAGATCGAACGTCCAGGGCAGATAGCCTACGAGTTCGCGACCGCGGATCGGCTCCCAGTATTTCACGAACTGATTGTCGACCTTGTACCGGTCGGTGAAGTGGCCGAGCGCCGGGTTCCACAGGTCGCGCTCCACCCGCGTCCGGATGTCGGCGGCACGCGCGGTATAGTCCCTCGCCGTGGCGGCATCGCCGGACAGCGCCGCGATCTCCGCGATCGCACGGGCGTTGGCGAACATGTACGCGTTGATCGAGGGGCGGAACGCGTTGCCGCCGGTGAACCCCTCCTGCCCGCCGGAAGCGTCGATCGAAGAGATCGTATACTCGGTCGCGTCGAGCAGCGGCTCGACCCAATACAGCCCCTTCGCCTTGTCGAAATGATCGTCCCACTGGCCGTAGAGCGTCCGCATCGCCGTCAGGTGCCGCGTCGCCCCCGCGCGATCGCCGTCCACCAGATACCGGCCCCACACGCTGTCGGCCATGTAGTCGGTAAAGTGGCGGTCGTTGCCGCCATTATACATGTGCGCGATGTAATCGTCGGCGAAGCGCCGGTCGTTCAACCACCGCCCCTCCCCCAGATGGAAGCCTGTAGCGTCGTTCAGGCTGGCCCAGGGTTCGAGCTGCCAGCCCACGTCATCGAGAAATTCCGTCGAGATATAACCACGCTCGCCGAGGTCGCGCTGATGCGCGCGGTAGAGCGACCAGCGATAATAATAGACCGCGTCGATCTTCGGGTCGGCGGATTCGAAGAACGGGATGCGGTTCTCGTACCAGGGTGCATCGTTGCCGAACCGCGACTTGGCAATCGCCTTCGTGTCGAGCGTCGGCGGTGACGCCGCCGCACAGAGAAGCGCGGCGGTCGCCGCCAGCAGCAGCGCCTTCAACGCACCGGCCCGTTGGCGACGGGCGGGTCGAACTGCGGCACGCCGGCCGCGTCGTAGCGGATCGGCTGGACGCGAGTGTGGCGGTTCGGATCGAAGAGCGGGTCGCCCTTGATCGCCTCATAATCGCGCGCATGGAAGACGAGCATGTCCCGCCCGCGCTCGTCGACCGTGAAGCTGTTATGACCGGGGCCGTAGATCCTGTGCGCGACGCTGGTCTTCATCACCGGCTGTTGCGACTTCGCCCAGACCGCGGGGTCCATGATGTCCGCGTCGTCCTTTGCGGTGAGCATACCCAGGCAGTAGCGAGCGTCGGTGGCGCTGGCCGAGTAGGTCATGAACAGCCGCCCGTTGCGGGCGAGCAGCGCCGGCGCCTCCGCGACCTTGTAGCCGCGGATTTCCCACGGCAGCGTCGGTACCGTCAGGCGCGCGGGCTTGGCCGCGAGCGTCAGCGGCGTCGCCAGCGGCGCGAGATACAGGTTGGAGTTGGTCTCGATCCCCGGCTCCCGCTGCGCCCACGCCAGATAGCGCGTGCCGCGGTGGACGAAGCTGGTGGAATCGAGGTTGAAGCTGTCCCACGGCGTTTCCAGCTGGCCGAGCACGGACCATTTGCCCGTCATCGGATCGGGACCGTCACACACGACCGCATAGGTGCGGATGCGGAACACGTCCTCGCCGCCGCCGCTGGGCCCGGCGGCGAAATACATGATCCAGCGACCGTCGATCAGGTGCAGTTCCGGTGCCCACAGGAAGCCGGACCGCGGCCCCGACGCCTCATGCCGCCACAGCACCGCTTCCTTCGCCGTCGTCAACCCGGCGATCGTCTTCGACCGGCGCAGGACGAGCCGGTCGTACTCGGGAACCGAGCCGGTCAAGTAATACCAGCCGTCGGTGTGGCGGAACACCTGCGCGTCCGCGCGCTGGCGGACCAGCGGGTTGACCGGCACGGCACGCCGCTGCGCCAGCGCGGGCACCGCCAGCGTGGCGGTGGAGCCGGCGATGAACAGGCGGCGGGTGATCGGGTCCATGATGCTCTCCATTACGTCCTGTATCTTGCCATGTCGGCCGTCACACCTGCGTCGCCGCCAATCACCGTTCGCCCCGAGCCTGTCGTAGGGCTTTGGCGACGTACTTCGACAGGCTCCGCACGAACGGTCGGGGGACGTCCGAATGAGGCGAAGTTGTCGGCGGCTGCCCGTGTTTATGCATGTTCTGACGGATTACTGCTCCGCCACCGGCCACCCGTCCGCGCCCCAGCGGATGCGGGCGATGCGCAGTGTCGGCGCGCCTTTGTTCTGCCTGTCATACGCATGATAGACGACGTAGTCCGTGCCGTCCTTGTCGCGGAACGCGCCGGCATGGCCGGGTCCGCGATAGCGCTGTTGCTCCTGAAGGTCGGCGCGCAGGAAGATCGTGCCGCCGCCCTGCAACATCGAACTCCCGTCCTTGCCCAGATACGGCCCGTCTACGTCCTTCGATCGGCCGACGACGGTGTAATAGGTGCTCTGTGCGCCCTTGCAGCAATAGTCGTAGCTCGCGAGCAGCCAGTAGTAGCCGCCGTGATCGATGACGAACGGTGCCTCGATCGGTGCGGGGCCGCCGGCGGGGGCCGGGCGGCGGGCGATCGACACCGGCGCGGCGCCGGGCTTCAGCAACTTTCCGGTCTTCGGGTTCAGCTCGAACAGCTTGAGCCCGGTCCAGAAACTGCCGAGCGCGAGATACTGGCGACCGTCGCGCGCGACGATCAGGTTCGGGTCGATCGCGTTGTAATCGCTGTCCGGCGTCGAGCCGACCACCATCCCCTCGTCGCGCCAGCCATAGCCGGGCGCGGCGGGATCGAGCGTCGAACTGGTCGCCAGCCCGATCGCCGACCGGTTCGACCCGAACGTCGAGACGGAATAATAGAGGCGATAGCGACCATTTACATAGCTGATGTCGGGCGCCCACATGCCCTTCGTGCCGGGCACCGCCTTCGTCGCCCACTCGGGCAACGCGGCGATCGGTGACGGAGCCTCGGTCCAGTGGATCAGGTCCTTCGATGTCCGCGCGCCGAGCATCTGGCCCGGCCCCAGACCGGTGCCGTAGACGTAATAGGTATCGCCGGCGCGGATGATGACCGGATCGTGGACGGGGGCGATCGCCCCCTCCAGCCGCGTGTTGAGCGGCGACGGCGGCTCCTGGGCGACCGTCGCTCCCCCTGCAAGCAAGGAGAGCGCGGCGGCAAGGACGATCCGGATCATCGGACTTTCCTCAGCGCAGGTCGAGCATCACGACCGACTTGGGCGGCAGCGTGACGGTCAGCGTTCCGCCGCCGAGCTGCGCGCCGGTGAAGGCGGTCGGCACGACGTTGTTCGGCTGATCGAACGTGTTGATCGCCGTCATCGTCGGGGCGGTGACGATCGTGCCGGTGACGCCGCTGGCGGTGACGCCGGTCAGCGTCGTCGACACCGTAATCGACCGGTTCGGATCGCTGTTGGCCATGCCGACATGGACCTGACCCGCCTTGTCGCGGACTGCGCTGGCGCTGACGGTGGGGACGACCCACTTGTCCTTGTTGTACCAGGGCGACTTCAGTTCGATCGGCAGCACCGTCGCGTCCATGTACGGCTTGTACATCTTGAAGACGTGATAGGTCGGCGTCAGGACCATCTTCGGCCCCTCGGTCAGGATCATCGCCTGCAGCACGTTCACCATCTGCGCGATCGCGGTCAGCTTCACGCGGTCGGCATGCTTGGCGAAAATGTTGAGGTTGATCGCCGCGACCAGCGCGTCGCGCAGCGAGTTCTGCTGGCGCAGGAAGCCCGGATGCGTCCCCTCGTCCTGCCCATACCACGTGCCCCATTCGTCGATCGCCAGCCAGATCCGCTTGTTCGGATCGTACTTGTCCATGATCTTGGAATGCTTGGTGATGATCTCGTCCATCCGCCACGTTTCCGCGAGCGTCTCGGCCCAGCCGGCCTCGTCGAACTTGGACGGCGACATGCTCGGGGCCCAGCCGCCGGGGACGGTGTAGTAATGGAGCGAGAGCGCATCGATCTGACCCGACGCGTCGCGGATCATCGTTTCCGTCCACTCGTAATCGTCGCTGTTCGCGCCTGATGCGACCTTCAGGATGCGGGTTCCCGCCGGTGCCTTGATGAAGGTCGCGTAGCGACGCGTCACGTCCGCCGCATAGGGTGCGCGCATGTTGCCGCCGCAGCCCCACAGCTCGTTGCCGACGCCGAACAGCGGCACCTTCCACGGCTCCTTGCGGCCGTTCTTCGCACGCTCGTCGGCCAGCGTACCGGCGGGCGAGGTCATGTATTCGACCCACTCCGCCATTTCCTGCGGGCTGCCGTTGCCGACGTTGCCGCTGATATAGGCGTCCGCGCCGACCTGTTCGGCGAGGTCCATGAACTCGTGCGTGCCGACGGTGTTCGGCTCGGTCACGCCGCCCCAGTGGGTGTTGATCTTGACCGGACGCTTTGCCTTCGGCCCGATCCCCTCGCGCCAGTGATATTCGTCGGCGAAACAGCCGCCCGGCCAGCGGATGACGGGCACGCCGAGGCCCTTTAGCGCGCCGACCACGTCGTTGCGGAAGCCGCGCGTGTTCGGGATTTTACGATCGTTGCCCACCCACAGGCCGCCATAGATGCCGTTGCCGAGATGCTCCGCGAACTGCGTGAAGACGCGGCGGTCGTAGGTCGCGCCGGGCGTGTCGCCGCGGACGGTCGCAGTCGCGGTGAGCGTACCCTGCGCTGTGGCGGCAGGTGCCTGCTCGGTTTGGGCGACGGCGCCACCGCTGGTCGTCAGCAGCAGGGCGGCGGCGAATGTGCGCCAGGTCCTCATCATCGATCTCTCCCGTCTCATGTCCGTCATCGTCGCAGCGATGTTCGATTACTCGGACATAACGGGTCGTTCATGCTCGCGCAATCAGTCGATCGACCATTCCCATACACCGATGTCCTTGGAATCGGTGAAAACCATCCGCAGCCATCGGGTGGTCGCCGGGTGTGCGACGACGATCGGCGAACCGCTGCGAACCGCGTCCGGAGCCAGCGCCAACCAGGTGCGACCGTCGTGCGACTGCTCGATGCGGAAACGATATGGCTTCGTCGCAAATTCGGGCCGAAGTCGCGTTTCGCGGACCTGCCGGATCGCGCCGAGATCGGCGATCAGGGTCGCAGCACCCGTTCCCGTCGGTTTCCACACGGTGGCGTAATTGTCGTCCGCCGCACGATCCGGTCCGTGCAGCGAATCGCCCGCGCTGCCGCTCGCCTGCCAGCGGAGACCGCGACGGCGCTGGGCCGCGAAGCCGGACACCGCCGCGCCGGCATGGGTCGGTATGACCTTCGCGATCGTGCCGTTCGCCGCAAATAGAAGCGCGTCGACCGCCACCTGCCGCTTCACGTCGGTGCCGGCGGAATCGAAGGGCAGGCCCTGCCGGTGGTAGAGGATGTAGGGCTTGCCGCCGGACCGGAAGACGGCGTGGTGGCCGGGGCTGATCACCTGTCGCGCGGCGTCGGTCTGAAGGATCGGGCTGGTCGCGCCCTCCGTGAATGGGCCGAACGGCGTCGCGCCGACGGCGTAGCGGACCTTGTACGTGTCCTTGGTCGTGTTGCCGTCGCTGTAGGTCAGGACATAGCGGCCGTTCGCCTTCACCATGAACGGCCCCTCGAAATAGTTCGTGGGCGTCACGTCGCGGACCGGACCGTCGAAACCGATCATGTCGGGTTTCAGCTTCGCGACGAAGCAATGCCCATTGGTCCAGTTCCAGCCCGAACCCCAGTACAGATACGCCTGCCCGTCGTCGTCGATGAAGGCCTCCGCGTCGATCATGTGATACTTCGGCGCGAACGCCTTGTTCACCAGCGGCTTGCCGCCATTCGCATCGCGCCACGGCCCCGCCGCAGAGGGCGCGGTACCGACCCAGATCTCGTTGCCGACCGAGACGTACATCCACCAGCGGCCATCCTTCGCCTGCACGACGGACGGTGCCCAGACCTTGGCGTCGCCCGACGTGGGGCTGGTCGCCGCCCGTTTGGTCGGCCAGTCGGGTGTCGAGAAGGTCCAGTCGCGCCCGTTGTCCGACTGCCAGAGGCCGAGCCGGTCATCGCCCCACGGATCGATCGTCGCGAAGATGTACCAGCGGCCCTTGTCGCGGACGATCGACGGGTCGGCGAAATAGCCCGGCAGCAACGGGTTGCCCGCACCGGGCGCATCCCAGCGCGGTGCCGGAACGTCCGCTGCCACCCCCGCTCCGGCGATACACAAAGCGAGGATGGCGAGCGCGTTTTTCATCGTAACCTCAGAACCGGAACCGGGCACCGAGGCTGTAGTAGCGCCCTTCCTCGCGAACATCGCGCGGGAAGAACTGCGTGGCGTTGTAGTTGCGGTAGTTGTTGAACGGCGTCGCCAGGATGTTGTTGATATCCGCCGTCAGCGTCAGGTTCTTGAACGGCGTATAGGCCAGCGAGTAGTCGAGACGCTCGACCGCGCGCGTCGTCTCGCCGGCATATTGCTCCTCGTTCACGTTGCGGTTGAAGCTGTTCACGTACTGGCTGCGACGGTTGTACGACAGTCGCGTCGAGATCGGCCCGCGCTCGTAGAACGCAGTCAGGTTGTACGTCCACTTCGATACGCCGGTGATCGGCACGATCGGGGCCTGTTCGCCCAGCGCGGACGGCAGTTCGTTGGTGCCGTCCAGATAGGTGACGTTCGCCTGTCCGCCGAATCCGCTGAGGAAGCCGGGCAGGAAGTCGAAGAACGACTGGACGCCGATTTCCGCGCCCTTGACCTTGCCGGCCCCGGCATTTTCCGGCTGCGTCAACTGGACGCGGCCCAACCCCTCGAAGTTCTCGACCGGGTTGGTGTAGGTGTTGATGAAGCCGTACAGGTCGCGATAGAATACCGCGCCGGTCAGCGACCCCGTCTTCGAGAAATACCATTCCAGCGTGGCATCGAAATTGTTCGAGGTCAGCGGCTGGAGGTTGGGATTGCCGCGGGTGATGAAGGCGTTGAACAGCGGCTGTCCGTCCGGCCCGGTGGTCTGCCCGCCCGAGGTCTGGCTGTTGAACGTCACGGTCGCGCCCGGGTTCAGCTGACCGAACGTGGGGCGGGTGCGCGTTTCCGTATAGGCGAAGCGCGCCTGGAATTTGGGCGTGAACTTGATCCGCATATTCGCGGACGGCAGGATATCGAGGTAGTTCTGCTTGTTCGTGATCGGATCGATGCTGGCGACGCCCGCGGCATCGACAGAGCGCTGGAAGCCCGAATAGCGGCCGTCGGTGTTCACCGCGCGCACGCCGAACGTCCCGTCGATCTCCAGACCGCCGACCGTCAGCTCATACTTGCCCTGCGCGTAGAAGGCGTAGGTCTGCTCGGCCGCGGTGAAGCCGCCAAGCGGATCGAGCGGAATGATCGCCGTCTGGAAACGGGCGAGGTTGTCGGCGATGCCCGCATCGGTCGGGTTCGCCGCCGCAAGCTGCGTCAGCGCCGCGATCGACGCCTGCTGAAGACCAGCGAAATTCTCGCGGATGTTCGAACGGCTCGGCATCAGCCAGTTCTGGAAACCGGGCAGCGTGTCGCTGCGGAAGCCGTCCGTCACCGTCTCCAGCGCGCCCGACGGCAGGCTGGCGAGCGGAATGCCGAGTGTCGAGGTGTTCGCGTAGCGGTTGCCCTGGTCCAGGCTGGAATTGCGATCGACGTAGCGGACGCCGAACTGGATCGACGGCAGCACCGCGAAGTCGGTGGCGAGATCGACGTCGGCGCGCCACTGGATGCCGTCGCCTTTCGCCTTGTAGCGACGCTCGTAATAGCCGCGCCACGCATAGTTGGCGGGGTTCTGCGCGTCATATCCGTTCAGATCGTAATCGACCGATCCCTTCACGTCGAACGCCGCGTTGACGGTGGGCGCGGAGGTGAACTGGGAGTCGAGGCTGTACTCGCTCGCGGTGTAGGTCGACGTGGTATAGGCGAAATCGCTCGAAATCTTCGCGCGACCGACACTCCAGACGAAGCCGATCGCCCCCTGATAGGTGTCGGTGCGGTCGTTGTTGGTCGAACGGTACATCTCTGCCGGGTAGCCGCCGGTCTTGGTCAGGCTGGCGGCCTTGTTCGGCTCACCCTTGACCAGCACGACGTTGCTCAGGGTCGGGCGAACGCCGTCGACGCTCGCGCGTTCGAGGTTGGCGTTGAACCACTCGTTCGCCGCCTCGCCGCGATATGCCTGCCACAGGCCGTCGGCATAGATTTCGAGGTTCGACGCGGGCTTCCACTGGAGCGAGCCATTGATCGACGGCCGCCAGCGCTTGCCGCGGCTGTAGTAATTGCCGATCGAGCCGGGGAAGGCGAACGCGTTGCCGACGCCGGGAGTGGTGACCGGCAGGTCGTCGTCGGTGGTACCGAGGTCGCCGACCGGCGTCCGCACGAACGCCTCGTCATAGCGGACGGCGTTGCGATAGTGCGACTGCGTGTAGGCGAAGTTGATGAGCGCGCCGAAGTCGCCGATCCCCGTCTCCCAACGGTTGCTGATGAGCAGGTTGCCGTTGGGGTCGTACTTGTTCGACTGGTCGTTGTACGTACCGCGGATCGCGCCGGCGATCTCCAGCCCGTCGAAGTCGAACGGGCGACGCGAGCGCACGTTGATCAGGCCGGCGAGGCCCGGCTCGATCAGGTTCGACGTGCCCGACTTGTACACCTCCAGCGCGGCCAACGCACCGGCGGGGAAATCCTGCAACGCGACGCCGCGGTTCTCCGCGGTGAAGATCTCGCGACCGTTGAATGTGGTCGTCAGGTCGGGCAGGCCGCGGACCAGCACGCCGTTCGCTTCGTCGTTCGAGCGGTTGACCTGCACGCCGGTGATGCGGGCCAGCGCCTCCGAGGCGTTGTTGTCGGGCAGCTTGCCGATATCCTCGGCAACGATCGCGTCGATGATCGAGTCGGAATCGCGCTTCAACGCCTGCGCGGAGCTGAGGCTTTGGCGGAACCCGGTCACGACGATATCGCCGTCGTCGCCTTGCGCGGCGTAGCCGGCGGGCGGTGCGGCCCGTGCCGCCTGCTGGTCCTGGCCGCCCTCCGGCGACTGCGGCGCGGTCGGCGTCTGCGGAGCGGCCGGCCCGGGGGCGATATCGGCGCCGGGGTTGACCTGAGCCGCGGTGCCGGCGGCAGGCGCATCCTGCGCGGCGGTGGCGGGCGCATCCTGCGCGGTGGCGGCAGGCGCATCCTGCGCGGCGGCGGGCATCGCGCCGGCGATCACCAACGCCATCGTGGCGCTCGACAACAGGAATAGGGGTGCGCGCTTCATCGTCTCGTCCTCTCCACCGGTGCGATGTGCACCGTGCGGCCGTGCTCGGCCTGCTGAACCCGGGAGATCCCGACGCCGGACGGCGGCGGTAATACCCGCCGCCGCGCTAGTCCGCTTTATCGGACGAATGCAATATATGTCGGACTTAACAATGCGATAAGCGACGGGAGTGTGGCCTATCTGCACTCCCGCCGCGACGTAACGCGCTCATTCCGCGGCCAGTTGAGGGAACTACTGCGGCTCGGTCGCCTTGGCGGGCTTCGCCTTTGTCGGAGTTGTACCCTCGCCGACAAACGGTTCGAAGCGGAAGGCGACGCGTGTCGGCTCCAGCTTCGTGCGGTACTGCATGTGCGGCTTGCCGACGTCGCTCCACGTCGTGTCGCCACCGACGCCCCACTGCGCCGCGTCGATCAGCAACGATACCTGGCCATGCGGCACGATGTCGCTCGACTTCCACGTTCCCGGCGCGCGGCGATAGAGATCGGTGTAGGGAAATGCCAGTGCGTTCATCATCAGCGGCGTCTCGCCGACGACCCTCAAACCGTTACCCGCGCCCGACAATTCCATCCAGCGCACGTCGACCTTGTTGCCGGTATCCTGCGGCCGCATGAAGTCGTGGTTCTGCTCCGCGATCGCACCGCGCCACAGGCCGATCGCCGCACTCGTCTTGCGATCGACATAGCTTTCGTGCGGCCCGCGCCCGTACCACTCCACCGTCTTGATGCTGGTCGGCATCGCATACTGCAGGCCGACGCGGATCGGCGGCGGCAGGTCGCTCTTCAGCGGCGTCAGTTCGCCCGCGACCGCGACCGATCCGTCGCCCGCCATCGTGTAGGTGGTGACGAAGCGCACCGCCCCTGCACCCATCTCGTGATCGACGACGATCTCCGCCCCCGCATCGGTCTTGCGCACCGCAACCGAGCGCACCTGACGCTCGTCGTTGAAGCCCTTCCACGGCGCGACCAGCGCGATGACGCCGTTGGCGGTGTCGTTGTCGGTTTCCGCGCGCCAGAAATGGGGCGCGCCGCCGGTCGCCAGCACCGTACCGCCGCGGGCATAGCCATCGACCAGTCCGGTCTTGCGATCGATCGTCAGGCTTGCGTTGCCCGCCGACAACCGCACCGCATCGGCGGCGTCGCGCACCACCACCGCGCCGCTGCGCGCGACGACTGGTTTCGGCGTACTGCCCATGGCGAACTGCTCCCACCCGACCGTGTAGCCGGCGGGCACCAGCGGCACCGCATTCGCCTTGGCACGGGCACGCACGGTGACGAGATACTCCGCCCCCGGCTTGCGCGTGAAGGCGGGCAGCGGCAGCGTCACCACCTCCGCCGAGCGCGCGGCGAGCGTCAGTGCGGGTAGCGCGCCCTGCGCCACGGCAACGCCGTCTTCCTCCACGACCCAGTCGAAGTCGAAGCCGGACAGGTCGCGGAAATCGTGACGGTTGCGCACCGTGACGCGACCGGTCGCGGGATCGAACCCGTCGAACTGGATCGGCGAGAGGACCTTCTGGACCTCGTACAGTTGCGGATTGGGCGTGCGGTCGGGCTGGTTCAGGCCGTCGCCGAACTCGATATCGCCGCCGGGGTTCGGACCGTACTCGCCGCCGTCGCCCCAATAGCGGCGACCGTCCTTGGTGTAGCGGTACATCGACTGGTCCACCCAGTCCCAGATGAACCCGCCCTGCAGCTTGTCGTATTTGTAGATGGTGTCCCAATAATCCTTGAAGTTGCCGCCCGAATTGCCCTGCATATGAGCGTATTCGCACTGGATCATCGGCTGGGTACGGGTCGGGTCCGTCGCCCAGTCCACCATCTTCTCGATGTCGTCGTACATCGGCGCGTAGATATCCACGAAACCGTTGGGCGCGTGATTCCAGTCGAGCGTACCCCAGCCCAGATACGAGATCAGTCGCGAGGGATCGCGGCGACGCGCGGCGGCGGCGGCCTTCTCGAAATTGGGACCGATGCCGGCTTCGTTGCCCAGCGACCAAAAGATGATCGACGGGTGGTTCTTGTCGCGCTCGACCATGTTGGTGACGCGGCTGACGTGCGCGCCCTCCCAGGCCGGGTCGAAGCCGATCTGGAGTTTCGGGCGGAGCTCCGGATGCTTGTTCGCGTAGTCCATGTACGCGTGGCTCTCGATATTGGCCTCGTCCATGACGTACAGGCCATATTCGTCGGCGAGGTCGTACCAGCGCGGGTCGTTCGGATAATGCGACGTCCGCACCGCGTTGATGTTGTTGCGCTTCATCAACTCGATATCGCGGCGCATCGACGCTTCGGAGATGACGTGGAACGTCTCCGGATCATGCTCATGCCGATTGACGCCGCGGATCATGATCAGGCGACCGTTGACCACCACCCGGCCGTTCTTGATCTCGACCGTACGGAACCCGATCCGCTGCGGCGTCGCCTGAATGACCGTGCCATCGGCGTCGAGCAGTTCGACCATGAGGTTGTAGAGGTTCGGCGTCTCCGCCGACCACGCGCGCACGCCCGGCACCGGCGCGGACAGCGTCACCGTGCGCTCGGCGCGGCCGGGGGCGATGCGCGCCTCCTTCACCAGCACCGGCGTCGTGCCGTCGGTCAGCGTCATGCGCGCGGTCATCGGCTTGGTCGACGGCGTCACCGCGAGTTCGGTCGCCAGCGTGCCGTTGCGATAGGAGGCGTCGAGCCCCGCCTTCACGAACAGGTCGCGCACGCGCGCCTTCGGTGCGGCGACCATGTACACCGAGCGCTCGATCCCCGACACGCGCCAGAAATCCTGATCCTCGATGTAGCTGCCGTCCGACCAGCGGTGCACCTGGATCGCCACCGTGTTGCGGCCCGGCTTCACCAGCCGCGTGACGTCGAAGTCGCTGGGAAGCTTGGAGTCCTCCGAATAGCCGGCCTCCTGCCCGTTCACCCACACGCGGTAGGCGGAACCGGCCGCGCCGATGTGCAGGACCACGTCCTCCCCCGCCCACCCGGCGGGCAGTTCGATATCGCGCCGGTACGATCCGACCGGGTTGGTCGCGTGCGGGATCAGCGGCCGGTTGGCGGGAAATGGATAGGTGATGTTGTTGTAGCGCGGCTGGTCGTAACCCTCGGTCTGCCAGTCGGCGGGGACCTTGATGCTCTTCCACGCGGCGACGTCGTAATCCGGCCGCTCGAACCCGGCCGGCACCGCGTCGGAGGAGGGCGAGAAGGCGAACTTCCACTGCCCGTCGAGCGACAGGTAGCGCGACGACTTGGTCATGTCGCCGGCGGTCGCCGCGGCGAGGCTTTCGTACGGGAAGTGCGTGGCGCTGGCGGGCATCTTGCCGCGCGCATAGACTGCCGGGTTCTCCCAGTCGGGTCGGCTGGGATCGACCTGCACCGGCTGGACACGGGGCGCGCCGTCCTGCGCAACCGCAGCCGCCGTCACTGCGAGGAGCGAACCGCTCGCGAGGATGGTCCAGTGCTTCAAAACGTCTCTCCCTGCCCGCGGCCTCACCAGCCTGCTGATCTTGTATGACAATACAGATGAAATAGTGTTGCGCAACTGGTAGGCAGTGCCTGCCCGAACGATTGCAGACGCCATTCAATTGGCGGGAGAGGTACAGAATGACGATGTCACGCCGCACGATCCTGGCCGCTGCGGTGGCTTCCCTGACGGCCGCGCCCGCACTGGCGGCCGATCCCGCCGTGACGCTGCCGATCCGCGTCGATGTCGAGCATCCGGGCACGCCGTTCGAGGGATGGGGCACCGCGTTGGCGTGGTTCGCGAGCGTCACCGGCGGCTATCCGGATGCGACGCGCAACCGGCTGGCGGACCTGTTCTACGGACCGGACGGGCTCGGCTGGACGATCGCGCGGTACAATATCGGCGGCGGCAATCCGCCGGGCACCTCGGGCTATTTGCGGGTCGGCGGTGCGATCCCCGGCTTCTGGCGGCAACCCGCGGGCACGACCGGCAGCGACTGGTGGCGGGCGGACGATGCGCGGGTGTGGGACTGGTCCGCCGACGCGTCGCAACGCTGGTGGCTGGACGCGATCCGGGTGCGCGTGAAGACGCCGATCTACGAGGCATTCTCCAACTCGCCGCCGTGGTTCATGACGGTCAGCGGCAAGGTGTCGGGCGCGGAGAAGGCGACGGACGACAATCTCCGCCCCGGTCACGAAGCGACGTTTGCAAGCTATCTCGCGCGCGTGGTCGAGGAATTGCAGCGCCGCCACGGAATCGCGTTTCGCACGCTGTCGCCGGTCAACGAGCCCAATACCGATTACTGGTTCGCCGCGAACAAGCAGGAGGGGGCGCACTGGTCGCCCGCGCGGCAGGCGATGATGATCGACGTCAGCGACGCGGCGCTCAAGGCGCGCGGGCTGAAGACCGTCGTCTCCGCGCCGGACGAGACGAGTTCGAACCTGTTCCTCGAAGATTGGGCCGGCTACCCGGCTGCGACCCGCGCGCGGATCGGGCAGTTGAACGTCCACTCGTACGGCACGCTGAACCAGAGCGGCGTCCGCGATGCGGCGCGGGCGGCCAACATCCGGCTGTGGATGTCGGAAGTCGACCTGTCCGCCGACAAAACGGTGGAGGATTTCACCGACATCCGCCCGGCGCTGGCGCTGGGCGAGCGGATCATCGGCGACCTGAAGAAACTGGAACCCGCCGCCTGGGTGTTCTGGCAGGCGGTCGAGGACGACAGCGCGCGCGACGGCAAGCCGGGGTCGAACTGGGGCCTGATCAAGATGGACCTGCGCGCCCCCGCCGCCGGGCCGCACCGGATCGCGATCACGCCCAAATACTGGGCGATGGCGAACTTCAGCCGCTACATCAGGCCCGGCATGTCGCTGGTCAAAGTGGATGACGTCGACAGCGTAGCGGCATTGAGCGCGGACGGCGCGGAGGTGGCGCTGGTCCACGTCAATCCGGGCTGGTCGCCGCGCAATCTGGTATTATCGCTTCAGGGCGCATGGCGGGTCGAGACGATCGTCACCGATGCCGGGCGCAAGTCGGAGAAGACCGGATCGGTGCAGGCGTGCGGCACGATCCGCGCGGTGGCGCCGCCGCGGGGGATCACGACGCTGAGGCTGGTGCGGACGGCGGCTCGCTGCTGACCGGCTATTCGGCGGCGGCCATATTCATGTCGCCGCCGGGCATCGCGACGCCGCGGTGGATTCGCACGCCCGACATCGACGCCAGCTTCACCGGCTCCGCGGTTGGCTCGGCGGCAGGCTCGGCGGCGGCGGTGTCGGTGGCGCCGCGGTGGATAGCCACGCCGTGGACGGTATCGCCGCTCGGCTGAGGGTCGGCGGCGGCGAGCAGCGTTTCGGTACCCGGCTCCACGCCGGCATAACGCTGGCGCAGGCTGAGCGCCCCCGCCATCGCCCCGCGCCAGCGATAGAAGATATGCGCGCCGATCTGGCCGATGCGTGACAGGCTGGGGGCCCACCAGGGCGATACCGCAAAGGTGTGATAGAAGGTCGCGACGCCGACGGGTGCATAGACCGCACCGCTCAGGGCGGCGGCGGCGACGCGGCGCGCGCGCTCCCACGAGCCGACATCGCGCTGGCGATCCATTGACCCGTCGCAGGCGAAGCTGAACTGGCAGCCCTTGGACGAGCGCTGATACACGACGCCGCAGACGCTGGACGGAAAGGCACGGTCGCGGACGCGATTGAGCACGACCTGCGCCACCGCGCGCTGGCCGTCGTCGGTTTCCGATCGCGCCTCGTAGTAAATGGCGGCGGTCAGGCAGTCCTCCGCGCGGTTCGCATCCGACAGGGAGCGGGCGGCGGAGGTGAACGGCTCGGCGGGCGCGGCCGGGGTGGCGATCGTCGTTTCCGGCTGCTGGTCCGGTGTCAGGCCGAAATCGGCGAGCAGCTTGGCCTGCGCCTTCGACAAGGCCGGCGGCGGCACCGCCTGCACGACGCGCACGCGCTGTTCGGGCGCGCAGCCCGTGGCGGCCACAGTGGCGGCGATCGACAGGCTGAGGCGGAAGCGCATGTCGACCGACTACCCGGATATGGTTGACCCCCCGTTAAAGACGAGCGCTTATTGTGCAGCGCAGCATAGCCACCATATCCAGGTGATGATCGGTCGCGCGAGCGGCTCATGAGGAGCAGACATGCGACGTATCTCCGACACATTGGCCCGTCTGGCCAAGTTCCAGCCGCCTTCCATGCCCTCCGCCGGCGGTGCGGGTGGTAGCGACCGGCTGGGGACGCTGACCGGCTTCGGCAGCAATCCCGGCGCGTTGCAGGCGCGGCTGCATGTGCCCGAGGGGCTAAAGCCCGGCGCGGCGCTGGTCGTGGCGCTGCATGGCTGTACGCAGACGGCGGCGGGGTACGATCACGGCACCGGCTGGTCGGATCTGGCCGACGCGGAGGGTTTTGTCGTGCTGCTGCCGGAACAGGCGCGCGGCAACAATGCGAACGTCTGTTTCAACTGGTTCGAGCCGGGCGACATCCGCCGCACCGGCGGCGAAGCTGAGTCGATCGCACAGATGATCCGCGCGACGATCGCGCAGCACGGCATCGATCCGACGCGCGTCTTCGTCACCGGGCTGTCCGCGGGTGGGGCGATGACGGCGGTAATGCTGGCGACGTACCCGGAACTGTTCGCCGGCGGCGCGATCATCGGCGGCCTGCCCTATGGTTCCGCATCGAACGTGTCGCAGGCGCTCGACCGGATGCGCGGGCACGGGCTGGCCGGTGACGAGGCGGCGGCCGCGGCGGTACGCGCCGCCGGCAAGACCACGCGCTGGCCGCGCGTGTCGGTGTGGCACGGCAGCGCGGATTCGACCGTCACCGCAGCGAATATGGACCGGCTGACCGGCCAGTGGCGCACCGTCCACGGACTTCCCGCCGCACCGGACCGCGTCGAGACGGGTCCGCGCTGGGAACGCCGCGTGTGGGCGGACGCCGCGGGGCGCGATGCGGTCGAGCAATGGGCGATCGCCGGCATGGGCCACGGCGTGCCGGTCGATCCCGCCGCGCTGGGCCATGCGGGGCCTTACATGCTGGATGTCGGCCTCTCCAGCACGCTGGCGATCGCGCGATCCTGGGGCCTGACCGAACGGGTGAGCGTTGAGCGGACGGCGGAGGAGCCGGCGACGGCCTCTTCCTTCCCGGAGATGCCGTCGCTGGGGTCGATGCCGGCGGGCGTGCAGGATACGATCGATCGCGCGATGCGAGCGGCGGGATTGATGCGTTAACCTGCCAGCGATCGACGTTCTCGCGCGAAGGCGGAAATGGGGGAAATCACTGCCGCCGGTATCCGACATTACCGCCCACCCCTTGCCTACCGCCCCGCCTCGATAGAGGACGGCAACGAGGGAGAGCCGGGTTGGCGAGCGTAAGCGTTTCAGGTCTGGCGAAAAGCTTCGGCGACACGCATGTCCTCTCGCCGACCGATCTGACGATCGAGGACGGGGAGTTCGTCGTCATCGTCGGGCCGTCGGGCTGCGGCAAGTCGACGCTGTTGCGGCTCATCGCCGGGCTGGAGACGCCGAGCGCCGGCCGGATCGCGATCGGTGGCCGCGACGTCACCGATGCCGCGCCGGCAGACCGCGGCGTGGCGATGGTGTTCCAGTCCTACGCGCTTTACCCGCATCTGACCGTCGCCGGGAACATCGCCTTTCCGCTCAAGGTCGCCGGTCGCCCCAAGCACGAGATCGCCGAGCGCGTGGCCGCCGTCGCCGCGTCGCTCGACCTGACCGACCTGCTCGATCGCAAGCCGCGCGCCTTATCGGGCGGTCAGCGGCAGCGCGTCTCGATCGCCCGCGCGATCGTCCGCCAGCCGAAGGTGCTGCTGCTCGACGAGCCGCTGTCCAACCTCGACAGTGAATTGCGCGTGCGGATGCGGCACGAATTCGCGCGGCTGCACCAGCAACTCGGCGCGACGATGATCTACGTCACGCACGACCAGCTGGAGGCGATGACGCTGGCGAACCGGATCGTCGTGATGGCGAAGGGCCGCGTCGAGCAGGTCGGCGCGCCGCTGGACCTCTACGCCCGCCCCGCCAATCTGGCGGTGGCGAAGGCGATCGGCTCACCGGCGATCAACCTGATCCCGGTGACGGTGGTCGCCCCGGACGCGGTGCGGCTTCCGGACGGCGCGATCGTCAACGTCGGCGCGCGCGGCGTGACGGGCAGCGTCGCGACGCTCGGTATCCGGCCGGAGCATCTGTTCGCCGCGGACGACGGGCCGATCGCCGGCGCGGTGGAGCTGTTCGAGCGGCTCGGCCCGCTGTCGTTCGCGCATCTCGGCACCCGCCCGGACACGATCGTCGCACAACTTCCGGGCGATCGTCGCGTGACGCTGGGCGAGCCGCTGCGGTTCGGGGTCGATCCGACCGACACGCACCTGTTCGATGCGGAGGGACGCGCGATCACCCCTTGATGCTGCCGCCCAGCAGCCCGCCGATGTAATAGCGTTGCAGCGCGAGGAACAGCAGCAGCACCGGCATCGTCGTCACCACCGCGCTCGCCATCATCAGCTCGCCGTCCGCCGCATGCTCGCGCGCGATGGCCGCCACCGCGACGGGCAGCGTGTACAGATGCTGATCCGCGAGCACGATCAGCGGCCACAGAAAGTCGTTCCAGCTGCCCAGAAACATGAACAGCGCCAGCGTAACGGTGACCGGCGTCAGCAACGGCAGCACGATCGTGCGGAAGATGCGCGCCTCGCTCGCGCCGTCCAGACGCGCCGCGTCGATCATCTCGTCCGGGATCGCCAGCGTCGCCTGCCGCACGAACAGCACTGCGAAGATGCCCGCCAGCGACGGCAGGATCACGCCCGCATAGCTGTTGATGAGGCCAAGCTGCTTGAAGATCAGGAACAGCGGCAACATCGCCACCTGCCCCGGCACCACCAGAGACGCGATCAGCAGCTTCAGCAGCCGTTCGCGCCCCCGGAACCGCAACTTGGCGAAGGCATAGCCCGCCGGCACCGTCAGCAGCAGGCCGAGCAGCGTCGACATCGCCGCCACGAACAGGCTGTTACCGATCGCCGGCACGATCCGGTAATCGAACCACGCGCCGTCGATCAGCCGCCGGGCGAGCAGTTCGTGATAATTCTCCAAGCTCCAGCGGCTCGGCCAGAATGGCGGCGGGAACGCATTCGACTCCCCGCGCGGCATGAACGACACCGTCACCATCCACGCCAGCGGCAGCGTCACGACCAATGTCAGCACCGCGACCAGCGCGTTGGTCAGGATCGCTCCGATCCTCAAACGGGACACTTTCACAGCCATTCGTACCGCCGCCCGATCCGCGCCTGCACGAAGGTCAGGATCAGGATCAGCACGAACAGCACGAACGCCACCGCCGATGCGCGGCCCAGATTCCACCAGGTGAACCCCTCCTGATACATGAAATACAGCACCGTCGTGGTGCTCTGCGCCGGACCGCCCAGCGTCATCACGTACGGCTCGGCAAAGATCTGGAGGAAGCCGGCGACGCTCATCACGGCGGCCAGCAGCAGCGTGGGCCCGATCGCCGGCAGCGTGACGTGGCGGAACCGCGCCCATCGCCCCGCGCCGTCCAGCCGCGCCGCCTCCATCAGGTCGCCCGGCACCGCCGACAGCGCGGCGGTGAAGACGATCATGTTGTACCCGAAGATCTTCCACGTCACGAAGATCAGGATCGCCGGGATCGACGCGTGCGGATCGCCCAGCCAGTCGACCGGGCCGATGCCGACCCAGCCCAGCGCATAATTGACCAGCCCGAACCGCGTGTTGAGCAGGAATCGCCAGACGACCGCGGTCGCGACGACGCTGGTGACATAGGGCGCGAACAGCAGCACGCGCCACAGCGGCTTCCACCGAACCGTCTTCGCGTCGAGCAGCAGCGCGGTCGCCAGCGACAGCCCAATCGCCGCCGGCACGCCGAGCAGGGCGAACAGTGCGGTGTTGCCGAGCGACCGCCAGAACAGCGGCGTCCGCGCGAGATCGGTGAAATTGCCGAACCCGACGAAACCGAGGTTCGACCAATCCGCCAGTGCGTAGAGGCTGTAGTCGGTGACGCTGAGCGCCAGCGCCAGCACGGTCGGCAGCACCAGCACAAGCAGGATGATCGCCAGCACCGGGGCGGTGAACATCCACGCGGCGCGTTCCTGACGCGTCATGCCAGCTTTCCCGCCTGCACCAGCGCACGGCGTTTGGCGAGCAATTGGTCAACGCGTCGGTCCATCGTCGCCAGCCCCTCGTCGATCGTCATCAGGTGGCGGACGACGCGTTCGGCAATCAACTGCACCTCGATGCGGACGCGCTCCCATTCGACGATGTTGGGGTCGACGGACAGGTCGAGCATCTGCGCCGCGAAGGGCGCCAGCGCGGGCGCGGTCAGTTGCGGGTCGGACCACGCACTGCGCCGGGCGGGCAGATTGCCGATCAGCGTCTGGAAGCGCAATTCCGTGGCCGCGGAGGTCATGTGCCGGACCAGCGCCCACGCTGCATCCGGCCGCGTCGAGGTGCGCGACACCGCCAGCGCCGCACTGACCCCCGACACCGGGCCGGGACCGCGCGGTCCGGGCATCCGCGCGACGCCCCAGCGATCGGCGGCGATCTCGCTACGGCGGCGATGCAGGTCGAGCAGCAGCGACGGGCCGCTCGGATAGATCGTGAAATACCCCTGAGCGAAGGCGGCCAGCGGGTCCTGCATCTCGGTCGACACGATCGGCGGCGCGAGCCCCTCGTCGAAGAGCGAGCGGTAGAAGGCCAGCGCCTCGCGAAAGGCCGGATTCCGGAAATTGCCGCGCGTATCGCGCTCGCGCAGCAGCGACGTGCCGGTCTGGCTGGCGAAGGTGAACAGCGCGTCCCACCAGTTCAACAGCATCAGGAACGCGTAATCGTCCGGTCGCCGCCGCTTCAGCCGCCGGCCCATCTCGCGCCAGCCCGCCCAGTCCTCGGGCGGTGCATCGTAGCCCGCGTCCGCGAGCAGGTCGCGGCGATAGAACTGCACCTGCGGCGCGACCGACCACGGCACCGCGTGTGAAACGCCGCGGTGCTCCACCGTCGCAAGCGTCGCGGGGAACAGGTCCGCGAGCAACGCTCCGTCGGTGACGGGCGCGATCGCGCCGACCAGCGCGAACTCCCCCACCCAGCCGTTCGGCAGCATCATCACGTCCGGCAGCGCACCGCCCGCATGCGCGGTCAGCAGCTTCTCGTGCGCGGCGGTCCAGGGCAGCGACTGCACCTCCACCGGAATACCGGTCGCGCGGGTGAAGGCGGGCATCAGGTGGGGCGAATAATCCCCCTCGTAACTCATCGCCCACAGCCGCAGCGCGTTCGGATCGCGGCGCGTGGTGCAGGCGGCCAGCCCGGTCGCCGCCGCCCCGGCCAGCACCCCCCGTCGCGTCACGCCGCCGCTGCGCTCGCGCCCGCACTTCATGCGCGCTTTGTGGCAGGCGATTTCGGCACCGGCCAGCATCAAGTGGTGATCCATGTTTCTTCGCGAGGATTTGGAAGCGTCCCGCACGATCCAGTTGATTGATCGCGTGACGTCAACCGTTCACGCGTGCGACGACGACGACGGCCAAGGGGCTGCGTCGGCAGGGGAAGACCACATGATCTCGTACCGTTTCCGCGCGTTGCTGGCCGGCACCGCCGCCGTGATCGCGATGCCGCTCCACGCCCAGACCGCACCTGCGCCCGCACCTGTTCAGGACAGTGCGGCCGAGGCCACAACTCCGGCAGAGCCGGAAGCCGCCGACATCGTCGTCACGGGATCGCGCATCGCGCGGCCGGACTTCGCCGCGCCCAACCCGATCGTATCCTTCGACGCTGCCAACATCCAGCAGTCGGGCAACACCAACGTCACCAACTTCCTGCAACGCGTACCGGCGCTGACCAATTCGGTCGACAGCACGCAGACGGCGGGATCGGACCGGCTGAATTCCCAGCCGTTCGGCGCAGCGGGGCTGAACCTGCTCGACCTGCGCGGTCTGGGGCCGGCGCGGACTTTGGTGCTGGTCAACGGCCGGCGGCATGTCGCAGGCCAGATCAACTCCGCCGCGGTCGACATCAACTCCATTCCGACCGACCTGATCGAGCGGGTCGACGTGCTGACCGGCAGCGCGTCGGCGGTCTACGGCGCGGACGGCGTCACCGGTGTCGTCAACTTCATCCTGAAGCGCGATTTTCAGGGGGTGTCGGCGCGCAGCCAATTCGGCATCTCCCAGCGGGGCGACGCCGCCAACCGCTTCGCATCAATCCAGGCGGGGCAGAATTTCGGCAACGGCCGCGGCAACGTCACCGTCGCGTACGAATATAACGCCGACGATCCTCTGGCGAACGACGACCGGTCGTACCTGCGCCAGAACCGCCGCCGCTACCTGATCCCCAACGACGCCGATGTCGGCGACGACCCTAACGTGCCGGACAACGTGCTGCAGGGCGACCTGCGCTATCCGGGCGAATCGCCCTTCGGCCTGATCGATGTCGCCGGCACGCTGTTCCGGGGCGACGGCCAACTCTATAACCCGGGTACCCCCGCCGCCTTCTACGCCACCGGTGGCGACGCGACCCCGGTCGCGGGCTTCGTCGGCGACCTGTTGCCGCGCATCCGCCGCCACGGCGCGAACGTGCTGACGCATTACGACTTCAGCGACGCGGCCAAGCTGTCGCTGGAGGGCAAGTTCGTGCAGGTCCGGGCGACCACGTTCGACAGCCCGACCGGCAACTACCCGGCCACCTTCACGCTCGACAACGCATTCCTGCCCGCCAGCATCCGCAACGCCGCGCTTGCGGCTGGGCTGACCAGCGTATCGTCGGTGCGCGACAATCTCGACTTCGGCCGCCACGGCGAAAGCGACCGGCGGCAGACGTGGCGCGGTGTCGCCGACCTGACCGGCAGCATTTCCGATCACGCGACCTACGACGTGTACTACACCTATGGCCGCACCGATGTCCGCATCACCAAGATCAACGATCGGCTGAACGACCGCTATCTGGCGGCGCTGGACGCGGTAATCGATCCGGCGACCGGCCGCGCGACGTGCCGGTCGAACCTGAACCCCGCCGCGTTGCAGACGCCCGCGGTGACCTTCACCCCCGGCGCGGGCAGCGGCTGCATCCCGATCAACACCTTTGGTGCAGGCACCGCCGATCCCGCCAGCCTCGACTTCTTCCAGCTCGACAACAGCAGCGCGGCGCGGATCGAGCAGCATGTCGTCAACGCGTCGATCACCGGCGATCTCGGCCAGTTCTTCCGCCTGCCCGGTGGACCGGTGCAGTTCGCGACCGGCGCGGAGTATCGAAAGGAACGCAGCAGCTTCTCGCCCAACGATTACCTGACTCGCGGCCTGTTCTACCAGTATGACGAGTTCGTGATTCCGACGCCGTCGCGCGGCGCGTTCGACGTGTGGGAAGCGTTCGGGGAGGTCAACGCCCCGATCCTGGAGGGGAAGCGGTTCGCCGAGACGCTGTCGATCGGTGCGGCGGGCCGCTACTCCGATTACTCGACGATCGGCTCGACCCGCGCCTATCAGTTCAACGGCGTCTATGCGCCCATTCGCGACATCAGCTTCCGCGGCAGTTACGGGGAGGCGGTGCGCGCCCCCAATATCGGCGAACTGTTCACGCCGCTGACCGGGGCCAGCAGCTTCTTCACCGACCCCTGCTATCCGGAGCAGCGTGGCAACGGCACCGCCACGCGCGCGGCCAACTGCGCCACGCTGATCGCGGCGGCGGGCGGCAATCTCGCCGGCTTCACCGCCGCGAACAACCCCAATGCGGTGTCGTTCATCCCCGGATCGCAGCAGGGTAATCCCGATCTGCGCGAGGAGACGGCGCGGACCTGGACTGCCGGCGCGGTCCTGCGCCCGCGCTTCGTACCGGGCCTGACGATCGCGGCGGACTGGTACGATATCCGCCTGCGCAACGCGATCAGCACGCCTGGCGCGCAGACGATCGCGGAACTGTGCGTCGACCAGCCGACCGTCGACAACGTCTATTGCGCGGCGATCAGCCGGCAGCAGGGTACGGGCTATATCAGTGGCTTCACCGTGCAGCCGCAGAACGTCTCGCGCTTCCGCACCGCCGGCCTCGACCTCAACATCGCCTATCGCGTGCGCGCCGGCAGCGCCGGCGATTTCGATATCCGCTTCGTCGGCGGCTACCTGCACCGGCTCGATACGGTCGCGACGCCGGGTGCGCAGGTCGAGGATCAGGTCGATCAGCCGGGCCGGCCCAAATACAACTTCGTCTTCTCGCCCAGCTGGACGCTGGAGGGGCTGACGCTCAGCTACAATCTGCGCTGGTTCGATCGCGTCCGCCGCTTCTCGAAGAACACGACCGACAACAATCCCGATTACGCCCCTGCCGACCTACTGCGCTATAACGCGCTGTGGCAGCATGACGTGCAGGTCCAGTATGCGCTGCCGAGCGGCTTCGCACTGTATGGCGGCGTCAACAATCTGGCGGATCGCAAGCCGGACGAGGACAGCTACGATTTGCCCATTCCCTCGCTTGGCCGGTATTTCTACATGGGAGCCAAGGTCCGTTTCGGCGGGCGTTAACCCCTCTCCTGCCAAGCGACATCATGCCTCACAACGATCCGATCCCGCTCGCCCCCGTTCTGCCCGCCTATGACGTTGTCATTCCGTGTTTCGACCGGGCGCATGTCGTGGCGGATGCGGTGGCGAGCGTCCTCGCGCAATCGCAGCCGCCCGCGCGGATCGTGATCGTCGACGACGGATCGCGCGACGCCGGCGGCACGGTTATCCGCGCCCTGGCCGCGCGGCACGCCAGCGTCGAGGCGATGGTGCTGCCGCGCAACGGCGGTGCGTCGAACGCGCGCAACGTCGGCGCGGCGCTGTGCTCGTCGCCGTGGATCGCGTTTCTCGACAGCGACGACGTGTGGCTGCCGGGCGCGGCGGCGGCGCTACTCGCGTGGCCGGTGACGGAGACGGCGGACGTGATCGTCGGCCGCTTCGCGCGGGTCGAGGGCGGCGGCGCGCCGGGGGAGCCGGAATGCGGCTGGGACGGCGGCGATATCCGGCGCGCGCTGGCGACCGGCGGGGTAATCGGGCCGAGCTGGTCGATCGTCCGCAGGGCGACGTTCGACACGGTCGCGGGCTTCGACCCCAGCTTTCACAACTGCAATGACTGGGACTACTACACCCGCGCCGCCGCCGCCGGCGCGACCTTCGCGCGGATCGGACAGACCGTGGCGCTGTACCGCACGGTGGCCGGGCACCGGCTGGTCGCCGACCACGCCATCGGCGCGAAGAACGCCGCGCGGGTGCTGGCGCATCCCTATCTGGCGGATCTCGTCGCCGGCTGACGGCTTTAGTGCCGGCTGACGGCTTCAGTGGATGTGGCGGTAGAGTTCGCGCTCCTCGCGCGCGATCCGGTCGCTCAGTGCCGCGACGACCGCCTGCGTCTCAATGCAGAAGGCGGGCCACTCCGCCTCGATCCGAGTCGCCGACCAGCTCGCGACATAGGCGTTATACGTCGCGGCCAGTCCGCCCATGTCGTCACTGAACCGCTCCGCCAGCCGCGCCGCGACCGGGTCCGACCCATTCTTCAGCTTCGGGTAGAGCAGCTTGTCCTCCTTCGCGAGGTGCAGCAACAGCTTGCGCGTCAACTGCCACCGCACTCCCGCTACCCCGGCCACGTCGGGACGGTCCGACCGCGCCTGCGCCCCGAGTGTGGCGGCAAGCCGCGCGAGTTCGGCATGTTCCTGCGATAGATCGGCCCTGCTCAGCATGCTTCGCTCCCCTGACCCCCGACTGTTGGCCGGCCAGCTTGCGAAGTCGTTAAACAGCCAGAACGATGCTATTCGACGCAGGGAGGGGACGACTTGATGACGATCACCATCACCGCGTTCGAGGCCTCGCCGGATCGGGGTCGCGGGCTGGCGCGCGACATGCCGGTGCGCTGGGCGCTGGAGGAGGCGGGGCTGGCGTACGACGTACAGCTCCTGTCATTCGCGGCGGTGAAGGCGGCGGAGCATCGCAGCGCGCAACCCTTCGGCCAGATCCCCACCTACCGGGACGGCGACCTGACGCTATTCGAGTCCGGTGCGATCGTGCTGCACATTGCCGAACGTCATGCCGGGCTGCTGCCCCACGACGCCGATGCGCGGGCACGGGCGATCGCGTGGATGTTCGCGGCGCTGAGCACGATTGAGCCGCCGATCGTCGAACGCTCCCTCGCAACGCTGTTCGAGCAGGATCGAGCGTGGTTCGCGGAGCGGCAGGCGATGCTCGACGCCCGCGTACGGACGCGACTGGGCGACCTGTCCCGCCGCCTCGACGATACGGAGTGGCTGGACGGCGGATTCAGCGCGGGCGACCTGTTGACGATCGCGGTCCTGCGGCGGCTGAAAAGCTCCGGCCTGCTGGACGAATACCCGAACATCGCTGCCTATGTCGCGCGCGGAGAGGCGCGGCCGGCGTTCCGGCGGGCATTTGCGGCGCAGCTGGAGGTGTTCGAACGCAACGCTGCGGCCGGCTGACTACCACGCGAAGAACAGCCCCACCCCCGCACCGATCTGGATCGCGGCGATGACGCTCAGCTGCGTGGAGAAAGGCTCCTTGCGCGTCTTGTGCCGATAGAGGCGACGCGCGGCGAACGCGCCCGGCGACCCACCCAGCAAGGCGAGGCCGAGCAGCTCGCTTTCCGGCGTGCGGCGGCGGCCCTGGATCGCAGCGTGCTTGTCGTGCCGGAAACAGCGCATCGTCCAAAGGTTGATGGCCACCAGCCAGACCAGGATCAGGGTCGGCATGTCACCGCCGCCCCCGTACCGCCAGCATCGCCAGCCCACCGCCGACCGTCAGCACCGCCAGCACGATCAGCACGGCATCGAAATCGGTCGGTGTCGCCAGCCACCAGGTCAGCAGCGGCCCCAGCAGCGACGGCAGCGTATTGGCCAGGTTGAGCAGGCCCAGATCGCGCCCCCGCCGCCGCGGGTTCGGCAGCAACTGCATCGCGAACGCCGAATGCAGCGACAGGAACACCGCATGCCCCATCACGAACAGCCCGAACATCGTCGCGCCGACGATCGCGCCCTCCGCCCCCGCCATGCCCAGCAACCCCGCCGCAGCCACCACGGCGGCCCCGAGCAGGAACGGCTTGCGGCGGCCGACGCGGTCGGACACCCGCCCGACCAGCACCGCCACCGGCAGCGGGGCGATGAAGGCGATCGTCAGCAATTGCCCCGCGCGCGTCGCGACCGTGGACGAATCCTCGACCGGGGACATCCCGCGCAGGTAATAGAGGAGGTAGACGAACAGCACGCCGCTCGCGACCTGCACCAGCAGGCGCGCGCCGAGTGCCACGATCAGGTCGCGGTCGTCGAGCGCCGACGCGGCCACCTCCGCTTCGGCCACCACCACCGGCGCGGATCGGCGCATCATCAGCGGCAGGAAACAGGCCGCGATGGCGACCGCGACCGCGGCGAGCCGGCCAATCTCCCCCAGCACAAGCGTCGCGACGACCGCTGCCGAGAAAGCGGAGGCAACGGGATTGCCCAGCGCCAGCAGCCCGCCGGCGACGCCCTTGTCGCGGTCCGGCACCTCCTCCGCCATCAACGCGAACAGGGGTGACAGCAGCGCGTTGACCGCGATCTGGAACACCACGATCGCCAGCACCAGCGCCACCGGCGTGGCGGCAATCGCGACCAGCGCATAGGAGGCGATCGTCGCCGCCAACCCGGTCGCCATTCCGGCGCGCCGGCCACGTCCCCGCTCCACCGCGCGGTCGCCGAGCCACCCGAACACGATGTTGGAACCGCTGGCGGCGAGCGATCCCGCGACGACCGCCGCGGTCAGCACGCCGATCCGCGCATTGCCGGCGATGACGTCCACCTTGATCGGCAGCAACAGCGTCAGCAGTGGCAAATACGCGATCACCCCGCCGATGTTCGCCAGCGCGAACGCCGCCAGCAAACCGACCGATCGCCAGCGTGGCCTGTCCAGGGTCGTCTCGTGCAAGCCTTGCTCCCGCCGGCGATCATCGCGTCGCCATGACCGCGACTGTCGGCGCATCCACGGTGAAATACCACCCGTGACCGTGCAGGAACCTGACGGGAAGTCAGGGCTTCTATCGTCTCGAAGCAACGAAAAAGGGGATTGCCGTGACGAAACCTTTCCTCGCCGGACTGGGTCTGCTCATGTTGGCCGCAGGTCCGGCGGCTGCGCAGGACGCCTATATGTCACTGATGGATTTCTCGACGCAGAGTCAGGCACTGACCAGCAGCGTCATCGACGGCCTGTCGGTCGAGGAAACCGCGCGTGGCGAGCGGCGTGGTCGATCAGCCCGGGCATCGACACCGCGCCAGCGCGCCGCCAGGACCAGCGCCGCCACGCCCCGAGCGTCCGATGCGCGGCTGCCGTTCGTCAGCACGCCCGCGTCCCGGAAGCGCGCCGTCGACGCCTATCTTGCCGGGGTGGCCCGCAGCAGCCCCAAGGAAGCGGCGGCGATCACCGCAGGATTTCAGGGGCGCGACATCACGGGCGAGATGCAGGCGGCGATGCGCAAGCCCGGGCTCGACGCGAACGACACCGCCGACATCATGGCGACCTTCCTCGCGATCGGGTGGGAGACGATCACGGGAGGCGACGCGACACAGGCGCAGATGAAGGGGCTGCGGCGTCAGGTCGCGGGCAACCTCCTCGTCAATCCCGCCATGAAGAACCCGGACACACGGACCCGCGTCGGCGAGGAACTGAAGGTCTCCGCCTTCGCGGTCGGCACTTCCGCCGCAGCCGCCAAGCGCGACGGGCGGCTGGAGTCGTTCCGGCGTGGTATCGCGCGATTCTACCGCCAACAGACCGGGCTCGACCTTGCCCGGCTGCGCATGACGCCGGCGGGGCTGGTGCCGTAGGCCGAGGAGCCTCTAACCTGCATCAAGTTATTGATTTTACATGGACATTTGCGAAGGCCGAGACGTTCGGGGGGTTGGTTCAACACTGCACGATAAGGAGCGCCGCATGGCCACCCTCCCCAACGACGTCGTCCAATCGCTGTTCGTCACCGGCCTGAAGAACGTCCACGGCGTCGAACATCAGGCGCTGGCGCTGATCGACCGCCAACTCGACCATCTCGCGGATTATCCGGAGGTCGAAGACGCGCTCCGCCGCCACCGCGGCGAAACCGAGCAGCAGATCCAGCGCGTCGAGGAAATCCTGTCCGGCTTCGGAGAGACGCATTCGGCGGTAAAGGATTTCGCGCTCTCGATCTCCGGCAACCTCGCCGCGCTGGCGCATGTGTTCGCGCCCGACGAAATCCTGAAGAACAGCTTCGCCAACTACGCGTTCGAGAATTTCGAGGCAGCGAGCTACACGTCGCTGATCGCGCTGGCGGAGGCGGGCAGCTTCGGTGGACCGACCGCGCTGTTGCAGACGTCGCTGCGGGAGGAACAGGCGATGGCCGCCTGGATCGACGAGCACAACGCACCATTGACGCTGAAATACGCCGCCCGCCGTGCCGCCGGGGAGACGGCCAGCCATTGAGCGACACCCCTACGCGCCATGATCTGGCGCTGGCCCTCAGCGGCGGCAACGCGCTGGGGGCCTATCATGGCGGCGTTTACGAGGCGCTGCACGACCGCGGACTGGAGCCGGACCGGGTGGCGGGTGCCTCGGCCGGCGCGATCGTCGGGGCGCTGATCTGCGGCAATCGTCGCGATGAGCGGCTGGCGGCGCTGAGATCGTTCTGGCGGCCGGCATCCGGACCGCCTCTTTTCACGGCGGCCGAGACGCTGCGCCGGTCCGCCGCGGCGGCCACCGCGGCGGCGGCCGGACGGCCCGGCCTGTTCACACCGCGCGCCATGACGATGAACATGGAGCCGCCCAGCCTTTACGACACCGCACCCCTCGCGCGCTCGCTGGAGCAGTCGATCGACCTCGACCGCCTGAATAGCGGATCGCCACGGTTCACCGCGACGGCGGTCGATCTCGAAAGCGGCGAGGACGTAATGTTCGACACCGCGCATGATCCGCTGTCGATCGCGCATCTGCGGGCGAGTTGCGCGCTGCCGCCGGCGTTTCCGCCGCAATGGATCGGGGGTCGCCTGATCGCGGATGCGGGCGTCTCCGCCAACCTGCCGCTCGATGCGGTCCTCGCAGATTCCGCGAAACGACCCTTGCTCTGCATCGCGATCGACCTGTTGCCCCTCCACCGGCCCGCCCCCACGACGGTGACCGAAGCCGCCGAGCGCATGCAGGACCTGATCTTCGCGACGCAAAGCCGACGGGCGATCGCCGCGTGGCAAGCGGTGTTCGACGAACGCACGCGACGCGGCGATGCTGCGTCGGTGACGCTGCTGCACATCGCCTATACGGATCAGGACGAGGAGGTGGTCGGCAAGGCGTTCGATTTCTCGCCTGAATCGGTGCGCGCTCGCTGGCTGTCGGGGCAGCGCGACATGCAGCGGGCGCTCGCCGATCTCGACGCCGGCCGCATCGCGATCGGGGAGCCGGGGCTGACTGTCTACGCGGCCGACCCGGCGGCATCCGGTCCGCCGTTTCTGCGAAGGGTTCGTTACGATCTCGCCCCGCGGCCATTTCGCCCTGCAGGGTAAGCGATCAAGCGTCGAACAGGGGTAGCCCGGCGGCATCCCGATCGGCGGGATCCTCGAAGTTGGACACGGTGACGCCGACCAGGCGAATGCCGGTTTCGGGCGGGTAGATCGACCGGATCAGGTCGAGGCTGGCGGCACGCAGGGTCGCGTGATCGGCCACGGCACCCATCTGGCTGCGGCTGCGGGTGATCTGGCGAAAGTCGCGGAACTTGACCTTCACCGTCACGGTGCGGCCGAACATCCGCGCCTTCTCGCACCACGCCCAGACATCGTCCGCCATGCGCAGGACGCCCGCCTCGATCTCGGCCGGCTCGGTCAGGTCGCGATCGAAGGTGGTTTCCGACCCCGACGACTTGCGTACGCGATCGGGATTGACCGGCCGGTCGTCCTCACCGCGCGCGATCGCGTGATACCAGCCCGCCGAACTGCCGAAATGCCGTTCAAGGAAGTCGAGCGACTTCGCGCGCAGGTCGGCCCCCGTCTCGATCCCCAGCCGCTTCATCTTCGCCGCCGTCACCGGGCCGACGCCGTGGAACCTCGATACCGGCAGCGTCTCTACCCAATCAGCCCCCATGTCGGGCGTCACCGCGAACTGGCCGTTCGGCTTGCGGTGATCGGACGCCAGCTTCGCGAGAAACTTGTTGTACGAGATACCCGCCGACGCGGTCAGCCCCGTCTCCTCCAGAATGCGCGCGCGGATCGCCTTGGCGGTGGCCCAGGCGGTCGGCAGCCCCGCCAGGTTTGCGGTCACGTCCAGATACGCCTCGTCCAGCGACAGGGGCTGGATCACCGGCGTGAACTCCGCGAAGATCGCGTGGATCTGCCGCGACACCGTGCGGTACACGTCGAACCGGGGCGGTACGAAGATCAGGTCCGGGCATCGACGCTGCGCCGTCACCGACGGCAGCGCGGACTTCACCCCGAACGCGCGCGCCTCGTAACTCGCCGCCGCGACCACGCCGCGCGCCGCGCCATGCCCGACCGCGACGGGCTTGCCGCGCAGCGACGGATCGTCGCGCTGCTCCACGGAGGCGAAGAAGGCGTCCATGTCGACATGGATGATCTTGCGTACCGATCCGTTGGGCATGACTGGCCTATAGCAACATCGGAACGGACAGGGAACGCCGCTTTATCAGCTGATTGGGTCGTGGTGGCCTTGCTCGTCGTCGCGCCGATGCGCCGGCAGCAACTGAAGCTGCTGCGGCACCGTGCCCACATCGATATGCTCCTCCGCCAGCCGTTGCAGGATCATCATCAGCGCACTGCTGCGCGCCGGGTAGGAGGTCCGCGGGCTGGAGGTGTGGGCGAAGCAGTTGAACAGGATGCGGCCGTCGACGATGTTGTCGATGAAGGCGACTGGTGGGGGTTCGTCGAGGATCGTCGGTTCCGCCGCGAACACGTCGAGTACGATCTGGCGGATACGCTGGGGTTCGACGTTGAGCGGGACGGAGAACTGCACCTGCAACCGGCCCAGCGCGTTCGACATCGTCTTGTTCAGCACCGTCTTGGTGATGAGTTCCGAATTCGGCACGATCAGCGTCGAATGGTCCGCAAGCTCGATCTCGGTCGAGCGCACGCTGATGCGCTTCACGTCGCCCTCGTCGGTGCCGATGCGAACGAGATCGCCGATCTTCACCGGCCGCTCGGCGAGCAGGATCAGGCCGGACACGAAGTTCTGCGTGATCGCCTGCAAGCCGAAGCCGATGCCGACCGACAGCGCCGACAGCAGCAGTGCGATCCGCTCCATGCCGATGCCGAGCGAGGCGAGCCCCCACAGGACCGCCAGGATGATGGCGATGTACCGGGCGATCATCGCGAACGAATTGCGCGCGCTGACATCCATCGCCGTCGTCGGCAGGTAACGGTCGTTCAGCCAGCGCAGGAACAGCCTTGCCAGCGCCAGTCCGACGACCAGCACGACGACGGCGCGGATGATCGCGCCGGGCGAGATACTGACATCGCCCACGGTGATGCCGCTCGCGACGGTGCCGAAGCGCTCGACGGTGCTGTCCACGCCCGAACCGAACGGCGTCAACAGCATGACGATCGCGACCAGCGCCAGCCCGAGCCGTAGCGCTCCGGACATGAGTACGCCGAACTGGTCGATCGCACTCGGCCGGATGCCGACGCCGCGCGCCAATACATGGCCGGTGCGGCTGTCGGCGGAGAACACCGTCGTGACGACATCGTCGACGAAGGCGAGCAACAGGTAGAAGGTACCGATGACGATCGCCAGCCACTCGATCGCGATCCGGGTCAGGAACAGGCTGAACGTCGTATACCCGATCAGCAGCGCCCCGGCGCTGGCCAGCGTCACCAGCCACACGACCAGCGTGATGACGCCGACCCCTGCTCGTGCCGCGCCCGCGCCGCTGACCGCCGGCGCTTCGGTCGCGACGGCCTGCGCCTCCGCTTCGGCGCGCGCACGGCTGCGCAGCCGGCCCAGCGTGAACAACAGGCCGCCGATCGCCAGCAGTCTCACCGTGGCGATCGCCGAATCGGTCACGAAGACGGCGGTCGTGCTCAACCGCATCGCCTCCACCGTCGCCGACAGCAGGATGTCCGCGGACGTCAGGACCGCCAGCACCCACACCCACGGCATCAACGCGCGGGCGACCGCGTCGTCGATCGGCAGCAGCCGCCACGATCCCTGGCTGCGCATCAGCAGCGCCCCGCCGAGCGCGCCGATGAATGCGCCCATCCCGATCGCGAACAGCGCTGCGCTCAGGATCGGCTCGACGGTCGCGCCCGTCAGGCCGGACCAGCGCAAGCCCTGCGCCACCGCCAGCGCCGCCAGCGTCGGCAGCGCCGTCCCCGTGACCAGCCGCCACATCGCGTATCCGGTGCGCCGCACCCGGTGGCCGGGCGCGGCACCGATCGCGTAGCGCCGCCCTGCCTCCCTCAAGGCGATCCTTGCCGGCCAGCCGAGCACCACCGCCACTACAGCGCCGAGCAGCGCGATCCAGCCGCCACCGCCGATCAGGCCCGTGCCGATATCGGCCATCACCTGTTCCAGCACGCGCGCGACGCGGCCGACATCGCGTGGCGTCGCGTCTACGATCGCCGCCCAGAAACCCGGTGTCAGCGGCGAAGGATTACGCGTCCTCCAGCTTCGCCCGAGTTCCGCCGCCTGATCCGCCGCGATCCGGTCGGCGAGCTGCTGCGCCTCGACGTTGAGCAACTTGCCGCGGCGGATCGCGGAGTCGATCGTCGCGCGCCGCTGCGCCAGCAGCTTGCGCTGCGCGGCGATGTCCGGCGCGTCGACGATACCGGGCGTCACCGGGCCGATCTCCGCGATCTTGGCATCGACCAGCGCCATCTGCGCGTCCAGCGTCGTGCCCGCGTCGGCGGCGGTGGCGCGCACCGCCGACAGGCGATCGGTCAGCGCGGCGCGATCCTCGCGTGTGTCGACGGTGTCGGCGGCACGCTCGACCGCGCGCACCTCGTTCGACGCCGTCGACAGGTGGGTGACCACGCCACCGACCGGATCCTCGGTCTGCGCAGCCAGCGGCGAGGCCACGAGCAGCGCGGCGATCAGCCACGTTAGAAGCGCAGCGACGAGAAGGTTGGAACGACGAAACACGGGCCGCTCCTTACCCGCTCGCACTCGCTGGAGCGACCCCGAACCCGTCAGTCCGCCTTCGGATGCCCACCGACCAGCTGGCGCACCGTCTCCATCATCACGCGACCGGCACCCTTGTCGCCCTTCGCCATGGACGACATGAACGCCTTTGCCTGCTCGAACGTGACGTGCGGCGGCAGCGGCGCGACCTCCGGATCGGTCTTCACCTCCAGCACCACCGGCCGGTCCGCCGCCAGCGCCCTGTCCCACGCAGCACCGAGCTGTTCGGGATCGTCGACGAAGATACCCGTCAGCCCGATCATCTCCGCGAACTGCGAATAGCGCACGTCGGGAATGTCCTGCGTCGTGGCGAAGCGCGGATTGCCCTCCATCACGCGCTGCTCCCACGTCACCTCGTTCAGGTCCTCGTTGTTGAAGACGCAGACGATCAGCCGTGGATCGGCCCAGCGTTGCCAGTATTTCTGGACGGTGATGAGCTCCGCCATGTTGTTCATCTGCATCGCCCCGTCGCCGACCAGCGCCACGACCGGCTTGTGAGGAAACGCGAACTTCGCCGCGATTGCATAGGGGACCGCCGCCCCCATCGACGCCAACCCGCCCGACAGCGACGATCGCTGCCCCCGCTTCACCTGATAGTCGCGCGCATACCAGTTGGCGCAGGACCCCGAGTCGGACGTGACGATCGCATCGGCGGGAAGGCGCGGCGACATCTCGTACACGACCCGCTGCGGGTTGACCGGGTTGGCGGCGGCGAACGCCCGCTTCTTCAGCGTCTCGTGCCAGTCGCGCATCCCGTCGACGATCCCGTCCAGCCAGCCACGATCCGTTTTGCGCTGAAGGAAGGGCAGCAGCGCGCGCAGCGTCTCCGCAGCGCCACCGTGCAGGTTGACCTCCACCGGATAGCGCAGGCCGAGCATGTCGGCGGCGATGTCGATCTGCACCGCCCGCGCCTGTCCGTCCGCCGGCAGGAACTCCGCCCACGGAAAGCCGGTGCCGATCATCAGCAGCGTGTCGCACCCCTCCATCATGTCCGACGACGGCTTCGTGCCGAGCAGCCCGATCGACCCGGTGACGAAGGGCAGGTCGTCGGGCAGCACGTCCTTGCCCAGCAGCGCCTTGGCGACGCCCGCACCCAGCAGGTCGGCGACATGCTCCACCTCCGCCGCCGCTGCGCGCGCGCCCGCGCCGATCAGGATCGCGACCTTCGACCCGGCGTTCAGCACCTCGGCGGCGCGGCGCAGGTCCGCCTCCTGCGGCACCACCAACGGCCGCGAATAGCCCGGGCCGGAGCGCGTGAAGCCATGTGCGCGCGCCGGCTCCTCCCACGGCTCGTCCTGCACGTCCTTTGGGAAGATCAGTGCGGTGACGGTGTTGCCCGCGATCGCGACGCGCAGGCCCCGGTCGATCAGGTGCCGGATCTGCGCCGGCGCGGCGGCCTCCTGCACGAACGCCGCGACATCGGCGAAAACGCGGTCCAGGTTCAGTTCCTGCTGGTACACCGCCCCGCGCACCGTCGACTCGGCCTGCCCGCAGATCGCCAGCAACGGCGCATGATCCAGCTTGGCGTCGTACATCCCGGTCAGCATGTGGGTCGCGCCCGGCCCGCCGGTTGACAGGCACACGCCCAGCTCACCGGTGAACTTCGCATGCGCAGTGGCCATGAACGCCGCCATCTCCTCATGCCGGACCTGGATGAACTCAATGCCCTCGCCCGCCTTTTCCGCGCGTTGCAGCGCGCCCAGCACGCCGTTGATGCCGTCGCCGGAGTAACCGTAGATCCGCGTTACGCCCCACGCCTTCAGACGCTCGACGATGAAGTCGCTGGTCGATTTGCTCATGCCGAAGTCCTTGGGGTTGTTCGGGACTCAGTACGTCAGGAGAGTCGGGGGGTTCCGGGCGAGCCTGAATGAGCGATCTGGACACGAAACATACCTGTCGGTACACAATGCTATTGACGAACCTGTCACGCCGTTTATATACCGTTCAGTATAGAACGTGACGGCCCCACCGACCGATCGCGTCCCAGCGTAACGCACGGCCTTCGCGGAGTGGGAGGGCCGGCTTGTCCTTTGCCGGAGCGATCCACGGCGCGCGACTGCGTGGCCGAACATACCCCTGTGCCGAATTTCATCCGCCACGGACGCCCCGTCGCAACAGGGCCCGCGGGCAACGACCCGCTGTGCCCATCAGACATGATCGAGGGAGATCATCATGGCCCACCAAAACGTCACCGCCGCCCCTACGCCGAAGGGAAACCGCGCATGAACATGTATTCACCCGTCGAGGCCCCGCAGGGTCAGGCGCGGGACGACCCGTCGCCAGCACACGCCAAGCCACGCTGGCGCAAGCCGGCGCTGCTGCTGCTGCCGGTAGCCGCCGTCGCGCTCGGCTACACGCTGATCGACCGCGACGCCCCCGCCGCCGCGGCGCCGCCGCCACCCGCCGTCACGGTCGCCCAGCCGCTGCTGCGCGAGGTCAACGAATGGGACGATTATGTCGGCCGCTTTGAAGCCAGCCGCAGCGTCGAGGTACGCCCGCGCGTGTCGGGTGCGGTCACCGCGGTCCACTTCACCGACGGCGCGATCGTGCGAAAGGGCCAGTTGCTCTTCACGATCGATTCCCGCCCCTTCGCCGCCTCGCTCGCCGAAGCGCGAGCCGGTCTGGCGAGCGCACAGAGCGACGTCGCCCTTGCGCGCGCCAATCTCGACCGCGCCAACCGGCTCGTCGCCGATGATGCGGTGTCGAAGAGCGACGTCGACCAACTCAACGCCCGCCTGCGCGCCGCGACCGCCAGCCTCGCCGCAGCACAGGCTCGCGTCCGCTCGCGCGCGCTGGACATGGAGTTCACGCAGGTCCGCGCGCCGATCGCCGGCCGCATCTCCGACCGTCGCATCGACGCCGGCAACCTGGTCGCCGCGGGCGACTCGAACGGCACGCTGCTAACCACGATCAACGCGCTCGACCCCATCTACTTCACCTTCGACGGCTCGGAAGCGCTGTTCCTCAAGACCAGACGCGCCGCCGCCTCGGGCGCCGACGTGACGCCGGTCGAGGTCAAGTTGCAGGACGAGGGCGACTATCGCTGGAAGGGTCGCCTCGATTTCACCGACAATGGCCTCGACCCGAAATCGGGCACGATCCGAGGCCGCGCAGTGCTCGCCAACCCCGGCCTGTTCCTGACGCCGGGCCTGTTCGGCAACATGCGCCTCGGCAGCGGCGGCACCACGCGCGCGCTGCTGGTCCCCGACTCCGCCGTCCAGACCGATCAGGCGCGCAAGACGCTGCTGACCGTGGCGCAGGACGGCTCGGTCGTCGCCAAACCGGTGCAGCTCGGCCCCGTGCTGGGCGGGCTGCGCGTGATTCGCGCCGGCCTGTCGCCGAACGACCGCGTCGTCATCAGCGGCACGCAGATGGCGATGCCCGGCACCAAGGTCACCGCCAAGCCCGGCCGTATCGCCCCCACGGCGGATGCCGCGCCGCCCGGCGGCGGCGCTGCGCCGGTTGCGGGCGAAGTCACCTTCGCCCGGTAACATCCACTCACCCTCACCCGCGCACATCGCCGGTGAGGGTGAGACCGACACACCTGTCGAATTCCATCCTCTTCCGGGGAGCCTGCCATGCGCTTTTCGCGCTTCTTCATCACGCGCCCGATCTTCGCCGCGGTCATCGCGGTCATCATCACGATCGTCGGCGCGATTGCCTATTGGGGCCTGCCCGTCTCCCAATATCCCGACATCGTGCCGCCGACGGTGACGGTCACCGCAACCTATCCCGGCGCATCGGCGGAAACTGTCGCGGAGACGGTCGCCGCGCCGATCGAGCAGGAGATCAACGGCGTCGACAACATGCTCTACCAGAGCAGCCAGTCGACCGGCGACGGCACGGTCACGATCACCGTCACCTTCAAGCTCGGGACCGATCTCGACGCCGCGCAGGTGCTGGTCCAGAACCGCGTCGCGGTCGCGGTGCCCCGCCTGCCGGAAGAGGTGCAGCGCCTCGGCGTCGTCACGCGCAAGACGTCGCCCGACTTCCTGATGGTCGTGAACCTCGTCTCGCCCGACCACAGCCTCGATCGCGGCTACATCTCCAATTACGCGCTGACTCAGGTCCGCGACCGGCTGGCGCGCATCGATGGCGTCGGCGACGTGCGGCTGTTCGGCGCGCGCGACTATGCAATGCGTGTGTGGATCGATCCCGGCCGCGCCGCCGCGCTCAACCTGACCGCGGGCGACATCGTGTCGGCCCTGCGCGCGCAGAACGTGCAGGTCGCCGCCGGCACGCTCGGCCAGCCGCCTTATGCGAACGGCAGCGCGTTCCAGCTCAACGTCGAGACGCAGGGCCGCCTCGTCGATCCGGCGCAGTTCGCTCAGGTCGTGATCCGCACCGATGCGGACGGTCGTCAGGTCCGCGTCGCCGATGTCGCGCGGGTCGAGCTCGGCGCGGCCGATTACGGCTCCAACACCTATCTGTCGGGCGAGCCGACCGTCATCGCCGCCGTCTTCCAGCGCCCCGGATCGAACGCGCTCGCCGCCGCCGAAGCGGTCAGCGCCGAGATGAACGCGATGGCGAAGGACTTCCCCAAGGGGCTGGAATACCGCGTCATCTACAACCCGACCGAGTTCATCGCCCAGTCGATCGACGCGGTGAAGCATACCCTCGTTGAGGCGATGATCCTCGTCGTGCTCGTCATCCTTGTCTTCCTGCAGAAATGGCGCGCGGCGATCATCCCGATCGTGGCCATTCCCGTTTCGCTGATCGGCACCTTCGCGGTGCTGGCGGCGCTCGGCTACAGCCTCAACAACCTGTCACTGTTCGGACTGGTGCTGGCGATCGGCATCGTCGTCGACGACGCGATCGTCGTGGTCGAGAATGTCGAGCGCAACCTGGAGCGCGGGTTGACCCCGCTGGAGGCGGCACGCACGTCGATGGACGAGGTGTCGGGCGCGCTGGTTGCGATCGTGCTGGTGCTGTGCGCGGTGTTCGTGCCCACGCTGTTCCTCACCGGCCTGTCCGGCGCGTTCTACCGCCAGTTCGCGGTGACGATCTCGACGGCGACGATCATCTCGCTGCTGCTGTCGCTGACGCTGTCGCCGGCGCTCGCCGCGATGCTGCTCAAGGCGCACGTCCATGCAGAAAACGGCAATCGCCTGACCCGCACCGTCCGCCGCGCGGGCGATGCGTTCAACCGCGGCTTCGAACGGATGAGCGCCCGCTACGCCGCGCTCACCGCCGCGCTCGTCGCCCGTCCCAAGCGGATGATGACCGTCTATCTCGGCCTGATCGCCGCTACCGGTGCGCTGTTCTGGGCGACGCCGTCGGGCTTCATCCCGGCGCAGGATCAGGGTTACTTCCTGACCGTCGTCCAGCTTCCCTCCGGCGCCTCGGTGGAGCGCACCGACGCTGTCGTGCAAAAGGTCGCCAAGCGCATCCTGCCACTGGCCGGCGTCAAGGGCGCGGTGATGCTCGCGGGCTTCGACGGTCCGTCGCAAACGCTCGCCCCCAATGCCGCCGCCGCCTACATCCCGTTGAAATCGTTCGAGGACCGTCAGGCGCTCGGCGTCACCCTCGCCAGCATCATGGCGGAAGCCCGCAAGGTCACCGCGGACATCGACGAGGCGCGTATCCTCGTCATCCCGCCGCCGCTCATCCAGGGTATCGGGTCGGCCGGCGGCTATCGCCTGATCGTGCAGGACAAGAACGGCGGCAGCTACCAGAAGCTGGGCGAGGAGACGGGCAAGCTGCTCGCCAAGGCGAACCAGACCGAGGGGCTGGCGCAGGTCTTCACCTTCTTCGACAGCGCCACGCCGCGTATCTTCGCCGACATCGACCGCGCCAAGGCCGACATGCTCGGCGTCCCCCCGGAACGCGTGTTCGAGGCGTTGCAGGTCTATCTCGGCTCGGCCTTCGTCAACGACTTCAACCTGCTGGGTCGCACCTACCGCGTCACCGCGCAGGCCGACGCCCCGTTCCGCGCGACCACGGCGGACATCGCCAACCTGAAGACGCGGTCGAACAGCGGCGCGATGGTGCCGATCGGATCAGTGTCGACCTTCCGCGACAAGACCGGGCCGTACCGCGTCACCCGCTACAACCTCTTTCCCGCGGTCGAGGTCGATGGCGACACCGCGCCCGGCTATTCCTCCGGCCGATCGCTGGTGACGATGGAAAAGGTCGCGGCCGAGACGCTGCCGGCGGGCTACGGCACCGAATGGACCGGCATCGCCTTCCAGCAGAAGGCGGCGGGCAGCACGGCGGCGATCGTCTTTGCGCTGGCGGTGGTGTTCGTCTTCCTCGTGCTGGCGGCGCAGTATGAAAGCCTCGTGCTGCCGCTGTCGATCATCCTGATCGTGCCGATGTGCCTGCTCGCGGCGATGATCGGCGTGAACCTGCGCGGCATGGACAACAACGTCCTGACCCAGATCGGCCTGGTCGTACTGATCGCGCTCGCCGCGAAGAACGCCATCCTCGTCGTCGAATTCGCCAAGCAGGCGGAGGAACAGGACGGCCTGTCCCCGGTCGAAGCCGCGGTGCGCGCGGCGCAGGACCGATTGCGGCCGATCCTGATGACCAGCTTCGCGTTCATCCTCGGCGCGGTGCCGCTGCTGATCGCGAAGGGTGCCGGTGCCGAGCTTCGGCAGGCGCTGGGTACCGCGGTGTTCTTCGGCATGATCGGCGTCACCGGGTTCGGCCTGTTGTTCACGCCCACCTTCTACGTCGTGTGCCGCGCGCTGGGCGATCGTCTCGCCCGCCGCCGGCACGCCGCCAGCCCCGCGCCCCACGCGCTGCCGGCGGAATAAGGAGCAAAACCATGCGTGCCATCCTCGCCACCGTTTCCGCACTGGCCACAGCACTGGCCCTCGCCGCCTGCGCGACCGGCCCAGACTATGTCGCCCCGCAGACGCCCGTCGCCGCGGCAGGGCCGTTCCTGTCGACCAGCACCGCGGTCGACCCGACCGCCCCCGCCAGCCAACGCTGGTGGCAACTCTACAGCGACCCCGTCCTCGACGGCCTCGTCACCGACGCGCTCGGGGCGAACACCGACCTGCGTGTCGCCGCCGCCCGCCTCGCCCGTGCCCGCGCGTCGCTGCGGGAGGTTCGCGGCGCCCGCCAGCCGCAGGGCAACGTCAGCGCCAGCGGCAATTACGGCCGCGTGTCCGAAATCCAGACCATCCCCGGCGTCGATCGCGAAGGCTGGCGCGTCGATGGCGGCCTCAACGTCTCGTACGAAGTCGACCTGTTCGGCCGCATCAGCCGCAACGTCGAGGCGGCGCGCGGCGATGTCGGCGCGGCGCAGGCGGACCTCGACGCGGTGCGCGTCTCGATTGCCGCCGAGACCGCCCGCGCCTATGCCGACGCCGCCTCCGCCGCCGAACGCATCGCCGTGGCGGAGCGGATCGTCGCGCTGATCGACCGTTCGCTCGGCGTCACGTCGAACCGCGCCAAGGTCGGCCTGACCACCGGTCTCGACACCGCCCGCATCGCCGCGTTGCGCGACCAGCGCCTCGCCGACATCCCCGCGATTCGGGCGCAGCGCCAGGCGGCGTTGTTCCGGCTCGCGACGCTGACCGGCCGCGCGCCCGCCGACCTGCCGCCGATCGCCGCCGCCCGCACGACGACGCTGCGGCTCGATCGTCCCATCCCGATCGGCGACGGCGCGCAACTGCTCGCCCGCCGCCCCGACGTGCGCGCCGCCGAACGCCGCCTCGCCGCCGCCACCGCACGGATCGGCGTCGCCACCGCCGACCTGTATCCGAAGATCAGCCTCGGCGGCTCGATCGGCCAGACCAGCGCTGGCCTTGGCGACCTGTTCGGCGGCGGTCCGTTGCGCTGGCTGCTCGGCCCGCTCATCAACTGGAACGTCAACCCGACCAGGGCGCGCGCGCGCATCGCCGGCGCGGAGGCGGACACGCAGGCCGCGCTTGCGACCTTCGACGGCACGGTGTTGCAGGCGCTGGAGGAAAGCGAGACCGCGCTGTCGGCCTACGCCAACGCGCTGCAACGCCGCACCGCCCTGCAATCCGCGCGCGATCAGGCTGCCGCCGCCGCACGCATCACCCGCGCGCAGCAGCGTGAGGGCCAGATCGACAGCCTCGTCGCGCTCGACGCCGAACGCACGCTGGCCGACACGGAGGCGACGCTCGCGCTCGCCGACGCACAGATCGCCACCGCGCAGGTCGACGTCTTCCGTGCGCTCGGCGGCGGTTGGGGCGCCTGAGAACGCACGACCCCCCTTGCGCCAAGTCCCGTGTTCCCCGCATGAAAGCGCAAATGCTATAGGATTGGGGAGAGTGCCGATGCGCCGTGTGATCCTGTCGGCCTGCCTGTTGCTCGCCGCTCCCGTCGTGGCGCAGACCTTCACCGCGCAGGACCCCGCGCCGGAGTCGCCCGCGACCTACACCGCGGTGCCGCTCTGGCCGCAGGGAGCACCCGGCGCGGCGAAGCGTCGCGGGCAAGCGGAAGTCGGGCGCGATTACTGGGTGCGCAACATCCACGACCCGTCGCTGCTCGTCTTCCCCGCTGCGGCGAAGAACCGCAACGGCGCGTCGGTCGTCATCATGCCCGGCGGCGGACACAAGCTGCTGGTCTGGACCAACGAGGGCACGAAGGTCGCAACCGCGCTCAACCGCATGGGCATCACCGCGTTCGTCCTGAAATACCGGTTGGGGAACGAGCCCGGGTCGCCCTATTCGGTGGACGGCGATGCCGCCGACGACGCCCGCCGCGCGATCCGCTGGGTGCGCGCGCATGCCGCCGATTACGGCATCGACCCCGCCCGCGTCGGCGCGATGGGCTTTTCGGCGGGTGGCGAGCTGGTGTCGCTGATCGCCGACAACCCGACTCCCGCCGGCCGCCCCGTCGTCGATGCGATCGACCGGCTGTCGGGCCGCCCCGATTTTCAGGTCCTCGTCTTCCCCGGCCCGCGCGGCATTCCGGCGAAGGCCATCGCCAGCGCCCCGCCCGCCTTCCTCGTCGCGGGCAGTCTCGACGCATGCTGCGCCGCGCCGTCCGTGGCGCTTTACGAACAGCTGCGAAAAGCCGGAGTGTCGGCGGAACTGCACATGTACGCGGACAGCGATCACGCCTTCAATCTGGACGAGTCGCCGCGCATCTCGATCCTGCATTGGCCCGACCGCCTGTACGACTGGCTCTCGGACGGCGGCTGGCTCTCCCCCCGGCCCCTCGGCAAAGCGGCACGATGATGCTGCGGTCACTCTTATCGTTCTCGCTCGTTGCGGTCGCGACCGCCGGCGTCGCGCAGAACCCCGCCGCCGACGCGGATCGCGCGGCGATGATGCGGGCGCTGGGCATCACCGCACTGATCCCCGGCGCGAACGGCGACCCGAAAGCACCGGATGCCGCCAGCACCGACGAAGCGACCGCCAACCCCTATCCGCTGCCCGACGCGTTGCGGACGACGGACGGTCGCCCGGTCCGCACCGCTGCGCAGTGGCGCGACGTCCAGCGCCCCGCCATCGCCGCGATCTACGAGCGCGAGGTGTATGGCCGGGTGCCCGCCGACCTGCCGCCGGTCCGCTGGCACGTCGATGCCAGCGATGCGGAGACGATCGGCTTCGGCCGCGCCGTCACTGCGCGTCGCCTGATCGGGGAGGTTGCAGATCCGCGCCCCGGCATGCCGCCGGTCCGACTGCGGATGCTGGTCGTGCTGCCCGCCCGCGCGACAGCCAAGGTGCCGGTACTGATGATGTTCGGCCCCGCCGCCTTCCCCGCCCCGTCGCAGCCCACGGCGGACGAAAGCGAGCGGATCGACGCCGCGCTCAAGGCGCTGCTCGCCGAGCGCGATCCGGCCCTCAAGCCCATCTTCGCCCGTCATCAGGCGCACATGCTCGCCGGACCCGCGGCGCCGCGCCGCTTCGACCCGACCCCGTCCGTCCCAGAACAGATCATCGCCGCCGGCTGGGGCTATGCGATGATCGACCCGCTGAGCGCGCAGGCCGACGACGGCTCCGGGTTGCGATCGGGCATCATCGGCCTAGCGAACGGCGGTGCCCCGCGCCGGCCCGACCAGTGGGGCGCGCTGCGGGCGTGGGCGTGGGCGGCGAGTCGCGGCTTCGACTGGCTGGCGACCGACCCCGCCGTCGACGCGACCCGCATCGGGATCGAGGGCGTGTCGCGCTACGGCAAGGCGGCGCTGGTGACGATGGCGTTCGACCCGCGGTTCGCCGTCGCGCTGCTGGGATCATCCGGCAAGGGCGGGACGACGCCGCTGCGCCGGCATTTCGGGGAGGAGGTCGGCAATCTCGCCACCGGCGAATACCACTGGATGGCCGGCAACTTCCTGAAATACGACACGAAGGGCGTGTCGCCCCCGCAGCTGGATGCCAGTGCGCTCCCGGTCGACGCCAACGGCCTGATCGCCCTGTGTGCACCGCGCCCGGTCTATGTCAGCTACGGCATCCCCGCCGCCGGCGACGCGCCGTGGCTGGACCAGCGCGGTAGCTGGATGGCGACGGTCGATGCCAGCCGCGTCTACCGCCTCCTCGGTGCGAGCGGTGTCGCGGACGGCGATTACCGCAATATGCCGATGCCCGCCGTCCTGGAAGCAAGGGACGCAGGCGAACTCGCGTGGCGGCAGCACGACGGCGGCCACACCGACGCGCCCAACATCCCGCATTTCCTGACCTGGGCCGACCGTGTGCTGAAGCGGGTGCGGTAGCGCGATTATCTCGCTCTGTCCGCCGGCGCGGTCACGCCGGCATCGGTCTGCACCACCGGGATCATCGTACCATCGGGGTTGTAGCGGAGATGCTCCACCGTCACGGCGCGCCGGCCGATCGATCCGTTCAGGTCGCCGATCGCCAGCGTGGCATTGTGCAGGAACAGGTACCAGTTGCGCTTATACTCGACGATGCCGGGGTGGATCGTGAAGCTGTACTTGCCCGATCCGGTCAGCTCACCGCGATACGTCCACGGCCCGTTGATCGACGGCGCAGTCGAATAGGACACGCGCTCGTCCCGGTGCGTCTTCCGGTCGAGCGAGGCGTAGGTCAGGTAATACATCTTGCCGCGCTTGTGCAGCCACGGGCCCTCCTCGAAATGCGGCGGCGTGATCTCGCGGATCGGTCCGTCGATCTCGATCATGTTGGGCTTCAGCCTGGCGATGTAGCATTGCCGGTTGCCCCACGCGATCCACGTCGTTCCGTCGTCGTCGGTGAAGACGGTGGGGTCGATATCCTCCCAGCTATGCGTGCCCTTCGGCGTCATTGCGTTGGTGACGAGCGCCGATCCCTTGGCATCGACGAACGGCCCCGTCGGCTTGTCCGATACGGCCACCGCGATCGCCTTGCCCGAATGCGTCGCGTCATGCTCGACCGCCGCGTAGAACCAGTATCTGCCGTTCTTGAAGATCGTCTGCGAGGCCCAGGCATCCTGCTTCGCCCACTTGAAATCCTTGACCTTCATGATCGGGCCGTGGTCGGTCCAGTGCTTCATGTCCGTCGTCGAATAGACCAGCCATTCGCGCATGTTGAACATCTCGTCGCGCTGCGCCTCGTCATGGCCGACATACAAATACAGGCGATCGCCGACGACCAGCGGGGCCGGATCGGCGGTGAACTTGTCGCGGATGATCGGGTTGGATCCGGGCTGCGACGGATGCTGATCCGCAGGTGCGGCGGCGATCGGCGACGATGCCAGCAGGAGCATGGCAAGCAGGCGGGACGGGTTCACGGGCATCTTCTCCTTACGACGTTCTCGGCAGCACCGGCTTCACCGATCCGTAGCGGGATTCGCTGCGGAAGTTGAGCCGGCGACGCGGTGCCGATGCGGGTCTTTACGCCTGCCTATATCGCAGCTATCGTCGATCATATAGGATATTATGCGGGATTACCGCAGATCGGGGAGAGGGCCATGGCGACCGTCGAGCGGCGCACGAACATCCGCATCCGGCTTGTGGCGATGCTGTTCGTCATCAGCGCCATCGCGTTCCTCGATCGCACCAACATCTCCGTCGCCGGCGTCCAGATGCGCCGGGAATACGGAATCGACCAGATCCAGCTCGGCTGGGTCTTCAGCGCCTTCCTGATCGGCTATGCCGCTTTCCAGGTGCCGGCCGGTTGGCTGGCGGCGCGGATGGGTCCGCGCAAGCTGCTGACGATCGCGCTGATCTGGTGGGGCGTGTTCAGCGTTGCGACCGCACTGGTCCCGCCGCAGGGCGCCTACGCGATCCTGATGCTGGTCGTGGTCCGTTTCGCACTGGGGATCGGCGAGGCGGCGGTGTACCCGTCCGGCAACCAGTTCGTGTCGCGCTGGGTGCCCGCGCACGAACGCGGCAAGGCGAACGGCCTGATCTTCGCGGGCGTCGGCGCGGGCTCCGGGCTGACGCCTCCGCTGATCAGCGCGGTGATCGCATTCGGCGGCTGGCAGGCCTCGTTCTACGTCTGCGCCGCAATCGGTCTGGTCGCGGCGTTGGTCTGGTACACGATCGCGCGCGACCGGCCGCAGGATCATGCCAAGGTCAACGCGGCCGAACTCGCCTATATCGAATCCGGCCTGCCACCGCGCGTGACGGAGGCGGACGGCCCGATTCCGTGGCGCGCGATCTTCGCCAGCCGCAACGTCTGGGGGCTGTTCCTCAGCTATTTCGCGTTCGGTTACGTCATCTGGATCTTCTTCAGCTGGTTCTTCATCTATCTCGCCGAGGCGCGGGGCCTGGACCTGAAATCGAGCGCGCTGTTCGGCATGGCGCCGTTCCTGGCGATGACGGTCGGGTGCCTCGCGGGCGGGTTCATCAACGATGCGGTGTCGCGGCGGCACGGTCTGTACTGGGGCCGGTCCGGTCTCGCGATGGTGTCGTTCGTGCTGACGGCGCTGTTTCTGGTGCTGGGATCGCAGGTCGACAATGTCCCGCTCGCGGTGATGACGCTCGCGCTCGGCGGCGGCGCGATCTATCTGTCGCAGAGTTCGTTCTGGTCGGTGACCGCCGACATCGCCGGCCGCCACACCGGCGTCGTATCGGGCCTGATGAACGTCGGTTGCCAGCTCGGCGGTGCGCTCACCTCGTCGCTGACGCCGTGGATCGCCGCGCGATACGGCTGGGCGGCGGCGTTCGGAACCGGGGCTGCGGTCGTCGTCGTCGGCACCCTCGCCTGGGCGATGGTCGATCCGCGTCGCCTGATCGGGGTGGAGGAGGCATGATGCCCATGGATATGAAATCCGACGTGATCGAGCGCGCGTCGATAGTGGCGCTGGCATCCGCCCTTCTCGCCAGCACCGCCAGCGCGCAGGTCGCCGCCCCGATCCCCTTCCGCGACGCGTCGCTACCGGTGGAACGGCGGGTCGACGACCTGATCGCCCGGCTGACGCCGGAGGAAAAGGCGTCGCAACTCGTCAATCAGGCGCGCGCGATCCCGCGCCTGAACATCCCCGAATATAATTGGTGGAGCGAGGCGCTGCACGGCGTCGCCAACAACGGCTACGCCACCGTCTTTCCCGAACCGATCGGCCTCGCCGCGACCTTCGACACGCCCGCGATGCTGGCGATGGGGGAAGCGATCGGGACCGAGGGCCGCATCCGCTGGAATCAGGTCGAACGGAGCGGCGCACCGCACCGGATCATGCAGGGGCTGACTTATTGGTCGCCGAACATCAACATCTTCCGCGATCCCCGCTGGGGCCGCGGTCAGGAGACGTACGGTGAAGATCCGTATCTGACTGGTGAACTGGGCGTGGCGTTCGTGCGCGGGATGCAGGGCGACGACCCGCGCTATTACCGCGTCTCCGCCACCGCCAAGCATTATGCCGTGCACAGCGGGCCGGAGCCGACGCGGCACAGCGACAACATCACCGTCAGCCTCCACGATCTGGAGGACACCTACCTTCCCGCCTTTCGCGCGCTCGTCGTCGACGGAAAGGTCGAATCGGTGATGTGCGCGTACAATTCGGTCAATGGCGACCCCGCCTGCGCCAGCGGCTTCCTGCTCAACGACCGGCTGCGGGGCGCCTGGGGGTTCAAGGGCCATGTCGTCTCCGACTGCGACTCGATCGCCGACATCCAGCGCGGCCACCACACCGTCGGCACGATGGCGGAGGCGGCAGCGCTGTCGATGAAGTTCGGCGTCGACAATGACTGCGCCGAATATGGCCGCGGCCCCGGCGCGACCTCCGATTACGACCGCTATCTCGACGCGATGAAGAGCGGCCTGTTGCCGCAGGCGGACGTCGACGCCTCGCTCCGCCGCCTGTTCACCGCGCGCCTGAAGCTCGGCCTGTTCGATCCGCCGGCGCAGGTGCCGTATGCGCGCATCCCCGACACCGCCCTGAACTCGGACGCGCACCGTGCCCTTGCGCTGAAACTCGCCGACGAGTCGATGGTGCTGCTGAAAAACGACGGCGTCCTGCCGCTGTCGCCCGGCCGAATAAAGCGCATCGCCGTGGTCGGGCCGCTGGCGGATCAGGTCGACGTGTTGCTGGGCAATTATCACGGCCAGCCGCTGAAGCCGGTCACCGCGCTCGACGGATTGCGCGCCGAGTTTCCCGACGCGCAGATCGTGTTCGAACCCGGCACCGATTTCCTGCGCCTCGCGGAACCGGTGCCGACTGCGGCACTGTCGACACCGGACGGCGCACGCGGCCTTCGCGGCCAGTATTGGAACAACGGGGCGCTGACCGGCGCACCCGCTTTGACCCGCACCGATGCGCGCGTCAGCTTCGACCGCAACACGCCCGCGGCGCTGCCGGGGGCCGCCGCCACCTCGATCCGCTGGACCGGCTTCGTCGCCGCACCGGCCGACGGTACGTATCGCATCGGCATCGACGGTCGCAGCGCGCGGCTTTGGATCGACGACCGGCTGGTTGCGGACAACACCGACCCACAACAGCGCGGCGCCAATCTGGTGACGATGACGCTGAAGCGCGGCGCGCGCCACGCCGTGCGGATCGAACAGACCAACAGCCGCTTTCCGCCCCGCTTCGTCTGGAACGAGGTGCGCGCCGATGCGCTGGCCCGTGCGGTCGCCGCCGCCAAGGCTGCGGACGTGGTGATCGGCGTCGTCGGCATCACCTCCGCGCTGGAGGGGGAGGAGATGACCGTCAACCTGCCCGGGTTCATCGGCGGCGACCGGTCGAGCCTCGACCTGCCGCGCGACGAGGAGGACCTGCTGAAGGCGGTCAAGGCGACCGGCACGCCGCTGGTGACGGTGTTGATGAACGGATCGGCGCTGTCGGTGAACTGGGCCGCCGCCAACGCGAACGCCATCGTCGAGGCGTGGTATCCCGGACAGGAGGGGGGCACCGCCCTCGCCCGCACGCTGTCGGGCGCGAACAATCCGTCCGGTCGCCTGCCCGTGACCTTCTACAAGAGCGCGGCACAACTGCCGCCGTTCCGCGAATACGGCATGCAGGGTCGCACCTATCGCTATTTCACGGGCACCCCGCTCTACCCGTTCGGCCACGGGCTCAGCTACACGCGCTTCGCCTATTCGCCGGTGTCGCTGTCGCGCAAGACGCTGAAGGCCGGCGAGACGCTGGAGGCGACGGTGACGGTCGCGAACGCCGGCACCGTCCCCGGCGACGAGGTCGTGCAGGCGTATCTCAGCTTCCCCGACGCCCCCGGCATGCCGGTCCGCGCCCTGCGCGGATTCCAGCGCGTGACGCTGACGCCCGGCGCACGCCGGCAGGTCCGCCTGTCCTTCGACGCCCGCGCCCTGTCCAGCGTGTCGCAGGCGGGGGAGCGGGCGGTCGTGCCGGGCCGCTACCGCCTGACGGTCGGCGGCGGTCAGCCGGGGACCGGGGCACCAACCACGGCCGTCGACTTCACCGTGCGCGGGCGACAGCTCCTCCCGAAATAGCCCTTACCCGTACGCGTCGGCGGTGAGCTGCCCCGTCGCGCGCAGCAACGCGGCCTGCGCGATCAACACGTCGCCGCGACTGCGCGCCACCGCCAGCTGCGCCGCGCGGAAACTCTGGTCGGCGACGAGGATGTCGATCGTCGAGCGCAGGCCGAAGCCATATTCCGCCCTGACGCCGCGCAGCGCCAGATCGGCGGCGCGCAGCCCCTCGACATTGGCGGCCAGCCGCCCCTGCGCCGCCGTCAGCAAGGCCCAGCCCGCGTCCGCCCCGCGCTCGACCTCGCGCGCGGCGGCATCGACCCCGAACCGGTCGGCGCGGTTGTTCGCCTCCGCCTGCCGCACCCGCGCCGCGACGAGACCACCGGTCAGCAGCGGCACGCGCAGCGCGACGCCCCCGACCGCCCCCGCATCATAACCGCGCAGGTCGCCGCTCCCAAACCGTCCGCCATAACCGTAGCTGCCGACCAGCCCCAGCGACGGTGCACGCTCCGCCCGCTCCTGCGCGATCCGCGCGGCGGAGGCTTCGGCGGCACGGCGCTGTTGGAGCAGCAGCGGGTTGTCCGTCGCCGCTCGCTCGCGCGCCTGATCGCGCGTCGTCGGCAGACGCACCGGCGGCGGCACCTCCGCCGTCAGCACACCCGCCGACTGCCCGACGATCGCACGGTACGCCGCCTCGACCGTCGCCAGCGTTCCCTCCGCATCCGCCAGATTGGCGACGACGCTGGCGCGCTGCGCCTCCAGCTGCGCGACGTCGGTCTGCGTCGCCTGCCCCAATCCGAAGCGCGAGCGCGCCTCCGCGACCTGCGCATCGAGCCGCTCGATGCCGACCCGCGCCACCTCCACCGCCTGCTGGTTGTAGAGCAGGTCCGCATAGGCGGCGACGACGCTTTCCAGGATCGCCGCCTCGGTATCGCGCAGCCCCTCCGCCCCCGCTGCGACGTCGCGGCCGGCGGCGTGGACCGCGGCCGGCACCCGTCCGCCGGTCCAGATCGGCAGCGCCGCCGACACGCTGGCGATCCCGCCCTTCCCGTAGCCGAACCGGTCGTAGCCGGCGGTCCCGTCCCCCGCCGCCGTCAACCGGCCGAGCGCGCGCGCCTGTTCCGGCGTCTCCGCCAGCGCCTCCTGCCGCGCCCGCGCCGCCGCCAGTTGCGGGTTCCCGGCATAGGCGGCGACGACCGCCTCGCGCAGCGTCTCCGCCGACACAGGGCTGGCGATCAGCAACGCCGCGATGCAGACCCACCTAGTCATGACGCAACGCCCAGGCCGGTGCGGCGCGGCTCGCCCGCAGGGACTGGCCGATCACGGTCAGCACCGCGATCAACGTCGCCGCCACGCTCGCGCCGACGAAGAACAGCGGCGACAATGCGATGCGGTCGTCGAACCCCGCCAACCACGTCCGCATCGCCACGAACGCGAGCGGCCACGCGACCACGTTCGCGATCAGCACCGGGCGCAGGAACTGCCCGACCAGCAGCTTGACGATGTCGGTGGACGACGCCCCCAGCGTCTTGCGGATGCCCACCTCCTTCACCCGCCGCGCGGTATTGAACGACGCCAGCCCCCACAGCCCGACGCAGCCGATCAACACCGCCAGCCCCGCCCCGATCGCGAACAGCCGCGTCGCACGCTCGTCCGCTTCGTAGAATTGCGCCAGTCGCTGGTCCGCCGTACCCCCGACGAACGGCACCTGCGGCACCATCCGCTGCCACACGCCGCGCACAGACGCGACCATTGCCCGGGGATCGCCCGTAAAGCGCAACGTCGCGACGCTGGAGCCCAGTTCCTCGGGCTTGCGCGTATACACGTAATAGGTCGCCGTATTGGCCTGGCGCGGCGAATCGAACCGCATGTCGTCGACCACGCCGATGATCGTACGCGGCCGGTCGACGCCAACGGTTTTGCCGATCGCCTCCTCCGGCGACCTGAAGCCCAGCGCCGGCACGGCCCGTCGATTGATGACGATCGCCCGCGGCTGATCCTTGGCGACGCCGTCGCTGTCGTCGGCCCGGTGCACGTCGTCGAACACGCGCCCGGCGATCAGCCGGCTGCCGTAAACCGAAAAGAAGCGGGGGCCGACGACGATCCAGCGTAGCGACGGACCGTTACCGGCGACGCCGGGCAGCTTGACGTTGTCGCTGCTGTCGTTGCCGCTCCCCCCGACCGCACTGTCGGCAACGGAGACGGTCTGGACTCCGGGCAGGGCGGACAGGGCCTGCACCATCGCCCGCTTCTGCGGAGCGGAAACCAGACTCTCGGCCAGCGAGCGCACGACGAGCAATCCGTCCCGCTTGAACCCCAGATCGGACTGCCGGACGTGCCGGGTCTGCGCGAACAGGACGATGGTGCCGACGATGAAGGCGATGGCGAGCCCGAACTGGAACACGACCAGCGCCTCGCGCGTGCGCGTTCCCGCACGACCGCCGCCCGGCGACCGCGCCGACGCCAGCACCGCCGCTGCCGGATAGCGCGACAGCAACAGCGCCGGGTAGAACCCCGCCGCAACGCCGACCACCAGCACCAGCAACATCAAAAGCGGCACGACCACCAGATACGGGATCGTCAGCGACAGACCGCCCGCGGCATTCACCAGCGGCAGGCTCAGTTCCGCCAGCATCAGCCCGATCAGCGCGGCGAGCGCGACCGTCAGCACCGCCTCGCCCAAAAACTGGCGGACCAGCGCGCCGCGATCCGCACCCAGCACCTTGCGCATCGCGACCTCGCGCGCCCGCAATCCTGCCCGCGCCGTCGCGAGGTTCACGTAATTGACGATCGCGATCAGCAGCGTCAGCAGCCCGACGATCCCCAGCGTGACGACGGTCAGCTTCTGCCCGGCGCTCTGCGTGCCGGTCGGCTCCAGATGCCAGCGTTCGATCGGCAACAGGCCGAGACTCAGCGTCTTGGACGCGTCCTTGCCCATGTCCTGGGTTGCGCGGCGATCGACGAACGTGCCGGTCTTGCGCTCGAACGCCCGCGCCGCCTCGGGCGTTTCGAAGCGCAGGAATGTCTGCAACTGGCTGCTGCCCCAATGGTACCAATTGTCGGTCGGCGGCGTCTTCGCCAGCGGGATCAGGATCGACAGCTTGAACTCGCTGTTCTTCGGCAGGTCGCGGAACACGCCTGCCACGCGGTAGCTGTTGGCGCTGTCCATCGCGACCGTCATCGTCTGACCGATCGGATCGCTCGACCCGAAATACTTCTTCGCCGCGCTCTCGCTGATGATCGCGTTGGCCGGCGACGTCAGCGCGGCGCGGCCGTCACCCTGCGCCATCGGCAGGTCGAACAGGTCGAAGAAGGTCGGATCGACCTGCGCGACGTCTTCGCTGACGGCGGCACCGCTGCGCACGACGCTGCCGGCATCCTCGCCGCCGCGCACCCGCGTGCCGACCGTGCCGGGGAAATCCTCCCGCATCTGGTCCAGCAGTCCGCCCATCGTCCACGGAATCGCGCCATTGAACGCGCTACCGGGCATGTTCCAGACCGATTGCACGAGGTAGATGCGGTCATACCGCGGCAGCCATTTCTCGTAGCTCGTCTCGAACCGCGCATAGAGCGACAGGACGAGGAACACCGCGATCCCCACCGCCAGCCCGCCGATGTTCAGCGCGGCGTAAAGTTTGTGGCGGGTGAGCGAACGATACAGGGTCAACAAGGCAAAGCGGTTCATCGCGAACGCTCCAGACCAGAGGAAAGGGTGAAGACATCAGTCATGGCGCAGCGCCCGGGCGGGTGCGGCGCGGCTCGCCCGCAGCGACTGGCCGATGACGGTCAGCGTCGCGATGACGAGGGCGAGCAGGCTCGCCGCCACGAAATACAGGGGTGACAGCGCGATCGGGTCGGCGAACCCAGCCAGCCACAGGCGCATCGCCGCATAGGCGATCGGCCAGGCGAGCAGATTGGCGATCAACACCGGCCGCAGGAACTGGCCGACCAGCAGCCGGACGATGTCCGCCGCCGACGCGCCCAGCGTCTTGCGGATGCCGATCTCGTGCATCCGCCGCGCGGCGTTGAACGAGGCGAGGCCGCACAATCCGATACAGCCGATGAAGACCGCCAGCCCCGATCCGATCGCGAACAGTCGCGCCGCCCGCTCGTCCGCCTCGTGCAACGGAGCAAGGCGTCGATCGGCGCTCTCGACGATCAGCGGCACGTCGGGCGCGATCCGCCGCCACGCGCGGCCGATCGCATCGGTCATCGTGCGTCGGTCGCCCGTGAAGCGGATCGCCGCCACCGGCGTCGGCACGAACTCGCGGTAGTAGACATAATAGGTCGCCTCGTCGGGCGTGCGCGGCGAGAAGAAGCGCAAGCGGTCGATCACGCCGACGATCGTGCGCGGCATCGACCCGCCGACCGTCTTGCCGATCGCCTCCGCCGGCGTGCGGAACCCCAGCGCGACCGCCGCCTTCGCGTTCAGGACGACGTTGCGCCCCTTCGGCCAGCGCTGCCAGTCCGTCGAATCGTCGGCACGGTGCGCGTCGTCGAACAGGCGGCCGGCCAGCAACGTCGGGGCATAGGTGCGGAAGAAATCGGGTCCGGTCACCAGCGTCATGACCGACAGGCCGGGCGCGGGTCGCCCCGGCATCTCGACCACGTCGACGTTCGCACCGCCGTCGCCACCGGGCCCGGCACCGCCCACCCCCACCGACGCGACGCCGGGCAGCGTGCGAAACGCGGCGAGCAAAGCGCGCGTCCGCTCCGGCCCGACGCCTTTATCGGCGAGCGACGGCACCATCAGCAGGCCGTCGCGCCGGAATCCCAGATCGGCGTTACGGACGTGCGCGACCTGCACGACCAGTACGATCGTGCCGATGATGAAGGCGGTGACGAGGCCGAACTGGACGACGACCAGCGCCTCGCGCAGGCGCGCTCCCGCCCGACCGCCGCCGGGCGCGCGTGCGGATGCCAACACCGCCGCCGCGGGGAAGCGCGACAGCAGCAGCGCCGGGTAGAAGCCGGCCGCGACCCCCACCAGCAGCGCCAGTACGGCCAGCGCCGGCACGACGAGGGCGTAAGGGATCGTCAGCGCCAGTCCACCGGCCGCGTTGACGTAGGGCAGCCCGAGCTCGGCGATCATCAACCCGACCAGCGCGGCGACCGCGACTGTGGCCACCGCCTCGCCCAGAAACTGCCGGACCAGCGTGGCGCGATCCGCGCCCAGAACCTTGCGCATCGCGACTTCCCGCGCTCTCAGCCCGGCGCGCGCCGTGGCGAGATTCACGTAATTGACGATCGCGATCAGCAGCGTCAGCACGCCGACGATCCCCAGCGTCGCCACCGTCAGCGACCGGCCGGCACTCTCCGGGCCGACCGGGCGCAGGTGGCCGTCCGCGATCGGCATCAGCGGCAGGGAAATCACGTCGGTCGGCCGCGGCCCCAGGTCCATTCCGGCATGACGCTGGATGAACGCGGGCATCGCGCGTTCGAAGGCGCGCGCCTGCGCTGGCGTGGCGAAGCGCAGGAAGGTCGCGGCGGACGCGGTGCCCCACTTATACCACATCCAGTCACCCGCCGGCGGCGTGCGCGGCATCGGCAGCAGGATCGAAAAGCGCAGGTCGCTGTTCGCCGGCAAATCATCGAAGATACCGGCGACGCGGTACGTCGCGGGCGCATCCACTGCGATCGTCATCGTCTGACCGATCGGGTCGCTGCTCCCGAAGAACTTGCGCGCCGCCGACCGGCTGAGCAGCGCAGCCGTGGGATCGGCCAGCGCCTGCGCCCCGTCGCCGCGAACCATCGGCAGGTCGAACACGCGGAAGAACGCGGCATCGACCTGCGCCACGTCCTCCTTCGTCGCGGTGTCGCCGCGAAGGACGCTGCCGCCCTTGCGCCCGCCGCGGATGCGGGTGCCGACGAGACCGGGGAAATCCTGCCGCATCTGTTCCAGCATGCCCGTCATCGTATCCGGGTACGCGCCGTTGAACGCGGTGCCGGGCAGGTGCAACTCGGTCAGCATGCGGTAGATTCCGGCATGGCGCGGCAGCCATTTCTCGTAACTCGTCTCGAACCGGACATAGAGGCCCAGCACCAGGAACACCGCGATTCCGACCGCCAGCCCACCGATGTTGAGCACGGCGTGCATCTTGTGCCGCGTCAGCGATCGATAGAGCGTCAGGAGCGCGAAGCGGTTCATGATCCGGAGTCCGGTTCGAGACGGGGGATCAGCCGCAGGACACGTCGGCGGTGCCGGTCTTGCGCACGCTGCAGCGCGGATGCCCCGCGACCGTCACGTCGCCCGTTCCCCCCGCGGCGACCCGCGCCGTGTCGCTGGCGAAGGTCTTCACATCGCCCGATCCGCTCAGGTCGACCTGAACGCGCGCCGTCCGGACCGCACTCGTGTCGATGTCACCGGATCCGACCAGCCGCACGGCGACATTCCCGGCGTTGCCGCGCGCGACGACATCGCCCGACCCCAACAGGTCGATCGCCAGCACCCCCGCGACATTGCCGTCGAGCGTGACGTTGCCCGAGCCGCCCACCTCGATCCGCGCATCGCCAACGCGAACGTCGTGCAGCCGCAGGTCGCCCGAGCCACCGACCTTTGCCGCGAACGCAGCCCCGGCGACGCGCCCCACGTCCAGATCCCCCGATCCGGTGATCGTCGCGGCGCGGATCGCGGGCATCGTCACCGTGACCACGGCGCCCTTATCGCGCCAGTTGCCCGGCCGCCGCCCGACGCGCAGCGTGTTGCCCCGCACGTCGACGGTCAGCGCCGCGACCGCGCGCGGATCGCCGCTCGCCACGACGGAGAATGCCGCACCCGGCACGACGCGAACCGTGTCGGAGCCGGTCAGCTCGACCGCGTCGAAGCGCCCGACCTCGAACCGGCGCTCCCCGGACTGGGCGATGGCAGCGGTGGACGTGGCGAGGATCAGGGCGGCGAGTGCGAGACGGTTCATGGTCGGGGTCCTTGCTTCAGGGATCAGAGGGCGCGGGCGACGGAGGCGACGATGCGTCCGTCGAGCATGTCGATGCGGCGTTTCGCCATGTCGGCGTGGCTGGGCGAGTGGGTGACCATCACGATCGTCGCCCCCTCGGCATTGAGGCCGTTCAGGATGTTCATCACCTGCGCACCATTCTCGGTGTCGAGGTTGCCGGTCGGCTCGTCCGCGAGAATCAGCTTCGGATCGCCGACGATCGCGCGGGCGATGGCTGCGCGCTGCTGCTGACCGCCCGACAATTGATGCGGATAATGGCGCGCGCGGTGCGCGATGCCGACCTTGTCCATCGCCGCCGCGACGCGCGCGCGCCGGTCGCCGCTCCGGTCCTTGCGATACGCCAGCCCGAGTTCGACATTCTCGGCGATCGTCAGTTCGTCGATCAGGTTGAAACTCTGGAACACGAAGCCCAGCGTCTCGCCGCGGAACCGCGCCAGCGCCGCCTCGTCCAGCGCTGCCAGATCGCGGTCGCCGAACATGTACCGCCCCCCGGTCGGACGATCGACGGTGCCCAGCGTGTTGAGCAGCGTCGACTTGCCGCACCCCGACGGTCCCATGATCGCGACGAACTCGCCCGACTGGACGTGCAGGTCGATGTCGTGGAGCGCGGTCGTCTCGACCTCGTCGGAGACGTAGCGGCGCTGGATATTCTCTAGGCGGATCATGACGGGGCCTTTCAGCGGATGTTGAGGATGTCGCCCTTCACGGCCGACGTGTTGCTGGTGACGATGTGTTCGCCGGGTTCGAGGCCGGACAGGATCTCGACCTGTTCGGGGTTGCGGCGGCCGATCTTGATGGTGCGGCGGCGGGCATGCGCGCCGTCGCTGTCGAGGACGAAGACCGACGATCCGCCGCCCGCATCCACCCAGCCGCCGACCGGCACGACCAGCGCGGGGGCGGTGCTGCCCAGCGTGACGCGCACGTCCATCGTCTGGCCGCGGTTGAGGCCGTCGGGTGCCCGGTCGAAGGTGAGTTCGACGCGGAAACGACCGTCCTTGACCGCGGGCAGCACCTTGCTGACCGTCAGCCGCGCGTCGTTCGCCGTCGCCTTCTGCCCGACCGCGACCCGGCCGAGGTAGAATTCGTCGACATCCGCCTCCAGCTTCCATGCGCCTTCGCTGTCGACCTGTCCGGCGGGATCGCCCGGCTTCAGCGTCTGGCCCGGCTGGATCGCGAAATTGGTCAACCGCCCTCCGGTGGGCGCGCGCACGACCAGCGCGTCGAGGCCCGCGCGCACCGCCGTCAGGTTCCCCGACAGCCGGTTGCGCGTGTCCGCGAGACGCGACTCCTGCAACGCCGTGATCCGCGCCTCGGTCGCGCCGCCCGACTGCAACTGCGCCAGCCGCTTCTCCTGATAGGCGGCCTCTTCGGCGAAGCTCTTCACGCCCGCATCGGACACGAAGCCCTTGTCGTGCAGTTGCTGGCGGATGCCGAGTTCGCGGCGCGCCTTGATGAGGTCGTAGTTCGCCTGCGCGATCTGGCTGGCGCGATCGAGCCGGTTGCGCTCGATCCCCAGATCCTGCCCGGACACGTCGCCCAGCTGCCCGGCGATCTGCGCCTCCCGCGTCAGCACCTCCAGCCGCAGTTCCGGGTTGGCGAGCCGCGCGAGCGGCTGGCCCGCCCCGACCATCGCACCGTCCTGCACCAACAGGCTCTCGACCTGTCCGCCCGACAGCACGCCGACCAGCGTCGTCACCTTCGGCGCGACGGTGGCGCGCACCGGCAGATAGTCGGCGAAAGGCGCGCGTGCGACCAGCCCGGTCTCCACATCGGCGGACGCGATATCGGTCGATCCCGCCGCTGGCAGGGAGCGCCACACCGCCACCGCGACCAGCACCACCGCCACGGCGATCAGCGCGGCGCGCGACCGCCACCACGGCCGCGGCTTTTTCGCGACCTGCCGGTCCATCCCTGCACCGGGAGAGAGGTTTGCGTGTATGCTCGGTTCGGTCATCATGCGGACAGTGTCGCGCAGGAACTCGAAAATGCCGAAAACACGTGAAATCAATGACTAAGCACGATCCCGCCGACAGTCCTCCGTCCGTGGCCGGACAGGGTGTCCGCGACCGGACACCGCACGACGTGTCAAGCGGACACCGGATCCTGCTCGTCGACGACAATCGTCAGATCGCACAGGCGGTCACGCTCGCCTTCGACTGCGCCGGCCACCGCGTCGACACCGCGGTCGCCCCGCAGGAGGCGTTCTCCCACCTCGCGCAGTACCGCTACGACGCGATCCTGCTCGATCTGAACTTCACGCAGGGGCAGACCAGCGGCGAGGAGGGCTTCGCCTGCCTCGCCCGGATCGTCGCCGACGATCCCACCGCCGCCGTCGTCGTCATCACCGCGCACAGCGGCATCCGCATCGCGGTCGCGGCGATGCAGGCGGGCGCGTCGGACTTCGTGATGAAGCCGTGGCGCAACGCCGACCTGATCGCCCGCGTCGACGCGGCGGTCGGCAAACGCCGCCGCCCCAGCTCGCCCAGCCTCGCATTCGGCAGCGCTGCGACCGCCACCCCCGCCGGCCTCCACCGCCTGCTCGGCGATTCGCCTGCGGTCGCCGGACTGCGCGACCTGATCCGCCGCGTCGCGCCCAGCGCCGCCGGCGTGATCGTGTCGGGACCGTCCGGCTCCGGCCGCAGCCTCGTCGCGGCGCTGCTGCACGCCGGCTCTCCGCATGCCGATGCCGATGCGATCACGATCGATGTGCGCGATCCGCTGGCGTGGGAGAAGATCGGCGGCACCGCCGGAACGCTGATCCTGCGTCACCCCGATCGCCTCGACGAGGTGCAGCAGGCGCGCCTGCTCGACCGCTTGCCCGCGACCGCGCGCACCGTCGCGATCGTTGACGACCCCGCCATGATGACGCCGCGCCTGCGCGCCCGGCTCGGCACCGTCGATCTCACGATGCCGCCGCTATCCGCGCGCCACGCCGACGCGCTGCTGCTCGCCCGCCATTTCGCTGGCCTCGCCGCCGCCCGCCACGGCCGCCCGGTGCCCCCCTTCACCGCCTCCGCAGAGGCGCTGATCCTCGCGCGCCACTGGCCCGACGAGGTCCGTGGACTGGCGCAGGCGATCGAGCGGGCGGTACTGCTGGACGACGACGGCGTCATCGACGCCGCCGCGCTGACGCCGCGACTGGTGGACGCGGTATCCCCCGTCACGACCGCCACGCCGCCGCTCGACGTGTCGCTCGAACAGTCGGAACGTGTGATGATCGAAGCCGCCCTCCGTCACCACCACCACAACGTCTCTCACGCCGCCGCCTCGCTCGGGCTCAGCCGTCAGGCACTCTACCGTCGCATGACCCGACATGGGCTATAGTGCCCTCCTGATCTCCCCTCCCCTCGGGGACGGGTTGGGGCAGGCCCTGTCCGCACGCGCGACCTTCGACGCCGCCCGCAAGGCACGAGTCCGGCATGACGACGCCCCGGACACGTCCCCAACGCGACACCCCCACCCCACCGGCGCCCCGCTGTGAGCCCACCGCCCCCACCCCGAACCGCCCGCCACCTCCGCAATCTCGGCACGCTCGCCGCCGCAATCACTCTCTCAGCAGCCGGCGGCACGGTCGTCTGGGCGAGCGGGCACCGCTTCTGGGGCACCGTCGTCGTCGCGCTGCTGGTCATGCTCTGGCTCGCCATCCTGCTCTGGGCCGCCGTCACGCGCGCCGACCCGCGCGGCCAACCGGCACCCGCGAGCCACCCTGACGACGAACGCATCATGCTGCGCGTGCTGCTCGACCAGGCCCCCGGCGCGCTGCTCGCGGTCGAAAACGGCGGGCATGTCCGCGCCCTCAACCGCGCCGCACGCCGCCTGTTCGCGACCGACGACCGCGTGCTGCCCGCCCCGCCGGCATTGCTGTCCGCCGACACCACGCGACTGCGCCACGGCGGGCGTAGCTGGCGGATCGACCGCGCCGTCGTCGATGCGCTCGGCACACCGCGCACCCTCGTCGCGCTGGTCGACGTCGAGCCCGAGGAACATGCGGCGGAGGCGCGCGCCACCCGCGAACTGCTGCGCGTACTCGGCCACGAAGTCATGAACGCGCTCGCCCCGATCACCTCGCTCGCGGAGAGCGCGCTCGGCGTGCTCGATGCGCCGGCGGAGCGGCGGGAGCGATTGCTGCCCGATATTCTGGGAACGCTCGCCCGCCGCACGGACGGGCTGCAACGCTTCACCGAAGCCTACCGACAGGTCGCCCGCCTACCGGAGCCGACGATCGAGCCCGTACGCTTGCGCGACCTGCTCGCCGACTGCGCGCGCCTGTTCGACGGCGAGTGGCAGGATCGCGCCACCCTGACGATCGACGATCCTGGCGATCACGCCGCGCCGCTCGACCGCGGACAGGTCACGCAGGCACTGCTCGCCGTCCTGCGCAACGGCGCGGAAGCCGGCGCCGGCGACAGTGCGGACGCAACCGTCCACCTCGCTGTGACCGACACCCCCGCCCGCCTGATCTTCGCGATTTCCGACAACGGCACCGGCGTCGCACCGGCGGATCGCGCGTCGATCTTCCTGCCCTTCTTCACCACCAAGCCCGACGGCAACGGCATCGGCCTCGCCGCCGCGCGCCAGATCGCGCAGGCGCATGGCGGCGAGCTGATCCTGAAAGACGGCCTGCCGACGACGTTCGCGCTGACTCTGCCCAAATAGGCTGGATCAGCCGCGCAACAATCGCATGACCAGCGCGCGGATGCGTCCGTAATTCTCCTTAGCCGCGCCGAGGATGCCGTGCTGCTCGGGCGGCAGGAACGCGAGCGGGTGCCCATCCGGCCGGAATACATAATGGTCGAACCACGCCCGCCACGCGGCCCGCTCCGCCGCCGGCCGGTCCGCGATGGCGATCAACGCCAGCATCATCGCCGTGTACGGCTGATCGGGACCGCCCGCGAAGCCGTCCCACCAGTAATTCACCAGGATGTTGACGTCGCCCGTCGCCTCCACCTGATGCCACCACAGCTTCGGCAGATACAGCGCGTCTCCCGCCTCCAGTTCCACGACGATCGCCCGCCCGCGCGCCTGTTCGAACCGGGGATAACGCGGATCGCCCGGCGCGCTGCCGACCGCCAGACCCACCGGTTGCCCGGCCATCGTGTGATCGATCGGCCCGACGTACAGGTCCTTGATCGTATCCGGGGGGAACAGCGTGAAGCGCCGCCGCCCCGCCGCGACGCAGGCGACATTGTCCATCGTATCGTAATGGCAAGCGACCGTCGACGCGTGCCCGATCCAGAAGCGCGGCCGCACCGTCGCGGGCACGAACGGCAATCGCACGCTGTCCTCGATCCCCGGAAAGAACGTCTCGGCGGTCAGCGATCCCATGTAGAGGCTCGGGCGATCGCCCTGTCCGGCGGTCGTCAGTATTGCGCTCAGCGCGTCGCGGAACGGCATCGTCCGCCGCTCGAAATTGAACCCCGCCAGCGTGTCGTCATAATGGTAGCGGGCACCGATCGACGGTGCCCCGACGAACACCTCCGCGGATCGTCCCGCGTCGAACCGCTCCAGTTCCGCCGCCGCCGCGGCGACCGTCCCGCCCGCCAGCATCGGCCAGTCGCGCGCGATCCCGCGCAGCACCACGGGTTCGCCGCGCGCCATCACCTCCGCGCGAAACCGTTCGGGATCGCGCACATGCTCGGACGCGGCCTCCCGGATCATAGCCCCCCGTCCAGCAACCGCTCGTTCCTGATTCGGCCCAGCGTGCGCAGATGCCGGATCGAGCCCGCCTGCGCATAGGCGAGTTGCAGATCGCCCGACCGGAACAGCGTCACCGCGACGTCGTCGGGCAGTGCGTGAAGCGCGTCGAGGCTGACGGTGTAGAGGCCGTCCAACCGCACGTGCTGCCCATCGTCCGAATGCAGCGTCACGTCGATCGGCTCCAGCAGCCGGTGCGTCAGCCACCGCCGGATGATCGCATCCGTCGCCGGGATGCCCTGCTCCAGCGTCCGCAACGCCTGCTGCACCCGCTTCAGCGCCGGCTCCGCCTCACCGTCGGGTCCAAACAGCGGCTGGCCCGCCGGATCGGCGAACGCGACGTGGTCGGGATCGATCACCACCTGCCCCTCGGCGACGAAGAAGCCCTGTCGCTCCAGATCGGCGGGCCGATAATCCGGTAGTGCGCCGTCGACGGTCAGCAGGTTGCGGCCCGGCTCCACTCCCATCACGACGCCGGCATAGAACGCGCCCGTCTCCGCATTCTTGGTGAACAGGATCGGATAATGCGGCGCGGCGAGCGGAAATTCGTCGGCGACGATCTGCGCGAAATGGCGCGCTCCGTCGATGCGGCGCGAGGCGCGCAGGTCCGCGTGCTGCTCCCGGTTCAACACCTCCCATGCGGGCATGCACCCCTCCTCCCGATCGTGTTTTGCTGCGCGTCTGCTGCATCAGATCGCACAGCGGAGGTCCAAAACAAAGGCGCTACGATCGCTCCGACAAATGCTTGCAATCATCCTATATGATCGTATTGTGAGCGCTACCGTAGATTCGCTCGGCCCCGCCAACGGGACTGGAACGGCTCTGCACACTGGATCGCCTGCGACTACCTCGCATCAGAAGAGGAGCCGCAGCGGACATAGAGGGGATGTTGAAATGCTTCCGAATACGCGTGCCGTTTCGATCAATCCGGGCCTGTCGCGGCGTATGCGCGCGCTCGCCTGCGCTACCAGCGTGGCAGCGCTGACGTGCGCGACGCCGCTCCTGGCGCAGGATCAGGGCAACCTTCAGAACAGCACCACCGGCCAGCCCGCCGCACCGCAGCCGGCCGTGCCCGCAACCGCCAACACGACCAGCGCCGCCGAAGCCGGTCGGCCGCAGGACGCGGCGACGGCGCAGGACGAGTCGCAGGGTAACACCGCCCAGAACGACGATATCGTCGTGGTCGGCCTGCGCGGATCGCTCCAGCGCAACCTCGACATCAAGCGCACATCGTCGGGCGTCGTCGACGTCATCTCCGCGGAAGACATCGGTAAATTCCCCGATTCGAACGTGGCCGCCTCGCTCCAGCGTCTGCCCGGCGTGTCGATCCAGCGCTCCGGTTCGCGCGGCGAGCCGACCGGCATCACGGTCCGGGGCTTCGGCGGCGATTTCAACACCACGCTGTACGATGGCCGCCGCATCTCGACCGCGACGGGTGGTCGCCAGATCGACTTCAGCACCGTCGGCGTCGACTTCATCGGCCAGCTGAGCGTGCTCAAGACGCCGGACGTGTCGCTCTCGGCGAGCTCGATCGGCGCGACCGTCAACATCCAGTTTCCGAACCCGTTCGATCATCCCGGCTTCCGTCTCGCGGCGACCGCATCGGGCTCGATCCAGGACCGCGCCGACAAGATCGTGCCGACCGCCGGCCTGCTCATCAGCAGCACGACCGCGGACGACCGCTTCGGCATCCTCGCGGACGTGATCTACACCCGCCGTGATACCGATACCAACCGCGTCTACGTGTCCGGCTGGCCCGGCGGCAACTACGCGCCGTGCCAGCTCACCGCGAACTGCACCGCGGCGCAGGCCGGCAGCAAGACCATTGCCGGCTGGTTCCCCCAGCAATATGGTGCGGAACAGCAGCGGGTGGAGGACGAGCGCGTCGACGCCCGGATCTCGCTGCAATACCACCCGACCGACGCGCTGATGGTCACGATCGACAACAACTTCTCGCGCCAGACGATCGACCAAAACAACTATGCGTTCGGCGTCTGGTTCAACCAGGGCGACCTCCGCAACGTCACGCTCGACGCGAACGGCACCGCCGTCGACTTCACGCAGGCCGGCACCCCGACCGACTTCACCGCCGCGCTCAACAAGCAGGTGCTGCAGACCAACCAGACCGGCCTGAACGTCAAGTTCGACGCGACCGACAACCTGACGCTGGAGGGCGACGCCGCCTATGCGAAGAGCTGGCTGAACCCCGGCGACATCATCGGCAGCCGCAACGGCGACATCGGTTACGGCGGCAACCTCGGCAACACGCTGCGCTTCCAGGTCGGCGGCAACAGCAAGGACGCCTTCCCGTCGATCAGCAATTTCGGCCCCGCCGGCGACAGCGCGCGCTGGGCGGACCAGTCGGTCATCGGTTCGCACGTCACCGTCAACCAGACGCAGCACAACACCGACGAACTGATGCAATTCCGCGGCAACGCCACGTGGAAGCAGGACAATCTGACGCTGAAGGCGGGTGGCCAATATTATCAGGACACCTTCAACTTCCGCAACCAGAGCACCTTCACCAACAATTTCTGGCAGGCTTATGCCGGCTACGGCGCGCCGTCCGGCCGCACGTCGGGTATCTCGCCGCTGCCGGGCGACCTGTTCCAGGGCAATGTCAGCCTGAACAACTTCATCCCCGGCTTCAACGGCTCGCTGCCGCCGTCGGTGTTCATCTTCGATCCCGTTGCCTATCAGAACTACCTGACCGGCCTCGGCAATCCATCGGCGCAGAACATCCCCGGCTTCAACTATGGCAGCGTCAACGGCTTCACCGGGACGTTCGACGAGGCGGTCGATCCGGGCAGCGTCCTGCGCGTGCGGGAGAAGACGTGGTCGCTGTATTTCAGCGCGAACTTCAAGACGGAGATCGGCGGCCTGCCGTTCACCTTCAACGCCGGCATCCGTAACGAGGTCACCAACCTGTCCTCGACCGGTCAGGGCCGCCAGCCGGTCCGGATCGTCACCAGCTCGGCCGATCCGACGCTGCTCACGGTCGACCAGTATACCGAGATCCAGCCGGTCACGAACACCAGCTCCTATTCGTACCTGCTGCCCAGCCTCGATGCGAAGCTGGAGCTGACCGACAATCTCGTGCTGCGCGTCGATGCGTCGCGCACGCTGACCCGGCCGGGCCTCAACCTGCTGACGCCGGTACTCAACGTCGGCAGCGGCCAGCGTGTCGGCGCGCTGACCGCCAGCGGCGGCAACCCCAATCTGCGGCCGTATCTGGCGGACAATTTCGACCTCGGCGCCGAATGGTATTACCGTCGCAACTCCTATCTGGCGGTCAACTTCTTCCTGAAGAACGTCAGCAACTTCATCATCGGCGGCGTGACGCGTCAGGCGATCAACGGCGTCGTCGACCCCACCACCGGCCAGCCCGCATCCTTCGCGGTGTCGCAGCAGGTGAACGGCCCCGACGCCACGGTGCGCGGAGTGGAGCTGGCATGGCAGCAGGTGTTCGGCGACAGCGGCTTCGGCTTCCAGGCGAACGCCACCTTCGTCAACACCAACCGCCCCTATGACGAAACCAACATCTCGCAGACGGGCTTCGCGGTCACCGGTCTGGCGAACTCGGCGAACTTCGTCGGCTTCTACGACAAGTCCGGCTTCCAGTTCCGCGCCGCGGTCAACTGGCGCGACAAGTATCTGCTGCAATTCGGTCAGAACCAGAACACCGGCTCGTTCGGTGCGGAACCGACCTTCGTCAACCAGAGCTTCCAGGTCGATCTGACCACCAGCTACGACATCAGCAAGAACTTCAGCATCTTCGGTGAAGCGCTGAACGTGAACAACAATCAACAGAGCACCCACGGCCGCTTCAGCAACCAGCTGCTCGACGTGTTCGATTACGGTCGCCGCTATACGTTGGGCGCCCGCTACCGCTTCTGACGGTCCCTCCCTCGGGCGGAGCACGACGCTACGTTGTGCTCCGCCCTTTTTTGATTACGCTTCCGCCCATGCGCCCAATCCAGAATATCGTGATCGTCGGGGGCGGCACCGCCGGCTGGCTGACCGCGGGCGTCATCGCCGCCCGGCACAAGGCGCGGGCGCCGCACGGCTTCACCGTCACACTGGTCGAATCGCCGACCGTCCCGATCATCGGCGTGGGCGAGGGCACCTGGCCGACCCTGCGCGATACGCTGCGCCGCATGGGCGTGTCCGAAACCGAGTTCTTCCGCCAATGCGACGCCTCGTTCAAGCAGGGCGCACGCTTCAACCGCTGGACCACCGGTGCGCCCGACGACGGCTACTACCACCCGCTGATGCTGCCGCAGCAGTTCGGCAGCGTAAACCTCGCCCCGCACTGGCTCGCGCACGATACGGAAGACAGCTTCTGCGACACCGTCACGCCGCAGGGCCGGATCTGCGACGAAGGGCTGGGCCCGAAGACGATGGCGACGCCCGAATACGACGCGCACGCCAACTACGCCTATCACCTCGACGCGGGCAAGTTCTCGACCTTCCTCCAGCGGCATTGTTGCGACACGCTCGGCGTCCGCCACGTCCTCGCTGATGTGACCGGGGTGACGCTGGACGATCAGGGCGACATCGCCAGCCTCGCCACCGCACAAGGACCAACAATCACCGGCGACCTGTTCGTCGACTGCACCGGCTTCCGCGCGCTGCTGATCGGCGAGGCGATGGGCGTGCCGTTCAAGAGCTGTAGCGACATCCTGTTCTGCGACACCGCCCTGGCGATGCAGGTCCCCTACGACGCGCCCGACGCGCCGATCGCCAGCCACACCATCTCCACCGCGCAATCCGCCGGCTGGATCTGGGACATCGGCCTGCCGACCCGCCGAGGGGTCGGCCATGTCTTCTCCAGCAGCCACATAAGCGCCGACCAGGCCGAGAGCGAGTTGCGCGCCTATATAGGCCCCGCCGCGCGCGACCTGTCGGCCCGCACCCTGTCGATCCGCGCTGGCCACCGCGAAACCTTCTGGAAGGGCAATTGCGTCGCGGTCGGCCTCGCCGCCGGGTTCCTCGAACCGCTCGAAGCCTCCGCGATCGTGCTGATCGAATTGTCTGCGAAGATGATCGCCGAACAGATGCCCGCCTGTCGGGAGGTGATGCCCGTCGTCGCGCGCCGCTTCAACGACACGACGCTGTATCGCTGGGGCCGGATCGTCGACTTCCTGAAGCTCCATTACGCGCTGACGAAGCGCACCGACACCGACTTCTGGCGCGACAATGTCCGGCCGGAATCGATCCCCGATCGCCTGCGCGGGCTGATGGAGCTGTGGCGCTACCAGTCGCCGTGGTTGCACGACGAGTTCGACCGCGCCGAGGAGGTCTTCCCCTCCGCCAGCTACCAATATGTCCTGTACGGTATGGGCGCGCGCACCGCGGTGCCGCCCGGCACGGTGGACCGCGATGCCGACCTCGCGAGCCGCGCCCGCCGCGAGAACCGCGCACAGACCCAGCGGTTGACGAGCAGCCTGCCCAAACATCGCGACCTGATCGAGCGCATCGTCCGCCACGGCCTGCAACCGATCTGACCTCGTCCCGAAGGAGCAAAACCCCCATGCGATCCGTCGCCGCGCGCCTGACCCTGACCGCCATCATGACCGGCGCTGCGTGGGCCGAACCGGCCGGTGCCGCACCCCGCCTCGACGGCGTCGTGAGCGATCACGCCGTACTCCAGCGTAACCAGCCGATCGATCTCAGTGGGCAGGCCGCCGTCGGCGAGACCGTGATGATCTCGCTCGCCGGGCGGAGCGTCAGCGCGAAGGCCGGGCGCGACGGTCGCTTCACGGCGCAGCTCCCGGCCCTGCCCGCCGGCGGCCCCTACGACCTGACGATCGCCGCCGCGAGCGGCGCGGCGGTGCTGCACGACATCCTGATCGGCGACGTCTTCCTGTGCTCCGGCCAGAGCAACATGGAACTGAAGGTCAGCGATGCGCAGGACCTGATCCCGGACGCGCACGCACCCACCGACGACAGGCTGCGCCTGCTGACCGTACAGAAACGCGCCGCGCCGATTCCGCTCGGGACCTTCGCCGATCCGCCGCGCTGGGTCGTCGCTGGTCCGACCACGCAGCCCGACTTTTCCGCCGCCTGCTTCTACATGGTGCAGGCCCTGCGCCGCACCGCGGACGTACCGATCGGCGCGATCCATTCCAGCTGGGGCGGATCGCGGATCAGCGCGTGGATGAGCGACGCCGCGCTGCGCCGCACCGGCATGGCCGATCAGGCCGACCTGCTCGCCCTCTACGCCCGCGACCCCGCCGCCGCGAACGCCCGCGCGATGACGATCTGGGAGGGGTGGTGGCGCGCCGGCTCGGGCGACGCCGCCGGTCGCGAACCGTGGCAACCGGCGGCCGCGCTCGACTGGCGTCCGGTCCCCGCGATGACCAATTTCGAGACGTGGGGCGTGCCCGAACTCGCCGACTACAACGGCATGGTCTGGTACCGCCGCGAGGTGGAGCTGACCGCCGGGCAGGCGCGCGGCCCCGCCACGATCGTCCTCGGCGCGGTCGATGATGCCGACCGCACCTGGGTCAACGGCAAGGGTATCGGCGGCAGCAGCCTGGCGTCGCAATCACGCGTCTATGCCCTCCCCGCCGGCACGCTGAAGGCCGGGCGCAACGTCATCACCGTCAACGACGACGACGTGTATGCCAATGGCGGCATGACCGGACCGGCGGATACGATGCGGATCACCTTCGCCGACGGCAGCAGCGTACCGATCGGCAGCGAATGGCGCTACGCCGTCGCGAAACCATTCGCCGGCTCCGCCCCCCGCGTGCCGTGGGACGACATCAACGGCGCGGGCACGCTCTACAACGCGATGATCGCGCCGCTCGGCCGCACGCATGTCGCCGGCATGGCGTGGTATCAGGGCGAGTCCGACACCGGCATTCCCGGGTATGACAAGCGACTGGCGACGATGATCGCCGACTGGCGCACGCGGCTCGGCAGTCCCGACGCCGCCTTCGGCATCGTCCAGCTCTCCTCCTATGGGAAGCCCGCGACCGCACCGTCGGACAGCGGCTGGGGCGACGTGCGCGACGCCCAGCGCCGTGTCGCCCTACAGGACCCGCATGCCGGCCTTGCCGTCACGCTCGACCTCGGCGATCCGCTCGACATCCACCCCGGCGAAAAGCACGCGGTCGGCCAGCGGCTCGCCCGCGTCATGCGCGCGGCCGTCTATGGCGAGCGCATCGCCCCGTCCGGTCCCTCGATCGCCGACGCGCAGGCGGGTGCGGGCGCCGGCGTCACGCTGCGCTTCACCGGCGTCACCGGCACGCTGCACGCGCTCGGTGCGGGACAGGCGATCGGCTTCGAACTCTGCGGCACCGCGCCCGCCTCGTGCCGCTACGCCGCCGGCCGTGTCGACGGCGCGCAGGTGACGCTGCCCGGCGACGGCCAGCCCGTCACCCGCATCCGCTACGTCTGGGCCGACGCCCCCGCCATCAACCTCGCCGACGACGCCGGACTCCCGGTCGGCACGTTCGAAGTGCCGGTGATGGCCGCGCGCTGAAGCCCAGACGCCCCTCCCCTTCGGGGATCGTAGCGAATAGCTTCGCTGCCTGTCACCAAGCCACCACCCCGGCCAAGGCCGGGGTCGTAGAAGATGTTTTTGCGAAGAGCCTTCTCAGGATCGGGGAGGCTCGATCGATTCTCCCCTCCCCTTCAGGGGAGGGGTTGGGGGTGGGGCCTCTCCGCCGGACCGATCGCTGGTGGCTCGACCAGCCAACGTATCCACCAAAGCCGAATCCCTGTCCTACAAGCGCCGACTCGTATATTTCGAGCTCGCGCCCACAATACGCCCGCTCTTTGACAACCGGCTTCCGGTAACCGACCCGACTACCGCCGCGTGACCGCGAGGAGGGAGGCGACACGGCAATCCAGCGCCGTGCCCCATTCCAGACCACCTCACCACGCCCGCGAAAACGACTGCGCGAAAACGCCGCGTAGGACTAACCTTAGCCTAACCTTCCGGACGAAATCGTTCGATATCAGACGCTCGGTGTCAGCCCTCGTCCCCCATGCGCAGCGCCGCGATGAACGCCTCCTGCGGGATGCTGACCGAGCCGTACTCGCGCATCTTCGCCTTGCCCTTCTTCTGCTTCTCCAGCAGCTTCTTCTTGCGGCTGGCATCGCCGCCATAGCATTTCGCGGTCACGTCCTTGCGCATCGCGCTGATCGTCTCGCGCGCGATCACCTTGCCGCCGATCGCCGCCTGGATCGGGATCTTGAACAGATGGCGCGGGATCAGTTCCTTCAGCCGCTCGACCATGCCGCGACCCCGCACCTCGGCGGTGCCGCGATGGACGATCATGCTCAGCGCGTCGACCGGCTCCTCGTTGACGAGGATCGACATCTTGACAAGGTCGCCCTCGCGGTAGCCGATCTGGTGATAGTCGAAGCTGGCATAGCCCTTCGACAGCGATTTCAGCCGGTCGTAGAAGTCGAACACCACTTCGTTCAGCGGCAGTTCGTAGGTCGCCTGCGCTCGGCCGCCGACATAGGTCAGGTTCTTCTGGATACCGCGCCGGTCCTGACACAGCTTCAGGATCGAGCCGAGATACTCGTCGGGGACGTAGATCGTTGCCTCGATCCACGGCTCGCTGATCGTCTTGATCTTGTTCACGTCCGGCATGTCGGCGGGATTATGCAGGTCGATCTGCGTGATCCCGGCCGGATCGGGATGCGTGAACTCGATCTGGTACACCACCGACGGCGCAGTGGTGATGAGGTCGAGGTCGTACTCCCGCGTCAGCCGCTCCTGGATGATCTCCAGATGCAGCAGCCCCAGGAACCCGCAGCGGAAACCGAAGCCCAGCGCGGCGCTCGTCTCCATCTCGAACGAGAAGCTGGCATCGTTCAGCCGCAGCTTGCTGATGCTCTCGCGCAGTTTCTCGAAGTCGTTGGCATCGACCGGAAACAGGCCGCAGAACACCACCGGCTGGACTTCCTTGAAGCCCTCCAGCGCCTCCGCGGCGGGGCGCTTCGCATCGGTCAGCGTATCGCCGACACGGGCCTGCGCCACGTCCTTGATCTGCGCGGTGATGAAGCCGATCTCGCCCGGCCCCAGATCGGCCAGCTGCTCGATCTTCGGCCGGAAACACCCGACGCGGTCGACGAGGTGCATCGTCCCGGCCTGCATGAACTTGATCTGCTGGCCCTTTTTCAGGACACCGTCGATCACGCGGACGAGGATGACGACGCCCAGATACGGATCGTACCAGCTGTCGACCAGCATCGCCTTCAGCGGCGCGTCGGCATCGCCCTTGGGCGGCGGGATACGCTTGACGATCGCCTCCAGGATTTCGGCGATGCCGATTCCCGATTTGGCCGACGCCAGCACCGCCTCCGACGCGTCGATGCCGATCACGTCCTCGATCTCCTTGCGAACCATCTCGGGCTCGGCGGCGGGCAGGTCGATCTTGTTGATGACAGGCACGATCTCGTGGTCGTGCTCGATCGACTGATAGACGTTGGCCAACGTCTGCGCCTCGACGCCCTGCGCCGCGTCGACGACCAGCAGCGCACCCTCGCACGCCGCCAGCGACCGCGAAACCTCATAGGCGAAGTCGACATGGCCCGGCGTGTCCATCAGGTTCAGGACGTACGTCTCGCCGTCCGACGCGGTATAGGCCAGGCGCACCGTCTGCGCCTTGATCGTGATCCCGCGCTCCTTCTCGATGTCCATATTGTCGAGCACCTGCTCGGACATTTCGCGCTCGGTCAGGCCACCGGTCTGCTGGATCAGACGGTCCGCCAGCGTCGACTTGCCGTGGTCGATATGCGCGATGATGCTGAAATTACGGATGCGGTCGAGCGGGGTTGCCACGGATGTCCTGACGATGTGCGGGTTTCGCCGGCCATAGCATCCGCTCGCCCCAAGGCAAACGCGGGTTCCGCCCGGCCTTCACCTTCGCTAAAGGCCGGAGTCGTTACGGGGCAAGTAACAAAGGGGGACAATCAATGAAGACGTTCGCAGTAACGGCTGGCTTGGTCGCGGCCGTTACACTGTCTAGCGCACAGGCCGGTGCACAGGCCCGCGCATCCAAGGGACAGCAGATGCAGGTGCAGGCCGTCAACGACGTGCCGCGCTGCACCCGCAAGCTGGGCACCGTGTCGATCGCGGACGGCGACGATCCCTCCGCCTGGACGCAGAACAGCCTCGCACCTCCGCAGAAGCTGCTACGGGTGCTCGTCCAGCGCTCGGGCTGCTTCAACATCGTCGATCGCGGCACCGGCCTGAACGCCGCCAGCCGCGAACGTGCGATCGGCGGCGGCCTCGGCCTGCAACGCGGCGCGAACGTCGGTCAGGGTCAGATCAAGGCGGCGGACTATGTCCTCGTCGCGGAGATCGCGGGCGCGAACAGCAACGTCAGCGGCAGCGGTGTCGCCGGCGGTATCGGCGGGCTGGTCGGTGGCCGCATCGGCGGTCTGCTCGGCGGGCTGAAGAGCAAGAAGATGGAGGCGAACACCCAATTGTCGCTGACCAACGTCCGCACGACGGAGACGATCGCGGTCGAGGACGGCTATGCCGCGAAGAACAACCTGGCGTTCGGCGCGGGCGGCTTCCTCGCGATCGGCGGCGCGGTCGGCGGCGGCTACGACAACACCGATATCGGCCGGATCGTGACGCTGTCGTTCATCCAGGCCTATACGAAGATGGTCAACACGCTCGGTCTCGTCACCCCCGGCGACGCGGGCACCGCACAGGCCGCACCGACCAAGACCTTCACCGCTCAGGGCCCCGTCGCGATGCGCGCGTCCGGCGTCGCCTCGGCCAGGGTCATCCGCACGCTGCCGGTCGGCTCGATCGTCTACCCGACCGGCCAGAAGGCCGGCCTGTGGTGGGAGGTCGCGGACGAGAACGACAATGTCGGCTGGGTCCTGAACACCAAGCTCGCCCCCAGCAACTGACGATCCGCACAGGTGACGTTCAGCGGTCGCGCACCGATTCGGTGCGCGACCGCTTGCCAGCCCGCAAAGTGCTGGCTATAGGCGCGCCTCCAAGCACCGGCAGGCCCCCGAAAAGGCCGATGACCCGGGACTCCGTCGGGGAGTAGCTCAGCCTGGTAGAGCACTGTCTTCGGGAGGCAGGGGCCGGAGGTTCGAATCCTCTCTTCCCGACCATAACTCAGCGACATACGCCGCACCGCACGCGCAACGTGGGCGTCGAGACCGACCGCGGCTTGACAGCGTACCGACTTCAGTAGCTTACCTGCATCAGGTCCGCCGGGGGGCGGTACGGATAGCGAGATTCGGGTGAGCACGGAACAGGACGCCTCGCGGGCACGCGCGCTGGCCAGCTTGCGGGTGCTCGACACCCCTGAGGAGCAGGCGTTCGAAGACATCGTCTTCATCGCCTCGCAGACCTGCGACGCCCCGATCGCGCTCATCAGCCTGCTCGATACCGATCGCCAGTGGTTCAAGGCCCGTCATGGCCTCGACGTCGGCGAAACGCCGATCGACCAATCGGTGTGCCGCATCGACATCGATGACGCGCACCTGCTGGAGGTTACCGACCTGTCGCAGGACGGCCGCACCCACGCCAATCCGCTGGTCACGGGCGAACGCACCTTCCGCTATTATGCCGGTGCCCCGCTGACGCTGCGGTCCGGCGAGGTGGTCGGACGGCTGTGCGTGATCGATACGACGGCGCGCCCGGCTGGTCTGAGCGATACGCAGAAGACACTGCTGCTCGCCCTAGCCCGACAGGCCAGCGACCATCTCGAACTTCGCCGGATCGCGCGCGCCAGCGAGCGCATGGCGGAATTGCAGACCGCGCTCGTGGAGATCGGTGAGCACATCCGCAACAGTCCCGACGCCAGCCAGATGACCCATGCCGCCGCCAAGATCGTCGGCCGCGTGTTGAACGTGGAGCGGGCCGGCTTCGGGTTCGTCGACGACGATGTTCGCTCGATCGACATCGAAAGCGATTGGACCGCACCCGGTACCGCGAGCATCGCCGGACGTCATCGGTTCGAGGATTACGGCGCAATCCGCGATCATCTCGCTCGCGGCGAACCGCTGGTGATCGAGGACGTGCTGACCGACGAACGCACCGCGGCGGACCCCGCGGCGATGCAGGCGGTCGGGGTCGAGGCGCTGGTCAACATGCCGGTGCGCCAGCATGATCGAACGGTTGCCGCGCTGATCGTCAACTCCGCCCATCGCCGCATCTGGATGCCGGAGGAGCTCACCTTCCTGCGCAGCGTCGCCGACCGGCTGGAGGCGGGCGTGGCGCGCTTCCGCGGCGAACAGCAGCAGGAGATGCTGAACGGCGAAATCTCGCACCGGCTAAAAAACATGCTGTCGATGGTGCAGGCCATCGCCAGCCAAACCCTGCGCGACGTCCCCGATCGCCGCCCGGTCGAGACCTTCGAACAGCGGCTGATGGCACTCAGCGCAGCACACGACGTGCTGCTGCAGAAAAGCTGGATCAATGCCGATCTGCGCACGGTTGCGGACGCGGTGATCGACACCGTCGGCTTCGGCGACCGTGTCCACATGGCCGGTCCGCCCGTGGCGCTCGGCGCGCGCGCCGCTTTGTCCTTTTCCCTCGTCCTGCACGAATTGATGACCAACGCCTGCAAATATGGCGCATTGTGTCGCGAGAACGGGCGTGTCGACGTCGGATGGAGCATCGAGGGTACCGGAGACGACGCCGATCTCGTCATGCACTGGCGCGAAAGCGGCGGCCCCCTTGTCGTACCGCCAACACGTCGCGGCTTCGGATCGAAGCTCGTACGGATGGGCCTGGTCGGAGCGGGCGGTGTCGATCTCCGCTACGAACCGACCGGATTCCAGGCAGACCTGCAAGCGTCGATTCGACATTTGGCGCAGGCGTGACCCGCGTGACGGGTGTGGAAGCCAGACCCATCGTCCTGGTGGTCGAGGACGAGCCGTTGTTGCGCCTGTTCGCGATGGACATGATCGAGGAGGCGGGGTTCGAGGTGCTGGACGCCCGCAACACCGCCGAGGCGCTGACGATGATGGAAACCTGTGCCGGCATTCGCGTCGTCTTCACCGATGTCGACATGCCCGGTGGCGCGGACGGCATCGCGCTGGCGACGAGCATCCGTCGGCAATGGCCAAAGATCGCGATCGTCATCACGTCCGGCAAGCCGTGGCCGATCGGCATCCGCTTGCCCGAGGATGCCGTGTTCTTCAGCAAACCCTATCGGCAGGACCGCGTCATCGCCACGATCAGGGACATGGCCGGCTGACCTAGCGCACCTCCCGAGCAGCTCCACAATCGATTGTTGCACTCCTTGCTCCAGCCGCTAGAATTCCCGGACAACCCGCGGCAGACGAGTCTGTCGGCCCGAGGGGATCCCTTCGCCCATGCGCTTTCCTGACTCCAAGCCGCATCTGTCGCTGCCGCGCATACTGGAAATGAACCTCGGATTTCTGGGGCTTCAGTTCAGTTTCGGCCTGCAACTGGGCAACATGGCGCCGATCTACAGCTATCTCGGCGCGTCGGAGGCGGCGCTGCCGATCCTCAACCTCGCGGGGCCGATCACCGGCCTGCTGGTGCAGCCGCTGATCGGCGCGATGAGCGACCGGACCGACTCGCGCTGGGGTCGGCGAACGCCGTATTTCCTGTGCGGCGCGGTGCTGTGCGCGATCGGGCTATTCTTCATGCCGCTGTCCTCGTCGCTGCTCATGGCGGTGTCGATGCTGTGGATCCTCGATGCCGGCAACAACATCACCATGGAGCCGTACCGCGCCTATGTGTCGGATCGCCTGAACGCGAACCAGCATCAGGTCGGGTTCCTGACGCAGTCGGCGTTCACCGGCCTTGCGCAGATGCTCGCCTTCCTCATTCCGTCGCTGCTCGTCTGGGCGGGCATGAACCAGGACTGGGTGGACGCGCACAACATCCCGTATACTGCACGCATCGCGTTCATGGTCGGCGCGGTGCTGAGCTTCACGACGATCCTGTGGTCGATCCGCCGGGTACCGGAACTGCCGCTATCGCTGGCCGAGCGCGCCCGCATCGCCGCCGAGCCGAAAGGCGTCGTCGCGACCCTCACGGAAATCGTCAGCGCGATCCGCGACATGCCCATGGCGATGCGCAAGCTTGCGGTGATGAGCCTGTTCCAGTGGTACGCGATGGCAGCCTATTGGGCCTATGTGATCTACGCGATCGGACGGTCCGTCTACGGCACCGATGCGCCCACCTCGACCGGCTTCCATTCCGCGGTGCTGACCAATGGAGAAATGGCGGCGTTCTACAACGCGGTGGCCTTCGTCGCCGCGTTCGCGATGGTGCCGCTGGCGAAGCGTTTCGGCGCGGCCGGACTGCATGCCGCCTGCCTCGTGCTCGCCGGCGCGGGTATGCTGTGGCTGCCGCATATCACCGAGAAGTGGATGCTGTTCCTCCCCGCGATCGGCGTCGGCATCGGCTGGGCGAGCATCATGGGCAATCCGTACGTCATCCTCGCAGGGTCGATCCCGCCGCACCGCACGGGGGTGTACATGGGCATCTTCAACATGATGATCGTCATCCCGATGCTGCTGCTCGCGGCGACGTTGCCCTTCTACTACCAGCCGATGATGAACGGCGATCCGCGTCACGTGCTGACGCTGTGCGGGCTGTTGATGATGGCGGCCGCGGTCGCCGTCTGGTCGGTTCGCGAGCGCAACACCGGGGGCCTGCCGGTGGGAGCGACGCAGGCGTGATCGCCCTGCACGGCCCGTCGTCCAGCATCGTGCTGGAGCCGCGCGACGGCGAACCGTCGGCATGGCGCCGGTGGGGACTGCCGTTGCCCGCGATGAAGGCGGAAAGCGTCGCCGTCTTCCACGTCACCGCCGCGTGACGAAAGGCCCGCACAGGACCCCCATGCCCGACCCCCTCTGGATTCCCACCCACTGGTCCACCGCCGATGTCGCCGGCATCCGCGATCAGCGCGGCGCCGCCCTGCCCGTGATCCGCGCCGCCGACCTCGCGCCGGTCGTCGCCGGTCACGATGTCTGGGATATGTGGCCGATCGCCGACCCCGACGGACGCACCGTGTTCGCTGAGGGGCGCAGTTTCTGGTTCTTCCTCGCCACCCCGCGCTTTCCCGATCCCGACCTGCGCCACGACGCCGCGCGCATCCGCCTGACCAGTTATGGCGCGGACGGATGGCGCGACCATGGCGACACCTTCGCAGAGGGGTTCACGCCCGGCAGTCGCGAATGGTCCGGCTCGGCGGTGCTCGGCGGCGACGGCGAGACGCTGACGATATACTTCACCGCCGCTGGCCGCCGTGGCGTATCTCGCAGCTTCGAGCAGCGCCTGTTCGAAAGCACCGGCCGGTTCGTCGCCGCGGCGGCGCGAACCGAAGGCTGGTCTACACCCGTCGAATCCGTCGCCAACGATCGCGCCACCTACGCCCCTGCCGACCAGACGGAGCCTGTGAACGACCGGATCAAGGGATTCCGCGACCCCGGCTACTTCCGCGATCCCGCGGACGGTGCGGAGTATATGCTCTTCGTCGGCTCCGCCGGATGGTTGGACGCCATATTCGACGGTGTGATCGGCGCAGCCCGGCGGGAGGGCGATCGCTGGGTGCTCACGCCACCTCTGATCGAGGCGGTCGGTACCAACAGCGAGATGGAACGCCCGCACATCGTCGTGGCCGACGGCCGCTACTATTTGTTCTGGTCGACACAGGCGAAACGCTTCTCCCCCGCCGCCACCGAAGGCGTGACCGGCCTCTACGCGATGGTCGCAGATCGGATCGCGGGGCCCTGGCGACCGGTCAACGGCACCGGACTCGTCGCGGCGAACCCGGCTGAGGAGCCCTTTCAGGCCTATTGCTGGTGGGTGACGGGCGAAGGCGACGTCATCAGCTTCGTCGATTTCCCGGGTCTGGAGGGCCGATCGCCCGACACGCCGGAGACTCGCCGCGCCCATTTCGGCGGCACGGCCGCACCCTGGTTCCGTCTCACCATCGACGGCGACCAAGTGGCCATCTCGCCCGATCCATCGATTTCATAGGCTGTTGTGGTTTGAGCCATGTTAGGCGGCGCGATGATCGCATCGCCCCTCACCCTCCCGAATGACGGCGTCCGGCGCGCGGCATCGCTGGACCGGGCGCATGAGACATTGATGCGCGGCGCTGCCTATCTCGACCGTCACGTCGCGCCACGGTGCGACGCAGGCGTCCACGCGCCCTTCATCGGCAACGCGCTCGGCGAGCTCGATCGCTTCCTGAACGTGCTGGTGGATGAGGTCGCCGACTGGATCGGCGCGCCGGTTAGGCCCAAGCAGCGGAACACCGCCAATAAACTGTCGGCGCTGCACCGTGTCACCGGCGCTGCGGTGCATCGCCGTACCGGCCACGCACGACTCTCGGCGATCGGCCGCTCGCGCGAATTCTTGAAACATGCCGGGGGCCGCGATGCCACAGGCGCGGGCCGGATGCCGAAGGCGATCCTACCGCTGTCGTCGGCGGAGATGACGGCGATCTGCCGCCTCTACAGCGACACCGCCCGCGATCTCCACGCGACGGCGCTGGCGTTACGCCCCCGCTGATTGCGTCAGGCCTCTGCCGATTCCTCGGCCATTTCGGACACCGGCTCCGCGGAGGTCTTGGAACCCTCACGCTGGGCGCGCATGATCTGCGTACGCTCGGCGCGGACCGCCATCTGTTCCCACGTGCTCGCCGCACGGTCGCAGCGGTCCTTGACGTTCTGGAGCGTCGCGGCCTCCGAGTTGGAGCGCTCTACGGTCGCGCGGTTGCGATAGAAGGCTGCATCGTCGGACATGATATTCCTTCCGCCATCGGGCAGGATCGTCTGGGAAGATCGGACGACGAAACGCCGTAGCGCGCCGTCGCCCGAGCGGACTCAGTCCGCCGGCTGCAGGTTCACTGCCGCCATCTTGCCGCGGCGATCCTCTTCCATTTCGAAGTGGACGCGCTGGTTGTCGCGCAGCGTCACCATGCCGGCGCGCTCCACGGCACTGATGTGCACGAACGCGTCCTTGCCGCCCTCATCGGGGGTGATGAAGCCATACCCCTTGTCGGCGTTGAAGAACTTGACGGTTCCGGTAGTCATGAAAGGCATTCCTTCTTTCGTGTCCGTCGCTCCCCGTGTGGGAACGCCGGCGCCAGGGCAGCAGGGAAAGAAGGAAGAGGGTGCCGCAAAGCGCCGAAGACCGTCGATATGCGACTATAGCGACTCCTATATGCGCCTCGTACGCCGCAATCGCAAGGTGACGCCCCGGTAAGGGCAGGCATGCGCCTCTACGCAGCCTCGCGCATCCATCCCCGCGCGCGCCGCTGCGCGATGTCCGGCGCCGCCCGGTACCGCTCCAGCCGCTCCGGGAGTATCCCGCCGATGACGTCGGTCCAGCGCCCCGGCAAAGGCTCGGCCGGAGCAAGCCGCGCCGGATCATCCATATTGGCGTAGTAGCCGAACCACTCCGCCTCCAGATGGAACACGTCCGGCTCGGCATCCGGGAAATGCCGGTCGACCAGCCCCAGCAGGCACGGTCGCGCGCGTGCGAACTTCGTTCGGTCGCGGGGGTCGAGGTCCATACCCCAGAACGCGCCCGGCGCGGCGCGGATCAGCACATCGCCGGTCAGCATCGCCAGATCGCCCATAAAGGACAACACGATCGCATCACCCGCGCGGTCCGACATCTCCCATGCCTCCCGACGCGCCAGTTCCGGTCGATAGAGCGCGGGCAGTTCCGCCAGCATCACGGGATGCAGCCGCCCAACGAAGCCTGCCGCGTCGGTATAAGCCTCATCCAGCACCAGCCCCAGATCACGCAGCACCAGACGCAGGATGTCGATTCGCACCGGCACGGCGTCGCGATACGCCTGCAGGTTATCCCGCGCCTCGGACGGGGTCAGCAGCGGCGCATCCCCGTCGCCAAGCTTCAGCACCGTTCCACGATGGGGCGGCGACCACGCGGGATATCCGGCGAGACCGTCCCTAAGTCGCGAATCACGACTGCCACCGAACCACAGGGTCACGCCCGCGACAGCCGCCTGGCCGATCGCCGTTCCCGCCAGCGTCGGAACAGCCCCCGCTTCGAAAACACCTCGAACATCTCGTCAGGTCCTTCCGGATCGAGCACCTCGTTATCGGCCAGCCACGTCTCGACGGCGGTCAGGTCGGGCACCTCGTACGGGACCAGCGTCTTGCGCCCCTGCCCTTCCCGCACCCGCAAAGCCTCGATCGTCGCGATCAGCGATCCGTGCTCCGCGACGGCCGCCGCGACCTGGTCGACCGGCAGGCCGAGATGCTCGGCCAGCAGTCCGTCCCGGATCGCGACGATGCACGCATGCTGCCCCTCGTCGGTCGGCGCGATCGACAGGTCGCACTCCGTGTCCAGCCGCAACGAGCGGTTGTTGATGTTCGACGACCCCAGCCGCAGCACTTCTCCGTCGGCGATCAGGATCTTCGCGTGGCAATAGATCGGCGTGCCGCCCGCGGTGTGGGGGTGATACATGCGCAGCCGTCCATGCCGGTCGCGCCGCCGCAGCGCCTCCATCAGCCGCGCCCGCGCCGTATCCATCGCCAGCGGCTCCAGCCAGCCCTGCGCCGTCACCGGGTTGATGATGACGATTTCCGGCGGCTCCGCTTCGTCCAGCCGCCGTGCGATCGCCTCGGCGATCTTGCGCGACGCGAAATACTGGCTCTCGATATACAGCGTGTGGCGGGCGGCCGCGATCTGCGACAGGAACAGCGCCTCGCTTTCGTACACCGGCTGCTGGTCGTCCATCTCGGGGAAGGTGCGCGCGATGCCGACCTCGATGTTCTCGAAATCGATCGGCAGCCCGTCCGGCCAGCATGGCCCGGACGGCTCGGGCTCGGGCAACAGCGCCATGTCGCCGCCCGCCGCCCGCCACCGCTCGCGGAACAGCACGCCAAGTGCTCCCGCGATCGGCCCCTGCACCGCACTGATCGCGTCGTGCCAAGGCTTGTAAGGCTGGCCGCCGGGGCGATGCCGCAGCGGCTGGTCGTCGAGATGCTCGCGCGTGTCCCAACGTTCCGCGGTCATGTCGATGCCCCCGCAAAAGGCGAGGCAGTCGTCGATGATGACGATCTTCTGGTGATGCGACGCCGCAGTCGGGTGGTGCCCGTCCAGCTTGGTATGGATGCGCGGGTGCCGCATCCAACGCAGCACCGTGAAGAACGTCGATCCCCGGAACAGGGATTTGATCGCACCGGTATCCCAGCGCAGCACGAACACCTCCAGCGCGGGGTTCGCCTCGACCAGATCGTGGACGAACCGGCCCAGCGGGCGCGGTTGCGAGACGGTGTTGTCGAGCACGATGCGCGCATCGAAGTCCCAGCCGATCAGCAGGATCCGCCGCTTCGCAGAGAGCATCGCACGCCGCGCAACCCGGAAATATTCATCGGCGTCGATGATGACCGCCATCTTGTCGGCGTGCTCGACCCGCCAGAACTCGTCGCCGGTCCGCATTCCCGTTCATTCCCCCGCATACACGCGTCACGCGCGCCGCCGCTCTACGCATGGCGGTGCCTACTGTCTCCGGCTCCCGCGACCGGGCCGTTCGGGCTTCGTCAGATTTCTTCCACCGGCGCCTCGGGGCCGTTCTTCAGGATGGAGGCGATCGCATTGCGCGCGGCGGCCTTGCTCGAATAGCCCTCCGTCCAGAAGATGACTTCGCTGTTGTGCTTGAAGCGCGCGATATACTCGCCGGCCTTGTTCTGCTCGATCGTGAACTTGTGGGCCACGGCATCGTCTCCTGACGTCAGCCCGCGGCGAAGCGGGCGGGGGCATAGCGCGCCGGATCGACGCCCGGCACCGCGGGATCATGCCCCAGCAGCAACGCCGCCGCCAGTGCCGCCGCCGCGGGCGCGGTCTGGATACCGAAGCCGCCCTGTCCCGCACACCAGAAAAAGCCCGGTTCGGCAAAGCCATAGACCGGCAGCCGGTCGGGCGCGAAGCTGCGCAGCCCCGCCCAGCGCCGCTCGACCGCGTCGACGTGCCAGTCGACCGCACCCTGGAACCGGTCGATCGCCAGCGCCACGTCATACTCTTCCGGCGCGGCGTCGCAGGGGTCGGTCGGCGTCTCGTCGTGCGGCGACAGCCACAGCCGCCCGCCCGCCTCCGGCTTGAAGTAGAAGCGCCCGGCGATGTCCGCGATATGCGGCAGGCCCGCCGGAGGTGGTGGCGAGGTTCGCAGCTGCGCGACGGTCCGGCGATAGGCCCGGATACCAAGCGGGCGCGCCCCGGACCGCTCCGCGACGACATCCGCCCACGCACCCGCGGCGTTGACCAGCATGGTCGCGGCGAACGTCCCGGCTCGGGTGTCGATCGTCCAGCGGCCATCGGCCCGCGTCGCAACATCCAGCCCGGCATCGACCACCAGCGTCGCGCCCCCGCGCCGCGCCCGCGACAGACAGTCGGCATGGACCCCGGCTACGTCGATATACGCACAGCTCGGTTCCATCACGCCCAGCGTCCAGTCGGCGCGCAGGCCGGGGATCAGGCTCGCCGGGTCGACGCGGTGCAGTTCGACATCGCTGTCCGCAAACTCCTCCAGGAACGCATCCACCGCGCCCTCGTTCTCGACCCGCCCGATATGAAGCGATCCGAGCGGTTGCAGGAAGGGCGCGAGCCCCTCGGCGGAGGCGGTGGTCAGCGGCTGGATCAGCGGCCCGCCATAGGTTTCCGACCAGAACGCGGCCGATCGCCCGGTGGCGTGGCGACCGGGCATGTCCTCCGCCTCCAGCAGCAGCACGCGGGCGTGAGGGGCCAGTTCCGCGGCCAGACTCGCGCCGGCGATCCCCGCGCCGACGATCGCGATGTCGTACGTCATCGGCGCGGCGCCTCCGCATCGAGGAAGCCGTCGATCGCGGCCAGCGCACGCAGTCGCACGGGGTCGGCCTCGCGCAGGATCTCGTGCGCCGACTCGGTTCCGAACCGCAACACCTCGACGTTCGGCAGCGTCGCCGCGACGCGCAACGCGGCCCGTGCATCGACCAGTTGATCCGCTTCGGCGACCAGCATCTGCACCGGCGTCGTCACCCCACCCAACCGCGGATCGTTGCGCAGGGCGGCGGTGGCGGCGAACGCCTGCACGATCCAGCCCCAGCTCGGCGGCCCGAGTCGCAACGCCGGATCACGGTCGAACCACGCCTGCTCGTCCCGAAACCGCGTGAGGTCGTGCGTCAGGCGACGCTGACGATCGCGGATCGCCCGCGGCGTCGTTCCGTGCCGCCACGCCGCCCGCCGCACATCGCCCCGCGACGCCAGCAGCCGCGCGACTCCGCCGCCGATCCACGCCCCCAGCGGGTTGCGCAGCCCCAGCATCGGCGCGACGAGCACTACCGCGTCCGGCGCGATCGCGGCCTCCACCAGCGCTTGCAGCGCCACGAACCCGCCCATCGAATGGCACACCAGCACGTGCGGCCCCTCACCCTCCGCCGTCCAGTCGCGCCAGAACGCGGCGAGGTCGGCCACCAATGTCGCGAAATCGTCGAGGTGGCCGATATCGCCCTCGCCCAGCCGACCCGAACCACCCTGTCCGCGCCAGTCGAACGCCGTCGTCGCCCAGCCGCGATCGTGGAAATGCTCCAGCGTCTCCAGATATTTCTCGATCATGTCGGCGCGCCCCGCCTGCAACAGCAGCCGCCCGCGTCCGTGCCCGTCGCGATCGTAGCGTCGGTGCGCCCAGCCATCGGCCGCATGCCACTCGCCTCGCACCGAGTCGGTGGGCCAGTCCTGCAACGTTGCGGTGGTCGGGGGCGGGTTAACGATCACCGGCCCCGGTTACGGTTTCCTAAGCCCTGCCGTCTAGGACGGATGCTGTGATGCTATGGGATTTCGTCCGGATCGGGCTGGCGTTCGTCGCCGGCGGCCTGCTGTTGTCGGCGGGGATCGAGGATGCTCGCACGCGCGAGATCGCGGACTGGAAAAGCGTCGCGTTGTGCGCGCTCGCCCCACTCTGGTGGTGGGCCAACGCCGCGACCTTCTGGCCGGGAGCGGCGGTCCAGATCGCCGCCGCCGCGATACTGTTCGCGATCTTCGCGGCCGCCTTCCACTTCGGCATGATGGGCGGCGGCGACGTGAAATTGATTTCGGCGCTGACGCTGTGGCTGCCTCTCCCCGAGCTGGTGGGGATGTTGGTCGTGATGTCGCTGGTCGGCGGCGGCGTGACCGTGGCGATGCTGATTGATCGGCGATTCGCATGCTCCGACCGGCCGATCGAGGTGCCGTACGGCGTCGCGATCGCCGCCGCAGGCATACTGGCGTTCAGGGAACCCATCCTTAACCATTTTGCCTGATGCTTAACGCCTGAAGAACCGGATTAAGTCGCGAAAGGCGCGGGATACGCAACATGGACAGTCGTAAACTCATCCTGCTGGTCGGCGCGCTGTTCGTCGCCGGTCTGACCGCATTCCTCGCCCGATCGATGATGCAGGGCAGCGCCGCGCCGGTCGCGATGGCCGCGCCCGCCGTCGTGATCGACGGACCGGAGGTGCTGGTCGCCACCCGCTCGCTGCCGGTCGGCACGATCCTCGACGCGACCGCGCTGAAGTATCAGCCCTGGCCCAAGGAACTGGTCGACGGCGCCTATTACCTGCGCTCGCAAAGCGACCTGAAGGCGTTGCAGGGCACCGTCGTCCGCAACGCGATCACCGCCGGTCAGCCGGTCACGCAGGGCGCTCTCGTGAAGCCGGGCGACCGGGGCTTCCTCGCCGCCGCGCTCGGACCCGGCATGCGCGCCGTCACCGTGCCGGTTTCGGCGCAGGCCGCCGTCGCCGGCTTCGTCTTCCCGGGCGACCGCATCGACCTCGTGCTGACGCAGACCGTCGCCGGTGGTGGCGACGGCCCGCCGCTGAAGGTGTCGGAGACGATCATCCGCAACATGCGCGTGCTGGCGACCGACCAGCGCACCGACAATGTCGTGGGCGAGGACGGCAAGACCAAGGTCAGCACGTTCAGCAACGTCACCGTCGAAGCGACGCCCAAGATCGCCGAGCAGATCGCGGTGGCGCAGACGCTGGGTACGCTATCGCTGTCGCTGCGCAGCCTGGCGGACAATTCCACCGAACTCGAAGAGGCGATCGCATCGGGGGCCGTCACGGTGCCCAACGGCGATCCCAAGGCCGAGAAGGCGATGATGATGCAGCTGGCGACCCAGCCGGTGTCCGGCAACTCCAGCTTCGCCACCGGCGCCGACGTGTCGCGGTTCCAGCGGCGCAGCGTCCCCGGCAAGTCGGATCAGGGCGCGGGCGCATCGTCGATGAGCGCCGCCAACCCTGCCACGCCGGCCGGCAATTTCCCGGGCTCCGCGCCCGCAGTCGCCCAGGGGCCGGTCGTTCGGATCGCCCGTGGCAGCAACGTGACGGCCGTGCCCGTCGGGGGTAAGTGAGATGCGCGTTTCCACGATGACTCTGACGGGGGCGCTCGCCATCGCCCTCGCCGGCCCTGCCGCCATCGCCGTTGCCGGCCCCGCCGCCCTCGGCGCACCGGCTCCCGCGCGCGGCAAGCCGAACGCCCGCCCGGCAGTGGTTCGGCCGGCTGCTCCTGTATCGGTGCCCGCCGCGATCGTGTCGGTGAACACCGGTCGCGGCCAGTTGGTCCGCCTCGCCCAGCCGATGACCGACTTGTTCATCGCCGACGACGGGATCGCCGACGTTCAGGTCCGCTCCCCGACGCAGCTCTACATCTTCGGCAAGAAGACCGGCGAGACGACGATCTCCGCCACGTCGAAGAGCGGCGCCGTCGTCTATGCCGCGACCGTCCGGGTCGGCACGAACCTGAATTCGGTCGGACAGATGCTGTCGCTGGCGATGCCGGAGGCGCAGATCACCGCCACGCCGATGAACGGCATGGTGCTGCTGACCGGCACCGTCGCTGCGCCGGACGATGCCGCCGAAGCCGAACGACTGGTGCAGGCGTTCGTCGGGGATTCCACGAAAGTGCTGTCGCGCCTGAAGACCGCGACGCCGCTACAGGTGAACCTGCAAGTGCGCTTCGCGGAAGTCAGCCGCAGCTTCATCAAGAACGTCGGTGTCCGCCTCAACACCAGCGACCGTGCCGGCAGCGGCTTCCTGTTCGGGTCGAACTCCGGCAATGCCGGCACGATCACCTACGACGCGGCCACGGGTGGGAAGACGTCGACCTATTCGGTCGGCACCCAGCGCAGCACGCTGGGCATCGCGGGCCGCCTGTTCGGCACCGACATCCTGTCGGCCATCGATCTGGGCGAGACGATCGGTCAGGTGACCACCCTGGCCAATCCGAACCTGACTGCGCTGTCGGGGGAGACGGGTACGTTCCTGGCCGGTGGCGAGGTCCCCATCCCGATCGCGCAGGCGCTGGGCACGATATCGGTCGAGTACAAGCAATACGGCGTCAGCCTGTCCTACACGCCGATCGTGTTGTCGGACGGGCGCATCTCGCTGCGTGTCCGTCCGGAGGTGTCGCAACTCGACTATTCCAACGCGATCACGATGAACGGCACGCGCGTTCCCGGGCTGACCAGCCGTCGCGCGGAAACGACGGTGGAACTCGGTTCCGGACAGAGCGTGATGATCGGCGGACTGCTCCAGAACAGCCACAACAACTCGATCGAAAAGACGCCGTTCCTCGGCGACCTGCCGATTCTCGGTTCGCTGTTCCGGTCTAACGCCTTCCAGCGCAACGAGACCGAACTGGTCATCATCATCACGCCGTATCTGGTGAAGCCGGTGAACTCCTCATCGGACATCGCGCTGCCGACCGACGGCTACCGCGCGCCGACCGATGCCGGCCGCATTCTCGGCGGACAGCTCAGCGCACCCTATCTGCCGGGTACCCCGATCGACCGGCGTCCGGTGCCGACGATGGCACCCCAGACAGACGCCGCACCCGCGATCGGCGCCACCGCAACGGTTCCCGCCGTCCCGGTCCCGCAAGGGCCGGTTCGCGAAGACCGCGAACGCGCCCTCCCCGCGTCGTCGAAGAAGGGCAGCTCCGTAATGCCCGGCTTCTCCCGCTGATGCGCGCCGAAGGAACCATGATGAAGCAGCCTGTTCTTCTGTCCGCCCTCGTCCTCGCTCCGGCCCTCCTGTTGGGCGCGTGCATGGGCAGCGATGCCCAGCGCCGGGGGATGGAATCGATCCATCAGCCCGTCGTGCAGCGGTCCGACTATCTGCTGGACCTTCAGCTGGCAGGCGACCGTCTCGCCAGTGGCGAATCGCAGCGTCTGACGGGCTGGCTCGACGGCCTGCGGGTCGGCTACGGCGATCATGTCGGGCTGGACGATCAGGGCCGCTCGTCGGCGATGGTCCGCGGCCAGGTGTCGGGCACGCTCGCTGCGCGCGGGATGCTGATCTCGGACCAGATGCCGGTCACCGCCGCGCCGATCGCTCCCGGCACGGTGCGCGTCGTCGTCAGCCGCATGAAGGCGACGGTTCCGGGCTGCCCCGACTGGGAGCATCGGCTGGACACCACGTTCGAAGCCGCCACCTCGCCCAATTACGGCTGCGCCATGAACCGTAATCTGGCCGCGATGGTCGCCCGGCCGGAGGATCTGATCCGCGGCGCGGGTACCGGCGACACCGATCCCACGACCAGTTCGCGCGCGATCAACAGCTATCGCAAGGCAGCGCCCACGGGCGGCGGCGGCACCACGGTGAAGTCGGAAGGAAAGTAAGATGAACGCTCCCTGGAAGCCCACCGGCGTGGGCACGCGCGATCCCTTCTTCGCCTATGTCTGCGACGACACGACCGCCGACTCGCTGCGGCCGATCGTCAGCGAACTGGGCTGGTCGGTGGAGAAAATCCACAAGGGCGGGCTGCGCAACGCGATCCAGTCGCTGTCGGTCTCCGCCAGCCCGCAGATCCTGTTCGTCGATCTCGCCGAATCGGGCGATCCGCTCAACGACATCAACGCGCTCGCCGAGGTGTGCGAGCCCGGTACGGTCGTCATCGCCGCGGGTCAGGTCAACGACGTGCGGCTGTACCGCGACCTGATCGCCAGCGGGATCCAGGATTACCTGCTGAAGCCGCTGCATCCGGACATGATGCGCGACGCGTTCAGCCACGCCCAGGCGATGCTCAACGCACCCAAGCCCGTCGACGCGGTGGTCGACCGGCCGCATTATTCGGTCGGCATCGTCGGTGCCCGCGGCGGCGTCGGCGCGTCGATGGTCGCGACCTCGATCGCGTGGCTGCTCGCGGAAAAGGAGGGGCGCACCACGGCGCTGCTCGACCTCGACGTGCATTTCGGCACCGGCGCGCTCAGCCTTGATCTGGAACCGGGCCGCGGCCTGACGGATGCGATCGACAATCCCAGCCGGATCGACGGGCTGTTCATCGAGCGCGCCATGGTGAAGGCGTCGGAGAAGCTGGCGGTGCTGTCCGCCGAAGCGCCGATCAACCAGCCGCTGATGACGGACGGCGCGGCCTTCTTCCAGTTGCAGGAGGAGATGCGCTCGGCGTTCGAATGCACTGTGGTCGACCTGCCGCGCGGCATGCTGGTCCAGCATCCGCACCTCGTCAGCGACATGCAGGTGATCGTCATCGTCACCGATCTGACGCTGGCGGCGGCGCGCGACACGATCCGGCTGCTCTCGTGGTTCAAGACCAACGCCCCGAACACCTCGGTCACCGTGCTCGCCAACCGCGTCGCGGGGACCGGCCAGCCGGAGATCACGCGCAAGGACTTCGAAACCTCGATCGAGCGCAAGATCGATTATCTCGTGCCCCTCGACATGAAGCTCGCCGCACAGGCTGCCAAGCTGGGCAAGCCGGTCGCCGAAGCCGGCAAGAATTCGAAGACCGTCACGCCGATCGGCGATCTGGTCCGCGCGATCACCGCGATCGTGCCCGATGACGTCAAGGATGCGGGCAAGGGCAAGAAGGGCAAGGGCGACAAGCCGGCCGGCGGATCGTCGCTGCTCGGCGGGCTCAAGGGCCTGATGACCAAGCGCGGGGCGAAGGCGAAGTAAGCCGGCAACGGCGGAAGGGCGCGTCATGGACATGATGCCACTAATCATCGTCACGGTCGGCGGTGCCTTGATCCTGGGGATGATCGCGCTGGCGTTTGCCGGCCCCTCGCCTCAACGAGCGCAGGCGCGCCGCATCGGTGCGCTGCGCGAACGGCACGGCGACTCCGCCGTCGCCGTCGACGCGAAACTGCGCCGCATCACGAACTCGCGCGACACCAGGATGGACGTCGCGGTCGGCCGCCTGCTCCCCAACCGCGCCGCCCTGGCCAAACGGCTGGCGATGACGGGCAAGGACTGGACGGTCGGCAATTACGGCATGGCGACCGCCGGCGTCACCGGTGTCGTCGCGCTGCTGCTGCTGCTGAAGGGCGCACCCCTGCTGCTCGCGCTGTTGCTGGGGCTGGCGATGGGTGCGGGCATCCCGCATTTGGTGGTCGGCAAAGTCATCAAACGCCGCATCGCCAAGTTCACGTCCAAGTTCCCCGACGCGATCGAACTGCTCGTTCGCGGCCTCCGCTCCGGCCTGCCGATCAGCGAGACGATGGGGGTCGTGGGCGCCGAGGTCGACGGCCCCGTCGGCGAGGAATTCCGTGCGATCGCCGACAAGATGAAGATCGGGCGGACGATGGACGCGGCGATGCAGGACACCGCCGATCGCCTCGGCACCCCCGAATTCCAGTTCTTCGTCATCACGATCGCCATCCAGCGCGAAACCGGTGGCAATCTGGCGGAGACGCTCGCGAACCTGGCGGAGGTGCTGCGCAAGCGCAGCCAGATGAAGTTGAAGATCCGGGCGATGTCGTCCGAATCCAAGGCGTCCGCCTACATCATCGGGTCGCTGCCGTTCGTCGTCTTCGGCCTGATCTGGACGATCAACGATACGTACATGCAGAACTTCTTCGTCGATCAGCGGCTGATCGTGGCGGGGCTCGGCGGCATGATCTGGATGAGCATCGGCGCCTTCATCATGGCCAAGATGATCAATTTCGAGATTTAGGACAGCGATGATGACCCCAGCTCATGGCCCAACGCTGCTCGGCATCGACGTCCTGTGGGTCGCGACGTTGCTGTCCGGCGTCGCCGCCTTCGCGGTCATGGTCGCGATCTACGCCGCGACCAGCGTCAAGGATCCGATGGCGAAGCGCGTCAAGGCGCTGAACGATCGGCGCGAGCAGTTGAAGGCGGGCATCACCGCCTCGACGAAGCGCCGCGCAAAGCTGGTCCAGCGCAACGACACCGCCGACCGCATGAAGACGATGCTGTCGTCGATGAAGGTGTTGCAGGACAGCCAGGTCAAGGCGGCGCAACGCAAGCTGTTGCAGGCGGGCATCCGGTCCAAGGAATGGGCGGTCGCGGTCATCTTCGGCCGCATGGTCCTGCCGATCGTGTTCGGCGGCATGGCGGTCTTCTGGGTATACGGCACCGACGGTTTCGCAGACTGGTCGCCGTTGAAGAAATACGGGCTGGTCGCGGTGACCTTCATCCTGTCGTACAAGGCACCCGACATCTTCCTGACCAACAAGATCAAGAAGCGCACCGACCTCATCCGCAAGGGGCTGCCCGACGCGCTCGACCTGCTGGTGATCTGCGCAGAGGCTGGCCTGACCGTCGATGCAGCGTTCCACCGCGTGGCGCGCGAACTGGGCCGCGCCTATCCCGAACTGGGCGAGGAATTCACGCTCACCGCAATCGAGCTCGGCTTCCTGACCGATCGACGTCAGGCGTTCGAGAACCTCGCGATGCGCGTCGATCTGGACGCGGTGAAGGGCGTCACCACGACGATGGTCCAGACCGAGAAATACGGCACGCCCCTGGCATCGGCGCTTCGCGTCCTGTCCGCGGAGTTCCGCAACGAACGCATGATGCGCGCCGAGGAAAAGGCGGCACGGCTGCCGGCGATCATGACGGTGCCGCTGATCCTGTTCATCCTGCCCGTACTGTTCGTCGTCATCCTTGGGCCGGCCGCCTGTTCGATCAAGGACGCGCTGATGACCGGCTGACGCCGGCCATCATAGCCTGACGCCTCGGGTTACGTGGGCCAACCGTCACCCCGGCGAGCGCTGGGGTCTTTCTGAGGAGAGAACCGGTGCTCCTCACCACGAGCCCCCCTTCCCTACGGTGACGTGAAGGGGGGCGGTGGTGCCTGAAACCTCGGTTTTGTTGGCACCATCCTATCCAGAGATGCTGTCAGCGTAACGCGAGCTGCTCCCCACCGGATGCCTGTCGCGCTATGAGGATGGCAGCCCCGCCCTCGCCACCCGCCGGAACGATCTCACCTGCAACGAACAGGTATCGGATGCGTGGATCAGTCCGTGCCTTGCTTTCGTGCGCCATCGATCATCTTCTGCGCGATCGTGCGTACGCCGGCGTCGTTCTTGGTGGCGTCACTGGCAGGATCGCCCAGATGGTCGAGGCTGTTCTCGAGAAAATCGAGCAGTCCGGGGTGTTGCGCCTCGACATACTCCATCACCTTGAACAGCAGGTGCTCGGTCGCGATTTCGCGTTGACGGGTCTGCACGGCGTCGGCGTCGTTCATCATTCTCTCCTGACTGGAGGCTCCATAACGCGCCATCGACGCGTGGGTCCCGGCCGCCGTGCAACCCGGTGCGTGCGATCGTCGCGTCGACGACGCTTCGCGGATGCGACCAACGCGGGCTCCGCATCGTTATCCGCCTATGGACAACGACCCCCTCGCCGCCGCGCTCGAACATGCCCAGGCATTCGCGCGATCCTACAGCCCCGGCGATCTGATCGACGAGGACAGCGGCTTCACAGTCGACAACCTTCTTGCGCTGATCGCGGCGGCAACGCCGCCGACGCCGGAAGACAAGATCACCGACGAGCTGGGCGATCTTGCCTGACCGGAACGCGTGACTGCGCCCGCCATGATCACGCGTCCCCGCGACTTCCCTTGATCGACATCATAGCGAAAGCCCATTTGCTTCGGTGGCGTTGTCTCCCCTGCCGCGTTGTAATGATCGGAGAACCGCCATGAACCAGCCCGTATATGATGAGCCGTCCGATGTAGATGCCGTCGACGGCGTGGTACTCGTCAGCGGACCGGGCGGGGTGGTAGCCTCGTTTACGCCGGATGCCGCAGCCGACACCTCCGATCGATTGCTTCAGGCTGCGGCGCAGGCGGAGGGCCAGACGATCGAGATGCGGTCGAAGTCTGGCCACTGACGGCGTGCAGGCCAACGGCCGGATTGCAAGAAAGCCGCCGACCATCATGCGTGGTCGGCGGCTTCGTGTATCCCGGACGACGGAGTCGGTCAGGCGAAGCTGACGGTCGTCCTGACCGGGCGACGACGGCGCAGGGCGCCACCCGTTGCACCGACGCCTGCGATCATCAGCGCCCAGGACGCGGGCTCGGGCACGGCCCCTGCGGACAGAACGACATTGTCGAGGGCGAACTGCGCAAACTCGGGTCCGCCGGTGATCGTCAGGGACGAGAGATTGACGAAGTCGTTAAGGGCGAAGGTAGAGAATGTTTCAGCCGCCTGCGGGTCGGCGAAGATCGTGGCGGTGATGACGGCGCCAGCCTTCACCCCGGTCACCGTCAGGGTCAGGGGATTGCCCGACCCGGTAAACGTCTGCGCCGCATCGAGCGAGACCAACGAAAACAGCCCCCCGTTCACGCCGAAGAACGATACGCTGGTTTCGTTCATGCCGTAATAGGCTGTCGTCCCATTTGAAGGACAGCTTGGATTGCACATTCCGAGGTGTTTCGAGGGATCGTTCAGCAGATACATCCCGAAGATGCTTGTAGGGACGATCTGCACCTGAAAGCCGTCTTCATTGAACTTGTACTTTTGAGATCCGAAACCATCGAGGGCTTGTGTATTGAAGTCGATCGTTGCTGCCTGAACACTTGTCGCTGAGAAAGCGGCCGCAATGGCCAGCATTGAAAATCGTATCATCGGCGATCCTTTTTGCGCGATTGATGGACTTGCTGGTTGCAGCTCTGACGTCCTGCCGGCGTTCTTGTGCACCATGCTGCTTCGACTGGATCGTCCAACGCCAACGCTTCTGCGAGGACGGTCGAAACATGCGGCTAGGCTGCGCCGCTATAGCTCGCGGCAATGCTCCGTCGTGTCAATATGGTTAATAACTATCTATTATTGCATCGATTTTAGTGTTTCGCGGGGAGCATCGGATCGTTAACCTCCACCCTCTTCCGGGAAGCGCGGATCATCCGCGACGGCTCGTCGCGATCGCCCTGTTCGCATCGTATTCGCTGTTCGCTCGGAGCTCGCGAGCCGTCCGGTTCGCGGAGACTGCACTGGCGCCATCGACGTCCCGCAAGATCCGCGCGCGCCGACCCACTGCCGCGTCAAGGCTCTGGCCTTCGCCGATGAAGGCTCATGGAACGCCCGCGACACGCGGCGCGCCCGGCGGGACGCCGTCCTGACCTCGCGCGCAGCGTTTACGGCTCGCCCGATCAGCGCGACGCTTGAGCCGCCGGCCCCTGCAACCCCGGCGGCGGCGTGGCCTTCGCGTCCGGGTCGACGCCTCTCCGCTCGTCGAGCGAACGCATGATCGGCGTCACCGTCAGCCCGTGCAGCAGGATGGACAGCAGCACTACCAGCCCGACGATTCCCCACAGGCGTTCCGGATCGGCCACGTCCATATGGTTGATGCCGTACGCCAGATAGTAGATCGACCCGACGCCGCGGATGCCGAAGAACGCCAGCGTCATCTTCTCACCCCGATCCGCGTGGTGGCCGAGCAGACCCAGCCAGCCCGTGACCGGCCGAACCACCAGAAGGATGAGGAGCGCGACGCCTGCATCCCTCCACGTCACCGGTGCCAGCAGACCGCTGACCAGCGCTCCGCCAAACAGGATCAGCAGCACCATCATCGCGAGCCGTTCGATCTGCTCGGTGATCGCATGCATGTCCGCCTGGAAGTCGTGCTCGCGGTGCGTATGACGGACTGTCAGCGCGGTGACGAAAACCGCCAGGAACCCGTACACGTGCACGATCTCGGTCAGACCGTACGACACGAATGTTGCCGACAGGGCGATCAGACCGTCGCCCGTCCGCGCCAGTTTCGTCTTCGCCGGGATGTGGAACGTCAGCCAGCCGAATATCCTTCCGACGATCCAGCCTCCGGCGATCCCGCCGACGATCTCCCACAGCACCCGGTATGTCAGCCACTCGGTCAGCCACGGCTTGCCGGCGGGTACTGCGACCGCCAGCAGGATGGCGAGATGCACGAACGGGAAGGCTGCGCCGTCATTCAGCCCAGCCTCCGAGGTCAGCCCGAAGCGCACCTCGTCCTCGTCCCCCGTTTTCGGGGGGCCGACCTGCACGTCGGCGGCCAGGACGGGGTCGGTCGGGGCGAGGCTGGCGGCGATCAGCAACGCCACCGCCCACGGCAGGCCGAGCGCCCACCCCGTCAGGAGAGTGATCGCCAGAATACCCAGCGGCATCGTGATCGCGATCAGTCGCCAGGTGATCGACCAGCGTCGCCAGCCGAACACGCGATCGATCTTCAGGCCTGCGCCCATCAGCGCGATGATGACGACGAACTCGGCAAACCGCTCGGTTACATCCGGATAGAGCATCGGTAGCGGACGCAACGTAACCTGCGGCAGCAGGAACAGGCCCGCACCGATGCCGATGCACACGATCGGCAGTGACAGCGGCAGGCGCTTCAACGCCAGTGGCAGCCACGCCACCAGCGCGATGAGCAGACCGGCACCGGTCATGACAAGAATATAGGGATCGGGAAAAACGCTGGCTGGCATGACGGCTCAACGACTGCGTTCCGCAGACGGCCCCATCGGTCACCCGGACCGCGGTGCCACTCGCCGGCTAGCGTTCGTCGAAGGCAGCCAGATCCATGAAGTTCCTGGCGGCATCCCGGTCAGCGGGATCGGCGAACGCCACATCCAGATCGGGCGCGGCATCCAGCATGTAGAGCAGAGCCCACAGGGCGAACCGCCGCGATCGGTCCCGTTCCAGTCCGAGATCGACGCGGATGTGCTCGATCCCCGCCGCCAACGCCTCGCGAGGCACGGCGGCCAGATCGTCCGTGCCAAAATAGCGGCGCACCTGATCGTCCAGATCCATGTCGATGCGTACCGTCCGATCGGGGTTCGACATAGGCCAAAAATAAGGTCGGGTTTTCACAGCCGCAATCATATAGGATTTACCTTCGCATAGCCCGCCTGCGCTTCACCGTGCGGATCGGAAGCGCCGTCTGCCCGCGGCGCTTCAGGATCGTGGCCCTATTGGAGGATCGAAGTGTCTATCATCCTGCTGCTCGGACTGGCGCTGCTGAGTCCCTCTCAGACGTCCGCGCGACCTGCGATCGAGCAGGGGAGTGGCGCGTCGCCCGCACTGTACGAGGAACGACCGGATCTACCCGACCATGTCGTCTACAGACCCCGCGACCTGACCGCCGTCAAACCCGCGTCGCTGGGCATCTACGTCTTCGGAAATGGCGGGTGCAGCGCGGACGGAACGAGCTCGCGCAATCATCTGCTGGAGATCGCCTCTCACGGCTATCTCGTCATCGCGTCGGGAACGATCCCGCGCCTCGGGAAGACCACCGAACCCGATGCCGCACCCGGCAAGCTCACCGCGGCGACGCCCACCCATGCCCTGATCGACGCCATCGATTGGGCCCAGCGAGAAAATAGCCGCGCCGGCAGTCCGTTTCGCGGACGGATCGATACCAAGGCGATCGCAGTGTCGGGCTGGAGCTGCGGCGGCCTGCAGGCTCTGACGGCAGCGCAGGACCCGCGCGTGCGAACGGCCGTCATCATGAACAGCGGCTTCTTCCCGGAAGGCGCGAACCCGATCGGCGGCGTCGTGTCGGACAAGACGCTGCTCGCAGGATTGCACGGCTCCGTGCTTTATGTCCTGGGCGGCCCTACGGACATCGCCGCGGCGAACGGAACCGATGATTTCCGACGCATAAACAAGCTCCCGGCCGCCCTGATCAACATCCCCGTGGGGCATGGCGGTACCTACACGCAGCCGCACGGCGGCTTGGGAGCGGAGGTCGTCACCGCTTGGCTCGACTGGCGGCTTAAGGGCGACAGCACCGCGGGAGCCCGCTTCGATGGTCCGAAGTGCGGGTTCTGTGGCGATCGCCGGCTTACGCTCGAGCGGAAGGGCTTCGACTGAGCCGCCGGCTATCCCCGAAACGGGGGGAAGCGCCCACTGGCGCTCCGCCGGTCGCGATGTAGGTGACGGAGGTTTCGCGGCATGCCACGCGCGCACTACGTCGCGCCCGTTCCGCCATGACAGATCGCGACGGGGCGGTTATCGCCCGGTGGGGCGACCGGCACAGGCAGGGGGCGAGATGATTGCATTTCTGAAGGACATGATTGCAGCGTTACGCGAGGGTGCCAGCGAGGGCCTGGCGGAAGCGCGCGAGGAAATCGACGCTGACAAGGCTACTAAGGCACTGACTGTCACGGAACAGCTGGCGGCATTGAGAACACGCCTCGCTCTTGCGCCGCCCGTGGAGCGGATCGTCACGGCCTTGGCCGCACCCTATCGCGAAACGTTTCTCAGCGAACTCAGTGCTGCGGCAACCGAAGAGCGCCCGTCGATCTACCTTCTGTGCATGGAGCTCCCTGCCAAGGAATCGCACTCTTGGAAGAACATGATCGCACGGGATTTCGCAGTGGAAAACGCTGGCGCCGCCGAGGCGCTGACGCGCGCACTGATCGAAGGGGCTCGAGACGCGCCAGAAGGAGAATGCGCGGTTTCGCTGGTCAGGGCATGCCACGTCGCAGCCGCTGCCGCCGGTCTGGGATATGCAGACGTCGATCATGCACTGGGTTGGGCGGCACCCGCCGTCGCCATCGCAGCAGAACGCTTCACCTCCTGGAACGCGTACGGAGAGGCGTTCCTGCACGGCGAGCGTGATGCGGCGGGCAGCAACGTCCTTGGTCGCAAGGTGCTGGCACGCACAGTGCAGCGCTTGCGGGATGATCCAGCCAGCCCCTGGCGAACCCTGTCATGGCTCACGGCATGAAGATCCGGCATAAGGCGCGCCTCACATGATCCTCGGCATCGATCTCGGCACCACCAACTCCCTGGCGGCAGTTTGGCGCGACGGGGTGGAGCTGGTTCCCAACGCGCTCGGCGATGTGCTGACGCCATCGGTGGTCAGCCTCGATCGAACGGGCGAGATCGTGGTGGGTGCCGCGGCGCGCGAGCGACTGACGAGCCATCCCGAGATGACCGCCGCTGCGTTCAAGCGCTACATGGGAACGTCGCGCCGCATCCCTCTCGGCACGCGGTCGTTCCGTGCAGAGGAATTGTCGTCCTTCATCATCCGCTCGCTTCATGCCGACGCGGAGGCGTTGCTGGGGGCGCCGGTCGACGAGGCGGTGATCACCGTGCCGGCCTATTTCAGCGATGCCCAGCGCCGGGCGACACGGACGGCAGGTGAACTGGCCGGGCTGAAGGTCGAGCGCGTCCTGAATGAGCCAACCGCTGCTGCACTGGCCTATGGGCTCGCCGAACGCGACACCGCCGATGGGCCGGTGCTGGTGTTCGATCTTGGCGGCGGCACATTCGATGTGTCCGTGCTGGAGATGAACGACGGCATCGTCGAGGTCCGCGCAACGGCGGGAGACAACTTCCTGGGTGGCGAGGATTTCGACGACGCGGTGGCCATGTGGTTCGCCGGGGCGGTCGGTATGGCGTTGCCCGATGCGCTGACGCCGGAGGGGCAGGTGCCCGCGGCCCGACTTCGTCGCGCGGCCGAAGCTGCGCGCCGTCTGCTGAGCAACGCGCCGACGGCGAGCATGTCACTGACGCTGCCCGACGGAACGATGCGTGAGGCGGACCTGACGACTGAGATCTTCGCGCGCATTGCCGAGCCGCTGCTCGAACGCCTGCGCACACCGATCGCGCGTGCGCTGTCGGATAGCCGCATCCGCCCGGAGGAACTGTCTCACGTCGTGCTGGCCGGCGGCGCAACCCGGATGCCGATCATACGGCGCGAGGCGGCGCGATTGTTTGGCCGCCTGCCCCTGCAACGGCTGGATCCCGACGAGGTGGTCGGGCGCGGTGCCGGCGTACAGGCGGGGCTGAAGATGCGGTCTGCTGCGTTGTCCGACATCGTACTGACCGACGTCGCGCCGTACACGCTGGGCATCGAGGTGAGCGAAGGACGACCCGGCGCATCGTCCCCGGGACGGATGTTGCCCGTGATCGAGCGCAATACCGTCGTGCCGGTAAGCCGGATGCGACCCGTTGTGCCCGGTCGGGACTTCCAGCGGCAGGTGGAGGTCCGCATCTTCCAGGGCGAGGCACGACTGGTGCGCGACAATATTCCGCTCGGCAGCTTCGAACTCGCGCTGTCGCCCCGTCGCATCTCCGAACAGTCGATCGAGGTGCGCTTCACCTACGACGTCAACGGTATCCTGGAGGTGAGTGCCAAGGCTGAGGCTGATGGCGCATCCGAGCGTATCGTCATTCAACATGGATCGGACGCGGCGACGCCCGAAGAAGCGGAAGCCCGGCTGGCAGCATTGGCTGCGCTGAAGATCCATCCTCGCGATCAGTCGGCCAACCGGCTGCTGCTGGCACGTGGCGAACGGGTGTTCGAGGAACGGCTGGGCAGTGATCGTGACCAGTTGGGCGTCGTGCTGGGCCAGTTCGAAAGCGCGATCGACACGCAGGATCCTGCAACCATCGAGCAGGCGGGCGCCGAACTGACCCGCCTGCTCCACGAACTGGAGGCGTCCCGATGAGCGAACTGCCGACACCGGACGACTGGGCCAGCCTGGGCATCGCGCCGACCGATGCCACCGACGTCATTCGTCGGGCCTATCGTGAACAGTTGAAGAAGACGGGGCCTGAGACCGATCCAGAAGGGTTTCAACGACTGCGTGCCGCCTATGAGGCCGCCCTGCAGGCTTGCCCCTCGACACCCGCAGCTGTTGTCGGGAGCACGCTGGATGCGAATGCCTTTATCGCTGCGCTGGCCGCACGCCGTGCCGCCGGTGACGAGGCGGGCGCGATCGCGTTGGTCGATGAAACCCGTGCAGCGCATCCGCCGGGATCCGCCGCCAGCGAAGTGATCGAGAACGCGTTGCTCGACCATGTTGCACTCGAACGGATGCTTTCGCCTGCTCTGTTCCTGCATCTAGCGCGCGTGTTTGATTGGCGCGACACGCAAGGCCATGCAGCGCGTCGCGACCCAGAGCATCATGCGGTCGTGCTCGATCGGATCGCAGCGGAGGATTTCTTCGCCGCCTTCTCCGCCTATGCGCAGACGCCGGAAGGAAAGCTCGAGGCACTGGTGCTTGCACCGCATGGCGAGGCACTGGAACGACTGACCAAGGACGGCATCGGACCCGAGCAACGCGCCGAGATACGCGGCATCTTCGATCAGTTCCTCTCTCACGGCGCGTTTCTGATGGGGCGACTGGATGGAGGAACGCTCGCGCTGCTACGGCAGGCGGTTGAGGGCCCGCCGCTGCTTGGCGAGTCCGTCACCACACCCCGGCCAGCGGCTGTGGCACCGCCAGCCAGTGCGGCGCCACGCGTCGTTCCGACCTTGTCGAAGAAGACGCAGTGGAAGATCCGCGCCGCAACGGTTGCACTCATTGGCGCGGTCGTACTTGGCAGGGCCTTGTATAAGTCCGATCGTCCCACTTACGGCGGCAACGACACCGCACTGGCAGCCAGCGTCGCCCTGCCCCTCCTGAAGGATCCCAAGGTCCCCTGGGTCGATATGGTGCAGGAGCCGGACGGCGTTCGCGTGGACTGGGCACCGGTCATGCGGATGCGGCATGCAATTCGCGACCTGCGGATCGGCTACAATGACGGAAAGCCAACCACGGTGTTCCCGCTGCCCCAGTTCGATGCGCCGATCGGCTTTCTGGCGCCGCCCAACATCACGGCGATCTCGATGCGGATCCGAACGACCGATGGCGTGTGGTCGGAAATCCGACGCTATCCCGTGCGGCAGGAGAAGAAGTGATGCCGGACATTGCGGTCTTCGGAGCCAAGCACCCGTTGCGTTCGATCGAGCAGCGATGGGCCTATGCGGTGGGCGCGCCCTATCACGTCGGCCACGGTCACCCGATCGACGGACTTCCCGAGGCTGTCGATGCCGATGATGAACGTGCCAAGCTGGCGCGCGATTGGGGTATCGATGACCGCGCGTCGCTGATCGAGGCGATGAATCATCTGGGCAGCGAAGGCCATCGTCATCGTCTGGCGTTGAAGCTGCGGTATTTCGCGATGATCTGGCGCCCGGCGGTTGCATCGATGCGAGAGGAACTGCGCGCCACGATCCGCGAGGGTGGCGACGAGGCCGAGGAAGCCAAGGCCGATTTGTGGCGACTGGATGCGGTACAGGCCAATCTTCCGGGCATCCGGTCGTCGTCATTGCTCGCGTTTGACGCCGCGCGTGGGATCATGCTGGCGCGTGACGGGCTGATGCTGGGCTGGCTCCAGGAAGACGAGGCCTGGGCGTACATGGGCGAGGTCGCCCGTGACGTCCGCCGCAGCTACTCGTCCTGGGCGGCATTCGGCGCCGACTTCGTGCTGTCACGCAATATCTGGGCGGGGGACGGTGATCCGGACGTCTTCGACGCGGTGATAGCGATGCTCGGGCGCGATGCGGCCAGTCCGTGGCGGACGTTGGAGTGGGATGCAGGCGACCTTGCCGTACCCGCGCCGGTGCGCTTCGGCGCGGAATTGGCGTGGACGCTGGAGCGGCGCTGATGCGAAGCGTTGCGCGACGGTCACTCGCGCTGCCTTGCGCGCTGGCGTTGCCGATCGCGATCGCGGTCCCGGCTTCGGCGCACCCGGCCTTTCCGCCGGGGATCCAGCCGGTGTACCGAGAGATCGGTGACTGGCTGATCGCTTGCGACAACACCCGCCAGTGTGTCGCCAAATATGTGCTCGGCGACCATGACGACGACACCAATCCGTACGACGAGGACGCCGGCATCGTGATCGAGCGTGCGGCTGGCCCTGCCGGTGACCTGTCTGTCGACGTGACCTCGGGTTATGGCTTCGACCCGATCACCCTCCGGATCGACGATGCGATGCCCCGACACCGACCGCAATGGCAACGGTCCGACGAGAACCGCGGCGCCAGCATCGACGGCGACGATGCGCTGGCGTTCGTCCGCGAATTGCGGGACGCGAAAACAGCATCGTGGTCGGGCGAAGGGCACACCTCTCGCGTTCCGCTCCGCGGACTGGCCGCCGTCCTGATCGCGATGGACGAGGCGCAAGGGCGGATCGGCAACGTCAGCGCGTTGGGCCGCCCCGGAACCCGCCCAGCCGCGAGCACGCCTGCGCCGATCCTGCCCCCGATTATCAGGCAGGGACCAGAGCCGGCTCCGCTGGCGAACCCGGCCGCGCTCGCCGGAACTGTCCGTCGGCTGCAAGCTCGCGCACTGGCCGCGCACGAATGCGACCGGGAGGCGGGCGTTGGCGACAGCGCGGACCCGCTCGACGCGTCCAGTGCGATTGTCTTGCTGGGATGCGGGCGCTTCGCATACCAGAGCTCGGTGCTCGCCTTCGTCGTGCCGCGGGCAAGTCCCGGAAAGGCACGGCTGCTGGTGCTGCCGGATCCCCTGCCCTCGACCCCGCCGGATCCGGAGAGCCGTGGCGAGTATGTCGAGGGAAGCTACGACGCGGCCCGCCGCGTGTTTGGCGAATATGCGAAGGGTCGCGGCATGGCCGACTGCGGCTCCGCGCAGGAATGGACCTATGACGGGACCGGGTTCCGCCTGTCGTCCCTCACGCTCCAGCAGCGCTGCGGCGGCGGGCCCGGCGACTGGCCGACGTTGTTCCGCACCCGCGCGCAACCGTCACCCGACGAGGCCAGACATTCGTCGCCAGCCCGATAATACCGGCCAGGCGTGCCGCTGGCGTATCCAGCCTGTGAGTTCTTGCTGCTGTCGCTCGTCACGTCTGGCGTACATCGGTGTTGGCGATGATCCTTCGCCGCCATATCGGCGGCACCGGGATACCCCCTACCCGCCGAACCGAACGCCATTTTCCGTCGGTCCTCGTCTGCAGGGCGACCCAGAAGGGTGACGGCGCGCGCACCGCCTGCCGGATCACGATGCGCCCCGTGCCGCGGACAAGCGCATCGAGCGCCGCTTCGAGATCGGGCGGCAGCCCCTGTTCGGGACGGCGCAGCTCGCTAGGGTTCAGATCCCACCCTTCTCCCCAGCAGTGGATCATACCCTTCTCCAGGGCCAGCGACAGCTCGAACGACAGGCCGGGTTGAACGCGGAACGTACAGGGCACCTCGAGCGGCAAGTCGCTGCGCCAGGACAAGTCGAGCGCATGGCGTCGTGCGAACGCCTCGATCGAGGCCCGGGTAGTGGGCTGATAACTTGCCCACGTCCGCCGGCCATCCGCCCAGACCCGTTCGGGCGTGAGAGCAGCAGGGATCGGCGACGATATCGGCCATGCCAGGATCTGTACCTTGCCCTGCGCGAACTCGTCATCGGTGATGAGACCGCGCTCGCGCATCTCGGCCAGCGCCTGAATCTCGTCGACGATGGACCGCATCGGGACGGGTGACGGCGGGGCGAGAGCCGGTCGCATCGACGGCTTCCCTCCCTTTTGGTCTGAGAGGCACAAGACCAGTGCCACGGCGATCGGACCTATACAGAGGCCGAGACTTATCCAGAGTGCCGGCGATCGCCCTTTGAGGGACGCAATTACGCCGCCGACGCCCGCACTGAGCAGCATCGAAAGGGCGAGCATGTTCATGCCGCCATTGTCTTAACCGACACGGCGCGGTTCGACAGCGGCACGGAGGGCGGGACCGGCGACAGGACATGGGCGGCGAGCGGCACCACCCCGAGACTGGCGCTGAACGTCGTTACCGCACCACGGAAGGTCATGTCGACATTCACCCTCCCCCGCTGCCTCACGAATGTCGATGCCTTCGACGTCGCCCATGATCGTCGGTGACGGCGAGCCACACGGAAGTCGAGACCACCGGGCGCGACGACCATCGACGGCTTGGCGCTTGGCGCCCAGGCACTCCCGGCCAGCAGCGGCTGGAGCTCGCCATGCGCCCTCCACGCGGCTCTCCCGCAAGCCAGCGCGCCGTGCCTGTGCGGCGGCAGACAGAAAGCCTGCGCCGGAGAGTAGCATCAGAACGCAAGCGCGGCGTAACATCGACGGCATGTAACCGGGCCGCTCTCCGACGTCGACGCTCAAGGGGTGAGCCTGCGGCGATAGGTATCGCTGTTTGCGCGCGGCAGACAGGTTACGTTGTGACTCACCCATCCACGGACATTCATGCCCACTTCTCCGCTCCCGAACGTTGGTAGTTAGCGGACGCTATCCGCAAGCCACCACGGCGTTTGTCGTTGCGCGTACACAACGCGATTGAATCGAACGCTGCGTCCGTGTCCGGTTCACCGCGAATTCAACTCGTCCGCAATCAGGGCTGGCGGTACGATGCCAGCCTTCAGGATTTCGGCCATCGTGCTGCTCAGCGAGAATGACTGTCGCCGCTGATCGGCATCATAGCTGGCCGTGGCCAGGAGATGATCCAGCTGAAGCTTGCCGACGATATAGCTGGTGCCGTAGCCCGGCTGACGCAGGTACAGGAGTTGCTCGAAACCGACCAGTCTGCTCGCCGGGTCGGACCAGCCCCGTGGTGTCCACTCGGCGTGGTAGCGGCCGGCCGTCGCCAGATCCCACTCGTTCGCCTGGACCTGCAACGACGCAAGCCCACGCGCGGCGCGGTTGGCGAGCATGATCCACACCAGCTCGCGCCCGTGGGGAATGTCGTCGTACAGCCCCGCCTGCATGACGACCTCTTCCATCGCCGTTGCAAACCCCTCGGAGCGGTCGGCGAAGATGTTGAACAATGGTGCCGTTCGGCGGACCGGGTCCGGATGCGGTTCATGCCGGAGGCGCGCCAGCTCGATCCAATGCGTCGAATGGCTGAGCAGCGGCAGCGGATCGAGCGCGCTGCCGTGCGAGAAGAAGTTGCGGTCGGCCGGCGCGACATAGCTGCTGGTCTGCGCCTCCAGCGCCGCCCGGAAATACGGACGATCGGGAACGATGCCCGTCGCGACGAGGAAGTCGTTGAACTTGCGCGTCTTCGCCTGCGCCATCCGAGCGTAGGCGACGGGATCGTCGATCGGTGCGATCGGCGGAAGCGCCCGGTTGCGCACCTCCTCCAGTCGCAACGAGGTCAAGGCGCGATCGAGTTCGCGTTGCAGCAGCAGTTGCTGCGCATCCCAATCATAGGGCGAAAGCTGGACGTTCTTCGCGAACCAGTCGTAATTCGCCTTGCCGACGCCGGACGGTCCACGCCGGCCCGGCGCCTCCGCCTCCACCCATCGCGCGAAGTCGTCCGTTGCTGTCCGCGCCCCGGCGATGGCCCGCCGCAGCGCTGCGCTGGCGCCGGTCATCGTCGCCGGGCGACGCCCCGCCAGCGAGCGCAAGGTCAGCGTACCCTTGGCAAGCGCATCCAGTGTCTCGCTCTGCTCGTGAAAGCTGCGACCGCCATAGCGCCACAGATCGCCTGCCTGACTGCCCGCCAAATTTGTGCGAGCCGCCTTCAGCGTGTCCGGCACCGTACGAAGCAAGGCCGTCAACTTGCGATCGTCGGCCGATGATAGAGGCCAGTCAAAGGCCCACAGATCGATGTTCGGTTCGGCCGAAGGTCCCTCGTGCGCGGGCACGTCGCTTTGATCGGCGAAGACGGTCGCGTAGAAGCTCGGATCGCGCGCCCACGGCTTCAGCACGCGCAGGAAGAAGTCGAAGCCGTTGATCTCCGCGTCGATCAGCCGCGCATCGTCGATCGCCTGTTGCGGCCAGCCGGTTCGCTCAATCCGTGCCGATCGTGCCCGCCACTCCGGCAGCGCCGCCAGCTTCCGCGCCATGGCATCCGCCCCGTAATCCGACGCTACGCCAGCGTTGGCGGGAGACGCCCGGACGAATGCGCGCCAGTCGGCGAACATCTGCTCCAAAGCCGGCTGCGCCGAAGATTCCGGCGTCAGCTGGGCAGGGAGCGGTGCCGCCACCATGAGCGCGAGGACGGTCGCCAATGGCAACGCAAAATACTTTCCGATCATAAGCCACCCCCACCTGAACCTACACCGCTAACCAAACTCGTCAATTATGTTGCGCCGCGGTGACACTCACCGAAAGATCGTTGCCCTCTTCGGACCGAAACGAGCCTTTCTGTTGCAGTGCACCATGATCTGCGGAACATCGGCCTCATCAATCAGGGGGCTTTACGACGATGATGAACCGAACCGCGCTGCGCTATGGCCTGTGCCTTCCCGCCATCCTGCTCGGATCTGCCGGCGCGCACGCCCAGGCTGTGGAGGTAGGCCCAGCAGTAGCGACCACCGCCGCTGCTGACGACGCGACGGAGGCGGGCGACGACATCATCGTCACTGGCTCTCGCATCCGGCAGAGTCCGCTGGAGCAGCGCTCTCCCGTCGTCACGCTCGACTCCGCGGCAATCGCGCAGACCGGCCTCACCTCGGTGGCCGACATCCTGCAGCGTTTGCCCAGCGCCGCCGGCGGCCTGAACACCAAGGCGAACAACTCGGGCAACATCGGCAATCCGCAGGACGGTGGCGGTGTCGGTGCCGGCTCGGCCGAGATCGACCTGCGCTATCTCCTCGCGAAGCGCACGCTCGTGCTGGTGGACGGGCTTCGCTACGTCAACGGCGCCTCCGCCAGCGGCATTCCCGGCACCGTCGATCTGAACTCCATCCCCAACAGCTCGATCGAACGCATCGAAGTGCTCCAGTCTGGCCAGTCGCCGCTCTACGGATCGGACGCCATTGCCGGCGTCGTCAACATCATCACCAAGAGCAGCCAGCAGGGGCTGCGAGCCTCCGGCCAGTTCGGCACGTTCCGCGCGGGCGACGGACATTCCTACAATGGTGACATCAGCTACGGCGTCAAAGGTCCGTCGACGTCGATGGTCATCGGCGCCAGCTATGTGAAGGAAGGCAGCGTCCGCACCGCGGATCGCGCCGGTTCGCAATTCCCGAATCCAGACCAGACGAGCTGCACCGATCCGCGCGGCGGTTGCTCGGGCGCAGCACTGGGCGGGCGCATCGTGTTCAATCCGGGTAATGCCCTGCGTCCCCAGGGTGGCACCATCACCGTCCGCCAGAACGGCCTCACCACCCGCGGCGTCTATGATCCCACGCTGGTGGGCGGCGATTTCCGCGCGTTCACGACGGCAGACCGCTTCAACTTCGCACCGTTCAACTACTTCCTGACGCCGTCCGAGCGCTACGGCGCCTTCGGCAGCTTCAAGCAGGAACTCGGCTCCGACATCAACCTGCGGGTCAAGGCGGTCTACAACCGACGCAACTCGGAAAATCAGGCCGCCTTCCTGCCGCTGAACGTCGGACCCGATGCGGGTACCGGCACGCTGACCGATCGCATCTCGATCGATGCGACCAACCCGTTCAATCCGTTCGGCGTGACGCTGTCGGCGGGCGGCCCCGGCCAGCCGCCGGCGAACTATGCCCTGATCGGTCGCCGCCTGGTGGAGGCGGGCCAGCGGACCTACAACCAGAAGGTCGACACGATGACCGTCAGCGCGACGCTGGACGGTAAATTCCAGATCGGCGACAAGCGCTTCTACTGGGACGTGAACGCCGTGCAGGGTTTCAACGACGCCAAGCAGGTCTTCACCGGCAACATCAACACGCAGCGGCTGGCACAGGCGCTCGGCCCCGTCTCCCAGTGCACGGGCGCGTGCGTCCCCTTCAACATCTTCGGCGGCGCGGGTTCGATCACGCCGGAGATGCTCGCCTATGTCGGCTTCGTCGAGCGCGCGCGGAGCAGCCAGGAGCTGCGGGACTATACCGCGAACGTCACGGGCGAACTGTTCGACCTGCCCGGCGGCCCGGTCGGCGTCGCCATCGGCTACGAGCATCGCTACCAGAGGGGATCGTTCACCCCCGATGCGCTCATCCAGGCCGGCTTCGGCGCGGACATTCCCGCCCAGGCCGCCAGCGGCAAGTTCAATTCGGACGAAGTCTATGGCGAGGTGCGTATACCGCTGCTGAAGGATGTCCCGTTCTTCAGCTCGCTCGAGGCATCGGGCGCAATTCGTCACGTCAACTATTCGACCAGCGGCAGCAACACGACGTTCACGGCGACCGGGCTGTGGAAGCCCGTCCCCGACCTGCTGCTGCGGGGCTCCTTCGCAGAGGGCTTTCGCGCGCCGAGCATCGGCGAACTGTTCGGGGCGCAATCACGCTCCGACATCGGCGTCCCCGATCCGTGCAGCAACATCGCCGGCTCGCGGTATCAGGCCTCCGCCACGGTGCGCGCGAACTGCACCGCGGACGGCGTACCGGCGGACGGCAGCTATCAGGAACCGACCGGCCAGCTCGGCGTGACCACGGGCGGCAACCGCGCCCTTTCGCCGGAAACCTCGAAGACGTGGCTGTTCGGCGGCGTCATCAGCCCAGCCTTCATGCGCAACAGCGGCATCGCCAGCCAGTTCGCGATCGAAGCGAACTATTACGACATCAAGGTGTCCGGCGCGATCGCCTCCACCAACCCGCAGGTGACGCTCTCGCGCTGCGCCGAGACGGGTGACGCGCTCAGCTGCTCGAACGTGCTGCGCAGCAGCAGCGGCCGCATCTCCAGCATCGTCGGCCTGTTGCAGAATATCGGCGAGATCCGCACCCGCGGCATCGACCTCACGCTCAACTATCGCTCGCCCCAGACGGGGGCCGGCATCTTCGGCCTCTCGCTCAACGGCAACCACCTGATGAAGTATACGGAGACCACGCCGACGGCGACGGGGTTCAGCGCGATCAGCTACAGCGGCACGACCCGCGGTTCCCCCGACCAGTCCTACCCCAAGTTCAAGGGCACCGGCGTCGTCAGCTGGAGCATCGCCGATTTCGAGGCGTCGTTCACCGGCCGCTACATCAACCACGTCACGGAAAACACGGGCGCCCGGCTGGACAACACCTTCTACGGCGACGTCCAGCTCATCTTCGCACCCGCCTTCCTCGACAAGAAGTTCGACTTCACCGTCGGCGTGCGCAACGTGTTCGATCAGGACCCGCCGGCCTGCACCAGCTGCACCGGCCCGAACTATGATCCGACGACCTATGACGTGCCGGGCCAGTTCGGATACCTTCGCATCACCTACAGGATGTGAGGAATTCCACGCACCGCCCTGTGAGATCTTAGTGCAGCGCTTGCATGACGCTCAGGGAAGGCCTCGACCCTCCCTCAGCGTCATGCCGTCTCATGGGTCCGGGCGGGCGACAGTCTCAGCTTTATAGTTTTCGATCTAGGCATCGGATCGGTGATGTACGCGGGAATGCGGGCGACAGCGTGATCGCCGCTCGTCCCCTGTCCAACACCAGATATCCCCTCGATCATCGAACGAAGGAAGGGATCGCACAGCATGCTCGACGGCTAGTTCGACGCTCCACCCACGTCGATCATCGCAACCGCTGCGATGACCAAATCGCCGAGGAGCGTAGGTCGCGAGAAAATCACCTGAATACGATCAGCTGGCAAAGGCCAAGCTGAGCGGAGGATTGATGCGCCCGCAGATCATCCCGCCCCAATCATCCCGCTCGAAGCGGGACCAGCTGACGACCCAGATAAAAAAAAACTAAGCGGTAATCTTCAAGCATTGAAGGCCAAGAAGCTGACCAAAAACAGCTAAGAGCTAAATCTCAACGACGATCACCGTGCTGTCATCTTTGACACCAGACATTAGAAGCCGTTGCCGAAAACGTTCCAAAGCCTCTTCAATTAAAGATGATTCTTGTAGCTCCTGCACGACATGAGCCTTATTGATAATATCATATGCTCCATCTGTCATTGGAACAATGTAGTCGCCCTCATTTACGGACAAACAATCTTCGCATAAGCCAAGCTTCGCAATCGCGCTTTAGTAAGAGGTAATCACATTTCGCCGTGGGTAAACTCTCGCTTAAGCTTTTGACAAAACTCCGTCGCGTAGCAAAGCCGCAACTTCGGCTTGATCCTCAGTGCGAGACAATCCCGCTGCCTCGCACGTGATAAATCCCAGTATCTCCCACATGTGCAACGTACGCATCACTTCCAAGCAGATGGATCAGAAGCATAGTTGTTCCCGGAACGGACTGGCCGGTTCGCGTCGGCGTAGCATTCGGCGCCCCTACCCGCTTCAGATTACCCTGACGTGCATTTGTCCTGACGAGCCCAAAAAGAACGATAAGGCCGCCACGCGGACGAATCACAATCGTGATCCTCGCCGTTGACGCGAGATCATTTGCTACGTTCCCGAAGCTTGTAGCGCGCCTTGCACCGCATTGCGCTGGCATGGATCCAACGCCCTGTGAGGCGGCTGGTAAGGGAAAGCAAACCAGCCGCCTCGGTTGCCTGATATCGGATGCCATGAGCGGCCGCAACGTTTGTCCCAAAATGGGACGGTACGCCCAGGTTATGCTGAAGACGGCGAAGCAAGCCCTAGGTTGAAGGTCCAATGAGGATGGTCTGCTGCATATGCACCGAGTTTGAACCCAACCAATGGCCGTCCCACGAAGTTTCGCAATATACTTTATCTACAATCGTTTGACCGCCTCAAGCCTATGGTTCCGGCGCATCGATCCTCCCGACGCAAGCAGCGACCCTCCTGCCGCAAAAAGGTGCTTTAAACGGTTTTTATCAATCTTGGTTCCGCTACCCTCATCACGAGCCGATAGAGAATGTCGTCGCGGCTCGGCGACTGCCTTGAATGAGCAGCGCTCAATAAGGGGGCTATCAACGGTGCATCAAACTGCAACTTCCTCGACCCTCGCAGCGCCCTCAGCCGGCCTGCTCTCGACCCGACGAGGCTCCCTCGCGAAGGACCAGCAAAGCAGCGACATATCCGTGCATCTTGCGGACTGTGAAGTGATGAAGAAGGAGGCCAGTCTCCTTCTGAACCGTATGTATCAATCCCGCGGCTACGGATCCAAACACCAGCTAGCCGATGGGAAGCACTGCGCTGTATTTACGAGTTGCACTGATAACGATGTCGTTGGAACGCTGACGCTAACTGTAGATTCTGAAGCGGGCCTAGCGACGGATCATACTTTCTCGATCGAGCTGAACAGCCTCAGGGACGAACCTGGCACCCGGCTGTGCGATTTGACCAAGTTCGCTGTTGACCCCGACACGAGTTCGCCCGCCGTTCTCGCTGCCTTGTTTCACGTCATACTTCTCTACGGGATGCAGGTTTTCGGGTGCACAGATGTCGTTATCGAAGTGCATCCAAGACACACGCGCTATTATGAGGCAATGATCGGCTTCGTGCGGGTTGGCGACCCCAAAATCGATGAATCGGTCGAGTGGTGGCCCAGCGACACGCCCGTGCAGCTGATGCGGCTTAATCTTCGCGATATGCGCAGACGCATTGAGTGTACGCGGGCGGGAGTAAAGGCGAACAGCCGTTCGCTCTACCCGTACTTCTTTTCACAAGAGGAGGAGCTCGGCATCGCAGATCGCATCGCGCGTCTGTGCAAGGTAGATGACGAGATGATCTTCGGCATGCCGAGGAGCACGTGCGGACGGCTCCCCGCTGAGTGGCGCGCAGCAGCTTGAGCTCGCGCCCGCCCGCCACCGATACCATTTCGCGTGCGGGCGACGCTGACCGGCACCTCAGACCAACACGCCCGGAAGCCTCTTGGTGTCTTGCTGCCTCGCACATCGCGGTGTGACTCGATCATCGGTCGAGAACGCGAAGGCATGGATTGCGGTCAGTCTCAGCCCGCCGAGAACAGGCCTGCTGAGGAACCGATTCGTTGTCATAGTCTCGATGCGGCGACCGCAGGCAGCTCGCGGCATCTTGAATCAGCTACTATAAAAAAAGGGGCGACAACCGCAGCTGCCGCCCCCGGATAACCGATATTCTGTAACGCGATCAGGCGAACTGAACGCGCGCACGGCGACGGCGCAGAGTGCCGCCGACCATTCCAAATCCACCGATCATCAGTGCCCAAGCGGCGGGCTCAGGAACGGCACCAGGAGTGAACGAGAGATTGCCACCATACGAGCCGAGACCATCGGACGTGTAGTTGATGATCAGCTGGTTCAGCGCACCCGCCGTGATCGCAATGCCGGAACGGCCACCGAACTCGATATCGCCCGTTGGTGTCAGAGTAACGACCAGGCCGTTGAACGTTGCACTCGTGAAGTCGATGTTGGTGCCCGGTCCGGAAAGGCTGGTCGAGAACGAGCCACTACCGATGCCGTTGATGTCGACGATGAACTGATAGATGTCCGTGAAGGTACCGCTGCCGACGCCATTCCGACCAATATCCGCAGACACTTGTCCGGTAATCGGAAAGGTCGTGTCGCCGCTGGTCTGGAATTCGGTATCGCCAGGAACATACGTGCACACGTTGCCGACGCAGGCAGCCGACGCCGACGTGCTAGCCATTACGCCTGCGACGGCGAACGCTGCAAATGCGAGCTTCTTGTTCATAAAACGATACCCCTTTACTGACCGAGCTTGAAATCCAAAACCTGATCAAGCACCCTCGCACGGTGCAAGACGGGACTCGAACAGGTTGAACCTTCTTAACCATATGGCTCATATGAGCCGGCGTCAACAAGATTAATGCTTGATTAACAACCATCTATTCAGATCAAAAAGTGACTTGGAACGCGCTCGTATGCGCGAGCGAGCATCGTCGAAGCCCTGGTTCTGAGCGGGGCAACCAACGAACCTCCGATCCGTTCCTCGACTGGAGCGAATCCATCAGATACGCTCGGTTTCATGGCATATGCCGCTACCGGTTCGAATAGCAGGCTGCGCGCTCTCCGCGATGAACCGGGAAACGGCGCCTACGTTAGCACGGACAGGCCGATTGCTCGGAGCGACGCGCTGAGGTGGTGTGACGGGCTGTCTGACCGGCGCGGAGGGCGCACCGTCCGCGCTTACTGAGCCCTACCCCGACAATCCCTGCCTTTGGTCTGACGATGCCCGCAAGACCGAACCACTACCAAGGACGGGCAATGCCGCCAACTCGACTGCTGGGGCCTGCTCGATCGTATTGAGTTGCTCCCGGCTCGCCCACTGATCGGTCGTGCCGCAAGGCACCTGTCAGGCCTCCTTGAACCGCCGCTCCGACCGGTCGTGTTCGTCTTGTTCCGCTGGGGCCTGCCGGCGGTCCAGGTCCGAAGCCGCTGCTTCGTAGGCTGCCCGTGCTTCGGGTTGACTGTCGCTGGTGATGAGTTCCCGCACGCTTCTGGCGAGGTCACCAAGCTCTGCGCTCCGGTCGCGGCGCTCGCCTCCCATCATCCTCATCGGCCAGCTTCCTTCGGTGCGGGAAAGTGCTGCACCTTCCGCACTCCGCTCCTTAATTCCATGCCATAGGAGTGCGAGTGCTGATCTGTCGCAGCCAGTGCGTGATCGTCGTCCGGGTGATGTAGATCGAATGCCTTGGCGATGCGGCCGTAGCGTCCGAGAATGTAGAGCCGGTAGTGGACCATCAGGGTATCCCGGCGGCCGAGCCTCTCCCGCCGCTGCCCGGAAAGTGGGCGCTGGTGGTTAACGACATCTTAAAGAACCGGGGCGATGATCGATGCCGTCAGGTCGATCCGAACTGACCCTAATGCTGGGTGAATTTCCGTTTGTTGCGAATGGCTTGGTAGGCCAGTAGGCGTGACGTAGTGGTTAATCGAAGTCAGGACCCGAGTATGTGCCACGTGCTGGTGATCGAAGACGAGCCCATGATTGCCGAGATCATCTGCGACTTCCTCAGGGATGAAGGAGCCACGAGCTTCGACGTTGCGGAGACGGCGGACGATGCGATCCGGATGGCCGCCGCACATCAACCGAAGGTCATCACGTCCGATATCCGATTGGCGAAGGGGCGCGGTCCCGATGCGGTCAACGTCATTCGCGCCAGGCATGGAGAACTGCCCACCATCTTCATTACCGGCACACCGGACGAGTGTGGTCCGTGTAAATACGCGGTCGCCGTGCTGGCCAAGCCCTTCTCGCCTCTGATGCTGGCAGACGCCTTCTCAAAGGCGCTGGCTGCCGCATAGTCGCCCCACGGCAGCGAGCAACGCCTCTCGACCTACCCTTTTGTTGAGGAAGACGTCGGCGCCCGCCTTGTAGCAAGCATCCTCATCGTCGATCGTGTTGAGAACGGAGAGCGCCAGCACCGGAATATGATTGGTGTCGTGTCTGGCCTTCAGGGTCCGGATGACCTCGCGACCGTCAAGATGTGGAAGGCGGATATCCGCGATGATGACATCCGGCCGAACCTTCGCCGCCTCCACGTAGGCCACGCGCTCGTCCGTCACGGTATGTACCGTGTGTCCGCCGAGCTGCAGCCAGATCGTGTAGAGCTTTCGGTGCAGAGGCTCGTCCTCGATCAGCATCACCCGCTTCGACATGTGCTTCCTGCCCCGTCCGCTCATGAGTCCGTGCAGTTCGCCAGGCGCCCGTCGTGACGGGGACTTGCTACACTGATGCCGCCGGATAGCAATGCACCCTCAACGGCTTGCGGCATCTTGCCCCCACCCCTCAGCCCGCCGAGGCGACGTTGCGCTATGGAGCTTGCCCCCGAGCTACCTCGTGATAGGCTGCGCTCAACCAGCGGGACGCCTCACCTATGCATCGTGGCCATTCTCTCCTCTTCCTCGCTGCTACCTCGCTAGCAGCCCCTATGTCCGCCCGCCCCGCCACGCCGCAGGAGCCCCAGGCCATTCCAGTCCAAGAGGCTCAGGTGGAACTCGCCGGCTATGCGGACTGCGTGGTTTCCAGGAAGAGTTTCAGAAAGCCTGTCGCAGCGTTCCTGCGCACCGTGCCTGGCAGTCCCAGCTATTTTCCCACGGCCCTGAAAGCCGCTGACATGACCTGTCTCAACGCAGCAGCCATGCGGCGCCGTGCATCCAAGCTCGAGATGAAGATACAGCCCGACACCTTCAGGGACGCACTGTACCCCGCGCTTTACCGCCGGGACTTTGGAAAGCTGGGGCCGCCAACGGGCCTCGTGGACCTTCAGCCCCTCAGCCTTGCCGCCGAGTTCGAGGGCGGTAGTGCGTCACTCCCGGCCGAATACAAGCCTGGACGGGCGTTTGGAGACTGCGTAGCCCGGAAGGCGCCTCAGGACGTCCACGCGCTGCTCATGGCCGAGCCTTACTCAGGGGCGGAGACGGCAGCTGTTGAGAAGCTGAAGCCGGCGCTGGGTTACTGTCTGTCGAACGGTCAGACCGTGAAGCTGAGCCGAGGGGCGTTAAGGGGCTTTACGGGCGAGGCGATGTACAAGCTGGCGGTGGCGGCTCAGCCGGTGGCAGCCAAAAAGGCAGGCTGACTGGGATTGTCCGTCATCGGTCCTTGAGGTGCACGTCGCTTAAGTGGGGCGACTGTGGGCGGCAGCATGATAGGGCACGATGATGACCACGATGCACAGCCACTCACCTCTGTTGACCCGCTACCGTTGGAAAACGACACTGTGGATACTGCTTGCTGCGTGGAGTTGGTCGGCGGCTTCGCAGGCGCAGGACGTTGCGCCGCTCGCCCCCACGCCGGTTCCCGAAGTCGTTCCCCCGCCGCCAATGCCCCAACCGGTAGCGCTGCCGCAGCTATCGACCGGACAGCTGATCCAGTTGGCCAGTCTGGTCGGCAAGGACGCTGTGGCACAGGGGTTGAGCGATACGCCCCCTGCCGTCCCAACGGACAATGACGGGCTGGTTCGTGCAGCGTTGGACCACGCCAAGGCCGTTCATTCCGGGCGACTGGCGGAGGCCGACTTTCAGCGCGACTGGGCGATGCGACCCACTGCCTATGATCCCCTGCCGGCTTTTCGAAATGCCGTCGCCAGCGATCGGCTGGCTGCCTGGATCGCATCGTTGCCGCCGCCCTACGCCGGGTACGACACGCTGGTCGCGGGGCTTGCCCGCTACCGCGCGATTGCGGCGGCCGACGGCTGGACAATGATGACTCCGGGGCCGGAACTTGCCTTCGGAATGACCGGCGCCCGCGTGACGGCGCTGCGCCGACGGCTTGCCGTGGAGGATCTGCAGGTTACGGGCTCGGGCGATCGCTTCGATGCCAGCTTACTCGAGGCAGTGCGACGCGCCCAGCGTCGGTACGGGCTGAACCCCAGCGGTAAGGTCGGTGCACAGACGCTGGCCGCGCTCAATGTACCGGTCGACGCTCGCATCCGGCAGATCAAGGCGAACATGGAGCGGTGGCGTTGGTTGCCACCCGAGTTGGCGAAGAACCGCGTGCAGGTCAATATCGCCGCCGCGGTGTTGACGCTGTTCGACGGCGACGCGCCGGTCCTGTCGATGAAGGCGGTGACCGGGAGACCCGGTGACGAGACGCCGATGATATCCTCGCAGATCCACAGTATCGTTCTCAATCCACCGTGGAACGTGCCATCCGGGATTGCCAACCGTGAACTCTGGCCGAAGGAAAAGGCGAGCCCCGGCTATCTCGTCCGCAACGGCTTCCGCATCATCGAAGCTCCGGACGGGACCAAGCGGCTGCAACAATCCTCCGAGCGTAGTGCTTTGGGCAAGTTCAAGTTCGACTTTGCCAACGCGTTCTCGGTCTACCTTCACGACACACCCGCACAATCGGGGTTCGCGCGATTCGATCGGCTCGCGAGCCACGGTTGCGTCCGCCTGGAGAAGCCGGCCGTACTCGCCAAGGCGTTGATGAGCAGCACGCCAGAATGGACGCCCGACGCAATCGACAAGGCTGTCGCGACCGGCAAGACCGTTCGCGCCAAGGTGGCCGATCCGGTGGCCGTTTATCTGCTATACTGGACGGCGTTCGCCAACCCGGCGGGGCAGGTCAGCTTCCGCAGTGATCCTTATACTTGGGATGGAACACTGGCCACGAAGATAGAGGCACGGTCCGCGCGTCAGGCGCTCGCCGCCCGCTGAAAGAGGAAGAACGATGATACGGAAAGCACCCCTGGCATTGGCGGCAATGCTGTTGACCATCGGTCTCGCGGCATGTTCGAGCTCGAGCGAAGAGCCCGCGCCAACCGAAACCAATCAGGTCGAGGCACTCGATCCGCGCGAACCCGCGGCCACTCCTTCACCCGAACCCTCCCCCACTCCGTCGGCCACACCCGACACCAACCTTACGGCAGAAGCTCCGCCTGAAGCTGCCCCCCGACCGGACGAGCAGATGCTGGACGATGCGTCCGCCACCGGCATGACTGCAAGGGCCTCTCGCGAAGAGGCTCCTGCGACGGAGGACACGCCCGTCGAGCAGACCGAAACGAAATAGCGTTTCTAATTATCAGCGGCCAGCTTCAGTAGTTATGACGCAGATTCTGAGATGCCTACCCATCGATATAGTGCGGGACGAAGCGTGCCAGGTTCCGCGTGACGAGCGCATCGTCCTCGCGGATGCCGATACCGGCAGGCTCGTCGCCAACAATCCACGCGCCGACAACCGCATGACGGTCATCGAACAACGGCGCAGGGTGGAAGGCTTGACGAACGAAGCCTTCCGCGCCGTACCCTTCATCGGTTTCCGTGACCGCGGCATCGGCACGGACCACCTCTACGTTGGCACCTTCGCGTGAGAACAATGGCTTGCGGACGTAATCGGCGCCCAATGCGGCGGCCGCGGGATCGCCGTCGAAAAACGCTGGCAACAGATTGGGGTGGCCGGGGTGCCGTGCCCAGAGGAGAGGCAAGATGCCCTTATTGGACAGGATCGCCTTCCACGGTGGCTCGATCCATTGCACGCCCGCTGAGGCGAGGTTCGCAGCATAGGGCTCGCGGAACATGATCTCCCACGGGTAGAGCTTGAACGCCGCCTGTAATTCCAAATCGTCTGCATCTACGAAGCGGCCGGCTGCGTTCAGACCGATCGCCTGCATCTCGACGAACTTCGGCTCGATGCCCGCCTGCGTCGCAAGATCCTCGAAGAAGCGTACCGTCTGACGATCCTCGAGCTCGGCGGCATCGGCCGCGAAGTGCACGAAGCCGCCTTGCGGAAAGATTGCCGCAAAGCGCGCCCGAAGCTTGTCGAACACGCTGTTGAACTGATCCGTCCCGGCTGGGAGGTCGCCGCTGGAGATAAGCTCTTCCAGCCACAGCCACTGGAACGTCGCACATTCGAACACCGAGGTGGGCGTGTCCGCGTTATACTCGTAGAGCTTGGCCGGACCCTTGCCATCATAGGCAAGGTCAAACCGGCCATAAAGCGATGGCTGACGCGTACGCCAGCTTTGCGCCACCAGGTCGTGCTGGGCCGCCGGAATCGCGAGCCGCGTCAGCAGCGTCGCATCTCGGGTCGCTGCATCGACGAGATCGAGGCACATGCCGTGCAGTTCGGCTGCGACCGGCTCGATGTCCTCCTCGATCTCGCGCAACGAGAAGGCGTAGGCCGCGCTCTCGTCCCAATAGGCAACGCCCTCATGGTCCTTGTAGACGAAGCCTATGGCATCGGCTTTGGCCCGCCAGTCGGCGCGAGGATCGAGGGTGACGCGGCGCACCTGTCAGTTGTCGCGCGATGTATCGTCACGCTGCTCGATCTGCAGCGTCGGCTTGGGTGCGCTGAGTCGCGCCAGGACATCGTCGGCGGAGGATTGGCCGGGGAGAATGCCGGCGAGCCGCAGTTTCTCGTCGAGATCGGCACCAGTCCGTCGATCCTCAAGCTCACCGGCAGCGCGGATCGTCTCGCCCCGGATGGCCTGCCGTTCACGGATGCGGGCGAGACTTTGCGCGGCGGATCCGATCGACGATCCCGCGGCGCTCGACGCGACGGTGGCCTGTGCCCGTTGCACGGACTCGTTGACCTTGACCACTTCGACTTCGCGCCGCAGCTGCTCGATCTTGCGGTCCGTCGCGGCAACGGCCTTGTGGATACTGTCCTCGGCTGCGCGCATCTCGGCAACCTGCGGCGCCTTCATTGCGATGTCCTGCTCGAGATCGGCTACGCGTTGCGCCACCTGGCGGGCGAGATCCATGTCGCCCTTCTCCATCGCTATCCGCGCCGAGCTTTCATACTTCGCCGCCTGAGAACGGAAGCTCTCGACCTCGGTTTCGAGGATGCGGCGGCGTGCGACCAGGCCGGCAAGATCGTCACGCGCCTTGCCCTGCGCCTTGTCGGCGTCGCGGATTTCCTGATCGAGGATGCGGAGCGCGTTGGCGTCGACCACCGCGGTTGCCGCTTCGTTCGCCCCGGCGCGGCCGAGCGTGAACAGCTTGCTCCAAATAGCCATATCTGTACTTCTCCGAGAAAGGGGTCAGGCCGCGTTGGCAAAGCTGGTGCGCAGATCGGTTGCCGCCTCGATCGCATTCTCCGCCAGCGCACGAAGTTCGATGATGATCGTGTGTGGCGACGAGGTCGTCGCGAGTTCGCCGAACAATTCGTAGAAGTCGCGACCATCCACGGTGGCAATGCCGAAGTTCGACAGGGGCACGAGCTTCTGCGCCTTCAGCAGGAACTCGTTGAACGCCGCGCGATCAGGCTGCTCGTCGCACGGCCATAGCAGTACCGAGGCGGCGATCTGCTCCGCGCTTACGTTCACATACGCTTCGAGATCACCGTGGTTGTGCATCGTCACCAGCAAAACCGGATCGGCGCCCTCCACGATACGCAGGCCGAACTCGCCCCCCTGCACAGGCTCGCTCAGGTCGAGAGCCGCCTTCAGTGTGCGAACGGTCCAGGCGATGTCGGTCATGCGCGTCTTCTCCCGTGATGCGGGTTCCTACATAGGGTTTCGTGCAACACGCGCTAGCGGCTGTCGCCACGCTGTTCTAAGCGGGGTCGAGCATTCAGCGGGGCCTTCCTATGTTCGACCGCCTGTTCGGGCGCAAATCGGCCAACGATGCGCCGGGCCTGCCCGCCATTCGCAACGTGACGATCGGGCGTACGGTGGTGCTGGATCCTCTGGCGTGGCGGCGGTTCGGCGGCGCTCTGCTCTTTCCGTTCGATTCCGACACGTTGCAGATTGTCGCGCAGGGCGTGGTCGCGCTTGACGAAGGCGGCTTCATTCACCGGTTCTATACGGACGACGACGTCATGTTCCAGGCGGTGAGCAACGATCGCGCCGGGCAGGATATCACCGACGTGACGATCTTCGCGCCGTGGCAGAGCCGCTACCCCGGCAGGGCGTCCGAGCGGCCGGCGTGGCGTGAGCGGCTGACCGCCCGCAGCTTCACCGACGACGGTCTGCCGGAGTATCGTCGCGCATGGTTCGGCGACGAGGCCGAACGGCAGGAGCCTGTCTCCTTCTGGGAAGACGTGCATGACGACCGCGATGGCATCGTCGATCGGCGCATCTTCCAGACGTGCATGCTCTACGCCCGCACGGTCGAGGGTGACGGCCGCGAGTTGCTGCTGGCGATCGATCAGGAAAACGAAGCAGGCGAGGTTTCGTTCGAGATCATGCTAGGCATGGCGCTGGAGCTCGGCGAGTTTCGCGCATGAAGGAAGAAGCATGAACGACGGGTATAGTTTCGGGGACAGCGCGATCGCGTTTCTCGTCGCATTCATCGCGGCGGGACTGTTTACGATTGCCTTCAAGCTGATCTATCAGGCGGCTACACCGTACAACGAACGCAATCTGATCCGGGACGGGAACGTCGCAGCGGCGATTACGCTGGGCGCTGCGCTGCTGGGGTATATCCTGCCGCTCGCGTCCGCGCTCGAACATACCGTCAGCCTGCTGGAATTCGCGATCTGGGCACTTCTGGCAGGGTTCATCCAGATCGTGACCTTCACGATCGTCCGCCTCGCTGTGATGAGGGATTTCAGTGATCGGATCGTTCGCGGCGAACTGGCCGCAGCGATCTACATGGCCAGCATTTCGCTGGGCGTGGGCCTGCTCAATGCCGCCTGCATGAGTTCGTGAGGATCGACCGATGAAGCGTTCCCAGTCCATCGTTCTCACGACGCTGATGGCCGGCACCGGCCTGTCGCTGACCGCCTGTGACGGCCCTGCCGATACCCCGGTCGACGCGCGCAGCTATACGAGTGTCGCCGAATGCCGCACCGCCGGTGCCATCCCGGCCGACCAGTGCGAAACGGCGTTCGCGCAGGCTCAGAAAGCCAACGAACAAAACGCACCGCGCTTCGACAGCAAGCAGACGTGCGAAGAGCAGTTCGGCCCCGCGCAGTGCGCGCCGCGTAACAACGGCAGCTTCTTCACGCCGTTGCTGACGGGCTTTATCGTCGGGCAGATGCTCAACGGGGGCAGCGGTTACCGCGGCGCGCCGATGTACCGTGATCGTGACGGCAATTATTTCGGGGGTGGCGGCACCCGGATCAGCCGCGATTATGTCAGTGGGCGCACACAAGTGGGCTCATCGGCATTCAATCCGGCCGCGCGTGCGCCTACCCGCGTGCAGTCGCGCAGTTCGGTGATCTCGCGCGGCGGATTTGGCGGCGGCTTCGGTCGGGGTGGCTTCGGCGGCTAAGGGTTAGGCTCAGGACGGTGCTGTTTGTCTAACGCGAACTGCTCTCCGCCGGATGCATCTCGGGCTTTGAGGATCGCCGGCTAGTCGGCGAGCACCTGCCACTCCGCAAGCGCTGCGGAGCGTCGCTCCCGGTAAGTCTGCCGGCCGGTGAGATGGCGTTCCAGGCTGAAGTGGTTGTGGATGTTGGCGTGCACGGATGCGAACTTCCGCAGCGTCTTCATCTGCCGGAAGCGCAGCATGGCCAGCTCTCTTCGTCGGAACGGCAGGTGTGAGTTCTCCACCCGGTTATTGGCCCAGCGGCCCACCTCCTGCTTCTCAGCATTGCCAAGCTCGTTCATGGCTGCGCGGTAGGACCGCAGGCCGTCGGTGGCGATCGCCTCTGGTGAGCCGTGGCGCTTCAGCGCCTTCTTCATAAAGGTGAGCGCTGCCGCCTTGTCCCGGCTCTTGGTGACGTAGCGCTCCAGCACCTCGCCCTCATGATCGACGGCTCGCCAGAGGTAAACCATCTCGCCATTCAGCTTCACGTACATCTCGTCCCGGTGTCAGCGCTAATGACGGAAGCCACGCATTTGGCTGACCCGCTTCCTGCGCACCTCGCTGCGAACAGCGGCCCGAACCTGTTCCATCACAGCCGCCGTCTCGTGGCAGATGTCGATTCCCCGCTCGAACAGCAGGTCCTTTACGCTGCATAGCGACCGCGGGAAGCGGACGTACATCAGCACCACCAGCCGGATCACCTCGGGCGAAGAGTTGAAGTAGCGGAATGGGTTGTCAGGCTTGCGAGGGCGGGGCATGCAGCGCCCCTACCCTGCCCAGATTACCGGCTGGTACATTAGAACTGACAGGGCCATCAGGGGTTAGTGCGTTTGGTTTGACAGCACCGTTGTGGAGGATACACCGTTTGCACTGGCCTTGATCGTACAGACGACGCCAGTGTGCAGGTCCTTTGCGGGCGACGCCACCAGCGCGATGGCGTTGTTGCTTTCGTACAATGCACGCGGCGAGGTGCACTCTGCCGACACCGGCGTGTGGACACCGATCGAACTGTTGAACACCAGAAAGACGTCCGCCTCGTCTGGGGCGGTTCGGTGGAGTTCGGCCGCAAAGGTGCTGTCAGTCTAACGCGAACCGCTCTCCACCAGATGCACCTCGGGCTTTGAGGCTAGTCGCCTAGCTAGCGAGCACCTGCCACTCCGCAAGCGCTGCGGAGCGCCGTTCCCGGTAGGTCTGTCGGTCGGTGAGATGGCGCTCCAGGCTGAAGTGGTTGTGGACGTTGGCGTGCACGGAAGCGAATTTCTGCAGGGTCTTCATCTGCCTGAACCGGAGCATCGCCCGCTCTCGTCGTCGGAACGGCAGGTGAGAGTTCTCCACCCGGTTGTTGGCCCAGCGGCCCACCTCCTGCTTCTCGGCGTTGCCGAGGTCGTTCATCGCTGCACGATAGGAGCGCAGACCGTCGGTGGTGATCGCCTCTGGTGAGCCGTGGCGCTTCAGCGCCTTCTTCATGAAGGTGAGCGCCGCTGCCTTGTCGCGCGTCTTGGTGACGTAGCTCTCCAGCACCTCGCCCTCGTGATCGACGGCTCGCCAGAGGTAGACCATCTCGCCGTTCAGCTTCACGTACATCTCGTCCAGATGCCAGCGCCAGTGACGGAAGCCGCGCATGTGACTTACCCTCTTCCTCCGCACCTCGCCGGCAAACAGCGGCCCGAACCTGTTCCACCACAGCCGCACGGTTTCGTGGCAGATGTCGATCCCGCGCTCGAACAGCAAGTCCTCCACATTGCGCAGGCTAAGCGGAAAGCGGACGTACATCAGCACCACCAGCCGGATCACCTCAGGCGAGGAGTTAAAGTAGCGGAACGGACTGGCTGGCTTGCGCGGGCGGGGCATGCGCCCCGGCCTACCGTGACCTGATTACCAGTCGGTGCATTAGCTCTGACATAGCCGGGCATCGCCATCAGGCATCTATCGTGCGAGTGTCTGCAGATAGCTGATGTAGACGGACCTTCCTGCACACTGGCCCTTGCACGGGTTGATGAACGTCAACCGCCTGCAATAATCGAATCCAGGTGTTGGGACGCCAATGTTCGACAAACGCCCCACTTAGGCAAACTACTGTCGCGGGCAGCGGCGCAGGACACGTCGTCAATCGACTTCAACGTAGCTCGCTCATCCACGGCATCCTTGCGGAGCCTGAATTAGATCGACGCTCACATCAACGGGTCCTCATCCCTAGAAGGATTATCTCGACGTCGTGGCCCATTTCGGGACAGAGGTGAACGATCTGTAGATTAAGATGGTCGAGCGCTGAGATCCTCTGTATTGTCCAACCTTTGGGGGAGAATCATATGTCGAAGCTTATCAACAAAATGCTGCTCGCCGCTGTTGCGGTGGTTGCCGCTCCAAGCAGTGCCTATGCCGCAGATGCCTTCACCAGCTTCAACGGCACCCAAGGGGCCGGTGGCTTCTTCTATGGCGAGACCTCGAACCCTAACGTCGGCTTCCAGGGCTTCACGGCCAACACGAACTGCTTCATCAGCGGTTCCACCTGTCTCCAGCGCGCCGCGAACGGCGACGTCCCCGGCTTCACGAAGTCGACCACGCCGTCGTTCCAGTACGGCACCGTCAATGTACCGGCTGATCGCCTGTTGATTCATCCGGCTCAGGACGGTTCTATTCTGACTTCACTGTATCGTACGCCGACCGCCGGCAGCTACAACATCCGCGGCACGTACACGATCCAGGACATCAATCCGACCGGTGTGAACGTCGGCTTCGTGGCCGCCCCGGGTGGCGCGGTGTCGAACACGGCGCTGGGCCAGATCGGCGCTGGCAACACCTCGGGCTCGTTCTTCACAACGTTGTTCCTGAATGCCGGCGACTTGGTCGGCTTCACGTTTGACAATGCCAGTAACTACTCCAACGATTCGGTTGGGTTTAACTTTACCGTCGTGTCATCGGTTCCTGAGCCGGCCAACTGGGCGATGATGATCGCCGGTGTCGGCATCGCCGGCGGCGCTCTCCGTCGTCGTCGCTCGGTGAAGACGACCGTCAGCTTCGCCTAACAGGCTTCACCCTCCCGGGTGATAAGGAGCCGCTGATCGCATCGGGTGATCGGCGGCTTTTCTGTGCTTGCGGTCGGGCCGGCCGCACGGCGCAAAGTGTTGCACAAGGTATACACGGGGTGCTGTGCGTCCGACGATACGAAGCGCTCAACCAACCGGGCCTCACCGACGATGTACTCTCGCCGAGGTGAAGATCGGCCCAACTGCTTGTCGCAATGTCGCGCGACCGAGCAGAGAATCCCGCTGGCCTATGCGGTGGGTCCCAGTTGTCACCCATGCCGTAACGGAAGGGCCAAGCATCAGGCCCTGAAAAGGACTCAACTGGTCGAGCTAGTACTAAAAGACCAGTGTCAGAAGCCTGGACCTAAGATAGGCACCTGGTCAGCGCCTGCCCTGACGGCTCGGTGCCAAGGGGAAAACTTATGAAGACGGTCAAGATGCTCGCGCTTGCCGGTGCCTGTGCGGTTGCGATGGCTGCTCCCGCGACAGCCGATACGATCACCTACGATCTTACGGGCAGCTTTACCGGCGTCAACGGCGGTCCGTTCCGGGACGTCAGCGCGGTTTTCACGGGTATCGGTAACACCGACGACGCGTTCTCCTTTGGAGACAACGTCACTGTCGTTCCGCTGTCGTCCTTCACTGCCCTTGCTGGTGGACTGACCTACACCTTCACAACTTCAATCAGCTACTTCGTCAATCGCCAGTTCAACCTCTCGGGCTTCGTCAGCAGCGACATCGAGCGCGGCTTTATCCGGTTCAACAGCACGTCCGGCGCGGGTTTCGCGAATTATGATGGCACTTCGAACCTAGCTCCGACGGCGCTGGACTTTTACACCGACGGAGCCACCTCCGCTTTCGTGACCGATCGCGGCGACGTGCTTGTCACCAGCGCCTCGAACCTCGTGCTCACGGCTTCGACCGCCGGCGCAGTTCCTGAGCCGGCCACTTGGGCCATGATGATCGGTGGTATGGGCGTAGTTGGTGGCGCGATGCGCCGTCGTCGCTCGGTCAGCACCAAGGTCAGCTTCGCCTGATCAGTTTCCCGAAGAGGGGATGAGGAGCCGCTAGCCGAAAGGCTGGCCGCTTCGCTGTCTGCAGGATCCGTCGACTTCTTCAGTCGATGCCTTCGATCGCCATACGGATGTCGTCGGTCGGCGTCCTGTCTGTCGGTAAGGCCGCGCGGGCGTGACGTTGCCGCAGTTCGCTTGGCGAGGATCCGAAAGCCTTGCGAAAACTGCGCAGCAGCGCGGCCTGATCGCGGAAGCCATAGCGCGCGGCCAGCTCGACCAACGTGCTCGTATTGAGCGGATTGCTCATGGCGCGGTGGGCGGCACGCAGGCGGCGCATCCGATCATAGGCCAGAAGGCCGCCCTCTCGCTCGAATAGCCGATACACGACCGACCGTGAGATACCGAGCGCTGCTGTGATGCCGGCAACCGACAAGGTTCCAGGCGGCTGCGCCGCGACATAGGCTTTGGCCGAGGCCAGCAACGATGTGTGATCGATGCGCCCGCTGGCCCCTGCGCGTACCATGGCAGCAGCAGCAAGATCGCGCAGGATCGTCGCATAGAGCGGTGCGCTGCTTGCAGCCGCGGCGGGGAAGAAGCGGATCATCTCCATCGCGATGTCGCGCAGCAAGGTTAGTTCGGGAACCGAAGCGAGTGGGCCCTGAAAGGCAACCGGGCCGACGGCTTCCTCTAGAAAATCGCGCGAGAAGTACAGGATCAAACAACGCATACGGTCGGAGGTCGCGGTGCTAGGCTGCCCATAATCGCGCAGGAAGGCGACGGGCGCTTCGAGTTGCATCGTCTTTCCTTCTGTCTCGAAGGCGATGCCGCCTTCAAGAAGCAGAACCAGTTGCAGGTAGTCGGACTCGACCGCGTTGACGAGCGCGCGATCCCTGACCGCGATAAATGGATCGACCTCGGTCAGCGTGATCTGCAAGCCACCGAGATTCCAGAGGTCGCCGCGCGCAAGGAACGGTCCCGGCACACGCTGATGTAATCGAGCACCACGCGAGTGTGCGGCCCAATAGGCGAACTGCTCGGCCTCGGGCACGTTAGATGTGTCCATCGCAATCATCGGGATCGTACCGCGAGTGTCGCTGTGCATTGCAGATCCACAGAAGTTTGCCCTTGGCAGGCTCTGTCTTGCAGGAGGCGCGCTCGCGCAAGCCGGTGTTTTCAGATTGCAGCTACGATGGCGAGCCCCGGCTTCGAGCGGCCTGAATAAGGTCAGCATGCACAGAATCCCAGCCGGCTAGGCCCGGCGTCCCAAATGGCTGCATTGCCCCCCGAAACCGACCTTCTACGGAATGGCCCCTGTTGCGAAACTGCGCCGGTTGGATATTCGCACTGAGCGCACTGGTTGGGGCGTTCATCGAATTAACGCGGCGAGAACAAGATCATTGGTGTCGGATTTGACCGGTAATCGCTGCGCAGGTCGATAGAAGTACAGTGACGTTTGTCCGGTGACTGGCGCCGACCGGGGGGGGGGGGGACCGGATGACGGTCGGCTCGCCAGACTGAGTTCTCTCGCGGGGGCGGGAGATCCTCTAAGCCGTTTCTCCCGCGGGGGCGGGAGCAAGGGGAAGCCGCTGGTCGGAAGACCGGCGGCTTTTTCACGTCAGCCGAAGGCCATTCGACCGCCGCTAATCGCGACCCTTGCTTCGATCGTGCATGATATTTCGCCGCACGCCGAGCAGGTTCTCGCGACCTTCTACGGATTTCGAGCGGTTGAGCGATGCTGCCGGCTTTGCGATGGGCGCGCGCCACAACCACAGTTCACGAAGCAGAGCATCTTTTGCCGGTGTTAGCCTACGAGGCTGGCAAGCTAAGGCGACGGTGGCGCTAAGAATACGGAAATCAAGGTTTTTTTGCTTGGGCGATCCTGACGCGCCATCAGTATGGACCCAGATGAATAGGCAACCGTTGGCAGACGTCACGATTGGAAGGTCCACCAATGCGCTATGTCAATCTCATCCTGATCGCCGCGCTGGCAGGTGCCACGCCGGCGATCGCACAGCACGGCAAAGTGCCCGATCAGGATCCTGTGCGAGTGAAGTACGCGGACAGCCGTCAATATCGTAACGAGCCGAGGGGCAACGCGGCGAAGCGGATGACGCGTTGCAAGATCGTTGTCCGTAAGGGGCAGGATAAGCGCGTCTGCGGTGTGCCGACGAACCGTAGCCCCGGCGATGGCAGAAACAGGTAGGTGCCACACGGACGCCTTGTGGAAATACTAACCGCTATCCACGGCTCAAGAGTTCGCATGCGTCCGAAACACTGGCTCCCAGATCGTCGTTGATTGGCTGGATACGGCTGCCGGAGAAACCTAGGTCGGAGTGGCCCAGGACGCTGAAGGAGACGTTCTTCGTACTTAGTCGACAGCTGGTGCGTTTGATTTGACAGCACCCAGATTACCGATCGCAAGGTCAGCGGCTGAATTTCCAGTAGTCGAGATCGAACATCGACCCGCCATCGCCGCGGAATACGAGATACAGGTCTCGTATTCCGATCGCTCCGGACACGGCTGTGGACTGCGCCTCCCAACCGGACCCCCGCGTAGCGGCGACCTTCATCACTCCGATTACCGGACCATCAACGCGGTCGACGTGCAGCTCGATCGACGAGTTCGGCCGCGCGTTAGCGATACTGGCCATGAACCTTCTCGCTTCCGCTTTCCCGAAGTCGACCCCAGCAACCTTGATGTAGCTGCGGTCCGTGATCCGCGTGACGTACACGCCTGCACGGTCGTCCTGGTCCGTCGTGACGCCCGGTGCCCAGGAATAGTCGCGGTCGCGATCACGTTTCAGCCGGGACGTCCACGCGATCGTCTCGGCCTCGACGCGTGCATACGGATCGAGGGTCCCGACCTGCGGTGCGCTCGCCACATCCCACCACTTCAGATTTGGGATGGTGCCATCGGCATTGTATTGGAAACGCGCGACCGAGACTGATCGGCGCTCATGATGGATCGGCGTCAGCGCGAAATTATGCTCGTAGCTGAAGCCGAAAACATAAGAACTGCCCTTGTAGTCAATGATGCCCGGATGATTACCCGTAGCCCGGGCGTCATGCTCCATGATCGGGCCTATGTAGACCCACGGCCCGGTCGGGCTGTCGCTCATCGCGTACCCGATGCCTTCCGAGCAGCAGGTGGATGCGAACGCCATGTAGTATCGGCCGCTACGCCCGTAAAACCACGGCCCTTCCTGATAGTCGAGGATCCTCGGCTGGACCTTCGTGATCGGACCGGAATATGAGGTCATGTCCTTGTTGAGCTTGACGTACCAGAGGTCGGGATTGCCCCAATAGAGATAGGCTTGCCCGTCCTTGTCGATCCAGACGGTGGGATCGAAATAGCCATCGGCGGGACCAACCAGCGGCTTGCCCAGCGCGTCGCGGAACGGCCCGGCCGGATGGTCGGCAACCGCGACGGCGATGACGTTCTTCGGCGATCCGGCGATGCTGATGGGAGCATAGAGGTAGAACTTGCCGCCTCGTGCAATCACCTGCGGCGCCCACGCGTCGTTGGTCTGCACCGCCCACGGGAACGTCTTCAGCGACGCGACTACGCCGCGATCGGTCCAGTTCGCCATGTCGGTCGAGCTGTACAGGCGCCAGTCGAGCATCCTGAATCCGTCCGCGTCGTCCTCGTCATGGCTGGTGTAGAGGTACACCACGCCGTCATGGACCATCGGAGCCGGGTCCGCCGTGAAACGGGTCTGGATGATCGGGTTCTCGGCACGAACGGTACTCGGCGCACCCGACAGGCATGCGACTGCCATAGCAACCATCAGGATCGTTCTTCTCGCCATCCACCACCTGATCGCTCTGACTGGACGCAACCACTAGCCTGAACGCTGCTCAAGGCCGAGCTCAAACTGTTGCTATATGATATGATGGAGCTACGCGGGTCGCGGTATCTGTCACGATCATGCCAATCAACCCGGCCCGACGATCCATCGCGAACGCCCTTCACCGTCTATCGAGCAGGCGGCTGAAAAACACCCGAAGATTAACCGGCTTCGCGCGGCGTTCCCGCTCACCGTTTCATCAACGCCGCATCGGCCCAGCTTGTGGGTAAAGGCGCAGCATTGCTCCCGTTAGCGCGGGTAACGAGTTCAACGATCCTGACGCCCGTGACGTCGGCTGAGATCAACTGCCCGGGATCACCCCACTTCAGGGCCCGGCTTGTCGCCAGGAGCTTGCCATCCCCGTAGACGGCGAACGTTGCCGCCCGATTCGTATCGCGCGCCGAGTCATTGATTCCGACCACAGCTGTGAAGCGGCGGTAGCCCTGGTTGCGGACCTCCAGGCGTGAATTGGCCAGAACGCCGACTCCCGTGTCGAACCGCGCCCCCTTGATCGCCAGCACTTCGCCAAAAGGAGCACGGTCGGCTTGGGCACCGCCCCAGCCGGCGTAGATCGGCCCCTCACCCGTACCCCGGGTGCCTTGCCAGCCAGTCGCCGACCGGTGAATCGTCGGGTCGGGCATTGGCTCGACCACCCCGTCGACCGCCGGATTAACGTTGCCGGGCTGCTCGGAAAGGTAGAGCCCGTCCGTCAGGACACGCGTGCCGTTCGCCCGGAACAGCAGCGTTTGATGCCCCTGGATCTTGAGCTTCGTCGTCGCCCGGAAGCTGCGTCGCTCCCCGCTCCACAAGTCCACGAGCTTCACGTCGGCATCGTCGCGAAACTTCATCTGCGCAGCGGTGAGGTCGACGTCCAGCGAGGCCGCGCCACGATTGAAGATCGCGACAGCCTTTTCGCCCGTGGAGAGCGTCTTGACGAAGATCTGTACGTCGTCGCTGTCGAACGCGACGATCGCCTGATGCCCCGCGGGATCCTGATCGAGCGCGATAACCTGCGCATTGCCGAAGATGTCGAGCAGCGATCTGGGCGCCTGCCGCAAGTCCATGCCGATCATCAGCGGAGCGTTGATCATCGCCCACATCGTCATGTGCGAACGAGCCTCCGTGAGATGATCAGCGTCAAAATCTCCCTTGCCGATGAACAACATGTCTGGGTCGTTCCAGGAACCGGGATGGGCGTAGAACGCCCGCTTTGCGGCGGTGTCGAAGTTGGTCAGCATACGACCCCAGCTCGGATTGATGTCGTCACTGGTGCGCGAGATGTTGCCGACGTTCTTGCCCCACGACCTCACGTCGGCGGCTCCCCAGATGCACAGGGACAGGAGATAATCGCCGTCGGGATTGTCACGGGCCAGCGCCGCGTTGATCTGACCGAATAGCGCCTGCACAGCCGGGATATCCGACCGGTTTACGAAGTCCATGTTCAGGATCGGGGGCAAAGCGCGGTATTTGCCGGAACGTACCTTCTCCGCGTCCGCACCAAAGGCGCGCAGGCCACAGCCATCGACCTTGATGAAGTCGAACCCCCATTTGGCGAAGAAGAGGTCGATGTCCTGATCGATGTGCCCGTACAAGCCGATCTCGCGCTCGAGCACCGATCCCTTGGGAAGATCGGTATCGTCGGGAGAATAGGCTTGAGAGCAGGTGTTGCGCCCAAGATCCGAGTAGATACCCGCCTTGAGCCCCATCCCGTGCAGCCTGTCCGTCAGCGGACGGAAAGATGCGTCGGCGTTGGATTGCACCGTGATCGGAAAACGCCCGGGACGGATGATCAGCGCACCGTCACGAACGCGGCGTTGCAGCGCCCAGCCATCGTCGATGTTGACGTAGCGATAGCCCTTGGCAGCCAGTCCGTCCCGGACCAGCGCCTCCGCGGACCCGAGTATCTTGCTTTCGTCGATGTCCGTCGCAAACGCGTTCCAGCTGCTCCAGCCCATCGGCGGGGTTTGCGCCCGTCCCGCGGTGTAGGTGCTCCACCGCCCCGTGGGCGCAAGTGTGTCCTGCTGTGCCTGCGCCGGGACGACGGGCAGCGTCATCATCGCAGTGAACACGGCCGCCGTCGTCTTGCTCAGTCTCATACGCCTCCCTCGGATGCCTCGTTTGGCCTCGGGCCAACATACCCCCGCTTCCATGATGATCGCCAGCGCTCAGAAGATTTTGGCGGCAGCCCTTCCTCACGGTCCTTCTCCACGCCCCCTATCGCTGCTCGCTGTTGCCCTGACGACCGCCCCAGATCGTCTGGATTCGTTTCGCACAGAGCGTGCACTTAGTTCTTTGAGGAGCGATCGTTATCCATGCTGATCAACGTCGCTCGACTTCAGCGCCCACCAGAGCGACAGGATGCTCGACTCGGATGCGCAGCGAGGGCGCGCGAGCCAGAGCCCTGATCGGCGTGACCGACAGGGCTGCAGGTGGTGGCAGCGGCACTGGAGCCGCTGCGAGCCGAGGAACACCACCATGCCAAAACTCAGCGACACGCAGGCCATCCTGCTGACCCACGCCGCTCAGAACGAGACCGCCAGCCTGTATCCCCTGCCGCAGACGCTGCGTCGCGGCGGCGGCATCACCAGGGCCATCGCCGCGCTTGTTAGCGCCGGCTACGTGGAAGAGCGCGAGACCCAAGAGCCGGGTGCAGTGCACCGCACCGACGCTGAGGTCCGCTACGGCATTTTCGCTACTGCTTCGGGGCTTGCCGCCATCGGCATTGTCGATGGCGAGCAAGGCGCGGCGCAGCCGCCATCGCCTGAGCCTGCTGCTGCCGCACCACGGATCACCAAAGCCGGCACCGTGGTGGCACTGCTATCCCAGCCCACCGGCGCAACGCTGCCGGAGCTGATCACCGCCACCGGCTGGCTGCCGCACACCACCCGCGCTGCGCTGACCGGCCTGCGCAAGAAGGGCCACACCATCGTGCGGTACAGCCGCGATGGCGCGACCTGCTAACGCATCGACGCTGCGGCGGCCGCAGCATGAGCGCTGTGGAGGCGGAGATCGCCGCGCTGGAGGTGCTGTCCTCGGCCGTCCTGCGGGAGCGCTGGTCCGCGCTGACCGGCAGTCCGGTGCCGCGGATCAGCCCGAAGCTGCTGCGGCTGGCGCTTGCGTGGGAGCTGCAGGCGCGCAGCTTCGGCGGCCTGTCGCGCGCGACCACGCGCACGCTCGACCAGCTTGGCCGCGGCGAGACGCTGACCGCCCCTGCGCGGCCCGGCATGCGGCTGGTGCGCGAGTGGCAGGGCCGCGTGCATGTGGTGACGGTGGGAGAGGATCAGGTCGTCCGCTGGGAGGAGCGGCCATACCGCTCGCTGAGCGAGGTCGCCCGCGCGATCACCGGCACGCGCTGGTCGGGACCTGCCTTCTTCGGGCTGAAGACGAAGGTCGCGGCATGAAGCCTGTCCTGAGCAGAGCCGCGACCACGGTTCGCTGTGCGATCTACACGCGCAAGTCGAGCGAGGAGGGCCTGGAGCAGGACTTCAACTCGCTCGATGCGCAGAGAGAGGCGTGCAGCGCCTACATCCTCAGCCAGGCGAGCGAAGGCTGGCTGCTGAGCGGTGAGCGCTATGACGATGGCGGCATCTCGGGCGGGACGCTCGCCCGCCCTGCCCTGCAGCGGCTGCTGGCCGATGTCGCAGGCGGCGAGATCGACATCATCGTCGTCTACAAGGTCGACCGGCTGACGCGCTCGCTGCTCGACTTCTCGAAGCTGGTGGAGGCCTTTGATGCCGCCGGCACCAGCTTTGTCTCGGTCACCCAGTCGTTCAACACCACCACCAGCATGGGGCGGCTTACCCTCAACATGCTGCTCTCCTTTGCCCAGTTCGAGCGGGAGGTCACCGCCGAGCGCATCCGCGACAAGATCGCCGCCTCGAAGGCCCGGGGCATGTGGATGGGTGGTACGCCGCCGCTTGGCTACGCCCCTGATGGACGATCCCTCAGAATCGTCGAGGAGCATGCCGCCATCATCCGGCATATCTACGCGCGGTATCTGGCGCTTGGCTCGGTGCGCAGCCTGTCAGAGGAGCTGGAACGCACCAATATTGGCGCGCCGGTCCGCACCACCCTCGGTGGCAAGGCGTTTGGCGGTGTCCGCTTCTCGCGTGGCAACCTCTACTCGATCCTGCGCTGTGCGACGTACGTCGGCGAGATCCACCATCAGGGACGCGTCCACGCCGGCCTCCATGCGCCGATCATCGCGCGCGACATGTGGGACGCGGTGCAGGCAAAGCTCACCGACAACCGGCAGGGCGAGCAGCGCCGCGGTGGCCGGGCAGCCGCCAGCCTGCTGGCGGGCCGGGTGGTGGATGCGCAGGGGCAGCCGCTGGTCGCCACCCATGCCGCCAGGGGGAAGGCCCGCTACCGCTACTATGTCAGTCGCGATCTGCAGACCGGCTCGAGCGACACCGGGCTGCGCGTGCCCGCGACGGAGCTGGAGGCGGCCGTCACCCAGCGGATCGCCGAGCTGTTCGCCGACCCGGTCGAGCTTGCTGCTGCCGCGCAGCTCGAGCTGACGCCCGACAGCTTTGCCGCAGCGGCCGCGCGAGCCGAAGCGATTGCAAGCGGTACGCCCGCTGTCCTGAAGGACGCCACCCGCAGCATTGTCACCTCGGTGCAGATCCATGACGGGCGCATCGATCTGGTCTGCAATGCTGCAGCCATTGCTGCGGTCCTTCAACTCACCAGCAGCGCCACAACATCGGAAAGCATCACCATCCGCTCGGAGGTGCGGCTCACCCGTTCAGGGCGCGTCATGCGGCTGGTGCATGCCAGTGGCAGCGGCGTGACCGCGACCGCGAACGGATCGCTCGTCCGCCTCATCCTCAAGGCGCGGCGCTGGTGGAGCATCCTCAAGGCTGGCGAGCTTGATGTCAGCGCGCTCGCTGCCCGCGAGAGCGTGCAGGCGGGTTATGTCACCCGGGTGCTGCGGCTGGCGTTCCTGGCACCGGCGGTCGTGGAGGCGATCCTTGCCGGCAACATCAGGGCTGGTGTGGATGGGGCAACGCTGACTGCCACCGGCGCAATGCCAGCGCTCTGGGCGGAGCAGGTGGCGGCGGTGTTGCCACATGATGGCCAGACAGGCGTCCGACCATCCATGCGGTCGATGGGCCACTCTGTCACAACCTGATGTTGCGCTTCCGCATTTCGGCCGCCGCTATACCCTTCAGCGTCGATGGTGGAGCTTCCACAAAGATATCGGCGAGATCCAGGAGATCCTCATCGTTTAACAGGGCAATAGAAGCATGGATGTCAGCGACTTGAGCAACTGCTTGCTCAATCCTCGCTGTTCGCCTCCGATTTCGTATTTTCAGCATAGGCGCCAACTAGCAGGAAGGTGGCAGCACAGTCAGCTACCTTGGCTGTTCTGCGGCACGTAAGCGCGCCGCCGCCTGGACGCGCAGCCAGCGAGCATGTTCTCCTTGCGCATCTTGCAACGCGCGGTGCGCGGGAACGACATCGTCGCCGACTGCGGAATGTGCAACGATGATGTGGACCTCGGCGTCGAGCTTAGCTGGCGTTATGACAGCCCGCAGGATGTCCGAAGCCGTCTCCCGCAATGCCTCATCCGTGTCGCGCAAACGGAGCGTGTGTCGGGGAAGTCCCGCGGCCCGGAGCAGCGTGCTCAGCCATTTGCCATCCCATGATGGCGCGCTGGCAAACAGGTCATGATCCGTCAGCGCTTCAATCATGCGTGTCGCCACCGAACTCACCGGTTCACCCCGCGCGACGAGAGTGTCGCGCGTGATGCCGTGGATCGCCTGCGACTCCTCGTCCCAGTCGGTCCAGTCTGCTGCTGGTGCGATCAGGTGCGTCTCACTCCGACCATCCTGGAACACCCAGGCGACCTCGATGGGATAGCTGTTCCTGGCCAGCGAAGACGCCTCAAAGTCGAGAAAAACCTTCATGTGCGGCGTAGTGGCGTGCGCTCATCACCCGAGCAAGTGGCGTGTTCAGTCGGCGGCGCGACATAAGATGGATATGGATAGCCCAAGACGCTGAGGAGCCGTTACTCCCTACTCCGTCTCGGCTTGTTCGTTTGCTTTGACAGCACCCTGACGCACGATCGAGACTGCCTGCATTCCAACGACGATAAGGTGTGACCCAACTTCGGGCGCCCGTTCATCGTCGCGATAGATGTTTCCCATTGAGTTCGGGAAACGAAATATTCGGCTGGCAAATCACCTGATGGCGGCAGCGGTTGATCGACAAGGAAGGCTGGAAGCCCGGCGGTGCCGACTTGCGCAACCCTCCATACCGGTGAAGCCTGCTACCAATTTAAGTTCAAGCGGCCGTAAATCTGGCGGCCGTTGAAGCCGAACGGCGAGTAATAGGGAAACGCCGTCACGCCGTTGTTGTTGAGAGCGGCCGGCGAGGTGGCCGGATAGACATCGAACAGGTTGTCCGCGCCGATCGCCAGCGCCACGCTGTCGTTGAACCGGTACCGCGCCTCCAGATCGACCAGCGTGTGTCGTCCGGTGTCGATGTCGCTCGCGGCAGTCGTGCCCGGCTGCAGCACGTTGCCATAGTGGATCGCGCGCAGCGTCACGCCCAGATCCTCCAGCCGCCAGTCGACCGAACCGACCAGCTTGGTCCCCGGCGTGCCGTCCTCGATTGTCAGGATGCGGTTGCGACCGAACAGGCTGGGCGCCGGGTCCAGCGTGGCAGTCGAGGTCGGTATGCGGTTGACCTTGATGTCGTTGAGGTTGGCCGCCGCACTGAGCGCGAAGCTGCCGAGCGTACCGGTGCGCAGCGTATAGGCCGCCACGACATCCAGCCCCTTGGTCGTGGTGGTGATGCCGTTGATGAAGAAGCGCGCCGCCTGAACGCCGAACGGTGCCAGCAGCGACGCGACGGCGGGGCTCGCCGCCGCCTGGATGTTCTCCGACAGCGCGATCTGATCACGGATGCGGATGCGGTAGGCGTCGACGGTCAGGCTGAAGCCGCCGGCGCGGATGACCGTACCCAAAGAATATTGACGTGACTTTTCTGGATCGAGCGGCAGCGCCCCCAGTGCGCGGGCGATGTCGCTGGAGACGGGATACAGCCCGGTTTCGAGGATCTGGTTGCCGGTGACCAGCGTCTGCGTCGACGTATAGAATTGTTGCTGGAGCGACGGGGCGCGGAAACCGGTCGAGATCGATCCGCGAAACGCCAGCCACGGCGCGATATCGTAGCGGGCCGAGACCTTGCCGGTCGCGGTCTCGCCGAAGTCCGAATAGCTTTCCCCCCGGGCGGCGACGCCGATCGTCAGGCGATCCCAAAGCCGCGCCTCAACATCGCCGTAGATGCTGCCGTTGCTGCGATGGACGTCGACCTCGTTGGCCGGCTGGAAGCCGAGGAACCCCTGCGCACCGGATCCCAGATTGGCGGCGGCACCCGGTGCCCGGTTGTAGCTTTCGGGCTCGCCTGCACCGATCTTGAACCCCTCGCGCCGATACTCCCCGCCCGCGGCAAAGTTGATGACAGCCGGACCGAAGCTGTATTCGCGCGCGACGTCCAGGCCGGCGACGAACTGGTCGTAATTCAGCCGGCCGGAATCGAAATCGGTCAGCGTCGCATTGCCATAGGTCGCATTCGCCGAGTTGCGCGTGGCGAAATTGATGGTGTTGCGGCCATAGGTCGCGCTCAGATCGACGTTCCATCCGCCGAGTTCGCCGCGCACGCCGCCGGTCGCGTTGTAATCCTTCGACCGCGTGGCGATCAGCGGCAGGAATCCGCCGGAATAGAGCCCGCTCACCGCCTCCGCATTGGCGTTGCCAGCCCCGACAACCCGCGGGAATGCCGCGCTCTCGCTATCGCGCAGCTGGAACCCGCCATTGGCATAGGCGGTCCAGCCGCCATCGCCCAGCGGCACGGCGGCGTTGACGTACCCTGTCCCCTGCTCGACCTCCGGGTCGCCAAAACGAGCCCGAATGCGCAGGGGCGCGGGACCACGCGGGTCAAGATCGGCGCGGTTGGTCGGCTGACGCGTGACATATTCCCCTGACACGGTCAGGAAACCGTCGGCACCCAGTCCGAAGCCCTGCCAGCCGCTGACGGTCAGCGACTCGCCGTCGCGCGCGTCACGGGAAATGCGTGCTGCGTCATAGCTGGTCACGAACTGGCCGAAGGTTACCGATCCGCCTCCGCCGGAGCGCGCTTCGCGCAGGCGCAGGTTGACGACGCCGGCAATTGCGTCCGACCCGTATTGCGCGGACGCCCCCTCCCGCAGCACCTCGACCCGGTCGAGCGCAACAGTCGGGATCGTGTTGAGGTCGACTGCCGCCGAGCCACGACCGACCGAGCCGTTGATGTTGAGCAGCGCCGAGGGGTGGGCGCGGTTGCCATTGATCAGGACCAGCGTCTGATCCGGCGAGAGACCACGCAAGGTCGCGGGTCGGATCGCGTCGGTACCATCGACGGCCGCCTGCCGCGGGAAATCGATCGACGGCGCGACGGTCGCCAGCGCATCGGCGAGTTCCGTTGTTCCCTGCGCCCGCAAGGCGTCGCCGCTGAGAACGTCAACCGGCGACACGCTGTCGAGCCGGCTGCGTCCTGGTGCACGCGTCCCGGTCACGATAATCTCGTCGTCCTCCTGCGGAACGACGGCAGGGTCCGTACCCGGCGAGGCAGCCGCAGCACTGTCCGCTACGCCTTCCGAAGCCGGCGAAACCGTCTGCGCGAACGCAGGCATGGCGATTGCCGTCGCGAGCAGCGACGCGGTGACGAGCAGGATGTAACGCGAGTAAGGCAAAGCGGAGTCCCTTGAACCGTGCCCAGCTTTATTCGACTTCCGCAGTGGGAATTAGAAGCCATGGTTTTTTGCGGCGCAGCAAGCGTAGCTTCAGCATCCCCCGCTTGCACATCGCACCGGGATTTCCGCAAACGCGCCAGGCCTAAGTTGCTGATCTACATTGCGTCGATCGCAACAGGGGAGCGCCGAGCGGGCATCGGCCGCAGCGGCCCGCCACCGGCGATTGGCGCCTTCGATAGCAGCTCTTGTCCGGCACAAAGATGCGTGGAGTTGGATATCCGACTAACCGGATGGAGTATCTTGTGCTCGGAAGGATGGACCCGGACATGACAGAATATCCGACCAATCGTGAACGAGCCGGACCACTGATGGAGTGGCCGACGATGGCGGTCGCGGTCACGATCTATAGCGGTTGGCTGATCGCAACCCGGTGTCACGCGGCAATTCCGACGCCGCTCATAATCCTCGCCGGTGGCTGGATCATCGCTTGGCAGGGATCGCTCCAGCACGAAACGATCCATGGTCACCCGACGCGCAGTCGGCGCCTCAATTCAGCGATCGGGTTTCCGCCGCTGGCGCTATGGCTACCTTATGCGATCTACCGCCGGAGCCATATCGCCCATCACGGCAGCCACGCCATCACTGATCCCCGCGCCGACCCGGAGTCCCGGTACGTCGATCGTTCTCGCGGGCTCACCTGGATCGCCGCAACGCTGCAAGCCAGCTTGTTAGGGCATATGTTGTTCGGACCACCGATCACGATCGGCCGGTTTGCGATCGACGAAGCACGGCGTGGTGTGCGGAAGCCCGGTCGGGTGGCGCGGGACTGGCTGCCTCATCTCGTCGGAGTGGCCGCGCTGATCGCCTGGCTGGACCATGTCGGGATGGGGCTGGGGCACTACATCCTCGTCTTCGTTTATCCCGGCATGGCGCTGACGGCGTTGCGTGCGCATGCCGAGCATCGTGCTGACCTCACCAGCCGGGCGCGTGCGGCAATCGTCGAGCATCGTGGGGCCCTCGCCCTGCTGTTCCTCAATAACAATCTCCACGTCTCGCATCACGAACGACCGCAGCTCGCCTGGTATCAGTTGCCCGCTTATTACCGGAGCCAGCGGACCCGGCAGATCGGCGAAGGTGCGATCGTCTATGCCGGCTATGGCGATGTCGTTCGCCGGTTTGCGTTCCGGGCGCACGACGCCATCGTCCACCCCGGTCACCGACCGGACCGCGAACGTCCGTGACCCGGTGCGCGTCCTTGGGCATGTACGATCATCCCGCGCAGCGTTTGGCCAACGACGCGCTGTGGGCAAGGATCGCCGATGAATTGCGGCGTAGCGGGGTTGCCGACCTGCCAGCCACGTTAGACCGCGACCGCGACCTAGACGCCATCTGGCGCGATCCTGAGCTAATCCTCGGACAGGCGTGCGGCTACCCGATGATCACTGACGCGACGCTACCGCTAAGAATCGTCGCGCTGCCAGTCTATGAATGCCCTGCCTGCAGGGGCAGTACCCACCACAGCCTGATCGTCGTCCGTCACAATGATCAGGCGTTCGGACTAGGCGATCTGCGCGGCCGTCGCGCCGCGATCAACGATCCTGCCTCGAACACGGGCATGAACCTGTTCCGTGCAGCAATTGCGCCGATCGCAAACGCTCAAGCCTTCTTCGCTGCGGTCGAGCATACGGGATCGCACCGTGCCAGCGCGCTGGCCGTCGCATCGGGTGACGTCGATGTTGCCGCGATCGACTCCGTGACCTTCGCCGCGCTCGACCGGTACGAGCCCGATCTTACCGACCAGTTGCGCATCCTCCAGATGACGGCACCTTCGCCGACGTTGCCGCTGGTTACTGCGGCAACCACGGACGAGGCGACGCGCGCGGTGCTGCAACAAGCGGTGCTTGCAGCGCTGGCAGACCCGGCGCTTGCGGACGCGCGGGACGCACTCTTCCTCATCGGCGCCGCGATCAGGTCCGAGGACATCCTGACGCCGCTGGCATCTCTCTCTCTTCAAGCGTCGAAGCTCGGATACCCTTTGTTACGCTGACGGAAGCTGGTTGGCTTCGCTAACGGTAAGGCCGTCACTTCTTACCGGATACGACAAAGGCCGAACACCGGCGTTTGCCGTTACTCAGGCTTTGGTGGTGCAGGCACAGTCCGCTGCCCGCCCAGGTCGATGCATGCGCTGACGCGAGTACTGCAAGCCCGGGAAGCGACGCCTCGATCTCCGCTGGGTCAAGGCGATAGTGTCGACACGGTCCACACCCGGCTTCACCCGTTGCAAACGAAGCGCAAACAGCGGACCATATGGACATGAGCGTCACTGCCCGAGCGTCTCCCAATGCCATCCGAATACATGGACAGATAAAACGTACCCCAGGATAACATTGACTGCCACCCCCGCGGTGAAGGCTATTAGTGGTTTGCGCCCTGCTGCTGCCAAGTCGCGGAAGCGTGTGGTGAGTCCGATAGAGAGGAAGCAGAAGATAAAGCACCAGGTACGCAGATCCTTGACGGGCGCGATGAACCCGGGTGATGCGATGGTATTGTACTGAGCAAGCGAGTAGCTTGCAGTCGCTGCGGTGACGATCGCGGACGTGATGAAGAAGCCCAGCACGAACTTGGGAAAACGCCGCCAGATCTCCCGTGCGTCCGGTGCGCTGCCAGCTGACTGCCTCTCCCAGCGTGTCGTCGACACGATGGCAAGCGCGACAGCCCAGATCCCAATCCAAACGTCCCGGCCGACAACCTTCACCAACGTAAAGGCTTGTACAGCCTGATCCGCCGTGCCCGCGATGCCGGGGAATTTGCCTGCGAAGCCGCCATAAGCCTGAGCCGCAGCGATACCTGCTGCATCGGCGAACTCCGAGGTTCCGATCCAGGCCCCTGCAACTCCCGTCGGAAGACTGAGGGCGCGCGACGCGAAGGGCAACACGAAGATCATCACAATGGCCCAAAGCACCACCGTCGAGATGGTGACGGCCCGTCTCCTCCTTCTTCGCCCCCACAGCGGCTGCTACCGCAATGGCAGCGGAGACACCGCAAACCGCGCCGCCAACTCCCAGCGTAGCGGCGAAGGGACGCTCGAGACCGAGCCGCCTGGCAACGAGGAAGATGACACTGAAGGTAACTACCGAGACGATCGACGCCTGAACAATGGCGATCGGCCCGGCCAGGGCAATAAGTGACAGCGGCACGGTGGCGCCTAGCAGCACAATCCCGGTTTTGACGTAGAGCTCGCCGCGGAAACCGGCATCAAGCCAGCGCGGCAGACGCAGCAGATTGGCTGCAACCAGCCCAAGGAAGAGCGCGAGCAGCGGGGGCTCGAGGTTATAAGCCGTAGCCTTGTCCCACTGGCCGGCGACGAAGACGACCCATGCGGTTGCATAGAGCAGCGCGAACGCAAGGACGAAATCTCGTGATCTAAAGCCGAGCGCCTTGAGCGGAATAGAGAATGCCACCAGCCAGAAGATAAATTGGGCCAGGTAGCGAGACCAGTTGGCCGTCATATCGGCGCCAACCTGCACAAGGCTCGACCATTTCGGTGGTGTTACCGCCAGCCAGCGCAGACTTGCCCCACTGGAGAACAGCGCGATCGCCATCACCACCACGCGACGCCGATCCAGATCGCCCACCAGTCCTCCTTCCGCCACAGCTCGCGCCAGAAATTGGGGTGGGGAGCAGCGGTAGTGTCCGTCATGGCGAGCTCCTCAGGCAGTTGCTGCGGTTTTGATCTCGTTGATACGAAGCCTAGATCCAGCGGCAGGGCAACCAAGAGCCGAGACATTCAGGAAGGTTGAGCCGTCCTTCGCCAGGCAACGCCGCCTTAGGGTCAGGACCCATTGAGGGGAGCGCCGCGATCTGATTCATGCTCCGTGAGGAGAGCGTGGATGAGCGACCTGTACTGGTTGACGGATGAGCAGATGGCGCGCCTGCAGCCGTACTTCCCCAAGAGCCATGGCAAGCCGCGGGTCGATGACCGGCGGGTGCTGAGTGGCATCGTCTTCGTCAATCGCAACGGACTGCGCTGGTGTGATGCACCGAGCGCGTATGGTCCGCACAAGCCTGTCTCGAGCGCAGTCGAGAGGACGCTGTACAACCGGTGGAAGCGCTGGGGTGAACGGGGCGTTTTCCTGCGCATGATGGAAGGTCTGGCGTCAGCGGAGGCCGTGCCGAAAACAGTCATGATCGATGCGACCTACCTGAAGGCACACCGCACGGCATCGAGCCTGCGGGTTAAAAAGGGGATCTCGGCCGCCTGATCGGCCGCACGAAAGGCGGCATGAACACCAAGCTGCACGCCGTCAGCGATGCAAACGGGCGGCCCTTGAGCTTCTTCATGACCGCCGGGCAGGTCAGCGACTACACCGGCGCGGCAGCTCTGCTTGACGATCTGCCAAAGGCGCAATGGCTGCTTGGTGATCGCGGTTATGATGCGGATTGGTTCAGGGACGCCCTGGAAGCCAAGGGCATCCAGCCCTGCATCCCGGGCCGTACATCGCGCAACGAGCCGGTCAGGTACGACAAGCGGCGCTACCGGCGCCGCAGCCGCATCGAGATCATGTTCGGCCGCCTGAAAGATTGGCGCCGCGTCGCCACACGCTACGACCGATGCCCAACGGTCTTCTTCTCGGCCGTTGCCCTCGCGGCCACAGTCATCTTCTGGCTATGACCAATGAGTCCTGACCCTAGCCAGCAGATGCTCGCTCGAACGCTGCGTGCACTTGAACGCGATGGCATGGTGACCCGCACCGTTCACCCCACCGTGCCGCCTCAGGTGGAGTACGCCCTCACCGCTCTCGGCCAGTCATTAGCCAATCCGATCCGCGAACTTGGAACCTGGGCCGGCACGCACATTGCGGAAATTGAGAGCAATCGGTCGACGTTCGACGAGGCAAGGGACAGCCGCTAACCCGCCCGACACCGCAAGGACCTCGCCTTCGCAGCGTTCTACAACCGGCGGCAAGACCCACGCCCAGACATTCAGAGCACCCTGCCCTCCACCCAAGCTCTGCCACTCGTTCATGTGTACCTTCAACCGCCACATACAGCCGCGTTGGAAATCAGAACGGAGCTGGGCCGGGGTCTGGCGGACATCGTTGATCTGCTAAGTTCGTGCTTTCAAGTATCCGTCATGGGACCGCGGCTATGCGCTCTAAGGATCATCGGACAGCATTGGCGGCTACGTTTGAGCTTCTCCTTCGTGCGTCTGTTCACCTAGGTGGTGGTCAGCATCTCCGCCGTTCTGCCGGATATCCGAGCCAGCACTTTCAGATCGGATCGTACCGGCCGTCCCGGCGGGCAGTTGACGCGCATGGAACGGGTATGGCCTAGCTGACAGGCGCTCAGCCCGATCAGGCCGAGCGCAGGGGGCACGGAAGACCATGAATTCAAGCGAACGCCGTTTGAACGCCATCGTAAATAACAGCACGGCCGCGATCTTCCTGATGGATGAGCGTCAGCACTGCGTGTTCATGAACAAGGCCGCAGAAGCGTTGACTGGCTACCGTTTGGAAGAGGCTGTCGACCGCCCCCTGCACGATGTCGTTCATCACCAGCGCCCGGATGGAACACCTTACCCGTTGGCGGAGTGCCCGATCGATCAGGCATTCCCCGAACGCGAACGGATGACGGGCGAAGAGATGTTCGTCCATAAGGACGGCCACTTCTATCCCGTTGCCTTCACTGCTTCGCCGGTCGCGGGCGATGACGGTCAGCCCGTGGGCACGATCATTGAAGTGCGGGATCTTACCGAAGAAAAGGCCAGAGAGGCTGCGCTTAGGGAAAGCGAGGGCCGCTTCCGCAACATGGCGGATCATGCCCCGGTGATGATGTGGGTCACCGATGCGACTGGCTATTGCACTTACCTGAACCACCAATGGTATCAGTTTACTGGCCAGACGGTAGAACAAGCCAGTGGCTACGGCTGGCTGGAGGCCACGCATCCAGACGACCGGCAGCGCACGGAAGATGCCTTCGTGGCGGCCAACGCGGACCACACGTCGTTCCGCTTCGAGTACCGTCTCCGACATGCGTCCAGCGCTTACCGCTGGGCGATCGACGCCGCGAGTCCCCGCTTCGCCGATGATGGCGAGTTCCTCGGCTATGTCGGCTCCGTCATCGACATCGATGAGCGGCGTAGTGCCGAAGAGCGGCTGGCGGTAAGCGAAGAGCAACTGCGCCTCGCCTTGGAGGTTGCCGAGATTGGCCAGTGGGATGTCGACCAGGCCACCGGCAGCATGTTCTGGCCGCCTCGGGTGAAGGCGATGTTTGGCATTTCAGCCGACGTCCCGGTCACGCTGGATGACTTTCATGCCGGCGTGCATCCAGAGGACCGGGACAAGACACGCGAGGCCTACGAGTCCGCAAGCGACCCTGAACTACGCGCTTTGTACGACGTCGAATACCGGACCGTCGGCAAGGAAGACGGTGCCATCCGGTGGGTGGCAGCAAAGGGTCGTGGGCTGTTCGATGCACAAGGGCATTGCTCTCGCGTCATCGGCACCGCGATCGACGTCACGGCGAGAAAGGCAGCCGAGATCCGGCTCCACCAGCTCAATGAACGGCTGGAACACGAAGTCACTGCGCATACCGCCGAGCGGAACCGTGTCTGGGAGATGAGCCGTGACCTGCTTGCGATCATGGGCTTTGACGGCTTTCTGAAAGCCATCAATCCGGCGTGGGAGGCGACGCTGGGCCGCGATGCCGAGACACTGATGGCTCTGTCGTTTCGTGAGCAGGTCCACCCCGATGATCATGACGCCGCCCGAGACGTCATGGAGCGGTTGCTGCGCGGTGAAACCGTCGAGCGGTTCGAGGAAAGGATCGCTCATGCAGATGGATCCTGGCGCTGGATATCCTGGACGCTCGTGCCAGAAGGCGATGTCTTCTATGCAGTCGGACGCGATGTAACGCCGGAGAAGGCGGCTGCCGAAGAGCTGGAAAATGCGCAGGAAGCATTGCGCCAGAGCCAGAAGATGGAGGCAATGGGCCAGCTCACTGGGGGCGTCGCACACGACTTCAACAATCTGCTCACACCGATCCTCGGCGCACTCGACATGCTTCAGCGCCGAGGCGTTGGAGGCGACCGCGAACAGCGTCTGATCGAGGGTGCTCTCCAGTCCGCTGACCGAGCCGCCACGCTCGTTCAGCGCCTGCTCGCATTCGCGCGGCGGCAGCCGCTGCAATCGGCTGCGGTCGACGTCGGCAAGCTCGTCGAGGGAATGGCGGACCTTCTCGCCAGCACAACCGGCCCGCAGGTCGAAGTGGTGGTGGAGGTGGCAGCCGATCTGCCGCCGGCAAAGGCAGATCCAAACCAGCTCGAGATGGCGCTCCTGAACCTCGGCGTAAATGCGCGCGATGCCATGCCACGGGGCGGCACGCTCAGGATAACCGCCACCCGCGACAGCGTCCGCACCCCTCGCGGTGCGCTCAAACGCGGGCACTACGTTCGCTTGTCGGTTGCTGACACGGGCGTTGGGATGGACCCGGCGACACTGGCTCGCGCTATAGAACCCTTCTTCTCCACCAAAGGCATCGGGAAAGGCACAGGCCTTGGCCTCTCGATGGCGCATGGCCTTGCAGCTCAGCTGGGCGGGGCCCTCATCATTCACAGCCGGGAGGGCGTCGGGACTAACATCGAGCTATGGTTGCCGGTGAGTGCGGTGTCTCCTGACGGCGCCGCGCAATCTTCGGACCTTGCACTCGTCGAGCCAGGGCGCGGCCTGGCTCTCCTCGTTGACGACGAGGACGTGGTTCGATCCATCACAGCGGACATGCTCGAAGAGTTTGGGTATGAAGTCCGTGAGGCGAACTCCGCTGAAGCGGCCTTGGCGCTCGTCACCGCCGGATTGTCTCCAGACCTGCTGGTCTCGGACCACCTCATGCCCGGCATGAGCGGTGTGGAACTCGCGTTGGAGCTCCGCAAGAGCAAACCGGATCTGCCTGTGCTGATCGTCTCAGGCTATGCCGATGTTGAGGGCCTTACTCCCGGCCTGCCGCGATTGGTGAAACCGTTCCGAAGCACCGAATTGGCTGCGAGCCTCTCGGCACTATGAGCTTATCGCAAATCCGCTCTGATCTGCTCGCAATAGATTATCCATCTAATCTATTCTGATCATAGCCGAACGTATTCACGCGATGCCGCGGTATACTAGGCTAGCTATCCGGCGAATGCCGGATCACACGAGCATCAATTCGAATTGCTATTTATACATGTTACTGCTGAAATTACATGTTCATTTTTGTGACTTGTAAAATTTGTTGAGAATATATTATAACGACGTTATTTAGCATGAAAGCAAATCTAAACTCTATCTGCCCACAATCTTCCGCCTCATTGGGGCAAGTTTGGCAAGCAACCGGTTCTGAGCGTTAAAAAGCACGCCTTCCATCTGCATCGCAGATTGGAGATTTTCCACTACTCGGTTCATATCACTTTGCTGGACGCCCATATCTTTGTGGGCAGCTCTCATGTCGCGTCCGGTGTAGGTGCATCCAGCGTTGAGGATGTAGCAGAATTGCTCAAAGAGCACACGTTTCAGTCGCACCTTGTCCTGATTCATAAAAATCTCGCCAACCCGGCGATCAGCGAAGTTCAAGCTGACGAACTGCTCGACAACGCGACGAATGCCTTCCTGTCCATGAAAAGCCTGTGCCATGTCAGCGCCTGCAAAAGGCTGCGCTCCCGCGTTTGTGGGATCAACCTTGTACGGCTCAACGACCTCTTCTCCCGAAGCCGACTGCGAAACTGACGACTCACGCTCCTGCGGCAGAGCGAGCATGAGGACCAAAGAGGCGAATAGCATCAACTGAGTTCCTAAGTGATGTTTTAGAAGCTGCCCTGCAGCTGAAGGAGTAATCCGCGCTGGCGATCAAATGTCGCAATCGAACCCAAGTCGGTATAGGCTACTGTCGCAGTCAGGTGCCGGTTAATCCCATACGCAGCAAACGCGTCCCACCAGTCATCTTCGCGTGCGATCGTAAGATTGCTGGGTTTCGAGCGGTATTCGGCGCCGAGCACAAACCGACGTGAAAACTGATACGCAACCGATCCTTCGCCTTGCAGGCGGTGATCATCACCGGTTGTGCCGCCGTGACCAAGGAGGCCATTCTGGTTTGCCTTCGTCGCACGCACGGTGATGCTAGCTAACACTGACCAGTCCAGGAAAAGCTTGGTGGCTGACGCATAATAGTCAACGCCGGCATCGTGCGACGCTCCGACAGCCTTGACGGTCGCCGCATCCAGGCTCTTTTTGTATTGCAAACCCAAGGCGAGCGCTGGCATCCAATTTGGGCCATAAACGACATCGCCGGCAATGCGGACCTTGGCAGCATATACGTCCTGATCGAACCTGAAGTTGTTGCCCAGTCCAAGCGCCCCACCGACTTTGTTGGTGTCGAACACCTGCCGAGCGTAGCTCACTTCGATACGATCCCACGCACCGACTGCGGCCGAAAAGCTGGAGAAGCGGTAATCCGGTAGCTCAACGACGGTGGCGCTGACCTGCCCGCCAATGCCATCCTTCGTCGCGTTGCCGGCAATCACCGCCCAAGGCGTCAAGCCGCCGCCAGCAGCACCCTCTACCGTGCTAATGCCATTAGTCAGAAGTAGCTTGCCCGGTCCGCCGACCTCTTGCGCTGTTGCGGCTGCCGGGGATGCAGCGATCGCGGCGACGCAGATTAGGAGGTGGTGACGACAGCGGAACATGCGATCCTCATGGTCCGATCGTCCTTAATATCCCGTAATTCCGCTACTTTTTCCATCAGTCAAATATCAACCAGTGCAGCCGTTTACCGAGGGTTGACCAGTATGAGGCAATAGGGAGCCATGAAGGTTGCCCATCTTTTTGCCGCAGCGTTGCTCGCCCCCAGCCCAGCACTTGCAGGGAGCGTCAGTATCCGCGTTGTCGACGCTAACGGCCGCCCGGTTCCTGACGCCGTCATCACCATCCATCCGGCTTCCAAGCTGCCTACAGGGCCCATCCGCTTTCCTTGGCCGAATACGATGATGCAAAAGAACATTGCGTTCAATCCCGGCACGCTGATCGTGCCGGTCGGGGCGAGCGTCGCCTTTCCCAACGAGGATCGGGTCCGTCACCATGTTTACAGCTTTTCGAAGCCTGCAAGGTTCGAGCTTAAGCTCTTCGGGAAGGACGAGAGCCGCAGCTACACCTTCACTAGCACCGGCACGGTGGCACTCGGTTGCAACATTCACGACTCCATGTCGGGCTTCATTCGTGTTGTCGACACGCCGTTCGCGGACAAAACCGGAGCAGCCGGCGACACGCGTATCAGCGGCGTGACAGGCGGCAAGGCGACACTCACGATCTGGCATCCGCGGCTTAAGGCCAAGTTGAACGAGGTCGCTTTTCCGCTCGATGTGCCGAGTAGCGGTGACGTCGCCAAGCTCATCACGGTAACGCTGCGCTGATCATGCCGTCGTTTTCACCACCACTCCAGAGGTTGACCGGAGGCGTGCGGCGGTCTTTGTCCGCGAAGCTGACAATCTTCTACGCGGCATTGTTTGCTGTTGCGACAGCTCTGATTCTTGTTGGCGCGAGGACCGGCATTAATCGCTACGCCGAGCGCATGATCAAGAGCGAGATGATCGTCAGTGCAAAGGTTTTCGATCGTGTTGCAGCCATGCGCTACGCTCAGTTCGGCGATGCCAGCAAGGTTCTCGCGGCAGATTTTGGTTTTCGCACCGCCGCCGCGACAGGGGACGGACCCACCATCGCGTCCGCTCTTGCATCCCTCAGGGGCCGACTGGACCTTGATCAGGCTTTCTTCATCGGGATCGATGGCGCAATAATCGGCTTCCGGGGTGCAATACCCAGCCAAGATGCCAATGAACTGCAGTCAGCGCTGGAAGACGGACAGACCCGCGGCGTTTTGCGGATCGGCGGCAAGAGGTTCAATGCCGCCGCCGCGGCTGTTCGAGCGCCGACGACGATAGGCTGGGTTGTGTTCGGCAACACCCTTGATGCTGCCGAAATGGCAAGATTGGCGAAACTTTCCTCGATTGATCTCGCTCCGCAGATAGTGCCCGCCTCTAACCTCACCGCTAAACAGCGGAGTGGTGGTGCGGTCGAGCAAGACATTGGTGGCACGAGGATCCTTGTTCAGGCTTCGCCGATTGCATCATTTCGAGCCGACGAACCGCAGATGCTCGTCCTCCAGCACAGCATCACCCGTGCACTTGCTGAGTACGGTCCGATGCTCTGGCTGTTGCTAGCCTGCGGCGTCGTTGGCGTGCTGGCAGCCGGCGTCGGAAGCTGGCTCCTGGCGCGACGGATCACACGCCCGATCTCGTTGCTGAGCGGCGCTGCCCTGCGTGTTGCCAAGGGCGAATATGTTCACGTGAAGGTGACGACAACGGACGAACTCGGCACGCTCGCCGCCAGCTTCAACCGGATGGTTGACGACATCGGTGAGCGAGAGCGTCAGATTACCCATATGGCGCTGCATGACAGCCTTACTGGTCTCGCTAACCGGGTCCTGCTGCGCCAGCACCTCGCCGACACGCTGGCCCGGCCCGTAGCAGGCCGCCAACAGGCGCTATTTTGCTTGGATCTGGACCAGTTCAAAAATGTGAACGACACACTCGGGCATCCCACCGGCGATGCGCTGCTGTGTGAGATTGCGCAGCGTCTGCGTGACTTCGCTGAGGATGGGTTCGTAGCCCGACTTGGAGGCGATGAGTTTGCGCTCATCCTCGATGACTACCAGCGGCCGCTTGATCGCATCGCTCACGAACTCATCCGTGTCGTGGCTGAGCCATGCATCGTAAATGGTCACCGCATCGTGCCGGGCACCAGTCTGGGCATCGCGATCTTTGGCGCTGATGGCGTCGACTCGGTGACGCTTGCCAAGAACGCTGATCTGGCACTCTACCGTGCAAAGCATGATGGACACGGCAGCTTCCGTTTCTTCGAAGCGGCCATGGACGCGGAAGCCCGCAAGCGGCGGCAGATGGAGCTTGATTTGCGCGAGGCGATTAGCGGTGGTCAGCTATCGCTGATGTTCCAGCCGCTGTTCAATCTTGCTGAGTCTCGCGTCTCGGCCTTTGAGGCCTTGTTGCGCTGGAATCATCCAGAACGCGGACTTGTCTCGCCTGTGGACTTCATCCCGCTGGCTGAAGATACCGGGCTCATAGTGCCGATCGGCGAATGGGTGGTTCGCGAAGCATGTCGAGTAGCGCGCTCGTGGCCCGACCATGTCCGCATTGCAGTGAACGTCTCCCCTGTTCAGTTCCGCAATCCGGGCCTAGCCGCGGTTATCCTGCAGGCACTCACCGAAAGCGGTCTGCCGCCTCACCGCCTGGAGCTCGAGATCACCGAGAGCCTGTTCATCGACAACCCCGCCACGACACTCGCGTCGCTGCACAGTCTGCGTCGGCTCGGCGTTCGCGTAGCACTCGACGATTTCGGTACCGGCTACTCCTCGCTCAGCTATTTGCGGGCGTTCCCGTTTGACAAGATCAAGATCGACCGCAGCTTCATCATTGATCTGATGAGCAGCGATGGTGCGACCGCAATCATTAAATCGATCACGATGCTGGCCGATGCGCTCGGCATGGAAACAACTGCAGAGGGCGTCGAGGACGTCGGGCAGCTGGACATTTTGCGTGAGCAGGGCTGCAATCAAATCCAGGGCTTCTACTTCAGCAAGCCTGTTGTCGAAGCAGAGGTGCAGCGGTTGCTGAGCGCAGGAAGCCGCGAGGAGATGCGCATCGCTAGCTAGAAGTTCTGGCTCAATAGCCGCCAAGCTCAGAAACAGCTGCCGCTCAGCTTACAAGACCCAATTCCGGACATTGATGCCCCTTGCCTGGCTCCCAACTTCTGCCATTCGTTCATGTCGCGTCGCCAAGGTTGCAATCCGGTCGAGAACCATGAGCTGTGGAGCGGCCGCGCGCCGTGCTTGTCACGACGCGGCGTCACAACATTTCAGGGGTTGGCCGCGAGGTCGAGCTCATCAGCGCCGAGATGCGCCGCCACAGGACGACTGATCGATCCTCCTCGCTCGCGGTCAGCTCCCGACATAGCGGCTGCAAGGCAGCCAGCTGAGGTTCTTGCGGAGCGGCCTTGACGTGTAGCTCGCCACTGCTTCCAAGCCTGAACGATCAACGATCGTCAGGCTCTTCTTCCGACGTTCTATTAGCCCTCTGTCCGTCAGAACGATCATCGTCCGATTCAGATGAACCTGCGATATGCCGATAACATCAGCCAATTGGGCCTGGGTCAGCTCCAGCTGGAATGTATCGCCGGCGGAGGTTCCTGTGGGCAGGAGCCGATCGGCGAGGTCGAGCAGCAGCGCGGCCACCTGCGCGAGCGCCGACGATCGCCCCATCAATGCGAGCTGATCCATCAGGGCGACGCGCTCACGCTGTACGCTCAGGAGGAAGTATCCCGCCAATCTTGGGTGGGTATCAAGCAACGCGCCGAACCGCTCCAGCGGAACAGCACTGATGGCTCCGGCCGTTAGCGCCGTCAGTGTTTCAACGGCATGATCGCTGCACATGCTTGGCGATCCCAGCACGTCGCCCGGCAGATGCACCTTGACGATCTGTCGCCCACCACCCGGCAGCTCCATCGATGCTGCAACCCACCCCTCGACCAGGATGTAGATCATATCGGCGACGTCACCCTGACGACGGATGGTGTGATGGCGCTGGATACGAGTAGGTCTATCGCCGAGAGCCTTTACAGCCTCAAGCTCCGCCAGCGTCAGGCGACCGAACTCCTCGAAGCGATGGAGCGTGGTGGGTTCCGTCAAGACTGTCTCTCCTGACGGCCACAGATAGCTCCGTTCCAAATCGCGTATCAAGCAAAGCGCACGAGACAAGGCTGCAGACGTCCCTCCGCGAGGCAGCTGCTCAGTCCGACAATCGAGCCATTCGGCTAACAGCGTGCCAGACACAACGAACACGACGACGAGCTGCACCACAGGCGGAACAGCCTGTGGAACAACGGGAACGGCCCCGCCTCGATAATCGCCGCCAGCGCAATTTGGATGGGGGCTCGGCGACAAATCGTCTGGCCCTTTTTGTTACGTCAGCAACAAGCGGAGAGGGCGGGTTGTAACGACAATCTCTGTGACAACGGCCGTTTCGGACACGCCCACTCACCGAGGTCAATGCAGGCATATGAGACGCTGATAGGGTCCGACACATGGCCCTGTTCAACATCAGCGTCGATGACGGATGCGCATTTGCCTCCAGTGCAAACGACAGTTTCATCGACATCGACTGTGCGCTAAGAACGGCGGTTAGGGCAGCGATGATGATCGCGTTCGAGGAGCTCAACCAAAGCATTGACAAGTCGTTCACGTGCGAGGTTCAGGATACCGATACACGTGAGAGCAAACGGTCCATCGTCCGTCTTATCGTCACGGCGGAATGATCAATCTTGAATAAGGTCGGAGCCGGGTAATTCAGGCTGTCGCCTCATAGCCCTGGTTGTCGGCTCATCCGCAGAGGCAGGTCACCCCTCTGTCAGATCATGGCAACGTCACGGCGGATCATTCCGGAAATTGGATCGTTCCTTTGGCAATCCTGGCAGACGTTCAGCGCCTGGGACCGAGGCGTCATCCTCTCGCACGAGCGCTGCCAGAGGATCATCATGCCACGCTTCTTTTTCCACACGCAGACCGACTCTCGGATGACTGACTTCGACGGCTATGAACTGGCGACTGCGTCCGAGGCTCGTCAGCAGGCGATACAAACCTGCGGCCAGATGATGATCGATGCTGCAGATGCGTTCTGGGGATCGCGCCCCTGGAGCATCACGGTGACGAACGCCGAGGGGTTGATCCTTTGGGAGATCATCATGGACGGAAGCGCAACGCCGGCCTCGAGAGATCTGACCTAACCCCATCGTTCAAAGCTTTAGCATCGGCGATGCAGCGCGGCACTCCTCCGGTATGGCAGTAGATTTGACGTAAGTTAGCGCCTTACGTCTCGTTCCGCAGTTATACCGGCTATGATGGATGAAAGCGCTTCGGCAAATCCCCTGACGGCCAAGCTCCGGACCATCGCCGATCTGTCGCCTAGAGATAGTGCCACATTGGATCGGCTCGTCCAGGATGTCCGTGACATCCCCAGCGGCGGCACCATCATCGATGAAGGCGACAGGCCGACCCGGATCCACCTGGTGCTGGCGGGGTGGGTAGCGCGCATGAAGTACCTGTCAGGAGGAAGCCGGCAGATCACCGGACTGCTTCTGCCGGGCGACTTCTGCAATCTTCATGCGACGATCCTGGATGAGATGGATCATAGCATGACCGCGCTTGTGGACGCCAAGGTGGCTTTTGTGGCGCAGGATCTCCTCGACGATGTGCTGTTCAGCTCGCGCGCTGTTACCCGCGCCTTCTGGTGGTCGACGCTCCTCGACGAAGCCATTGTCCGGGCCTGGCTGGTCAGCGTCGGTCGGCGTTCTGGTCTGGCCAGAGTTGCTCACCTCTTTTGCGAGCTGCAAGTCCGATCGACGCGTGTCGGTCTGGCAACTGGCGACACGATGGTCGTTCCCCTGACGCAGGAGCAGCTTGGCGATGCTACTGGCCTCACCAGCGTCCACGTCAACCGCATGCTTCGCACCCTGCGCGATGCTGAGGTCATAGACGTTTACAGGGGGCGCATACGCATCATCGACAGTTCTGAGCTACGACGGATCGCGGGGTTTGATCCGACATACCTGCACGGACCGGAAACCGGTGCTGGCAAAAGCCAGCACCGCCCGCGAGGGTAAGCCATGCCCAGCCCCTGGCATCGGGCTAAAACGCCAGAACCACACAGTATCATGCGGTGACGCGCTGCTTCTTCTGGTTGAGGTGCAGGTAGGACGGATTGAAGTCCGCCGCTGATGCCATAGCTTTCCACTCAACGATGACGATCGAGTTTTTAGTCCTCGTGATCAGGCCCTCCGCTTCCAGCTCCTTCAGCATGCGGTTGACGTGAACCGGGGTCAGCGCGACCGCATCGCCGATCTGCTCTTGAGTAAGCGGCAGGGCGATCGCCGTCTGGTCGGGAACGTGGCTTTTGATCGCAAGACGGACCGCGAACTCGCAGAGGAAGTGCGCAAGGCGGGCACGTCCTATCCTACGGCCGACATTGAGCAGCCATTCGCGTTCGATCGACGCCTCAATGACGTTGTCGATCGTGATCGCCTTCAGGACATTGGGGTGTTTGTCGGCAACGCTCTGCAGGTCGCCTCGAGCTACCTCGATCAACGTGATGGTGGTCAGCGCCTGGATGTTGTGATCGGCCTCGTCGAGGTAAAGTTGCTGGAGATCGAGCGAATCACCTGGAAGATGCAAGCCCACGATTTGACGAGCACCCTCGCTGGTCAGCTTCGATCGCATCGCGACGCCTGCGATCAGTAACGAGCTGGCAGTTGGGCGCTGCCGTTCTCGGATGAAGTAGCTCCCCGGTCGCATCTCTCGTGTAGAAAAACGCATCTTCAGGAGCGCTTCCGTGTCGGCGGGTGTTAGCTCCACACGGCTTGCAAGCTTCTCGACGAAGGGTCGAAGAGGATTGTAATCCATCAAAGGCGCTCCGAAAGCGCCAGGAGGCGTACCCAGCTGTCCTTCCTAAGCTAGTCGCCTAGCCACGACCTGACCTCCCGTCAGTGACATGCCTTGCACTGCCATGCGCAAACTATGTTGGCGATCCAATTCAAACATCATAATGTTTGTTCATAGGTCGATCGCGGAGATAACGCCCAGCATTCGGTCCCGATGTGCAATGCTGCGAAGTTAGCTTGAAAGCGCTACCGAAGACTGCCGCACCAGACACGCCTCGGTTCAGAAATTTGATTTGGCCCATATCCGAACATTCGGAGGCGTTTACCTCCGCCTCGAAAGCGGACCTTCGTTCATATTCGAGGCTGCTCCCAGGACTCGCGCCTCCGAGATCTAAGCGAGCTGGCCTCACGTTCAAGCCACGGCTCTGATGAACCGTGCGGGTACACCGCCCCAGAGCTCACCAGCTGGCACGTCCCTGGTCACGACCGACCCAGCTGCGACGACGGCACCATCGCCGATGGTCGTCCCCTTCAGTATCGTCACGCGCGAACCGAGCCATACGTGGTCGCCGATGTTGATTGGGCCAGCGCTCGTGCTCGTCCCGCTCAGCTGGTGTCGGTCGTCGTCGATCAGCATCAGCTCAGGCCCGATCGCCACGCCGTGGCCAATGCGGACGTTGAGGAAGCACGAGATTGAAGCATCGCCGTTGATGTAGCCACTCCCGAGGCTCAACGTTGCGTTCTCTGCGATCGTCACCGTCGCACCCGAGTAGATGCTGAAGGCACCATCGACCCGAAGCGTACCGCCTCGGCGAATGACAAGATACGATTCCCGGTGAAAGCGGCCAGCCCATTGGACGCCGAAACTCAAACTACCGTCACCACAGACGGCACCATAAAGGCGTACCCGCGACCGTCGGTGAATAGTAATGCGACCGCGCCGGACCAAGCCGAAACGGCTTAACCAGGTCACCTTCCTTGTTCGTTTACGATCGCCCTCCAGGAACGCTCCCTCGCTTCGATCGTCCATTTCGCTGCGGCAAGCACCATCAAGACGATGATCGAAGCGGTCGCTTGTAAGACCGCGGCACCGTCATCGAGGAAGAGCACGCTAGTGTAGATCGCCAGCGTGGCTGTTGCCGCAACGATCAAGGCGGCCATGCCCCAGGCGCGTGACCAATCCCGATCAAGCAGTAACCAGGACAGACGCAGATGCGCCGCACCCAGGACGAGCCAGATGATCAGAAGCGAAGGAACCGCTGCCAATTGGGCCCGAGCAAGATACGGGTTCCGCGCGTGCGAATGATCGAGCAGGCTATGGATGCCGGCGGTGCTCGGCAGGCCCGCAGCACTGAGGATGTGCAGGGCCGCCATCGGCACGAGGACGCCGAGCGTCAGGACATGATTGATGAGCGCAAACTGGCCATGGTGGTGCCTTGGCAACTCGCGGAACGCGGCCAACAGGCAACCCGCAGCGAACGACAGCCCCCTACCCTCTGCCGCGGCGGCCCCGAACTCCACTTGCATGGCCAGCCCCCACTCACGATGCGAGGATCCCAGCCATCGCTCAACGACGACCATCATCAGGCGTGGCAAGATATCCGTCACGCGAGTGCCTCCTGAAGTGGCGCTTGAGCCGCACCAGCCTCGGCAACATTTCGGGCCAGAGCGACGCCAGCTGCCGTCAATTGGTAGGCGTGTCGGGCGGGGCGTCCAAGCTGGACCGGTTCGCGCCACTCGGCTTCTACCAAGCCCTGCTCCGCCATGCGCATCAACAGTGGATACAGGGTACCTGACTGCAGCCCCGTCCGCTTCATCAACTCATAGCCGTGATGACCGTGCTGAGACGGAGCGGCCAGCGCATCCAAAAGCATGAGAAACTGCTTCGATGGTCGGCGGGAGCGCGGCATCAGTCGCACGCTACCTATGTAGCCGGTGCAATCAACCTCCAAGTCAATGCTTACGCAACTCCGCGGCGAAGTTCCTTGACCGATAACTCTACATATGCCGTTATAGCATCAGGAGAATGGCTGGATGGGCAGGGCCGACGATGCCACGGCAGCTGGAGCCGGCGTGCAGCATCCATAGCCGTACCCGCCCTGCGTCTGGCGAGCAGGAGAACTTGGCTATGTGGCGTTGGATCACCATCGGAATTATTTCTGTAGGCGCTCTGCTGACCGCCGTTCTGATCATCAGCGCTCGAAAGCCGGCTGCTCGGCTGGGCGAAAACGGAACGTTCATCAGCGACTGCTGCGGCACGATCACGCTCGCCAATGGCAAGATGCTGCTCAATGAGCAGCGAAGCATCGGATATAAAGTGATGAGAGACGCGAATGGCCCATACATTCTGCCGCGTGTCTACATCGGCGCCGTGCCGGACTTTGGCTTCGATGTGGACGGTACCCGCTCCATATTGAAGCTAAGGCTCGACAGGCTTCCCGCGCCGACCAGGATTGTCCTCCATGAGGGGCTGACGCCCTATGCGTTCAAACGTCAGGATCCAGCCGTTACGCCACAGTGATCTGCTAGCCTTTCGAGGCTGATCGACAGCTCGCTTTCGCGGCAGCTGGAAGAGCGAAACATCTACCAGCCTAGGTAACATTCCTTGCGCGATTCAGGCGTCGAATTTCGTCACCGCATTTTCATGAAGAGCGTCACTGCGTTGCGGACGCTATCTGCAAAGCGGTTGTAGATCACGCGTGCTACCTCGGCGATCGCCGGTTGGCGGTCGCGGCCGCCGCGTGCAAAGACAGCGACTGCCACGCGGCGGCCATCCGGCATTGTCATGAAGCCCACATCATTGGTGATACCGTCCAACGTGCCGGTCTTGTTCTCTACTCGGGTACCTGCGGGTAGCAACGCGCGGATGCGTCGGGTTCCTGTTGCACAGCGGTTCATCAGATCAAGCAGGAAGGCGCGGCTTTGCGCCGTTAGAATCGTGCCGTTGTCGAGCTTCGTCAGCAGCGTGACCATCGCGACTGGAGTGGCGACATCCTTACTGTCGGCCAGATGACCTTTGTCTCGCAACAATTGGGCGATCGAACGGTCGATACGAATGCCAGCAATCTTCTGGGTCAACAGCCACTGTTGAACCGCAGCCGGACCGCCAAGCGTTGCAAGCAATTGATCAGTTGCCTGGTTATCACTTCGAATAATCATCAGCTCCATAACCTTAGCCGCAGGCCGGCCAGCGATCATGTCACTTAAGCCTCGTCGCCCCTGGTCGACGTCAGCGAGGTAGGCAGCCGCGATGGCGAGCTTCACCGTGCTCGCCATTGCGAACGGTGTGTCGCCATTGATGGAAACCATCGAGCCGTCGCGAAGGTCGAGTGCTGCGATGCCGTAGCTTCCAGAGCGTCCCGCGACCAAAGTGCTGAGCTCGCGTTCAAGGCTGATGAGTTCAGGTGAGGTCGCGACAGCCGGTGCGGAGACGAGGATGCTGGCGGCGATACCGCGAGTAAGAAGCTTGCAAAGCGGGCGCGGGCGCATTGATCGTCCTTAGGCATCATTCTTGGTGGCGTCTTCATGCTTAGCCACAAGCTTGCGCATGCGATCGGCATGCGGATCAAGGCCCACATCTATTGGTCGCAAAAACAGTCTTAGCTACTACGGCCCACTGACTCGTCAAACAAGGGCCTGCGGAGCCAACTGGCCTGCTACTCACCCTCATTGGGTGGCGCCGCCGGGATCTGGCAACGCCTGATCGTAGCCGGACCGCCACGCCTTCATCCATCTCGCCCTCTCATAACAGAAGGGGAGAGTACAGGCTGGTTGGGCGGGCGCCGGACTAGCCCCGTCACTTACGTGACGAAGACCCAAACCCGGACATTCGCGAGCTCTTTGTTGCTTCCGAAGATCCTTCGTCCGTTCACCTCGTCCAGATGCCTGCCGTGTCGGCCAGGCGCAGGGACGCGCCCAGTCGGAAGCTTGTCAAGGCGACCCGAACCTCATGCTGCGCGTTGCATCATCATGAAGAGGATTGCTTTACCCGACGGCACCATGGTCCCTGCGCTCGGCCAAGGCACATGGAATATGGCGGAGGACGCTAATCGCCGTGTCGATGAAATCACGGCGCTGCGCACTGGAATCGATTTCGGTATGACGCTGATCGACACCGCAGAGATGTATGCGGACGGCGAGTCCGAGCGGCTCGTTGGAGACGCGATCTCCGGGCGCCGGCAGGACGCGTTCCTCGTCAGCAAAGCCTATCCCCAAAACGCGTCACGTGCGCGTCTGCCAAAGGCATGCGAAGCCAGCCTGCGTCGCCTCGGCACCGATCGACTTGACCTCTATCTGCTGCACTGGCGCGGAGCGGTTCCGCTAGCCGAGACCATCGAGGCGATGCAAAGGCTGGTCGACGCGGGCAAGATCCTGCGTTGGGGCGTCAGCAACCTGGACACCGACGATATGGAGGAGTTGATGGCCGCAGGAGGTCAGCCATGCGCGGCCAACCAGATCCTCTACAACCTGACGCGGCGCGGACCCGAGCACGACCTGCTGCCCTGGCTCGCCGCGCATGCGATACCAGCAATGGCGTACAGCCCGGTGGAACAGGGCAGGCTCGTCGCGGATACCGGATTACAGTTGCTCGCCGCCGAAATCGGCAAGACGCCGGCGCAGCTCGCGCTGGCATGGCTGCTCGCGCAGGACAACATCGTTGCCATTCCCAAGGCAAGGCGCAGCGCTCATGTCCGCGATAATCGTGAAGCCGCCGACCTGGTGCTCAGTACCGACACGCTTGCGCGGCTCGACCAACTGCACCCTCGGCCGCGAGGACGCGTACCGCTCGAAATGCTCTAGCTACCTTGAAACGCCGCTAAATCACTCAGCAGTAATGGATCGGACCTAAGTCGCGATAAGGTATCAGGACGATACCCTCATCGTCGAACCACCACACCCAGCCGATCTACTAAACCGCTGCCAAAGCTTCTTCGTGATAGGAGTTCATCCGCTGCATCGCCTGCTCGCTCAAGGTGATCATCTCGCCATCGACCACAATCATGCCATCGGCATGAAGGTGTTTTATCCAGCGATCACCGACCTTCTTGTTCTTCGACGTAAGATTGACAGCATTGTCGATATACATTTTCTGCTCACGCAAAGCAGCAATATACATATGGAGCATCATATCCCAGGCATATTCGTCAAAGATGTCTGCTGGAAAGTGGCCATACCGTAACGCCCTGAGCGCCACCTGGGACTTTGCGAGATCGAGGCAACCATCAAATGCGGCCATAAAGCGCTCCAGATCAATGCTAAGGCCGTAGGAGCCAGAAGGCAAAAGGTATACGATCCCCTCGTCGCGGCATCGGCGTAATGCCACATGGAGGCACGCATGACGAGTCATTTGGAGCACGAGCAACTGCTGGCGCATCTTGAGGACGCGCTTGCCGAAGCGGAGCGCATTGGAAGCACATTGGCGGCGGCGATGATCGCCGACTGCATCGCTGCACTCGAGAGGACCTCTTCGCCAAACCTCCTATGACACATAGGTGTTTAGGATCGCCGGCGCGGCGGCATCATGTCGACTTGAAGAAGTTTCAGCAGGCTGTGGCGGCCACCGGTACCGATCCGCTGCGTTAAGTCGCACGCGCCTCCTTCTATTTGAAGTTTGTATCCTCAGTGTCCCGTTGCCGTGACGTAATGAACGCCGGTAAGCGGCACTGTCGATCGCCTGGTGATGACCGGCGGTAGATCTGACATCAGCCTTGGGCGATGGTCCACGTCTCGGCGTCTAACGTCAACTCCTCGTCGGCGTGATTGCAATCCAGAGATCATGAAGACCAGCTGCCTCATCGTCGTCGACGACTTCCTCTTCTACCGCGTAGCTGTCACACTCTCGCCGACGTGAAATCCCATCTGCCCCCCCCTCCTCGCATTCAAACACCAGCGCGGCGCCCGGAGCCAAGCGCTTTGGCCACATCGATTGTCCCCAAATTGCCGATATCGACCGCGGGGAACCTGGCGGCAGCGGCTCAGGCAGTGGTGGCGCATCGTCCGATCTTTATCTCGTCGGATAGCAGGCGTGAGCTCAACTCGACCGATTGATGGTAGGGAGACAGAGCGTCCCGGTCAGATAACCCATGTCTACAAAGAATGATTCACCCAAACTGACAGTCGAAAGCGCTGAACGTTTCGGTCGGGCCATTGTTAAATATGGCGAGGCTGCGCAGGGTGGCAGTCTTGACAATCGACCGGCTGACGCACCCTGTTTGCGCTTCCCCCATTCGCGAACCTCCCCCGTCAGCCGGTCCCCTCGCAACACGTCATTCTGCCAACAGACTCGCCTCATTGAGGCTGAGGTACGTGTTCGTTGAGCCGTCGCTCGGCCGCGGCCAAGGCAACTGATAGATGTGCGGCGACCAGCGGTTCGCTGACAGTGTCAGCGATCTCAAGCGCCTGGTGTATCAGCGCCACGGCAGTGCGAAGTTCAGACTGCTTGAGCATCTTACATCATCCGCTCGACAATGACCGGGTAGGCGACACGCTCCCCGTCCAACCCGAGTCGCCCGCCCGATCCTTACCTATGTTGTGCGCCACTGTAGCTAGCATAGGAACGGTTAAAGCAGTTCCAACGAGTATGAGCCGTTAACCATTTGAGAAGGCACTGTCCTTCAATCGCCGGGCTGCAAACTGCAAGCGTATGTAGCGAAGGGACCAGCGGTGGTTAACAGTCTCAAAAGTGCTCAATTCCTGATCGAAAGCCGTATGGCCGATGCCAGCGCAGGTAACGGTGACGCACTTTTCGATCTCGGCATCTGCTATCAGACGGGCACGTCCGGTGTCGCCATCGACCTGATCGAGGCGCATAAGTGGTTTAACCTTGCCGCTGTATCCGGCCTTGCCGCCGCACAGGGCGCGCGCACCGAAGTGGCCGAGGACATGACCGCCCGCGAGATCGCCACTGCACAGGCCGCAGCTCGAGCTTGGCTCGGCACAACTCGGCGGATGGCAGCATAGGCCCCTTGTCTCGCTAGTTTTAGTCAGCCTGATCGAGGCAAGGGATGGATCCTGGCAGCGGCGCTATGCGGTTTGCGGGAGATCATGGATGCCGCGCTACCACCTGAACCTCTACAATGACGAAGTGACGATCGATCACGAAGGCGTAATCCTGCCCGATCTGGACGAGGTAAAGCGTTATGCAATTCATGGCGGCAGGGAGGTGATTGCTGCTCACGTGATGGCCGGGAAGGCTCTCTTCATGTCGCACCACATCGACATCACGAACACCGAGGGTGCGGTTTTGCACTCCGTCAGTTTCGGCGACCTCGTGCAGGTTCGAAGCTGAATGCCTCGAGCACGAGCACGCCGTTGACGCTGCATTGGGTGCGGCACCACCACGCTCGGCCCCGGATTGGTTCTTTAACCCTGCTAAAAGGCAACGAAGTGCTTCTGCGACGATCAACGTGGAAAGTCTTCGTCTGTGTTCAGCAATGCCCCTATCGAAGCGCCTTCGATCAAGATCGATAGGCGGGCGTTGAACCAGGCGCATGAGGAAATCCGCGCTGCGTTGACAGAACTTCGCGGTCAACTTGCTGCCAGCAAGCCGGTCCTGCCGGCCCTGACAGCAACGAGAATGAAACTGGCGAGGGCGAACCGCGCACGGTCGGAAGCAATGGAGGCGCTCCTTGATCAGATCACGCGGCGCGGCGGTATAGCTATGTCACGAGCTACATCGATGCAGACTGACCTCCGTCGCTTTCACGCTTCGGCCAGCTCCCACATCGCTCGATGGGGTTGCCCGCATATCACTGCTGATTGGCAAGGATACCGCGAAGCATCGCTGGCATTAAGCCGAGCCACAGTCGCTCAGATGACGGCCGAGATACTCATGCTCGACGAAATAGATCGTCTGGCGAACCGGCCCTAGCCGCCGCCACGAAGCATCACGCTTTACTGCTGGGCATAGCCACGTCGATCCTGCCGCACAGCTGCGGGCGGGAGTATGGTGCTTGAGAGGATCAATTCGATGAAAACGACCCATCCCGGCCGTTCACGCCCTCCTTCTCGCTGCCCGATACCTGCCGCTCGTTCATCTGAGCGGATTGACGGCTGCGACGCGGCCAACAGCACTTCGGAACGGATCGGATTGGGGACTTTCCTGCCAGTCAACTTTCAGGATTGGAACGGTCGAAAGCCACCGGTACTTGGTGTCACAAACGTTCGGTTGTGACGCCTACCCCAGTCGTGGCGATGCTCGACAGATCGGTTGTGGGGTCGATCGGCACCCCGGCTTCCTTTCGTTCGGAGTAGCGATCGACGAGCTGAACCGCATGGGGCCGAAGCAGCACCGTGAACCGCACCAGCTCCTCCATCACGTCAACGATCCGATCGTAATAACTGGACGGCTTCATGCGCCCGGCATCGTCAAACTCCTGAAATGCCTTGGCGACGCTCGACTGGTTCGGGATCGTCACCATTCGCATCCAGCGGCCGAGAACGCGCAGCGTGTTGACGCTGTTGAACGACTGCGAACCGGCCGAAACCTGCATGACCGCGAGCGTGCGGCCCTGTGTCGGTCGCATCCCGCCTATGGAGAGCGGCAGATGGTCGATTTGCGTTTTGATGATGCCCGTGACCTGGCCGTGCCGTTCGGGCGAACACCACACATGACCTTCCGACCACATCGACAGCTCGCGTAGTTCGTGGACGGCGGGATGATCGTCGCCGGCGACCTGATCGGGCAGCGGCAGCGCCGAGGGATCATAGATGCGCGTCTCGCACCCGAAGAATTGCAGCAGCCGCGCCGCTTCCTCGACACACAGCCGCGAGAACGACCGCTCGCGCAGAGAGCCGTAGAGCAACAGGATACGCGGCGGGGGATCACCCGCGCCGAGACCGAGGGCGGGCCGTTCGATTGCATAGCGCCGATCAAGCGCGGGCAGGTGATCGGGATCGGAGAGCTGGCGCAGCGGCATTAGAGGGCTTTCACGAGATAGGCGGCCAACACCGGACAGAGCGCGATGAACTCACGCGAGCTGGCGATCGACGCCGGGGCCGTCGCGCGATCGGCCGCAGCGTAGCCACTAGCAGCGAAGAACGGTGGGGCCGTGTTGGTGAGCAGGTGAAGGCGGACGACGCCCAGCTCGCACGCGCGGGCTTCAAGCAGGCCGAGCATGACGCGGCCCAAGCCGTCGCCGCGCCGATCGGCGACGACCAGGAGCGAGCGGAGCAGGCGATCCGTCCCCTGCCCTTCAAGCCCGCCATAGCCCACCGGGCCGGCGTCATCATCGAACCGGAAGAAGGCCCGGCCGGAGTCGACCAGATCGGCGACAGGCAGGCCCGAGGCCGCGAGCGCGTCGCGCAGCCCGTCCAGATTGTCGGGATCGAGCGCGGTGACACGCAGTGCCGTCATGCCATGCTGATCCTGATCGCGAGCGCCGCGAGCGTCACCAGCAGCACCGGGATCGTCAGCGTCGCGCCGACCTTGAAGTAATAGCCCCAGCCGATGCGGATGCCCTTCTGCCCGAGGACATGCAGCCACAGCAGCGTCGCGAGTGAGCCGATCGGCGTGATCTTTGGCCCGAGGTCGCAACCGATCACGTTGGCGTAGATCATCGCTTCCTTGATCGCGCCCGTGGCGTGCGTTGCGTCGATCGACAGCGCGCCCACCAGCACGGTCGGCATGTTGTTCATCACCGACGACAGCAGCGCGGCGATGATCCCGGTGCCGAACGCCGCGCCCCATACGCCGCCTTGCGCGGTGCGATCGAGCAGGCCGGCAAGATGATCGGTCAAGCCAGCATTCCGCAGGCCATAGACGACCAGGTACATGCCGAGCAAGAAGATCACGACCTGCCACGGCGCGCCGGCCAGCACCTTGCGCGTCTGGATGACATGGCCGCGCGCGGCGATGACGAACAGGAGGACCGCGCCGGCAGCGGCAACGGCGCTGACCGGTACGCCGACGGGTTCAAGCAGGAAGAAGCCGGCGAGCAGCAGGGCAAGAACCACCCAGCCCGCCTTGAACGTGGCATGGTCGCGGATCGCGTCAGCTGGCGCGCGGAGCTGCGCCACGTCATAGCGGGCCGGTATGTCGCGCCGGAAGAACAGCAGCAATGCGATCAGCGTCGCGGCGATCGACGCCAGATCGACCGGCACCATCACCGAGGCATAATCGGCAAAGCCGATCCGGAAGAAGTCGGCCGACACGATGTTGACGAGGTTGGAGACAATCAGCGGCAGGCTGGCAGTATCTGCGATGAACCCCGCCGCCATCACGAACGCCAGCGTCGCCTTGTCTTTGTACCCAAGCGCGCGCAGCATCGCGATAACAATCGGCGTCAGGATCAGCGCCGCGCCATCGTTGGCGAACAACGCCGACACCGCCGCGCCGAGCAGCACGATCAGCACAAACAGCCGGCGACCATGCCCCCGACCCCAGCGCGCGATGTGGAGAGCCGCCCATTCGAAGAACCCGGCTTCATCGAGCAATAGGCTGACGATGATGATCGCGACGAACGTCGCGGTCGCATTCCAGACGATACTCCACACCACCGGTACGTCGGCGAGCGAGACGACACCGACAAGCAGCGCGATTGCCGCTCCGCCTAGTGCGCTCCATCCGATGCCGAGGCCCTTGGGTTGCCATATGACGAGCGCGATCGTGGCGACGAAGATAGCGAGCGCGAGCAGCATCAGGCGATGCGCTGACCCGAGGCGTCCACGACCTGTTCGCCGTCTTCCTTGGGAAACGCACCCTGTTGCGGTTCGGGCAGCAGATCGAGGACCGCTTCGGACGGTCGGCACAGCTTCACGCCGAGCGGCGAGACGACCAGCGGCCGGTTGATGAGAACCGGATGCGCCATCATCGCGTCCACCAGCGCGTCGTCCGACAGCGCGTCGTCACCAAGGCCCAGTTCCGCATAGGGCGTCCCCTTCTCGCGCAGCAGATCGCGGGGCGTGATTCCGGCGCGGTCGATCAGTTCGACCAGCAACGCGCGCGAGGGCGGGGTTTTCAGGTATTCGATAACGTGCGCCTCAATGCCGGCATTGCGGATCATCGCCAGCGTGTTGCGCGACGTGCCGCACTCGGGGTTGTGATAGATCACGATATCGACGGCCACGGCGCGTCCTTTCAGCAGCAGGGGGTGAGTTCGGCCAGGAGCGGCGCGCACAGCTCGGGCGAGCCGGCGCAGCAGTCTTTGACGAGGAACAGCGTCAACGCGCGCAGCCCGTCCAGATCGGCGCGGTAGATGATCGAACGGCTATGCCGTTCGGAGCGGACCAGACCGGCGCGCGCGAGAATCGCAAGGTGCGCCGACATGGTGTTTTGCGGCACGTCGAGCTGGCGGGCGACTTCACCAGCGGCGAGGCCGTCAGGTTCGTGTCGCACCAGCAGGCGGAACACATCGAGCCGCGTGCTTTGCGCGAGCGCGCCCAATGCGGAGATAGCCGGCTGATTTTCCATATATCCAGCTTAGAGGATATATGAAGCGGCAGGCAATCCGGTCATTTCGGCGAAACCAGGCTCGCAACGCCTTCCGGCTCGGAACAGGCTATTAGGCGCAGCTCGCGCGCCGGTCTTTCCCGAGGACCAGCAGCATGATTGATTTGGACGACCCCCAGGCCGTCAAGGAAGCGTCGCGCCAAAATCGCGAGCGTCGCCTTCGTGGCCTCCCAAGACCAATACGCCCCACCCCGCCAACTGACGATTAGGACATGTGGTGTCAAAACCAGTCGGTTGTGACGCTGCAGATCCCGCCACGTCTTCCAAGGGTCTCCGTGTATCAGAAATCCGGTTCAGAATGTCCGCTCCCGAGATCGGCACGTGCCTCGGCTACGACCGTCTTTGGGTCGGTTGCTGACAGAGCGGCGTGCAATCCTTCCCGTGACCACGTTCAGTAAACGGCAATCACGGCCGTGGAGACGAACGATGGGACACGCACAATATGATCCTGCCACGCAACGCCGCCCTGTGTGGAATGCGGGCAAGACAGTCGGCACGAAGCGACCGCTGACGCAAAAGCAAATCTGGGCCGTTCGCTTCTTCTTGGATCGGGAGTGCCGTCTCCGCGACAGGGCGCTCTTCGACCTGGCGATCGACAGCAAGTTGCGAGGCTGTGATCTCGTAAAAATCAAGATCGGCGACCTCGTCTCCGGGGCTGATATTAGAACCCGCGCGATCGTTACACAGCAGAAGACCGGACGCCCTGTCCAATTCGAGCTTACGGCCGATGTCAGAGCAAGCCTTCTCGCGTGGCTCGAACGCCGAGGTGGTAGCGTCCAGGACTAAGCATTTCCGAGCCGCGTCGACCACGCGGGGCACCTTAGCACGAGGCAATATGCTCGTTTGGTGGATGAGTGGGTCGACGCGGTCGGACTTCGCCGCGCCGAATACGGGACGCACTCGCTTCGTCGCACGAAAGCGTCGATGATCTACAAGGCCTCCGGCAATCTCCGGGCGATCCAGATCCTGTTGGGCCACACGAAGATCGAGAACACTGTAAGATACCTCGGCGTGGACATCGAGGATGCCCTGACCCTCGCAGAACGCACCGAAATTTAACATTGGGGCGGCCCATCTGACGACGGATGGGTCGTTCCTATGCCCGGCGAGATCCGCCCCAAATCTCGCTACTCCTAGACGATGTTGTGGACGGCAGCATTCTTCAAGACCGGTCGCCTACATCACAGAAGTTGGTCCAACAGCGACGCTCTTTGCATCTGCCTCTTCGGCCCACGAACGATCGTTCCGCAAGCCGTACTTCGATCCGACCACTTAATGGGCACCAAAGCCCGTTGAACGAGAAAGCACTTCCCAGCGACCAACCTCCGCCCGCATATCGTCTAGTTTCTCATCGACCAGTCCGAGGGCATCTTCGCCGAGGAACAGCCGAGTCGGCGGGTTCTTCTCCTCAACTATCGCCAGCAGCGCCCGCGCCGCCTTCGCCGGATCGTTCGGCTGATTGCCGCTCTTGGCCTGTCGCGCAGCCCTTATGGGGTCCATCACTGCGTCATAATCCGCGATGCTACGCGGCGTCCGATCCATCGAGCGGCCAGCCCAGTCTGTGCGAAACTGCCCCGGTGCCAGCGTCGTAACTTTTATACCGAACGCAGCCACCTCCTTGCCGAGCGCCTCAGAAATGCCCTCCAGCGCGAACTTGCTGCCGCAATAGAAGCTGATCCCTGGCATGGTGATGAACCCGCCCATAGAGGTTACGTTGATGATATGCCCGCGGCGGCGCTTACGCATACCGGGCAACACGGCCTGCATCATCGCAACCGGACCGAACACATTCGAGGCGAACTGCCGCTGGAGATCATCCATCGACGATTCCTCGAGCACACCTTCATGGCCGTAACCAGCGTTGTTCACCAAGACATCGATAGGACCGTCATCGCGCTCGGCTGCGGTTATCGCCAGAGGAATGGAAGCGAAGTCAGTCACGTCGAGCAGCATCGGGCTCGCGCGGTCCGGTGCGAGTGAAGCGAATGCGTCCGCATCTTCCTGGCGCCGCACCGTCCCAATGACCCGGTGACCGGCCTTCAAGGCGCCCTCAGCAGATGCTCGGCCAAGCCCAGAGCTGACGCCGCTGATCAGAAAAACTTTTGGCGATTGTCTGTCACGCGTACACTCCTGCAGGACAAGCTGTCTATATCATGATATAGATGTGCAATGAGTGAACACAAGATGGAAGCAGGTATGAAACGTCGGGGGGAACCGGTGCGCCAGCGTGTGCTCGATGCGGCAGAGCGTCTCCTGCGTGATGGCAAGGCAGAGTTCTCGATGCGTGATCTTGCCTCGGAAGCCGGGGTCAGCTTCGCGACACCCTTCAATCAGTTCGGCAGCAAGCCGGCGATCATGCACGCGCTGTCGGCGCGCCGCATAGACGCGATGCTGACGCGCTTAAGTGAAACGCCGCAGCCGCAGCACGCCGCCGACCGTGTAGCGCTGGCTATCGACATCGCAGTCGCGGTCATGCTCGACGAGCCGATCGTGAACCGCGCGGTCATGGCCTGGATAGGGACCGGGAGCGCGGCGTCGGGCGAAGTGAGATCAAATTCCACCGCCTTATGGGCACACGCCCTCGGCGACGGAATCGGACTATCTTCGCCCCGCCGGGATGAGGCATGCCGCATTCTGCCTTCGCAACTCGCGCTCGCTTTCCGGGGCGCGCTGTCCTTCTGGACCGCCGGCGAGCTTGCCGATGAGGAACTCGGCCAGGCTGCGCGGCAGATCGCCGGCACGCTTCTTCGAGCATATTCTTTCGACTAGGGGGCGGGAGCTGGAGCTCTTGAAGCCAGCGTTCAACAACGAAGTCTGTTTCTTGTGCGGAGCCGCCGTTCGCGCGGCGCATGCCGATCGAGCGGCCCAGCCAGCTGCCCACAAAGCTGAACGGAGAGAGTTCAATCCTGTAAGTTTACGATCATTGTTGATCGGTCCAGATGCGTGCCGATGGCACATGCAACTCTAATCGTGATGTGCAGCGGCGGCACCTATTTCGATCGCGACCATTACGTCGACGCTCACCGACCCTTGGCGCTTGCCTGCTGGCAGCGGCACGGGCTGAAGAGCGCCTCCGCCTTCTTCCCACGTGACGCCAACGCTGCGGATGTTTCCGTGGGTATCTACCGGTTCCGCGACGAGGACGCGCTGCACGCCGCACTCGCATCAGCCGAAGCGGATGCCGTGATGGCCGACGTTCCCCGCTTCACGGATGCAACCGTGTCCCGGATCGTGGGCACGCCGTTCTAATCGTACCGAGCCTCGCTTGGGCGGAGCTGACGGCGAAGGGCACTGACCGACCCACTTCCTTTCAAAAATACAGGGCAAGCGCGATGACGTTTTCTGATCTCAAGGTATTCGTCGTCGGCGGCAGCCGCGGCATCGGCGCCGCGATCGTGCGGCGTTTCGCCGCCGCCGGCGCAACGGTGATGTTCACCTATGCCGCTTCGGCCGCGGCCGCGGACCAGCTCGCCGCCGAGACCGGTGCGCAAGCGCTCCAGGCGGATGCGGGGACGCGCGACGAGCTGATCACGGCGATACGTGACGCCGGCCCGATCGACATCTTCGTCTATAATGCCGGTCTGCTGGTGTTCGGCGATCCGCTGACGCTCGATGCCGACGAGGTTGACCGCATGATCGACGTCAATGTGCGGGGAGCCTATTTTGGCAGCGTCGAGGCGTCCCGCCTGATGCCCGACGGTGGGCGCATCCTCGTCATCGGATCCGACACTGCCGACAGCATGCCGTTCCCGGGCCTCGCGGCGTACGTGCTGACCAAGGCGGCGGTGCAGGGCATGGCGCGCGGTCTGGCCCGCGACCTGGGTCCACGCGACATCACGATCAACGTGATTCAGCCAGGCCCTACCGATACCGACATGAACCCGGCCGACGGTCCGCGCGCGGCCGGCATGCTCGAGCCGATGGCCATCAAGCGCTACGGCACCGCCGACGAGGTCGCGAGCCTGACGCTCTATCTCGCCGGACCGCAGGCACGCGGGATAACGGGTGCAATGCACACGATTGACGGCGGCTTCGCCGCCTGATTTCCGGCATTCACCCAGCCAGCCAAGCAGAAAATGGCGACATGGACGATCCGGTCGAAATCGTCAGCGTCGATGCCATCTGTCAGGTCACGACCGAAACTCGCTTCGAAAAAAGTTCGACATCGAGTGACCGACAACGCTTAGCGCGCGAATAAGAGATCATGCGCTCGGACTTCCTCTCGAGATTGATCTCAAGGCCCTCGCCGAGCACGGCGCCGGTCAGCCGTGAGCGTCCGTCCCGAACCGCGCCGGACGCCTGGAGCAGCCTGATGGTGGCGGCGCAGAACGGACACGGCGGCGCCTATCGGCGGCTCCTTGGCGAGATGTCGGAGTGGCTCACGCGCTACTTTCAGCGGCGCCTGCCACCAGGCGACGTGGACGACGCCGTCCAGGAGACGCTGTTCGCAGTCCATCGGCGACGCCACACCTATGATCCTCAGTACCCCCTGGGCCCCTGGCTGGCGGCCATAGCCAAGAACAAATGGGTCGACCAGCTGCGCAGTCTGGCGCGTCGCCCAAGGGACGAGCTGCCCGACGAGATCGCCGTCAGCGACCACGAGGCCTCGGTGGTCAGCAGCTCGGTTCTGGCCAGCCTGCTCGACGAGCTCCGCCCCGCGCAGGCCCAGGCGATCCTGCTGGTCAAGGTGCGGGGCTACAGCGTGGAGGAGGCGTCAGGCGAGATCGGCCTTTCCGTCTCCGCCGTGAAGATGAACATCCACCGCGGGCTGGCGCGCCTGACGGCCATCATTGAGAAGACTCCCGATGTCGAGTGAATCCCTGATCGTTGATCTATCATCCGACCTCGTGCCCGTGCAGCGCCGCAGCATGGTGCGTGAAGGCGGGCTCGTCCTCGCGCTCGGCGCGGTGGAACTCGCGCTGTTCCTGGGCCTGGGCGCGATGCGGCCGGACATGAGCCACATGGCCGGTTCGCCCTATCTGCTGTGGCGGGTGGGAAGCCTCGGCCTGCTCGCCGTGGTCGCCTGCGTGCTGGCGATCCGCTCCTTTTCCCCGACGGCGCGGCCGCGCCAGGGGCTGATGCTCGCCTGCGTCCTGGCGATCGCAGCCATCGTGGTAGGCGCCTTCGTCACGCCCGACGGCGCGGGCGAGCGGGGGCTGCTGGATCGCATCGATCCGGCCAGTGGCATGCTGTGCGCCGCGTCTATTTTCGTGCTCTCGCTGCCGATTGTGGCGCTGCTAGGCGCTCTGATGCGGAGGGCCGCGCCGACCCAGCCCCGGCTCAGCGCGCTCGCCTCCGGCATCGCCGCCGGCGCCTGCGGAGCCTTCGTGTTCGCCTTCTGCTGCCCCTTCAACGACCCGCTCTACGTGGTAGTTTGGTATTCCGTCGGGTGCGCCGCCGTGGCGGCCGCTGCCCGATGGCGCCTGCCGCGACGCTTCCGACTTTGAACTGATCCGACGCGGCAGATCACGAGCCGCACAATCCCTAACCAGCGATCACCAACCCACCCGGATTTCGGGACGGGAGACGTGTGCCTGCATCACAGAAAGGAACCATGCCATGAAGACCATCACCGCCGCTAAGTCCCCGGATCGCGACTGGCTCAAGACCTACTACTATCTGCGCTTCGCGGTCTCCGCGATCTGGGTCGCGCTCGCCTTCACGGTCGCGAAGGCCATGCCGCCGCTGGCTGCGGTGATGCTCGTCGCCTATCCCGCATGGGACGCGCTGGCGAACTATCTCGACGCCAGCCGGAGCGGCGGCCTGACGCGCAACAAGAGCCAGATGCTCAACTTCGTCGTCAGCGTCGTGACCGCCGTCGCCGTCGCCGCGACCTTGCCGCACGGCATGCATCCCGTCCTCCAGATCTTCGGCGTGTGGGCCGTACTCTCCGGCCTCTTTCAACTCCTCACCGGAGTAAGCCGCTGGAAGTCCTATGGCGCGCAGTGGGCGATGATCCTGAGCGGCGCCCAGTCGGGTCTCGCCGGAGCGCACATGCTCAGCAAGGCCGCCGGCGCGGCGCCGGTCAGCATCGCCGACATCGCGCCCTACGCCGCCTTCGGCGCCTTCTACTTCCTCATCTCGGCGGTCTTGCTGACCATCAGCGACGCGCGCCGACGCTCGAACGCGGTCGCGGCCTGACGCGCACGCCAACACCTTTGGCGCCGGACCTGTCTGCGCCGCTCCACGAAAGGATTGAACCATGTCCATCGACGTCAAATACCGCACCGCCGCCACCGCGAACGGGGGCCGCGATGGACGCACCCGCACCGAGGACGGGAAGCTCGACCTCCAGCTGTCCACGCCGAAGGCGCTCGGCGGCGCCGGTGGCGAGGGGACCAACCCGGAACAGCTGTTCGCGTCGGGTTACGCCGCGTGCTTCCTCAGCGCGATGAAGTTCGCCGCGCACGGGCTGAACCTCCAGGTCCCGACGGGTGCGGCGGTGACGGCGACCGTCGGGATCGGCATGCGCAGCGAAGGCGGCTTCGGTCTGGATGTCGAGCTTGCCGTGGCGCTGCCGGGCGTAGAACGCAACGACGCCCAACGTCTGGTTGAGGCTGCTCACCAGACCTGCCCCTACTCCAATGCGACGCGAGGCAATATCGACGTTCGCCTCAGCATCGTCTGACCTTGATGGGTCTGGCCATGTCCGAACCCGTCCCCTTTCCGAGCGGCGCTTCGCGCCTTGGCAAACATCGAAAGGTAGCCTTCGCATGCGCAGCTTCGACGCAATCATCATCGGCGCCGGCCAGGCGGGTCCGGCGCTCGCCGGCCGGCTGAACGATGCCGGCCTGTCGGTCGCCATCATCGAGCGCCATCATGTTGGCGGCACATGCGTCAACACCGGGTGCAGGCCTACCAAGACGCTCGTGGCGAGCGCCTATGCCATCCACACCGCGCGGCGTGGCGCAGACTACGGCTTCAGTGTCGCAGGGCCAGTTGACGTCGACATGAAGGCAGTCGCAGACCGGGCGGACAGGATCATCCGGGATGGACGGGCGGGTAACGAAAGCTGGCTGTTCGGCATGGCCAACGTCGAGCTCATCCGGGGGCATGCGCGCTTTGAGAGTTCCGGCGTCGTCACCGTTGATGGGGAACGACTGACCGCACCGCGCATCTTCATCAACGTCGGCGGCAGGGCTGTGGTGCCGGAAATGCCGGGCGCGGACCAGGTGCCGCTCCTCACCAATACCGACATCGTCGCGCTCGACGCGCTTCCCCGGCATCTCGTGGTGATCGGCGGAAGCTACATCGGGCTAGAGTTCGCCCAGATGTATCGGCGCTTCGGCGCCGAGATCACAATTGTGGAGCGGATGGACCGGCTCATCGCGCGGGAGGACCCCGACGTGTCGGACGCCGTCCGACAAATCCTAGAGGCCGAGGGCATCACGATCCGGACGGGTGCGGACTGCATCAGCTTCGCGCGCAGCGGCGCGGACGTCGAGGTGCGTGTGGACTGCGCTGAGGACGCGCAGCCGGTCGTCGCCAGCCACGTCCTGATGGCGGTCGGGCGGCGGCCGAACACCGACGACCTCGGGCTGGAGGTCGCCGGCGTGGCAGTGGATGCACGCGGCTATATCACCGTGGACGACAGGCTGGAGACCAGCGTCCCGGGCATCTGGGCGCTGGGCGACTGCAACGGTCGCGGCGCCTTCACGCACACTGCCTATAACGATTTCGAGATCGTCGCCGCGAACCTCTTGGACGGGGAGGACCGCCGGGTCAGCCAGCGTCTGCCTGGCTACGCGCTCTACATCGATCCTCCGCTCGCACGGGTGGGCATGACCGATGCCGAGGCGGCCAGGACCGGACGACGGCTGCTCCATTCCAAGCGGCCGATGTCCCGCGTCGGTCGCGCAGTGGAGAAGGGCGAGACGCAGGGGTTCATGAAGGTCGTGGCCGACGCCGAAACCCGCCGCATTCTCGGCGCAGCGATACTGGGAACGAGCGGCGACGAGGCGATCCACGGCGTCCTCGACATGATGAATGCCGACCAACCGATCGAGCAGCTTCGCTGGGCGGTGCCCATCCATCCCACAGTGTCAGAACTGATCCCGACATTGCTGCTCGATCTTCAACCTGGGAATGGAGAGGCGTGATGCGAATGATCGGTCTGATTGGAGGCATGAGCTGGGAAAGCTCGGCGGAATATTATCGCCTCCTCAACGAAGGCGTTCGCATCCGTTTGGGTGCAACCGCTTCGGCCCATTGCCTTTTATGGTCGTTCGATTTTGCGGAAATCGAGGCGCTGCAACATGCCGGCGACTGGAGCCGCCTCACCGAGCGGATGGTGGACGCCGCACGGCGGCTGGAGGCAGCCGGAGCGGACCTGCTTCTGATCTGCACGAACACCATGCACAGGATGGCGCACGACGTGCAAAGCTCCGTTAGCATTCCGCTGATCCACATCGCCGATCCCACCGCGGAGCGGATCGTGGCCGCCGGGCTCCAGAAGGTCGGGCTGCTCGGCACGGCATTCACCATGGAGCAGGATTTCTACAAAGGGCGCCTGACCGAACGCTACGGTTTGGAGGTGATAGTTCCCGAGGAGCAGGACCGCGCGACCGTGCACCGGATCATCTATGATGAATTGGTCACAGGACGGATAGAGTCCTCGTCGCGAGAGGCCTACCGGGCGGTGATCAGGCGTCTTGTCGGTGCCGGTGCCCAGGCGGTGATCCTTGGCTGTACCGAAATCATGCTGCTTATCGGCCAAGAAGACAGCCCCGTGCCGATATTCGACACCACGGACATTCATGCGGCAGCGGCGCTCGATCATGCGCTGGGCACCGTCAAGGGCATCGATAAAGCGCGGCGGACTGCGGAGTGAGCAACGAAGCGATCATCGAGACTGAACCGCGCCGGGAAGCATCGTCGAAGGCGACCCGCTTCATCTTAGCATCGGGACTGGCGTCGCTCCTCATCGGCGCTGCGGAGCCCGAAACGCGGGTCGCCGTGACGCTGCAGCCCGACCTCGCCGAGGACGCGAGCGGCCGGCTGCTGTTGTTCGCCGCACGGGCGACGAGCGAGAATATGACAAGCGACGCTGTCGACCTTGAGCGTGGAGAGGACGTATCGGTCGCGGCGCGCGACGTGGCGAGTTTTGGAACCAGTCGCTCCGCGACGATCAATACACGGACAGCGGCCTTCCCCGCCAGCTTCGCAACGCTGGCGCCGGGCACCTACCGCGTGCAGGCGGTGCTCGATCGCAACGGCGACTACAACTTTACCGGTCGGGGACCTGGGGACCTCGCATCCAAGGTCGTCACAGTACACTTCCCGCTATCATCGATGCCGACCCTCCAACTCGAGCATGCGGTGCCGCCGGAGACCGACCAGTTCGACACGACCGGGCTGCCTCTCGTCGCGGCGGAGCAGATCGCCGCATCCCGACCGCATCTTCACGATGAGCGAATGCCATCCAAAGTGCTGACGCGCTTTCACGGCGCGAACCAGGCGGTGGCCGCATGGGTGCTGACCCCGCCGGGCTATAACGCCATGTCGCGCACGACCTATCCCACCGTCTACACGGCCACTGCGTTCGGCACGGGACACAAGCTGGCCGGCCAGCAGCTTTCGCGCATGTGGCACCTGATGAAAACCGGCGTCATGCCGCCGATGATCTGGGTCGCCCTTGATCACTCGTCTCGGAACGGCACGACTGAATTCGCCGACGGCGTGAACAACGGCCCTTTGGGCGAGGCGCTGGTCGAGGAGGTTATTCCCGCCCTCGAAGCCAAATACAGAATGGATGCCAAACCGTCCGGCCGTTTTCTGACGGGGCACAGCTCGGGCGGCTGGTTCGCGCTCTGGGCTATCGTCCGCTACCCGCAACTCTTCGGCGGCAGCTGGGCGACGGCGCCCGACCCGGTCGATTTCCACGACTTTCTCGGCGTCGATCTCTATGCAGCCGGCGCGAACATGTATCGTGCCCCTGACGGCAAGCCGCGCCCGCTCGAACGCGATCACGACAAGGTGCTCGGCACTATCGAGGAAGCTGCCCGGCTGGAAAGCGTTCTCGGTCACAGCGGCGGGCAGCTCCGCTCGTTCGAATGGGTCTTTTCTCCTCGCCAGCGCGACGGCGAGCCCGCCTTCCTGTTCGACCGGGAAACTGGCGCTGTCGATCCTGCCGTCGCGGCCTATTGGCGTGAGCGCTACGACATCGGGCACCGGATCGAAGCCGACTGGCCGCGGCTGGGCAGGTATGTCGATGGCAAGGTCCATGTCGTGGTTGGAACCGCCGATTCCTACTACCTCGACGGTCCGGTGCGTCAGCTCGATGCCGCGTTTCGCAAAGTCGGCGGTCACGCCGACTTTCGCTACGTGCCAGGCGCGACGCACAGCATGCCGATGCTCTACACGACAGACGGCGACCGCAACGCATTGTGGAAGGAGATGTCGCGCGCGATATATGCGATGGCCAGACCCGGCCAAATGTGGGGTGCACCTTCTCGCGCCGTTTTTACCCCGCCACCGCCCGCGCGAGCGCGCCAGCACTGATCTTGCAGTTTATCCGGAAGCCTTGAGTCACTGCTGGGCCGCACATCATGCGGTCGCGTTTACGAGATGGTCCGTTACCGTCGAGATGAATGCGCGAAGACGCTGAAGACGCCGTAGGTCCCGGTGGTATCCCATCCAGATGTCTCGCGCTGGAGGTTGCGTCGGCACTTCCAGTGTGCGGATCCCCGGGATCTGATTGCCGACTACGCGGGGCAGGACAGCGATGCCAATGCCTTGCCGGCACATGCGCCCCTGGACGTTGCGGTTGTTCGATCGCACGACCGGTCTTGCGTTCGGGAAGCTCTCGATGAGCCACGCGATGTCGGGAAAATGACCCGTGGATGTGTCGTGGGTGATCAGCCGGGATCCGGTCCCGTCGCCATATTTGGGATCAGCTGCTTCCTCGGCGATGTAGGCGCCATATTCGAGCCTGAAGAGCCGCCGCTGAACGACATCGGCAGTGTCGAACGGAACAATACGAAAGGCGACGTCGGCCTCCCGTTGGGCAAGGTTGAACAGGCGCGTGCCGGTCAGTATCTCGACGTCGACATTGGGATAGGCCTTTGAGAAGTCCGCCAGGATGGGGGGCAGGACATAGGCCCCGAACCAGTCCGCCGACGAAATGCGCAGACTGCCCTTGAGATCCTGCTCCTGCCCTGCAAGCCGACGCTCCATGGCCAGCGCGCCTTCTTCCATCTGCTCGGCCAGCGCGATGACACCCTGGCCCTCATCGGTCAGGACAAGACCGTCCGCTGTACGCTGAAAGAGCGTGTGACCGATTGCCTGCTCCAGTGCGCGGAGGCGCCTGCCGACGGTCGGATGGCTTGTCTGAAGAGTGCGCGCGGCGCCACCGAGCGTACCAGCTCGCGCGACAGCGAGAAAAACCCTGACGTCACTCCATTCCATCGCCGCCACCCGCACAAAACTGAACGCGTAGAATACAGCTACGTCAGTTCAAGAACAAATCTAAACACCTAGATCTTCTCCATCATCTGGAGGTTCATAGTCATGAAAACCTGGCTCATCACAGGCTGCTCGAGCGGCTTCGGCCAACGGCTTGCGCTCGCGACGGCACGCCGGGGCGATCGGGTCGTCGCGACGGCCCGCAACGTCAAGGCGATCGAGGAGATGGCGGAGCCATTCGACGATCGCATGATCACCTTGCAACTCGACGTAACTGATGCGGGGGCGGCCAGGGCGGCGATCGCAAAGGCTGTCGATGCCTTTGGCGGGATCGACGTCCTCGTGAACAATGCCGGCTACGCACTGTTCGGTGCGATCGAGGAAGGCAGGCCCGAGGAATATCGGCCGATGTTCGAGGTGAACGTCTTCGGTCTGATTGAAACCACCAGAGCCGCGCTTCCGGCTTTGCGACGTTCGGGCGGAACGATCGTCAACATGTCGTCCGGTGCCGGCATCGAGGGCCGCGGCGGCGGAGGTTATTATCACGCCGCCAAGTTCGCCGTGGAAGGGATTTCCGAAGCGCTCGCCGGCGAGCTAAAGCCGTTCGGCATTCGCGTGCTGATCGTCGAGCCTGGGCCGTTCCGCACCGATTTCCTGGGCCGTTCGATCACGATGGCGGCTAACGAAATGCCGGAATACGCGGCAACCTCGCGCAGGAACTATCGCGACACCAACGACGGCAATCAGGCGGGCGATCCCGACAAAGCGGTGGCGGTGATCCTCGAGGCAGTCGACGCCGAAGACGCCCCACTTCATCTCCCGCTCGGCCCGGCGGCGCACACAATCGCCGAGCGCAAGCTGGCAGCGTTCCGCAGCGACATCGACGCCTGGCGCGATATCACGATCGCCACCGATTTCGACCGGGGCTGAGCGCTGGCCGCCAGTTTTGATGAACGTCAGTAACGAACGGGAGAGCAATCATGATCGCGACTTTGCACGGGTTTACCCAGCAACTGGTGCAGGTGAACGGCATCAAGATCAACGCCGTCACAGGCGGCGCAGGGCCGCCAATCCTGCTGCTTCACGGCTGGCCTGAAACGTGGTGGGAATGGCACAAGGTGATGCCGCTGCTGGCCGAGCATTTCAGCGTGGTCGCCATCGATCTGCGCGGCGCGGGTTTCTCCGACTGCCCGCAGGGCGGCTATGACAAGGCGACAATGGCGCGCGACGCGCATGATGTGATGGTTGCCCTCGGCCACTTCCGCTACGCCGTGTGTGGACATGACATCGGCGGAATGGTCGCCTTGCCACAGGCCGCCCTTCATCGCGAGGCGGTCACCCACCTTACTGTCCTCGACGTCCCACTACCGGGCTGGAGCGAGTGGGAGGCGACCACCGCAAGGCTCTGGCACTTTGGCTTTCACGGAAGCCGGGATTTGCCCGAGCGCCTGATCCACGGCCGCGAATATGACTATTTATCGACCTTCATGGCCGAGCGTTTCTACGACCACAGCACTTTCAATCCAGCGGACATCGATATCTACGCCAAGGCGATGGCGCTTCCTGGCCGCACGCGTGGCGGCATGGAATGGTACCGCAGCCTCGCCGCCGATCATGCGGCTGCGCTCGAGTACAAGAAGCAGTCGCTTGAAATACCGGTGCTTGGCCTGGGTGGAGACCAGCGGTTCGGTGCGCAGATGGTGCCGATGCTTAAGGAATTCGCGACCAATGTGACCGGCGGCTCGATCGCGCGGTGCAGCCATTATGTCGCGGATGAGCGGCCGGATGAAGTAGCAGCCGCCCTGATCGACTTCCTCTCGGCCCGGTGAAATCTGGCAACCGTTTCGTCATTAGAAAGGAGAATGGACATGACCGCACCCGTCATTCGCGGTGTCAATCATATCGGCATCACGGTGCCCGACATCGAAGCCGCTAAATCGTTCCTGGTAGACGCCTTTGGTGGGCAGGTGATCTATCAATCTTTCGGACCACAGGATCCGCCTCGGCAAGGACCCGGCTTCGAGCAGGCCGTTGGCGCCTTTCCCGGAACGGTCGTGCGTGCGCAAGCAATGGTCAAGATCGGAACCGGACCAGATATCGAGCTCTTCGAAATGTACGGCCCCGAGCAGGCCCAGCCAATCCGAGCGAGCGACTTCGGCATTACACACTTCGCTCTCTACACCGACGACATCGACGCATCAGTCGAGCGTTTCGAGAAGGCAGGAGGCACACCCCTCACCGCGCCACGCGCTATCCCGTATGCAACCGAGAAAGGTCCTGGGAACAAGGTCTGCTACTGCCGCATGCCGTGGGGCACGACCATGGAATTCATCACCACGCCGGCTCGCATGGACTATCATGACCAGACGGATCTGCGCAGGTGGCAGGACGACGACTGAACAGCCCGCAAAGAAGCGGGCTCTTTTGAACGCCGGATACTCACCCTCAGGCTGGATGAGAGACCGGGCGACCCTCTCAATCAAACGATTTTGATGCAGCGCACCGGCGGCTTTCGACCCTTACGATACTTAAAGCTGTCTGCAGAGAAATCCCAAGGTCAGTCGCCCCGGCCCCGCAGTGGCTAGAAGAACGAACGGCCGGTATCGGGAGAGCGCTGCGTCAAGCTTAACGTCGGGAATAGGGTCGAAAGCAGAAGGTCTGCTTTGAAGCTGCTGCGGATGATGCCTTCTGAGTGTACCTCAGGAGGACCGGCGTGATTTAGCTCGTTTCCACTACCGGTCTGACCGATTTCGGATGGCCACGTCGATTGATTAGAACTCGGCTTGCAGGTACTCGCATCCCGCTGGTGAGCGGCGTGGGCGGGCTGCCTGCCGAAACGCTGGCACGCTTGCAGAGTCTAGAGCAGCGCGCGCTCGAAGCTCTCGCCAGGATTGATCGCAAGCTTCAGGAAGCCTGAGATTTCGCAGCTTGCCGTAGCGGGCGAACCGTCGCCATCGAGGTACTCACACATCTCCGCGCATCATTTCTTCATGCTGTCGAGCCCGTTCGGCCATCTCCTCCCACCGCTCGGCAGATTGCAGGAGAAGCTGACGCGCCTTTGGCAGAGATTCTTGGGCTGCCGCAGCACGATCGGCATCGGCCATGTCTCGACAGGTCTGACTGGAGATCGCCATGATCGCCTTCTGGAATGCGGCTTTATGTCAGTGCGGTCGAGGCAGAGTGGAGGTCCGCTGTTCCTCCGCTTCGGCTATTGCCAAGGCCTTGGCGAGGTACGCCGCGGCGAGGATGGCGGCACAGGCGACACACCATGCGCGTCGCCAGCCGTCTGAGACGGTGGCTGTCGGAAAGGCCTCGCGGCGGATGCGCTCGGTGACCGCCACGAGCTCGTCTGGCCTAGGCGGACAAGCTTCTCGAACGCACCCCACCAGAACCGGGGCGAATACGCGACGCATCTCAGGCGACATTTGCGGCTGTCTCATCCCCACTGCCGCACCCGTCCCGTGTCGACATGGACAAAGCCGTCATGCGGGTAGTAGCCGACACCGCCGCCACGCAGCGAAATGGCAGCTTTGCGCAACTGGTGCAGCGCTACACCGGGTATGGCAATATCGCTCGCCTTGCCCAGCATGTGCTGGCTCTTGCTGGCAACGCTGTACGAGCGGGCGTGGAGTGCGCGGTTTGTCCGCGGGCACCGGTAGCCCGAGATCAGCCTGAGGTGCTTACGCGGCGATACATCGAGACGATCACGCAGCGAGACCAGCAAATCCAAAAGCCTTGGATCCATGCGACGCGCCTCGCCAGTTCGCCAGTCGCGCATGGCATGGTTCAGTTCTGCCAGTCCGTCCTCCCGGTAGCGGCCGCCCGAGAAGTAGCAGGCGTCGTATTGCTCACCGTTGTGCGGGTTCGAAAAGCCGATGCGCCGCTCGGGCGCGCGGGCGGACACGCGGGCTGACAGAGCCATCATTACGAGCGCAGCGGCACCCCCAAGCACCTGGCGTCGGCCGCAATCGTCCACAATCATTCCGTACTCCCACTTTCATTGTGTCGCCTCGGATCGGACGGTGGTGGCAGCACAGCCGCATCGATCGAGGCAACCAGCAGCGTGAACAGGTTCAGCCCCTGCCCATCCGTGACAACCAGGCTCCAGTTACCGCTCTCGGGGAACTGCTTCAGCTCCTTTAGCAGATCGCCCGCAAAGCGGTTCGCCACCAGACGAGCATCACCCAAGTTGGCGAGCTCGAGGCCGTTCCAGTCGGGCGCCATTGTGCCATCACGGACATGGAAAAAGTAGCGAGGCATGATGTGCCTCCTGTGGTGTTGGCGATGGTTCGCGCATGGATCCCGTGGCCGCACTGACGGTCGACCGGCGATAGCGGATCATTACCACCGACCATTTTCATGGCCGATAAACTCGGTCAAGAATGCTGTCTGATTTCGATGAGTTGCGACAGACTGAATGCTGACTAGGGTCAGCCGCAGCACCCGTTGATCCACCGCAAACGGCGTCGGCCGGGGGATCACATTAACGTCCGCCGTACCAAACGGGGAGGCATGCGCCGCTACCCCGCCGCTCACAGCGAGGGCTCACCTCACAGCTACGAAGCCCTCGGATCTGCCGACGACATTCTGCAACCGGCGAACCTGCTCCAACTCTGTTGTTACAGCCTCAAGGGTTGAGGCGCTGACGGTTTTCACGCTCAAACAGTACAACGTTTGTGGCGCGGCTGCGTAGAAGCTAAATCCAGCGATCGCCACAGACACCGCGGGCAGCGGGTAGAGCAGCGGGTGAATACCAACAGCCAGCATCGCAGGGACGGCCGTGCCAGCCCATCCGACACACTTCAAACTCGCTGGCTTAATCCGCTCTTCGACTTCTACAGAAACGATCTTGTCAAATCCGACCGATCTATCATCCAACCAGACAAACTTCCGGCCAACTCTGAGCGACACGACATTCTCCCGGCAGATGCTTACTAAGGTAGCCGTCGGTCGCACCTCAGCGCAAGGTCATAGGTCAAGGCCCGTGTCCTATTGCCACGCCTTGACCGCGGAGGTCGAGATTGCTCCTTGAGCCTGAGTACTCGCGTTTGCCGGTTACCAAACGACGCTTCCACTTCCCTTCTCGACGATCCGTACCGTGGCATCCGTTGGATCGACAGGGTCCATAACAAAAGCTCCGGCATCTCGCTGAGCTACCAGCCATGACACATGCGCCGAGGTAATACGCTGCCCGGGTACGAGCCGCGGCACTCCCGGAGGTGCCGGCGCAATCATCTCCGCTGCGATCTGGCCGGCGGCATCTTCGTATCGCACCATCTTTGCGGGCCCACTCATCGCATCCGGCCCCGCCATCACCATTTCGACTGACAACGTGCCGATGCCGGGCATCGCGGGGGCCTGCGGCAGGATCGACGGGTCAGCCGCCAGCTTGCGCGTCAGGTCCTTCAGCGCGCGGACGAGCTTGCGAAGATCGGATCGCGTTGTCCCTAATGACAGCACAACAAGGAGATGCCTGCCGTCCGACAGGCCCACACTGATCCGGTGGTGGGCGTAGAGCCAGTCGTCGATCGCGTAGCCGGAAACTCCGAGAGCCGACACGTCGATAAGGACTTTGGTTATATCCAGATCGCAATTCGTCGGAAGGTCATCACGAACGAAGAGGCGAAGAGGTTTAATCGTTGCGAGCTGCCCCCGTAGCCACACTGCCTCCGCGATGACGGCGGTCCACATCTGTTCGCCGTTTAGCGCATGATCACGCCGCGTGGCGTCAAGCGTCGCCAGGATGGGAACAGACGGGCTGGTCGTCTCGAACAGTTCGTACGCCATCCAGAGCCGCTGCCGGTCGATCAACTCGCCCTTGGCGACGATCACCGACGCCTGTGCCAAAGCTCCCATGGTCTTGTGGGCGCTGTATACGGCGACATCGGCACCCTTGGTTAGCGGATCGTCCGGTAGAGCTTCGCAGAAAGCGTACGCTCCGCCCCAAGCAGCATCAGCGATCAAGGGAATGCCGTGCTCGTGGCAGATGTCTGCCAACGCTGCGACGTCGCTGGTGACGCCGTAGTAGGTAGGGCTGACGAGGATGAAGGCCCTCGCATCCGGATGCTCTGCCAGCACAGCCCTCAGCGTGTCCGGCGTCACACCATGTTCGATGTCCCACTCCTCATCCACGTGGACCGGGACGACGATCGCGTTCAGCCCCGTCGCCAGTGCGTAGGTGCGTTCCGCCTTGTGAGCATTGGCCGCGATCAGGATCGTGTCACCAGGCGCTGCAACCGCCGCCATCACGGTATGCAGGCTCTGGGTAGAGCCGCCAGTCACGAAGCGGCAGAAGTCAGCGTTCCACGCCTCTGCGGCAATCTCGTGGGCCCGCTGCAGGGCCAGCTTGCCCTCGGTACGATCGTCGAGCCCTTTCGGTGTGAGCACATCCGCCTGAAAGACCCGTTTGCCCAGCAACGCCTTCATCCCTGACGGAATGGCTGCACCCTGATTATGACCGGGCGCGCCAAAGCCAATGACCGGCCTCTTCTCAATTGCGGCCAGAGCCTCTGCGAGTGGTGCGCTCTTCTGATCCATACCCTGCCCGTTTGTAGCCGAGCAGGTGAAACGATTTCACGCCCTGCCTATCCAGCGCCGCCGGTAACTCAGGTTAAATAGCACGCAATATCAGCATGATGCGCCACCAGGCGGATTTGTCCGCCGTCACCCGTCGTCATCTTGAAATCGGACGAGGCGATAGGCGACGACGTGCACGACGGTCCGATTCTGAATGGCCCGTCCATTTTTACACTCTCGCTAAAAGCGATAGGCTTAAGACATATATTGGAAGTAGTTAGCCATTTGATTTAGGTTAGTCATGAAATATCTAATGCATCTTGCAAACAGGGACGGGCTTTCCGAGGACGCCGAAGGTGTCGAACGAGCGGATATGGCCGATGCAGTTTCTTACGCGATTCAGCCGGCGCAGTGTATTATCTGCGACGACCTGCTCGGCGGCGCTATCGATCTCGATCAGGCGATCATCATCGTACCGCCCGGAGGAAAGAGCTACGTTTTGCATTTCACATCAGTGGTGAGCCGCATTTCTGCGAGCGGCTATGATCGGCCACCATTTGGAGCTTTGGATCAACATATACATCGATCATCTGCCTGGCACGTCCGTCAGCCAGTAACAGGAGCCGTTAGCCCTCCGGAAGAAGATTACATTGAACGATTGGCACGCTTTCGCGCCATCGCTGAGGGATCTAACAATCCTGCCGCTGCCAATGCCTGCATCGATCTCGCGCACAGTTCCGCATTCGGCATTTGAAAGCGGCTCCTATGCGTTATGCCCTCATGAGGGTGTGCATAGCGGCTGGTTTTCAGAGGGCCTGTTTCCTATTCGATGCTGCCGGTCGTGGTGAGACGAACTGCAGTGGAACTCTGCGTGTGATCCAGAGGACGATGAGCCTCTCTAACTCCCCATCGAAGGAGCGCAGATGATACTTAAACCAGAAGACATAGATCCTGCCAACGCCGCGATATGCCACGTGCTTAAAACAGTTATAGCTATCCTAAAGTCACTGGACGAGGTGATCGCAACTGACCATGTCAAAGCAGCCTTGCTCATCGTCGAGTGATATCCAGACAAGCAGTGACACGTACTTACTAGCTTTTATCTTATTACTTTCAGAATGTAACCTGAAATTGCCCATTTTTCGAAAGGACTTCCTTGCACTGCAGTTGCTGATCGATGCGTTGCACTTCATTGGTCAGGCTGAGCGAGCGGATTGTAATCAATCATGACCTCCGGCACTGATCCAGCAACAAGGATGGCCTGGTTCGCCCTGTCCTCGCACGCCTCGGCAATTTCGAGGCATGATCGTACGGCCTCCGGGTCGTCGATCATACCGGCCAGATTGCGGTACCGCCGCGCTCGCACGAGAAGCTCTGCATTCGTTTCCGACATCATATTAGCCTCCACGCACCCTGACGAACAATCGGGGCTACCCGACAATACTCTAACCTATGATAAGGTGCTGTATTTGCACATTAAGTTTACGAACACGCGTTTTCCTTCCAAGAGTGTAAATCTGACACGGCAGTCCAAAATTGTACCCTTTTAGCGTCAGGACGCTTAACCTAACTGAGTAAGATATAACGTATTTTCCCGCCCGCCCGCTCGCGGGGGGCGTTCCGTGAGCCGTGAGTGAGCTGCGAATGTTTGTTGATTGCCAGGGTTGCCCCTTGCGGGTGCTATCCTCGTTCCGACCATTGGCTGGGGATGAGCTGAAACAGGTCCGGTCGATGAAGATCGGCCAGGATACAGTGCTTGCACGAACGGATCTTTTAAAGGCTGGTGCCGAGAAGATCCCTGTCTATACAATTTTCAGCGGCTGGGCTTATCGCTACATCGATCTTCGCGAGAATTGCCGACAGATCCTCGACATACTGCTGCCAGGAGATCTGATCGGATTGCAGGCACCCTTCACTGGCAAAGTGCGCCACTCGGTCCGTACGCTGACAGATGTCAGCGTATGCAGCCTTGATCCATCAGGCTTTGAGGTCGTGCTTGCCGCGCATCCCGCTCTCTCTGAAGCGCTCATAGCGACGTTGCTGATGGAGGAGCATCGGGCCGACATGCGCTTGATGCTGCTGGGCAGACAGCGACCCACCGAACGGATGGGCTACCTCCTGCTCGAACTGCGCGACCGATTAAGCCGGCGGGGCACCGATGTTTCAGGAGGATTCCGGCTGCCGCTGACCTACCATCATTTTGCCGATCTACTCGGCATATCGCGCTCACAGGTCGCAAACAGCCTCACTGAACTACGCGATCGACGCTGGGCAACGATTACCGACAAATACGCAATTATCGACAATCACACCGCGATGGCTGGCGAATGCCAATATGATGGACTTCCACCCGCATCGCTTCGGGCCCTGATCTGACAGCGGCTCACATCTGCGCGCTGTGATGAAGGCCAATCAGACAAAGCGCGATCTCGGGTGGCTGAGGAGCGCGCCCTCGAAGACTGACAATCCACAAAGCGAGAAACCGTGATGTGTCATGCCCCGATGACTAATTTGAATATACTTCGCCAGCGTCTCGCTTATGCACTCCGCGATGCCGATCTGCTTGAACACCACGCAGTCGCGGCATTGATCAGCGGCGCGATGGACATGTTAGACACCGATGTTCCGCCCTCGAATAAAGTCCAGCACCAGCGTTGATGTTGATCGCTCGATTGGCATTCAGGTCCGCCAGGCGTGCTGGAAATAGCTGCCGCTTGGAGGTGCTGATGATCCATTCCGGCAGCCGTGTGCAAGTCGGTAGCGTTGTGCGCTGCTGGTTGACGCCTTGCTATGCTCGACGAACGACTGGATACTGATCGGCATGGTTCGGTCTAAACCGCGCAGTCCGCCTCAGCGTATCTTCCTGCTCGTCGCTCTGCTCGCGTGTGAGCCTGTGCATGCGGGGCAACTATCGGTGCCTGGTTCGGCCAGCAAATCCTCGGCTTCAGAGGCAGGAGACAAGCGGCTCGTCCTGCGCCTCGTCGCTGGCCGTGACTGGGCACCGCAAGGGATGGAGATCGTGAAGGGACTGGTCATCTTCGAGGCCCTTGTAAACAACAGGCCGGCGACGATCCTCCTGGACAACGGAACCGGACGCACGGTCGTAGACACGAGATTCGCCCAACGGGCAGGCATTCCCATCAGCCAGACTGCGGCGAAAGCCTTGACCGGTTCGGCCGAGATCGCGACCTTCAGGACTGGCCGCACTGTGCTTGACGTCCCAAACGCGTTCACCCTGACGAGCGAGCTGGCCTCGTTCGACTTACGCCAGATGTCGCAGGCGCTCGGACGGCAGATAGACGCTGTGCTCGGCAGCGACGCTGTTAACCTCATGGCCGTAATGCTGCAGCCCGATAAGAAGCAGGTCGCGTTCCTGCCGAGCGGGTCGATAAAGCTCGACGGACCGGATATCGCCCGCCTTCCCCTGCTGCCGGGCAACGTGGTCGAGGCCACTATCAACGGTCACAAGGTGAGGTTGCTCGTCGATTTCGGCTACTCGGGTGCGGTCCGGCTCAGCGACGCGGCTTGGAAGCAGGTCGCGGGAGGGTCAGAGAAAGGTACAGCCGTGCAGAACGGTATCACGGCCGACGGCACGGCGCTAAGATCCAGGGTGGCTACCGGAGCTCTGAGGATCGGCAGCATCTCTTCACAGACGGCGCCGATTGCCAGCGGCTACGTACCCGTAGGAGCAAGCGACGGTCTCCTCGGCAGCGGCTTCTTCCTTCAGGGAACCAGCGTCGTTGACGGCCCGGCAAGGCAGGTAATGCTGATCGTCCGGCAAACTAATCAGGGGCCACCCGCCCGCCCGGAGTGAACGCTGGCAGTCCAAAGGCTTGAGGCTGCTGTTCGATCGACTGTGGACGGCACGAAATCCGCATAAACTATGCCACTGCTCGCGGCGAAGAGGACCCACAAGTGGACATTCAGCCCGCCCTTCCCGCTCCCCAACTTCGGACGCTCGTTCATCGTCGCGAACGACCAGCTTGCCACCCTGGACATCCACTAACGAACGTCGTGATCTGCTGGGAAGCGGCCGCTCCGCTATTAGGAAAGCAGATGGCGTTAGCGGACGTCGTCAGGCGCTGCGGCCTTTCTCAAAAAAGGATGGGATGTTGAGCTTATCGTCGGGTCTGTGGTCAACGGTGTTCGATGACCCGGTGGGAAGGCGAAGCGGCGTGCGGCCAGGGCGATGAGGAAGGCGGCTACGGCCAGCGCGGCGACAGCGAGCGGCAGCAGCGTGGTCCCTCCCGTCGTGAGGAGCACCCCGCCAAGCGACCCACCGGCCGCAATCGCCAGGTTCCAAGCCGTTGTCACCATCGCCTGCGCCAGATCAACGCCATCACCGGCTGCGTCCGCCGACGCCGTCTGCATCATCGCCCCGGCACCACCGAAGCCAAGACCCCAGACAACGGCTGCTGCATAGACGGCAAGGCCCTGGCCGCCGATGAGCGACAGGAAAACGGCGACGGCGGCAAACGATCCGATCGCGAGCAATACCAGCATGCGCAGCATCCGATCGACTAGTCGCCCGACGATCCAGATGCCGACGAGCGAGCTGATGCCGAACGCCAGCAGGACGAGATCGACCCGCACGGACGCAGCGGTCGCGAACGGCGCGATGTAGGTGTAGAGGATGTTGTGGCCCGTCATCCAGGCAAGGATGACGAGCAGGATCGGTATGATACCCGGTGTCGCGACGACGCGGCGCAGAGAAGGACGATCGTCACCCGTCCGCCCGGGGGCATCGGGAACCTTGAAGATAATCCAGCCGATCAGCACGACACTCAGTGCCGAGAGGATCAGGAACGATCCGCGCCACCCAACCAAACCGCCCAGGAAGGTGCCTATGGGAACACCCAGTGACAGCGCCAGCGGCACGCCGACCATGGCGAGGGCCATTGCCGGGCCGGTCTGATCGGCACGCACGATGCTGCGCGCGTAACCCGCAAGGATTCCCCAGGCGAGACCCGCCGCGCACCCGGCGACGAACCGCGCGACCAGCACGACCGTGATCGATCCGGCCCAAGCGGTCAGCGTGTTGCCGACAACGAAGCAGATGATGGTGGTAAGTAGGACCGGTCTTCTTCGAAGCCCCTGGGTCAGGCTCGTGAGCGGGATCGCTGCCAGCAAGGACCCCAGCGCATAGACGGCAACGAGTTGTCCCGCGATCGCCTCGGAGATCTGCAGGCCGGATGCGATCTGCGGGAGTAGGCCAGCAGGAAGTGTTTCGGTCACAATGCACAGAAAGCCACTGGCGGCGAGACCAGCAAGGGCCGCGGTCGGGAGTTTGGAGCGTGGAGCTATGCTCGCTTCAACGCGGCGTTTGTTGGAGGATGGAGGCATAACTGTTTTTGTGCATCGTTGATACCACCTCTGCGCCGAGACGAACCTGAGGCATGGTCATTTCTATGAATGGTCGCTATACAAATATGACTGACACAGGCAAGCGGGTTGTGTAATGACCATTAACGAAAATAAGCGGCCACGGGGGCGGCCCCGGGGATTCGCGCTTGAAGCTGCGGTCGAAGCCGGGCAGCACCTGTTTCACGAGCATGGCTATGAAAACGTCAGCGTGGCGGCGCTGACCGAGGCGATCGGGATTACTCCGCCGAGCTTCTATGCAGCGTTCGGCAGCAAGGCCGCATTCTTCAAAGAGAGCCTAAGGCTCTACTCGGCCACCGTGGTGCCGCTGGACCGCTTCCTGATGCCGGGTGCAGCGCCGATGGCGGCGCTTGGCGACATGCTGCGAGCTGCGGCGCACGCTTATACCACTAGTTCGCAGCGGCGTGGTTGCCTGATCCTTGAACACGCAAAAGCAGGCATAACGGATTGGGGCATCGCAGCCAAACAAATTGCGGGAGAAAACCGCAGCAGGGTGGCGGAATTTCTGGACGATGCGGGAATTAAAGCTCCCGGACGTGTCGCAGATTACGTTGCTACGACAATGCTCGGCCTATCGGCTGCAGCGCGAGAGGGATGGGACGAGCCAAGACTGCTTGCCGTCGCCAACACGGCAGCCGAGGCTCTACTTTGTCGCTCAACCCTTGAGGAGTGAACAGGTTTCTGCTTGGGCGGGCTTTCCCAACTGGGGACCTGTTGACCCAAAATCGGCCATTCAGTGCAGTCGTAGCGCTTACTCGCAAGCGGTCGCTCGTTCATGTTCAATGACCCTTTTCTGAACAGGCAGACTTTCCCGGCCCCACCGCCTGCCGGCGCGGGCCTATGGGCCGATCTCCAGCGCCCGTCGGCCGATAAAAGCCGGGCCCGCGAAGCGACCGGGCTCGTTGAGCTTCTTACAACGACGAGGCGGAGACGGCATGAACACGATTGAGCGCGGCACTGGCCGCACGCTGCTTTTGATCCACGGCCTGGGCGGGAGTTGGCAATCGTGGAGTACCGTCTTGGACCCACTCAGCGCCTCGCGAAAGGTCATCGCGGTCGACCTTCCCGGCCATGGGGCTACCCTTGCCGAATCCGACAGCGGGACGTTCGATGGTCTGGTCGGCAGCGTCGAGCGTTACATCGCGGAGGCTGGCTTGTCCGGCGTCGATGTCGTCGGCAGTTCCATGGGTGCGCGGATCGTGCTTGAGCTCGCACGGCGCGGACTCGTCGGGAACGTCGTCGCGCTCGATCCGGGCGGCTTCTGGCGGGGCTGGGAGCGCACCTTCTTCAAAACCACCATCGGCGCCTCCGGTCGCTTACTGCGGGCCATCCGGCCAGGCCTGCCGGCGTTGAGCCGGAATGCAGCGTCGCGCACGGCGCTGCTCGCGCAGCTCTCCGCGCGTCCTTGGGCGCTTGACGGGGAGACCGTCGCGACCGAGCTGGAAGGTCTCAGTACAACGCCGACGTTCGATGCGCTGGTCCGGAGCCTTGCCACGGGACCTGAGCAGTCCGGTCCCGCCGCTGCCGGCACCGGCCGGGTCGTCATCGGGTGGGGCAGGCACGACCGGCTCTGCCTCCCCAGACAGGCTGCGCGCGCGCAGGCAGCCTTTCCCGGCGCCGAGCTCCACTGGTTTGATGGCAGCGGCCACTTTCCTATGTGGGACACGCCGGAGGAGACAGTCGCCGTCATTCTCGACGCGACGAGGTGATGCTCCACCCGCTTCACGGCTCGATTGCGCGATGATGGTAGCATCGACCCAATCCCGGCCATTCGCGACATATTTATCGCTTCCCAGCTGCGGTCATTCGTTCATCTCAATCTCTACTGCTCATCCGATTTTGAGGACGAACCGATGGCGATGCGGACTGTTCGAGCAGCCACTGAGGTCGCCCTAGGCGCCATCGTCTACGCATCTGTAGGATCAGAGGCCGAGTAGGCGCCGATACTCCGCCTCGGCGAACCCGTATGTGTCGCCAGCGAGCAGCAGCAGCCGCTCCCTGTCGCGCACGATCACGCGCCCGCGTACGGAGCGGACAGCCTCATCCTCTTCAAGCTTGTGGAGGGCGTCGGTGACGCTGCTGCGACGGACGCCGAGCATGAGCCTGAACTCCTCGTGCGTCATGCAGATGTCGTCCTCCCGCACACGATCGTGGTAGAGCAGGATCCAGCGTGCCATCCGCCGCTCGATCGAGTGCGCGAGGGACGAGACGATAGTCCTCGACATCTGGGTCATGACCACGTCGACGAAGCGGAGCAGGACGGTTCGAATCGCCGGACGTTCGGCCAGTATCTCGTTCAACGCCGCAGCCGACAGCCGCATCGCCGTGCCGTGTTCGGCCCTCATCACCACGTCATGCGACCAGCGCCCGTTGCCAAGCAACAACTGCCAACCGATGAACCCTTCGCTTCCGACCAGCGCGACCGCGTAGCGGCGGTCGCCCTCGAGCGAGTCGAGTATCGCAGCGATCCCGGTCAACGGGAAGCAGATGCTGTCGGCCGCATCGCCGGCGCGTGCGATCATGTCGCCGTTGCGAAACGGCACCAGTTCCAGATGTGGCGTGAGGGCGGCGCGGTCAGCGTCGTTCAAAAGACGCAGCAGCGCATTCGCCTCACAGAGCAGCGCGTTGGACCTGCGCGTCCCATCCACTATCGAAGCCATATCATCCATTCCGCCGCCCATACTGCCCAACCTCGCTGCCCAAACGCTTGGGTCTACTTTCGTACCGAAACGCTGAAGGTCGCCCAATGGTTGGGAAACGGATAGTTACAGGAGGAATATTTGCGCAGAACCATCTCCATGCTGATCGCCGCGTCGACCGCGATCGCGGGCGTTCCGGCTCTGGCCCAGTCAGCCCGCTCGATCACTGCACCTCCTCCGCCACCGCCTCCTGCGACATCAGTGCAGCCCCCGAAGGCCGCACCCGACATGCAGTCGGTCCTGGACGCGCTCGCGTCGCTCGGCGGCAAGCCGATCGAGACGCTCACGCCTGCGGAAGCCCGTATGCAGCCCTCGGCTGCGGACGGAGCCAAGGCGGCGATGCAGAAGAAAGGTATGTCGACCGCGCCTGATCCGTCGGTGACGACGCGGGACCTGCCTTACGGCAGCGACCCCAAGCAATTCGCGCGCATCTACAAGCCGGCCCGTGCGCCAGCCGGTGGCAAGCCGATGCCGGTCATCGTCTATTATCACGGCGGCGGCTGGGTGATCGCCGACGTCGATACCTACGATGCCGCGCCGCGTGCCATGGCCAAGGCGCTCAACGCGATCGTCGTCTCGGTCGAGTATCGTCACGCACCCGAGTTCAAGTTCCCGGCACAGCATGACGATGCGGCCGCTGCCTATCGCTGGACGCTGCAAAATGCGGCGAGCTGGGGCGGCGATCCCGCACAGATCGCCACGGTCGGCGAGAGCGCCGGCGGCAACCTTGCGGTCGCGACCGCGATCTACGCGCGCGACAACGGCCTGACGGTGCCGCGCCACATCGTCTCGGTCTATCCGATCGCGAACAGCAGTATGACGCTGCCTTCGCGGCGGGATTCGGCGAACGCCAAGCCGCTGAACACTGCCATGCTGCCGTGGTTCGGCTACTACTATCAGACGAGCAAGGCGGATGCGCAGGATCCGCGCCTGAACCTGGTCGCCGCCAACCTGCGTGGTCTGCCGCCGACGACGATCATCAACGCGCAGATCGATCCGCTACGCTCGGATGGAGAGACGCTGGCGGCCGCGATGCGGGCGGCCGGTGACAAGGTCGAGCAGAAGACCTTCCCGGGCGTGACCCATGAGTTCTTCGGCATGGCCAAGGTCGTGAACGGCGCCAAGCAGGCGAATGATCTCGCAGTCGCACGGCTGAAGACGGCGTTTGAAGCGCCAGCAACCCGCCGCTGAGCGTGACGGCGGCGGCGTCGAGCCGCCGCCTCCTTGCCGGAGAGGACCAATGACCATGACCCAGACCCCCGTCCGCTATTCTCCCGACGTCGAGGATGTTAAACCCGACGAAGCCGAGACGATCACGAAGCTCAACGAGACGTTCGACAAGATCCTTGAGACGACAGCGGAGGACTATGGTCACGCTGTACGTTCGGTCCACGCCAAGGCGCACGGTTTCCTCGATGGGGTGCTAATTGTCCATGACGGGCTTTCCCCCGAGCTGGCCCAAGGCCTGTTTGCCACCCCGGGCGAGCACAAGGTCGTCATGCGCTTCTCGACCAACGCGGGCGACATCCTGCCGGATACCATCAGCCTGCCGCGTGGTCTGGCGCTGAAGGTGATGGACGTCGACGGTGAACGCCTGCCCGGTGCCGATGGACAGACGCAGGACTTCGTCATGGTCAACGGCTCGGTGTTCCAGAACAAGACCGCCGACCAGTTCCTGGGTAACCTCAAGCTCCTGGCAGGCACCACCGACAAGCTCGAGGGCACCAAGGAAGCGATGTCCAAGGTGTTGCGCGGTGTGAACACCGTGCTCAGCGCGGTCGGGATTGAAAGCCCGAAAGTGCAGACGCTCGGCGGGGCGCCCAACTCGGATCCGCTCGGTGAGACCTACTTCAGCGTCACGCCGTTCCGTCACGGCGACTACATCGCCAAATTCGCGATCTTCCCCGTGTCCAAGGACCTGACCGATCAGACCGACACCACGATCGACGCGACTGGCCGGCCGGACGCCTTGCGGGACGTGATCCGGTCGGAAACCCAGGTGCTTGAGATGGAGTGGGAGGTACGGGTGCAACTGTGTCGCGACCTCGAGGAGCAACCGGTCGAGGACCCGACCGTCGAGTGGAAGCAGGACGATGCGCCCTTCCAGACCGTCGCGACCATTCGGGCGGCCAAGCAGGACAGCCTGAACGAGGACAAGTTTCAGAAGATCAACGAGGAGATGCGCTTCTCGATCTGGACCGGTCTTGCCGCACATCAGCCGCTCGGCAACATCAATCGGGCACGCAACGGGACCTACCGCCACTCCGCCGACTTCCGCGCCCACGTAAACGGTTGCCCCTATCACGAGCCTGTTGGCGGTCGCGCCTGAACGGCGAAGGTGGCGTTCGGTCCCTTGACGCTGACCGTGGACAGATCGGCTTGGAGGCGAATTGGGCACTTGGCCGTTCTGAAGGCCGTTGAACCGCTGGTTTCGCAGCGACGGTGAAATGGCAGGGTCGACGAAACGTCCGCAAAGGTTTGAACCGCCAGGAGGCTGACGAATGCCGATGATTACCGCCGGCGACCTCAACATGGAGGTGTCGATTCACGGCGCGGAGGAGGGACAGCCGGTGCTCCTCCTCCATGGCTGGCCGGATGACGCTTCGACGTGGGATCAGGTGGCGCCCACACTGGCCGCGGAAGGGTTCCGCGTCATCGTCCCGACGTTGCGTGGGTTCGGCGCCACGCGTTTTCTCAACGACGATACCTCGCGAACCGGCAACAGCGCGATGCTCGCGATCGATATGATCGCGCTGCTCGACACGCTCGGCATCGACCGCTTCATGGTCGCCGGGCACGATTGGGGATCGAACACCGCCGAGGCCTTGGCCGTCGGGTGGCCCGATCGGGTAGAGCGGATGGCCATGCTGTCGACCCCGCCCCGGCTCGGCGGCATGCCTACGCCGCCGTTCGAGCAGACCCAGCGGCAATGGTATCACTGGTTCATGGCAACCGCGCGCGGGGCGGAGGCGGTACGTGCAGACCGGCGCGGGTTCACCCATCTGCATTGGGTCAACTGGTCGCCACCGGGATGGTTCGACGAGGCCACGTTCGACCGTGTCGCCCGGTCGTTCGACAATTCCGACTGGGTCGACGTGACGCTCCACAGCTATCGCGCACGCTGGGGCGAAGCGGAACCCGATCCACGAAGCGCCTGGCTGGAGAACAAGGTCAAGGCGACCAAGACGTTGTCGCTGCCGACGCTCTACATCCACGGCGATGCCGACGGCGTGAACCCTCCCTCGACCGCGAAGGACGTGCGAGCGAAATTCGCCGGGCCGTTCGCGCGCATCACCATGACCGGGGTCGGCCACTTCCCGCAGCGGGAGAACCCGCAAGCGGTGGTGCGCCACCTCCTTACCCTCTTCGCCGGCAATCCCGCCGTGCTCACCGATGTCACCGATAGGAACCTGTCCATGAAGAAAGCCGCCCCCTATGCCGCCGGGATTGCCGCCATCGGCTTGGTCGCCGCTGCCGCAGCCGGCGTTGCCCATGCCCAGGGACGCAGCGCACAGCTGACGCAGGTGGCGCAGTTCGATCATCAGGCGACCGGCGTGGCGGTGACCGAGGATGGACGGCGCTTCGTCAACTTCCCCCGCTGGACCGACGACGCGCCTATCTCCGTCGCCGAAGTGATGAAGGACGGATCCTTACGCCCCTATCCTGACGCCAAGTGGAACAGCTGGCGCAACGCCCGCGCCAACGAACTGCCGGTCGGTGAATATTTCGTCTGCGTGCAGTCGATCGTGCCCGATGGTCACGGCAATCTCTGGGTGCTCGATCCCGGCGCGCCGGGGAACGAGAAGATCCTCGAAGGCGCGCCCAAGCTCGTCCGCATCGATCTGGCGTCGAACACGGTGACGAAGACGATCCTGGTTCCCGGCGACGTCGCGCTGCAGGGCACGTATCTCAATGACATCCGCTTCTCGCCCGACGGCAAGACCGGCTACATCACCGACAGCGGCACGCGCGGCGCGATCATCGTCGTCGACCTGGAAAGCGGCAAGAGCCACCGCGCGCTCGATGGGCACGCCTCGACGCAGATCGACAAGACGGTGAAGGTTACGCTCGACGGCAAGCCGTTGGTCCGCCCCGATGGCCGGCAGCCCGCCTTCGCCGTCGATGGCATCGCCATCTCCAAGGACGGCAAGACGCTCTTCTATCAGGCGCTGACCGGAAAGACGCTCTATTCGATCGACACCGCGAAGCTGCGATCAGACGTCAGCGAGGCCGATAGGGCGGCAGCGGTGAAGACGGTCGCGCAGACCCACGTCGCTGATGGTCTGTGGATGAGTAAGGCAGGCGTGCTCTACCTGACCTCGCCCACTGACTATGCGATCAAGCGTCTGAACGGAGCGACCGTTGAGATAGTGCTGACCGATCGCCGGCTGCGTTGGCCCGACACCTTCTCGGAAGGGCGCGACGGGACGATGTACGTCACCGCCAGCCATATACAGGACACCAACTGGTTCACGCCCGGCGCACCGCCGTCGATCAAGACGCAGCTGTTCTCCTTCGCTCCCGCCAAGTGATCGGACATCCCATGACCTATCTTCGCTATTCGCCCGATGTCGAAACACGAGAGCCCGACGAACAGGAGAGCACCGACGGCATCATCCAGGGCATGACCCAGGAGAGCCAGACGGTCGAGAAGCGCGACGGGCACGCGGTGCGGGCGAGCCACGCCAAGAGCACGGCGTGCGTGATCGGCAAGCTCATCGTCGCGCCCGGATTGCCGCCCGAGCTCGCACAGGGCCTGTTCGCGGAACCTGGCACGTTCGATGTCGCCGTCCGCTTCGCGCAAGGACCCGGTGAGAAGCTCGGCGATCGCGTCTCGACCCATCGCGGCATGTCTATCAAGGTGTTCGGCGTCGAGGGCGCGAAGCTGCCCGGCCATGATGCGCCAACGCAGGACTTCGTCCTTGCCAGCGGCACGACCTTTCCGGCGGGGACCGCCGCCGGCTTCCTTTCCCAGGCCAAGAAGATCGGCCTGACGGTTCCGATGCCTGAGGGGGTGAAAAGCGCGGTCGCTTCCGTCGCTCGCAACATCAACAAGGTGCTGAACGCCGTCGGCGCGGGTCCAAGCCCGACGCTGGACTTCTACGGCCATCCCTTCAGCCACCCGCTGGTCGAGGAATATTTCAGCCAATGCCCGGTGCGCTTCGGCGACCATGTCGCCAAGATCGGGGCGTTTCCCGTTGCAGCCGAGCAAAAGGCACTCGCCGATTGGCAGCTCGACCCTCATCAGGACGAGGATGGCTTCCGCCATGCCGCGGTGGATTACTTCGAGGGCAACGATGCGGTGTTCGAGCTTCGGGCGCAGCTGTGGACCGATGCCGAGACGCAGCCCATCGAGGACACCTCCGTCGACTGGCCGACGAGCGAAAGCCCGTATCGCACCGTCGCCACGATCCGACTGCCGCGGCAGTCAGCCTATGGTCCCGACCGCGTCCGCTACTTCGACGAGGTGATGACGTTCCGCCCGGCCCACAGTCTGGAAGTGCATCGCCCGCTCGGCGGCGTGATGCGCGCGCGCATGCAGGTCTACCAGGCGCTCAGCGACTTCCGCCACCGAGAGAACGGCATTGCCGCCGCGAACACCGCCGACATCCGGGACATTCCAGCCTAAGCTGAACGCCAGTGCTGACGATAGTGAAAGGACAATCATGAAGTTCGAAGGCAAGCACGACGTTCAGGCGGAGAATGCGTAATGGCGCGCTTTTCCAACAAGGTCATCGTCATCACCGGTGCCGCCTCGGGGATCGGTGAAGGCGCCGCGCGCCGCTTCGCTGAGGAAGGCGCAACGCTGGTGTTAGGCGACATCGACAAGGCCGCGCTCGACAAGCTGGCGGGCGAGCTGCACGGCACAGTCGAAACCCGCGAGATCGACGTGTCGGACCGCGCGGCATGTGAAGCTCTCGTCCAGGCTGCGATCGATCGCTTCAGTCGGATCGACGTGCTGGTCAACGACGCCGGCGTCGATCATCTGGGCAAAGTCGACGAGGGCGACTTCTCTGAATTCACCAAGGTGATCGAAACCGATCTCTATGGTGTCGTCCACATGAGCCGCGCGGCGATCGCGCACCTGCGACAATCCAAGGGCTGCATCGTCAACGTGTCGTCAGTGTCGGGCCTGGGTGGCGACTGGAACCACAGCTTCTACTGCGCGGCGAAGGGGGCGGTCAGCAACTTTACCCGCGCGCTGGCAATGGACGAGGCGAAGCACGGCGTCCGCGTCAACGCGGTCAATCCGTCGCTCACCTACACCGCGCTGACCGCGGGCATGAAGAAACAGCCTGAGCTGATTGCCAAGTTCGAAGAGCGTATTCCGATGGGCCGCGGTGCCCAGCCCGCCGATATCTCGGGGGCGATCGCGTTCTTGGCGAGCGACGATGCGCATTACGTGACGGGCGTGAATCTGCCGGTCGATGGCGGGCTGACCGCGTCAAACGGGCAACCGCCGCTGTCTTAATGAATGTGAGGCGGGCCCTTGCGCCCGCCCACTATTCAGGATTGGACCGTGCCGCTGGTGCCAGATTCATCACGGGCAAATTGCTCATGCCAATGGAGTCACGTCGCAGCAATTTTGACCCAAAAGCCGCCGCCCGCCGCCGGGCTCCGGCTTCCCGAAAGCTGTCGTCCATTCAGAAGACAATGCGCGGCCGGACCGGGGCCGTTTGCAGCCTGGCAGCTTCCGGGTACCAGGGTAGTACCAAGCGTGCTTCCTCCACCGCAGTCAGGGTGTTAGCTTCGCGGGATGGGCGAGGACGAAGCGATCACGGCGCTGCAGGAATTAGCGTTTCCCTACGAGATGCGGCGCTTTCAGGAGGTGTTTGAAAAGGGGCTGAGAATGGCCCATTACACCACCGCCGAGAATGCCGCGCTAATCCTTAAAACCAAGACGCTTTGGCTCCGCAACGCGCAGTTAATGAATGACTTTTCTGAAGTCGCATACGGCACCGCCTGCCTTATTGCCGCCCTTCAGATGGGCGTCGGGGCTCAGCTGGAAACCGCGCTAAACGGCGCACATCCTGGCCTCTGGAACTCAATTGCTGAATTCATCAACAAGGTAGAATGGCAGTCGCGAACCCAGACCTATTTGACCTCTTTATCGGCGCACGATCCCGAAGACTTCCTCGGGCGGCTGTCGATGTGGCGCGCGTATGGTGGCCCAACGTCGGGGGTCGCGCTCATCTTCAAGACGGAGGTATTCGAGAATGATGCTGGCCAGCTAAACACTTACTCAAGCCCGGTCGCATACGGGGACGAGACGGTGCTGTTCTCAAACCTGAAAGAGGTGGCTGACGGGCTGACGGGCTGACGGCGAACATCGAGACAATCAAGCAGGTGCCGTTCCAGAACGCGCAGTCGATAATTACGAACGCACTCCAATTCGCCACGCTATCGTTCAAGCACCCTGCGTTCGCGGAGGAGCAGGAGTGGCGCGTCATTCACCGGCCGCTTTCCGACCCGTCGCCATTCATCAAGTCGAGCATCGAAACGGTCCGCAGCATTCCGCAGATGGTCTGCAAGGTACCTCTGACGGACCAGCCAGGGTTGAATATGCCCTGGATGAACCTCGATAGGCTGCTCGACAGGATCATCATCGGGCCTTGCGTCTACCCGAACCAAGTCGCGTGGGCATTTCAGGAAATTCTACGCGGGTTGGGCATTGATCCAGCAGGCAAAGTTTCAATCGCGGCCATCCCGCTGCGGCAACAGGGCTAATCCAGACCTAACGTCTTCGATCGATTAAAGGAGCCTTGCGGTCTTGTCGAACCCTCGGACCAAGCTAACGCGATGGCTTATCTCGACGGCGAGATGGCTGGAAAACCGACCAAACGAGGAAGGGCGCGGACCCAAGTTCGTCGATTTGGCTCCTACCGATCAGGCGGATGAGGCTGGCATCTATTCTGGCGCTCTGACCGAGGCCACCGACAATCCGCGCGTGATGAACATCGCGCTCACCGGCCCATACGGATCGGGCAAGAGCAGCATCATAAAGTCGTTCCTGAAGAACTATAATCGGCCCGTTCTCCAGATTTCCCTGGCCGCGTTCCTGCCAGATGCCGCCGCGTCCGCCGACCAGGAGGGTCGGCGGGAGACCGAGCGGAGCAACCCTACGGTGAGTAGGCAGGAGATCGAGCGGAGCATACTCCAGCAGATGCTCTACGGTGCCGACGCCGACAGGTTGCCGCTATTCAGGTTCAAGCGGATCCAGCGACCTGGCCGGTGGGCGTCCGTCGTCTCCCTCTTCTGCGCGCTTGGCCTCGTCGCGTGCTGGCAGCTGATCCAGCGGCGCGAGGCGGTCATGTCGGGCGCGTACTTCCGGCCCCTCGGAATGGAGAATTGGTTCAACCTGCTCGTGTTCGTCGTCGGAGCGGGCTTCCTCTGGCTGATCTTCCACCAGATCTACGTCGCCAGCTTCGGCATCTCGCTGAAGAGCATCTCGCTCAAGGACATCGAGATATCGCCGAACGCGGTGACGGAGGAGTCGATCCTAAATCGTCACCTCGACGAGATCGTCTACTTCTTTCAATCTACGCCATACGACCTGGTCGTGATCGAGGATCTCGACAGATTCAACAATCCGGAGATCTTCGTCACGCTGCGCGAGATCAACAGTCTCGTGAACGCAAATGCCAGCGTGAGGCGGCAGGTCCGCTTCCTCTACGCCATCCGGGACGACATTTTCGTAAGCACCGATCGGACAAAGTTCTTCGAGTTTATCATCCCGGTCATCCCGATCATCAACAGTTCGAATTCGATCGACAAGGTGCTCGAGCAGGGGAGGCGCCTCTCGATCGACGACAGGCTGGACCGGCAGTTCGTGCGGGAGGTCTCAAGGTATCTCAGCGACTTGAGGCTCATCCAGAACATCTTCAACGAGTACGCCATATACGTGGCGAACCTCGAGACGGAGGGCGAAACCAACCTCGACGCGACCAAGCTGCTGGCCGTCCTCATTTACAAGAACGTGTTCCCGAGCGACTTCGAGCAGCTCCACCGCGGGCGGGGGCAGCTCGCGGAGGTCCTGCATGGGCACGACCGGTACATCGCCGCCACCGAGGCCAGCCTGACAGCCGAGATCGGCCGTCTAGAGGCGGCGGTGCACGCTTCCGGTAGACAGCTGCCCGAGGACTTGGCCGAGCTGCGCGCCATCTACGCGATGGGTGTCATCGAGATTCTCCCGGAAGGCGTAACCCACGTCGGGGTGGATCATGGCAGCCTGATCCCCGTGACGGAGTTGGCGAGAAGCGAGCGCCTCGAGGCGCTTCTGGCCTCGGACTACGTGATCGCGACCGGGCCTCAGCGGGGAGCACAGCGCATATCGCTAAGCGGCCTCGCGGCGAAGCTGAAGGACGGCGCGGCGTTCGCCGAGCGCACATCCCTGGTAGAGGGACGGTCGGCCACTTCGAGGAAAGGTGCCACCAGGTCGATCGCCGAGCTCAGGACGAAACTTTCGCGCGTGCGAATGATGAAGTTCAACGAGGTTCTGAGGGAGAGCTCGGAGCTGCTCGAAAGCATGTTCGCCGCGTTCGGCGACGATGCCGACCTAGCCCGCTTCCTGGTGCTCGAGGGGCATCTCGACGACACCTACTACCAGTACACGTCGCTGTTCCACTCGGGCAGGCTGTCGCCGAACGACAACAAGTTCCTGATCCGCATACGCGGCTTCAGCAATCCGGACCCGAACTTCCTTATCGATAACGCCAAGGAGGTCGTCGTCGAGATGCGCGACGAGGACTTCGGACGGAACTACGCCTTCAACGTGAGGATCGTGGACTGCCTGCTCGCCGATCCATCATCCTACGAGGCGCAGACGTCGCGCCTTGTGGGCTTCATCGCATCCGACCTCGGTGAATGTGAGGACTTCCTCGCGGCCTACTACGCGAGCGGCACCAAGGTCACGACGCTGCTGTCGAGACTGGCGTCCGGCTGGCCGGGCTTCGTGCCGGGCATCCTCGCTAGTCCGGCCGCCCGAACCCACGTGGCCAGGATGCTGGGCCACTTGCCGATCGGACAGCTGGAGACCCTCGCCGAACGTCATCCCGGGCTAGCGGATCTGCTCGCGACGGAACTGCCCGCGATCCTGGCGCTCGGGATCGACATTGCACCCGAGCGACTGCGGTCGCTCGACCTCGAGGTCTCCGACCTGTCCGCGTTGGAACCGCATCCCGGCTTCGTCGGGATGCTGCACGAGCGCGGGCTGTACCATCTGTCCATCGGCAACCTGGAGTTCGTGTTCAGGGCCGTGCTCGGCGTCCCAAACGACGGACGCTCGCGTGAATGCAACTATACCCTCGTCCTCGACGGGGGGGACGAACCGCTGCAGGCCAAGGTCGAGCGTCAGTTCGGCGCGTATCTGAAGGACGTGCTGCTGCAGCTGCCGGACAACCGTCACGAAGACGTCCCTGCGATCCTGCGCATCCTCGCCCGGACGGATGTGGACCGCGAACTTGTGCTCAGCCTCATCGAGCGTCAGACGACCGCGCTTCCCACCCTTGAGCAGGTCCCGCCGGACTACCAGGCGGCGCTGGTGGGCATGGGCAGGATCGAGCCGACATGGGACAACTGCCTCTTCTTCATCGGCCGGGAAACCTTCGATGCGGATGTCCTAACGAACTTCCTCGACAGGGAGCAGACGATCGCGGCGCTCGGCGGCCACATGATGCCCGGCGGAGATGCCGCCTTCCCCCTGCGCAGGTTCGTCGTCGAGAACGACGCGCTGAGCGACGAGGCCTACGCGGCATACCTCAAGGTCCTGCCGACCCGGTTCAAGTCGTTTCCGGATGCCATCGGTAAGGAGAAACGCCATGCTTTAGTCGAGCTCGACCGCATAACCTTCTCGGGCGCTGCGCGGGCGCAGCTCGAGGACGACGTTCCGCTGGCCGCGGCCTTTGTCACCGGCAACCTGGACGAATTCTTCAGGCTCGAGGACGAGCTGGAGGTGAGTGAGGATCTGAAGGCGCGACTCCTCGGGTCGGACATCCCGGATGAGAGCCGGTTGAAGATTATCCGCTCGATGGATTTGTCCGTGCTGCACGACATGCACTCTAGAGCTGCCCTTGTCGGCGGCATCCTCGCCCGCACGGGCGTCGTCGTTGAGAACCTAGACGCGGAGGGGATGCAGGCGGTCATCCTGCGCTCCCGCCCGCTCGGGACGCAGATCTCGCTGTTCAACATGCTGCAGGACCGTCTGGCGGACGCGGAGATCATGGACCTGTTCGCGCTGCTGCCGGACCCGATGCCGGACATCAGGCCTGGTTGGGCTACTCCGAGATTGGAGAACAGCGAGATCAACCGCCAATTCGCATCATGGTTGCAGGACCGTGGGTTCATATCGTCCTGGAAGCAGGGCGGCCTCTTCGATGACGACATACGCCTCAACATGCGCAGGAAGTAGCCTCGTTGATTAGTCGAGTTGGCCCGGCCGCGCCGGCTATCGCGGCGATCTTCCGGTCATTCCCGCTTAACTTCACAGCCACGCAGCAATCGTCTTTATCGATGAACCTCTCTCTGCAGAGATTTCAACAGCCGGTTGACTACATCTTTATCGCTCGAGAACGGCGGGGCCATAAACCATCGTTACTACCTAAATGAACGGCGGCTCTAGGCTTATACGCTGGGCGCGTGAATGGCTGGGATTAGGGCGCATGGCCTCCGTCCCGCTGAACCTGAACGAACGACAGGTTCTGTCACCTAGGCGCCGAAAAGCGGACTGGCAGATTTCCACCAGAAATGCCCAAAATCAGACGGTCTGTCTCGTCTCAGGAATGCTTGCTGCCGCTTAGGCCGGCTCTCCCTGATGTTTCGCCTCAACGTCACACGGCAGAAGCGGTGCGGGCGGACGCTTGGACAGTGGGTGCCCTGCCCCAGCCTTTTAGACGCCCGGGTTGCGGCGACGCATACATGACGGCAGCCGTAGAAAACGGTACCTGCGATCAGGTGACGCTCTCCTTCCAGTCCTTCGTCAGCACGTCCGCGCTCAAGCAGGCCTTCCGGGTCGCCGCGGCCTGCGCGGTCGCTTACGCGGCATACAGGCTGCTAGATCTGAAGCAGGGTTACTGGGCGGTGTTCACGGTGCTCATCGTGATGCAGGGCTCCATCGGCGGGACGCTTGGCGCAGCGTTCGATCGGCTGCTTGGCACGCTGGTCGGGGCAGCGCTCGGCGCGCTGGGTGCCTGGGCGCACAATGGCGGCGTGATCAGCACGGGTGTTGCGCTGGTCGCTGTAGCAGCCCTTGGCAGCTATCTGGCCGTGCTCCGCCCCCAGCTCAAGGTTGCGCCGGTCACGGCTTCGATCATGATGCTGACGGTGCCGCCAGCCAGTCCCATCGCGGACTTCGTCGTCGACCGCGTCGCCGAAATCATGCTCGGCGGGGCAATCGGCGTCGCAGCGATGGCACTGATCCTGCCGGCGCGGTCGGGGGCACTCGTCGCCCGCCGCATTGCCGCGGTGCTCGACACCATGCACGTAACGCTCGGCGACATGGCAGATGCCATCGCAAGCGGCGCAACGCTGTCACTGGGTTCATCGCTGATGGCGCTGCGTCCCGCGCTTGCCGGTGTCGAACAGGCGCTGAAGGATGCTGACCGCGAACATGCTGCTCGGTTGTGGCGGCACGCCATCTCCCCCGCGGTGCCGCGAACCTTGTGGCGCATCCGCTCGGACATCGTGCTCGTCGCCCGCGCGCTCAACCCGAGCTTCCCGGACCCGGTTCGCGCGGCGCTTGGTACCCCGGCCGCGGCACTGGTTCGCCTGCTAGGCGCCGAGATCCTCGCCTGCGCAACCGCGCTGCGAACCAGACAGACCGTCGCACGCGGTGATCTCACGACGGCGCGGCAGGCATTCTCCAGCGCCCTTGCTGCGTTTCGCACCAGCGCCGAGGGGAACGCACTGGATCTGGACATGGCGGGACATGTCTTCGGCTTCTCGTTTGCGCTGGACGAACTCGCACGCGACCTTAGGGATCTCGCTGACCGGATCGACGAGATCAACGCGTAAAGCTGTGTTGCTCATGAGCAGTCATTGATGATCTAGCCCGCGTCGCCTTTGACGAAGCACTCGTTGCTGACCGGAAGGCCGCCTGCCGCCTTGCTGAGCGCGCCAGAGATTAGCTGCTCTCAGCGTCGCCGGTGCTGCTGATGGCGCTGGCGATCATCGCAGCCAGCGTCTCCTCGGCGCGCTGCCGCTGCAGCGGATCGCGAGCGGCAAGGTCTACCCTCACCCACTCCGGCGCGCGGGCGAGCACCTTCTCAACGAGATCGACGAGGCTGGCAGATGGCATGATGAGGCGCTGTCTCACGGGCCAATGGCCGTCACAAGACGCTTGGGCGACGCGCTGTTCCATTCCGAGCCAGCATCGCTCAGCGACGATGCGGCTGCGCCTTGCGAGCGGCGTCGACGACATCGGCAATCGTCTGCAGTTCGCGAGCGACGTCCCGCAGTTCCTGGGCCCGCGTCGCAGCCAGAGGATCCAGCAGCGCCTTTGTGGCCATGTCCTCCATGATCATGCCCGCTGCGGTCATGTAGGTGCGGATAAGTTCGTCCGGTGTCATGCTCAGCCTCCTGAGCATGACCACAGCCCTGCGTGGCGGCAGAAGTCGATATGCAGCTTTCGAGGGTTGCCGCGCATCCCTCATCGCCGTCGCGGCGGATCCTCCCGGCCGGTCCGCGGATCCACGCGAGTGAGCATCCACATGCGGTGGTTCTTCTGGTGGCGAACGAAATGGCTGAAGCTGTCCACCTGATCGTCGTGCCGTCCGTTGGGAAAGGCCCGCAGTTCCCGGCGGAACTCGTCCAGCCACGGCGCGGCCGTGGGCAGCAGGATGTTGCCGGCCTCGACTTCCCCGAAGGTCCCGGTGAAGCGCGACATCTTGTCCACGTCGGTCTTGCTCATGAACGGCCGAAACTTGCCCTGCAGCCTGATATCCTGCGCCACCGATTTGCCGGCGCCGGCGTCCTCGATGATCACCCGGTCGGCCTTCCACTGGTCATGAAGCCGCTCCACCGCCCGCCGGAGTTCAGGATAGTCGAGCCGCTGGCGGAAGACGTCCAGCAGGTACCATTTGTCCCCGCAGAAACCCCATGTCGTGCAGACCGAGAAATCGCTGGTCGGTGCTGCGCTCATGCCCGTGTCCCAGCTTTGCACGACCCTGGTGAAGTTCCGGCGCGCGGGCGGCTCGTCATAGGTCTGGAACCACTCCATCCGGATCGAATTGCCTTCCGGCGCCACCGGGTTCTGTTGATACTGCGCCGAGAAGACGACGGGCCCGAGTTCGATGCGCATGCGATCCAGCAGCGCGCGGTCCTCGCGATCCGGGTTAAGCAGGTCGCCGACGACGCGCCGGTGAACCTTGCCGGGGCCAATCGGCACGTCCTCGACCTGCTCGGCGATGGCGGGCAGATTGAGGTGGCGATAGCCACGCTCCAGCAGCATCGCGGGCAGATCATCCTCGTGGAGGCGCTGCTGGATCGAGATGATCCGACCGGTCTGCTTGTCATTGAGGCGCGTGAGGAGGGTATTGGCAAACCAGTTCTTCACCTCCTCGCGCAGCGTGACGCTCTTCACATCGTCAGCCTTCATGCAATCATCGACGATGATGAGATCCGCGCCGAAACCGGTCACCGTCCCGCCGACCGACACGCCCTTTCTCACCCCGCCCTGCGTAGTGATGATCTCGAGTGCCCGGTTGCCGCCATCGGCAATCCGGGTCTTCGGGAACAGGCTCTGGTACCAGTCGGACTCGATCAGCGTCCGGCACTGGCTGGCGTGCAGGCGCGACAGATCCTGGCTGTAGCTGGCGACCATGATCTTCATCGTCGGATCACGCCCGAGCGCCCAGGCGACGAACGCCACCGAGGCGGTCACTGACTTCAGGTGGCGCGGCGGCACCGTAACGACCAGCCGTCGCTCATCACCCGCCTCGACCCTCTCGAGCCAATGGCACATCGCATCGAGGTACCATGCGTGCGCCAGTGGTTTCTCCCCCGGGTGCAGCGTCTCGAACGGTGCTGTCAGTCTAATGCGAACCGCTCTCCACCAGATGCATGTCGGGCTTTGAGGATGGCAGCCTAGCCGACGAGCACCTGCCACTCCGCAAGCGCTGCGGAGCGTCGTACCCGGTAGGTCTGTCGATCGGTGAGATGGCGCTCCAGGCTGAAGTGGTTGTGGACGTTGGCGTGAACTGAGGCAAACTTCTGCAGCGTCTTCATCTGCCTGAACCGGAGCATCGCGCGCTCCCGTCGTCGGAACGGCAGGTGGGAGTTCTCGACTCGGTTGTTGGCCCAGCGGCCCACCTCCTGCTTCTCGGCGTTGCCGAGCTCGTTCATGGCTGCACGGTAGGAGCGCAGGCCGTCGGTGGTGATCGCCTCTGGTGAGCCGTGGCGCTTCAGCGCCTTCTTCATGAAGGTGAGCGCTGCCGCCTTGTCACGCGTCTTGGTGACGTAGCTCTCCAGCACCTCGCCCTCGTGATCGACGGCTCGCCAGAGGTAGACCATCTCGCCGTTCAGCTTCACGTACATCTCGTCCAAGTGCCAGCGCCAGTGACGGAAGCCGCGCATGTGACTTACCCTTTTCCTCCGCACCTCGCCTGCGAACAGCGGCCCGAACCTGTTCCACCACAGCCGCACGGTTTCGTGGCAGATGTCGATCCCACGCTCGAACAGCAGGTCCTCCACGTTGCGCAGGCTCAGCGGGAAGCGGACGTACATCAGCACTACCAGCCGGATCACCTCGGGCGACGAGTTGAAGTAGCGAAACGGACTGGCTGGCTTGCGCGGGCGGGGCATGCAGCGCCCCTACCCTGTCCTGATTACCGGCTGGTGCATTAGCTTTGACAAAGCCTTGCCTGGGGTGCTTCGAACCGAGTCGTTACAGGCTTGATCAACCCCCTCTTGATGAGACGATGACGCTCTCAAGCCCGGAAGCGTATGCACACACGCTTTGATGTATGTTATACTTGATGCGTGTTAGTCTTCGTATTGCTCGCGCGCTGAGTTTCGTCGCCGGAGAGCTCATGCATTGATGGGAACAATCATGACCAACTCAGAGCCTGCGCCTCTTCGTCCATTCCTCGCCAGATTGCTGCGGCATTCGGCGTTGGACGAGGTTGAACAAGCGGCCATCATGAAGCTGCCGGGCATTGTCGCTGAGGTGGGGACGCATCGAGACATAGTGCGCTTGGGCGACAAAGTGAAGCATGCATGTTTGGTGCTGTCCGGCATAGTTGGCCGGTTCAGCCAGGATCGTGTTGGCCGTCGACAAATGGCTGCGATACACCTTCGCGGCGACATGGCCGACCTTCACTCGGTGGTCGTTCCCCAAGCGACATCGACGCTGCAAGCTCTTAGCGCTGCTACCATCTTGCACGTGCCTCATGGGGAAATTGTTACACTCGCAAGAACGTACCCGGCCATCGCTGACGCCTTTTGGAGAGATTGCGTTGTCGATGCCGCAATCATGGCAGAGTGGTTGACCAGCATGTCGCTGCGGAGTGCCAATAGCCGTACGGCACATCTCTTCCTCGAAGTGGCGTGGCGACTTGGGATCGCTGCCGGAGAGCGACCAGTCAGCTACGACTTCCCCATAACGCAGGAGCGACTGGGTGAACTGCTCGGCCTGACTGGGGTTCACGTCAATCGGACTCTGAAGGCACTTCGCACTCACGAGGTGCTGGATTTTCATCATGGGAAGGTGTCGATCATCGATTGGGAGAAAGCCGCACAGTTAGCGGACTTCGACCCCGCTTACCTTGAGGCAGCATCGCACCGCTTGCCTGCCGGGCGATCACGACGAGGTTGAGCTCCGCTCCTCCGCGCTGTTTCTCGGAAGTCCTGCTCCCGATCACCAGCTCAGGTGTCGGCCGACGCCGTCCAGGTGCCTGCATGATGCAAGTGAGCGAACGTCCGGCCGTGTTGGTCTATCATGCAGGGATGGGACGCTATCTGACATCGATCGACGACGGTTCCGGATTTCCGGCCGGCGCTGAACAGGATTTCGAGAGTCTAGAGGCGGCGTTCAACGCCACTCTCCGATCGGCCGCTATGATTGCGGCCGAGGAGCTGCCCACCTTGGGCGCCCATACATTCACGTGCGAGGCACAGGACGCGGAGACAAGCGAAAGGCGACGGGCCACCTTGAAGGTCGTCGTGGTGAGTCATCCATAGTGGGGCGCACGACGCATCGGACTGCGTCATGATTGGCCACAGCGATCCGTTGCCACTCGCCAGAACGTCGATCAGCTGACCAAAGCAAAGAGCCGCCAGCTGGTTGGGCTGGCGGCTCTTCCGATCTCCCGAGGGAGCGAGGATGGCTTACGCGAAGCTGACCTTCGTGCTAACGCGGCGACGGCGCATGGCGCCGCCAACCATGCCGATGCCGCCGATCATCATCGCCCACGTGGCAGGTTCGGGCACTGCGCCAGCCATCGTCGTAGCAGTGATCGTTGCGTCGGCTACGGTCTCAAAGCCGATAGTGTTGAGGATGTTGTCGCTCGAATAAGCGAACCCGTAGAAGGTACCGGTGTTCGTAACAGCACGAAGACCGAAGTAATTTTCACCATTGCTGAAGCGAATCGCAGTCTCGGTAGGGAAAGCGGCGAAGTTCATACCCGGGCCAAACGATACCGTCCCACGATCAGGAAAATAGGCCGAGGGCTCACCGAACGTCGTATTGATCTCGCCGCCATTGGCTGTGCTGACGGTAATGGGACCAGTGAACAACTGACCGTTAGAGCCGAACGTGAAGCTGCTCCCCATGTAAGTGAACGTGTAGGGTGAGGTCGACAAATCAGCGCCAATATTGGTGATGATTGGCGTTGCCGCGGCGGTAGAAGCTGCCATTACAAACATCGTTGATGCTGCGGCGAGCATGATTGATTTGGCGCTGAGTGTCATGTCGGTGTTCCCCTAAAAGGTCCGACACCACAGTCGCGTCGGTTCCACCGTGTGAACCGCACATTAACTATATAGTTCATCAAAATATTTCGCTGTGCCATTTCGAGACGCGCGCGTCTTTTTCCGTTTTCGGACGTGACGAGGCGCCGCCTTGCTTCGCCGGCAACTTCTCTGCCGACTGATCGTAAATCGCTGATTAGGCGAGTGTGCGGAGAGCGATGATGAACATCATGATCCTTGCGACGGCCCTAGTCGCTACACCCCTGCAATCACAGGGTGGAGTGCGATGGGACAACAGCCACCCCGTTTTTGACGAGACTGACGTCATAGCCAGGAGCGAGCGCGTACGACAGGCGCAGCTGCAAGCCGAGCAGCAGGAGATGCGCGCTGCTCAAGGTCAGCAAGAGCCGGACCAGAAGCCAAAGCTGCCAGCGGAAGCGCCCGCTCCTGTCGTCGAAAGTAGCGCTCAGGCACAGAAAAGCCGCTGATCACCCGACGCGATCAGCGGTGTATCTTCAACCACGAGGGTAAAGTTACGGGAAGCTGCATTTGTATAGCTCGTCACTACGGCAACCATGTCGCTTACCGCGCGAGGCGATCGTCGAGGGCGCGACCTTCACATTCCACAGACTGCGGAAGAACGCATGCTGCTACCAGCTGGAGTGCGGCCTGAACGACAGCGGAGTCGGCGAGATACTCGGCGTGTCACCGGAGTTGGTTAGGCACTACGGGAAGCGCGCGCGGGCGCTGATGATCGCGCGGGGCGAATCGGATCGCGTTACCACCGGCAACATCAATCCGCTGCCACTCGGCCGAGCCTCGATAAGCTGACCGAATGCAAAAGAGCCGCCAGCCTGATGGCTGACGGCTCTTCCGATCTCCTAAGAGAGCGAGGTAGCTTACGCGAAGCTGACCGTCGTGCTGACCGCACGACGGCGACGGAGAGCGCCGCCAGCCGCGCCGATACCTGCGATCATGAGCGCCCACGACGCGGGCTCGGGCACACCGCCGCCAGCAGCCAGGTCGTACACGATGTTGTCGATCTGAACGGTGTTTTCGCCGTATAAGCTCCCGGACGTGACGAACGAGAACGACGAAATGCCAGAAATGTTGAACAGCTTCGTCTGCATGCCAGGCGTGAGGTCGATCTCAACCGAACGGGTCAGGGTGCCGCCCGTCGTGTTGAACGTGGAGCCGTAAAATCGAGTGTTATCGATGCCGGTTGCCCGTTCGGGCCTCTAACCCGGTGTCATGCAAATCAATGGCTTATGGGGCGGGGAGGCAACCGGATGATCGTCTCCGATGCAGTCGACGAGCATCCGCAGGCTGACTAAACGCCGCGGTAATGGGACCGTCGAGTCAGGAACTCCGCGCACTGGCCGCTGCCGATCGAGCCGCAGCCGAAGTACAGACCCTGCCGAATGCCAAACGTTTGTTGCTGCAATCTGCCGAGCGGTGGGAACGGTTAGCGGAGCGCGCTGAGCTCATCGAGAGCCACCCGCGTACCAAATATTGAGCCTTCGATCCTCTTGGCGTAGGCTGTGGGGATGGACGACGATGACGCCGGGCCGCCACGCTGGAGCGATCCAGTCGAGCCCGGATACAAAGCAGCAGGATGGACCTGCCTCTTCATTCTGCTGGTGCCATTTATCGCCGTCATCTGGTTTGTCGCTGGATGGATGATCCGCGCCGGCTGAGATCGGGCTGACTAGCCGGATCTCAAATTACGATCCTTGAAAGGTGGTAGGCTGAGGGAATGACGATCGATCAGAGCAAGATGCTTCCGGTCTACGGAGGCCCTGAAGGCATGGAAGCGATGGGGTTCGCTCCCCTAGCACTATCAGGGTACGGGACTTTCGTTGTGACTGGGACGCCAAATACCGGCTTCACGTATGTTCCTGAAGACGACACCGATCTGCTCGCCGCTTATCAGGCCACAGACCGAGAGCCGGGCAACCCTGAGGCGGATGCTTTGGCGGCCGAGATCGAGCGGCGCGGCCTCGACGTCTGAAGCGCCGCTTCCTTCTCGTCGGCTTGTCCCTTGCCTTGCTGCTGGCAGGGATGGTGTGGCGGGTGCTGGTGCAGGGGTGAAGTGGCGGCCTTGATCTGCCGTGGTCGCTTTGCCACGATGTTCGTCCCAACTGGTGATAGCCTCCGGTTGATCCTCGCGCCGGCCTTCGGGTCGGCGTCTTTGTGTCAGGCACCCGTGTCCCGATATGCCCCCGACCGGCGCAACTGCCGTACGATCGCGTTGAACCCGGCTGTCACCCCCTGAGAGCGCCCGATCTCGCTCGGCTGACCCACGGCCTCGCAGAACGTCACCAGCGGCCAACGCTCCGGGCAGTGTGGCCACAGACACCGCAGCGCCAGGCGAACCGGTACCGCGTCGGCCTTCTGCTGACCCAACAGCCGCATCGCCTCGCGCAGGATCTGCACGGCAAGCTCGACGGTGATTCGCTGTTGCCGACGCATTCCGCTATGGAACGGAAAAGGAACAACATCGCAAGTGATTCGAGATGCCACGCTGCCGCCTCTGCACCAGCAACGACGATGAAGCGCTCAACGAGCACTTGGCCGAGAAGCTGTGGGATAGCCGGATAGAGCGGCTGGAGGGGCCGATCCCGTGGAGCGAGGCTGGCGCTACGTGGCAAGCGGCGTTCCGGGAGTTAGCGGTCGCGGCTCGACAGGCGCTGGTAGCACGGGCCTGAGCTAAGTGCCTCAAATAGGTGCATACCTATTCATGGTTGCGCTAGCGCGTTCGCATGTGCAGCATACTCGGGCCTTTCAGGCATCCTCTCCTAAGACTTGGGCCGGCTTCACCGCCGGTCTTTTTTTGTGTTCGCACGGTCTGCTATCGCCCCCGCACAACGGCGGCGCACATGCAAAAAGGGCCGCCAGCCTCTCGACTAACGGCCCCTCCGATCTTCGGGAGCAGACCTCTTACGCGAAGCTGACCTTCGTGCTGACACGGCGACGGCGCATTGCACCGCCCACCATGCCGATGCCGCCGATCATCATAGCCCAGGTGGTGGGCTCGGGCACAACGCCAGCGACACCGTCTGTCAGGAAAAAGGCATGCTCATTGCCGTTGTCGGTCCAGTTGTCGAACGTGCCGCCGAAGCTCTCGATGCCCGTGTTCGTCCGGTTGAGATCGGTTGTGACCCAGTAAATTTCATCGCGATTGTAGTCACCTGCGCCGCTGGCATGGATACCGAAGTGGTAAGTTGTGTTCGCAGCAGCGGCGAAGTCTGCAAAGCTAAACTGGAACAGGTAAGCGTTGCCGCCGCCGGCCCAAGGTGTTCCGCTGTCGGTGATCGTCGGCGATACGGCTCCGGTCGCTAGTACCGATCCCGGGGTTCCTGCACCGTCTGCGAAGATGAAATACTGGAATGCGCCATCGTACGCGTTGACGTTGCCAAACCCACCCAAATAAACGCCGGCGCCCCCAATTACGGTGGCGGCATCGAAGCTGAAGGTCTCGGCCTGCACCCAAGCGGTTGTCTCGTTGCCGCTGGTGATAGTTGGACCGCCGTTGTTGTAAACGGTCGCCGCGAATGCAGGTGTCGCGCTCATTAGCACGAGTGATGCAGCAAGCAAGCCTTTGTAAGACATGATATTTCCCCGTTAGCGACTCGCAAGAGTCGGCCGCTCCCCATGATGCGGCAAAGCAGTCTTACCAAAAACCGACCGTTCAAGTAATCGACAATAAACCAATTTTATTAGATTGTCCCGGAACTGGATCGATGCCGGCTCTCAGCAGGGCTCTGACCCCTGTCCGCCCTGCATCGACGGCACGACATCACCGCAGACGGTTTCGTTGCTGCCGCCGGTCGTGCTGATCCACGCCTCAAACAGCTCAGCGGCATTTCCCCGTGCCATACCGGTTGGCCTGCGCCGCCACGACGTTACCGCAGGCGAGTGCATCGCTGTCGGGGGCGTACACCCAGGGATAGGTCAGCGGGTGATCGCCGCGCGGCTGACGCGACCCGGGGATTGGCAGGATGCGATTGTTGCGGATGACGATCGCGCGCCCCTCATAGACGCTGATCCCATGCCATGCTCCGGACAGGCGCAGGTCGTTATCGCGGATCGTGATGCGATCGTAGCCGCCCTGACCGGTGTTCCCGAACCATATGCCCTGCATCGGCCCTTCCGCCGTGTTACCGGCGATCAGGACATCGGCGACAGGGGGCGGCCGCCAGCGCGACGGGATAGGCGAGGATCATGCGTTTGCACTCCGGTAGGGGCCAGCTTCACTGATGCAGATGACCGCGCCGACTGAGGCAGTGCTGCCCGACAGGTTGCGGAACACAATTGGGATGTTGAACTCAAACACGCTCGGCGTGACGGCGTTCTGGTTCTGCGCCACCAGGTTCGGATCCTGGAGGTCCATCACTTCGGTGATGAGGGTAGTCCGATCGCTGTTCCCGTAAGCGTCAACGACATTGTTGAGCGCGGTTTCGGACCCTAGAGCCAACGCCGTCGTGCCGCCCGCTACGTGGCTCCTGGCCGGCTGCCGCATCCGTGTAGCTGATCGACGTACCAACCCCGATCAGCTTCTGCGAACCCGCATCGGCGCGGACGTTGGCACGCCCACGCAGCTTGTCGTTGACCGAGAAGAACCCGCCGGCAATGAGCGCGTTCAAGGTTGCTGAGGTGATCTGCTGACGGAAGTTGAGCGTGGCCGTCAAGCCGGTTCCTAGGGAACCGCCAATGGTGATCTTGACCATCGGCTTACCATTTGGTTCCACCCGCCCCTTCTCGATCACGACCGTCATGCCCGACGTGTTCGCGGCACCAGCCAACACCCAGCTCTGTGGGACGCCAAAGGCAAGCGGAGCCGTTGCGAACGTGCCGCCCACCGCACCGTCCGTACCAGCCGTCAGGGTCGAATTATTGCTTACAAAGGTGCTGTCAGTCTAACGCGGACCACTCTCCACCGGATGCCTCTCGCGCTTTGAGGATGGCGGCCTAGCCGGCGAGCACCTGCCACTCCGCAAGCGCTGCGGAGCGTCGTTCCCGGTAGGTCTGTCGGTCGGTGAGATGGCGCTCCAGGCTGAAGTGGTTGTGGACGTTGGCGTGCACGGAAGCGAATCTCTGCAGGGTCTTCATCTGCCTGAACCGGAGCATCGCCCGCTCTCGTCGTCGGAACGGCAGGTGAGAGTTCTCCACCCGGTTGTTGGCCCAGCGGCCCACCTCCTGCTTCTCGGCGTTGCCGAGCTCGTTCATGGCTGCACGGTAGGAGCGCAGGCCGTCGGTGGTGATCGCCTCTGGTGAGCCGTGGCGCTTCAGCGCCTTCTTCATGAAGGTGAGCGCCGCTGCCTTGTCGCGGCTCTTGGTGACGTAGCTCTCCAGCACCTCGCCCTCGTGATCGACGGCTCGCCAGAGGTAGACCATCTCGCCGTTCAGCTTCACGTACATTTCGTCCAGGTGCCAGCGCCAGTGACGGAAGCCACGCATGTGGCTCACCCTCTTACGCCGTACCTCGCCTGCGAACAGCGGCCCGAACCTGTTCCACCACAGCCGCACCGTCTCGTGGCAGATGTCGATCCCGCGCTCGAACAACAGGTCCTCGACGTTCCGCAGGCTGAGCGGAAACCGGACGTACATCAGCACCACCAGCCGGATCACCTCGGGCGAGGAGTTGAAGTACCGGAACGGACTGGCTGGCTTGCGCGGGCGGGGCATACCATTACCCGTACTCTGCCACCATTACCGGCTGGTGCATTACAGCTGACAGCGCCCGACAGAACGTTTGCATCACTTCGCTGATCCGATTGCAGGCTGCTGTTAATTACTGACGCCACGTTAATCGGAAAAATGCCGGCTAAGGTGTTCCATCATGCAGGCCGCAACAGGCCGCGTGATTGGTGGCATTGCTGTCAGAACTGTAAAGACAAGATCGTTAGCAGCAGGAAGACGTTCAGGGCCAGCACCACGATCAGGGCGATCCGAAATCCCTGCCTGCGGATCAGCAGGAACAGGAGCGAGAGCAGTCCGACAAGCCCCAATGCCGCAAGCATGAACAGCTTATCGAAGGCGCTGCTCATCGCGTTTCCGGCAGCGTCGCCACCTGCGGAAGATGAGTATCCGCCGAAAGCAAAGTGCGCCAGAACGAGGTTCAGGAGCGCCATGGCCCAAAAGGTCAAGACGATCGGAGACGGCCATCTACGTTCCGTCCCACGTGGCCTGACAGCGCGTTCGATGTGATCCATTGTCTGTCGATCGCATGGCTCCGACCCTCCGTCCAGCGCTCGGCAAAAGATCCACACGGCGGCACGCAAGCCTTACTGTTCGACACCAGAGGAACGTGCCTTATGAAGGCGGAGTCATCACGATCTCAGGAACTCGTCCATCATGTTTAAGCCAAGATCCGCCACACTGTGCATGCTTGCTACAGCGACATTCGGCTTGTCCGCGTGCGGAAAGGGAACCAACACCACCACTAACGTTGCCGATGGCGCAGCCAATCAGGTGGGCACGGCCGGTACATCGGCTGCACCAGAGGTTGCGGCGCTTAATATTTCGGAAGGACCGGACGTCTGTTTCCGAGCGATCGCCAAGCACCTTGGCCCAAACGCCAAGGTTTCAGAAATCAATTCTTTCTTCAGTTCGGGCAAAGACATCGACAGCAGCGATGACGAACCGCAAGGCCAGCTGACCGTCTGCTCGGTCCAGTATCAGGATCCGACCGATGCAAGGAAGCTGCTCAGCACGTCCTTGAACATGCGCACAGGCAAGTTCGCGGCGCCGAGCCCAGTCGACATCACGGTCAGTGGTGGCGATGCGTCTGAATTCAAACTGGCGGACTACGTCACCCCGATGGCGCAGGTAAACGCAGCGGCCCTGGCGCCGTTCATGGAAGCCCAGAAGGGTCCTATGAGCAAGATCTACAGCCGCTCCGCTTGGTCGGGGATACGGCTGATGTCGCCGGGCGCCTTTAGCGACGTCCACGTGCTGCGGCTCGACATCGATGGTCGACTCGCCGCCAACGATATCAAGGAAAGCGGCTATGCCGAGTTCACCATCGACGGCAAAACGCTCAAGGAGAACAACTTAAAGCCGTAATCATCGGGCGTGCCGCCGTCGTGATGTCGTGTCATGGCGGCGGGCTTCGCATCGTGCGTCGTGTCCGTCAGGCCCTGCTAACTAGCGTGCAGACCTGAGAGATCGGGCAGAAATCTACTGCTGTGGCTTCAGCCGAGATGGCTCATTTTCGATTATGGTACGCCGCCATAACGGTAGAATTGGAATATCCCATTGATTACGTACCGTTCGCCAACGACCATTCCGCTGCACCTGCAACGATGTCCAGAACGGGGAAGTATCGCGGTAAGCCGTCCGTACCAGCAGACGGCCTGATCCTCCTATTAGGGCATCCAGGCCTTCCACCAGTTCGGCCGGCAGCCCGACATCCGGGCTTCCGGGAGTCGCCCCATCGAGAGTCCAACCATCGCCCCAGCAATGGACGGAGCCTTTCTCGAGCGCTAACGTGATTGCAAGCGAAAGCCCCTCTTGGACAGGAAAGGTGCAGACGACCTCATATGGCACGTCGTCTGGCCATTGCAGATCAAGATGATGGCGCTGAGCCAAATTGATAAAGGCTGCGCGGGCAGCGGGCTGATAATTCGCCCATGTCCATCCGCTATCTGCCATGGCTCGCGGCGATGGCAGTGCAGGCCGGATCGCCGATGCGATCGGCCACGCCATAACCCGCGCCTTGCCCTGCTCGAACTCCTCGTTCGAGATAAGACCTCGTTCGCGTAGCTCCTGCAGTTCGCGTATTTCGCTAGCAAGCGTTCGGACCGGTGTTGGCGGCACGAGGGCTTTGCGCGATGGCAAGCACAAGAGCAATGCAACGGCAATGGGGCCGCTCAGCACTCCCAGGATCGTCCACAGCACCACCGATCTATCCCTGAGGGCCGCGATCACGCCGCTCAGGATCGTGCTGACGAACATGGACAGCATAAGTCCGTTCATAGGGCGGTCCACCAACCTGAAAACGACGCCTGCTGTGGCTGCGAAAGCACGGATCGGGGAGCGTTGCCATTCTTAAACTCGCTCCTCAAGACGCCCACTTAGGCTCTTTCGAGCGACCTACTCTACCGCCCACGCTTCAGCGGCAATTCGTCCGCTCTTCGCGTTGCAGATCTTGTTGACGAATCGAGTGCCTTTCCAGTCGACCTCTGTCCTCCGCAGCCTCCCGGGCTGCCTACGGCTTCACGAAACCGGGCTGGCCGAAGCGGTTCAGGAAGAACGCGTACATGTCGGCTCGGAGCGCCAGGGTCTTGTCTCGACCCGAGCCGACGCCGTGGCCCGCGTCGTCATCGACCCGCAGCAAGGCCAAGTGCCGGTCTTGCCATGCAGCCCGCATCGTCGCGACGGCCTTGGCGGAATGCCAGAACGGGACCCGGTGGTCGTTGAGCCCGACCGTGAACAGGAAGTCGGGGCCGCCTCTCGACTTCGGAACGAGCATGGTCGTGTCCTGCGCGACCAGAGCTTCATACCCCTCCGCCGTGCGCGGATCGCCGAATTCGGCGAACTGGCTCGCGCCATTCTCGCCGCGGTCCAGCGCGGTTGGGTTGACCATGCCGACGGACGCGGTGACCGCCCGGAACAGGTCTGGACGAGCAAGGGCCGCAGGCGGCACGATCGTGCCTCCCGCACTCGTACCCCACGCACCCAGCGTCCGCGGGGTAGCGAAGCGCAAGGCGACCAGCCGCTCGCCGCACGCGATGACGTCCTCCTGACCGCGAGGCTTGTTGCGGCTGCGTCCCGCCTCGTGCCACGCACGCCCCTGCTCGCCCCCTCCGCGCGCATGACAGGTCGCGAACACGCCGCCGCGGCGCACCCATGTCAACGTGACCGGCCCGAAGAAGGGTGCCGCCACGGAGCCGTAAGAGGAATACGCCTCCAGGATCGTCGGCCGCGCCCCGGCAAAGGTCGCCGATGGAGCGAGGATGGTCAGCGGAACCTTGGTTCCGTCTTTGCTTGTCGCGACATCCTCAATCAGTCGCGCGCCGGCGACCACGGCAGCGTCCGTCTCGTTCCCGATGCCGACCGAGGTCGCCTTGCCGCCATCGAGCCGCAGATACTGCATGTCGTTGAGCCATCCGACGATCGACAAGATCGGCGAGCCGCCGTCCGCCGGTGCGGACACGTTGCCGATCGCACCGGCGAACGACAGCCTGACCTCGACCGGCGCTGCCGCACCGTAGCGCAGGAACAACAGTCGGCTCGAGCCGGTCGGGCGGAGCGCCGTGACGTACAGGCCGTCGCGGGCGGCAACGATCTCCTTCAGCACCAACCCGCCGCCGCCGAGCACCCGACGGCTGGCGGACAGCTTCGGGGCGCGGGCATCGACGCTGCGGACCTCCCCGTCGGGCAGTTCGCGCTGGGTGATGTAGTAGAGGGTATCGCCATGGACGGTGGCGCGCGTGACCCGGTCCTCGTAGTCGGCAACCGGCACCCAGGCGGCGCGGCCCGCAACGAGATCGGCCGTGCGCGCCAGTGCTATCCGAGAGTCCGGTCGCGCCTGCCCGATCACGCCGATCGTCCAGGCGCTGCCGACGTCCGACCCGGGCAAAGCCGCCTCCTCCTTGCTGACGACGACCGTCGTCCTGGCGAGGCTTCCGAGCAGCGGCGCGTCCTCCGACGCCGGCCTGCCAATGACGTGGCGGTAGAGCGTCACGTCCTCCTGCACGTTCTTGCCTTCGGTTCGCGCCATGCGGGTGTAGAGCAGCGTTCTGCCGTCCGCCCAGTTCACCTGATCGCTCCACATCGGCGTCAGCACATCGTCTAACCGCTTGCCGTTCGCGACGTCATAGATGTAGCTCGCACCGATCTCGCTGCCGCCCTTCGACAGCTGAACCACGACGAAGCGGCCGTCCGGCGACGTCTGATAGGTCCCGATCGCGGCATCCTTGCCGGGATCCACCAGCACGCGGTCCCGGCCGTTCTCGCGAACCATCAACACCGGCTGGTTGGCATCGGGCGCGATCAGTCCAAAGAACAGCCGCCCGCCGGCCGATGACACCTGGTAGATGCCGGGCTTGGCCCTGGAAGCCGTTGTGATCGCGGACAACAGCGCAGGGTACCCCGGCAGCGCCGACAGTTGTGCCCGCGTGTGCGCGCTCGATGCCTGCATCCATGTCGTCAGCTCGGCCCTCTGCTTGGCATCCTCCATCCAGCGCCAAGGATCACTGACATCGTTGCCAAAAACCCTCTGCCTGTACGGTACGCTCCTGGGTAGCGCGGGATAACTGGTGAGACTTTCGCCCGCCGCCTGCGCGGGGAGCGGCGCTTCCGAACACATCGCCGACAATACGGCTGCGATCGCGATAGTGGTGAGTCTCTGCGTCATTTTGCCCCCACGGCATGTCCAGTTTACACGGTTCTGTTGCTTGTAGTTGAACCTGTCCAGAAGCGATGAAAAGATTCCGCCACGAGGTCTCGACCATAGCAGAGGGTTTTGCCAGACAAGTGCACCAGCTCGCGAATTGACCGTACATCACTCATTCTTCAGCAATCGAGCATAAGCCAGTAAAGCTGTCAGTGCTGCGGATGCGCTCGCCCTGGTTTAGAGAAAGCACCCGTTTGCGCTCCGAAAGGCAGGCAAACGGGTTAGTATTTCGCCCTAGACGGGTCGTGTGCAGTTGCTTTGACAGCACCAACTCTAACGCCGGTATCGGCGCAGTCCCCGAGCCCTCCACATGGGCGATGATGATCGTCGGCTTCGGCATGGTCGGCGGGGCGATGCGCCGTCGTCGCGTCAGCACGAAGGTTAGCTTCGCCTGATCCATCATTCTGGGTGGTGTCGAGGAAGCCGCTGACCACTCCGCAGGGTCGTCAGCGGCTTCACTGTGCCTTGCCGGAGCAGGAGGGCCGGTTTGAGGCGGATCGTCCCAAATCGGGACGCACTCAACAGCCGATAAAACATCAAATGATGAATGATTATATAGCAGTTAACACAAAAGATCGTCCCGATAAAAGGTCATGAGGTTGGTTTATGAAGACTTTCGGGATACGGATTCTGGCTGCCGTAGCTATCTCAACGGCGTACTCGGCTCCTGCCAGCGCAGCACCGACGATCTATACCGATCGCGTCGCGTTCGAGGCTGCCGCGGAAGCGTTGATGTTCGAGAGTTTCGAGCAGAAACGGGAAGCAGCCGCCAGCCAAGCCTATGGCGATTTCACCATTGCAGAAACCGGAGGAAATCCTGATTTAGTTTTCATCAACGGTGATCTAGGCGCGAGTTCCGGAAATTCAGCGGCATTCATTACTGATAACGGCAGCAGCGTCTTCTCGATTGTGTTTCGATCCGATGTGTACGCGGTCGGCTTCGACCTGCTGTCCTATGATACATCGAGGCTGACGATCGGGGGCGCGGCGCATTATAGCCTTACACTCGCAAATGGATCGACGCCATTCTTTGGCTTGATCGACAGCACGGGGTTTCGCGCCCTGTCGATCGATGCTGCCGGAGGCCCGACGTTCGCGATTGATGGTTTGTCCTACGCGTCGACACCGGCAGGTGCAGTTCCCGAACCTGCAACGTGGGCGATGATGATCGGCGGCATGGGCGTAGTTGGCGGAGCGATGCGCCGCCGTCGCGTCAGCGCGGAAGTCTCGTTCGCTTAATTGATTTCCCCTGGCGGGGATGGGGAAGCCGCCGGTCGAGAGATTGTCGGCTTTGTCGTGCTGCCGGGACTCGCTCGGCTCTTGCCAACTAGAGCCCCGCTTGACGACGATTGGCTGAACGGCCCGCCCTTATGTTCCTGTATCTCACCGACGAGCCAGCGACTTCCCAGCGATCAACCTGGCAGATATGGTTCCGGCGTTAGCCAAATCGAGGATGTTGAATGCGACGAGCGAGTACCGGTTACACCGTATCGGCAGCTGCAACGGCAGTCCTTTTATCCTTAGCAGCGTGTGGTAACCAGCCGCAGCCGACACCGGCCCCAAGCATCCAGCCGGAGACCGTCGTGACTAGCCGCTCGGAAGGAAAGGCGATCGCGAACCCGCGCCGTGGTGGCTACAAGAAGTCCGATCCTAACGCGAAGGGTGGCTACAGGTCACCCGACTGAACCGCTGCGGCGGCGGAACTGCGGGACGTTCTATCCAGTTGAGCTTTTGCGAGCCCGTTTTGCCGCGGAGGTGGAGCCAGAACATGTCACTGAAGGATATCGTGGACGGTGCTGCCAGCACTATCGGCTCCGCTGCCGCAGCCGCATCTGACCCGGTTAACCCGAACACCGAACGATCCGCGATGCTCGACAAGCTCCATCAGGCCCGCACCGCCTACGATCTGGATCAATCGCCACAGGCCGGTGGGCAGTGGCTCGCACGCGACGACGCCGGGCGGGTGGCATTCACCCCGACACGTCCGGACGGCCAACCCATGGTGATCGGCGGACAGTCAGTCACAATCTGGCAAGTCGAAGAGCTTCCGGCGGTACTCGACGCCTTCGAAGCCGCAATCAAGTCGGGCGAACTTGATCCACAGCTTACCGGCTCTACACCCGCGGGGCACTCGCTGCCATTAGAGCGTCTCAAGCAGCGCTAATCTGTTTTTCCAACCCGAACGTGGCTTGTAGCTGCGCTTCGGTCATCTCAACCTTGTGATCGCGTGGGGAATACCGGCCCCCGCACCGTCATCCGCTCCGACGGATACGGCTGCTGGAGCGTAACCACATCGTCATAGCTACCCCGCAACCAACGATCCCAGTCCGCTTCATGCAGGATCGTAATCATCGCCTTGGGGTGGATCGGCGCGACCAGCTCGTTGGGGTCGCACGTGACCATTGTGAACCCGGCCCCCTTGCTCGTCTGCTGCCAGAACCCAGCGACAGCGAATACCGGCTGCTCTGGCACGTCGAACCACATCTCACCCTTGATCGGTGCGCCGTCTCCAACCTTGTGCTTGTCCGGCGTCCACTCGCAGAACTCGGTCAGCGGGACGAGGCAGCGGTTATGTGGTTCGGCCGCAAGCCGGCGCCACTGCGGCAGCCCCAGGTTGCGGACGTTGGTCATGGGCCACGGAGCAGCGCCGCCCAGAACGTCCCACAGCATCAGATCGACGGCCCGCTGGTCACGCTCCTCGCGAATGACAAAGGCCTTACTCTTGGGGAACAGCTCGACCGGATCCTTGTTTGGCCGCACCACGTCCTGCGCCCAGCTCGCGCTGAAGCGCGCGAACAGCGTCTCCGGTTCGCCAGAGAGGCGGGCTCGGTTACACATCAGGCGAGCCCCGGTGCATAACTGTGCTGTCCGCCCCGACCGTGATCGCCGTGCCAGCGCCTGCGCTAACCGACCGGCAACCGCTCACGGCTTCTGCTCCGTGACAGCCGCAGCGTGCACCTTCTCGAGCCGATCAAGAATCACGTTGAGGTCGTCGCCGGTCAGCGCGCTTGCCTCGCTGACATAGTCGTTAGGGCTGAACGTGGCGGCGAAGGCGTGCAGGTGGTTTATCGCTGCGCCGAGGCGGTGAGTCGCATCTTCGTCGGTCATGGTGCCAGCCTATGTCCGCGGTTGTCGCCCGTCGACTCCTGCTAGAAGTCGGATCGAACGATGCGCCACCAACGGATGAACCGCTCCTGCCACGTTTCCTTCAATCGCTCACGACGACATCGCGGATCGACCGGACGCCAGGGGCGCCTGCTAGCGGGGCGGCGGGGCATGGTGCTGCATGACATGCCACCGCTTCCCGGGTGGTGAACGCCACGGACTTGCCACGTTCAGCTAGGCGCGAACCGTCGGCACCTCGGCGATGCTGGTGGTCCACGCCGGCGAGCGCATCTCCGATCGCAGCTTCCACTCACGCCGGAAGCCTTGCGACGCGGTCACTGCGGTCCATCGTCCGAACCGACCGTTGATCTCGTCAAGCGCGCCCATCAGCCGGGTCCGTTTATCAGTGTCTTCCTCGAATAGCGTCCTCGGACGCATGTCTGCGGCGACGAGATCGTCCAGCATGATGCCAGCCTTGGTGTAAGCATATCCGTCCCTCCACGCCCGTTCCGCGGCCCGGCGTGCGGCCGCGATCAGCTCGAGGCTATCGTTCGTCATGGGATGCAGCGTCACCATCCGCGATCCGGCGTGCTGCGGCCGCTCCGGCTTGTGGCGGTTGGTATTGAAGAAGGCGGTCAGCCGCGCGGCGACGAGGCCGTGGCTGCGCAGCTTCTCGCCGGCACGCAGCGCGTATTGGCTGAGCGCCCCCATCATTCCGTCGAAGCTCGTCACGGGTGTGCCGAAGGACCGGGTCACCGCCATGCCCTTACGCTGCGGCTGCACCATCTCCACCGCCGCGGACGGCACGCCGCGCAGCTCGGCGACCAGACGTTCGAGCACGACGGTGCCGACCGCTCTGGCCTGCTTCATCGGCATGTCGCGCAGCGCTCCCGCGGTGGTGATCCCAAGGTCGTTCAGCTTGCGCGCTGTCGCCCCGCCCACGCCCCAGACGTCGCCAACCGGAAAGGCGGACATGACGTGACGGCGGACATCCTCGTCGCGCAGGTCCGCCACGCCGCCGAGCGCCGCGTCCTTCTTGGCGGCGGCGTTGGCGAGCTTCGCCAGGGTCTTCGTCCCGGCAATGCCGACGCAGGTCGGGATGGTCGTCCACTGCCGCACCTGATCGCGCATGGCGTGGGCGTGCTTCACGAGATCGCGGTCCTCAAAGCCGGCGAGGTCGAGGAACGTCTCGTCGATGGAGTAGATCTCGAAGTCGCGGGCGAACGCCTCGCACGCAGCGATCACCCGTCGCTGCATGTCGCCGTAGAGCGTGTAGTTGGACGACAGGACCCTGATCCGATGCTGACGCACCTTGTCGCGCAGATGGTGCATCGGATCGCCCATCTTGATGCCGAGCGCCTTCGCTTCTGCCGAGCGGGCGATGGCACATCCGTCGTTGTTCGACAGGACGATCACCGGCACCCCGACGAGGCTGGCGTCGAACGCCCGCTCACAGGACACGTAGTAGTTGTTGCAGTCGATCAGCGCGATCGGCGTCGTCATGGCATCTTGCGGGCGACACCGACCACGACGCCCCATATCTCCACGTTTTCATCGACGATGATGTGCGGAAAGCCTTCAGCCTCCGGCACTAGCCAGAAGCGGCCGTCCATCCGGCGCAGCCGCTTCAGCGTGCGGTCGCCGTGGACCAGCGCCACCACGATCGCGCCCGCCCGAGCCTGCTTGGCGCGGTTCACGACGATCAGGTCGCCGTCGTTGATGCCCGCTCCCGACATGGACTGGCCGTCGACGCGCATGATGTAGCTGGCAGCCGGATGTTCGACGAGCCAGGCACCCAGATCGATCGGATCCTGCATGTCGTCCTGCGCTGGCGACGGGAACCCTGCGGGCGTCCGGCACAGGAAGTAGGGCACCTCCCGCGGCACCAGATCATACGGTATTTCGTGGAGCCTCAACGCGCTCATGACTCGGTCCCTCGTTCGCGCGCATTGTAACGCTCGCCAGAACGAATGGGGAACACAGATTCGTAATCGGCTCGTCGCAGCTGACCGACTGGGCAGAGCGACCACTCAGCTGGCGTTCAGTCTGGGTGAGGGCCAGTGGTTGCCGCCTACCCCCCTTCGAATGGCGGCATAGCGGAACCTGTCGGACGCTCGATAGTCCGGCCGGTGATGCCCAGCCCCCCGCCCGCGCCCGCCGCCTTCGTCATCAGCCGCGTCATGCGCCCAGGACACGAAGAGGCGTATGGTTCGTGGGTGGATCGCGTGATCGCTGCGGCGCATGTCGATGGCGGGTTCATGTCGGCAGTGCGCCTCGATCAGGCGGGCGGCTTGCATCATCTCGTCCTGCACTTCGACGAGCGGCGGAGATTAGAGCGTTGGTCGGAGGGCGCGACCTACATCGCGCTGGCTTCCGAGGCCGATGCCTTCTCGGTCGGCCTGGACCAGAACGACAGCGGCAGCGTCATGGGCTTCGATCTGCCCAGCGAGGTTGCCGCCAAGAAGTGGAAGACGGCACTGGTAACCTGGCTGGGGGTAGTGCCGACGCTGTTGATCGTGAGCAGCGTCGTCGCGTGGGCGCTGCCCGACGTCCCGCGTGTTCTGCAGCAGATCGTGTCTTCGGTCCTGCTCACGTCCGCGCTGACGTGGCTGATCCTCCCGAAGGTGCGAGGCTGGTCACGGTTCTGGATGATGCAGAATGAGCAAGGGGATCTGCGAAAGGAGCCAGGCTGAAGCAAGCAACCGCATTCTTCAGGCGTGGTCCAGTCTACGTGACACGAACACTGCGTTCCTGCCGACCGGCGATCAGCTTCTTCAGCTGCTCCTTGATGGTCAGCCCGCTCGTCTCCGTCTCCACATTCTCGTAATGCTCCTCGCGAAGCTGCGTCCGGATCTCCGGTATCGAAGTGGCGGTGCCAATGCGGGCAATCTCGATTGCGCGCTCGACTGTCGACTTGCTGCCATCCGATCGCTTCACAGGCTCAAGCCACGGTGCTTGATCTCGGCTAGCAGAGCGTCAGCCTCGGGCTCACCGACGCGCTTTTCCGTTCCATTAAAGGCGGCGACCAACCGATCGTCAGGCCAGTCAGCTTCGATCTTACTGATCTCGCCCTGGCAGTTGTTGATAGCTTCTTCGCTTCCCGCAGAGCGTTGCGGCTGCTGCATCTCGCCCAGCGTGCCGCGGAGGCTACGGAGCTTGGCGATGTCGTGCAATTCGGTGCTGGTCATGGGCGACCGTAGGCGTAGCGTGGTCTCGCACACGATGATCCAGATCATCCGATCGCGAGATCGACGTCAACGGCCGGTGCTGGCTCCCGAAGCGGCTGTCCGCTCCTTGATCAGCTGGTTGAGCTGGGCCTTTATCAACATGCCGCTTGTCGCAGCCTCGACCCCTTGGCGCCCTTCGTTGTTCAGCCACACCCGGATGCCGTCGAGATTAGTGGCCAGGCCGTTCCGGGCGATCTCCACCGCTCGCTCCACCGTCGAGCGGTCGCCCCTCCAATGTCGCATGCGTCAGATCCTCGATGTGCGTCCTGACGCCAGCTCTATGCCAAGCCGGTTAAGAACATGCCGGCCTAGTGCAGCTCCGTCCCATTGATCTGTCGGCAGCGGTCGACAACGAGGCGCGCTTCGACGAGGCAGCCGCTGTGACCTGATCGCCAGCGACGCCTGGCTTCATCGCGTGCTGTGCACCGAGTGAAGCAGGTCGGGTGCGGCTGATCCGTTGGCCTTCAGTAGGGGCTTCAGCAGTTCGTGGAGCATCGTCACATTCCGCTCAGCGACGCTGAGCCGGTCTCGCAGCTGGCCGATCTCTGTGGTGTCTTCCATCGACATGGTATTCTCCTGAAGTCGGACCCAAGCCTAAGGTCAAGCAGGCCTATCGCGTGCCCGTTCGCCAGCTTCATCCACTGGTTCGACGACCACATCGATGTGCACATCGTCGCCGCCTGACGAGCCCAGCGGCTTTTTGGCCGCCTTGCCATCCATCGTCACATCAAGTTCGCCAGTCACGCCGATCTCGTCGAGCGCCGACTGTATCGCGGCCGCCACGTCCTTGGCATCTGCCATGACTTGTCTGCTTGTAATCGGCGGAACCGAGGATCGCTCCGCCATGTCGTAGCGACCTAGCACGGATCGAATCGACAGGCGAACGTCGGGCCCGTGCGGTCGGATCGGCGCGACACAAGTCGATGAACAGCTCTGCGCATCCAGCGTTGGTCGCCCCATGCACATCGACAATTCAGTCGCTCCGGTCAGCCTCGACCGTCGTCATCGCGCGCGATTGAAGCTGAAGGTCGGCCGACGTTCGGCACTGAGGCTAGACCTCGCGATCAGCTCGTCGGGCCTGCTGGCGATCGGCGGGCTGGTGTCGTCCATCCTGCTCGCAACGGCGGTGGTCGTCCAAGTCGCTACGCGCGGGCGCGACACAAAAGGCGGCTCGGCAGTTTCGCACCATCAGGAAGCCATTCCCGCACCCTGATGCAGCAGTTGGTCATACTTCGCAGCAACCGCCTTCCACATCCTGACATCGTCCCAATCACCAGCGATTGCGGCGGCGCCGATCCGCTCAGCTATGTGCCTCGACCCTTCTCGACCGTGTTCCTGTTCGAGCTTGAGCGTGAGGCTCCATAGCTCGTGATCGCACGCCATACTGTCACCTGCTGCCGTTCACCGCCTCCCGAACCCAGCCATGCTGTTCTCGCCGCTGTCGGTCCGGTCGCGACCGGCCAACACGTTCTCCAGCTCGGCCAGCGAATGCGGCACGTCCAGGTGCTGAGCTCCGAGGAAAAGGCGGGTTCCCGCACCCTCAGGCACAGCATGGGTCAGCTTGTCGATGTCCACCAGCGCCTTGCCGGATGGAAGGATGTCGATCTGAACGAACCGCATGATGATCTCCGAGGGTTGCCTGACTGGGCCGATGCAGGTCAACGCGCGATTGTGGAACATGGATCGCGGGCAACTGCCGCGCACCCAGCTTGCCCGATCTTGCGTTGAGGCCCGACACGAAGGAGCGCATCATGATCGATCCCGACACCACGCAGGATAAGGAAGAAGCAGAAGAGATGGAGAAGGTGCAGGAGGACGCAGCTGAAGAGCGCGAGGAGAACGGCGGTTATCAGTAAGCCAGGTCGAACGGCAGGTGACGCGGTTGCGTCCCTGCCCCGGCGCTCTGACGGCTTACTCAGGATTTTGACTGCTCGATCCGGAGCTTCGTGCCCGATGGGGTGCGTTCGGGGACTGCTGGCATCTCCGGCACACGGGGAGCGGCCCCGTCGCGTCGCACCGCATACGTCGATCCCGTCTCCTCGAAGTGCAGGACCAGGATCATAGCCACGGGCGCAGTGGTGAGAAGCAGCAGTAAGAAGCCTATCAGCCATTGATTGCCCTCGAGAGGCTGCGAGAAGTTATCGCTGGGCCGCAGTGATGGGCTAGCCCGCATCGGGCGCCTGCCCGCTTGCGTGGCATAGGACGAGCGGTGTGAGGTGTATGAGCGGGAAGACGGCGGAAGTCGCGAGCGATCGTAGGCGGCACGTGCTTCCTTCTTACCCAAGACGGCATACGCCTCGTTGATCGCTTTTGCGCGGGCAGAAACGTCCTCACCGAAGTTTGCGTCAGGGTGATATCGGCGGAGCAGTGCCTTCCACGCGGCGTGAATAATCGCACGATCTGCCGTAGGGGGCACTCCCAGCACAGAGTAATAGTCGGGCGAGTTAGCCATGCGCATTTCACCTGTCGCTAAACACCAGGCAGGCATGTTCGCGTGTCGCGCCATATGCCTGCTGACGCTGCGGGCAAATCGAACGGACCAGCTCCTGACGTAGTATGAAGTAACGGCTCCTGCAGCGTTTTGCTACTTCGATGAAGCTGTCAGTGCCGCGAAACTGCTTGTTTTGTTTCCTAGGTTGCCGCCGTTTGCCTGTTGGTTGATAGGCATACGGGACAGGGTCTGGCCCCGGTCTGCTCATTGGCGTTCCTTGGGAGTACCATCGACACTGCGACAAACGTGCCCGCAGTGACGAAGCAAACTGGACTTGAGCGCCCACCAGAGCGACAGGATGCCCGACTCGGATGCGCAGCGAGGGCCGACGAGCCAGAGCCCTGATCGGCGTGACCGACAGGGCTGCCGGTGGTGGCAGCGGCACTGGAGCCGCTGCGAGCTAAGGAACACCACCATGCCAAAACTCAGCGACACGCAGGCCATCCTGCTGACCCACGCCGCGCAGAACGACACCGCCAGCCTCTATCCCCTGCCGCAGACGCTGCGCCGCGGCGGCGGCATCACCAAGGCTATCGGCGCACTGGTGAGCGCCGGCTACGCCGACGAGCGCGAGGCCGGCGACGGGAGTGCGGTGCACCGCACCGACGCTGACGTCCGCTACGGCATCTACGCTACCGCGGCGGGTCTGGCCGCCATCGGCATTGTCGATGGCGAGCAAGGCGCGGCGCAGCCCTCCCCTGATCCCGCAACTGCTGCTTCAACTTTGGCCATGCCTCGGGTCACCAAAGCCAGCACGGTGGTGGCACTGCTATCCCAGCCCACCGGCGCAACGCTGCCGGAGCTGATCACCGCCACCGGCTGGCTGCCGCACACCACCCGCGCTGCGCTGACCGGCCTGCGCAAGAAGGGCCACACCATCGTGCGGTACAGCCGCGATGGCGCGACCTGCTACCGCATCGACGCTGCGGCGGCCGCAGCATGAGCAGCGTCGAGGCGGAGATCGCCGCGCTGGAGGCGCTGTCCTCGGCCGCCCTGCGCGAGCGGTGGTCGGCGCTGACCGGCAGTCCGGTGCCGCGGATCAGCCCGAAGCTGCTGCGGCTGGCGCTTGCGTGGGAGCTGCAGGCGCGGAGTTTCGGCGGACTGTCGCGGGCGACCACGCGCACGCTCGACCAGCTTGGCCGCGGCGAGACGCTGACCGCCCCTGCCCGGCCCGGCATGCGGCTGGTGCGCGAGTGGCAGGGCCGCGTGCATGTGGTGACGGTGGGAGAGGATCAGGTCGTCCGCTGGGAGGAGCGGCCATATCGCTCACTGAGCGAGGTCGCCCGCGCGATCACCGGCACGCGCTGGTCCGGACCTGCCTTCTTCGGCCTGAAGAAGAAGGTCGCGGCATGAAGCCTGTCCTGAGCAGAGCCGCGACCACGGTCCGCTGTGCGATCTACACGCGCAAGTCGAGCGAGGAGGGTCTGGAGCAGGACTTCAACTCGCTCGATGCGCAGAGAGAGGCGTGCAGCGCCTACATCCTCAGCCAGGCCAGCGAAGGCTGGCTGCTGAGCGGTGAGCGCTATGACGATGGCGGCATCTCCGGTGGTACTCTCGCCCGCCCTGCCCTGCAGCGGCTGCTGGCCGATGTCGCAGGCGGCGAGATCGACATCATCGTCGTCTACAAGGTCGACCGGCTGACCCGCTCGCTGCTCGACTTCTCGAAGCTGGTGGAGGCCTTCGATGCCGCCGGCACCAGCTTTGTCTCGGTCACCCAGTCGTTCAACACCACCACCAGCATGGGGCGGCTTACCCTCAACATGCTGCTCTCCTTTGCCCAGTTCGAGCGGGAGGTCACCGCCGAGCGCATTCGCGACAAGATCGCCGCCTCCAAGGCCCGGGGCATGTGGATGGGCGGTACGCCGCCGCTTGGCTACGCCCCTGATGGACGATCCCTCAGAATCGTCGAGGAGCATGCCGCCATCATCCGGCACATCTACACGCGCTATCTGGCGCTCGGCTCGGTGCGCAGCCTGTCCGAGGAACTGGAGCAGCGCGGCATCCGCGCCCCGGTCCGCACCACCCTCGGTGGCAAGGCGTTCGGCGGTGTCCGCTTCTCGCGTGGCAACCTCTACTCGATCCTGCGCTGTGCGACGTACGTCGGCGAGATCCACCATCAGGAGCGGGTTCACGCCGGCCTCCATGCGCCGATCATCCCGCGCAACGTGTGGGACGCGGTGCAGGCCAAGCTCACCGACAACCGCCAGGGCGAGCAGCGCCGCGGTGGCCGGGCAGCGGCCAGCCTGCTCGCCGGCCGCGTCGTGGATGCGCAAGGGCAGCCGCTGGTCGCCACCCATGCCGCCAGGGGGAAGGCACGCTACCGCTACTATGTCAGTCGTCACCTGCAGACCGGCTCCAGCGACACCGGGCTGCGCATTCCGGCCACGGAGCTGGAGGCGGCTGTCACCCGGCGGATCGCCGAGCTGTTTGCCGACCCGGTCGAGCTTGCTGCTGCCGCGCAGCTCGAGCTGACGCCCGACAGCTTTGCCGCCGCCGCAGCGAAAGCCGACGCGATTGCCAGCGGTACACCCGCTATCCTGAAGAATACTGCCCGCAGCATCCTCACCTCGGTGCAGATCCATGACGGGCGCATCGATCTGGTCTGCGATGCCGCGGCTATCGCCGCAGTCCTCCAGCTTGCCGGCACCACCACAGCGGAGACCATCACCATCCGCTCGGAGGTGCGGCTCACCCGCTCAGGGCGTGTCATGCGGCTGGTGCATGCCAGTGGCAGCGGCGTGACCGCGACCGCCAACGGTTCGCTCGTCCGACTCATCCTCAGGGCGCGGCGCTGGTGGAGCATCCTCAAGGCGGGCGAGCTTGATGTCACCACGCTGGCTGCTAGCGAGAACGTACAGGCGGGCTATGTCACCCGCGTGCTGCGGCTGGCGTTCCTGGCACCAGCGGTCGTGGAGGCGATCCTCGTCGGCAACATCAGGACTGGTGTGGATGGGGCGACACTGACCGCTACCGGCGCGGTGCCGGCGCTCTGGGCTGAGCAGGTTGCTGTTTTACTGCCAGAGCAACGATGATCTCCCGTTCAGCCGGCGTTAGGTCGGCTGGGGCGAGTTAGAGGCAACTCAGCCGACAGAAGAGAACAGCCGCATGTCCCAGCCTTCCCGCAGATCTCTGCTTCTCGGTGCAGCGTTGATCGCGCCGCTGCTCGCTCTGCCAGCCTGCGTGACAGGCGGACCGGGTGGAGGTTTGACCGAGGGCCTGCGACGCCTGCTGGAGATCTCCAGCCAGCGTGCGCTTGCCCGGCTGGCAACATCGAACGGCTACCTGAACGATCCCGCTGCGCGCATCACACTTCCAGGTGGAAGCAGCGATCGTTCTGCCGCGGTTCTCGGTGCCCTGTTGCGTTCGGCACCGGTGCAGCGTGAACTGACGCTGGCGATCAACCGCGCCGCGGGCGAAGCTGCGGATCGCGCCGCGCCGCTTGTTTATGACTCGATCCAGTCCCTCACCTTTTCGGATGCACTCGGCATCGTCCACGGCGGGCCGACCGCCGCCACCTCCTACCTTGAACGATCCATCGGCGATCAGATCATCGATGCGATGTTCCCCGAGATTGGTGAGGCACTTCGGCAGTTCGGAGGCGGGTCGATCCTCGGGCCGGTCCTTGGCGCGGCGACCGGCATCGACATACCCGCGATCCAGCGCGCAGTGACCAGCCAGGCTTCACAAGGGCTCTGGCGTGCCATTGGCCGGGAAGAAGCGGCCATTCGCGCCGTACCGGCGCGTGCAGGCGATCCGCTTGTTGAGGCGATACTGACCGGTCGGATACCAAGCTAGACTAAGGCCAGCGTTCGTCTTCAACAGCAGTCTGCGAAAAACGCGCTTGCCGATCATGGCGACCGACGCAGAACGGTACTTCAGGGCCCGAGGAGCAGCGCAAGGAAGCCGAGACCGCCGTCCCCACAATCACACCCGTTCCTTGTGCATCAACGAGCGAACGCCCACGTCGTTCGTTTGGAAGGATATCGATGAGCTACGACATGGTCTTTCTGAAGGACGCTCTCGAAATTGCCCGTGAGCCGATCAGCGGCAAATTAGGCGAGGCGATGGTTCAGGCTGAAGATGCGGTGCGAAGCGGGCAGCATGAGCGCGTGGAGATCCGCAACGAGGACGAAAAGATCATCTTCTGTCACCCACGCGTGAAGTTCGGTGCGCCCTAAAAGAGCCAGCTTATAACATGGCTGAATTCGCCTGCGCTGGGCTAGAAATCTGACCAGGAGCGCTGCGCTCATCGCCAACGATGCTCGACCTTCGCGCGGGGCGTAGCAAGCGGCAGGACGCGCTCCCTGCCGCTGCTTTACGTGCGGGTGCTAGCCGTCAGTCCTTGAGAGCGGCCGGAACCCTGCCGCCGCTCTTCTCCAGCTCGCGCATGACCGCCTTGTGCAGCCAGATGTTCATCTCCGCACTGCCATCTTTCGAGCCGTGGTAGCCGAGCTCACCTGCCAGTTCCTGCCGGTTGGCGAGGCTGGAGTCGAGATCGAGAAGCTTCATCAGATCGACAATCGATGTGCGCCAGTTCAGCGACATTCCCTTCCGCGCAGCCATGGCCTGAAGCACGGCCTCAACGTCGACGCTCTCCGCAGCCGGCGAATGCTGGGCAGGCGCGGCTGCCGGGGCCGGCGCTGCTGAGGGTGTCGAAACCGTCGATGCTGGAGTGGTATCGAGCCGTGGCTCGGGGGCCGTCGCAGGCGCATCGGGTTTAGGCGTGCCGAAGTGCCCGCTGCCCAGGACACCTCGCTCGCCGAAGATTGCCGATTTGATTTTGCCGAAAATGCTCACGCTCAACTCCAATGCTGGTGAAAGGCTGAAACGCAGCGACTGCGTCCAGGTGCCGCCGTGAGCCTTCGGTTCATGGCCCGACGTCGACGGCACCACTCTGCACGCGCAGGGCTTTGCCAGCCTTGAACCCGAGAGCTGCACCGATGCGATCATCCCAGCCATATGGGTCGTTGCGGACGATCGGCTCGTCCGCGCCGTCGAACAGCACCGTCTGATAGAGCATGCGGACCGGGATCTGCCCTGGCAGCTTCACGAACGTCTCCCTGCCGCTTGCCCGCGCTGTATGCCACTCATCCAGGACCCCCTCATCCTTCGCCAGCATTTCCGCAAAGCCGAGCGCATCCTCGACCCGGACACAGCCATGACTACGTTGCCGCTGCACCATGGCGAACAGGGGCTTGGCGGGTGTGTCGTGCAGATAAATGGCATGGTCGTTCTGCATGTCGAACTTGACCAGCCCCAACGAGTTTTTGGGCCCCGGCTGCTGCACGATCCATCCATCCTTCCACACCATGTTATTGGCCTTGAGGTAGCCAGAACCCTTGTTGACTATTTCCTTTTCCTGGATCGAGCGAGGCACGGTCCAGGTCGGGTTCGCCACCAGCCGGAAAATGGGCGATCCAAGCTGCGGCGTTTCGGTGTCGGGCTCACCGACGATAACCTTGCGGCTATCGACGATCTTGCCGTCACGCCAATACGTCAGTCGGGCGGCAGCCAGGTTCACGTCAATGCGCGTTGCAGGAGGTGTCCGCTCCAGCCACCGGAGCCGCTCCATCGAGACAGCGATAGCGCGGCTGCGATCGACGTCGGACATGTTGAGGATCGCCAGCGCTTCACTGCCAATGATGCCGTCCGGCTTCATCCCGTAATCGGCCTGCATCTGTCGAACGGCTGTAATCAGCTTGGGCGTATACCGATCGCCTTGAGCATCCTCCGGAGTGACATAGTCGAGAATGGCAAGCTCGCGTGCAATAGCCGGGATACGGGGATCGACCGCCCCTGGCTTGATCGCCTCTCCCATCACCGGGATCTCTGCAACCGACTGGGCCGGCGCCCTGAGCAACCTGAGGTAGGCGTCAGACAGTTTTTTGTAGTTGGCGTCCTGCGGAGCGAGGCTGGCAAACCATCCGGTCAGGTCGCCGGCACGCAGCGCGTTGGCAAGCCCGGCCTTCAGATCAGGGGATGGTCGCGGCACAGTGTAAACATCGTACAATTTCGTGGGGTCAGCGGCACCACGCGCCAGCGCTGCCGCGTAGCGCATTGCCTGTCCGGTAAGGTCCGCGTCCGCGTTCGAAGTAGCGCCGAAGTCAACCTTGTCGAGCCCGTGCACAGCCCGCGCCTCAAGAGCTTTGCGCAACTGCTCCTTTGCCTGGGCGGACCACTGGGGCTGCGCTGTCACCTCTGCTGCCGGAGAGGTTGAGTTTTCGTCCGGACCAAAACGGACGCTGCAAGCGGACAGCGAGATTCCAATCGCCAGAGACCAACCCACTGTTAAACGCACACGTTGTTCCTCAAAGCTCGGTCTGGATGAACGTTGCTCAACCTGTCGGCTGCTCGCCCGTCAAGCTGCGCCTTCGACCTAGCGCGGGCACAGCCCGAATGTTCAAGTTAGTCGTGCCGGCATCGCTCCTGGCGAGCTGCCGTCCTAGACGGGGCAGTTGAGCCGGGAGCCGCAGCCCCCGGCTCCTCGTTCAATATGCCGTCGACCGTGCCCGCGATGCAGAATGCCCGCCGTTGCGGTACAGCACCTCTCGAGCGCGCTCGCCCTCGGTGCCTGCAGCCTGGACGGTAACGAGCACTCCGCCGGTCTTCAGCCGCTCGCCGTAATAGGCTGCATCGTCCTCGCTGACGCCGTGCTTGGTCAGCACCTCGTTGAAGGTACCGGCAGCCGCGCCCGCAACTGCGCCGATCGCCATGGCTTCTGGGACGGCCGCCGCGGCTATCGCGCCGAGCGCAGCGAGGGGTCCGACGCCCGGGATGGCGAGCGCGGCCACGCCGAGGCCTGCACCGAGAGCGCCACCGCCCAGGATACCGCGAAGGACGCTGGTATGCTCCTCATCGGTGACCTCACCGTCGCCGCCCCTCGTCGTCATCGTTCCCTTGTTCTGGGCGATAACAGAGAGAGACGCATCGTGGACACCCGCCTGACGCAATTCAGAAACTGCCCGCTCGGCTTCGGCCTGACTGTCGAACATGGCCGAGATCACGCTGCCGCCGCTCCATGTGTGCGACCCCGACCGGTCGCCCGCCAAAGCTGCCGCAGTGCCACCTTCGTGTCCGGTAACAGCGTTTGCAGCGCGGTCCAGGGGACCGCGATTGGGATCGTCGTGGCCGGCGACAGCATTGGCAGTGCGGTCGATTGGTCCACGGGTTGGATCCTCGCGACCATCGAGAGCATTCACTGCACGGTCGATCGGTCCACGGTTCGGGTCGTCAGATCCGAAGCCTGCTCGATTGTCGATGCTCATCCAGTCTCTCCTCGTTGGCTTCCAAGCGTTAGATCGCACAGGTCATCGAATTCCTCGCGATCCGAGTGACTTGAACGGGTCCAAGGCCGCGGAGGTTCAAAGTAACAGGTTGGCCACTTGATGCGCCTGCACCACCCGAGCTGGTACAAACACGTGAGATGTCGCCGATTCTGCCGATGCAGAATCCTGCCAGATCGTGGGCACAGCTATCCGCCCGCAAAGCGAGGAGAGAGCATCTGCGCGGCCGCGGCGGCAGTTACTCTCGCGTAGCTTTGCGGCAACGCCAGCGTCAGAATAACGACGCTCCGCCCTACCGATCGGAACAGCGCCTTATCGCGGACCTATAAGCGGCAACGGCTGTTGATGATGTTCACGAGAGGACCGAACATGAACCTGAACGAGCTGCTGCCGAACGGCGGGATCGAGGCACTGGCAGGCCAGTTGGGCATCCCTGCGGACCAGGCGCGGCGTGGAGCTGAAGCCTTGTTGCCGTCTGTGCTGGGCGGAATGGGCGATAATGCCGCAGGCGTTGAGTCGCACGTCAACGATCTTGGCGGAGCACGCCTCGCTGACAACGTAGTGGGCAGCGAGCCGACGCAGGTTGATCAGGGCAATCAGCTGCTTGGAGGCATCTTCGGCTCGAAAGACGTCAGCCGTCAGGTGGCCGGGCATGCGGCGCAGAGCAGTGGACTTAGCCCGGCGCTGCTGCAGCAGATGCTGCCGATCCTGGCGATGCTGGTGGCAGGACACCTCGCCGGGCGCTCGGGCGGACAGCAGGGCGGTCTTGGCGGCCTTCTCGGCTCGGTTCTCAGCGGCTTGGGAGCCGCTGGCGGCGGTGGCGGAGTGTTGGGTGGCGCAACTGGCGGGGGGTCGCCTGCCGGGGGCCTTGGCGGCATCCTGGGCTCGATCCTGGGCGGCCGCCGCTGAGACTAAGGTGAGCCTCGCCGTTGAGCGCGTCGAGGACGGGCAGGACCGGTCCGACCTCACGCTCCCCGGTGCCGGCCATCACGCCGACCGACCTAGGCGCCCCAGTCCGGTCCATCGTCGTCGGGGTAGAAGCCGTCCGGATCAGGTCGCTGGTTCAGGCACCGTGACGAGCTTGTGGCAGCGCTGGACACCGGCGGCAACGTCGGCGCACCTCCTCCAAACCGCACCCGGACAAAGGCTGAGCCGCCGTCCATTCCCTGGAAGATCGCGACGGCGTCTTCACCGCGGCCCATGCGTCCGCTGATGTACGGTGCCCGTTCGGCGCTCAGGTATCCGATCTGCACGCCGCGCGGACTGATCACGGCGATGGCGTTGCTGTCGTGCTTGTTCTTCGGCTCGGGCACCAACTCCAACGGTTCGCCCGGCAGGGTCATCATCGCTTCGGACCGTCGGTTGCTGCCATCGGCGTTTGGAAAGTCGATGCCGACGACGGCGAGGGTCAGTTCCTGCATGACTGGTTTGTAGGTCTGGAGATCCTCAGAGCCAATCGCGCTATGCCGAGCAACATGCCTCCCCGCTGCGCTTGTGAGCTACGTAGCTCAGCCGGCTAGCGCCCGAAAGCTGCCATTCGTCGCGAATGGCATGACAACGGATCGTAGCGGTTGGAAAAAGCGTTACTGACACGCTTACCCTACAAGGCCCCTGCCCCTTTATGTACCCTGAGCCGATCCTCGCCGCGCTGATGGCGACGACAGACGATCACGTTCGGGAAGCAGAGCGCTGCCGTCGGTTGGCGATGGGGGTCAACGATACGCGGACGTTCTCGACGCTGTCCGAGCTTGCGGACCAGCACGACCTCTGCGCTCGCATCATCGCCGAGCGGAAGCAGTAGGCCGAGGAGAAGACATGTTCGGATGGTTCAAGAAGCCGAAGCAGGAGCTGACAGACGCGGAGATGGGAAGCACGCTAAAGGCCCTCGTAGTCGGCGTCCTTTCCCAGCACGGCGGTTTGGACCCCAACTACCGGCCGGACGTTTTGTCGGAAGAGGACTTTGAGGCCCGATCGGCCGAGTTGCCGCTCATCGTCGTATGGGGGGAGCATGACACTCCGGAAGGCTTGGCGTTCTCGATGTCGGTCAACAAGCACCTAGTCGAGAAGACGGTGCTTGGCTTCGTGGCTCGGGAGGACCAGTGGTTTCTGCCCGCCCGCAACCAGATCGTTGAGGATCTACGGACCGCCACCTTCGCTGCAATGATGAAGGCAGTGGAGGCGACCGGAGCGCCGCCTAGCGCAGTGTGCAGGTCGATGTCGTCCGGCTGAGCACCACATGCCCCACGGACAGCGTGGTGGCTCGCCACGCGACAAGGTTGGGCTCTAATACTTATTTCATGAGCGTACCCGCTCCGGGAGGTGCTAAGGACCGAGTCGGCCATATCGACAGGTCGGTGGCCCAGGGAAGTCGTATGGCGCACTACCGGCTGTATCTCCTACGCCCCAACGACCGCATCGGGCGAGCGCTGGACCTTGACTGCCCCAACGATGAAGTGGCGATTGCCGTCGTTGCCCAGCACAACCATTCGCACGCTATGGAACTGTGGTCAGGCAAGAGGAAGGTACGCTACTTCCCTGCACCCGAGGGAGACGGGCAAGTGAAGATGATGGGCGGCGAACGGCGCGATCGTAGCGCGGAGCTCGGCGAGTTGGCGAAGAGTGTCCGCGATCCCATCACGTCTGACAGCGACCCACAGGCCAGTGCGGGCTACGAGGCCATGGCGGCCCACTTGGATCATCAACAAGCCGACGCTCTGCAAAGCGAGGACGAGCGGCTCGGACGTCGATCCAAGGAGGCCTGAGCTCTACGCAGCCGCCAGCGCCCTCCCAAATGCGTCCGCCAACATCAATGGCGAGAACGGCTTCGCGAGTACCGCGACGGCGTAACTGCATGGACCGCACTCGTCAGGCGTGCCGGTGATGAAGATGGTAGGCAGCTCACCATGCTTGGATCGGATGACATTGACTGCATCGGGGCCGCGCCCCTTCGCCAATCGGATATCGGACGTGATGACCTTCGGTTGATGGGCGGCGGCCATCCGGATCGCCTCGTCCGCTGTCTCCGCCACGTCGAAGCTCGTGGCTCCTTCATCCCGGAGAAAGTCGCAGATAATCTCGGCAATCATCGGCTCGTCTTCGATCACCAGCACGTGGCACATACCTTAATCCTGACACGGGTTAACCACTAGGTCATCCACTTTGGCCTACTAAGTCGCTCGGAACAAACGAAACATAAGTCGAATCGCATCCGCTTTGGCTCAGATCAGCTCGACCTGCTGCATCGATCATCAACCTGGTTCTTTAAGAAGTCGTTAACCAGCGCGACCCACGTTTGAGGCAGCGGCGGGAGAGGCTCGGCCTGCCAGGGAACTGCAATGAACCACTACCGCCTTTACATCATCGGTCCGCACGGTCGCATCGCCAAGGCGCTCGACCTCCACTATCCGGACGACGACGTCGCTGTGAGGGCAGCCAATCGCCAGCCCCACTCCTATGGGATGGAGCTGTGGGCCGGGCCGAGGAAGGTGCGCGTGTTCCCTAAAGTGCCCAGGTTGAGTAACGAAGCGGCTTGAGGTCGCCAATCACGTCTATTCGGCCCTGTACCAGCCTCTTCGGATCGATCGCGGCCAACTCACCCTGCCGCTCCTTCAACGGGCGATAGTTCACGCTCCACGCGACCTTCCGGACATGGTGCGGCACCGCGGCTCCATGCCGGCTGAGTGCCGTACGTGCTTTTTGAGTGGCCCTGTTCTCGCCGGGAGAGCACGGAGGTCATCTCGCCCGCAAGTAGTGGGACAGCTCGTGGTCTCAGTTCGCGCGGAAGCCTAAGTGTCAGTGCGGGCAGGGCTTCGCGTTCAGGCTAAGCGTGCCTTCGGAGATCACGCGGATGTCTCTTCGGCGAGGAACGTAGAGCAGATATTGCCTGCATGTTGCGAAATTTGAAGGTGGATGATGACGAAGCAGCCTCAACGCCGCCGCCGTGGCCCGAAGTGTAAGGACTACATCGTCATCTTCGGAGCAGCCGTTCGTCCCGGTGGTCGTCCGAGCCCTGCCCTGCGGCACAGGATTGAGGGAGCGTTGGCTTGGGCCTGCGATCATCCCTCGGCTATGATCATGCCCACAGGCGGGATCGGGAAGTATGGGCCGGCGGAGGCCGTCGCGATGAAGCGGGCTTTGATGGAAGCTGGTGTGGCGGCGTCGCAAATTGTGGTTGAGCGCTACGGTCGAGACACCCTCGAGTCAGTTCGGCTGTGCCACCAGCTCTTGCAGGCACGTGGCGACTGCCGGCGGATCGTCTGCTGCACCAGCACCTACCATCAGCCGCGTTGCGTGCTGCTCTTCCGGCTGCTCGGCTACTCGGTCGTCGTTCCCAAAGTTCCCAACAGCATGGGACGGATGTCACGGACCACTTACGGCAAGCTCGTCGTACGCGAGCTTGCCGCCACGCCCTACGACAGCCTGCTGTTGATGCTTGGCCGGGATGACAAGAACAACGTCGCCGAGACGTCGAAGGATTCCCCAATGAGTGAGGGCCCAGAAACCTGAAGCGGTCGTCGCGGGCGTCCTGCTCATTGCCAATCGCTACCGTCCTTTCATCCTAGCGAAGCGTCGCAGCCTGACAGGCGATGCTGCTAGGTATGGACATCATTCACCGCTATTGCCCGAGACGGGGCGAGTTCGGTTACAAAGCCCTGCGATGGGAGAAGATCTGTGCTCTTTCACACGATGGTTGGTTCGAACGACATTGATCGATCCAAGCGCTTCTACGACACCGTTTTAGGTGCCCTTGGCGTTGGAGAAGCGTCGCTGAACGTAGCCGACAGTGGCCATACCCGTCTCATATACCGAGGTGAGGACGGGACCGCTTTCATCGTCACGCAGCCGATCAATGACGAGCCAGCAACCGTCTCCAACGGCAGCACAGTTGCGTTCCAATGCAACTCGCCAGAACAGGTAAAGCGATTCCACGATGTAGCGGTGGCGGCTGGCGGAACGTCGATCGAGGCGCCCCCCGGTCCTCGCCATACGGCCTCAATGGGCACGCTCGAACTTACCTATATTCGCGACCCGGATGGCAACAAGCTTTGCGGCATCCACTTTCCCAAATGACTGGCTATGGGTCGAGCACGCTAATGAGGTTTTCGGCAAGCTCGACTCAGAGTTTCGCGGTCCGTTTCCAGCTTTCAATATTCAAGCGCTGTTTGCTCTTGCTCTGCTAGCGCTCGGAGCCACCGCGGAGCGGTGTTACGCTCCGGAATACTGCTCAATCTCGTCCAATCGAAGCGTGATCGCTCTGCTGGGCAGGTGGACAGTTAGTCTCCGCCGTTCATCTGCGCTGAAACGAGCGGCCTTTCTCAACAGGTCACGGATGGCTGCGCGACCGACGACTCTGTCGCCTCCAAGCCAGCCACTGCCAAGCGGGATCTCAGGTGCCAGGATGAGGAGACCATAAGCGTCGGATGCCAAATGCTCGATTATGACAACGGCGCCCTTCCTGCCGTGATCGCGACCTGCCTCTAAACCAAGGATCTCGGCTTGGCGATCGGCAGGCGTTTGGACCCACTTCCCGCCATTCAACGGCCTTGTTGCGCTTCCCAAAATCTGCCGTTCATTCAGACTGTCATGGCTCGCTTCTGCGGGCGCCAGCTGCATTTCCACTGGCAGACGCCCGCAACAGAACTGACGCCTCACGCGCGATCTGTTCTTCCTCGTTGGGCGAAAGAATCCTGACGCTGACCCTATCCGACGCCTGTCCTGCTTGCGCCACTCCGGCCCAAGCTAGATCCGCGCAGATTGCCTGCCGCGTGTCGGCATCATGCTCGCCGATCCCGCCGCTGAACACCAGCATGTCGATGCCGCCCAGGCTGGCGATCATCGCCGCGACCTGCTTGGCGACCGATCGGCAGAAGATGTCGATGGCGAGACGGGCGTCGGGAAAGGACGGCGCCAGTTCGCGGAGCGTCCTCAGGTCGCCACTCCGGTCCGAGATGCCGAGGAGGCCAGATTGCCGATCGAGCAGCACCTCGAGCCGGCGAGCCGTCATCCCGTGCTCGCGCAACAGGAAGAGCAGCAGGCCGGGATCAACGTCGCCGCTGCGGGTAGCCATCATGACGCCTCCCGAGGGCGTCAGTCCCATCGAGGTATCAACCGAGACGCCGTCAAGGACCGCCGTGACGCTCGCCCCGCTGCCGAGATGAGCGATCACCAGCCGCTCGGGCAGATCTGCGCCGAGCTGGCGCACGATCGACTGACAAGACAGGCCGTGAAAGCCGTAACGTCTGACCCCGGCCGCCCGGAGCGCTTTGGGAACGGGCAGGACAGCGGCGATCGCCGGTAGGTGTTCGTGGAAGCCTGTATCGAAACAGGCGATCTGCGGCGTGCCCGGGTAGCGGCGCCGCGCCGCCGCGATCAGGTTCAGCGCGGCTGGCCCATGCAGGGGCGCAAATGCGCAGGCCGCCTTGAGATCTGCCATAACACCGTCATCGATCAGCGTCGGCCGGAACAGCCTTGGTCCACCATGAACGATGCGGTGGCCGATCGCATCGGGCGACCTGCCCAGCTTCGCCGCGATCTCGTCCAAGCTGGCGGTATGATCGTGGGCAGTCTCGATCGCGCCGGAGACAAGCGTTTCCGCCCTGTCCCCTGCGACGGAGAAGGTGCCGTACTTCAGCGACGACGACCCGCCGTTGATCGCCAGGATCAGCGTGTCCACTGCCAGTCCCGCACCTCCGGCAGATCGTCCCCCTGCTCGGCGACGTAGAGCTTGTGACGCTCCATCATCGTCCAGTAGCGGGCGGTCTCCGCAGGCACGCGGTTCTTCAGCCGCGGCACGCGCTCGATCGCGTCGAGTGCCAGCCGGTATCGATCGAGGTCGTTCATCACGACCATGTCGAACGGCGTCGTCGTGGTACCCTCGCCCTTGTAGCCGCGGACGTGGAAATTGTGGTGGCCGTGGCGGGCGTACGCCAATCGGTGAACCAGCGACGGATAGCCGTGGAAGGCGAAGATCACCGGCCTGTCGGTGGTGAACATCGCGTTGAACGCGCGATCGTCCAGCCCGTGCGGGTGTTCCGACTGCGGTTGCAGCACCATGAGGTCGACGACATTCACCACCCGAACGCGGATGTCGGGCACATACTCTCGAAGCAGGGTGGCCGCGGCGAGTGTCTCCAGCGTCGGCACGTCGCCGGCGCAGGCAAGCACCACGTCGGGCTCCCCGTCGTCACTCGCCCAGTCCCAGATGCCGGCACCGATCGTGCAGTGGCGCACCGCTTCGTCGATCGTTAGCCACTGCCATTCGGGCTGCTTGCCAGCGACGATCACGTTCACGTAATCGCGGCTGCGCAGGCAGTGATCAGCGACTGACAAAAGGCAGTTGGCGTCGGGTGGGAGATAGATGCGGGCCACCTCCGCAGTCTTGTTCGCCACGTGGTCGAGGAAACCAGGATCCTGGTGCGACGAACCGTTATGATCCTGCCGCCAGACATGTGAGGTGAGTAGATAGTTAAGCGAGGCGATCGGCCGGCGCCACGGGATCGTGCGCGCCGTCTTCAGCCACTTGGCGTGCTGGTTCACCATCGAGTCTACGATGTGGACGAATGCCTCGTAGCACGAGAACAGGCCATGGCGGCCGGTCAACAGATAACCTTCCAACCAGCCTTGGCAGAGATGCTCGCTCAGCACCTCCATGACGCGCCCGTCCTGGGCAAGGTCGGTGTCGTTCGGCTCCGTGTCCGCCATCCACGCCTTGCCGGTGACGTCGTACACTGCCTGCAGACGGTTCGACGCGGTCTCGTCGGGACCGAACAGCCGCATGTTCGACGCGCCCAGGTTCAGCGCCATTGCTTCCTTCAGGTAGCTGCCGAGCGTCGCCGTGGCCGCCGCCCTGACGCCCCCGGGCGCGGTGAGCGTAACGGCATGCGAGTGGAAATCGGGAAGCGCGAGCGCCCGTATCAACTCGCCGCCATTGGCATGTGGGTTCGAGCCCATACGGCTGTGCCCGGTCGGCGCCAATGAGGCGAACTCTTCGCGGAACTTGCCGGTGGCGTCGAACAGCTCTTCTGCGCGGTAGCTGCGCATCCACTCCTCGAGCTGGACGAGGTGCTCCGGATCGCCGAAGTCGGCGATCGGCACTTGATGCGCGCGCCAGGTTCCCTCGACCGGCTTGCCGTCGACCATCTTCGGTCCGGTCCACCCCTTGGGCGTGCGCAGCACGATCATCGGCCAGCGCGGCCGCATCCCGGTCGTCGTGGGCGAACGGGCTTCGCGCTGGATCGTGCGGATATGGTCCAGCACCGTGTCGAGCGCCCGCGCCAGCTGCTGGTGGACGCGCATCGGATCGTCGCCCTCGACGAAGAACGGTTCGTGCCCGTAGCCGCGGAGGAGGCTAGCCAACTCCTCGTCGCCGATCCGGGCGAGCACCGTGGGATTGGCGATCTTGAAGCCGTTGAGGTGCAGGATCGGCAGCACGGCGCCATCGCGCGCGGGATTCAGAAACTTGTTGCCGTGCCAGCTTGCCGCCAGCGCGCCCGTCTCCGCCTCGCCGTCCCCGATTACGCAGGCGACGATCAGGTCGGGATTGTCGAACGCGGCGCCGTAAGCGTGCGCCAGCGAGTAGCCGAGCTCGCCGCCCTCGTGGATCGATCCCGGCGTCTCCGGCGCGACATGGCTCGGGATACCGCCCGGCCAGGAAAACTGCCGGAACAGTCGCTCCATGCCGCCGCGACCGCGCTCGATCGCCGGATAGCGTTCGGTGTACGACCCTTCGAGATAGGTCTGGGCGACGATGCCGGGGCCGCCATGGCCGGGGCCGATGATCGCGATCATGTCGAGGTCGTGCTCGACAATCAGCCGGTTCAGATGGACGTAGATTAGGTTCAGCCCCGGCGTGGTGCCCCAATGGCCGAGAAGCCGCGGCTTGATGTCGGCCAGCGTCAGCGGGCGTTCCAGCAGCGGATTTGCGCGCAGGTAGATCTGGCCGACGGACAGGTAGTTCGCCGCCCGCCAATAGCCGTGCATCCGCTGCAGCAGATCCGGCGACAGCGGCGACGCCTCTGCCGCGTGCGTGTTTATGTCAGGGTCCGCAGAGGGCGAGCATTCGAGCAGCGCGTCCATGCTCAAGTCGTTCCGCCGTCGACGGATGGCCCACTGGTTGGAGTGTGGCCGGCTGCCCAGTGCAGGTCGGCGAGCTTGGTATGGATGATGCGCGCCATGTTGGTAGCCGACAGATCGGCCATCTTCCGTTCGAACCGTGCGCGAGCGAGATGACTGCTACGGATAATCGGCATAGCCGTCTCCCATTGGTAAGCGGGAGCGCTGACGGTCTCTCAGCCGTCGCGGTGCCCAGGGCGGAAGCGACGATGCGCTTCGTTACCACGCAGCGGCCCGGGGTCCTAACGATCTCTGGTCGGTAAACGAAGAGCCGGCGTGCAGTACAGTCACCGCCGCCAAGACCCACGATCGGACGTTCACGCACTCTTGCGCGCTTCCAGACTTCGGCCATTCGTTGATGTCGATCCTACGGCTCTTCTGGCGAGCAGGGTAAGCCGAGCGGCCCCACTTTCCAGGCCAGCGGGCTTATCACCCGCTGGCAGAGTTTCTCAAATTTGAGCCAAGCCTCCATCGGCGAACAGCTCACTGCCCGTCATGAAGCTGCTGTCGGAGGATGCGAGGAACGCGGCAGCCGCCGCCACCTCGGATGGGTCGCCGACATGGCCGATCGGCGTGGTAGCCCCCATATCGATCATCGCTTCGCGGCCGACGACTTCGGCCGCCAGTTCGGTCAGCGTTGGTCCAGGCGACAGGACGTTGACGCGAATACCCGTACCGCGCAGGTCCTGCGCCCAGCTACGCGCGAGGTTGCGGACAGCAGCCTTTGACGCGCTGTACATGCTGAATGCGGGCGTTCCCATCACGCCGGTGGTCGAGCCGGTGAGGACGACCGAACCACCCTTACCCATCAGCTTCAAGCCCTTCTGCACCGTAAAGATCGTGCCCTTCACGTTGATGTCGAAGGTCTCGTCATAATGCTCGGGCGTGATCTCGGTGAGCGGCACCAACGCGCCGGTTCCGGCATTGGCGAACAGGATATCGAGCGTGCCGCGCTCCTGCTTCACGGTGTTAAACAGTCGGTCGAGATCGCCGTTGTCCGTCACTGATCCCGCCACCGCGCGCGCATTCACACCGAGGGTAGCCACCGCTGCATCGAGCTTCTCCTGCCTCCGGCCAAAAATGTAGGCGAACGCACCTTCCTCAATGAAGCGCTTTGCTGAAGCGAGGCCAATGCCTGTGCCACCGCCGGTGATGATCGCAGTCTTGCCTTCAAGCCGGTTCATACGTGCCTCCAGTTCTTGGTTGCACGCAGCTGGCGCTAACCCTACCTATTGGCAAGTATGCACCTTTAGGTAAGTACCAGGATGTCCGAAGCCGTCCATCCCACCACCGTCGAGCCCACTCCTATCGCTCCCCGCTTCACCTGCGGCCTCGACGCGACCCTGAAGATTATCTCGGGCAAGTGGAAGCCACTCATCCTGTATTTCCTGCTGCGCGGACCAACGCGCTACGGCGAACTCAAGCGGGCCGTGCGCGATGTCAGCGACAAGGTGCTGATCCAGCATTTGAAGGAGCTGGAAGCGGACGGTGTATTGCGCAGGAACGACTATAAGGAGGTGCCGCCACGCGTTGACTACACGCTGACGCCGCTTGGCCAGAGCCTCGCTCAGGCGCTTGAACCCTTATGCACCTGGGGAACCGACAACATGGTGGAGATGCAGAAGATCTTCGCCGAGCGCGATAGCTGGCTTCGCGAGAAGCACGCCTAGCTGCCGCCCGGCAAACGGACGTGAGCGACGCAGCGGATTCCTCGCTGGCCGACTTGAACGCCTTAACCGCGCTTTAGCCTGCCTTGAGTTTCGCGGAGGCGACCCAATGGCGGACGCTCAGCGCCGTCTCAACCGACCAGAAGCGGTTGTCGCAGGCGTCCTGCTCATTACCAATCGCTGCCGTCCGTTCATCCTAACGAAGCTCTGCTGCCTGACCGTCGATGCTGCTAGGTATGAACATGGTTCACCGCTATTGCCCGAGACGGGGCGAGTTCGGTTACAAAGCCCTGCGATGGGAGAAAATCTGTGCTCTTTCACACGATGGTTGGTTCGAACGACATTGATCGGTCTAAACGCTTCTACGACACCGTTTTAGGTGCCCTTGGCGTTAGAGAAGCATCGGTGAACGTTGCCGACAGTGGCCATACCCGTCTCATATACCGAGGTGAGGACGGGACCGCTTTCATCGTCACGCAGCCGATTAATGACGAGCCAGCAACCGTCTCCAACGGCAGCACAGTTGCGTTCCAATGCAACTCGCCAGAGCAGGTAAAACGATTCCACGATGTAGCGGTGGCGGCTGGCGGAACGTCGATCGAGGCGCCCCCCGGTCCTCGCCATACCGCCTCAATGGGCACGATTGAACTTACCTATGTTCGCGACCCGGATGGCAACAAGCTTTGCGGCATCCACTTTCCCACATGACCGGCTTTGGGTCGAGCTCGCTACTGAGCTTGCCGGCAAGCTCGACCCAGAGTTTCGCGGTCTGTTTCCAAGTTCCCAGCTTCGGCCGCTCTTTACTCTTGCTTTGCAAGCGCTCGAAGCCGCCGCGGTCACGCTCCGAAACATCGTTCGATCTCATCCAACCGAAGCGTGATCGCTCTGCTGGGCAGATAGATAGTTAGTCTCTGGCGTTCATCTGCGCTGAAACGAGCGGCCTTTTTCAACAGGTCACGGATGGCTGCGCGGCCAACGACTCTGTCGCCTCCAAGCCAGCCACTGCCGAGCGGGATCTCAGGTGCCAGGATGAGGAGGCCATAAGCGTCGGATGCCAAATGCTCAGTTATGACAATGGTGCCCTCCTGCCGTGATCGCGACTTGCTTTGAGCCGAGGATCTCGGCTTGGCGATCGACAGGCGTTTGGACCCATTTTCCGCCATTCACGTGCACTTTCCTGCCGCCCGAGACCTGCCGCTCGTTCATATGAGCGCAGCGACTGTTTTCGAGAACCTCGTCGGATACTGGGAACAGCTGGAATTGGGGACCAAGCCTACAGGCGACCATCTGCCACTGATAAGGCGATAACTGCCGCAACCTGCATCGCTGACAGACGAATTCGCCGGGAAGCTGCTATACTCCAGCGCTTCTAACGAGGCCCTTTGCCCTCATCGCCGGAGCCCAGCGCAACTTTGTGCAATGCACAATGGTTGACATCAGATGACACAGAAGCCGAACAGGAAGTCGCACCAACACGCTGAGCATCCCGCGTCTTCGAAGACGTCCTGGCTCGCCACCATCAAGCACAACAAGGAATGGGTTGCGGCTGGCTCCGGAGCAGCAGCGCTGGCGGCCCTTGCCCTGTTCAATCGGGCGAGCGCGAAACGCGCTGAAGCGAATTACCCGCCAATCGGCGATTTCGTCGAGGTCGATGGCGTGAGGCTCCACTATGTGGATCGTGGCGAGGGGCCCGCTGTGGTGCTTCTCCACGGCAACGGCGTGATGCTGCAGGACTTCGAGCTAAGCGGCGTGCTCGATTTGGCCGCGGAGCATCACCGCGTCATCGCGTTCGACCGGCCTGGCTTCGGCTACAGCGATCGTCCGCGCTCCAAAATTTGGACCGCGGCAGCGCAGGCAGATCTGATCGCAAAAGCGCTCAAGCAGATCGGCGCCGGACCAGCAATCGTGGTGGGCCACAGCTGGGGAACGCTGGTCGCGTTGGCAATGGGGCTTGATCATCGGGAGGCGACCGCCGGTTTGGTGCTGCTGTCGGGCTACTACTACGGCACGGCACGCCCGGATGTTCTGCCGTCTTCGATCCCCGCTATCCCGCTGCTGGGAGATCTCATCGCTAACACAACAGCACCGCTGACCGGGCTGCTGATCGGACCGGCAGCGGTCAAGGCGAGCTTCGCACCCGCCGAGATTTCGGAGAAGTTCGCGTCCTTCCCGAAGGTCATGGCGCTGCGTCCGTCACAGGTGCGCGCGACGGCTGCCGATACCGCGATGATGATCCCGAGCGCGATCGCGCTGAGCAAGCGGTACGGCGAGCTCGACCTCCCGGTGATCATCATGGCAGGACAAGGCGATCTCATCGCGCACGTTGATAAGCACGGGGAGAGGCTTGTGGGCGAAGTCAAAGGCGCTGAGTTGCGGATCGTGCCCGATCAAGGACACCTGTTTCACTACGGGGTTCCTGAGCAAGTCGTGACGGCGATGGCCGACGCCTCGCGGGCTGCATAAGCTCACGCGGCGAGCGCGATCATGATGGCTTCCTTGATGTCCGCAATCATGGACCGACTAGGCTGGTTCGTATTCGACGAGCTATATAAAGACGGCGATCCGGTCGCCGACCATCGTGCGAGCGAGCATTCCCAAACCTATCTATCGTGATCGGGGATCTTGCAGAGCGGAGCGTGTTCACGCTCGGTCCTCTGGCGGTCAATTGAAGAGCTGTTCGCAACCAAGGATACGTACCATGGCCCTTAAGGACATCCTTCCATCGAAGCTCGGCTTCGGCGCCGCACCGCTCGGCAACATGTTCCGCGCCATCCCCGAGGACGAGGCGCTCGCAACCGTCGAGGCGGCCTGGAACGACGGGATCCGCTATTTCGACAATGCTCCCTTCTACGGCGCGGGTCTTGCCGAGATCCGCATGGGCGAGGCGCTGAAGGGCAAGCCCCGCGACAATTATGTCATCAGCACCAAAGTCGGCCGCATCGTGCTCGACGAGGTCGATGAGGCGCCGCGCGACAATGGCGAAAAGGGTGACGTGTTCGCCAACGGCCGTCCCAACAAGGTCATCAACGACTATTCGCACGACGCTACGCTGCGCTCGATCGACGATAGTCTGAAGCGCCTCCAGACGGACCATATCGACATCGTCTGGGTCCATGATCTGGCGCAGGACTTCTACGGTGACGAATGGCTTACGAGGTTTGACGAGGCGCGCACCGGCGCGTTCCGGGCGCTCGATCGGCTGCGCGACGAGGGAACGATCAAGGCCTGGGGGCTCGGCGTGAACCGGGTTGAGGCGGTCGAACTGCTGCTCGATCTCGACGGCCCGCGGCCCGACGGGTCGCTTCTTGCGGGTCGCTACACCCTCCTCGATCATGACCGCGCGCTCGAGCGCCTGATGCCGAAGGTCGCCGACCGTGGCCTGGGCATCGTCGTCGGTGGACCCTATAGCTCAGGCGCGCTCGTCGGCGGACCGAACTTCGAATATGCGCCGGCCACGCCCGAGATCCTCTCCAAGGTCGCGGCGATCAAGGCGATCGCAGATCGCCATGGCGTCAGCATGAAGGCGGCGGGCTTGCAATTCGCGCTCGCCAATCCCGCGGTCGCGGCAGTCATCCCTGGCGCAAGCCGGCCGCAACGCATTGCGGAGGACACCGCCGCGCTCAATGAGGTGATCGCTGCCGATTTCTGGCACGAACTGCGCCAGGGGGACCTCGTCAGCGCGAGTGCACCACTGCCCCTTTGAGGGTGCGATCGGCCGCGACTATCCAAGGTACAGGCGAGAATTGCAACTTCTTACTCATCGCCCGACGAGAGGCAGGGTTTCAGCCTGCCAAGCGTCAAATGTTCCTTAACCGGCGGAATTGACCCGATTGTGTTGAAAAAGGCTGGCTTGCAGTGGTGCCGGCAGTCTGATTCACTTGCCGCGAGGTGAGCGGAGACGGGCCGATGATGGGCGAGCGGACGGTAGCGCAGGAGGCGCTGTTCTACAGCTTCAGCCTGGAGCGGCACGTGCCGACGGATCACTTGCTGCGCTCAATCGACCGGTTCGTGGACCTGTCTGGCATCCGCGAGGAGCTGAAGCCCTTCTACAGTGACACGGGTCGCCCCTCGATCGATCCGGAGCTGATGATCCGGATGCTCATCATCGGCTATTGCATGGGCATCCGGTCCGAGCGGCGGCTGTGCGACGAGGTGCATCTCAACCTGGCCTATCGCTGGTTCTGCCGGTTGGGGCTGGAGGGCGACGTGCCCGACCACTCGACCTTCTCGAAGAACCG
>JAGSNX010000005.1 GCA_018139225.1 Microvirga sp. SRT01
TGAGCCAATCAGCACCGTCCAGCGTCAATCAGCCGTTGCCTGTCTCAAGACCCAACACCGACTTCTTCAACACAATCACCCACAAGCAGACACTCGCGGGCTCCTTGGGCCTTCCCAACTTCGGCCGTTTGTTCATGTAGGCATATCGTCGCGGACGGGATCGCATGGATATAGAGGATGCTGTCAGCCTTACGCGAACCGCTCTCCGCCAGAAGCATGTCGGGCTTTGAGGATGGCCGCTTATCCGCAGGGTCGGAACGCGGTCTGATAGGGCGACGGAGCTGTCGAGCCGGCTGTGTTGCTCGTCGAAGGCAAAGCGATTGGCTGCGGCACTGGATGTGAAGCGCCCGAGCAACACGCCGCTACTCTCCCGTACCGTCCACCCGCCACCGACATCCCGGCCAACGACAATGATTTCGTGCTCGGCCATCATCAACGCTCACGGAAATCAGACAAATAGTCCTGCGGGCGAGCCTTATAGCTTCGTCTCCACCGCGTGCTGACCTGAACCTCATCGAACAGATGTTTGCCGAGCATCGCCAGAGCGGTTCCTGCGCTGGCGGAAAAGAAACCCACTGTCGCCAGCGCGTAGGCAAGCGCTCCCGCCGTACGAGGCGCAACCTGCATCGCGATCAAACAGGTGAGCGCCAGATACGCCAATCCGCACAGGATCAGTCCAGAAATACGAAGGCCGATGTCAGCCTTCCACGATCGATGCCACGATGCCATGCCACAACTCTCAAGGTGGCCATCCAGCTATCGGTCCGGACGTAGCATTTCGAGATCGATTCCACGAAACTGCATAGCGCTGGCGTAGCGTTGCGTTGTTCGAACGACCGCAGCCGCTATTGATCGGCGCGCAATCGGTACCCAACACCAAGTTCGTTGGCGATGATGCTGCCGACCGCGCCCGGCGCTTCCAGCTTTTGCCGGAGGTTGCGCACGACGATCCGCAGATACTCGACGCGGGGGTCCTCCCCTGCCCAGGCAACCGCAAGGATGCGGTCGTGCGTCACGACGCGGCCGGCATGACGCGCCAATAGCGCGAGAACGTCATGCTCCTTGCGGGTGAGGTGTAGTTCCACTGTTCCGCGGCAGACGAGGCGACGATCAAGATCGATCGTAACGTCACCTTTGCGAACGATCTTTGGCGCTGTCTCCGAGACCCCGCGGTGGCGAAGGGCGACACGCAATCGAGCGAGCAACTCATCCGTATCGAAAGGCTTGGATACAAAATCGTGGGCGCCAAGATCAAGCGCGGCGACCTTCTCGTCGGTTGCGTCGCGAGCAGAGACGACAAGGATAACGGTGTCGCTGTTCTGCAGGAGGAGCGGGATAAGACCCAGCCCGTCCCTATCCGGCAGGCCAAGATCGAGGAGGATCGCGCTGGGGTACTCAGCTCCGGCGCGAATAAGGGCATCGCGTCCGTCGGCAGCTTCCACAACAGCATAGCCGGCCCGCTCGAGCGTGTTGCGAAGCAAGCGGCGGATCGAGGCTTCGTCATCCACGACGAGGATCTTTGCAGGCATCAGATGTGGCTCTCGGAAGTGTTGCGGACGATCAGGTCTGCAGGAAATACGAGTGTGAAGGCGGCACCTTCTCCGTCGTCACGGTTGCCAGCTTCGACGCTCATCCCCATCGCCTCGGCAAACGCCTTGACGATCGCAAGGCCAAGGCCCGTGCCGCCAATCGCACGATCAGAGCCCTCGAGGCGGCGGAAGGTCTCGAACACCTCCGCCTCTCGCCCAGGGGGTAAACCTGGTCCATGATCGAGGATGCTCAGCCGTATCTGGCCATATAGGTGGACGCCCTCGACGATGATTTCGGTACCAGGATCGCCGTAGCGCCCGGCATTGTCGAGGAGGTTGAGCAGGCAATGGTGCAGGAGTTGCGCGTCTACGCGGACGAGCGGCAGCGACGGCGATACCTGGAGGCGTACATCATGGCCTTGCAGCGCCCGCCGGGCATCGTGCGCGGCGCCGGCGACGGCATCGCTGAGGTCGGTGGCCTCGACGTTGAGCTTCAACGCTCCAGCCTCCACCCTCGCCATGTCGAGTAGATTGGCGACGAAGCGGTTAAGCCGCGCGGACTCGCTCTTGATGGTGCCGATGAGCTCCGGCGTCGCACCGTGATCCAGCTGATCCGCCGCGGCGATCACCGCGGTCAGCGGTGTACGCAGATCATGGCTGACCGACGATAGCAGGGCAGCGCGCAGGCGATCACGGGTCCGTACGGCATCGACGTCGCGCATCTCTGTCTCGAGCCGGAGGCGTTCGAGTACCAGCGCTGCCTGATCGATCAAGCTGGTCAGCAGCGGCAACTGATCGGCACGGATCGGATCGCCGCTATTCTCCTTCGCCACCCCGATCACCGCCAGCGCCTTGCCCCCTGCCTTGAGGGGCTGGAACAGCCATTCCGAGGCTGCAAGCGTGCCTGAACCCTTGCCCGCCGCGGTGCCGTTGTCGGATGCCCAATTGGCCGCTGCCATGTCCATCGTATCGAGGCGGTAACCGGGAGCACTCGCCGCTTGGACGGTAAGGCTGGTTCCGCCCGACGAGGTGAGCAGAACCGTCTCGACGTCGAACAGGCGCGCGACGTCGTCGCAGATCATGCGGGCAGCAACCGATGCGTCGTTGATCGCGCTTAGCTGCCGCAGGAAGCCCGCCAATGTGGCGTTCGTCCGCGCGCTGGCCGCAGCCATATCGGCCTGAGCACGAACGCGCGAAGTCAGCTGGCTGGTGGCGGTCGCCACGCCGAGCAGCACGAATATCGACACGACGTTCTCGGGGTTGCTGACGCTCAGCGTTCCCACAGGTGGCAGGAAGAAGAAATTATAGGCCAAGCTGGATGCAATGCCTGCGAACAGCCCGGTGCGAAGGCCGAACAGACTTGCGGCAGCCATGACGGGCAACAGGTAGAGCAGAGCAACGTTGCCGAGGTCGAGGATATGGAACAGCGCGCTGGCAAGCGCGGTGACGAATGCCACGAGCAGCAGCGTGACGAGGTAACCGGCAGGCTTGCCCCAGTTGCCACTCTGACGACGTACCGGTGATGAACCCGGTCCTTCCTCCATCGGAAGGACGTGCACGGTGACGCCCGGCGTCTCGCGGATCAGGCGATCGACGACCGAGCCGTGCAGGAACTCGAACCAGCGCGACCGACGGGACTTGCCTACCACGAGCTGCGTAGCGCGGGCATCAGTCAGAAAACCGCGAATGCCCTCCACTACGGAAGTCGCAGGCACGGTCGCAACCGCAGCACCGAGCTGCGTCGCCAAGGTCATCACCGCGGCAACGCGCTGATGCTGCGCGTCGCTGAAATGAGCGGTCCGCGGCGTCTCGATGAAGAGCGCTGTCCAAGGTCCCCGCAGGCCATCCGCTACCCGCTTGGCCGCGCGCACCAGGCCGTCGGCGCCAGGCAGTTCGTTGATCGCAACGACGATGCGGTCCGAACCCGCCCAGGTGCCACCGACGCCGAGCGCCCGGACATGCTCCAGCATCTGGGTATCGACCGCCTGCGCAGCTCGCCGCAGCGCCAGCTCGCGCAATGCCGACAGATTGGATTTCGAGAAGAAGTGGCTGAGCGCGCGCGTCGCCTCATGCGGCAGGTAGACCTTGCCGGCCTTCAATCGCTCGATGAGCTCGTCGGGCGGGATGTCGACGACCTCGATCTCCGCCATCTCGAGGATGCTGTCCGGCACCGTCTCACGAACCCGGACGCGGGTGAAACTCGCGACGATGTCGTTGAGGCTTTCGACGTGCTGGATGTTGAGCGTCGAATAGACGTCGATCCCTGCTGCCAGCAGTTCCTCGACATCCTGGTAGCGTTTGGGATGACGGCTGCCGGGCGCATTGGTGTGCGCCAGCTCGTCGACCAGTGCGAGACGTGGACCGCGCGCCAGGACGGCGTCCAGGTCCATCTCCCCCAGCGCGCGGCCCTCATAGGCGACGTTGAGCCTCGGGATGATCTCGTGGCCGCGGGTCAGCGCTTCGGTTTCGGCCCGGCCATGCGTTTCGACCACGCCGACGACGACATCGGTTCCATCACGGCGTCGTCCAGCGCCTTCCGATAGCATCTCGAAGGTTTTGCCGACGCCCGGCGCTGCTCCGAGGAATATCTTCAGGCGTCCCCTGCCCTCCTGCGCGGCTGCACGCAGGAGGGCCTCTGGATCCGGTCTGCCGTCGCCACTGACCGGCATCAGCGCGCGGCGGCGTCCAAAGTGCGGTTCAGGCCAAGCACGTTCACGTGCGGCTCTCCGAGGATGGAGGTTTCGGTCGATCGGGCAACGATCCCACGCACCACATCGACCGACATTGCTCGAACGCGCGCAATGCGGGGTGCCTGAACCAGGGCGGCGGCTGGCGACAGATCAGGGTCGAGACCTGAGCCACTGGCAGTGACGAGGTCGGCCGGCAGCGCGCCGGTCGCGCCTTCCGCCTGCCGCCTGGCGACATCGGGTTTGACCCTATCGACCAGCGCCTGAGACGCTGGGCCAAGGTTTGATCCCGACGAAGCGAGGCCGTCATAACCCTTGCCGGCCGCCGACGGCCGGGTCTGGAAGTAGCGGTCCGAGGTGAAGGCCTGGCCGACGACGGTCGAACCGATCACCTTGCCGTTTGCGCTCACCAGGCTGCCGTTAGCCTGCGAGGGGAATATCATCTGCCCGATGCCGGTCATTGCCAGGGGGTACAGGATCCCAAGAAGGGCTGCGAAGAGGATCGTCATGACGATCGCGGGCCGCAGGGCGGAAGTGAAGTCTTTGCCCATGATGGTTGTCCTTATGCGAGGCCGATGCCACCGACGACAAGGTCGATGAGCTTGATGCCGATGAAGGGCGCAATGAGGCCGCCGAGGCCGTAGATGGCGAGGTTGCGCGCCAGTAGCGGTCCCGCCCCCATGGGCTTGTAGGCCACGCCCTTGAGCGCCAGCGGCACCAGCATCGGGATGATGATCGCGTTGAAGATGATCGCCGACAGGATCGCGCTCTGCGGGCTGCCGAGCGCCATGACGTTGAGCACGCCCAATCCCGGATAGAGCGCGACGAACATCGCCGGGATGATCGCGAAATACTTTGCCACGTCGTTGGCGACGGAAAAGGTGGTGAGCGCCCCGCGCGTCATCAGCAGCTGCTTGCCGAGGCCGACGACTTCGATCAGCTTGGTCGGGTCGCTGTCGAGGTCGACCATGTTGCCCGCCTCGCGCGCGGCCTGCGTCCCGGTGTTCATCGCCACGCCGACATCCGCCTGCGCCAAAGCAGGTGCGTCGTTGGTGCCGTCGCCGCACATCGCGACCAGCTTGCCGCCCTGCTGTTCCTTACGGATCAGCGCCAGCTTGTCCTCGGGACTGGCTTGCGCAAGGAAGTCATCGACGCCCGCCTCGGCGGCGATCGCGGCGGCGGTCAATGGGTTGTCGCCGGTGATCATCACCGTGCGGATGCCCATCTGCCGCAATTCGCCGAAGCGTTCGCGGATACCCGCCTTGACCACGTCCTTGAGGAAGATCGCGCCGAGCAGGCGGCCATTCTTGGCGACCGCCAGCGGGGTGCCGCCAGCACGCGAAATCTCGTCGGTGATACGGCGAAGCTCGGTCGCGGCAGCCGTTTCGCCGACGCCGGGGTTGGCCTTCAGGATCGAATCCACCGCGCCCTTCTGGACCAGCATGTCCGGCGTCTGCACGCCCGATATCCGGGTCTGCGCGGTGAACGGGATGACCTCGGCACCCGCCGGCAGCTCGGTGGTGCGAACGCCGAACCGGTCGCGGGCGAGCACGACGATCGAGCGCCCTTCCGGCGTCTCGTCGGCGAGGCTGGCGATCAGCGCCGCCTCCGCCATCTCGGCGTCGGTCGCGCCGCCGACGCTGCGGAACTCGCTCGCCTGCCGGTCGCCGATCGTGATCGTGCCGGTCTTGTCGAGCAGCAGCACGTCGATGTCGCCTGCCGCTTCAACCGCGCGACCCGACTTGGCGAGGACGTTGAAGCGTACCAGCCGGTCCATCCCGGCAATGCCGATCGCCGACAGCAACGCGGCGATGGTGGTCGGGATCAGCGTGATGAGCAGCGCCGCGAGCATAGCGACCGGGATCGATCCGCCGGCATACGCGGTGAAGCCGGGGATGGTGGCGACCGCGATCAGGAAGATGATCGTCAGCCCGACCAGCAGCAGCGTCAGTGCGACCTCGTTCGGTGTCTTCTGCCGCTCCGCGCCTTCCACGAGGGCGATCATGCGGTCGAGAAAACCCTGGCCGGGCATGACCGTCACTCTGACGCGGATCTCGTCCGAGATCACCCGCGTGCCGGCGGTCACCGCCGACCGGTCGCCGCCTGCCTCGCGGATCACCGGCGCGCTTTCGCCGGTGATCGCCGCCTCGTTGACCGAGGCCACGCCGGATACGACTTCGCCGTCCGATGGGATCAGATCGTTCGTTTCGACCAGCACGATGTCGCCCACCTTCAGCGCGCTGGCAGGCACAGTCTCATGCTCCCGGCCGTTGCCCTTGAGGCGCTTGGCGGTCAGCTCCGCCTTGGTGGCGCGCAGCGATGCCGCCTGCGCCTTTCCGCGCCCCTCGGCCAACGCTTCGGCAAACGTGCCGAAGAGGACAGTCAGCCACAGCCAGACGACCAGCTGCAGCTTGAAGCCTGTTGTCAGCCCGTCATTGCCGATGATGAGCAGCACGGTCATCAGCGCGGCGACAGCCGCGGTGACGAACATGACCGGATTGCGGATCAGCTCCGCCGGATTGAGTTTGACGAACGAGGCCTTGATTGCCGGCACGACGAGGTCAGCCGTGAACAGGCTTTTCGATTGGGTCTTTGCCATGTCAGGCGCCCCTTCAGGACAGTTTGCCGCTGATCATCGCGAGATGATCGGCGATAGGGCCAAGCGCGAGGCTCGGCAGGAAAGTGAGGCCGCCCAGGATCAGCACGATGCCGACGAGCAGCCCGACCCACAGCCCGCCCGTGGTCGGGAACGAGCCGGCACTTTCCGGCGTGTACTTCTTCGCTGCCAGGCCGCCGGCGATCGCCAGCATCGGCACGATAATGAAGAAGCGGCCGACCCACATCGCAACGCCGAGCAACCCGTTATAATATGGCGTGTTGGCGGTGAGGCCTGCGAACGCAGAGCCGTTGTTCCCGACCGCGCTGGTGAAGGCGTAAAGGATCTCGCTGAACCCGTGCGGCCCCTTGTTGAGCGGCCCTGCCAGTCCCTGTTGCAGCACCGACGACAGCGCCGTCAGTCCCAGGATCATCAGCGGCAGCACGGCGATGGCGAGCACCGCGAGCTTCACCTCGCGTGCCTCGATCTTCTTGCCGACATATTCAGGCGTGCGGCCGACCATCAGCCCGGCGACGAACACCGCGAGGATGGCGAACAGCAGGAAGCCGTAGATGCCCGCACCGACGCCGCCGATCACGACCTCGCCCAACTGGATGTTGAACAGCGGGATCATGCCACCGAGTGCGGTGAAGCTGTCGTGCATGCTGTTAACGGCGCCGCACGACGCAGCGGTAGTGACAACCGAGAACAATGCGGATGCAGCGATCCCGAAGCGGACCTCCTTGCCCTCCATGTTCCCGCCCGCGACACCCAGATGATGCAGCACGGGGTTGCCCGCGGCTTCCTGCCAGTACGTCACGGTGACGCCCGCGAGGAACAGGATCACCATCGCCGACAGGATCGCCCAACCCTGCCGCGTGTTGCCGACCGCCTTGCCGAACGTCCACGTCAGGCCGAACCCGATCAGGAAGATCGACAGCATCTGCACCAGATTGGTCAAGGCGGTCGGGTTTTCGAACGGGTGCGCGCTGTTGGCGTTGAAGAAGCCGCCTCCGTTGGTGCCGAGCATCTTGATCGCTTCCTGGCTGGCGACGGGGCCGAGCAGCAGCGACTGTTTCGCACCTTCCAGCGTCTGCACATCCACCACGCCGGACAGCGTCTGCGGCACACCGCTCGCGATCAGGAACGTCGCATAGACGATGCTAATCGGCAGCAGCAGGTACAGCGTGACACGAGTCGCATCCGCCCAGAAATTGCCGATCGCCTTAGTCTCGCGTCGTGCAAAGCCGCGGAACAGCGCGAACGCCAGCGCGATGCCGGTCGCCGCCGACAGGAAGTTGTGGATCGTCAGCCCCAGCATCTGGGACAGGTTCGACATCGTCGATTCCCCGCCATAGCTCTGCCAGTTGGTGTTGGTGGTGAAGCTGATCGCGGTATTGAACGCGAGGTGCGGCGACAGCCCCGCCAGCCCTTGCGGATTACCCGACAGCGCGCCCTGCAACCGCAGCACCGCATAGGTGAACGCCATCAGCGTCGCGTTGAACAGGAGCATGTGCACCGCGTAGCGCCGCCAGCCATATTCCTGATTGGGGTCGATGCCGGCCAGCTTATAAAAGCCCGTTTCGACCGGGCCGAGGACGGTGTGCAGCGGCGTGCGGCGACCTTCGTACAGCGCGAACAGCCACGTGCCGACCGGCTTGGTCAGCGCGAGCAGGATGGCAACGAAGCCAAGGATCAGGAACCAGCCCTGGAATGTCATGAATCGCCCCCTTCAGAAGCGTTCGGGACGGATCAGGACCGCCACGAGATAAAGGAGAAGGCCAAGCGCGGTCAGCGCTGCGAGCCACAGGTCGAGGGTCATCGCATCACCTCAGGCGTTGTCGCACAGGCGTGCATAGGCGAGCGTTGCTGCCACCAGCCCGAGCATGACGAGGATCCAAAGCAGGTCGTCCATCAGCTGTTCCTCTTCAGAAAGCGGCGGTCAGCGACACGACGAACGTGCTGCCGGCAATATTACCGGAGCCGTCCTGGCCCTTGCTGAAGCTCGGGCGCAGGTAAGTCGCCTCTCGAGCGGAGATGTCGGTGTCGATGTACGAGACGTTGAACGTGAGGTTCTTCCAGGTCGCATCCGCACCCAGCGACCAGTCCCAATACTCGCCTGTCGGTGCGACCGCGGTGGCATTGGGACCCAGCCCGTCCTGCCCCCAGCTGTGACCGACATGTGCCTTGGCGGTGAACGGCGTACCCGTGACGGCCAACGCACCGTCGCCCCACAGGTAAAGATTGTCGTCCTTGTCGCCTGGATCGTTATAGACGCCCGCGGCTGCATCGGCGCCGGTGTTGTACCATTTACCGATCGCCTGCTGCTTGGGCGCGTAGGCCACGCCCGCTGTGAGGGTCGCAGGTCCAGCCGTGCCAGTAAGCTTGGCGTATGGCTCGGCGAAATCGGTCTTATCCGCGCCGCCTGGATACATGTACCAGGTTAGGCCAACGTCCAGCGTCGCGTTCTCGGCAAGCTCTGCCTTGTAGCCGCCGATCAGGTCGAGCTCCATGTTGGCGCCACCGAAGGTACCCCAACCGGCAAGGTTGGATGCCCATGTGCCGATGTAGAAACCGCTGTTGTGCGCGATGGTGATCCCACCCTGCACTGCCATTTCGCGATCAGACTGCGAGACACCGCGGAAGCGATAGTCGGATGCAATCGTCGCCGATCCGCTGACGGTGATCGCAGGTGGTGGTGCTGTGTCACCGGCCACCTTGTCCTCAGGCGTCGATTGCGCCTGTGCGGCAGGAGGAACCCCAATTAGCGCAACGGCGATAAGCGGTAGTGTAAGCTTCATTCTTGCCCCCAGCGGAACTGGCTACCGCTGACTGAGCGCGGAGCCTTAGGGGCATGCGATTAGGCCTATGCGGCGTAGCAATTCGAGATCGATTCCGGGAAAACGCGTATAGCTGGCATATAGCTGACGTTTTTTTGGCCTTCATCCGTCGCTTCGGTTTAGCTCGTTCCGAGAATCAGGCCTCTTACGACTGCCTTGCTGTACATCACTTGCGGTGACCGTACTTGAAGCGAAAGGTGCAACGTTCCTTTCGAACCGGTCCTACATGCTTGTACATTCAGGGTGCTGAAGAAGGAGTCTAAGGAAAGCCAAAATGGCTGCGAAACGTCCACTACAAGGCACCCACGCTCGACAGCCATCTTCCACCGCTCTGCTGCGAATAGCCGCCTTGATCGATTGATTACCGGTAAAATTTAGGTGTGCCTCAAAAGGACCAAGTTTAATTCTGCCGTCTTTGAGGCAAACCGCGACAGCTTCCAATTAACAACCTCGTCCGGCCGGAGTTTCGTGGCTTCAGGGTGCCCGGTTTGTGATCCTGACAACGTAAGTTCGAGCTTTCGACGACACGCGCCTCGGACGGCTTTCCCACGTCTTGCTGACCCAATTGCGGCCATTCACGCTTCCGATTTCCCTTCTCAATTTCGGTCATTCGTTCATCTGTACCATCACCATGGTGGGCAGCAGGTGAAAGCGCTCTTCTGTCTTCCGACAGAGCCGGCCGACTGCTGGTAAAGCAGCCCAGTACCCCGCTGCGGCTGATCAGCCATGGCATGAAGCCAATCGGCTGCGGCGGAGCCGACTACAACCCATACCGAAGCTGGCTCTTCCGCAGGGCCGCTCCAAGTTTACGATGGGGCTTGACGGTGTAGCGAATGCAGAGGCAAAAGGTGCAGGTCGCTCCGACGCACGTCCGCGACTGAATTGATTTGAAGGTTCGTTAAGCCGACTCGGTTACACGCTTGGACGAGCGGAACCGACATCGGATCGAGAGCATTCTTACCAACGGACGCTCCAAGGCGTCCCACAGGCCGCAAGGCAACAACGACCCCCGGCGGCAACGTCGGGGGTCCTTCATTTCAGCTTGGCGTCGACCAGCCGTCGGTCCTTGTGTTTCACCCCGCTTTTCAGCCAGCGGATCCCGAGCGCCCACATGTCGAGCGAGGCAGTCCCATCGCGGCTCCGCATGTCCCAGATTGATCGCCAGACATACGGCCATCCCGGCATCGTGAACGCCGCCTCGTCCAACCAGCGCTCACCCAGGCGACGAAGGCCGATCGTGTCCCTGCCCCCCTTGGCACGGATCGCGGAACGCCAGATCAGGCTCCAGTTTCGATCCGAGAAGTCCGTCTGCGATAGCCACCGATGTGCCCTCGCGACGATCGCCGCTTCGGTCCAGGGAGAAGGATCGACGAGTTCGCGCCACTTCATAACGCGCAGCCAACCCTTTCCCCCGCCCGCTTCGGAGCCAAGCCACGCGTCCACGGAAGCGATCACATCGTGCGTCCCAAATCTCTTGGGTGCCACCCGCAGGAGCGCCGAGAAGACGAGGTACCATCTCTTGGGCTCGATCAGCGGCAAGGCCTCGAGGCCCAGTTCGATGAGCCGGGCGATGTGGGCGTCGTCCGTCTCGACGTCGAAGGCAGAGCGCCAGAGCAGGCCGAATCCGTATCGCTCGGCGGGCCCCTCCAGCCAGGAGCGCGCGCAGCCCAGCGCCTGATCGCGCGCGGCGCCGTCCAGCCTCAGGAGCAGCGCCGCGCAGAGATGCACCCACGCTCCGTTGTCATGCGGCTTCAGCACGGCGGCGACGGCCGGGTCACGCAGCGTCCGATCGTCGAGAAGAGCCTCTCCTTCGGGATGAATGCTCCAGACCTTCATCCACCGCTCGGCGCCACCATTGGCGCGCAGCCAGATCGTCATCCCCGCGGCGATGCCCGGGCGCCGTGCGAAGCGCTTGTCGATGGCTCGCGCCCTCAGCAGGACGCGGTCCCATCGATCGTGCGACGGTCCCGACGTAAGGAGCCATGCCGACGCGGCGTCCAGCAGTTCCGCCCAGCCGGACGGCGACTCGTGCTTGGCAAGGCCCTCCCACAGCGACGGCCAGGATCTTCCGAGGGCATCCGAGCGGATCAGCGACATGCCCTGGTCGACCAGCGCCGCAGCGACAGCCGTCTCCGCGCGGAGGCCCAGCGCATAAGAGCAGAGGGCGGCACGACGGCGCTCCACGCCACGGCCGGACGTCAGGAAGTCGAGCGCCAAACGGGTGAGGATCTTCGTCGGGAGCCGCGCGCGGCGAGCGCCCTGCCAGACGCGGAACCATGCATCGTCATCGAGGTCCAAACCGGACAGCCGCTTCGAACAGTGAGCCTGGAACGCCTCCAGCTCGCCCGGCCCGGGATCCGACGCGATCCATGACGGGATCACCGGCAGCCATCCGGGATGGTCGTCGTGGCGAAGCAGCCAGGTGGTAGAGAGTGCACGCGCCGTTGAGATCGCGCCGGATGATCCGTCCTCGAGCAGGTAGCCGGCCACGCGGGACCAGCCGACATGCTCGCCCGGCGTCCTGCGCAACCACGTCAGACCCTGCGCCTCGATGGCGTTCCTCGTCTCATCGGGAGCCGCTTTGGCCAGCGCGAGCCAGACGTGCGCCCAGCTTCGATGCCCGCCCGACGAGCTCTCCAGCCACTCAGCCCCGAACCGCAGCGCCGTTAGCCGCTCAGCGGACTCGGTCGCGAGCAGCAGACCCTCGAAGACGAAGGCCCAGCCGAGATGCTCCGGGTCCGCCGTGGCGAGCCACTCCCGGCCGATACCCTCCAGATCCGCAACCGCGTCGCGGTCGGCACTCCGACGGGCCTCCTGGATGGCCGGGCCCCAGACATGGGACCACCCTTTGAGCTCGACGGGCGCAGACCGCAGGCGACGGACGGCTAGGGCCAGCAGTTCACCGCGCTCCCGCGGGTCGGCGTGCTCGAATACGTCGGGCCAGACCCTCGTCCAGCGCTCGTCCCCCACGTCGGACGCCTCGACCCAGTCGCGCCCGACCCCAAGCAGAAGACCGACCTCTAGGTCCCCGCCGTGGATCGCCTGATCGAGCAGACGACGCCAGATCATGTCCCAGCCGGGTGTCTCCGGACCCGCCAAGAGGCTGCTCCCCTCGGTGAGACCGAGCCAGCGCATGCCCTGCCTCCGCAGGGCGGCTGGCTGCCCCCTCCCCGTATCGATCAGCGCCGCCCAGACCCGCGGCCACGACCCCCGGTCCCGTCCTGCAGCCAGCAGACGCTGCGACAGCACGTCCGTCTCCGCGCAGTGCCCGTGTCCGTCGATCAGGTTCGATAGGATCGAGCCCCAGCCAAACTCGTCATCGGGCGTCCGCTGCAGCCAGTCGACGACGATGCCCCTCACCCGTTTGGACGTCTCGCCCTGAGCGAGGCCGTTCATCAGGCGCGACATTCCCCTCAGCTGCGGGGCGTCGCGCGACAGAGCGGCGATCTCGTCGAGCAGGGCCTCGCCGCCCTCCCTCGACACGTAGTCCATCGCCAGCGGCGCCCAGTCGTGCCACGGCAGGGGATCTCCCCAGCCCGCGAGCCGCCGCAGACAGCCGGAGACCGAGGCGACCGCGCGGTCACGGAAAGGACCCTCTTCGGCCAAAAGGAAATGGCAGGACAGCCGGAGTCCTCTGACCGGCTCCTGTACCTCGTCGATGGCGGTCACCAAGAGATCCGCGGGTGACGGGTTCAGCCGAAGGTCGAGAAGGCGATCGAGAGCCAGCCAGACCGGAAGGTCCTCGATGGGGTGCAGTCCGTCCGCGACTCCGTTCGCGTAGATCGAGGAGAGCACCTCCCGCAGCTCCGGTCGGATGAGATCGATGCGCGCGCGCAGCGCCGGGTCGGTCTCGCGCCCTCCCCGGTCGCGTTCGCGAGCGAGCCGACTTATCGCCCAAAAGGGGGCGTACCGTACCTCCGGTGGTCGTTCGTCGTTCACGAGGTCGGCCGCCAGCGATGCGGCGAGATGCCGCTTGCGCCATGGCCGGTCCGTGATCCGCCCGAACCACTCCCGGTAGATCGCGTCGGCGAGATGCGGATGGGTCAACCTTATGCCACTCGACGACTGCGCCGTGAATTGAAAATGCGACTCCAGCTCCTGCAGCCGTATCAGCGCACTCTCCAGCGTCGGATGCTCATGCTGACTGCGGAGCAGCTCCGACATGGGATAGTCGACGTAGAGCCGGTTGAGCGCCAGGATGCTGGCGATCGCGTCGAGGACCGGGCCGTCCTGGCGGCTGTCGTCGAAGGATCTGATCCGATCCCGAAAGCGCCTGGCGAACTCGGCGATGCTGCCCTTGGTCCACTCGAACAGCTGCTGGACGAGGAGGACGTTGCCCTCCATCGGCTCAACCGACCTCCCGGTCCGAAGGCGATACCATTCGGCGAGTTCGAGAAAGTCGGCGTCCGTCTCGTTCGGCATGTCGAAGCCGTCGAAGTCAAGCTGACCCCCGCAGGCCTCCTCGGCGGACGCCCGCTGCTCGTTCGGCCCGCAGCAGAGGAGGAGCGGTGACCGAGCCGTCTCCCCGGCACCGACGCAGATGCTCTCCCATTCTGCCTGCGCATCGGTGACCGACTTGATAAACTCGGACTGCCGCTCGGCCGTGAAGGGATCGTCGAGCACCAAGACGACGGCGCGCCCCTCCGCCGCCATCCGGCCAGCCCACCGCACGGCCGGCCCGAGCAGCTCGGGGCGGTGGCCGACCCAGAGCACCAGCCGGTCGGGGTTCTGCGCATGCAGCCTTGCCGCCACATGCAGAAGCGCGGCGCTCTTTCCGCACCCCGACCGGCCGGAGATCCAGAACACGGGCAGCTTGTAGAGCGGGCGTTCGCCCGCTAGCCGCTCTTCGCAGGCGCGCTCGATGCGATCATAGACCGCGCGCTTGGCCAGCCTGCCTTCGCGAAGATCGGACACGGACAGACGTTCCCCAATCCGGACCGCCCGCCTGTCGTCGTTCTCGCAGACGACTTGGTCGGGCGCCCTTTCCTCGCTGCTCCACAGGCCGAAGCGCCGCTCCACGGTCGCCGCCGCCAACCGGAGCGCGCGGAGCTCGGCGCGGAACTCGTCCACGACCTGATCAAGAACGCCGCCCGATGCGGCGAGGAAGCGCGACATTGCCCTGTCGAGCCTCTCGAGAGGATCGGCATCCCTGAACTCCTCGATGAGGATCTTTGCCGCCTCGAGCCGCGGAGAGGGAGTGACCGCGATGTCGACCCGCTCGCGGAACACGGCCAGCGCGTCGCCGTCCGCTCCTTCCGGGCTCCAGCGCGCGAGACTTCCGGTCCAGTCGCCGAGCGTCCGCGTGGCGGCCTGAACCCGGTAGCGGAGCAGCGGCAGCAGGTCCGGTGTCCGCTCCTTCGCGAGCAGGTGCACACCCCAAAGCTCGTCGAGCGCCGATCGAAACGCCGAACTGGAAAGGGTCCGCTTCGCCTGCGTGATCAGGAAGCCGTCGGAGCTCTCCACGATGTCGGAGAGCACCTCGATGAACGCCGCGCCGCCCTGTCCCCCAGCCTCCTGTCGCACGATGACGTGCAGTGCGCTCGCCAATTGGAAGTCGAAGCCGGCCATGGCAGCGAGCCCGCCGATGGCGTGCCGCTTCTCGGACCAGAAGCGGCGCAGAGTGAGAAAGGACTCGAGAGCCCCGGCGGCATCACCACTCAGTACTGCCATGACCCGGACCGACCGCTCCTAACCGGGCAAGCAGACCAACCCGTTCACTCACTGTTCTAGGTCGCAGTTTGTTATCGTCAATGCGATTGGGGCCACTTCGTCGGCCTTCAACATTCCCGATTTTCATCCAGGTAGGTGATTGCCGGGTTCCACTCGGGGGTGCTCTTGGCCGTGACAGCAGCATAGGCGCCCTGCCAGCTAGCGACTAGAGCGAACCGGCACCTTATATGAGTGCTGCTCCCAACGCTTCTGAGCTCGCTTACTCAAGACCCAATACCGGACCTTCAACGGCATCTCTGCGGTGCTCGAAAACGGACGCCCGTTCATCTGAGCATCTGCAAAGTTCGCTTATCGTCTCCGGTGGCGCGATACGGCGTGTCAGGTGGTGTGCCTGGACCTGCTCCTCAGATCGTCGAGCAGCCATGCCCCCGCGCGGCCTAGCGGCCGGCTACGCATGTGAGCTGCGTAGATCATGAGCCCGCCTGGCGGCGCGACGTCGTCTTCGATCGACAGCTGGACCAGCTCTCCCGCGGTAAGCAGCGGTGATACGAGCTCCTCGGGCATGCGACACCAGCCAAACCCAGCCCGCAAAAAGTCCATCCGCCGGCCGAGCTCCACGAAACGCCAGGTCTGAGAGCTGAGCACGCCGTAGCTGGGGCCATCCGGCACCGTAGCATCCGACAGGACCAGCTGCACATGGGTGTCGAGATCGCCACGGGAGACTGGTCCCTGTGCCTGCCCCAGAGGGTGCGACGTCGCGACGACGGGAATCATGTTGAGGCCGAACAATGGCAATGCCGCAACGTCTTCGGGAACGGCGGGCAGCAGCACGCAGAACGCCAGCGCAGCGTCGCCGTTACGCAGGCGCCGCTCGGCGCCACGCAGCCCCTCGGTGGAAAAGCTCACCGGCAAATGGGGAAAGGTCGACCGAAGCGCGTGCAGGCTGTCGATGAAGGCAGTAGTCGGAACTAGCGGATCAATCGCGACTGTGAGCTCCGGCTCCAGTCCCTCGCGGGTTCCCGCGGCGAGTGCCTCGAACTGCTCAGCGCTTGAAAGAACCACACGAGCCTGCCTGACCAGCGCAAGGCCGATATCGCTTAGCTTTGGTCGATGGCCGCTACGGTCAAAGAGCGTGACGCCCTGGACTGCTTCGAGGTTTGCCACCGCCTGGCTGATCGCAGACTGGGCACGTTGAAGCTTGCGCCCCGTAGCCGAGAAGCTGCCCGTCTCGGCAATCGTCACCAGCACACGAAGCTGGTCAAGCGTCAGGTTGCCGATCATCCATCATCCAAACCGATAGAAGCTATCGCTTCTTTATCTCTCCCGCCGCTGCTGTCGAGGGCGCAGAACGACCTCGTGCTCCCAGCCTCCACCCAAAGAACACCTGCTGTCGCTGATGTTGCCGTTGGCGCTGCGGAAGGTGATCCCGCCTTCCGTTCGCTCCCACGACCACGCCACCGCAAAGCCGACTTCCGGCTTTCGCTTCAACTTACCCATTCCTGAAAGGACACCATCGTGCCCAAGCTTCTTGTTGTCGAAACAAGTCCTCGCGGCGAGTACTCGATCTCGCGCAATCTAACCCGGCGCTTTGTGGCTGAGTGGCAATCCGCCCACCCGGGTGGCAAGATCCTTGAACGCAATCTGATGACGACCGACCTGCCGTTCGTGACCGCGCCCTGGCTTCAGGCGTACTTCACGCCTGTGGAACAGCACTCTCCCGAAATGCGCGACAGGCTTCGCCTGTCGGACGAGTTGGTCGCTGAGGTGCTTGAGGCTGATCATCTGGTGATCGCCACGCCTGTCTATAACTACAACGTTCCGGCTGCTTTGAAGGCGTGGATCGACCACATCGTTCGCAAAGGGCTGACCCTGGGGCTCGATGGCAACGGCCTGGTCCTCGGCAAAAAGGCGACTGTGCTGATGGCCTCAGGCGGCGTGTACACCGAAAGCTCGCCGATCCAGGATCGGGATATCGCTACCCAGTACCTGCGCATGATCCTCGGCGTCATTGGGATCACGGATGTAAACATCATCGCTGCAGGCGGTGCCAAGGCTGTCGACATGGGTCAGGTCGGTCGTGAGGAGTTCCTCGACCGCTTCGAGCACGAGATCGCAGTCAAGGCCGGGGCCGCCTAGAGGGCGGCAAGGTAGAAGGTAACTAAGCCAATCAACAGGCTGTTCACGGCAGAAGCGCCTATCCGCTCGACGGCACGAGACCGCTCGGGCACTAGGTCTTCCGCCTTTGCCCAACAGCGCAGCGAGAAACTCATGACTGAAGCTACCTGGAACGAAGCCTCCAAGACGCCGGAGATCGACTGGCGCATGAGTGCAGCACTCGAGAACGTGCCGCGCGGTGAAACTGACGTCGCCGACGTGACCAGCCTGGAAGGCGCGGTCCGCGTCTGGCTAGAGCTGGATCCACAGCACCGAGTGAATGCTACGCTCACGCCCGAAAGGCCCATCTTCATCGATGGCGCCGCTCACAGCACCTTCGTGGGAGAGGGTGTTGACCTGATCGCCCAGCTCTTGCCCACTAAGCAGACGGAGGCTTGAGGCGTGGCGCGGCCAAGTGTCTGGTTTGAACCGGGCGAATGGGAGTGGGTCGACGAGCGGGAAAGCATTGGCTTCACCGGCCATACTGAGATGGGACCCGTCGAGTTGCTGATCACGAGCGAGGCGCTTGTCGAGCTCCTCGATCCTTCGCGGGACGCAATGGACCGTGAAACCGCCATCGAGACATTCATCGAATTCGAGAGCGACATTCACAGGATCGCGCTTCGTGAATTCGTTAGCCGCCTAGGCGGCGAGCCGCCGATCCTGCTGACTTCGGCCGACGTCGCTAGTTGATTGGTGGTGCAGCTGGCCTGGACTTGGAACGCTGAGGGAGAGGCGGCTTTTGGAAGCTCGAAGCAGCCGCCGGCCCGCCTGCAGTTTGGATAGCAATGCGGGAGATCCGCAGCAGCGATGAGACCCAGAAACGGTCATTGAGCAGGCGGTTCTGGGATTCCAGCTCCGGAAGTTTGTTCATGCCGTGGTTTGAGCCTCTGTATATGTACTCGGCTGCTTAAGCTGCCACCCTTTCCCACTTGGGTGACAAGCAGCTCTTGAGGCCAAGAAGGAGGGGCTTGAGTTCGCCAGCGGGAAGGTGGTCAATCAGATGGCTGTCCTAGTCGTATGCGCTGACGAATGGACTCAAATGCTGCCTGTATGGAGCGGAAGAGCCCACCGACGAGGCAGAAATCGGTTGTCGCACCTGTACCGCACTTGCCGTCGTGACAGCGCGTCGTGTCAGATGCGGCGAGAAAACACCCGGCTCGACGTCCAAGTGACAATGGGCCAAGATTTTCCTGATCTCCGCTTCTGGATCGTGAACGAGCCGCTCGTACTGAACGTGCAACAATCTACTCCCAAGCAGGTCCTGCCATTTTTGTAGAAGCGATTCCTCCAGCCTAAAATGATGGGCTATGTCAGCCAGATCATATGACCAGTTGGCGCCGCGCAAGAAAAAATGCTTGAAGCACGACCATGCCTGATCCAGAGAGTTGCGGGTGATCCATATGAGCGGAGCATCGGGCAGGCACGTAGCGAACGCGCCTAGGTAACGACTTGCATCAAGGCTCTTGTCGACTACGCGTCCGTGCTCTCCGAACCGCTGCGCGAGCAGATGAAGGTACTGCTCGGCAAGGCCCAAACGAATATCCTTCTCGGACAATTGTAATGATGGAGGAACCGAGCTCCCGCCAATTTCATTGAATAGGCGGCGAAAGATTTCGAGTTCCCCGCCCCCTGCAACGCTAGTGTGGCTTGCAAGAATTTGCTCGATGAGTGTTGTTCCGGCACGAGGCGATCCGGTGACGAGGATCGGCCGTGACGTATCGCTGGATGACCGACGGTCCCCGTCGAATGACGCTCGGGTGTACCCCTCCACTGCGCTTTCAGCCGATCGTGAATCAGCAGATCGGTCTGGATTGATCTGGCTGCGCCAGTCGGCCGATGCAGCGGCGATGACGGCGAAGGCAGCATCATGGTCACCGGCGTCACACAGCAGCTTGCCGAGCCCGTAGAGGTACTGTGCACGCTCTCGCTTCGACGCTCGCGCCATCGCGCTTCTGCTTTGCTCTAACAACATGAGGATGTCTCGGTCGCCTTTACGTGCGACCATAGCCAAAGCCAGCCAAGCTTGCCCTGAAAGCGGATCGGACGACGTGGCAACCAGCAGGTAATGACGAGCCTCATCAAGATCGCCGAGGTTCAGTGCGAAAGTGCCGCGAGTATACGCATAGGCCCCCGGAGACGGCACGTTATCAGGCACGGCGATCAGCAAACGACGTGCCTCGGCGACGGCTCCCGCGCGAGCCAACAAAATTGCCTGCTGATAAATAGCTTTAGGGTCGCGCTGTGACGAGCGTAACGCCAGGTTGCCAGCCTCTACGGCAAGACGATGCTCGCCGTTAGTCGACAGAACGTTGGCTATTGTTTGCCAGCTGCTCCCGAGGTCAGCATTCCGCCTGATGAGAATAGTGGCAGTCGCATTGACCTGTTTCCGATTCCCTTCCGAAAGAGCCTTTTGTAGCCGCTCTATAATCAATCCGATTGGGAGCATCATTATCGATCACAAAAAAAAGGGGCCGGTTGAACCGACCCCTTGATCTACAGCCCTGATTTTAGAAGCCAACGCGGAACTGGATACGGGCAGAGCGCGGCTGCTGGTACACCAACGGCGAGCGGTAATTGGGATTGACGTCGCCGCTGTCCAAATCGCCAAACTCGTCGAAGTCGAGCGCCGACTTCGTATTAAACACGTTGAATACGTCGAACCGAATACTGGCATCGAAATCAGCAGGAACCCGGACCGAAACGGTGAGGTTCAGCTCCTTACGCCAGTCGCTTTCAAATGACTTACCACGTTGCGTCGCCACACCTTGGCAAAAGTTGCCGGCTGCCTGGTACTGGGCCGCAAAGGGATCGACACTGGTGGGGACGACGCCGATACAGCCAAACTTCTTCGGCGATTGAAGGAGCCCGTTAGCACCAAGCGTAACGACATCGTTGAGCTGATAGCTGCCGAAAAGCTTGAACGAATGCCGGCGATGGCCCGGGAGGTATCCATATGATCCCAGCGTCAGGCCAGGCTGATCGAAATCCTGCGTTGCGCCGGTATCCGCCTGGCCAACATCAGATTTCGCGCCGCCCTCGTAGTTACCTTTCAAGCTTGACCACGTATACGATCCTTGCACGCTCCAAACGCCGTCGAACTCGCGATTGAACGTCACGTCCACCGCCTTGTAGGTTCTACGGGCCTTCGGGTAACCCAATTGCTGAGCCGTAAAGTCGACGACGGGCGTCGTGCCGTCGGGAAGGCCAAGCAACTGTATCGAGGCATCTTCACCGGGATTGACGAGCACGTACTGCGAGAACCCAGAATAAATTTCGCCACAGGCATCGGAGGTGAAGCCTTGCGCGGTGCAGTACGCGATCGCAGCCTGATCGATCGCCACGTCCTCGAGAACCTGACCCAGCTTACGATAGGTGAAGTTCAAGCCTACCCGGAGGCGCTGACCAATGCGGCGTTCGAAACCAACGATGTACTCATCAAGAGACTGAGGCTTTAGACCTTGCGCAATAAACGCTGTAGGATCGGTGACCTCACCATTGCTGGTCACAGTGCAGTTTGCAATACCGGTATCAGGACATGGGCGGGAGTTCGACACGGTCAGGATAGGCGCACCAACGATAGGTGACCCATTGGCGTTTACGCCATCCAGAACATTGAAGCGGGAATAATCGAGTTCGCGCCCTGCACCTCGAATGTTGGTGTTAGCGGCGATAGGAACGAAGTATCGGCCGAACGATCCAAAGACTTTGTTACGGCCGTCGCCAAACGGGTCAGCCGTAAATCCAAGCCGCGGACCCCACTGGTCGCCAGACTTGTAGAACGGATCCCCGTTTGCATCCTTGTTCGTAAAGCGGTCGTTACGAATGCCAAGTTGCAACGATATTCTGTCCTGGAAGATCGACCAGCTATCCTGGATATAGAACGCCTCGTTGTTTGTTCCAAACGACCCCCCGTTTTCAAAAAAGCGCGAGGTTAAATATTGCGTGCCAATTGGCAGTCCCGTGCGATCATTCGCAGTTCTAACTTGGAAGTAGTTGATTGATCCACCGCCAATGGAAGTAGAGATCTGCGTCGCAGTGAGATTCTCACGATCATAACCGGCCCGAATGTGGTGAGAACCGAGCAGCTTGAAATAGAGATCGACATCACCGCGGTAGAACTCGCGCTTATCATCATTGGTGGTGATGCTGTTGGACGGATTGCCGATAGACGCTGACGTTCCGCTCCGCTGATCGATAACGTTCGGATTAGTTGTATCAAGTGGCAACGATCCACCACGATTCTTATTTACGCCGTACGCCGCCGATAGGGTAAGCCATGGCGCGAACGTACCAGTATACCTGCCGACGTAATTCTCGCCGCCTGAACGAACATTAGACCCCCCAGTAAAAAGGCCGCGCTCGTTAGTATCGGAATTGTAGATCGTTTGATAGGTATTTGTGGTCTGGGTAGTATTGAAATACGTACCCTCAAGCCGATGACCCTCAAAAAGAATGGCGTCGAGCTTACCTCCCCAAAAGGGGCTAGTCGTACGCTGCTGCGTGTTCCTATTGTTGCCGGGAGTCAGCGTGCCATCTGCAGCTGCCGCACCCGTTGTGCCATTTCGTGAAATGACATCGCGAGCGTTATACAGGCCATAGAAAAATAACCGGTCCTTGATGATTGGCCCGCTCAGCTGAAAAACGGTGTCAGTGCGATTGGAGTAGTCGCCGTCGTTATCAGCTAGGTAGGTGTTTGGCGCGTCGTCTGTTAGCGAGTTTGGCTCCCAGTTAAACAAGACGCTGCCGTGGAATTCATTGCTGCCGCGCTTGGTCGTGGCGTTGACCACACCGCCGGTCGATCGACCAAATTCGGCTTGGAACCCTCCGGTCTTGACTTCGACGGTATCGTAAAAGTCAAACGGCACCGTTACCGGCGCAAACCCCTGGCGGAATTCCGTGATATTCAAGCCATTTACGTAGTATGCGTTTTCCGTGAAAGACGATCCGCTGATCCCCGTCTGGTTGGCAAATGCAGCGTTTTGTCCAGACGATCCCTGGGTTGTGCCCGGTGCAAGCAGGATCACGTCGCGCAGCGAGCGCGCTACTGGAACCCGGGCTTGCAGCTCTCCAACGTTGATGACAGCGCCGGTGGTGGTGCGATCGAAGTCAGCGATTTGCACGCGAGCGCCCGTCACGACAATGTCGCCGCCCTCGGCGGCAGGCGCTGCAGCTCCAACGGCCGCAAGGCGGAAGCTGTTACCGGACTGACTCTGACTAATGGCAACATTATCATCCACGAAGGTATCGTAGCCATCGGCGGAAATCGTGAAGGTGTAGGTCCCAGGCGGCAGCTGCGGTACACGATAGGAGCCGTCGCTTCCGACTTCAGCATCGCGGGTGAAGCCCTGATCATTCGACCGCATCTGGACCCGCGCGCCGACCAACGCTTTGCCTGCGGTATCCGTAACGCGACCTGCAGCGGTCACGTTGGTGTAATCCTGAGCGTAAGCAGGCGAGGCGAAGGCCATTGTTCCGCAACCAGCGCCCAGGAGTGCGATCGCTGGCAAAGCCGAACCCAGCCGCAGTGAACGACGGGCAAAATCCAATGTCGAAACCATACCAAACCCTTTTTTCGCTTCGAGCGAACCCCACTCTTCTAGCGGCAATCCCTCCAAAGGCTGTCGTCCGCGGCGCCGCACACGCGGCATTCCATGGAATTTCAACAACGTGCAGGGCCAAGGTGGCGGTGTAAAGCGACGGAGCAAGCGAGCCTGAAATTTGCAGACGCGTGTGACCGAAATGACACGGTCCCTGTCCTACTTAGATGTAGTTCTAGTTGTACTGGCCGAGGTACCAGCGCGACATCCCATCAGCGCGTTCTCCGGGGTATGGCTATGAGTTGCTGATTTCACCAAGCCAGTGAAAATACTCTGGGCTTCTCTCGGCGTTCACGCAGCCAACGTTGAAACCAGATATGATTAGCCAACGTCAAACGGCTCAACCACTATCGGTCCTTCAGGATGATTCAGACGCCTCCAAGCTCGCTCCGCGGCGTTTACTTTGATTGTAAGAGCGCTCAGGTGAGGATGGCGCTGCAAGATCTCTGTTATTTGCATGATGGTTTCTGGCTGGTACCAACCTTGTAAACGAGCGGCGCCCGGCAGGGTATCATCCCTAAAGTCAAAATCGAAGTCGCCGCGTTTCACAAAGCTGTCGCAAAAGTGGTCATGTTTCATCCTCAGGCGGGATCAAGACTAGCATCTCTCGAAGCTGCCCTCGCGCGGTGCCTCTGCCATCTAACTTAGATCGCTTTATGCCGTCTCAGTCAACGATGATTTTAACCTACATTTTGCGTGAACTGATCCCTCTTCCCAACTCCGCACGCGAACCCTCCCCCAACGCCGCAATTCCCGCACGCCAGTCCGCCGGCGCAGTCCAACAGCGAAGGCAGCCCACCATCGATCCACTCGCTCAACATTGGTGGGCCAGCTAAGATCGAAGCAGAAAGTTTCCTTGGTGAAAATCGTCTTTTAAGGCTTCGCCGGCAGCTAAGATACTCGCGGCAACAACGGGCCGCGTGAACTCGACAGAGCTAGGTTGTAAGTTGCTTTGGGTCATGGCCCTATTGGAGGGCGGTTGCTTGACATCGGCAGCGTCGAGGCCTTTCTACCTGCTGATTCCAACCGCGAAGAGCCAAAGAGGAAGGCGTGTCGCATGCCCCTGTCCTACCCGATGATGCTGGCAATCAGTAGCTTAGCTCTTGGTGCATCACTTGTCGGGTATGAGCATCAAGCTGTGCCTCGAAGCGGTGTTCATGAGAAGTCAGACTATGATTCCGGCGCCATCGTGGTCACAGGCAAGCGGGATGATCTAAGCGAGGTTCCGGGCGTCATAACTGGCAGTGGACGTACGCGAACGCAAGACGGTGGCGACGGTCCAATCGATGTGGCATTTACCTACTCCTACGCCCGTGACGTGGCTAGATGCGCCATGAACGACGATATAAGACAAATCAAAATAGCCGTCGATGGAGCGCCAAGCTCTCCATCGCAGGTGTATGCTCAAGACTGGATTGTCCGAAACAATATAACGTGCTCAGTAAGCGGCAACCTTCTCTCGATAGCTCCACCAGAACTAGGTCGCTCTATGTATCAGCGGGGAGCCCTTATCACTGAGGTACTTGTGAGATTTGCCCCAAACCTAATCTTGAGCCGCTCGCAGACGACTGATCCTGCGGTAATTAAGCGTTATGAAGCTCGGGAGGCGAAAAGGAACCGTGTACGTGCACCGAGCGATCTTCGATACTTCAGGGCAGTGACGTGTATGGTTCAACTGCAGCCCGAGGCATCCGTCAAGCTTGCCTATGGCAATTTCGGATCGAAAGAAGAATCTAAAATTCGAGAGAAGATACTCGGTGGCGCTCAGTTTTGCCTGGGCAATCCGAGAAACGTCTATGTTAAGGCTCTGCAATTCCGCGTGTATGTAGCCGACGCGGTATATAGATGGGCTGTAGCAGTGCAAAACGTGGATACGCTTATCAAGTCATGATCATCGACATCGTTCAAACTGTTATAAACGATACGAACCTTTGACAAATACTATAATATTTTGCTTATCTATGACAGGTTTACTCGAGATTGTAGCCAATATTAAGAAGCGGGCGAGCGAAACTATGAGGGATAGGCTTACAAGTCCGTGGTTGCGTTACCGCACAGACCCACTTCCGGCCAGTCGTACGCAGTTTGCGGCCACCAAGGTTCAGACGTTCGTTCATGTCCGGTGACGACAGCTTTCGGCAACCGTAAATTGACGTTCGAACGACCGCCGCTGTGAGGAAAACGGTCATTAGGGTTACAAATCGTAGCCCCTGCTAGCGGTCCAACATGCCCACTAGAGCGAAGCACCACCCCCAAGCACCCCCGACAAGGCCCTCAATCAAGATGCGCCGGATCGTCCATATGGTCGGTCCTCAGGCCAACGTGGGAGGACCCCTTAAGACGGTCGACCGTCAAGGTTTCACGGCGGGGGCAAGCCCGCCCGCCCAGGTTGCAAACCCCGGCACTAAGGCGACCGGCACCATGAACAGCGGCGAGAGGATTGCAGCCGCACCCCAGTACCAGGCCGGATGGATTCTCCCCTGGGTCCATCGTTCGTGGACTGCGCTCCAGGCGACCGGCGCGAGCATTCCCGCCTCCATCAGCAGCAGACCGATCGGCCCAAGCTGTTCCATCGGCACGATCCGGGCCCAAGCGGGAGCGACGGCGATGATCGTGGCGCACGCCAGAAGCCGACGATGCCAGTCGCTGCGCCGCCGTACACGGATTGCCAACATCACCAAGAGGGCAAACGGGATCAAGCCGCCGATGTTTGCTACGATCGTAAAGGCGGGTTCTGACTGGCGGCCACCGACGATCGAGTCGAAGGTTGTCCAGATCCCGGTTGTTACCAGCGCGACGGCGATAAACGCGCCGATCCAACCAAACGTTCGGTGAAGCTCGCGCTGTCGCATGCCAATCAGCCATGGCTGGATGACCGCCAAAACGCACCAGGCCAAGCCGATGGTGGCATGCAGGTAGACTTCGAGTGGCAACGCGCCGTAATTTGTGCGTCCGCGCATGGGTTCCAAACCGAACCCGGCGATCACGACGAGCAACTGCGTAAGGGCAATCCCCGCGAACAGGCGCGGTTCTCCCTTTATTGACCGGAAGCTCCTGATCACGGCCTCTCCCAAACCCTAATATCGCTGATGCTACCGCCAAAGACGGGCGCTGGCGAGCGTCGGCTATTGGGGCGTTAACGAACTGGCATTTCGCGTTCGCAATGACCCACTTTCAGATGTTCAGCTTGGTTGAAGCGTCTCCCAACTCCGGTCATCCATTCATCTGAGCCGCGGCAAAATCGTGTTCATTCTGAGCCATTCCCGCCCAGTCAGCTCGTCTGGAAGCCCCTATGTCTTACGAGAGGCGACGTCCGCGGTGGCCAGCTGGAGCGCTTAACCCGGAAGGGTCAGTGGCCGCGCCCGCGTGGCGCGAACCCACTGGGAAACATCCGCTGTCAGGAGTTCAGCTGTTCGCCGGATCAGGCGGCGTAAACCATCGAACCCCGGAGCCTCATCCGTGACGATCCGTCGCAATTCAGCCAACTGTGTTGCCAAAGCCGCGTTGCGCTCTGCTGCGCCTGCAAAGTCACCCTGCATGCGGATGCCGTAAATGGCTGCGCCAATTGCAGGTAGCGAGGCGCTGACCACTGTCACGCCGAGCGGAAGGCTATGCTCCGCCCCCGGCGCATGCGAAAACGTCCAGAATACCTCGATGCCCAGTACGCCCGCGCAGACCAGAGCGGTGATCGCGAACAGGGCGCCGCCGAGGCGATGCAGCCGGTGCTCCAGCCGGTGCATCCGCCCGGCCTCTCGCCGTACGTAGCCGATCTGATTGTCGAGCAGAGCGGCGAGGCTGGCATGGGCGTCCGCGAGGTAGGTTGCATCGATTCTGGCAGATGGAAGTGCGAGCCTTCGCGCGATGACGCGCCGTTCGCGTCCGGCAGTGTCTGCCCCCTGCCCCTGCACGCCACGCAGGAACAGGTCACCGAGCGCAGCCGACACCGCTAAACAGCGAAGCTCTTCGGCAAGGGCGCGCTGATCGAGCCATCGCCCATGCCAGCCCGCCCGCGATCCCCAACTTGTAATGAGAAGGATCATTGCGATCGATGCGAACTCGCCTGCGGCGAGGAGCGGTTTCACCCCAACCGGCACGATCAGGCCGAGCAGAGCCAATGTGACCGCAAGCGCAGCCAGTGCGAAGCTGCTGACGAACGCGCTGCGGAACAGTTGTGCGGCCAGACTCGCCTCGCAATCTGCCGCGTCGAACCGAGGCCAGAGCTGGGCATCGATCCGCGCGGCCATCGAGCGGCCAGGCGCTCCGCCCGGCACTCGCGCGGCCGGGCACGGCCGGCGAAGGTCAGCAAGCCGGAAGCGCCGAACGCCCGTGAATGCGAGGAGAAGCGGATAAGCCACCGCGAAAAGCGGCGGCGCCTCGGGCACGACCCGGCGGCTTCCTTCGCTGCCACGAGTTGAGATCAACGCGCCGAGGCGCGTCATCAGCAACGGCAGGTCGTCCAGGCTTCCCCGAGCGATGGTATCGACGGCTTCCGGCCCGGTGTCATGCTGGTTCAGTCCGCTCCAGAGCAGGACCGGCGGTTGCGACGGATCGGGGTGCAGGACCAGCACGGGGATTGCCTGTGCAACAGCCTCCGCCACGATCTGGGCGGCACCTCCGCGCCCGCGGGCCGGCTCGCCGTCCCATATGGCGAGCAGGATGTCGCTCTGGGTGAGTACGACGCGACCGGCCCGTTCGTACGCTGCGGCTTCGCCGCCCGGCTCGTCGCGCCGACCCGGCAGTTCCAGCACGTTCGTGGATCGATCAAGCCTGGCGTGTAGACTCGCTGCGCCGGCACGGTCGAAATCGTCCGCATAGTCGTCGCGGGCGAATGGTAGCACGGTATCGAGCTGCCAGCCCGCGCCGAGCGCAGCATCGGCCGTCATCATGTCCGACCCTTCGGCAAGGCTGCCGATGAGGCGGAAGCGACTGTCCGGCGACGCCGCAGCCATCGCTGCCAAGACCTCGTCAATCCGCGCCTGCAATTGCGCCAGGTCGATGTTGGCGAGCCGGGCAAGCCGGTGCCCGGTTACGCCAATGGCGATGGGCGCATCCTGGATTGTTGCGGTCATGGTGTGCGGTGTCACCGCGTTCGTCGACGTGTTCAAGATCCTTGCACCTTCATGCGCGCGAGATGCCCGCCGATCCAAGGTTCTCGTCGATCTACATGCTCCACGCTCGTCTCCCCACCAGCGTCCGTCTCAACCCAAAGTCACCACTTCCACTGGGGAAGCGCATAGCGAGCCGACCGATCCTTGTCTGCCGCCACTGCTTTAATGGATCGCACCATCCCTGACTGTGCCCTGATGACGCTGCTGTTCCGCACCCCGGGCGGATCGCAGGTCGTATATCGCTAGATCATGAGTTCTCCATGACGTCCGGGGTCTTGCGAAACAAGGCGAGGTGCCCGACACGCGGCACGGGGAGTGCGGGGGCTACCCGCTTCGGGGGGCAATTTGTGAGCCGCTACGCCGCTTTCATCAGCTACAGCGGTGCTGTCAGTCTAACGCGAACTGCTCTCCCCAGGATGGATGTCGGGCTTTGAGGCTAGTCGCCTAGCTGGCGAGCACCTGCCACTCCGCAAGAGCTGCGGAGCGTCGTTCGCGGTAAGTCTGTCGGTCGGTGAGATGGCGCTCCAGGCTGAAGTGGTTGTGGACGTTGGCGTGCACGGAAGCGAACTTCTGCAGCGTCTTCATCTGCCTGAAGCGTAGCATCGCCCTCTCTCGTCGTCGGAACGGCAGGTGGGAGTTCTCGACCCGGTTGTTGGTCCAGCGACCGATCTCCTGCTTCTCCGCATTGCCGAGGTCGTTCATGGCTGCACGGTAGGAGCGCAGGCCGTCCGTGGTGATCGCCTCTGGTGAGCCGTGGCGCTTCAGCGCCTTCTTCATGAAGGTGAGAGCTGCTGCCTTGTCCCTGGTCTTGGTAACGTAGCTCTCCAGCACCTCGCCTTCGTGATCTACCGCTCGCCAGAGGTAGACCATCTCGCCATTCAGCTTCACGTACATCTCGTCCAGGTGCCAGCGCCAGTGGCGGAAGCCACGCATGTGGCTCACCCTCTTCCTCCGCACCTCGCCTGCAAACAGCGGCCCAAACCTGTTCCACCACAGCCGCACCGTCTCGTGGCAAATGTCGATCCCACGCTCGAACAGCAGGTCCTCCACGTTGCGCAGGCTGAGCGGAAAGCGGACGTACATCAGCACCACCAGCCGGATCACCTCCGGCGAGGAGTTGAAGTAGCGGAACGGACTGGCTGGCTTGCGCGGGCGGGGCATGCGGCGCCCTTACAATCCCCGAGTTACCGACGGGTGCATTTGCTTTGACAGAGCCACTGGCTGGCTTGCGAGAACGCGGCATGTCCGCGCCGTACCCTGCCCCGATTACCAGCCGGTGCACTTTCTTTGACGAAGCTCCTTATCCCGGCATGCTCATTCTGTTGTTCTGAGCGCAGGGTCGTCCGATCTTGGCATCGAAGCACGCCACGTTTCTAATCCCTCCGGGTAGTCTGCTGCGGCATTCCTACCGAACGCCTTCATGCGCAACTGCTCCGAAAGGATACCCGGATATTCGGCGGCAGGCGCGAAGTACAGGAAATCGAGCAGCCGGCTGCCGAACCGCCATTGGCCGTCTTGCCGGACATAGTGATCATGGTAGCGGGTGGCGCCGAGGAACCCCGTACCCTGCAGACTGCTTTCGACATGGGAGAAGACGATGCCGGTTGCGCTGTTGTCGTCCTCCAACGTGATCAGATGATCGTGCGTCCAGTGATTGGTGACACCCATGCCCGCATATCGGCTGCTGAAATGGCGGCGGATGGCGTCGCGGCCATGCGCATCGGTGGCGCCGTTGCGGCTCTGAAAGGTGCCTTCCGGCGTGAACAGCCCGGTCAGCGTATTCAGGTCGCGATCGTCGCACGCCATGCAATAGGTGCTCACCAGCGCACGGATCTCCTGCTGCGCCTCCACCCGGGCGATCCGCCGTTCCAGCGCCGCGATGTCCGTCATTTGACCACCTCCGTTTGCATCCGGGCGTTGCCGGGCTCCAGCACCATCGCGAACTTGCGAGGAAGCGCCTCCATCTGCCCCGGCTCATCCACGTCTGCCATCAGTCCCGGGCGGCGCAGCACCGCGACGGCGTGACCGGCCTCCCGCGTCGTGGACAGGTGGCGCCAGAAGCTGCCGGCGCCATGGCTGTAGGGGAACAGGCAGGCCGGCATCAGCATCGCATTGGTGCCGCCGCCCGCCTTGTCCGCCGCGATCACCACCGCACGATCCGATGATGCCGCGGCCAGGAGCGCCTGCACATCGCCCACCGTCAGCTGCGGCAGGTCGGTGAACAGCGACAATATGTGTGTAGCTCCCCTCGACGCCGCAAAGGTTGCCGCGCAACCCAGGGCATCGTTCAGATCGCTGTCCGCCGCTTCGGGCAGCGCACGAACGTCGTGTCGACGCGCCTGGCTCAGCACGTCCGGATCGCGCGAGATCACCACGGTGCGCTCGGGAGGGATAACCTGAGCCGCGGTGGTCAGCACATGGTGAAGAAAGGCCCGGTTCAGAGCCGCGCGTTGCCAGGCCGGCAGGCACAATCGTGATTTGCCGTCGCGAAACGGCTTGGCAGGAACGATCAGCCACAGTCCGTCCATGTCACCGGCCCTCGAAGACCGGTGGACGGCGCTCGCCGAAAGCTAGGACCGCCTCCTCATGGTCGCGCGTTTCGTGGGCAAGCGCCTGCATCGCCGCTGACATCTCCAGCACGGCGGAAAGGCTGGCCTGCTGCGCTTGGCGCATTAATCGCTTGGTCATCCGCACCGCATGCGGCGGGTTGTCCGCGATCTGCCGTGCCACGGCGGCCGCGGCCTCCTGCAAGGCGTCGGCCGGCACCACTTTCGACACGAGGCCGCATGCGAGCGCCTCATGCGCGTCGATCATCTCGCCCGTCAGCGCCATGTGCGTCGCCTTGGAAACGCCGACGATCCGCTGCAGCAGCCAGGCCCCGCCATCGCCGGGCACGATGCCCATCTTCACGAAGCTCTCGGCGAACTTCGCGCTGTCCGCAGCGATGCGCACGTCGCACATGCACGCCAGATCGCATCCGGCGCCGATCGCCGCGCCGTTGATCGCGGCGATCACCGGCACCTCCAGATCCTGAAAGACCAGCGGCAGGCGCTGGATGCCGTTGCGATAATTGCGCCGGGTCTGCGCCGGCAGGGCATCACGCAGCCCCCCACCCGGCACCATCTTCTTGACGTCGCCGCCTGACGAGAACGCGCTCCCCGCACCGGTGAGCACGACGGCGCGGACGGATACGTCGCGGTCCGCCTCCAGCAGCGCCGCGATGACCGCCTCGATCATGTCTGGATCGGAGATCGGGTTGCGCCGGTCCGGCTGGTTGAGCGTCAGCGTAAGGACATGGCCGTCGCGCCGGGAGAGCAGGATGGCCATGTCAGGCTGACGCCTTCACATAGGCGTCGCGCAGTTCGGCAAAGTCGCGGATGTAGTCGAGTTGCGCCTCGAGTGGATCGGGCGGGAAGCGCAGATGGACGTTGGTCACACCCACCGAGCGTAGATAGTCGATCTCCGCCATCACTTGGTGCCGATCCTTGCCATGGGGATGCAAGCTGATCTCCAATCCGAGGGTCGCGGGATCGCGCCGGGCCTCCGACATCGCTGCGCGCACGACATCCAGCGCCGCGATCTGGTCGTCGGGCAGCTTGCCCGTTGCATCGTCGATGCGGAATAGCGGCATGAACCCATCGGCAAGGCGACCGACACGATTGAGCACGGCTGGCGGCGGAACCGGTGCATCGGTACGGCCGCCGCCCATCCAGATCGGTATTGAACGGGCCGGCGGCGCCGGATTGACGTTCACGTCGCGCAGATGATGCCAGCGGCCCTCGAACGTCACCGACTCGCCGGTCCACAACTGGCGCAGCACGTGGATCTGCTCCTCGATCCGCGGCGCGCGTTCCTTGAAGTTGAATTCCATCGCCTCGAACTCGACCGGGTTGTAGCCGATGCCCACGCCCATCACGAAGCGGCCACCGCACAGGATGTCGACCTGCGCCGCCTGCTTGGCCACCAGCGCCGTCTGCCGCGCTGGAAGGCCCAGCACACCGGTCATGTATCCCAGCCGCTCGGTTATCGCCGACAGGTAGGCGATCAGCGTGAACACCTCGAGGAGTTCACTCTGTGCCGTGTACGGCGTCTTGTCGATGCCGCCGTGTTTCTCCGCGTCCACCCCCACGACATGATCGAGCAAGCGAAGATAATCGTAGCCAAGCCTGTCGGCCTCCTTGGCGAACGGCACCATTGAGGAAAGCCCGCCTGCATGGACGAAATGATTGCCGTTGACGGTGAACTTTAAAGCATTGCTCAAGGCATGTCTCCTGCGACGGACGGACGGACGGCCCATGCCGGCCAGCGGGATCAAACGGCGGTGATGCGGATGCCCGATCCGGAACTCTTGTACCGACGGTTGATCGAGATCAGCAGCGAGGTCAGCGCCTCGGCCGCAGCGGAATTAACGATCGGCCCGGCATGGAAACCGCGCATTCCGATCTCGCCGATCAGCGCCACGACCGTGTCGCACGCGTCATTGTCGTCGCCGCACACCAGCACGTCGCAATCGATCGCATGGTCCAGGTCGATCAGGTGATTCCAGGAGACGTTCTGAAAGGCGGAAACCACCTTGACCTCGGGTCCCAGCAACACCTGGATCGCGGCCACTGCCGATCCACCCTCGGGCAGCTGGACGCGCGCCACCTTGGGCGGCACCAGCGGCACCGTCGCATCCACCAGGATCTTGCCCGCCAGTGCTTCCTTGAGCGACAGGGCCGTGTGCTTCTGACCCTGATAGGGGACGGCTAGCACGACAAGATCAGCGGCAGCGACTGCATCCGCATTGGTGTGGCCGCTCACCCGATCGGCGCCCACCTTCTCGTTGAGACGCGCCGCTGCATCGGCTGCCTTGTCCGCGTCGCGCGAGCCGATGATCACGCGGTGTCCCGCATGGGCAAAGCGCGCAGCGAGGCCGCCGCCTTCCTGTCCGGTGCCGCCGATCACGGCAATAGTACGTTGCTCGGCCATCTCTTCTCTCCTTGTCAGCAGGCCGCGGTGGCGAACTGCAGCGGCGTCAGCGGCGCCGCATTGATCGACTGGTTGCGCCGCCCGGCGTGGGGGGTTCCGTACAGCGTGGTGCGCTGGCGAACGGGCCGACCGACCCGCTCGCCGAACGCCTCGATCGCGCGCGGCGACCATTCCTGGCCATGGCTGGCACCCGCGGCGCGCGAGATGCTTTCGTTCATAAGCGTGCCACCCAGATCGTTGACACCGGCGCAAAGACAGCGCTCCATTCCCGCCTCGCCCAGCTTCACCCAAGATGACTGGATGTTGGGGATCAGCGGCCCCAGCACGAGCCGGGCAACAGCGTGCATCAATTCCACCTCGCGGAAAGTCGGTCCGCGGCGCGCCAAGCCTTTAAGGAACATGGGCGCCTCGGCATGGACGAAGGGCAAGGGCACAAACTCGGTAAACCCGCCAGTCTCGTCCTGCAGGTCGCGGATCGCCAGCAGGTGCCGCGCGGCATCGCCATGGCCTTCGACATGGCCGAACATGATCGTCGCTGTGGTGCGCAGCCCGATCTCATGTGCGGTGCGCACGATGCGCAGCCAGCCCGCAGTGTCTAGCTTGTCCGGGCAGATCTGTGCACGAACCTTGTCGTCGAGGATTTCGGCCGCGGTGCCGGGCAGCGACCCGAGCCCCGCGTCGCGCAGCATCTCCAGATAGCGCCGCTCGCCCATCTCCAGCGTGGCCGCACCGTGCTGCACTTCGAGTGGTGAAAAAGCGTGCACGTGGATCGAGGGTTGCACTTCCTTGGCGGTCGCCAACACAGCCAGATAATCCCGGCCGGTAAAACGCGGGTGGATGCCGCCCTGCATGCACACTTCGGTTGCGCCGCGACCCCATGCTTCCGCAACGCGGCGCCCAATTTCCGCAAGCGGCAGATCATAAGGCTTGCCGCGCAGATGCTCGTGCTTCTTGCCCTTGGAAAAGGCACAGAACCCGCATTTGTACGCACAGATGTTGGTGTAGTTGATGTTGCGGTTTACCACATAGGTGATCGTGTCACCCGCCTGGCGAGCGCGTGCGGCATCGGCCGCCGCCATCACGGCCGCCGCCGCCCCGCCACGCGCATCGAGCAGCTCGGCGATGTCGCCGCTGTCGATTCGCTCGCCCCGATCCGCCCGCGCTAGGATCGCGTCGATACGCGGCCCCGCCGCCAGCAGGGTTGGCGCCGCAGGTGGCACGACGATCTCTGTTCCGCCGGGAAACCAGCGATCCTGGCGCAGTAGCCCGGCGCCATCACTAGCGCGCAACACGACTGGGGCGACCGCCGGATCGAGCCAGCGCGAACGCTGCGCCAGATAGTCGGGGTAGACAGGCAGGCGCGGCACCAGCTCCAGTCCGGCGGCGGCCGTGATCGCGGCAAGGCGATCAGCGGCGGGCCATGCCGCTTCGGGATTTACGTGGTCGGGCGTGACCGGCGACACGCCGCCCCAATCGTCGATTCCCGCTGCCAGCAGTTCGCCAAAGCGATCGAAGCTGAGATTGGGCGGGACCTGCAGGTGAACGGTGCCGGGCAGGATCAGCCGCGCCACCGCCGCCGTCCAGAGCAGTTCGTCAAATCCTGCGGCGGGCACATCCGCCAGCTTCGTGCCCGGCTTGGGCAGGAAGTTCTGCACAATGACTTCCTGGATGTGGTCATGCCGGACATGCAGGTCACGGATAGCCAGCAGCGCATCCACGCGCTCGCTGCGTGTCTCCCCGATGCCGATCAGGATCCCGGTGGTGAACGGAATGGCGAGCGTGCCCGCCTGCTCCAGCAGCGCCAGCCGCCGCTGCGGCGCCTTGCCGGGCGAGCCGTGATGCACGCCGCCCTTCTGCGTCAACCGCTCCGACGTCGATTCGAGCATCAGCCCTTGCGAGCCCGAGGCACGACGGAATGCGGCAAGCTCGTCCACCGTCATAATGCCGGCATTAACATGCGCCACCAGCCCGAACTCGCGCTGCACCATGTCGGCCATGGCGGCGCAATAGGCGTTGGTGGTGGCATGACCGAGGTCGGCAAGCTCGGCGCGCGCCACCGAATAGCGGGCCTCTGGCTGCTCGCCCAGCGTAAACAGCGCTTCGCCGCAGCCCGCAGCCGCGCCGGCAGCGGCTATGCCGCGGATCTCGTCCGGCGTCAGATAGGCGCGGTGGCCGGGCCGGGGAACCTGCGCGAAACTGCAATAATGGCATACGTCGCGGCACAACCGGGTCAGCGGGATGAAAACTTTTGGCGAGTAGGTTATCCGCGTTCCGTGGAAGGCGCGCGCCCGGTCCCAGGCCAGCGCGGACAAGGCGGTGATCGACAGCGGCTCGACGCGCGCCATCCAGCTGCCGGTTTCCTCGTGGCCGGCGGCGCCTTCGCAGGGTTCGCCCTGCCCGGCCGATGTTGCTGCCCTTCCGCCCATCAGATCGCCTCGTTCCACGCGGCCGCCCTGTCGACAACGTCCGTCCGTGCGATAGCATTGGAGATCTGCGACGGCACGCCCACTGTTGCAACAGGCGCCACGCCGTGCAGATCGGCTACCGACCAGCAGGTCGGGTATGCTGCTGAATTCGGCGGCTCCGCATCGCGCTGGGTGCCCATCTTACTCTCCTGCAGGCTTTCTCGCCCTTGTCTCTGTATCCTCTATATAGAACGGATTTCGCAATAGAAAAAGATTCTTGAAGCCGGATCGATGATGTGGTTTGCTGGCGACAACGACAAATCAGGCCAACGAGCCGTTGAGAGGACGCCGGCAGCTGTGCTGACCTATCCGCATTTCGAACCGCATTTCCCGCGTGACCAGTGGTCGTTACCCGCGGTTCTGGAGCACCAAGCAGTGCATCGCGCCGACCGGCCCTGTCTGTCGTGGACGGACGTCGGCCGTGCGCACTCCTTCGGGGAAGTGAATAAGATCGCCAACCGCGTTGGGCGCGGCTTTCAGAGCCTGGGCGTGGCCAAGGGTGACTTCGTGATCCTGTTCCTGCCCAATTGTCTGGAATACGTCTTCGCATGGTATGGCTTGGCCAAGATCGGTGCCGTCGAAGTGACGATCGGCAACGATTACAAGGGGGAGTTCCTGCGGCATCAGGCCGGCCTCAGCAAAGGCCGCCTCGCCGTCACCACGCCCCAACTTGCCGCACGCATGGCCGAGATCGAGGACCAGCTGGAAGGCATCGAGCATTGCATTCTGGTGGGCGACGGTACCCCGCCGGCCTTTTCGCGGATCACCACAAGCCGCTTCGAAGACCTGCCGCAGGGCGACGGGAGCAATCCGGGCATTGAGGTCGGCCCGCGCGACACAGCGGCCGTGCTGTTCACCTCGGGCACTACAGGCCTGTCCAAAGGCGTGCTCATGGCGCACTCGCAATTCTACTTCTTTGCCGAAGAGGATGTGCAGCTTGTCCGTTTAACCGAGGACGACGTCTACTCGACCGCGTTTCCGTTGTTCCACGGCAATGCGCAGTTCCTCACGGTTTATCCGTCGCTGATCGCCGGCGCGCATTGCGTGCTGTATCCGCGGTTCAGCGCCTCCGATTTCTTCGGGCGCATCCGCCGGTCCAACTCCACCGTTTGCAATCTGCTGGGCGCAACCATGGCGTTCATCCTCGCGCAGCCGCCCTCGTCCGAGGACCGTGATCATCGGCTGACGCGGATCTATGCCGCGCCGCTGGCGCCTGATCTGGCGGAGAAGTTCGTCGCGCGGTTCGGGCCGATCACCTTCGTCGACGGCTTCGGCCAGACGGAAATCTCCAACGTGTTCCAGACGCCATGGGGTGCGCCCCGGCCGGCGGGGGCGTCGGGCGTGCTGGTGGACCAATTTTTCGAGATCCGGCTGGCCGATCCAGAAACCGACGAGGAAGTGCCGGAAGGCGCGATCGGCGAGTTGCTGGTGCGCCACAAGGAGCCGGGCATCATCTGCAACGGCTATCTCGGTATGCCCGAGAAGACGGTGGAGACCTGGCGTAACCTGTGGTTCCACACCGGCGACGCGATGCGCCGCGATGCGGAAGGCTGGTACTATTTCGTTGATCGCGTGAAGGACGCCCTGCGCCGCCGCGGCGAGAACATTTCTTCGTTCGAGGTCGAGGCGGTGGTTCGCTCCCACCCGGCGATCGCCGAATGCGCGGTCATCGGATCGCCGGCGGACGAGGCCGGCGGCGAGGACGAAGTGAAGGCGTTCGTGGTGCTCAACGACTGCGCGGTGCTCGATCATCACGATCTCGCCGCCTGGTGCGACGCGCGCATGCCGTCCTACATGGTGCCGCGCTATGTCGAGGTGATCGATGCATTGCCGCAGACCCCCTCTCAGAAGGTGCAAAAAAAGGCGCTGCGCGAGTCGGGGCACGGGCCCGGCAACTGGGATCGCATGCGCGCCCGCCAGACCGCAGGAGCCACGGGATGAGCACGCTGGCAGCAACGCAGATCGAAGCCGACAGCCTGACGCTTGCGCGCGACGGCGACATCGCGATCATCACCCTCGCGCGCTCGTCGGCGATGAACGCGGTCAACGATGCGCTGCGGATCGGGCTGGTGCGCGCGTGCGAGGAAGTGAGCGCTTCGCCCGGTATCAAGGCGGTGCTGGTGCGCGCCGAGGGCGAGCGCGCGTTCTGCGTGGGCGCCGACATCAAGGAGGATCGCCCCGCCCTTTCCCCCACCGAAGCGCGCAAGCCCCCGGCCGACCGCGATTACACCAACGCGCTGGCGGCCATGCGCAAGCCGGTAGTGTGCGCGATCCACGGCTTCTGCCTGGGGGCCGGGCTGGAGATCGCGCTAGCGTGTGACATCCGCATCGCGTCGGCCGATGCGACCTTCGGTCTGCCGGAAGTCAATCTGGGGCTGATTCCCGGCGCCGGTGGCACCCAGCGGCTGACCCGGCTCATCGGTTCCGGCCGGGCGCTTGACATGATGCTCAGCGGCGAACGGATCGATGCCGCCAGGGCGCTGGACTATGGCCTGGTGACGCGATTGGCGCCGTCGCGCGCCGACCTGCACGACGCAGCGATCGCGCTGACCAGGGCGCTGGCCGCCAAGGCGCCGGTTGCTATCGCCTATCTCAAAGAAGCGGTGTGCGCCGGCATGGACGGCTCACTGGGAGCGGGGCTCGCCCGCGAGCGCGACCTCTTCACCATGTTGCTGACAACCGAAGACAAGAAGGAAGCGGCGGAGGCGTTCAAGATGAAGCGGTCACCCGTCTTCCAGGGCCGATAAGGGACAACAATGACCAACACGACGAACACGGTGCTGGTGATCGGTGCCGGCATCATGGGTACGGGCATCGCGCATGGCTTTGCGGTGGCAGGCGCGAACGTGCTGCTGAACGACGCCTCGCCTGAGGCGACGGCCAAGGCGGCAGCGGCGATCGGCACCATCCTCGACGGCGCCGTTGCAATCGGCAAACTGTCGGCGGAAGACGCCGCTGCCGCGCGCGCGCGGATCACGGTGGAGCCCGATCTGGCGGCGGCCGCCTCTTGCAGCGGGCTGGTGGTGGAGACCGCATCGGAACGGCTGGACGTGAAGATCGCGATCTTCGACACAGTCAGTGTCAATGCCCCCGCTGGCGCCGTTCTGACCAGCAACACGTCTGCGCTGTCGATCACCGAACTCGCCGCCACCACGCCCGATCCGACGCGCTTTGCGGGCATGCATTTCTTCAATCCGGTGCACAAGATGAAGCTGGTGGAGATCGTGCGCGGGCTGCAGACCTCGCCCGAGACGGTGGCGCTGCTGACCGACTGGGCGACGCGCATGGGCAAGCAGTCGATCGCGATTGCGGAGGCACCGGGCTTCACCACCAGCCGCATGAGCGCGATGCTCGGCAATGAGGCGATGTACATGCTGCAGGAAGGCGTGGGTACCGCTGAGGATATCGACACGGCGCTGCGCATGGGGCTAGGCCATCCGATGGGCCCGTTGGAGCTGGGCGACATGACCGGCTGGGACACGCGACTGTCCGTGCTCAAATACCTCCATTCCACGCTGGGCGAGAAGTTTCGACCCTGTCCGCTGATCGAGAAGATGGTCAAATCCGGCCGCTATGGGCGCAAGGTCGGCCACGGGGTCTACAAGTATGACGCGGGCCAGAAGGTCGCCGGCTCCGGGTTGAGCGCACGATGAGCGGCAACGACGTCGTGATCGTCGGCGCGGTCCGCACGCCAATCGGCCGTTTCCGCGGTGCATTGGCGCCGGTGCGCGGCGACCATCTGGGGGCAGTGGTTCTCAACGCGCTGGCGGCGCGCTCCGGCATCCCGCACGAGCAGGTGGACGACGTTATCTTCGGCTGCGTGACGCAGGTCGGCGAGCAATCCGCCAACGTCGCGCGGACCTCGCTGCTTTCCGCCGGCTGGCCGGTCGAGATTCCGGGCATGACGATCGATCGCAAGTGCGGCTCGTCCGAGGCGGCGGTGCATGTTGCTGCCGGGCTGATCGCGGCAAGATCGGCGGACATGATAGTGGCGGGCGGTATCGAGAGCATGAGCCGCGTGCCCATGGGATCGAACCGGTCGATCCATGGCGAGGCCTATGGCTGGATGGCGGAAGAGCGCGGCGAGATCCCGTCGCAGGGCGAAGCGTCGGAGCGGATCGCCGATGTCTGGCAATTGACGCGCGAGGACGTCGACGGCTTTGCGATCCGCAGCCACACGCGCGCGGCGCAGGCCGAGGACGCCGGCCGCTTTGCCGACGAGATCGTGCCGGTGGACATCGCCGCGGTGGCGGAGCGTGGCGTCGAACTGAAGGCGCAGCGACTGGAGCGCGACGAGACGATCCGCCGCGACACCAGCCGCGAAAAGCTCGGCACGCTGAAGACGGTGTTCCGCGAAGGCGGCCGCATTACCGCGGGCAACGCATCGCAGATTTCCGACGGGGCAGCGGCGCTGCTGATCGCGCGGCGCGAGCGTGCAGAGGCCCTGGGGCTGCGCGCACGTGCGCGGGTGGTCGCCTTCACCTCGATCGGTGCCGATCCCGCCCTGGTTCTGACCGGACCAATCCCGGCGACGCGCAAGGTACTGGCGATGGCCGGGCTCACGCTGGACGATATCGACCTGTACGAGATCAACGAGGCCTTCGCCTCCGTGCCGCTGGCCTGGCTCAAGGAACTGGGCGGCGACCCTGAGAAGCTGAACGTCAACGGCGGCGCGATCGCGCTCGGCCATCCGCTGGGCGCCAGCGGCGCGCGGCTGATGACGAGCCTGCTACACGAACTGGAACGTCGCGGTGCGCGCTACGGGTTGCAGGCGATGTGCTGCAACGGGGGGATCGCCACCGCCACGATCATTGAACGGCTTTGAGGCAGGATCGCCGACAGGGCACGAGGGAGAAGGGCGTGAAAACCGTACGGCTTGGCCGATCCGATCTTGAAAGCTCCGCCCTGGGGCTCGGCTGCATGGGCATGTCCGAATTCTATGGCGACGCGGATGAGGCGGAAAGCCAGGCGGTGCTGGACCGCGCGGCCGAACTGGGCATTACCCATCTCGACACCTCCGACCTGTACGGGCGTGGGGCCAACGAGGAACTGGTCGGCCGCTTCCTTGCGCGGCATGGCCGCGACGACATGCTGATCGCCACCAAGTTCGGCATCCTGCGCGATCCGGATGGACCCGTTGGCAGCACCTACGACCGGGTGCTCGATAACTCCCCGGCGCATGCCCGCGCGGCCTGCGAGGCATCGCTCAAGCGGCTCAAGGTCGAGGCGATCGACCTCTACTATGTCCATCGCCACGATCCGGCGATGGCGATCGAAGAGGTGGTGGGCGGCCTTGCCGATCTCGTCCGCGAGGGCAAGATCCGTGCCATCGGCCTGTCCGAAGTATCGGTAAAGACGCTGCGCCGGGCCAATGCCGAGTATCCGATTGCAGCGCTGCAGTCCGAATATTCGCTGTTCGCGCGCGAGGTCGAGGAGGACGTGCTGCCCACCTGCCGCGAACTGGGCATCACCTTTCTTGCCTACAGCCCGCTGGGGCGCGGCATTCTGGGCGGGCAAATCCGTTCGGTCGACGATCTGGCGCCGGACGATCTGCGCCGCAACGCGCCGATCTTTTCGGCGGCGCACCTGCCCGGCAACCTTGCGCTAGTGGATCGGGTGCGCACGATCGCCAATCGGCATGGCGCGACGCCTGGCCAGGTCGCGCTGGCCTGGCTGCTGGCGCAGGATGTGGTGCCGATCGCCGGCACCAAGCGCGTGCGCTATCTGGAGGAGAATGCCGGTGCCGCAACGCTGACGCTGGATGCAGAGGATTGTCGCGCGCTCGATCAGGCGCTTGCTCCCGGGGCGGTCGGCGGAGCGGGCAAGTGGAGCACGGTTCCGCAGCCGGCCGAAGCACGGTGAGCACTCGTTTTGCCCTGCGGGATCGCACCGCGATCGTGGGCCTGGGCGCGACCCCGTATGTGAAGCGCGGCCACTCCGCCCCGCAGACGCTGGAGGAACTTGTCGGCAAGGCGATCATCGCCGCGGCAAACGATGCCGGCGTGGCGGTGCCGGATATCGACGGTTTCGCCTACTTCGCGGGCGGGTTCGACACCGGCTATCTGATGGAGACGCTGGGCATCCGTGATTGCGGCTTCACCGCCTCGCTGACGGGCAGCGGCGGCGGATCGGCCGGCGCCGTGGGGCTGGCCTCCGCCGCGATCCTGTCGGGCCATGCCGAAACGGTCGTCGTGGTCGGAGCCGTGCAGCAGGGGACGCTGCGCTACGGCGCTATCCCGACCAGCTATGCCGCGAGCCCGGAAAGCAGCTTCTACCAGTCCGCCGGGCTTGTCGGGCCGGGGCACATGTTCGCGCTGCTCGCCCGGCGCCACATGCATCTCCACGGCACCACCCGCGACCATTTCGCCGACGTGGCGATCACCGTGCGCGACAATGCGGTGGGCCATCCCACCGCGCTGATGCAGAAGCCGCTGACCCGCGACGAGTATTTCGCCGCGCCGATGATCAGCGACCCGCATTGCCTGTACGATTTCTGCCTGGAGACGGACGGCGCGGTGGCGGTGATCGTGACCTCGACAGAGCGGGCCCGCGACCTCAAGCAGCGGCCGGTGCTGGTTCACGCCAGCGCGCATGGCGGCGCGGGCGAGTGGGCCCGATCGATCTACTGGATGGACATGCCGGACGAGACTTTCGCGTCCTCCGGCCATGCGGCGATCGCCCGGCGCCTGTTCGCCGCCGCGGACGTCGACGTGGGCGGGATCGATACCGCCCAGATCTACGACCATTTTACCTCGCAGGTGCTGATGCAGCTGGAGGATTACGGCTTCTGCGGCAAAGGCGAGGGCGGGCTGTTCGTGGCCAGCGGCGCGGTCGCCCGGAACGGCCGCCTGCCGATCAACACCGATGGCGGGCAGCTTTCCGGCGGCTACATCTGGGGCATGAGCCATGTGCGCGAGGCCGTGGAGCAGCTGCGCGGCACGGCGCACCATCAGGTCGCCGGCGCCAGGACTGCGCTGGTTACCGGCGGTCCTTCCAACGTGCCCGTCAGCGGGCTGATCCTCAGGAGCGATCGGTGACTCGGATCGCCAAGCGCCCGCCCCTTGGCGCCTTCACGCTGGCCAGTGATCGCTGGACCGAGCCGTTCTGGGACGCGGCTGAAGAGCACCGGCTGACCTGCGCCCGATGCGGCGCGTGCGGCCATTTCCGCATGCCGCCTACCCCCTTCTGCCCGGTGTGCCGCTCCCAGTCGATCGAGTGGCCGACGCTGCCGGGCACCGGCACGCTCTACAGCTACACGATCGTGGAGCGCGCCACGCTGCCGGGCACCGAGCATACGATCCCCTATGTCCCAGCGGTCGTGACGCTCGACGGCGCGGACGGCCGGCGGATGGTGACCAACATCGTCGACAGCGCGATCGACGCGGTGCGCATCGGCGCCCCCGTCCACGTGGTGTTCGACACGCTGGAGGACGGAACCGTGATCCCGCGCTTTCGCCTGGGAGAGAGTGCCGCATGACCCCCTCGCCAATCTGGGCCACGCCGTTCCTGGACGACCATCATCGCGCCCTGGCCGCCCGCTTGGCCGAATGGTCGATCCCGCATGTCGAGGAGGAGCCGGCTGACTTCGGCCCGCCGGTACGCACGATGCTGCGCGCGCTGGCGGACGAGGCACTGCTCGACCTGATCATTCCCGCAGCGGGCAGCACACTGGCCGTGGACGTACGATCGGTCTGCCTGATCCGCGAGATTCTGGCGTATCGCAGCGGCGGGCTGGCTGACACCGCCTTTGTGATGCAGGGCATCGGCACCGCGCCGTTATGGCTGGCCGGCGGCGGCGCGCTGGCCGGCGAGTATCTCGATCGTGCGCGGCAAGGGCGCACGATCGCAGCCTTTGCGCTCACGGAGCCTGACGCGGGTTCCGATGTCGCGGCCGTTGCCACCACTGCCGTTCGCGACGGCGATGATTATGTGCTCAACGGCACCAAGACCTACATCACCAATGCCGGCATCGCCGACCATTACGTCATCGTCGCGCGTACCGGCGAGGCGGAGGGTGCGCGCGGGCTGTCGGCATTCCTGGTCGATGCGGACACGCCCGGGCTTTCCGCCGAGACACAGGATTTCGTCGCCGCGCATGCCGGCGGCATCTTGCGCATGAACGACATGCGCGTGTCCGCCAGCCGTATGGTCGGCGCCCCCGGCAGCGCCTTCAAGCTTGCGATGCAGACCTTCGACATCTTCCGGGTTTCGGTGGGTGCCGCCGCGCTAGGCTTTGCCCGCCGCGCGCTGGACGAGACGGTGGAGCGGGTCGGCAGCCGCGCGATGTTCGGCAAGCCCATGGCCGCGATCGAGGGCGTACAGAGCAAGATCGCCGACATGACGGTCGCGCTCGAAGGCGCCGGCCTGCAGGTCTATCGCGCCGCCTGGTCCAAGGACGCCGGGCTGGGGCGCTGCACGCGAGAGGTCTCCATGGCCAAGCTGGTCGCCACCGAAGCCGCGCAGGAAGTTGTCGACACGGCGGTCCAGCTGTTCGGCGGCGCGGGCGTGCTGCGCGGCTCGATCGTGGAGCGATTGTACCGGGAGATCAGGCCCATGCGCATCTACGAAGGCGCCTCCGAAGTGCAGAAGCTGGTGATCGCGCGCGACATCCTGAAGCCGCGCTCGTGAGCCGGGCAGGGATTGCACCCTACCCCGGCGGCGCCGGTGACGTGGCAGGCCCTCGTGCCGCGCAGCCCGGCCGGGGAAAGCTGGTCTATGCGCTGCTGGTGCTGACGGCCGTCTACTGCTTCGCCTTCGTGGATCGTCAGATCCTCAACCTGCTGGTCGGCCCGATCAAGCGGGAGTTCGCGGCCAGCGACAGTCAGATCGGCTATCTGCTGGGGCCCGCCTTCATCTTCAGCTACGCATCGCTGGGCTTGCCGGCAGGCTGGTGGGTAGATCGGACCAATCGCCGCAATCTGGTGTTCGGCGCGGGCATCGTCTGGGGGCTGGGCACGATGGCGGCCGCCTTTGTCACTAGCTACGAGGCGCTGTTCCTCAGTCGGCTGGTGGTCGGCGGATCGGAAGCATTCCTGTTTCCCGCTGGCATGTCGATGATCGCCGACATGTTCGACAAGCGTCGCCTGCCGGTGGCAACCAGCGTGTTCCTGGCATCGCCCTATATCGGCGGAGGCCTGGCGCTGATCTTCGGCGGGCTGGTGCTGCAATGGACCGAATCGCTGCCGCAGGTCGCCTTGCCGCTGATCGGCGGCATTCCTGGCTGGCAGTTCACCTTCATCATCATCGGGCTGGTCGGCCTGTTGCCGGTGCTGCTGCTGCCCACGATCCACGAGCCGGCGCGCGATCGCCACGATGCCGACGAGGCGGCGGCTGACACACGGCGCTACGGCTTTGTGCAGGGGCTGGCCTATATGGCGCAGCGCTGGCGCTATTATTTCGCCTTCTTCTTCGGTGCTGCCTGTTCCTCGCTGGTGCTCACCACGGTTTCGGCTTGGGCGCCGACCTTTCTCACCCGCTCGTTCGGCATGAACCCCGCCGCGATCGGGGTGAATTACGGGTCGCTGGTGCTGGTGTTCGGACTAGGCGGCGGGCTGCTCAGCCCGATCGTCAATGCGTTCATCGCGCGTCGCCACCCGCTCGACTCCACCATGCGCACCGTTCGGCTCGGTCCGGTGATGGTGATGCTGTCGGCGCTGTGCCTCTGGTTCAGCACGTCGCAGACCATGGCGCTCGTCTGCCTCGCTTGCCTGACCTTCGCGTACAGCTTTCCGCTGTCCATGGCGGGCACCTCGCTCCAGCTCGCCACGCCGCCGCGGCTGCGTGGCTCTGCGTCGGCGGCGTATTTCGTCATCGTCAGCCTGATCGGACACGGCGTGGGGCCCACGCTGGTGCCGCTGGTTACGCACAACATCTTCGGCGACGAGGCGCGCGTCGGCGAGGCGCTGGCACTGATCGCCTTTGTTTTCGGGGTGCTCGCCTTCTGCCTGCTCTCGTTCGCCTTGCGCGGTTTCCAGATCGAACGCGGCCTGCGCGAGCACCCTGCCGTCCCCAAGGAGTTCTGACATGGCGCGGACATCGCCCGAAACTTTCGATTACGTCATCGTCGGCGCAGGATCGGCCGGCGCGTTGCTGGCCGCGCGGCTTGCCGAACGCGACGGCGTCACGGTGTGCGTGCTTGAAGCGGGGCCAAAGGACAGCAATCCGTTCATCGGCATACCCGCCGGCTTCCTGAAGGTAATCTTCGATCCCAAGCTCACCTGGGGTTTCACCACGGAGCCTGGCGAGCATATCGATGGCCGCACCGTGCCGGCCTTGCAGGGCCATGTCGTGGGGGGCTCCGCGGCGATCAACGGCATGGTCTATACGCGCGGCCAGGCGGACGATTTCAACGGCTGGGCGCAGCTGGGCAATCGCGGCTGGGGCTATGCCGACGTGCTGCCCTATTTCATGAAGACCGAGCGGCGGACCGACGGCGGCGGGGACGAAGGGTATCGCGGACGCAGCGGCAAGTTGCCGATCGTCGATCTCCACTGGAAGAACCCGCTGCTGGATCGCTTCTTCGAAGCCGCCGGCGCGATCGGCATACCGCGCAATCGTGACTTCAACGGCAAGGCGCAGGAAGGCGCGGGCACGTACCAGTATAATATCGGCCGGGGCAAGCGCGTGAACACCGCGCGCGCCTTCCTGAAGGATGGCATCAAGACCGGCCGCATCGACCTGCGCACCGGCGCGCGCGCCACGCGCGTCCTGTTCGACGGCACCGTCGCCACCGGAATCGAATATGTCTTTGAACGGGGCGGCACGGCGAGCAGAGTGCATGCCCGGCGCGAGGTGATCCTGTGCAGCGGTGCGCTCAACACGCCGCGCCTGCTGCAGGTGTCGGGCATCGGCGCACCCGCCTTGCTAGGCGCGCTCAACGTGCCGGTGGTCAGCGCGCTGCCCGGCGTGGGCGAGAACCTGCGCGACCATTTCACGCCGCGCACGGTGGTACGGGTCAAAGGCGCACCGACGATCAACGATTATGCGCGCGGGCCAAAGCTGATCGGGCAAGGCGTGCGCTGGCTGACCGGCCGACCCAGCGTGGTCGGCATCGGCGTGGTGCTGGGCCATGCCTTCTGGAAATCCGATCCGGCGCTGGACCGCGCCGACATCCTGATCACCTTCACCCCCGGCAGCTTCAAGGAGGGATTCCTCGGCGTGCTGGACGATCAGCCCGGCATGACGCTGGGCGCCTGGCAGCTACGTCCCGAAAGCTCCGGCTATGTGCGCGCACGCTCCACCGATGTCTTCGAGACGCCGGCAGTGCAGCCCAATTACCTGGCGTCGCAGAACGATCGGCGCGTGCTGCTGGCGGGACAGAAGATGATCCGCGAGCTCCTCGCCCAGCCCGCGCTCGCCCGCCACGTCGCGCAGGAGGTGATCCCCGGGTCGGCCGTGCAGAGCGACGACGAGCTGATGGCCTATGCCCGCCGGCAGGGTCTCGGCGGCTACCATTATTGCGGCACCGCCAAGATGGGTCCAGCGAGCGATCCGATGGCTGTCGTCGACGATAAGCTGCGCGTCCGCGGTGTTCAGCGCCTGCGGGTGGTGGACGCCTCGATCATGCCGGACATCCCCTCGGGCAACACCAACGCGCCGACCATGATGATCGCCGAAAAGGCCGCGGACCTGATCCTGCAGGCGGGCTGAGCCCCACCGGCAGGATCGTCGCCCGGTCAGCCGAAATAGGTGGCGCCGTTCACGTCCAGGATGGCGCCCGACATGAACCCAGCCGCGGGCGAGCAGAGAAAGGCAAGCGTCGCGCCGATCTCCTTGGGCCGCCCCTGCCGCCCCTGCGGATAGGCGTCGCCGGTCATGCCATTGGCGATCGCCATCGGCGTCTCGATCGACCCGGGCGCGACGGCGTTGGCAAGCACATTGTGCCGCGCGCCCTTTTGCGCGAGCCAGCGCATGAACGCGTGCAGCGCGCCCTTGGAGGCGGCATAGTGCGGACCGCAGGCAACGCCGCCCATCCGCCCGGACACCGATCCGCACAGCGCGAACCGGCCTTCGCCCGCCGTGACCATTGCCGGCAGGTAGGCGCGCGCCAGATTGATCGGGCCGACCAGATTGGCGCCGAGCACCGCGTCATAGGCGTCCTCCCATCCCGGCGCGGTCCAATCGTCCTGCGGGCAGAAGCCCGCGGTGTCGATCACGGCAAAGACCGGGCCGGTGGCTGCCGCCATCGCCTCGACCGCCTCGCGATCTGCCAGGTTCACCTGATGATAGGCGCTACTCGTGTCGACCCTGGTCAACCGCGCACGCGCGGCGGCTTCGGGTACCATGTCGGTCAGCGTCACGGTGGCGCCCTGCTCCTGCACGACGGCGGCGGCAGCGGAACCGATGCCGCCGGCGGCTCCCGTCACCAGGATATGCCGGCCCGAAAGGTCGAAAGGCCGCTCGAGTGCACGGTCGAGCGCGGAAAGGTCAATGGTCATCAGGCGATCGCCACATTTTTGGTGCGGATGAATTCGGCGAGCCCCTCAAGCCCGCCTTCGCGGCCGTAGCCGCTCAGTCCTGAGCCGCCGAACGGCGCGTTCTCGCGCGCGGTGGGCGCGCCGTTGACCTGGATCGTGCCCGCATGCAGCCGATGCGCCAGCCGCAGGGTGCGACCCAGATGCGTGGAATGAATGTAGGCGCCAAGGCCAAACTGCGTGCCGTTGGCGATGCGCACCGCTTCGTCCTCGTCGCGAAAGCGCAGAATCGAAAGAACCGGGCCGAAACATTCCTCCTGCCCCAGCGGGCTGGCCGGATCGACGTCGGCAAACACGGTGGGTGCGACATAATAGCCGCCCGGCTGCGACGCGGGACGCGCGCCGCCAGTCACGACCCGGCCATCGCCGCGCTCGCGCGCTGCATCGATGGTGGACAGCAGCCGCTGCTGCGCACCCTCGTTGACCACCGGGCCGAACTCCGTCTCGGCGTCCACGGGATCACCGATGCGCAGCGACTCCACCTCGGCCACCACGCGTTCCACGAAGGCGTCGGCGATGCTGTCCTGCACCAGCAATCGCGTCGGCAGCACGCAGCCCTGTCCGGCGAGGAACAGCGGCTGGCGGGCCGAATGGCGCACGGCAAGGTCGAGATCGGCGTCGGCGAACACCAGGTTGGCCGATTTGCCACCAAGTTCGTAGATCGCCGGCTTCATCAGCGGTGCGATCGTTGCCGCGATCCGCCGTGCGGTCGTGATGCCCCCGGTAAAGGCGATCTTCTGCACGTCCGGGTGGCGGACCAGCGCCTCGCCCGCTTCGGCACCGCCCGTCACCAGATTGAGCACGCCGGGCGGGATCCCGGCCTGCTCCGCCATCTGCAGCAGTCGATAGGCGGTGAACGGCGTCAGTTCGGGCGGCTTGATGACCAGCGTGTTGCCCGCCGCCAGCGCCGGACCCAGCTTCATGGCCAGCCCCATCAGCGGGCCGTTCCACGTGATGATCATGCCGACCACGCCGAACGGCTCGGCCAAAGTGTAGTCAAACACGGTGTCGTCCTGGAAGGTGGAGACGACGCGCCCTTCCAGCTTGTCGGCCCAGCCGGCGGCATATTTCGTCCACGCCGCGAACTTGCCCGGGATCGCCCGCACGCCGCTGATCGGGGAGCCGACTTCGCGCGCGCCGATCCAGGCGAACTCCTCGCCATGCGCCTCCACCAGGTTCGCCAGCCGGAACAGCAGGTCGCGCCGCACCGCCGGCCGCGTCGCGCGCCAGCCGGGCAGCGCCCGTGCCGCCGCCGCGACCGCGCGTTCGACGTCGCTCGCCCCGGCAACCGGCACCACTGCCTGCACCTCGCCCGTCGCCGCGTAGCGATGCTCGTGCGTGCCCGCGCTGCCCTGCTTCAGATATTTATCGCCGATCACGAGCCCGGCTTCGGGCAGCGAAAAGGCCGTGTTGCCCTGTTCCATGTCTCTCTCCTTAGCCGTCGATGTCCGACGCGCCGCCGCTACGCTGCAGCATGATCTCCATGCGATATCGGCCGGCCGGGAAGTGCCCGAGGCCAACCTCCATCACCTCGCCCGCACTGGTGATGAACTCAGTGCGCACCAGCAGCAGCGGCGATCCCGGCGCCACACGCAGCGGCGCCGCCATCGCCGGCGTGGCGGTGCTTGCCTCGATCGATTGCTCCACTCGGCGCACCACCAAGCCGGCGCGCTGCTCGAGCTGGCGATAGATCGTCAGGCTGTCGTCGATCGTGCCGAGCGCGTCGGCATGGCGCGCGTCCACATAGATTTCGGACAATCCCAGCGGCAACTGGCCGCGCATCGGCGTGCGAAGATAGTCGAGCCGCAACCAGCGCGATCCGGCAACCACGCCCAGGCGGCGCGCCATGTCCCCGGTCGCCACCACCTCGCTCCGAGCAAGCAGGGTGGATCGCGTTCGCCCGGAATATTGCAGCAACTCCCCGATCGACTGCACGGAGTTGACGAAGCTGTCGGTCGGGTCGTCCGCCACCAGGATCGAGCGCGCGCCCTGCCTACGCTTGATATACCCCATCGCGGCAAGTTCGCGCAGGCTCTCGCGCACCGTGCTGCGGCTTGCGCCGAACCGCTGCACCAGTTCGGCCTCCGTCGGCAGCGCGTCGCCGATCCGCCAGTTGCCCGCTTTGATGTCCAGGATCAGCGCCTCGGCCATTTCGCGATAGCCGATCACGCGATCCGCCCAGCCAGGCGCGGTGGTAGCCCGCACGCACGTGTCCACCTCGTGGACCAAGGCGTGTTCGCTCGATCCGATTTCGGGCTTTTGCACCGTCGTCACGCTCCCAGCATCACCTTAGCGTCCACGGCGATCACGCCCTCGCCTGCCGACTGGACCAGCACGGGATTTATGTCGAATGACTCGATCCGCGGTTCCGCCAGCGCCAGCGCCCCCAGTTTGGCGACTGCCCGCGCGAGCGCGTCCAGATCATACCGCTGCCCGCGATATCCCGCGAGCAGACGGCCGAACCGGGTGCCTGCAATGGCGCTTGCCGCTTCCGCCACATCGAACGGCGGCACCAGCACCACGGCATCATCCAGCAGCTCGACCAGGATGCCGCCGGCACCCACCACCACGACCGGGCCGACCACCGGATCGCGCTGGATGCCCAGGATCGCCTCCAGCCCGCTGCCGATCATCTCCTCGATCAGGATCGCGTTCCCGTTCGGGTCGGCCTTGGCCAGGGCGGCGGTGACCCGCTCCCATGCCGCGCGCAGCTCCTCATCGCTGCGCAGCGACAGGGCGACCAGGCCGTGTTCGGTCTTGTGCGCGATCCTGTCCGACAATCCCTTCATCACCACCGGCCGGCGAAGCGGGTCCAGCGCGTCCTGCGGGAACGCGCTCACCGGTGCCACGACGTTGGCCGGCGTGCCGATCCCGACGGCGCCCAGCAGCGCCTTGCTGCGCGCCTCGTCCACCAGCCCCGCGCCCTCGGGCAGCGCCAGCGCGGGTATTACGGGCAGTTGCCCACGGCCCGCGCGCAGCACACCGGCAGCACGATGCCGCTCGATCGCGGCCAGCGCCTTCAGCAACGCGGGCGTGTTGTCGGTCAGCAGGATGCCGGCATCGTTGAACCGCCGCCGCTCCGCCTCGTCCACTTGCGGCGACAGCGCGAACAGCTTGTCCATGCCGCGCGCCTTGGCCTCGATCAGCAGCGCGGCGACCTGATCGTTGATCGCCGGCTTCAGCAGCACCAGACCGAATAATAGCTGGTCGAACCCGTCGTTGCGGAAGATGTCGATGATCTCGGGGATCAGCGCGTTCTGCGCGGCGATGTCATAGGGGTTCACCGGGTGGCTCTGCGTCGGCAGCGCGGAGAGCGCCGCCTTGCCGGCCTCAGTCGGATCCTGCAGCGGGATGCCGAGCCGCTCCATCACGTCCGCGGTCTGCGCCGCGAACCCGCCCGAGATTGAGGCGAGGAAGCGGTTCGCCGGCTTGCCGGTGTCGGACCAGTCGTAGCGAAACAGGCATTCCGCGATCAGCGCCAGGCTTTCCAGATCGTCGGCGACATATACGCCCTCGTTCTCCAGGAAAGCGATCGTGTTGCGATACGATCCGGCGATCGCGCCCGTATGCGACAGCGTGGCTTTTTGCCCGCTTTCCGACTCGCCCACCTTGATCGCGACGATCGGCTTGCCCGCATCGCGCGCGCAGGCCAGCGCCGCGCGGAAAGCGGGCATGTCGCGGATCGTTTCCAGATAGAGGACGATCACATCGGTATCCGGATCGTCGGCGAGGTAGGTCAGGTAATCGGCCGCACCCAGCACCAGCTCGTTGCCGCAGGTCACCGTCTTGGCGATGCCCAGCCCGCATTGATGCAACCGGCTGAGCAGCGACGACACCATCGCGCCGCTTTGTGAAACCACACTGATACGCCCGCCCGTCGCACGCCCGGGATATTGGAAGATCGGGGCGATCGAGGTGGCAAGCCCGGTGGCGACGTTGGCCAAGCCGTTGGTGTTGGGGCCGGTGATCGCCACGCCCTGCGCGGCGAGCGCCAGCAGCCGGGCGTCGCGCTGCTCTCCCTCCGGCCCCGCCTCGCCGAATCCTTGCGCGATCACCACCATGGCGCGGATACCTTTGGCGGCGCAGGCTTCCGCCGCCTCCACCGCCGCTTCGGCCGGAACGATCAGCATTGCCAGATCGATCCCGTCCGGAAGCGCCTCAACCGAGGGGTAGCAGCGATGCCCCATCATCTCGGCATGACGCGGATTGACGACGTGGAGATCGCCCGCAAAGCCGAGATTGCACATCGCCACGAGCGGCGAGCTGCCCAGCTTGGTCGGATCACCGGAAGCACCGATCACCGCGACCGAACGCGCCTCGAACAGGTGCCGGATCGCATCGCGCGGATCGACCGCGACCGGCCGTTCCAGGATCGTGCTCGTCATGCCAGTTGCTCCAATGCCGCAGCACCGCAGCGTGTCGTCAGAAAGGACCACAGGTCGCCCTCGCGCCGGGCCGCCTCGCCCAGCCGCGTCGCCCAGGCCCGCTCGCTTCCGTATTCCAGCCGCCAGGTCCACAGGCGCCGAGTGACGTAATGGAGCATGTGCTCGTCCGTCACGCCGATCGCGCCGTGTACCTGATGCCCGATCGTCGCCGCGATGCGCGCCGCCTCGCCCGCGCGGATCTTGGCGATGGCACCGGCATGGTCGAGTGTCCCGGCATCCAGCGCGCTCCATGCCATGTCGGACGCCGCCTGCCCCGCTGCCGCTTCCGCGGCGAGCCTGGCGAGCAGTTGCTGCACCGCTTGGAATCGGCCGATCGGCCGGCCGAACTGCTGCCGGGTGTTGGCATAGTCCACCGCCATCTCCAGCACCCGCGCAACCGCGCCCGCCATCTGGCTCGCGCGCAGCATCGCGCCTAGCGTCAGCAGGTCGGGCAGCCCGTCGGGGATCGGATGCGTCGCGATCGCTTTGCCCCCCTGCGCCACCGCATAGGGGACGCGCGCGATGGAGCCGAGCGCCGCGCCGCTCTGCACCTCGAGCGCCCAACGGCCATCGCGCTGCACCAGCACGTGGCCGACGCCCTGCGCGGCAAACGCCTGGTCACCTCCCGCGGCCAGCGCGATCGGCCCGACCGGCGCTTCTACGCCCGCGCGCGCCAGCATCATGCGCGCCAGCATGGTCTCACCCACGGGCAGCGGCACGACATGCCGACCGAGCGAGGCGAACAGCGCACCCGCCTCGGCGAATGACAGCCCGCCGTCCTGCGCCGGCACTATCAGCGCATCCGGCAACCCGAACGCCTCGACCTGCGCCCACAGGCCCGACGGCCAGCCGCCTTGCTCCACCTCCACCAGCAACTGCCGGTCGACATGGTCGCCGAACAACCGATCGGTCTGGTCGAGCATCATCTCCAGCAGGTCACTCATCGCAGGCCCAATCCCCGTGCCGTCATGCCGCGCATGATCTCGCGCGTGCCACCGCGTAGCGAGAAGCTCGGCGCCGTCTGCGTGAGAAAGGCCAGCGCGTCCTCGAGTCCGCCGTCGCCAGGCAGCGCGGGCCCGATGTCCAGCATGTCCGCCAGCATGGCGGGCGTTTCCTGCTCGAGGTCGACGCCCAGATCCTTGATGAGCGCCGCTTCCTGCAGCGGCTCCAGCCCGCGCTCCAGCATGCCGGCGGTGGAGACGGACATGCCGCGCAGCGTGGCGTACCGCGCGACGAGCCGACCCAGATCGTCATCATGGCGCTCGGCATCCTCGCCCAGCCGGTCGAGCGCCGGCTGCAGCACCGGGAAGCTGGAAAGGTAGCGATCCGGCCCGCTGCGTTCATAGGCAAGCTCGGCATTGGCCTGCGCCCAGCCTTCGCCCTCGCGCCCGATCATCATCGTTTCGTCCACGATCGTGCCGTCGAAATGCACCTCGTTGAAATGCGCCTCTCCGGTGAGGTCCGCGATCGGCTTGATCGAGATGCCCGGCAGCGTGAGGTCGATCAGGAACTGCGTCAGCCCCGCCTGGCGCGGCGCGCCCTCGCCCGTGGGAGAGGTGCGCACCAGCGCGATCATGTAGTCGGATCGGTGCGCGTTGGTGGTCCACACCTTGGTGCCGTCCAGCCGCCAGCCGCTGCCCTCCCTGGTGGCGCGCGTGCGCAGCGACGCCAGGTCGGAACCGGAATCGGGTTCGCTGAGACCGATGCAGAAGGCCAGTTCGCCGGTGACGATCCGGGGCAGCAGCGCGACGCGCTGTTTCTCCGTGCCCGATCGCAGCAGCAACGGGCCGCTCTGCCGGTCGCCGAACCAGTGCGCCCCCACCGGCGCGCCCGCGGCCAGCATCTCCTCCAGCACGACATAACGCTCCAGGCTCGATCGCGCCTGTCCGCCATACCGGGTCGGCCAGGTCATGCCGATCCAGCCGCGCGCGCCTACCGCCCGCGAGAAGTCGCGGTCGAACCGCGTCCAGCTGTGCGCGCGATCGAGCAGCGTCCAGCCTGCGCCCCATTCGGCGAGAAACGCGCGCACCTCGGCCCGCAACTGCTCGGCCTTGGCCGGCAGGGCGGTGGGCGGAAAGGCGAAGCTCATGCGTGGCCTCCGTGGATGCGCAGCGTCTCGCGCGCGGTTTCGACATGCGCGATGTCGACATGCTCGCCGCGGTAAATCACCGCCGCCTTGCCCTGGGCCTCGGCCTCGGCAAACGCCGCGATCATGCCCGCGAAATAGTCGCGATCCTGCTCGCTCAGGGAATAGGCCTCGTTGGCGACCGTCACGTTGGACGGGTGCAGCACGATCTCGCCGGTATAGCCCAGCTGACGATTGAAGGCGGAGAAACGCCGCATGCCCTCCAGATCGTGCACGTCCTGCCACAGCCCGCCGATCGGGAACGGCTTGCCGGCCGCGCGGCAGGCGATGATCGTCTTTGACCGGAAATAGAGCGTCTCCAGCCCCTCGGCCGACCAGGTGAAGCCCAAGGCACGCGCCACATCGGCATTGCGCGCTGCCGACGACACCAGCGTCTGCACGCGCGGGTGCGAGGCGATGGCGAACGCCAGTTCGGCTGCCCGCGCCGTTTCCAGCGCGACGACGAAGCCGATGCTGCCGATCGCCATGCCGCGGCGATGCTCGGCTTCCGCCACCAGCCGGGCGAGCACCTCGACATCCTCCGGCCCCTGCACCTTTGCGACGAACAGGCCGTTCAATCCGGGCTGCACCACTGCCTGCACATCGTCCCAATCGGGCATGTAGGTGCCCGGATTGGTGCGCACGTAAAGCAGGCCGTTCGCCGGATCGTGGCGCGCGACCGCGTCGGCGACGATGACGCGCGCTTCCACCTTGGCCGCCACTGGCACGCTGTCCTCAAGATCGAGCACCAGCGCGTCGGCCTTCGCCGCCGCGGCCTTGTCGATCCACGAGGCGCGGTTGCCCGGCACGAACAGCATGGATCGGATCGGGCGCGCCAGCGCCGCAGCGGGCGTCATCAGAACGACCTCGGCAGATGCAGCATCCGCTCCGAAATGTAGGACAGCACGAAGTTCTGCGAGATCGGGGCGATCCGCCACACCCGCGACTCGCGGAAATAGCGCTCCACATGATATTCCTGCGCATAGCCGTATCCCCCATGCGTCTGCACCGCGCGGTCGCACGCTTCGAACCCGGCCTCGGTCGCCAGATACTTGGCGATGTTGGCTAGGTCGCCGCACGGCAGATCATTGTCGTACAGCCACGCGGCCTTGTCGCAGATCGCTTGCGCCGCCTCCAGCTTGGCCAGCGATTCCGCCAGCGGGAACTGCACGCCCTGGTTCATGCCGATGGCACGGCCGAATACCTTGCGATCGTTGGCGTAGGTCACCGCGCGGCGCAGCGCGCACCGGCCCAGCGCTACCGCTTCCCACGCCACCAGGATGCGCTCGGCGTTCAATCCGTCGAGCAGATACTGGAAGCCCTTGCCCTCCTCGCCCACCATGTCCGCCGGATCGACGGGCAGGTTGTCATAGAAGACCTCGCACGACGCAACGGCCTCGCGGCCCATCTTTGGGATCGGGCGGATGGTGACTTCGGGCCGCTGGATATCGACTAGGAACAGCGTCATGCCGTCCGACTTCTTGGCGCATTGCTCGATCGGCGTGGTGCGCGTGAGCAACAGGCACTTCTGCGACTCCAGCGCCTTGGACGTCCACACCTTGCGGCCGTTCACCACCCAATGGTTGCCGTCGCGCTGCGCGGTGGTCTTGATGCGCGTGGTGTCTGTGCCCGCGTCGGGCTCGGTGACGCCGAAACAGACGTGCAGGTCGCCCGAAATCACCTGCGGCAGATATTTGTGCCGCATCTCCTCGCTGCCGAACTTCACCACCGGGGTGAGGCCGAAGATGCTCACGTGCACCGCGGTCGCAGCACTCAGTCCGCCGCCGCTGGCGCCCACCACCTCTGCCAGCGCGATCGCCGCCTCCGTCAGCCCCAGGCCCGAGCCGCCATATTCCACCGGCGTGACCATGCCGAGAAAACCTGCAGCGGCGAACGCGTTGTAGAACTCCCACGGAAACTGCTTCTCGCGGTCCTTTTCGGCCCAATATTCGTCGGGGAACTGCTGCATCAGCTGGTTCACCGCGTCGCGAATCGCGACCTGATCGTCGCTTGGCGTGTAATCCATGATCGCGTCCTCAGGCGGCAGCGGCAGCGGCAGCCGCAGCAGCGGCAGGGCGCTTCATCATCAGCCCGGCGCGGATGGCGCGTACCACCAGCTCCTCGCGCTGATTGTAGCCGTCGTGCTGGAACATCACGATGCCGGCATCCGGATATTTGGCGCTCTCGCGCTTGGACACGATGGTGGTTTCGGACCGGATCGTGTCTCCGATCCGCACCGGATTGGGAAAGCGGATTTCCTCATAGCCCAGATTGCCCAGCGTCGTGCCGAGCGTCAGATCGGACACTGTCACGCCGTTCACGAACGACAGCGTCCACAGGCTGTGCACGATCCGGCTGCCCCACATGGTCTTCTTTCCGAACTCCTCGTCCAGGTGCAGCGGCTGGTCGTTGTGCGTCAGGCACGTGAACATCAGATTGTCCACGTCGGTCACGGTGCGGTGCAGCGCATGCTGGTACACCTGCCCCGGGTCGAGGTCCTCGAAATACTTGCTCATGCTCTCTCTCCAGCCGGCGGCAACTCGCGCTTGTCTGGACAGGTTCAACGCCAATGCCGACGCCATGTCAAGCCGACATGTTCTCTCACGAGAACATAAGACTATATGGAAAATAGTAGTTGTGCCCTTCGATGCCCCTCGCTAGCCTTTCCTCAAGCCGGAGCCGCAGAGCATCCGGCAACGGAGGATGCGATGAAGACGCTTCAGATATCTCTGTGTGCGGGCGTGTCGGCGCTCGCCCTCGCCGCAGCACCGGCATGGGCGCAGGCCGGTTCGAAGGAGCCGGCGCAGGCAGTGCCGCCACCTGCGCAGCAGGTGGGTGAAGCGCAGGCCGATCCGGCAGCGACCACGGATCGCGCGCAGCGTGGCGGTCTGGAGGACATCGTCGTCACCGCCCGCAAACGGGTGGAGAACGTTCAGAACATTCCCGTCGCCGAGACGGTGGTCTCGTCCGAGCAGCTGCAGAATCAGCAGATCACCAGCATCGAACGGCTGTCGTCGGTCGCGCCGCAGCTGATCGTCGGGCGTTCCGGCACCGGCAACGGTGCCGCCATCGGTCTGCGCGGCATCAGCGTGAACGCCACCTCGATCAGCCTCGAACAATCGGTCGCAGTGGTCATCGACGGCGTCTATTATTCCGGCGGGCGCGCCCTCAACGAAGGCCTGTTCGATCTGGAACGGGCAGAGGTCATCAAAGGCCCGCAATCCCTGTTCTACGGTAAGAACACCACGGCCGGCGCGCTGTCCTTCACCACCGCCGATCCGACGCGGGAGTTCCACGGCATGGCACGCGTGGGCTACGAGTTCCGCGCCGATCAGGTCTATTCGGAAGGGTTCGTTTCCGGCCCGCTCAGCAGCACGCTCTCGGCCCGCCTCGCCGGCCGCGTGTCCAAGCAATATGACGGCATCATCGACAATCTGGCGACCGGCGGCACGCTGTTCACCACCGACATCGTCACGGGCACGCGCACCGCGCATCCGTTTGCGGCGCCCTCGTCAGACGACATTCCGGCCGAAAAGCAGAAGATCTTCCGCGCCGGCCTGAAATGGACACCCGATTCCGCGCTGTCCGCCACCGTCAAAGCGACCTACAACAAGGTGGACCAGTCCACCCCGCATGCCAACGTCGTGATCGGCTTCTGCGAGCAGGGCTTCGTGCAGTCCGATCGCAATGCGCCATGCGGGCGGGACTGGCGCTCGGTGCAGCAGCGCCTGCCGGCCGACATCGCCGCCAGCAATCCGCTGCTCAATCGCCGGAACGGGCTGACCTACCTGGAATATGAGTCGGTCGGTGTGTCCGGCAACTTGCAGTATGACGGCGACAAGGTGAACATCAGCATCGTGCCGGGCTATATCGACTGGCGCACCCGCTGGCGCGGCGACAACGATTTCGTCCAGGCTTATATCCCGCCCAGCAACAGCGGCAACGGATCGGCGGAGGATTCCTCGCTCAAGGCTTTTTCCGTCGAGGCGCGCGCTCAGTCGCGCTTCAAGGGGCCGCTTAACGTGCTGATCGGCGGCTATTACCAGGACTCGGACCTGGATTTCCAGCAGGACAATCTTTTCCCGGGAGGTGCCGAGAACTCTGCCGTCAGCGATCAGACACTGCGCTATCTCACGCTGCGCAAGGTTTCGCACACCTATGGCAAGACCTATGCCGGCTTCGGCCAGATCCTGCTCGACGTCAGCCCCACGCTGAACCTCACAGCAGGCGCGCGCTATACGCACGAGACCAAGAGTTCGGTGTTCGCCCAGCCTTACGTGATCCGCACGGCGCAGGCGACCTATCGCCAGGATGCGATCGGCGCCGACCAGAGTTTTGACAACTTCTCGCCGGAGGGAACCGTCACCTGGAAGCCGAGCAGCGATGTCACCGTCTATGGCAGCTACAAGACCGGCTACAAATCGGGCGGCTTCTCCATCTCGGGGCTGATCGTGCGCAACACGACGCCGGCCGATGCCACCTTTGCGCCGGAAAAGGTCAAGGGCTTCGAAGGCGGAATCAAGACGACGCTCGCCGATCGGCAGCTGCGCGTGAACCTGAACGCGTTTAATTACAATTACAGCGATCTTCAGGTCGACTTCTTCGACGCGACGATCGTCCAGTATCTCACGCTCAACGCGGGCAAGGCGCGGACGCGCGGTGTCGAGCTGGAGGCAGAGTACGCGCCCCGTCCGGTGCCCGGCCTCACCTTGCGCGGCAGCCTGGCCTATACCGATGCCAAATACACCAGCTTCCCCTTCTCGCCCTGTCTGTCTGGTCAGCGCCCGGACGAAGGCTGCACGGTGGGGCAGACCCCCAACGGTGTCCGCAGCTTCCAGAATCTCACCGGCGAGCGCACGCAGCAGGCGCCGGTTTGGACGGGTACAAGCAATGTCGACTATTCGCGGCCGATCGGCGGTGGGCTGAAGGTCGGGTTCACCGGCAGCATGCGCTATTCGGGCAGCTATCACACCAGTCCGTTCGCCAACTCCGAAGCACGCCGGTTTATCCAAGGCAGCTACGCGACGTTCGATCTCAACGTGCGGCTGGCCGAGGAGAACGATCGCTGGGAGCTGGCGCTGATCGGCAAGAACCTGACCAACAGGTTCATCACCGCGGCAGCCTTCGACCTCACCTATACCGGTTCCGGCACCGCCACGCCGGCCGGCATTCATGCCGACGGGCGCAGCTCCGTTTATGATCCGCGCACGATCGCCGTGCAGGGAACCGTTCGTTTCTGAGCAGCACGCGCGGCGTTGCCCTGTTGGCAGCGCCGCCGCTGTTCTAGCCCAGCGCCAGCGGCTCCGCGGGGATGGTTCCACGACCGGCGGAGGAGCCGCGGTCGATCACCAGCGACTGCCCGCTGATCCAGCGCGCTTCGTCCGACGCAAGGAACAGCACGGCTTGCGCCACGTCCTTCGGCAGCCCGCGCGGGTTGGCGGACGCGGCGATGCCCCTCACCAGCCCGCTTCCCCTATCGCTCACATCCGGCAGGCCGACGATCATCGGCGTGTAGATGCCCGCCGGCAAGACGGCATTGCAGCGCACTGGCAGGCCGATCTGCTGACAGTAGAAGGCCACGGTGCGCGTATAGGCATCCACCCCGCCCTTGGCCGCCGAATAGGGCGCATGGTTGGGCTCGCCGCGCGCGGCCGCGATGGAGGCGACGTTGACGATCGAGCCGCCGCCGACCCGGCGCATGGCGGGAAGCGCGTGCTTGCACCCCCACACGACACCGTCCAGACTGACGGACAGGACGGTGTGATAGGCATCCTGCGTCACCGTCTCGGGCGTGCTCAGCCGCGCGACGCCGGCATTGTTCACCAGCACGTCCAACCGCCCTTCGATGCGTTCGCATTCGGCGACAAGGCGCTGCCAGGCTGCCTCGTCCGTCACGTCGTGCTGCACGAAGCGCGCTGCTGGCCCAAGCTCCTCCGCAAGCGCCTGACCCGCATCCGTGTCCACATCGGCCAGCACCACACGCGCGCCCTCCGCCGCGAACAGCCGGGCATCGGCTGCGCCAAGTCCCTTCGCGGCGCCCGTGATGATCGCCACCTTGCCGCCCAACCGCGCGCCCATCTTGTGCCTTCCTGCCCGATCGCTCTAGTGCGACGTGTCGCTATGGAGTTGATCGTGGCAGTTCCCCAAGTTTCTCGCAAATGATCCGCATCGAGCCCGTGACGGGCCTGGGCGAGATCGCGCCGGGCGACGATCTTGCCGACCTGCTGCGGCCTCGGGTCGCGCCTGCTGCGGACACCGTGCTGGTGGTGACGCAGAAGATCGTCTCCAAGGCGGAGGACCGCTACGTGGATCTGCACACCGTGAGGCCCGGGGCCACTGCGATCGATCTGGCCGAACGAACGCGCAAAGATCCCCGCCTGGTCGAACTGGTGCTCGCCGAGTCGAGCGCGGTGGTGCGCGCCGCGCCCAACGTCCTCATCACCCGCCATCGCACCGGCCATGTGATGGCCAATGCCGGTATCGACCAGTCCAATATCGGCGCCGGCGGCAACGATCGCGTGCTGCTGCTCCCGCTGGACGCCGATACGTCGGCCGCGGCGCTGCACGATGCCCTCGGCATCCCGGTGGTGATCGCCGACAGCTTCGGCCGGCCATGGCGCTACGGCACGGTGAACGTGGCGATCGGGGCCGCTGGCTTGCCGTCGCTGGTCGACCAGCGCGGGGACGAGGATCGCGATGGCCGCACGTTGCAGGTGACGCAGGTCGCGCTGGCGGACATGATCGCCAGCGCCGCCGGGCTTGCCATGGGCGAGGCGTCCGAAGGCATTCCCGCGGCGATCGTCCACGGGCTTGCCTGGCATGCCGTGCCGCGCGCGGCGTCCGCGCTGGTTCGCCCGCTTGAAGAGGATCTGTTCCGATGAAGGTGGTTGTGCTGACCGGCGGCGTGGGCGGTGCCAAGCTGGTGCTGGGATTGCAGCACGCGCTGCCGCCTGGAGACCTGACCGCGGTGGTGAACGTCGGCGACGATTTCACGCACCTGGGCCTGCGCGTCTGTCCCGATCTCGATACCCTGCTCTACACGCTGGCGGGCAAGTCCAACACCGAGCAAGGCTGGGGTCGCGCGGGGGAAGGGTGGCGCTTCATGGAGGAACTCCGCTCGCTCGGCGCGCCGGACTGGTTCAACCTCGGCGATCGCGATCTGGCGATACATGTCCTGCGCACCGCCGCCCTTGCGCAAGGCGAGCCGCTGTCGGCCGTGATGGATCGCCTGCGCACCGCCTGGGCCGTGCCGACGCGGATCCTTCCGGCAAGCGACCAGCACCTCGCCACCATGCTAGACACCGATGAAGGGCGGTTAGCGTTCCAGACCTATTTCGTGGCGCGCCGTTGCGAGCCGCAGGTCGAGCGCGTCGTGCTGGAGGGCGTCGATGCCGCGCAGATGGCGCCGGGGGTCGGCGAGGCGATCGCCGCCGCCGACGGCGTCATCCTGGCGCCGTCCAATCCGTATCTCAGCGTCGATCCGATCCTGGCCATTCCCGGCATGGCCGAGACGCTCCGCGGCGCGCATGTGGTGGCAGTAACGCCGGTGCTGCCCGGCCGATCTTTCAAGGGCCCCACCGCGCGCATGATGACCGACTTCGGGCACGCGGTCGACAGTGGGACGGTCGCCCGCCACTATGCCGAGGTCGCCAACATACTGGTGGTTGATCCCGACGAGACGGTAGCGGGCTCGCCGATCAGGATCGCCCATGCGCCGGTGACGATGAATAGCCTGGACGAGAAGGTCGCGCTTGCCGAAGCGTGCCTTCGCCTGCTGCAATAAGGCCGGTGCCACCACACAGGATCGGTTCGCCATTGCGAAAGCCGTTCTAGTCACGGCATAGACCGAAGGATCGTGCCGTCGGAGCTGCCCAATGTCGTCGAGTCCCTTGTCGCCTGAAATCTCCCTCGACGTTCAGGAACCTGTTGCCGCGTCGGCACGGGTCAGCAGCTTCAAGCCCGTCGGCGCGGTGGTGGCCGGGCTGGCCGTGCTGCGGTATCTCGCCGCTTCGCCCGCTCCCATGCCCCTGTCGCGCATCACCCGCGATGTCGGGCTGAACCCCAGCACCTGCCTCAACATCCTGCGAACGCTGACGCAGGAGAATTATGTCAGCCTCGATCCGCATTCCAAGCTGTACGCCATGGGCCTTGGCGCGCTGGAACTTGTCAGCGGCGTGCTGGCGCATGGCGGGGATCTCAGCAGCGTGCGCATGCTGATGGACGGCATCTCCCGCGAGGAAAGTGCAACCGTCACCTTGTGGCGGCGTATTTCCGATCACCGCATGATGCTGATACTGGAAGCGCTGCCCGCCGGCAACGTCAGCATCAAGATGAACATCGGCCAGCGCCTGCCGCTGCTGATCGGCGCTGCAGGGCGTTTGATGGCTGCGTTCACCCGATTGAGCGAGGCAGAGCTGCGCCAGCAATTCCGCACGCTTCGCCTTGAACAGCCGATGACCTTCAAGGAGTTCCAGGCGGATGTGGAGCAGACGATCGCGCGCGGCTATGCGGTGGACGAGAGCCACTTCTTTGTCGGGACCTCGTCCGTTGCGGTGCCCGTGCTCAACAGCGAGAACGAGGCCACCTTCGCGCTGACCGCCACCGTCTTTGCGGCTCGGTTCACGCCCGAATGGGCCGCCAGCATGGCGCAGCGCCTTGCCAAGCCGGCCGAACTGCTCGCGCGCGCGCAACCGTATCTGTGAGCCTGCCTGGCGCCGCCTGACGATGCGGCTTCGGCACACGCCTCAGCGGGCGGCCACCATTGTGGCGGCGATCTTCTCCGCGACCATGTAGGCCGGGAAATTGGTGTTGGCGCTCGGCACCGACGGGAAGATCGAGGCGTCAACCACGCGCAGTCCGCGCACGCCATGGACGCAACCTTGCGCGTCGGTGACGGTGATCGAATCGTCCGGCGCGCCCATCCGGCAGGGACAGGACGGGTGCTGTTAGTTTAACGCGAACTGCTTTTCACAGGATGGATGTCGGGCTTTGAGGCTAGTCGCCTAGCTGGCGAGCACCTGCCACTCCGCAAGCGCTGCGGAGCGTCGTTCCCGGTAGGTCTGCCGATCGGTAAGATGGCGCTCCAGGCTGAAGTGGTTGTGGACGTTGCCATGGACCGAGGCGAACTTCTGCAGCATTTTCATCTGCCTGAACCGGAGCATCGCCCTCTTGGACATGCCCCGGACGAGTGGAGAGTTCCCTTGAGGTGAAAGGCGAACTCGATAACGAAGCAGCGTAGCCTCAGCGGTGAGGTACGCCGCGGGTGGAACCACAGCATAGCGGCCATGACCCAGACCCGCTGGTCTATCACAATACGGAGCCTGTCGGAACGGGGACGCCATCTCACAAAGCTGACCAATTGATGAGGGCGCACCGGTCGGTGCGTAAAAGTTGCTCCTGATGACGACGGTTGTTGAAATGCTTACGAGTATCGCTCTTCCGCCCACGGGTCGCCGCGCATGTGGTAGCCGTTGACCTCCCAGAAACCAGCCTGATCGGCGGCCAGGAAATCGATCCCCTTGAGCCATTTGGCGCTCTTCCAGAGGTAGAGGTGCGGGATCAGCGCGCGTGCCGGACCTCCGTGCGCACGTGTCAGCGGCTTGCCGTCCCAGGCGTGGACGATCATCGCCGCCTCCGCTGCGAAGTCTGCGAACGGCACGTTTGTCGTGTAGCCGTCATAGCCATGGAGCAGGACGTACGCCGCTTCGTCATTGGGTTGGACGAGGTCGAGCAGATCGTGTGTCGCGACCCCATTCCAGTCGTTGTCGTAGCGCGACCAGGTCGTCACGCAATGCATGTCCGAACGCGTTCGTGTTTGCGGCAGCGCCATGAACGCCTTCCAGTCGAGCGTCACCGGATTGTCGACGAGGCCACCGATCTTCAGTTCCCAGCGTTCCGGCGCGACATCGGGCTGGCGGCCGAGATCGAGCACCGGCCAGTCGCGCACCAGATGCTGGCCCGGCGGCAGGCGCTCGTGCGCGCTTCGATTAACGTCCCCCGTGATGAACTTATGCTCGCTTGCCCAACGCTGCTTCGAGCGGGTCAGCTTGCTGTCGGGTGGCGTTTCGTCGGTCATGGCGGTCTCCAGCAACGCATCATCTCGTAGCGTTCGTCGCAGCACAAGCACGTGTGCGGCGACCCAAACTCCAAGCTGCGCGTTGCAACAGCATGAAGACGATTGCTCTACCCGACGGCACGACCGTCCCCGCGCTCGGCCAAGGCACATGGATGATGGCGGAGGACGCCGATCGCCACGCTGCTGAGATTGCGGCGCTGCGCACCGGGATCGACCTTGGCATGACGCTGATCGACACGGCAGAGATGTATGCCGACGGTGAATCCGAGCGTCTCGTCGGTGAGGCGATCACTGGCCGACGGGAAGACGTGTTCCTCGTCAGCAAGGCCTATCCACAGAATGCCTCACGCACGCGCCTGCCGCAGGCATGCGAGGCGAGCCTGCGTCGTCTCGGTACGGACCGGCTCGATCTTTACCTACTCCACTGGCGCGGCGGCGTTCCGCTCGTCGAGACCGTCGAGGCGATGGGACGACTGGTCGATGCAGGCAAGGTCCTGCGGTGGGGCGTCAGCAACCTCGACACGGACGAAATGGAAGAGTTGATTGCTGCAGGCGGCAAGGCATGCGCGACCGACCAGATCCTCTACAATTTGACGCGCCGCGGCCCCGAGCACGACCTGCTGCCGTGGCTCGCCACGCACACCATTCCGGTGATGGCGTACAGCCCGGTCGAACAAGGACGTCTCGTCGCGGATGCAGAGCTATGTTCGCTTGCCACCGATCTCGGCGCAACACCGGCGCAGGTCGCGCTGGCATGGCTGCTCGCGCAAAACAACGTCATCGCCATTCCCAAAGCTGGCCGCAGCGCGCACGTCCACGACAATCGTGCCGCTGCCGATCTGGTACTCGCTCCGGACACACTCGCGCGGCTCGACGGACTGTACCCGCGTCCGAGATGTCGCGCGCCGCTCGAGATGCTCTAGCCGAAGTTGTAGACGCCGCCTGCTTCCGCGGCGACGAAGCGGTACGTGCGATGCCAGCCGCCCGCAATGCCTTCGCCAGCCCTTCCGCCGGCGCACCGCGCGCCTCATCGGTCAGCTGGAACGTGCCCCAATGGATATCGAGCGCCCTCGTTGCGTCGACGTCGGTGAAGATGCGTACCGCTTCTGCCGGATCGACGTGCTGCGCGGTCATTAAACAGCGCGGCTCATCGGCGCCGATCGGGATCAACGCGACGCCGGGCGCTCTCAGGCGGCTCCGCACGTCGGCGAAGATCCGGCCGTCACCATAGCCGGTATCGCCGACGAACCAGATCGACCCCGCTGGCGTATCCAGATAGTGACCGCCCTACAGCATCATCCGCGTGTCGGTAGGCCAGCGGTTCGACCAATGGTAGGCGGGTGTCAACGTCGTCGCGATCTCCGAACCAAGCGGCAGCCGATCCCACCAGTCTACGGTAACGCAACGTGCCGCCGGCACCGCAGCACGCACGATAGCATCATTGCCGAGCGGCATCGCCATCAGCGGGTCGTGGACGGCGTGCAGTCGCCGCAGCGTATCAACATCGATATGGTCATAGTGTCGGTGGCTCAGCAATACGACGTCGATCGGCGGCAGGTCGTCGAACGCGACGCCTGCGCGGCAACCCGCTTCGGTCCATTTCGCCGGAAGGGGATGGCCCGCTCCGACCAGACTGGATCGGTGAGGATGCTCATGCCCCCCGCCTGGATCAGCAGCGAGGCATAGCCGATCAAGGTGATGCAGAGCCCATCGGCCCGCGCCTCTGGCTTTGCCGGAACGACCGGCACAGACTTCGGCCATTTGGCGGCCGCTCCCGCCAGCTTCAGCGCAGCATCGCGCGAAGGCCCCGATCAAAGCTCTCCTGCCCGGGATTGAACAAGCGGGTGCCGTCGTAATGGTCGCTCGGCGGGCCATCGTAGTAGCGGTTGGTTGCCATCATCAGGCAACGCTCATCAACTGTGATGGATAAGCGCTGAGGAGCGGCAATGCTTCATCGACCGGCGCCGACAACCAGCGTTCCTGATCCTCTGCCAGCAGGATCACCGGCATAGCCTTCGGGTGCTTGGGCGCGACCAGCGGATTGGGCTCGGTGGTGCAGAAGGCGTAAACCCGGTCGTGATCAGCATCGACCTTCCAAAGCCCCGCGAAGCACGGCACAGGCTGATCCTCGACGGTGAACCACCAGCTGGTGTCGCCCGGTCCCTGCCGGTCCGCGACCGCCTTGGGTTCGGAAAAGCGGGTGAATGGCACCAGACAGCGATGCTCGGCACGCAGCAGCCACGGCTTCCACATGTTGCTCTGCATGTTCCGCGCATTGGTCCACCAGTCGTAGAGGAAGGGCATCTCGCCCTCACGTGCCGGTCGCTTGCGAGGCTTGCGTGTCGGGAACCCCCAGCGCATGGTGCTGAGCACGCGCTGGCCGTCCTCGTAGCGCACGACGTACCCAGGCTTGCCGGGCGCGGCATAGTCCTTCTCGACAGTGAGTACATTGGCGGCATCGTCAACTGTGGCGAGCGCATCGAAGTAGCCGCGCGGGTCGACCTTGAGGTTGTAGAGGTTGCACATCCCCGTCTTCGATCACGAGCGATAGCGGGAGACAAGCCTCTTCCACGTCGCCTCGTCAGGGTACGGCAGCGGCTCGCCAGTGGGTGCTTCCCGACCGACTATGATGCGCGGTCGAACCGTAGTGCCTTGAGCCTTGCAGGCGGTGCAACACAGACGCGATGAAGCCGCGGGGAAGGCTTCCGTCCCAGCCTCGTCGCGTGAACATCCACCAGAGGCATACCGCGTCGAGCACCTGGACATGAGCGCAACGCGGGCAGGTCAGCCGCAGCGTCCGCTTGTGAAGCGCGCAATTTTCGAGCGTGCGAAGCCGCCGTCCGACATGGTCGTACTCGGCGTTCGCTGACACCGCCCGCCCCGTGTCGTTGGCGGCTTCGATCCCGTTTCGGTTCATCGACTCCGCTCCACAACGCCTTGACCCTTCGTCAATAATTTGGAACATATAGCGAACAGATGAGTCGCAGCAACCATGTCCACCAACCTCCAACGCCATGATGCCCTGGCTCTTCTTCGCGAGAGCATGGGCGAGATGCGTGGGGGTGAGACGGCGGTCCTGCCATTCGGGATCGATGCTCTGGACAAGCGACTCGCAGAGGGTGGGTTGGTGCTCGGCGGACTACACGAGGTCTCCGCTGCGACGCCGACGCTGACTGATGATGCCGCGGCTACGCTCTTCTCCGTCGGCATTGCCGCACGGGCGGCGGCGGGCAGCGGACGCCGTGTGCTGTGGGCCCTTACGCGCTTCGACCTTTACGCGCCGGGACTGGAGCAGGCGGGTCTTGATCCCGCCACGCTGCTTTTCGTCGAGGCCAAAGATGACAAAGACGTCCTCGCGGTTATGGAGGACGGGCTGCGCCACGGCGGGCTTGCCAGCGTGGTCGGCGAGGTGAAGCGCGCCGACATGGTCGCCACCCGCCGACTGCAACTTGCCGCGATGAGTGGGGGCACACCCGCCCTGCTGGCTCGCCGCTGGCGCAAGGCGGGCGTAAGCCCACTCACCGAACTCTCCGCGGCGATGACGCGATGGCGCATCGCCTGCGCGCCGTCCGAACGGCTGCCCGCACCGGGTGTCGGCCGGGCACGTTGGACCGTCGAGCTCGCGCGTCAACGCGGCGGCCCCCCTTTCACCCTGGAATTGGAGGCGTGTGATGACACGGGTCGCCTCGCTCTACCTGCCGCACCTCTCGATCGAGAGACTGCGCCGGCTCGAGCGACCGCGCGCGCTGCCTGAGCAGCAGCCAGCGCCTCAGCTTCCGGTCGATGACGATCCCAGTGTCTGCTCGGTGCCGCGGGGCGGTGGCTGGCGTCCCGGTGCCCGCTGGGCGCGAGCCGACGCCGCGCGTGCTGCCATCGAAGAACAGGCGTCGACACTACCGCTCCACCAGCAGCCAACCATGCGTGAACTTGGTCGGCGCTCGGAAGCCGCTGACCACCCCTTCAAGCGGCCGGTTGCGGCACCGGGCAGTCTTGCGCGGTCGCCCGTCCCGGTCATCCATTCCGTGCCACTGATCCTGGCCGAGCAGGTCGGCCAGCGGAACGTCATTACGGCGGCCTGCCCGGCTGCACTGGCACTCGGCCTGACACCGGGCATGGCGGTTACTCAGGCCCGGGCGCTCGTGCCGGACATCGACATCCGTCCTGCTGATCCCGCCGCGGATCAGGCTGTGCTCGACAGCCTTGCGCTGCACGCCGTGCGCCACTGGACTCCGACCGCAGCGGCGAGCGGCGCCGATGGGCTATGGCTCGACCTGACTGGTGCTGCGCATCTCCACGGCGGCGAGGAACGGTTTTGCCGCCGGCTGGTGAGTTTCTGTCGTCGGTTTGGCTTCACCGCACGAGTGGCCGTGGCGGGGAGACCGGGAGCAGCCCACGCGCTGGCTCGCTTTGGTCGTCAGTCAGTCACGTCCATCCCGAACGGCTCTGAAGCGCAGGCGCTTGCGCCCTTACCGCCGGCTGCCCTGCGCCTGACGCCGGATGCTTTGACCGCCGCGGCCCGCTTCGGCCTTGATCGTATAGCTGACCTGCTCCCCCTACCGCGCGGTCCGCTGGCACGGCGACTGGGCATCGCAAGTGTCAGGCGTCTCGATGAGGCGCTCGGTCGCGTTCCCGAACCCATTGTGCCTGTGGTGCCAGAGGAGACGCCGGTTGCACGGCGAAGGCTGCTTGAGCCAATCGGCACGGCTGAGGCGATCGAACATGTCATTGGCGATCTGCTCGGCGACATGATCCTGACCTTGCAGGAGCGCGGTCTTGGCGCTCGTACGCTGCTGCTGATCCTCGAGCGGATCGACGGCAGCGAGCAGCGCATCGCGATCGGCACCTCGCGCCCGAGCCGCGATGCTTCGCACCTCGCGCGGCTCTTCCACCTTCGTATCGAGAAGATCGACCCCGGCGATGGTATCGAGACAATGCGCCTTGCTGCCACACGCACCGATCCGCTCAGCGCGACCACGCTTGCCGCCAGCCTTGCCGGCGACGATGCGCCCGCCGACGTCGCCACGCTCGTCGACCAGCTCGCTGGCCGCGTGGGCGATGCCGCTCTGTTTACCGCAGCCCCGGTCGAGAGCGATGTTCCCGAACGCGCAGTGTGCCGCGCCTCGCCGCTCGCGGCACCGACCGGCTGGCCCGCGTGGCGTCGCCCGGTGCGCCTCCTGCGCCGCCCCGAACCCCTGATCGGCGTGCTCGCGCTGCTGCCCGATGCACCACCACGGCGGTTTACCTGGCGAGGGCATGTTCATGCCGTGGTTGCTGGTGACGGGCCCGAGCGCATCCACGGCGAGTGGTGGCGACGTGACGGTGAGCTCTGGGCGGTCCGCGACTATTTTCGGGTCGAGGACGACACCGGCGCGCGCTTCTGGCTGTTCCGCCGCGGCGACGGTGTCGATGCGAGCACCGGCGACCTCAGCTGGTATCTGCACGGACTGTTCGGCTGATGGCGTCGCAGACGACCTATGTCGAACTTCAGGTGACGACCCACTTCTCGTTCCTGCGCGGCGCCTCCAGCCCGGACGAGCTGTTCGCCGCCGCCGCCCTGCTCGGCCATAGCGCGCTCGGGGTGGCCGACCTTGGCAGCGTTGCCGGACTGGTCCGGGCGTGGGAGGCTCAGAAGGCAACAGGCGTCAGGATGATCGCTGGCGCGCGCGTCGACCTCGACGATGGCCGTGCTCTTCTCCTCTACCCGACAGACAAGCCAGCCTGGTCTCGGCTTACCCGGCTGCTGACGCTCGGCAAGTCGCGCGCTGGCAAGGGCGGATGCACGCTTGGCTGGGATGACGTCGTCGAGTGGAGCGACGGGCTGATCGCCATTCTGCTGCCCGATCTGCCCGACGAAGTCACCTCCACCGGTTTGACCCAGCTACGCAGCGTCTTCGGGAGCCGCGGCTACTGCGCACTCGCATTCCGCCGCCGGCCTGACGACGCCATGCGCCTGCACGACCTTTCGCGCATGGCGGCTGACGCGGGCGTGGCCACAGTCGCGGTCGGTGACATCCTCTACCATGCACCCGATGCCCGCCTGCTCCAGGACGTGGTCACCGCCATCCGCGAGAAGTGCACCGTCGACACGCTCGGCTACAGGCGGGAGCGCCATGCCGATCGGCATCTGAAAGCTCCCGAGGAGATGGAGCGCCGGTTCGCGGCCTATCCAGATGCGATCCGCGCGACCGCTGAGATCGCCCGCCGCTGTACCTTCGACCTGGGCGAACTCAGCTACCAGTATCCGCATGAGCGTGTGGTCGAGGGCATGACAGCGCAACAGGCGCTCGAGCACCTCACGGCGACCGCCGCCGAGCGTATGTTCCCGGACGGCCTGCCCGATCAGTATCGGACCCAGATCGCGCATGAGCTGCGGCTGATTGGCGAGCTCGGCTACGCGCCCTACTTCCTGACCGTCAACAGCATCGTTGCCGAGAGCCGGCGGCGCGGCATCCTGTGTCAGGGACGCGGCTCGGCGGCGAACAGCTGCGTGTGCTTCATGCTCGGGATCACCTCGATCGACCCCATCCAGCATGAGCTGCTGTTCGAACGCTTCGTATCGGGTGAGCGGCGCGAGCCGCCGGACATCGATGTCGACTTCGAGCATGAGCGGCGTGAAGAGATCATCCAGTGGATCTACGAGACCTATGGCCGCACGCGCGCGGCGCTGACCGCGGTCGTCACCCGCTACCGTGCCCGCGGTGCAGTCCGCGAGGTTGGCAAGGCGCTGGGGCTACCTGAAGACCTGACGAAGGCGCTTGCCGGGCTGGTATGGGGCTGGAGCCAGGAAGGTGTCGGCGAGAAGCAGGTCGAGCAGCTCAACCTCAACATGAACGACCGCCGGCTCCGGCTGGCGCTCGATCTTGCCCGCAAGCTGATCGGCACACCGCGCCACCTGTCGCAGCATCCGGGCGGCTTTGTGCTCACCCACGACCGGCTCGACGACCTCGTGCCCATCGAACCTGCCGCCATGATCGATCGGCAGGTCATCGAGTGGGACAAGGACGACATCGATGCGCTGAAGTTCATGAAGGTCGACGTGCTCGGCCTGGGCATGCTCGGCTGCATGAACCGCGCCTTCAACATGCTGGAGGAAGCCAAGGGCGTCCGCGTCGGAATGGCCGACCTTCAGGACGATGACCCCAACGTCTACGCCATGATCCAGAAGGCGGACACGCTCGGCACCTTCCAGATCGAGTCTCGCGCGCAGATGTCGATGCTGCCGCGCATGAAGCCGGCACGCTTTTATGACCTCGTCATCGAGGTGGCGATCGTGCGCCCGGGACCGATCCAGGGTGACATGGTCCACCCCTATCTGCGCCGCCGTGAGGGGCGGGAGAAGCCGGACTATCCGCGTCCTGAACTGCGTGCCGTGCTCGAGAAGACGCTCGGCGTGCCGCTGTTTCAGGAGCAGGCGATGAAGGTCGCGATCGTCGGCGCAGGGTTTACACCCGCCGAGGCGGACCAGCTGCGCCGTGCGATGGCGACCTTCAAGTTCACCGGCGGCGTCAGCCACTTCTTCGAGAAGCTCGTCGGCGGGATGGTGGAACGCGGCTACCCGCGCGAGTTCGCCGAGCGCACCTTCAAGCAGATCGAGGGCTTTGGCAGCTACGGCTTTCCCGAGAGCCACGCCGCCAGCTTTGCCAAAATCGCGTACGCCAGCTGCTGGATGAAGCACCATCATCCCGACGTGTTCTGCGCAGCACTGCTCAATGCGCAGCCGATGGGCTTCTACGCGCCGGCGCAGGTGGTGCGCGACGCGCGTGACCACGGGGTCGAGGTGCGGCCTGCCTGCATCAATGCCAGCCGCTGGGACTGCACGCTGGAGCCGGGCCGTGGACGCTATCTGGCGGTGCGGCTCGGCCTGCGGCAGGTGCGTGGGCTCGCCAACGCGCATGGTGCCGCGATCGTCGCGGCACGTGGTGATACCCCCTTCGGCTCGGTTGAGGAAGTATGGCGGCGGGCCGGTGTTCCGCGGGCTGCGATCGAGCGTCTTGCTGAAGCGGACGCCTTCAACAGCTTCGGCGAGGACCGCAGACAGGGGCTGTGGAAGGTGAAGGGATTAGGCGAAGCGCCTTTGCCTCTGTTTGCCGCCGCCGATGAGCGGGAGGCGCTATTCAGCCCCGAAGGGCTGGAGCCTGGCGTCGCGCTGCGACCGCTCTCCGATGGTCGGGAGGTGGTGGAGGATTACCGCGCCTTGCAGCTGTCGCTGCGTGCGCATCCGCTCGCCTTCCTGCGCCAGGACCTTTCCCGCCGCGGCATCGTGCGCTGTTCCGACCTTGAGCACATCAAGGACGGCCGCCATGTCGAGGTAGCCGGGATCATCCTCGTCCGTCAGAAGCCTGGTTCGGCAAAGGGCATCCTGTTCCTCACCATCGAGGACGAAACCGGGATTGCTAACGGCATCCTCTGGCCGGACCGCTTCGAGGCGCAGCGGCGCACCGTCATGTCGGCGGCAATGATCAGCATGAAGGGGCGCGTGCAGAAAGAGGGACAGGTGATCCACGTCATCTGCGACCGGATCATCGATCAGGGGACGCTGCTGGCGCAGGTCGGTCAGATGGATTTCCCGCATACGACGGGTCGTGGCGATGGCGCTCGCCATGCTGGGGCGCCGGACCGCGGCGATGCCGGCTGGCGACCGGGGCCGCGCGACAGCTACTGGCCACCGCATGCTGCCGGTGCCGACCCGGAGGATGTGGTGCGCGTAAAGTCGCGCGACTTCCACTGAACGCATGTCCCGGCATCAGCGGATTATCATCGACCTTGCGCTTCACGTCCTGCGCGCCGCCGCGGCAAGATCGGGCAAGGGCAAGGTAGACACGGTAGAGGTGCGGCTCGCGCTCCGGTGCCTCCTAACGCACTGCCCGGAGCGGTGGCCCCTCGACATGTTCTGGAGCTCGGCTGCCACCGACCATGACATTGGGCGCGCGCAGGGTTGCACGGCTGCATACAACGGGATTGTTCGCCAGCTGCGGGAAACCACGACCTAGTCGCTCGACTTCAGCGCGCACCAGAGCGACAGGATGCTCGACTCGGATGCGCAGCGGGAGCGCACGAGCCAGAGCCCTGATCGGCGTGACCGACAGGGCTGCCGGTGGTGGCAGCGGCACTGGAGCCGCTGCGAGCCAAGGAACACCACCATGCCAAAACTCAGCGACACGCAGGCCATCCTGCTGACCCATGCAGCGCAGAACGACACCGCCAGCCTCTATCCCCTGCCGCAGACGCTGCGCCGCGGCGGCGGCATCACCAGGGCTATCGGCGCACTGGTGAGCGCCGGCTACGCTGACGAGCGCGAGGCCCGCGACGCGGATGCGGTGCACCGCACCGACGCTGATGTTCGCTACGGCGTCTACGTCACCGCGTCGGGGCTCGCCGCCATCGGCATTGTCGATGGCGAGCAAGGCGATGCGGCCCAGCCACCCTCGCCTGATCCAGTGGCTACTGCGTCTCGGGTCACCAAAGCCAGCACGGTGGTGGCACTGCTGTCGCAGCCTGCGGGCGCAACGCTGCCGGAGCTGATCACCGCCACCGGCTGGCTGCCGCACACCACCCGCGCTGCACTCACGGGCCTGCGCAAGAGGGGCCACATCATCGTGCGGCACAGCCGCGATGGCGCGACCTGCTACCGCATCGACGCTGCGGCGGCCGCAGCATGAGCGCTGTCGAGGCGGAGATCGCCGCGCTGGAGGCGCTGTCCTCGGCTGTCCTGCGCGAGCGGTGGTCGGCGCTGACCGGCAGCCCGGTGCCGCGGATCAGCCCGAAGCTGCTGCGGCTGGCGCTTGCGTGGGAGCTGCAGGCGCGCAGCTTCGGCGGCCTGTCGCGGGCGACCACGCGCACGCTCGACCAGCTCGGCCGCGGCGAGACGCTGACCGCCCCTGCCCGGCCCGGCATGCGGCTGGTGCGCGAGTGGCAGGGCCGCGTGCATGTGGTGACGGTGGGCGAGGATCAGGTCGTCCGCTGGGAGGAGCGGCCATACCGCTCGCTGAGCGAGGTCGCCCGCGCGATCACCGGCACCCGCTGGTCCGGACCTGCCTTCTTCGGCCTGAAGAAGAAGGTCGCGGCATGAAGCCTGTCCTGAGCAGAGCCGCGACCACGGTCCGCTGTGCGATCTACACGCGCAAGTCGAGCGAGGAGGGTCTGGAGCAGGACTTCAACTCGCTCGATGCGCAGAGAGAGGCGTGCAGCGCCTACATCCTCAGCCAGGCCAGCGAAGGCTGGCTGCTGAGCCCCAGCCGCTATGACGATGGCGGCATCTCGGGCGGGACGCTCGCCCGCCCTGCCCTGCAGCGGCTGCTGGCCGATGTCGCAGGCGGCGAGATCGACATCATCGTCGTCTACAAGGTCGACCGGCTGACGCGCTCGCTGCTCGACTTCTCGAAACTGGTGGAGGCCTTTGATGCCGCCGGCACCAGCTTTGTCTCGGTCACCCAGTCGTTCAACACCACCACCAGCATGGGGCGGCTTACCCTCAACATGCTGCTCTCCTTTGCCCAGTTCGAGCGGGAGGTCACCGCCGAGCGCATCCGCGACAAGATCGCCGCCTCCAAGGCCCGGGGCATGTGGATGGGTGGTACGCCGCCGCTCGGCTACGCGCCTGATGGACGATCCCTCAGAATCGTCGAGGAGCATGCCGCCATTATCCGGCAGATTTACACGCGGTATCTGGCGCTTGGCTCGGTGCGCAGCCTGTCCGAGGAGCTGGAACGCACCAATATTGGCGCGCCGGTCCGCACCACCCTCGGTGGCAAGGCCTTCGGCGGTGTCCGCTTCTCGCGTGGCAACCTCTACTCGATCCTGCGCTGTGCGACATACGTCGGCGAGATCAACCATCAGGGACGGGTTCACGCCGGCCTCCATCCGCCGATCATCGCGCGCGACGTTTGGGAGGCGGTGCAGGCAAAGCTCACCGACAACCGCCAGGGCGAGCAGCGTCGCGGTGGCCGGGCAGCCGCCAGCCTGCTCGCCGGCCGCGTCGTGGATGCGCAAGGGCGGCCGCTGGTCGCCACCCATGCCGCCAAGGGGAAGGCCCGCTACCGCTACTATGTCAGTCGTGATCTGCAGACCGGCTCCAGCGACACCGGGCTGCGCATTCCCGCCACAGAGCTGGAGGCGGCCGTCACCCGGCGGATCGCCGAGCTGTTTGCCGATCCGGTCGCGCTTGCTGCTGCCGCACAGCTCGAGCTGAAGCCGGACAGCTTTGCCGCCGCCGCAGCGAACGCCGACGCGATTGCGACGGGTGCGCCGGCTATCCTGAAGGATGCTGCCCGCAGCATTGTCACCTTGGTGCAGATCCATGACGGGCGCATCGATCTGGTTTGCAATGCTGCAGCCATTGCTGCGGTCCTTCAACTCACCAGCAACGCCACCACAGTAGAATGCATCACCATCCGCTCGGAGGTGCGGCTCACCCGCTCAGGACGTGTCATGCGGCTGGTGCATGCCAGTGGCAGCGGCGTGACCGCGACCGCCAACGGATCGCTCGTCCGCCTCATCCTCAAGGCGCGCCGCTGGTGGAGCATCCTCAAGGCTGGCGAGCTTGATGTCACCACGCTCGCTGCCCGCGAGAACGTGCAGGCAGGCTATGTCACGCGCGTGCTGCGGCTGGCGTTTCTGGCACCGGCAGTGGTCGAGGCGATCCTTGCCGGCAACGTCAGGACTGGTGTCGATGGAGCAGCGCTGACCGCCACCGGCGCAGTGCCGGTGCTCTGGGCTGAGCAGGTGACGACGCTGCTGCCGAAACAACGCTGATCCACCGTCAGGCCTGAGGACGACCTCAGCTCCCAGTAAGCCGGTAAAGGCAGGCTTTCAGACGCCGGTCCGCCGCGATTTCATCCTGACGATTGGCTTCAACCGCCAGCACAATGTCATCCAGGCCGAGTTCGGTGGCCAGCCGTAGCGCCGTTTCCGACGACACGATCTCTGCTGCCTTCGCCTTTCGGATCGCCCCCGTCAGCGCGATGTCGAGCAGTCGGCCGCGCTGCGTCTGACTCGCGTCGCGCTCGGCGTCGTCCAGAATGCCGTTCATCCACAGATTGGAAGGCCCTTCCATGTCGCCACCGGCCCTCAGCAGGCGCTCAGCCTGAGCAGCAGCAGTTGCAGCTTCGGTGCGAAGACACTCGGCGAGTACGGCATCAGAGCACCCTGATGCGATAGCAGGCAGCCTTCGCACCTGATCCAACTTGCCCGCATGGAGATCCTGGAGCGCCACGTGCAGAAGCGCCGCTGCGGAAGATGTAGTTGTCATTCCTGTCCAGCGTGCAGAGGAAACGGCGGTTCCGCGTAAGGTGACCGCCACCCCCCATACGGGAAGACCAGCGACGCGATCAGTCGCTGACAGGACGCATGATTGATCATGAAATCGGGATGGCGGACCATCGAAGGCGGTAGCGATTATGGCGCCTGTTCAGCGGACGTTAGGGCGGACAGCGCGAGCGGAGGCCAGCCCGACTGACAGAAGAGAACAGCCGCATGTCCCAGCCTTCCCGCAGATCACTGCTTCTCGGTGCAGCGTTGATGGCCCCGCTGCTCGCTCTGCCAGCCTGCGTCACAGGCGGACCGGGTGGAGGTTTGACCGAGGGTCTGCGACGCCTGTTGGAGATCTCCAGCCAGCGTGCGCTTGCCCGGCTGGCAACATCAAACGGCTACCTGAACGATCCCGCTGCGCGCATTACACTTCCAGGTGGAAGCAGCGATCGTTCTGCCGCCGTTCTCGGTGCCCTGTTGCGATCGGCACCGGTGCAGCGTGAACTGACGCTGGCGATCAACCGCGCCGCGGGCGAAGCTGCGGATCGCGCCGCGCCGCTTGTTTATGACTCGATCCAGTCCCTCACCTTTTCGGATGCACTCGGCATCGTTCGCGGCGGGCCGACCGCCGCCACCTCCTACCTTGAACGATCCATCGGCGCTCAGATCATCGATGCGATGTTCCCCGAGATTGGTGAGGCACTCCGGCAGATCGGAGGCGGGTCGATCCTCGGGCCGGTCCTTGGCGCCGCGACCGGCATCGACATACCCGCGATTCAGCGCGCTGTGACCAGCCAGGCTTCACAAGGGCTCTGGCGTGCGATTGGCCGGGAAGAAGCTGCCATTCGCGCCGTACCTGCGCGTGCAGGCGATCCGCTTGTCGAGGCGATACTGACCGGTCGAATACCAGGCTAGGCTTGGGCCAGCGTTCGTCCCAGCATCAATTTGCGAGAGGTGTTGGTGCCGATCATGGCATCCGAAGCAGAACAGTACCGTCAGAGGGCCGAGGAGCAGCGCAAGGAAGCCGGGACGGCAACCCTCGCTAAGTCCGTGCCCGAGCGTTGCATGCGGCGGAGCGCTGGACCCTGATGGCAGAACAGGCCGAGCGGTCGTCAGCCGCAACCCTCAGGCGCGACGCAAATAAGGCGGTTCGCGATGCAGAACGAGAAGCGCGGGGCTGACTTAGCTCGCCGAAACACTTCGCTCTGCAGGCCCCTGTAACCCGGGCGGGGGCACGCCATTCGCATCGGGATCCACGCCACGCCGTTTGTCCAGTGAACGCATGATGGGCGTCACGGTCAGACCATGCAGGAGCACAGAAACCAGCACCACCAGCCCGACAATGCACCAGAGGCGTTCTGCGTTTGCCACGTCCATATGGTTGATGCCGTAGGCCAGATAGTAGATCGAGCCGACCCCGCGAATGCCAAAGAAGGCGAGGGTCATTTTCTCGCCCTGATCGGCTCGGTAGCCGAGCAGGGCAAGCCAGCCTGTCACCGGGCGCACGATCAGCAGAATGACCAGCGTTACGCCAGCGTCTGTCCACGTGACGGGCGCCAGCAATCCGCTGACCAGAGCACCACCAAACAGGATCAGCAGCACCATCATGGCCAGCCGCTCGATCTGCTCAGTAATCGCGTGCATGTCTGCCTGGAACTCATGCTCGCGGTGCGTGTGTCGGACGGTGAGCGCGGTGACGAAGACGGCCAGAAAACCATACACATGCATGATCTCCGTCAAACCGTAGGAGACGAAGGTCGCCGAGAGCGCGATCAGGCCGTCGCCGGTCCGTGCAAGCTTGGTCTCGGCCGGAACATGGAAGGTCAGCCAGCCAAAGACGCGGCCGACGATCCAGCCGCCGGCGATGCCTCCTCCGATTTCCCATAACACCCGGTAGGTCAGCCACTCCCCCAGCCATGGCTTGCCTGCCGGTAGCGCGACTGCCAGCAGGATGGCCAGGTGCACAAATGGAAAGGCCGCCCCGTCGTTGAGGCCGGCTTCGGAGGTGAGGCCGAAGCGCACCTCATCCTCGTCCCCTGTCTTGGGTGGGCCAACCTGAACGTCCGACGCCAACACGGGATCAGTCGGCGCAAGGCTGGCTGCAAGCAACAGGGCTACGGCCCAGCTTAAGCCAAGCGCCCACCACGTCAGCAGTGTAATCGCGAGAATGCCGAGCGGCATGGTGATCGCCAGAAGTCGCCAGGTGATCGACCAGCGTCGCCAGCCGAAGACCCGATCGATTTTCAGGCCGGCGCCCATCAGCGCGATGATGACCACAAATTCGGCAAAGCGCTCGGTTATTTCCGGGTAGCGCACCGGCAGTGGCCGCAATGTTACCTGCGGCAGGAGGAAGATAGCGGCGCCAATGCCAATACAGACAATTGGCAGCGACAGCGGCAGCCGCCTGAGCGCAAGTGGCAGCCACGCCACCAGAGCGATCAGCAGGCCGGCACCAGTCATGATGAGGATGTAAGGTTCAGGCGAGAAGGACGGCATGTGCCCTTAACGGCCGCACGCTGCGGGCGGACCCACCATCAATGCACAGACGACGCGTTGGGGTACCGCTCGTCTGCGTGTCTCCGTGACTCACAAGGCGTATTCAGAAGCGCTTCTGTTCCCCCTATGTCCTACAACCCTTTGGATGTGCCACATGGACCTGCCGAGTCGAACAGGTTGAGAAACATGGGTGTTTTGCAGAAGAGCTGGCCTGAGGGCCTGAGTGACGAGGAGGCCCTGCAGCGGCTTCAGACACTGTGCCTGGGCGCATGCGACGGCATCCAAGATCTCGCTGATGACGCGAGGTACAAGGCGCTACGCCGTGCACTGCTGGCCCGCGTAGACCTGCGGCCGCTCGCTCCCTCGTTCATCGCTGCGCAGCCCGGCCTCGAAGCGTTTGTTCGCCACATCCGCGAAACGAAGGATCGGGCAGCCCGCCGGGACAGGGTGCGGCAGGAGTTCCTGCCGCTCTGGAACGAGATCAGGGGAGACGAGCCAATCAGCTCGGCCGCGTGGACGGGCCGGCCTGCCCGGCATGAACAGGCCGCGATCGTTCAGGCCCTTGCCCCAATTGCACTCGAAGCAGTGCAGCGTCTGATCGACGACGAGGAACGCGCCCTCGGCAACGGCGGCCCGGTCGATACGGATCGTGCTGTCGCGCTCCAGCAGCTCAGGGCCCTTCATGACGCGCTTGGCCAGCTAATTATGTGCGTGGAGCGCGAGCAGCCGCTGACCACGGCACTGTCGCGACTGCAGGCCATCAGACAGGAAGCCAAGATCACATTCGGCAGGCTGGTGACTGCACTGCCCGTCACGACGTCGGCCTTGATGGCGTTCGGCAGCGTCGTCGGCATTGCCGAGATCTTCGTTGGCAACGTCGTCATTTCCGTTGCGGCCGGAGCCATGGCCGGAAACACGGTTAAGGACGCCATGCTCAAGAAGGATGCGACAGCATCATCAGCCGCCGGAAGACAATAGCCCCTCGAGCTCCCCTTCCGTAGAACCCTGCCTGGCTGCGCCTCCACTACAGCGGCTCACAACCACTTCCACGGCTTGCGCAAGCACGATAGAGCCAGCAGCATTCCAGGTGGGGAGTGACGTGCGCGAGATTGACAGCGCCAGCACTTGCTCCGGTTGCTGGCATGAGGCTGTGCACGGCTCCGCGTGATCAGCGGCGCATCCCTCTTGCAGCCATGATGTCCGGCGCGTGCGCTTGACCCACCTTCGGCCATTCACGTCCGCTTCGCGACGGCCCGGAAGCTGACGTCTGTTCAGGTTTACTCCAAAGTTCCAATCAGGGGACCAGCCACGGCCCGGCTCGTGGCTGGCTTCGTTGTCGACCTGCTCAGGCGGCCATCGCCTCAATCCTTTGAGCGGCGCTCGCCATCGCGGCCTGATCCTGCTCCGGCCCGTAAGCGATGCCTTCCGCTCGGATCACCTCGACGTCCAGCATGCCGAGGAAGTTAAAGATCGCTGTGAGGTAGGTCGACAGGTGATCGTACCCAGCGAACGGCCCTTCCGAGTAAATCCCACCCGATGAGAGGACGAGATACACCTTGCCGCTCAGCAACCCGCGTGGCCCCTCGGCCGTGTAGCTGAAGGTTTGCCCGGCGATCGCTACATGGTCGACCCACGCCTTTAACGTCGAGGGCACCGTAAAGTTGTACATGGGCGAGCCGACCACCACCACGTCTGCCGCCTTCAGCTCGTCAACCAGAGTCTTGGATCGGCTCATGGTCTCGGCCAGCTTGGTTTCGCCGCTGTCCTCGGCCGTCCAGGCATGCCGGATCGTCATGTCCACGTGAGGAAGCTGATCGGCAACAAGATCGCGGTACACGATTGTCGCACTGGGATTGGCCGTCTTGAGCCGCTCAACGAATTGGCTGGAGAGGCGGCGTGTATGCGAGGCAGCGCTGTCGCTCGCACTGGCATCGATGTGCAGGATGTTCATAAGGTCAGCTCCGGTCTGGAAAAGTGACCTGGACCAGCTATGAGACTTCAAGCGCCCCGCCAAGGAGGCATTTTTGCAGGACCTAGTCACATGGAGCTGACCACCCCCGAGCCGATCCATGTCGAGTGTAAGCGGTTCAGCGGTGTTCTCAGCCTGATTGGCGACAAGTGGACGGTGATGATTGTGCTGACGCTCACAGAGCGGCCGCGCCGCTTCAACGACATCAAGCGCACCATCGGCGGCATAAGCCAACAGATGCTCGCCCGAACGCTGCGTGCGCTTGAACGCGATGGCATGGTGACCCGCACCGTCCACCCCACCGTGCCGCCTCAGGTGGAGTACGCCCTCACCGCACTTGGCCGTTCGTTGGCCGATCCGATCCGCGAACTCGGATTCTGGGCCGGCACGCACATTGCAGAAATCGAGAGCAATCGGTCGGCGTTCGACGACGCAAGGGACAGCCAATAGCCCCGCCCGACACCGCAAGGACCTCGCCTTCGCAGCGTTCTACAACCGGCGGCTCGACCCATTTTCGGCCGTTCGCGGCTCGTGTCCGGCTCTGCAACAGCGGACGTTGGCTCATCGGGCACCGCCTATCGCCAAGTCGCGAAACAAGGCAACGAGCCGGCATGAACCGTCTCGCCTTTCTTGCCCTCACCCTGGCCGGACTTGCCTGGGGGCTTGGCTTTCCACTCGGCAAATTAGCCCTGCGCGAACTCGACCCGGCGCATATGGTGCTGCTCCGCTTCATCGTTGCCAGTATCGTCGCCTGTCCATTCGCCCTTGCCACGAAGGAAGCTCGAGCGCTGTTCCGTTCGCCACCGGTGCTGCTGGCGGGTGCGCTTTACGGACTGGCCTTCGTGGTCCAGTTCGAAGGACTGGCCGGGGTCACCGTTACGCTTGCTGCCCTGCTGGTCGGAGCGATGCCCGCGCTGATCGCAGTCTCGGCTTATCTGATCGGCGAACGTGTCACGCGCGCCTCGTGGATCGGCGTCGTCGCAGCGACGGGTGGCGCGGCTTTGATTGCTGGCAAGCCGGGCGCCGCCGGCACTGCGATCGGCATCGCGCTCTCATTGGCATCGCTGCTGATCTTCCTGGCGTGGCTGCTAGCGCTCAAGCGCGTGCCTGCGACGCGATCGGCGATGGCAGTGCCCGCCGTCACACTGGTTGTGGCGACGCTCACCGTGCTGCCGGTCGCTCTACTGCTCCACGGTGCGCCCCCACTCGCGCTTAGTCCGGTCGCTTGGGGTGGGATCATTGGACAGGGTCTCCTCTCCACCTTCCTTGCCACCGCCGCGTGGCAGTATGGCGCGGCCCGCGTCGATAGCGCCAGTGCAGGCGTGTTCATCAACATCGAGCCGCTGATCGGTGCCGCGCTCGGCATCAGCCTGTTTGGTGATCCGGTGGGATGGCCAGTCCTGCTGGGCGGAATGCTGATCGTGCTCGGCAGCATTGTCGTCGTTCGCGGCGAACGCCCCAACGCCAGCCATGCAGCAGACGCTACGCATGGTCTTTCAATGGACTAGGTCCTTTCCCGCCCTGCGCCGCAGCGGGGAAAAGACCCAAAAACGGACCTTCAGCGACCTCACGGGGGCACCCGAAATCAGCCGGTCGTTCATGAGAATGAGCCAACTGCGTCCAAGAGCCCGGCAGTCGCTTGGCCTGGCTCAGATTAAGGGGATCGGCGTCAGGCAGCTATCGAGCGACCATGTGCAGATAGCTGATGTGAGTGGACCTTTTCTGCACGTTGATTCTCGCACGGATTGATGGACGTGGATCTGCTACGATGCCCAGCTCCGGGCGTTCGGGATCTCAGCGTGCATAAATCGGCCGTTATATGTACATCGCCGCTACCAGCCCCTCAATGACCCGAACCGGTGTCCGCTCTATGGTTGAACCAGCCCCTACGTAAACGGACGACTTTCTCGCGAAGGAGCGGACCTCAATCGGCCGAACGCTTGCCCGCAGTCGCGTTCACGACCATTTGTCTAGCATGAGGCAGGAGATCATAGAGAAGCTGGCGATCGCCGAGCAGTTCTCGCACAACGCCCAGTATGCGGGTGTCCCGCGGCAGGCGGTAGCGGACGGTTATGCCTCGGTCGACGCGATGTTCTCAGCGGTCCTAGAGGACGAGGGGGTCGTGCCGCCGCGAAACCATCGGCAAAAGTTGGAAGAGGTCCACCGCCGGGCTCCCGCGATGTTTGACGAGCGTCAGGAGCGGTGTGGCTCTGGCTTTTCCTACATGGGCGGGATCGACTGGGCCGACCTGGAGATGTTTTACCGGGAATGGCTGACCAGCCGATACGAGCGGTTCGAAATGTCCGCCGGCTTTGCACGCGGCAGAGTTGCGATGACTATGCAGGCTAACAACCTAGGCGTTCGTTGGCTTGCCGACCGCCATGGCGAGGACTGGCTCGATGTGCAGGCGGCGGTTTCGCGTGCTGCCTACGGATATGATCAAAGCCGGACCACTGAGGCGCTGGCCCACGCGCACGACTACCTATTTGGGGAGGCCGAGGCGTACGGTGAGCGGATTGGCCGCAAGTTGGCGACCAAGATGGCGAGTGTCACGAACTTCTGTGGAGCCGACATCGTTGCGGGCGACGAGATCACACGCGGGATTATTGAGGACGACGAGCGCATCGCGCGGCATGCGTCGCGCGTCTACGTCGATTTCTGCGGTTTAATGGAGGAGATCAGGGCAAAGCGGCTGAAAGCTATACTAGCGAGGGACCCGGCAATTGGGTACAACGAGGCGCTCGACGCCGCGACAGACTTTATGCTTTCGATGAAGACCAAATATCACGGCGAGCCGCTGTCAGACATTGGCGCGGGAGTCAGCCGTATGATCGAGCGTTCGATTATGATGATGCCAGGGGCCAGGGGCGACGCCGACGGGATAGAGGCGGGACGCGAAGATTTGCCCAACAATGAGCCGACCGCTGGATGAGCGACGCTGCCGCGGATGATGAACTGAGCATCGGCTATCGGCAAGATCGCCCGCTCATCTACAAATATGTATCCGACGTAGCGCTGCGAGGGATCCTAAACAGCAGTCGGCTTGGCTTTTCGCTGCCCGCCGATCTCAACGACCTTTTTGACCAGCCCCGTGTCGAGCGGTCGCGCTTCCCCCAATCGATCATGACTTTGTTTGGCAGCGAAAAGACAGACGAGGAACTGGCGCAGGAGGAAGATGCGCGCTGGGGCACATGTGCAGTCGGTAGTTTCACGCGGACGCCGGACAACGCGCTGATGTGGGCTCACTACGCTGCCGGCCACCGCGGCGCGGTCATTGAGTTGGACGCAGACATTGCTGAGCTTACCGCTCCAAGCCTGCTAGTCCCAGTCCAGTATGGTTCCTGTATATACATGAAGCGGCCCAACCAGTCGCGTTACGGACGCCTACGCCTGCCGACGTTCCGGAAAGATGGGGAGTTCCGACTTGAGGATTACGAGCGTCTACAGCGGCTGTTTTTGAGCAAACCGCTGTCCTGGGCCTACGAGGAGGAAGTACGCGCCGTCGTCAGGACGAGCGACTTCGCGTTCTCGGGCCGCAGCATGGACGGACGATGGGAAAGGTTCGAGCTTGACGGACGGACGCTGTGGGGCCTCAGGCTGGACCCAGGTGCGGTGACGAGAGTGATCGCGGGGGCGAGGTTTGAAGGTATGGACTGGCTCAGGGCGTGGGGAGCGGAGCATCGCGCCACGATCGAGCGAGCCACCCCGTCGCCAGACACCTGGGACCTCAGATTCGTGACTACCTGAGCGTCTAAGCGCCAGTCTCATCCGCTGCCAAAGCGGAAGAAGTGAGACCGAGTCACCGAGGCAATCTACCATCCTTTCCGGAACAGCAGCCGGCGGAGCCAGTGCACTAAACAGCCATTTTTGCAGCCCCCAACGTCGCCGAGCCGCGCAGTGCTAAACTAATATGAGACGACGTAGCTAACTCTAAACGCAAAGGTGGTCATGCTTAGAACTGGCGACCTAGCGCGGTTAAGAGTGCTTCCTGGGCATCCCGCGCGGCCTAACCGCAGGACCAAGCAATGCCGTTCTGGTGATATCCGATATCGGTTGCTAGCCAACTCACTTCATGACAAACATAAATGCTATCATAAAAGGTGGTTGTGCGGAGGACGGCTTGGTTTTTTTTGAACTCCCGTGCCATCCTCAGGATGGTGCCACAGCTTGGCATCTAGGCAACCTAGTGCATATACACTCTCAACGCTTAGGAGCGCACAACACCCCATCCGCTGAACATGGCAACGAGATATTAGCGCACGCCAAGGGAAAATACGGCGAAATAGCGTTCCACAATTGGCTAATTACCCTCGGTCTAGTAATTAGCCACACGCCGTTCAGGGATGACTATACGCAGAAGGTTGGGGATGACGACTTCATTGTTAATGGCCATCGCTTAGAAATAAAGAGCAAAATGCGGACGGACGCTAGCTCGTTTCCTCCTAAGCCATATTACAACGTCAATCTTGGCAAAAAGGGCATTGAAGAGGCAATTCATGTCTTTGTCGAGATCAGTGGCCGTGATCCGCTTGACCGCGCACCGCCAGCGCTAATCGTCGGCTGGGCCACTCCGGATCTAATTCGTAAAAAGGGTGAACAGACGTGGCCCGGCAAGTTAAGCGACAACGGCCGTTTTACTTTTAAGCGCCATGACTGGGATATCGCTATTTCCGATTTATTTGATCCCTTTTCCTTATCTAGTATTCTAAAGGCTGCATAGTTTTATTTTACCGATCTTCATAGCGCTCCCATCTCTGACAAGAACCTTGACGGGCTTTTTGACCAACCATCCATTCGTGCAGCGTAAGACATGGTCAGGGTCTCTTGCGTCCTAGTTATCGCAACAAAGCAGTTTCGTCGTTCTTCTTGCATTTCCTTAGATGACGAACCCTTTTTAACCGCCGACCAACTGGGAAGCTGGTCTTCTATCATAGCCACGAGATAGACGTGGGCAAATTCTAAGCCTTTTGACGCATGAATTGTAAAGCATGGGATGGCACCTGCCTGCGGCAGCGCCGACTTGGATCGTAGATCCAGTTCCTGCAGAAGAAGATGCAATGTGACTTCGTCTCGGCCGTACTGAGCACAGATTTCCTGTGAAAGGTTGCTCCAGGTGCCCTTCTCATCCGGGTAATCGTCAAAGGTCCCATCCTGGGCAGCAGCCGAATTCGGAAGAGCATCAAGCCACTCAAATGCAGCCGTGATAAAGCCCCAAAAATCTAGCCGGTCCGCCAGATTACGAATTGGCCCATCAACAAGTCTGCGCGTATCTGTGGAAATGTGATCACGCGCCAAAACAGCCGCAATCCATGCTCTTAGATAATCCCCTCCCATAGTTGATGCAGCTGAGATTACATCTCCCGTGTTTAGGTCTACGCCCTCCAATGAGAAGAACGCTTTGTTCGCTTTACGCAGGCACTCACGGCTACCGCGCGCATTAGCAAGACGCAGAATTGAATGCAGCCACTGAAGCGGAGCGCTTTCAAACTCATTTTTACGCGCTCCGAGATAGCCGCTTATACCTTCCGCATCCAAAGCTCTTATTACGCCCTCAAGTGCTTTCCTAGTGCGAGCCAGGATCGCGCAATTGCCCCTATATGATTCCGACTTTGCGGCTATATCAGCCGCAACCCATGATGCCTCACTTGCGAAGGTGTCAAACTGACGCACCCGCACGACCTCATTGTCGGTTTGTGGCCGATGAGCCCGTAATTGGAGCTTTCCTTCCGACCTCTCGAAGTTATGGGCTATCAGCTTGTTTGCCAAAGCAACTACCTGCGGAGGACATCTGTAGTTATCCGGTAACTGTATAGTGGATACATTAAAGTCCTTTTCAAGCGCCCGCAGCCTATCAGGACTCGCGCCATTCCACTGGTATATGATCTGATCATCGTCGGCTACGGCAAACAGATTTTTTGACTGGCTATTTACAATATGACAAAGTATCTTATACTGAGTCATGTTTGTATCTTGGAATTCGTCAATACATACGTAAGGGTAAATGCGTTGCACTTGTTTTTTAACATTAGGCCTTGTTTCAAGTAGGTTAAGAGCTTCCGCCATAAGACCCGGAAAGTCTAAGGCGTTACGTTCAATCATCAATCTACGATAGCTCTTATACACTAGGCCTAATGATTCTGGTTCCTGAACACCCCCAGCTAAAAGCGTTGTGGAAGCCGTTTCGGGCTTGATGTCATTCTCCGTTAAACGATTTACTAGTGGAAGAAGACGCTCGCTAGATAACTTGTCACGAACAGAAATATCTTGCAGTTCATTAATCGCTTCTTCGAGCAATGAGTGACGATCGCCGTCTTCCACAAGCATTGTAAAGTCAGGGCGGAGGCCGACATGCTGACCATGCTGCCTGACAAGGTCAGCAGCAAATGAGTGAAACGTCGTCAGTAGCGTACGCTGTAAGGAACCCTTTAGAAGGTCAGAAACCCTTTCCCGCATTTCAGCCGCGGCCTTATTCGTAAAGGTCAGCGCTAGGACTTTAAAATGTCTGTCCGACGTCTCGTCGATCAACCTTGCTAAGCGATATGCAAGAACCCTTGTTTTACCGGATCCCGGCCCAGCCAAAACAAGTAGGGGCCCATCGTTCCACTGCACAGCTGCAAGCTGATTTTCGTTGAGCGTAGTTAGGTCCAACATCACGCTGCATCCTTCGCGAGTCTGATAGCTTGATTTATTGCCGACTTAAGAAGGGCAGGAACGCCTGCCTCCCCCTGCGCGATAATTTGTTCGGCAACTTGTAAAGCGGCAGCAGGCTTACCACCCTTTGCTTGAGCCTTGTAGACTTGGTGCCAGTATTGGACAGATCCAACTGGATCTACTACTGTCGCAGCCTTCTGGGGCGATATGTTTCCTTGATATACGGCTCCGTACCCTTCAACAGATAGAAATACCTCCATAGGTCCATGATCTAGCATGGAGATGTGATCCGCCGCAGAGCGGCCTGCCAAGCGATTGCTCGCGGTTGTTTGATACGTCGCTCCGGCCGGGTCGCGGTCAACCAGAACGAACCACGCGATGCCAAACTCGTCGGCCAACGTGATATACCTGTCTAGACCAACCTGAGAGAACTCGACGAACGACACGCCTTCTCCGTAAAGGTCGTGCCCCATAGCACGGGCACATTCCATCAATAGCTGCCCCTCTGTCTCGCCCTCTACGAGGATCCAACAGCGCGAAAACAAGAGGCTACCTCGCGTCGACCGCACCTTGTAATCTAGCTTTCGGACATCGTCAGCGTTCAAGGCACCTGGACTGAGATAGCTTACCTGGATATTCCCGTTTTTCCGGTGAAGCCTCCTAATCTTGCTAAGCGGAACGCCCGCTAACAAGTCACCTGAGTGGGTTGATATTAACTTCTGCCCGGCAAAAGACTGTAGCATCCTTCCAACTGCTTGAATCGCTGATGGATGTAAATGAGCCTCTGGCTCCTCCAACGCGAGCAGTGGAGATGCCACGGCACCATACCCGTCAGCTAAACGACTCTTCAAGAATGCGTCGAACAGGCAAATAACGGCGAGGCTTTGAGTGCCATTCCCATGCCTCACAATCGGAATCTTCGCGCCCGTACGAGCAGACAGGCTGACCTGCGTTCGTGACAGAATGTCAAAGACGCGCGCTGGCAACGCCTCGATTAGGACCGGATCAGCAGATCCGTCGGGTAGAAGAGCAGTAGCGTTTGCAAGATGGGTTTTAACATCTTCAAAAGCAGTATGCTTTTCTAGAATTTTCTCATTAAGAGCCGCTAGTGCCTCTTCTAATTCCTTCTGATCTTCTGGCGTAAGACTGAGACTCTTGACGAATGGCCCCCAGAATTGCGATCGGGGCTTGAATTCCTGAGTGGCGTCCCGCAAAGATGCCAGATAGAAATATGGCACAATCTGTGATAAACTACTCACCGCTCGGGATGCTTTGCCCGGTGACAAAGTGTTTCCGGCGCTATCGATAAATGATTGATCAGACACATAGTCATTGATGGTGCTATCGAAGCTACTACTCACGCGCAATGTAAGCGAACTTCTATCACCTAAATCCTGGGTCACACCGTCAAGAAGCTGGTATACATCGTCCGGCCATTCGGAACCTGGCTCCTCCTCGAAGTGAAGCGTTATGACGATTGGCGATGCCTGCCTTGGGTCTGCTGCATTGTCATCTAAATGATAGTCGTATTCAGAAAAGGGAGAAGAGCGCCGGCCAACCGAACGCGAGAGACATAGGCGAATAGCATCGAGGACTGACGTCTTCCCGGCATTGTTTTCGCCAATCAGAACGCAAATATCATCAAATTCAACGGTAAGGTCGACAATTCCGCGAAAGTGCTCAATTTTCACCCTCTTTAGTAGCATGGTACCTCCAGGTCTTCTTTGAGCACTCGCTTTAGGCGCGAGACCATCAACTTTAAAAAATTACGTTCTTACAATCATTGCAAATATCACTAGCTATGTTGATGCCTCGCCTGAGGGGCTAGCGTTGAAGTGTCCTAAATCAGCCTTGCTCATCCAACGTCGGAATTGGAGCTTTTGCTCGTTTCCAAATACGTCTTCATATTCGGCCTCCCCAAAGAAATATATATGCCTTTTACCTTCCCTAATTTTACGAGCCTCGCCAATGCTAATGCCGTACCTCTTCTCTCGAACTGCCTCTTGACCAGCTCCTAGCAACCCGCGGCTTTGTGTTGGCTTCCACGTTTTTGTCCTAAAGAATGTTTCCGCTTCAAACGGGTCACCAATCTTCAGCCTTCTTGATACCTTAAAACCTTTTGCTGGTGTCTGCCCAGTATTTCTAATCAAAAACTTAAGGTCAATGGTCGGTTTCGGTCCGTCAAGATCAACCTTCAAAACTTCTATATTAAAGGCTAGATAAGCACGTAGACCGATCCTTGATGCGTTATCAGCAATATAATTCGCTTGCCGCGCTCTTTCTAAAGCCTTTCTGCCCTGACGTAGAGTTTCTACGAGTGCAATGAGACCTAGCCCGCTTAGAAGCGATCCAACTATCGTGAGGCGCATCGACCACTCGCCAGCCCAAGCTCCCCGTTCAGCAGCAATAGCTGCCCGCCATTGCGCACATAAATCAGCTTCATCGTGCCCGACTGGGTTGGTACAAGGCCGGCGACGTTCCCGTACTGGAGGGACCAAACCTTTTTGAGCTACGACTTCTGAAGCTTGGTCAGCGCTCGTAAACTCATAGGTTGGCATCTGCGTAGCGTTAGCTGCCGCGTGATCCTTGCCAATCAGGAAGCCTATCCCAAATGTGAGAAAAAGCGCCAAGATTATTCCGATGAGAGGCATGCACCAAGCCGGTGCAACTGGTTCAACGTGCTTCTCATTATCCACGTGCCGCCTCTGCCGCGATATGGCCAGCCAAGGTGGCAACGAAGGTTTTTAGGCTGGTCAGCTCCGACATAGCGCAAAATTCGCCTGTCGTGGCGGCTTTACGTGGTGACGCGAGAACCGCCGCAGCGCTGTAGAGCTGTTCTTGAACAAGGCGTTGGCAAAGTACGTCATAGCGTTTGAGGTAGGATGCATCTTGGAACGCCTCAAAGACCGGGAAATGCGGCGAACGATCTGTCACTTTCCGGCGAGACTCGGGAGCATCTTCCACCATCATTAGCCACCCCACAAACGGCCTCGGCTGCGTGCCGAAAGCACCTTCCCGATAAGCGGTCCAGAGATCGTGCGCTGTGCCGATCGCCTCCTCCGTGCGGTTATTGAAGTTGTTGCCGAACGATGGTCCAACCTGACTTTTCAGCTCGATCGCAGCAACCAGGTGCCCGCGATGGATGACAAGGACGTCCCATAGCTTTGTCGGCCGAAAATAGCCCGGCAGTGTGAGCACGGCGCGCCGCTGGTGGACGTCTGCACCTTGCAGCCCATTCGCCTCCACCAGATCGATCAGGAGGGCAAGGAAGCCGTCCATGTTCTTGCCAGAGGTCACGCCGGCACGCTCGCCCTGATCGGCCTTCCCTGCCTCGATCTGAGCTTGGCGGGCCTTCTCGCGATTGCCCCAAAACGCCATCGTGGCTTCGTGGGCCTTCCGTTCATAGTCAGCTAAATCGAGTGCCATGTTATTCGCCGTTCCCCCCGAGTGCAGCTTGCTCGGCCTCTGACAAGCCGTAGAGCTTGAATACAGCGCGGTTGCAGGCCGCTATGTCCTGCCGCTCGGCCGCCTCGATCAGCTCGCGCTGTAGGGCCTGCGACACCATCTTCCATTCCGGCAACCGGATGCGGCGGAGATACTGCGCTTGAAAGCGGAGATAGCCGCCGCGCATTTGGGTCGAGTAGATGGCGACGAACAAGCGGGCGATGCCCGATAACAGGACCGCTTCCAACGCCCGAACGTTCCAGATTTCGGATGTGATGTAGTAGAGATTGTGGTGCGGGTAGAGCTTGCCGCTCTCATACACCACATGAGCCTTGCCCTTGATGTCGGGAATGAGAAGCTTCGGCTTCGCTGCGATAGCGGGGTAGATGCGGTCGATCGTCCGATACCAGTTGGCCGGCGACTTTTGAGCGACGTGTCGTCGTTCGATCTGGTCGCGCCGAGTTTCTAGGTAGCGGGCAAGCTTCGGGAACGCAGCCAAGTCCACCAAACGTCCATCATCAGCGAACGGGTTTATAACACCATAGCCTCGCCATACGACTTCGCCGCTGTCGATATCGCGGGTCATCGCCAGCCGAAGTTTGCGGCTCGGCTCCACGTCTAACGCGTCATACAGACCGATGAAGGCTTTATCGGCTCCGGTCGCGACGCCAATACCGACCTTGCATCCCGCATCCTCAATCGTCGGGAACTCGGCCTCGAGCCGCCGTACCAAGGCGAGCTGGTCAGAGGATTCCAATATCCAGGGTTCCGCGCCGGCAGTCACGCCGTACAACTCGCGAACCCCGCTTGTCGGGTCGGGCGCGCGCTCATTTGCGATATGGGTCGCTAGCGCGCTAAGCGCGGCGCGGTCGATCGCGGGACGATGCGCGATGCGAGTGGCCGTCCCCTTATCGCGACCGATAATCGTGATCGCGGGATAGGCTACGACATCGACGTGAAACGCTGGCGTATTCACCATGTCGATATAGGTTTTCAGGTGATAATGGCCGGCCACCAGTGACCGAAGAGGCCCGCCATAGCGGTTCTTCATCCACCTATCGGAACATATGAAACCGCAATGGCCACCATCGGCCAGTAGCGCCAGCGACCGCTCGATAAAGGGGACGTAGATGTCGGCGCGATCGTAGATCGTTCGATACCGCGCGCGGTATTCTGCCATCAGCACATCAGGAATCAGCTCCTGGCGCACATAGGGCGGGTTTCCGACAACGACATCAAACGGGCCATCAAACTCGGTCAGGAGGAAGTCTCCTTGGACGAGCCAACGCTCGGCCAAGACCCTGGCCGTATGGCTGGGCAAACCTTCTTCGGTCAGCTTGGCGACGACACTGACCGCCGTGCGAGCCACGGATGCACGATGCAGCTCTACCGCCCGAATAGCATTCCCAAGACTGGAAATGGGATCGGGCTTTCCAGCGCTCTCCCATGCCTGCAACAGCCGGTCGACCGCTGGCAGCAGGAAGTCGCCATCGCCGAACGACGGCTCCAGCAACCGCAGCTCATGCAACGGCCTATCTGCGGTGTAGCCCGATAGATCGAGGATGAAGTCCACCACCTCGCGCCGGGTGAAGATCGCTCCCCGCTCCTCGATGCCGGCATCAGCCATCGCATCAACCGCTGCCGATATGAGGCAAAGGCTCGGATAGGTGGTCTGGCGAAACGCCGGTATGATCGTCGCCATTAAATCAACCTTGCCTGCTGCTCGACCTGCCTACTCCCGACAGGAATGACGTTCAGGTTTCCCGCCCGCTTTTTCGCCTGCGCTAGGTCATAGGTGAGCTGATGCTGTAGCCACGCTTCGGCATCGGTGCTGAAGGCCTTCGCGAGGCGCAGCGCCATCTCCGGAGAGATGCCGCAATGGCAGTTCACAAGGTTATTGAGAGCTTGGCGGGTGACCCCGAGCACGCGCGCACCGTCGGCGACCGATAGACCATGGGGTTCGAGGCACTGACCACGAACGAACTGGCCAGGATGAACAGGTTCGATCGACATAGAACAAATGATGCACGTGCCTCGAGCTACACGTCAAGAGACAAGTTGCTCTTGTCACTTACCTCGAGCCGAATGGTCCTGTGCCCTATGATCGCTCACTGACGAGAACACGAAGCTGAGCCAACGTGAGCCATGGCTTCGCGGCATGGACCATGCGGTGACAGTTCGCACAAAGCAGCGCCAGATCGGACACCTTGGTCGTTTCGCCGTGCGACATGGCATGAACGGGATTGGTATGGTGCGCTTCAATATACCCGGCCCCACGCGAGCCGTAGGTAGCCAAAAAATCGAAGTCGCAGGCTTCGCACTCAAGCTTGCCATGTTTCTTCAGCGCGCCCGTTTTCCGTAGGGCGACGACCTTCCTATCGCGCTCAAGGTGCCTGTGCAGGCGGTAACTCACCCTGCCCTCTTTGGCCTCATAGCTCTCGATTTCATCGAGAACGTCTTCGTCCAGGTCGGCCGTGATGCCCTGTCGAATTACCTCCGCCGCGATGGCGAGGGCGTGCCGATCGCCGGCAAACTTATCCCAAACCACCCTGTCTAACTTGCTCGCCGAATTGAGCCCCTTGCCACCGCCAGCGGTAAAAATTGGGTCCAGGCTGCGAAAATTCATGAGCTTCATGGCTACACCGTTCGCGTTGCGAAAGGTGATCAGTCCTGCCCCGCCCGCCATCTCTCGCAGTAGCGCAGACAGCGCTAATACGTCTGGGTGGGTGTCGCCTGGGTCTCTACCACCATGGCGGTGGTAGAGGTCAAGGGCGAGGATCAACTCATCCCGAGACCATGGTGGGTTGCGGGCAGCAGCCGTCGCCGGTGGGTCAAAAGAGAAGCCGAGGGCCTTCAGCACAGGCACGACGTAAACCAGTCCCCCGCTAAATTCGTAGAATCGAAGCGGAGGAGGGTTGCCCGGCAGATAGCCGAACGCCGCGCCAACGATGGCTTTGCTGTCGTAAGATTTGCCCTCGTGCCAGAGCTGGTACTTGGTTGCTCGGCCATAGCCGTATTTCGCTAGAAACGGCTTTTGCCCTAGGTGGTCGTACTCAGCGAGCGCAGCGAGCACCGCCGGCCGTGTAACGTTGCTGGTGATCCGCTCTATCGCCATCCCGCCCCCAACGCTTCGGCCTTTCGGATACTTAGAGTTCCTGTTGAGACCGGTTGTACATCGAGGCCGGCAGATGGTGCCAACGATACCTGATAATCAAGCAAGATCGAAATAACGCGCGGTTCTGAAAGCAGTCAGGCCGGTTCTGCCCTCGCCCCCCACCCCCTCGTGCCCGACTGAATGAACGAACGATCGTTTACGGCCAAACATCGCCCGAAAGCGGTCAGACTGCTCTCCACCAGAAATGCCCAAAATCAGACGGTCTGTCTCGTCTCAGGAATGCTTGCTGCCGCTTAGGCCGGCTCTCCCTGATGTTTCGCCTCAACGTCACACGGCAGAAGCGGTGCGGGCGGACGCTTGGACAGTGGGTGCTCTGCCCCAGCCTTTTGGACGCCCGGGTTGCGGCGACGCATACATGACGGCAGCCGCTGAAAACGGTACCTGCCGCCGGGTGACGCTCTCCTTCCAGTCCTTCGTCAGTACGTCCGCGCTCAAGCAGGCCTTCCGGGTCGCCGCGGCCTGCGCGGTCGCTTACGCGGCATACAGGCTGCTAGATCTGAAGCAGGGTTACTGGGCGGTGTTCACGGTACTCATCGTGATGCAGGGCTCCATCGGCGGGACGCTTGGCGCAGCGTTCGATCGGCTGCTCGGCACGCTGGTCGGGGCAACGCTCGGCGCGCTGGGTGCCTGGGCGCACAATGGCGGCGTGATCAGCACGGGTGTTGCGCTGGTCGCCGTAGCAGCCCTTGGCAGCTATCTGGCCGTGCTCCGCCCCCAACTCAAGGTTGCACCGGTCACGGCCTCGATCATGATGCTGACGGTGCCGCCAGCCAGTCCCATCGCGGACTTCGTCGTCGACCGCGTCGCCGAAATCATGCTCGGCGGGGCAATCGGCGTTGCAGCGATGGCGCTGATCCTGCCGGCGCGGTCGGGGGCACTCGTCGCCCGCCGCATCGCCGCGGTGCTCGACACCATGCACGTGACGCTCGGCAACATGGCAGCTGCCATCGCAAGTGGCGCGACGCTGTCGCTGGGTTCATCGCTGGTGGCGCTGCGTCCTGCGCTTGCCGGTGTTGAACAGGCGCTAAAGGATGCTGACCGCGAACATGCCGCGCGGTTGTGGCGGCACGCCATCTCGCCTGCGGTGCCGCGAACATTGTGGCGCATCCGCTCGGACATCGTGCTCGTCGCCCGCGCGCTCAACCCGAGCTTCCCGGACCCGGTTCGCGCTGCGCTGGGAGCGCCGGCCGCGGCACTGGTTCGCCAGTTCGGCGCCGAGATCCTCGCATGCGCAACGGCGCTGCGAACCAGACAGACCGTCGCACGCGGTGATCTCACGACGGCGCGGCAGGCATTCTCCAGCGCGCTCACTGCGTTTCGCACCAGCGCGGAGGGGAACGCGCTGGATCTGGACATGGCGGGACATGTCTTCGGCTTCTCGTTTGCGCTGGACGAACTCGCACGCGACCTTCGGGATCTCGCCGACCGAATCGACGAGATCAACGCGTAAAGCTGTGTTGCTCATGAGCAGTCATTGATGATCTAGCCCGCATCGCCTTTAACGAAGCACTCGTTGCTGACCGCAAGGCCGCCTGCCGGCTCGCTGAGCGAGCCAGAGATTAGCTGCTCTCAGCGTCGCCGGTGCTGCTGATGGCGCTGGCGATCATCGCAGCCAGCGTCTCCTCGGCGCGCTGCCGCTGCAGCGGATCGCGGGCGGCAAGGTCCACCCTCACCCACTCCGGCGCGCGGGCGAGCACCTTCTCAACGAGATCGACGAGGCTGGCAGATGGCATGATGAGGGGCTGTCTCACGGGCCACTGGCCGTCACAAGACGCTTGGGCGACGCGCTGTTCCATTCCGAGCCAGCATCGCTCAGCGACGATGCGGCTGCGCCTCGCGAGCAGCGTCGACGACATCGGCAATCGTCTGCAGTTCGCGAGCGACGTCCCGCAGTTCCTGCGCCCGCGTTGCAGTCAGAGGATCCAGCAGCGCCTTTGTGGCCATATCCTCCATGATCATGCCCGCTGCGGTCATGTAGGTGCGGATAAGTTCGTCCGGTGTCATGCTCAGCCTCCTGAGCATGACCACAGCCCTGCTTGGCGGCAGAAGTCGATATGCAGCTTTCGAGGGTTGCCGCGCATCCCTCATCGCCGTCGCGGCGGATCCTCCCGGCCGGTCCGCGGATCCACGCGAGTGAGCATCCACATGCGGTGGTTCTTCTGGTGGCGAACGAAATGGCTGAAGCTGTCCACCTGGTCGTCGTGCCGTCCGTTGGGAAAGGCCCGCAGTTCCCGGCGGAACTCGTCCAGCCACGGTGCGGCCGCGGGCAGCAGGATGTTGCCGGCCTCGACTTCCCCGAAGGTCCCGGTGAAGCGCGATATCTTGTCCACGTCGGTCTTGCTCATGAACGGCCGAAACTTGTTCCTCAGCCTGATATCCTGCGCCACCGATTTGCCGGCGCCGGCGTCCTCGATGATCACCCGGTCGGCCTTCCACTGGTCATGAAGCCGCTCCACCGCCCGCCGGAGTTCAGGATAGTCGAGCCGCTGGCGGAAGACGTCCAGCAGGTACCATTTGTCTCCGCAGAAACCCCATGTCGTGCAGACCGAGAAGTCGCTGGTCGGTGCTGCACTCATGCCCGTGTCCCAGCTTTGCACGACCCTGGTGAAGTTCCGGCGCGCTGGCGGCTCGTCATAAGTCTGGAACCACTCCATCCGGATCGAATTGCCTTCCGGCGCCACCGGGTTCTGTTGATACTGCGCCGAGAAGACGACGGGCCCGAGTTCGATGCGCATGCGATCCAGCAGCGCGCGGTCCTCGCGATCCGGGTTGAGCAGGTCGCCGACGACGCGCCGGTGAACCTTGCCGGGGCCAATCGGCACGTCCTCGACCTGCTCGGCGATGGCGGGCAGATTGAGGTGGCGATAGCCACGCTCCAGCAGCATCGCGGGCAGATCATCCTCGTGGAGGCGCTGCTGGATCGAGATGATCCGGCCGGTCTGCTTGTCATTGAGGCGCGTGAGGAGCGTATTGGCAAACCAGTTCTTCACCTCCTCGCGCAGGGTTACGCTCTTCACATCGTCAGCCTTCATGCAATCATCGACGATGATGAGATCCGCGCCGAAACCGGTCACCGTCCCGCCGACCGACACGCCCTTTCTTACCCCGCCCTGCGTGGTGATGATCTCGAGTGCCCGGTTGCCGCCATCGGCAATCCGGGTCTTCGGGAACAGGCTCTGGTACCAGTCGGACTCGATCAGCGTCCGGCACTGGCTGGCGTGCAGGCGCGACAGATCCTGGCTGTAGCTGGCGACCATGATCTTCATCGTCGGATCACGCCCGAGCGCCCAGGCGACGAACGCCACCGAGGCGGTCACCGACTTCAGGTGGCGCGGCGGCACCGTAACGACCAGCCGTCGCTCATCACCCGCCTCGACCCTCTCGAGCCAATGGCACATCGCATCGAGGTACCATGCGTGCGCCAGTGGTTTCTCCCCCGGGTGCAGCGTCTCGAACGCCTTGATGAGAAAGAAGGACAGGCGCTGGCGGCGTACTGCCGCCAGCGCATTTACATGCAACGGGGTCATGCCGTGCCCCCGTTTCCGGTCGTCAGACCAGCCATGATCTCAGCCGTCAGCTGTTCGTGCAGCAACTGCAGGCTGAGCGCGTCCGCCTCGGTCAGGTCGGGTTGCGCGTCGCCGGTACCCGATGCCGCGTCTGCCCGTGCGGTCTGGATGCCTTGTGCCTGTCCGTACTGGCGCAGGACCTGGTCGATAGCACGCGGGTTGCCCTTCACAGCCAGTTCCAACTGCTTGCGCAGGAGGACCTCGATGCGCGGAATCCGCTTTGGGCCTGCCGGCGAGTTGACGGCGATGCGCTCGTCGCAGATCGCAAGCACCATCGTGTCGAGGTTCTCCGAGCCTTTCTTGCGACCCTTCGGGTTTCCCGACTGCCCACGCTGAAAGCGCGTGTGCAGCGGTGGCTTGCGGTAGCCGACCTCATAGCTTCCAGGCGGCGGCGGCTCGGCCGCCGTCGGCGATGCGGCAGGTGCCGTCATTACCGGAACCGCCGCTGGTGAAGCCGCAGCAACTGATGTTGGCGCGGCGATGCCCCCAGACGCTATGGGTCGCGTGCGCTTGCGAGCGGGTGGAAGATTGTCAGGCAGCAACATGGCACGCCTCCCCCTGCTCAATATCATCGGCAACGCTGGCGTCGTCACGCAGCAAAAGGCGCTCCGCCGCGACCCCTTCCCAGCTTTGGCCGGTGTCCGCGAGCACGGCCATGCCGCCCGTCAGCTCCTGCCAGCGTCGGATCGCAACATCGACAAAGCGCGGCTCGATCTCGGTGCCATAACCCAGACGGCCGGCGCGATCCGCGGCGAGCAGCGTCGTGCCCGAACCCATGAACGGGTCGAGGACGATCTCTCCCTTGCACGTGACATCGCGGATTGCATCGGCAACGAGGGCAACAGGCTTGACGGTGGGATGGTCCGCCAGGTCCTGCATACGACCTGCACCAAAGCTGTTGACGCCGGCATAGTCCCACACGTTCGTGCGATACCGACCGTGTTTGCCGAGTTCGACGTTATTGATGTGCGGTGCCGTACCGACTTTGGTGACGGCAACGATTTCGTGTTTGGAGCGGTACAGGCTGCCCATGCCGCCGTTGGTCTTGTTCCAGATGCATATGTTCAGAAGCGACAGCTGATTATCATCGATGGCTGCGTGCAACTCGCGCAGGTGACGCCAGTCCATGCATATGTCGATCACCGCGCCGTCGCGTAGATGCCGCTTGATGGCGGCCAGGTAGGACGAGAGAAAATCAGTGAACTCTCCCTGGCTCATCTCTCCCGATGCCATCGCAAACTCGGCATGTTTGACCTTGCCCAGACCACTGACATGGCCGCCGACCTTCACGTTGAAGGGCGGGTCGCCGAACGACATGCCGGCCATTTTGCCGTCCAGCAGGCGGTGCCAGGAGGCATCATCAAGCGCTGATCCACACAGCAACCGGTGCTGCCCGAGCAGCCAGAGGTCACCGGGTCGCGCCACCGGTTGCAGCGGCGGCTCGATCTGCGCATCGGCAGGGTCGCGTTCTCCTGCATCGCCGACGGGTGCGATCAGCAGCACGTCGAGTTCGGCGGTCGACCAGCCGATGCTCTCGACCTCGATCTCGTCGAGAGAGATGATCTCCGCGATCTCGATGGCGAGCGCCTTCATGTCCCACAATCCGAGCTCAGCCACGCGATTGTCGGCCAGTCGGTAGGCCTTCACCTGTCCAGGAGACAGGTGCGTGGCCGAGATCGTCGGCACCTCAGGAAGCCCGAGCCGCTTCGCTGCCTGCAGTCGCGCATCACCGGCGATGATCTGGCTGTCTCCATCGACCAGTATCGGCATGTTGAAGCCGAACTCAGAGATGGACGCCATCAGCGCGACGATCTGGCGCTCGGGATGTTTGCGCGGATTGCGCGCATAGGCGATCAGTTCGTCTGGCCGGCGATAGATGATGGGTCCAAGCCGTGCGAACAGCATGTCGCTGCTCCTGGCCTTCGCCTTTCGTGGACGCGATGTGGTCATGGAATTTCTCCTGTGGTTAAGCACCGGGCACAGACGCGCGTTTCCGATCCGCGAAGTTGCGGTCGCGCGTAGAACATCATTCCCGCAAGGCGTGGGGCATGCTGCTGGATGTGCCGACAGCCGGTGGATCTAAAGACCCGCACTGGCCCGGTGAGGCCGATTGGCCTGCGCGCTATTTTGGATGCGCGACTCCGGAGCACAAGAGCGTCAAAGTCATCAATTTGGTTAAGTCAAGATTTATTTTTGAGAGCGAGCGAATGTCTAGGTCTGTTCGAGCTATGCGGCTCCCTGCAGCATGCCGGCAATCTCCCTGCTCCAGTGCGACCCTTCGCTGCAATTTCCCTGCTCAATGCAGCAGGGAAATTAGCTGCAAAACCCGCGCAAATGCTTCGTTCCTGACCCACTCCGGCCCATCGGCCGACGGCAAAACCGACCTAATTCCCTGCAGATTCGCGTGCTATGGGAAATCAAAGCGGCACATCTGCAAACCGTACCGGCGGCCAGAGGCGCAGAGAATCAGGGCAATCTGGAGCCGCATCTCTCCTCCCCTGACGCTCTCCGCAGTAGCGTTTGCAGACGGGAATGCCGCAGAACTGCGCCGCTTTCGCGGGCATTCTCTGATCAGGTTCTGCACTGAGCGACTGGGTGGCGGAGCGGGAGGCCGCTGCTAGTTGTTCCTGCCTGATCCAGCATGTTCCCTAACTGTCTGTTTCTTTACGGTTTCTTATCATTAGGTTCCTGCGCCTTCCTATTTGGTCGGCCATATTCCCTTTTCGATTGATGGGCGATATGTTGGGCGCATTCACTAAGTCGAATGTTGGGCGGAGCAAAATATGAGCGGCTACAAGCCGACCGGTCGGCATCGTGAGAAGGTGCTAACTCCCGCTGCTGTTCGCAATTTGAAACCGGGGTTTCATTCAGACGGGGGCAACCTGTACTTGAAAGTCGATCCGTCGGGCGCACGACGGTGGATCGTTCGGCTAAACGTTCAGGGTAAACGTCGAGACATAGGCCTCGGGTCGGCGGCAGTTGTTAGCCTCCTAGAAGCCCGAGAACAGGCGCTACAGCACCGTAAAGCTGCGAGGGTGGGCGAGGACCCCTTGGCTGCTAAAAGGCGCTTACAGGCCATCCCCAGCTTCGAGGAAGCCGCTAACCACTATATTGAACATCGTAGGGGCGGATGGAAAAGTGAAAAACACCGGAAACAATGGAGCGCCTCTTTAGAGAAGTATGCCTATCCTATCATGGGCTCTCTTCAAGTGTCCAAGGTAGACAGCGCCGATATCCTTCGGGTTCTTGATCCCATTTGGGTCGATTTAAACGAGACGGCGAACAGAGTTCGGCAGCGTATAGGATTGATTTTAAAGTGGGCAATTGCTCGGGGATTTCGGACTGACAATCCTGCTGATGCGGTTCAACAGGCTCTAGCTAAACGTGACGGATCGAAGCGCCAGCGCATGAAGGCCTTACCATATGATGAAGTTGCGAACGCAATAGACAAAGTGACTGAAAGTAAGGCCTCGGACGCTACTAAGCTGGCCTTCCAGTTTCTTGTTCATACTGCATGTCGATCTGGCGAGGTCCGTGGGGCATTGTGGAGCGAGGTTGACCTCGCAAAGCGCGTTTGGACCGTATCAGCCGATCGCATGAAAGCCGGTAAGCAGCATCGAGTCCCTTTGAACGACGCCGCCGCCGCCGTTCTGGAAAGGGCTAAGGCGTTAAAGCAGGAGGATGTGGACCTTGTATTCCCCAGCACTAGGGGGAAGCCTTTAAGCGACATGACCCTATCGAAGCTGATGAAGGAACTCGGCATCGCCGCCGTACCCCACGGTTTCCGATCTAGCTTTCGGGACTGGGCTGCGGAGCAAACCAGCTATCCCGAGCGTGTTGCCGAGTTCGCCCTCGCCCACGTCATCAAGGACAAGGCAGAGGCCGCTTACGCCCGCTCTGACCTGCTAGATAAAAGAAAAAGTTTGATGGCGGATTGGGGCCAATTCCTAGCCGAAAGGCCAACAAAATCAACGATCTAGGTCTTTTAACCCCTCCAAACAAACGTTCAGGCCGCTTTAAGAGATTTTCCTATCTTGAGCCCTGTTGACAGTGCTTTCTGGATGGTTTCTGCGGAGTTCGACGACAGTTGGAGGAAGCCGTGAGTTCAGTCAGAATGCTTCGCAGACCCGAGGTAGAGAAAACCGTGGGCTTAAGCCGTAGCGCAATCTATGCTGCTATGAGCAGAAGCGATTTTCCACGCCCTGTGCAAATTGGTCGACGCGCAGTTGCGTGGCGATCTACTGACATTGAACATTGGCTTGAAAACCGCCCGCCTTCTATTGGATGGATTTAATGTCCAAAAACGTTCTTCTTCTAGATGATCTTATTTGCGTCATTCAGCAGATTGATTCGATTATCGATGCTATGTCTATAGCTATGCTCTCTAGCAGCGATCACGTCGGCGCAGACCGACTTAAGGAACTTAGCGACGCCTTATCATCGGCTGTTAAAGTGGCAAAATCGGTTCCTGATCGGGATACCTATACCGCCTTCATCAACAACGAAGGTTTGCTTCAAGTGGGAAGTGAGACCCGCACCCTTGACCTGACTACAGATCAGATCGACCGTCTTCAAAGGTTTGGGTTATTTTAACGCCTTAAGATTGTACAAGACACACCTTTCCCTTCCGCTAGGGTAATGCCCTTAAAGAGAAACGATCAAGATAGAGAATATACAAGATCATTAATCACCTACCGATTGGTAGTAGTACATTAGGCGGAATACTGCCCTAAAATCATCATGCTTCGTTTATCCTGGCTGCCTATTCGCCATCCCCTTGAAAGGGATGAACGGGGGCCAACCCGCGTATAATGCCTTGTGGACGCACAAGGACGTACATTACCCTAGCTTTCGCTTAGACCAGATTATTCCCTACGCAGATTTCTAGCGATCGGGAGAGGCGGAAGGGAAAGTTCCTCCGAAGCTGCTTGAGCCTATCCGGGTTTTGGCTTATCTCTATCGCACCGGTTCCGAGCACATCAGCGCATAGCGCCTTCGCTTACCAGAGTTGCGGAGTAGATGGGAGGGCCAAGCCGTTCAAAGGCTAAGTCTCACCACCTAGCTTACTAGAAGGCATACGCAAAGTAAATAGGTATCTCGACCGGGGTTGATTCATCATTACGCGTGTAAACATACTATCAACTTACATAAACATGTTTAAACATCTCGACAAGCCCGCTTTGTTTCAAGCCGCCCATTCTCTGTCGAATGTGAAGATGCAAAGGTTAGATTGTACTGGATTCAACTATACTTTAGCCATCGACAAAGCAGTAGAGGCAAAGTTACGCTGCAATCCCGGTCCGTCAGTCCTCCACTAAGAACGGGTAGGTAGCGTCATACAGCACGCTTATCGTCACGCCCTCAAAGGCCCAGTGCTGTCCGGGCGCGACGGCATAGGCTGCACCTGACACGATCTGTTGGGCCTTGGTCAGCGACACGATCTCGCCTCGGAAGCGCACCCTTTTCGGCTCTACAACCTCTACCTCTTCGCCGGTCAGAACGTGCGACAACGTCGACCCGATAGGCACGCCCATTTCGATGAAATTGAGCGGTGGACGGCGGCGGCGTTCGTAGCGCTCGGCGGCGGCAAGCGTGCCGGGTTCCGATGCCTCTACTTCCCTCTCTACGGCGCGCTCTGTCTGCGGGGTTAGATCATCGCCGGGGAACGCATTGATCAGCGCTATTGCTCGGTCAGCATGGATGGCGAAGAACTCGCGGGCCGGGTTCACACGATCGGGGCCGAAGGCAATGTGGAGGGCGCGCTCTACGACTTTTGCATCATGAACCGTTCGGGCAACAGCGACCTTAAAAGGAAGCGGCACGCCGGTTGCCCTGCTAAGTTCGGCAACCCGACGCTCCACGCCCTCGCCGGACGTACGCCCGATCTTGATGATGTTCGGCATGGCGTCATTGGTCAGGACGTAGATGATCCCGCCGTTTTCGATATCGTTCATGGGATCGATGTTACGCGCCGCCGTCAATCTGTCTACACTGATGGTGCTAGATTAGGCCGTTTAGAGATATGCCTTTATTTGGAAGCAGGAAGGCCATACAGCGGCGTTTCTATGTTGCTGGCTACCTGCCTAGCCAAAATCAGGAAAGTGCCTGTAGAGCGATCCTAGACGGTTTTAGAAGGGGTAACCCTCACACCCCTCCTAGTGAAAATGAGAAGTGCTCTTCCTCCCTAATAGTGTGAGGATAGAAGCAAGCGAGTGTTCTCACTGACTCCGCTAGGGTCAGCAGACCCCAATCTCGGTTAGACTTCACCTTCTTTCACCACCCCGTTGATGCCGCCGCCGCCATCCGGCATGGTGCCTCTGCCCGTATGCAGAATCATGCGGGCGGGGCGTCAGAACCTCAAAAGCACGTAGGCCGGTCGAACAGTGTTCGGCCGGGAGGGTGCTACGTATGTCCAAGGCATTGCCCAAAGGTAGTGCCGCTCGGTGCTACGTGTCGAGTTCTGAACTCCCGGCTCACCGCCGGGCCGCCCCTCTACAGGGGAGACCATCGTGAACAACACCGCATCATCCAATGTTAAAGAAGACCAAAGCGTTAATCCTTGGCTTAGCAAGCCTAAGAACAGCGGCCTGTGTCCCGAAGGATCATCCGCATTGTGGGCTGTAATCACTTGCCTTGGCTTAGCCGTCATTGGTGGCCTCATGTACTGGGCAGCCGAAACTGGCAGAGCGAAGATGGATGGCACGTCATCCTCCCTGACTTCCCCTGCTAAACGCTACATTGCATCGTTGATGCGCGATCCCTCGTCAGCACAATTTCAAAATGTGGTCTCGATTGGCCACTGTATACGTGGAGAAGTAAACGGTAGGAATGCCTTTGGAGGCTATGTTGGCTTCTCTGACTTCTACTTCGACACACGCGTAGGCACCGGCGCGATCAGTCCGATGACGAGGAATTATGTAACCGCTGGCGATGACGGGAATTTATCTGACGCGCTGGCAATGGGCGACTACCTGACCGGACAGGTTGCTTGCGCGCGACATTGAGGCGTTGCCTACCCTCTAGCCTGTCGAACCAAGCGCCGCCGCTCCCTGTCATCCACGGTGCTGTCCCATTCGCTCTGATCCATACCTTGCGGTGCGTGCGGTACGCCACTGCGTACGCCAGCTATTCGCCGGATGTAGGTGCTTATGCTGGCCCACAACCTCGATCGCCGACGCGTCGTCCGGGCAATCTAGATCGACCCTACGGGAGACACGATCGTCGGCTCCTAGGAAGTATAATCGGTAGTGAGCCACGGAGCGATCCTCGACCAAGAATTTGCGCAATATGGCCGAATCGGGCTGTACAGCCGAATGCCTCTTGGATCACCATAAATAGCACGTCACAAACGTCTTGATTTGGATCAGCCGCCGTGACGAAAATGAATAATCGGAGCAACGTTAGCGCTACCGGCATGTTTAGACGGAATGGAAGCCTCAAATATTCCGTTCGCTCTTGTCGTAGACGACGAGCCGATGATCCTGATGCACGCAAGTGCCATCTTAGAGGATGCAGGGTTTAGAACGCTTGAAGCAATTAACGGCGATGAAGCCAAGAGGCTACTGGCTGAATACACCGAGAACGTGATCCTCCTGTTCAGTGACGTAGATATGCCGGGAGAAACAAACGGCTTTGCGCTAGCGCGCCACGTAGAAGAGTCTTATCCTCACGTTGAGATTGTGATCGCAAGTGGAAGGGTTACACCGGGTCCCGGGGATATGCCTCCTAAGGCTACTTTTATAAACAAGCCCTTTAGCGAGCATTCCGTTGTTAGCCATTTGGCTGAAAAGTTACCGGACGGGAAGAAGCCAGAGCCTTTAAAGAAGGCTGTTTAGCTAAATCGCTGCACTGCGATCTATCTCGGAGGTAAGGCCAAGGCTAATAACTCTTGAAACTGCCATAGCGACGTCGCGTCGATTACAGTGCGCCCAATCTTTCGTAGTAGACACGCGTCGGCCATTCAGCACTCTTTAAGAGCCGAAACGATCGATACATGAAGCCGTTTTGACCGTCGAAAAGGCTGAACCATCGGGCTTACCCGCCGTTAATTGTTGAGAGGCGGCGCAGGGTGGTCGCCTCTCCAATGGCCGACTTGGCGACACCCTTGACGCGTCCCCCGACGTGAACCTCCACTCGCCAAGTCGGTCCACCCGCTAGCTGGGTAGACATAGAAAAGCCGTCAGACTTTCGACTGACGGCTTATCGATCCCGCTGGGGAGCGGTTAGGCGAAGGAAACCTTCGTGCTGACCCGGCGGCGGCGCATCGCGCCACCGACCATACCGATGCCACCGATCATCATTGCCCAAGTAGCGGGTTCTGGGACCGCACCCGAAATGGTGCCGCTGAACGTGGTCGAGTCATTGAAGTAGCTGTTGTTCGGACCTCCGCGATCAATGCCCAGACCGACCTTCTGACCAGCCGTCAGGAACTGGCTGTACTGGAAGGTGTAGGTCGGATTTCCGGCGTTGATCGTAGCAATCAACGGCTTCGTGCCGTCGAGGCTGTTGAACGTGAACAGGTTCACGCCGTCACCGCTGTCACCACGGTTGACGGTAACGTCGTAGGTGTAAGTGCCCGTACGAGGCGCAACGAACATCAGAAACGAATTCTGACCATCTTCCGGGCCGGGGTGGACCAACACATTGGCGGCGTCGCGCTGGAACAGGACCTGAAACTTGTCGGTCCCGCGATAGCAGAGCGTGCTGACGTTGATATCGGAACAGTCGGAAGGTGCGAAGGTGGTGAAGGTGTTGCCCGCTCCGCCGTTGGTAACCGTGCCGTACTGGAAAACGGGATTGCCGAAGTCGCCAGCAAGCGAATACGTGCGTGCTGCGGCAGGAACTGACGCGATCGTCGCAATGGCTGCGGCTGCAATGATCAACTTCTTCATATTACCCCTCCAAGTTTCGGCACTGTCGCCGCCTTGGGTTTCCTTTCCAGTAGATTAACAGATTCGGCAACGGTGCTTTTTTGTGGCGTTTTCAGGCTCTGTGCCGATTTCGTACAGCCACCAGCAGACGGCGGAGCCAGTTTGTCAATTTCCACGGCGCAAGGCGAGGCTCGACAAGCGCCAACACTGCCACCTATTTCCCGAAATGGGACAGGTGGGTCAGAGGCACTTTTTAACGGCGGCATCATCATATTGCTGGATGACACGCTGTCTGGTTCTGCGCGATGATGACTACTGACCCTGCGAGACTGCAAGCTGCCCACCGCATCCTCCTTAAAGCGTCGGTACGGAACGATATTTTCAAGAGCAAGCTTCTGCGTGAACCCGCTTGGACGATGATGCTCCACCTGTTCGTCGCCCGGTGCGAAGGCCGGACTATGACAGAGGCGCACCTGATCAAGCTGTCCGGGGCTTCACCCCGTGACGGACAGTTGTGGCTGTACCGGCTGGCAAAAGACGGACAAGTCACGCCACGCGTCGCCGGTGACGACGTAAATCTGACGGAGGCAGCTATGGCGAGGTTGTCGGAATATCTCGACTTCGCCGCGCTACCCGCGTGATTGCGTATCCGGCAGCGAGACCGACAAGCGCTCGAAACTCAAAAACGCGATACTACCGGTGTTCCACCGGACAGCATTGACATGACTGCGTCGTATTCTATGGTTAGACGAGCGCGGCGGGGAACGCGTTCGGTTTCTATCCGACCAGCGGTTCCCCCTGCCCCCCCGGCTTAAGCGCCCTCTGGTTGGACTTTTGTATGACCGGTCAGGCGGCGCGCTTCCCCTTTTCCGAGACGCCTGACCGATCCTTGAGCAACATTATACGATGTGCAACGGCAGGTCGCAACGGCGACTTGGAACAGCAGATTGCATCGTCCTTCAAGGGATCAAGCGCGGGTTTAGCGGAAGCTTGCTGTAGCTTCGTTGCTCGGTGACACTACCGCGAGCAATATCGCGTTACCGTTGCCGCAGAGACCTTCCAGTGCGCCGCCGTCGCTGCGATCGTCGCCTTGTTCTCCTTACGCCACGCAACGATAGCCGCCCGATCGCCAGCCTCTGGCCTTCCAAGGCTCTTCTTGCCCCTATGCGTCATGCCCGTAGCTGCTAGAGAGGCCTTAGCCGCCGCCCGACCTGCCTCGCAGCGCTCTCTGATCCGGTTACGCTCTAGGTCCGCCATCTGGGCTAGAACCGCTACAATGACCTCCCCAATGCCCTTAGCGATGGGTCCAAGGCCTCTAACGTCCACCGTCACGCCCTTATGGATTAGCTGGCGGATTACAGTCTGAACGTCGAGGGCATCGCGACCTAGCCGATCGATAGCGTAGACGTACAGGGTATCGCCTTCGCGGACATAATCCAGCAGGGCAGAGAAGCCGGGGCGGTCACAGGCAAGCGTCGCCCCGCTAACAGCCTCATCGATGAACTCGCGATCGAAGGCACCGCCTAGGGCATGGCGTTGGGCTTCAATGCTCTGATCTACAGTGGACACGCGGTAGTAGGCGATGCGGGACATAGCTTCGACTCACTCACTAGTTACCCTGTAACTATGTGATGTAGTCAGAATGGAGTCAACGTACCTTTTGAGGTAAGAAGAAGCCCATTTTTAGGCTCCATCAAAACCTACAACTACTGATCCGACGACCTTTAAAAGACCCTATCGGTGATTCCCAACCGCTCATACGCTAGTGAGTGATCAGCGCACGTTTGCCGAATGTAGCGTCTACATCCCCAATTTCAGCAGAAGCATCAACTATCACCTGATTTGTCTTTCTAGTGTAAGGCTCCCCAAATGCATCTTCGAAGGCTTCCTGAAATTTCCGATCTTCTTTGATAAAACTGAAAACTGGCCACGTCCTAAAGCTATCAGCAAATACGCTTCTTGAAGCCTTGACTAGCGGAATTAAGCGCACAACTTCATTTATATCTTTTCGTAAAGCGGCAACGCACAATTTAAAATCATCAGCGGCAGCAGTCCAATCCACCTTGTCCAAGGTCCTTTCAGCCAAATCTTCCTTCTTCATGTGCATTTGCGCGCTTGCAAGATTGACCACAAAACGTAGCCGTGTTGCTTCCTTCATAGCTGTATTTTTCAAGCTAAGAGCATACTCGCTTATGAATATAGCAACGCTCCCTCTACCTACAGCTATCAATTCATAAACTACTTCATTTAGGGCCGCGAACGCCTCACTTTCATCATCCGACTGATGCTTGCGCCAGAGACTGAAAACAAGAAGAACCGAGAATTCAAATAACGTGTTAAGGCTTTGCCGAAGATACCTCGGGGTAATTTCGATTTGCTTTCCTAGTACTTTATCTGAACCTTTGTGGTTATGCTTCGTGCATATCGACACGTATCTAGCAGTATAAGTACCTTCACCATGAGCAACAAGGTTTCGCGTTTCAAATACTTCAATCAAGTCTGGCCATCTTTTCCAAGATTTTCTTATCTCGATATCAAAGTTCTCTTCAATATACTTTACCTGCTCATCATGGCCAAACCTAGAGAATTGATAAACCTCATCAGCTACAGCCTCATCTATGATTTCCTGCAAGGAAGAAGCATTCATGATGCTTGATAGAGAGACCTGACGCTGGCCAGATCGCAGCTTGTCAGATTTCACGGTCAACATTGTCCGTACTGTTTCCGACATTTGACTGTCGAAGGTGGCAACAATGCTCAACAAAATCGCATCTGGTAACTGATCGAGGCCTTTGGTTGTTTTTACGAGTTGCGACACACCTTTAACAACATCAGATGTTTGCGCCTCGTTCAGAGAGTATATTTTGTAGTTATCCGTCTGAACAGCGACTAACGCACCAGCCAATGATTTATCTACGATCTCATACTTCGCCATAGCTTGCGGAAAGTGCGACTTTATTGCTGTCATCAGCATCACCATATCGTATTGATGATGACTACTATCTGCAATCTTTTTTAGTAACCGTCCGAGTACATGGTCGCCAGATGGCGAAATTACTTCTTCGGAGTTCTTCTCTCGGTCTATAGCCTCCTTGCCCCCAGCATCGGCCCAAGTACGCAGCTTGGCAAGGTCGCTTCCAATTTGGAACGCCTCTGGAATCAACGCTTCCTCCGACTGCAAGACACAGAAGTAAGTCGGTGGTTTCCCATTTGTGTCGTGCATCGTGCGTCCCTCGTCACCTGCGGATCAGGCTAGGTTCGTTGGCGAATTCCGCAAGCTAGTTCGAACGGATGTTGGGCGGCTTGTTGGTCAACCCGCGAATCATCTCAAAAAATGGTGCTTTTTCAAGATGTTTCGGCAGTAAGTGGCGGAGCGGGAGGGATTCGAACCCTCGATACGCTTTTGGCGTATACTCACTTTCCAGGCGAGCGCCTTCGACCACTCGGCCACCGCTCCGCATGTCCTGGAAGGGGGCCGATAGGACGGGTGGCGCGTGGGCGCAAGCGGTTGCTTGCATCGCGATGCTCGGGCAGGCTGACGATATGCTGTCGATCCTCATCTTTGCCGCCGTGCAGGCCGCTTCCGCCACCCCGCTCGCCACACCCGCCGCGTCGGATGCACTGCCGGCGGATTGGGTCGCCATTCCTGACGATCAGATCCTGGTGATGACGCTGGCCGGCGGCGGCACCGTCGTCATGCGGTTGGCGGCGGCGCAGACGCCCCGGCACGTCGCGAACATCCGCAAGCTTGCAAAGGCGAAATGGTGGGACACCGGCGGCAGCGTCTACCGCGTGCAGGACAATTACGTCGCGCAATGGGGCGACGTGACCGAGAAAAAGCCGCTGCCCACGGATGTCGATGCGAACCCGCCCGCCGAATATGAGTGGCAGGGCGCGGCCCCCGTCGCGAAGCTCACGCGGCGTGATCCCTATGCCGAATGGGGCGGCTATACCCGCGACGGCTGGCCATTGGCAGGCAGCGGCACGGTTCAATGGCTGCCGCATTGTTATGGCATGGTCGGTGTCGCGCGCGACCTGGCGCCGAGTACGGGCAGCGGCGGCGATCTGTACGCGGTGATCGGCCACGGCCCCCGCGCGCTCGACCGCAACATCGCCGTCGTCGGCCGCGTCGTGGAGGGAATCGAGCGGCTGTCCGCCCTGCCGCGCGGCACCGGTGATCTGGGTTTCTACAAGGCGCCCGCGGAGACGCCCGTCGCGATCGTGTCCGTGCGGCTGGCGAGCGACCTGCCCGCCGCGGAACGTCCGCATTTCCAGTATCGGGCGACGGACAATGCCCGCTTCGCTGCCTGGATCACGGCGCGCGAGAACCGTCAACCGCCGTTCTTCGTCGTCCCCGCGGGCGGCGCCGACATCTGCAACGCGCTGCCGCCGGTGCGCCGCGCGCCGGCGGCGTCCGGCGCTATTTCAGGTGCCGCACGCTGACGATACGCACCGGCGCGGCGAGCGTATGCCCTGCTGGACGCGCCCATGCCGCGGCCTGCGGAGAGTAGCGCGTCCCAGATCCGGCGAACCGCGTTGATGCCGTCCACGACCCGGCCGAACACCGCGTAGCCGCTATCGTCGCCGGGCTTCGCAGCATCGGCGTCGAGAGGCGCCAGCACAGGCCGATATCGGACGCAACGGCTGCCGGATCGACAATCGCCGACACACGCTACGCCCCCGTTCGGATCAGAAGTGAAAGGCCGCGCCGCCGGAGAACGCCCAGGGGTCCAGCCGGGTACGGCCGACCACCGGCGCGCCGCCGAAGCTGCCATAGGCGTTCGGCCGCAGCAGCGCCTTTTTCACGTCGGCGAAGATGCCCCAGTTCTGGCTGACCATGATGTCGGTGCCCGCTTCGAACGCCCAGCCCAGATCGTTGTCGACCTTCAGGTTCCGGAACGCGCCGTCCTTGGTGTCGAACACGATCATGTAGCTGGCGCCGATGCCGACATAGGGGCGGATGCGGCCGCTGCGCGTCGGGTGATATTGCACCGTCAGCATCGTCGGGCCGTAGGTCACCTCGCCCAGCTTCGGCAGCGCGCCGATGCTGCCCGCACCACGGATGTCGATCGTCGGCGGAAAGCCCAATGTTGCGTTCACTGCGATGTTCTGCGTCAGGTAACGGCCGATCTGGATCGACGGCGTCTGATGCTCGTACGTCGACAGGCCGGCGCCCGGATAGACCGCTCCCCCTACCGACAGGGCGACCTTGTCCGCCAGCGTCAGGCTGGTGAGGCCGCCGCGCAGCACCCACTTGGTGGTGTCGGTCTCGATCCGTGTGTCGCTCTCCGCCGCGCCGCCGCGACCGAAGCGCGCGACCACGCCGAGCTGGATCGTCAGCGGATCGAGTTCCGCCTTCGCATCGACGCTGGCGAACTGCGTATAGGTCGCATCCAGCGGCAGCAGGCCGGTGGCGTTGGTGTGGTAGAACGCCTTGCGCACGTCAGCGAACAGCCCCCAAGTCCGCGACATCGCGACGTCGACGCCGGCATGGACATAGGGTCCGTAGGCGTTGGGAATGTTCAGCCCGACGCCGAGCCCGTCCCGCTCCTGCGTGGTGAAGTGGCGGATGATGCCGCCGCCGACATAGGGTTGGAACTTGCCGCGAAAGGGATGCAGGCTGACGCCCAGCGTCGCCATCGTGAACTCGTCGTCGCCCAGGTTCGGGGTGCCCAGCAGCGATCCCGCCGGCAGATTGTCGGTCGTCGCGGGGGTGGAGATCGATGCCTCCACCGCGATGGAGTTGGCGATGTAATAGCCGCCCGTGACGACGCCGTGGAACGTCTCGCGCGTGGAGTAGCCGGCGGCGGGATCGAGCACGCCGTTGGTCTTCACGTCGCCCTTGTCGACCAGCTTGGTCCGCGCGGCGGCGACGCGGACATAGGCGTCACCGGCCTCCTGCGCGACGACCGGAGACGCGGCGATCATGCCCAACAGGCTGGCCGACATCAACGCGGCGATGTTCATCTTCATGGCAGGGAGGTTCCTTTCGCGGGCTAACCTGTAGCAACCCGCAGTAAACACGACGTAAACCCTCAGGCGGCGAGCGAACCGCGCCCACCGCCCCGTCTGGCCCGGGCACACGGCGCCTCCGGCTCCACCACCGTCCGGCGGACGACGGGCCGATCCCGTTCCAGCGTCTCGATCGTCGCCGCCCCGGTTTCCAGCGCATTCATATCGTCGGTGGCATCGGCGACCGCGGTCGACAGGCGGTGCACCGCGTCGATGATGTCGTGCTGGCTGTGGCGCGCCATCACCTGCAACCGGAACCGTGCCTGCCCCTTGGGCACCGCCGGGAACTCGACCAGGTTGGCGAGCATCCCGAGCGACGGCAGGCGACGGCTGACGAGCCGCGCCAGCGCCTCGCTGCCCATCTTCACGCACACGATCGCGGACGGATCGCCATAAACCTCCAGCCCGCAGCCCTGCAGCAGGCTGCGCAACATCAGGATGTTGTCCATCAACTTGCGCCGCAGCACCGCGCCCTCTTCCGACGCGACGATATCGAACGCCTTGCCGACGATCGCCGCGTTGGCGGGCGACATCGCGTTGGAGAAGGTGTTGGGCGAGCTGTAATAGCGCATATACTCCTTCACGCCGCGGCCCCGCGCGGCGACGAAACCGCCGTTCGACGCGAAGGTCTTGGAGAAGCTGCCCATCACCACGTCGACCTTGCCGAGCATGCCCTGCGCCTCGATGAACCCACGCCCGGTGGGGCCGAGATTGCCCAGGTCGTGCGCGACATCGACGACCAACGTCGCGCCGTATTCGTGCGCCAGTGCCTGCAACGCGCGAATGTCTGGCGTATCCGAGTCCATCGAGAACAGGCTCTCGGTCACCAGCAGGATACCGTTTTCCGTATCGGTGCTGCGGATCTTCGCCAGCTTGGCGCGCGCCGCCTCGACCTGATTGTGACGGAACAGGTGGATGTTGCGCGTCGCCGCCTGTGCGCCTTCCTGAAGACAGGCATGGCTCAGCGCGTCCATGACGATATGATCGTTCGGCCGCACCAGCCCCTTGATGACGCCGAAGCCCGCGGCCCAGCCGGTCGGGAACAGCGCGACATGGTCGTAGCCGAGGAAGTCGCCGATCTTGCGTTCGAGCGCGATCGACAGCGACGTGTTGCCGACCAGGGCGGGCGATCCGGCGCTGTGCACGCCGAACGCGCGCATCGTTGCGATCGCGGTTTCCAGCACCCCGTCGTGCGAGTTCAGGCTGAGATAGTCCTGGCTCGCGAAGTTGACGCCGTCGAACAGCTCGCCCTCGTCGGTGCGCGCGGTGCAGCGGCTGAACGCGCCCTGCTCCGTCGAGCGCCCAAGCGGCCAGACACCCGCCGCCCGGCGCGTCTCCTGCCACTGGTAGAAAGCATCGACGCGGGCCAGCAGGTCGGCACCGGGCAGGTAGCGAAAATCGCGCATGCTGCCAGCGAGGGCGCCGAACTGCGGCGTATCCGTGGTCATGATTGGCCTCGTATGGGATCGGGTCGGGAACTGATCCGGGATAGTTTCGCAACCCATAAGCATCGGCGAGCGGACCTGGTTAAAGATCCGGTAACTCGACGATTTGCGAACATTTACGCGGCGTTGCGCACGGTGGCATGCTGCTCGATCTTGGCGATCAGGTCGGGCAGCGACACCGGCTTGGTCTCGAAATCGACGCAGCCCGCTTCGATGCTGCGCAGCCGGTCGCTCTCCAGCGCGTGCGCGGTCAGGGCGATCACCGGGATCGTGGCACTGCGCGGATCGGCGTGGATCGCCATCGTCGCCTCCCACCCGTCCATATCGCCGAGTGCGACGTCCATCAGGATGATGTCGGGCCGGGTCGTCGTCGCCATCGCGATCCCCTGCGGCCCATCGACCGCACACGACACCGCATAGCCTTTCCGCTCCAGCCGGCGTTGCAGCATGTCGCGGTTCAATTCATTGTCTTCGACGATCAGAATGTGGGTCATATCGGAAATCCGGTGTCAGGCGGCGAAGGGGAGCGCGGGCGCGGCGGAGGTCAGTTCGGGCAGGGTCAGCACCGTGGCCGGCCGGCCGTCGGCCAGATGCACCGTGCCGATCGATCCGCCGAGCAGCTGCGCCAGCTTGTACGCCAGCGCGATCTCGATCCCGGTGCCTCCGTATTTGGTCGGCGAGGCATCGTCGCCATGTTCGAACATCTCGTGGATGATCGGCACCGCGCGCGCGCGACCGTTCGGGGCGGTGTCGATGAAGGTGAAGGACAGGCCGCCACCCTCCAGCGTCCGGCAGTCGATCGTCAGGGCGCCCGCGCCGTGCTGCACAGCGATACCGGTGACGAGGTGCCGGACGGCGGAACCCGTCGCGGTCCAGTCCATCGACCATTCCGTCGCCAGCGCCCCGCTCGGCAGCACCTCCACGGTGTAGCCGCGGACGCGATCGCCCAGGTCGCGCAGCCAGATCGGCATGCGCGCGCCGACCGAGCCGATCGCCGGGTTGACGGGCATCTTGCCCGCCTCGATGCGGGAATAGGCCAGGATGTCGTCGATCAGTCGCAGCAGGTCGGACCCGGCCCGGTGGACATGGCCGAGATCGGCGACGGTATCGTCGTCGTCCTCGTCCTCCGCCTCTTCGAGCAGCAGCTGGCTGTACCCGATGATCGCGTTCAGCGGCGTGCGCAGCTCGTGGCTCATCCCCGCGACGAAATCGGCTTTCGCCGTGCTCGCCTGATTGGCGGCGGCGGTCAGGTTGCGCAGGTTGTCGGATGTCGAAACCAGCGAGTTCAGCTCGCGCGTGAACTCCCGCTGCTCGTGGAACATCTTGGCGAAATACAGCGACATCATCGCGAAATAGAGCGCGACGCTGGCCATCGAGATCATGCCGATGACCTGGAAATCGGACAGCTCCACCGCCGGCAGCGGCGTGCCGTCGTAACAGCGCGCGAGGAAGAAGGCGACGTTGCCGAAGATCTGGATCAGCAGCACGTTGCGCACCCATCCGACCGGCGGCAGGTACAGGAACGCCAACAGGGGAAAGATCAGGATCCACGGCAGGAACGGCGAACTGACGCCGCCGAAGGAATAACACGCCCACAACGCGCAGAAGATCAGGTTCTGCACCGACAGGAACGCCAGCAACTGGTACCGCCCCGTCGCGCGCAGCACGAACGGATAGATCCAGAACGCCAGGATCGACAGGAAGAAGACGGTCGCACGATAATCGCGGCAGATGCCCGCCACCACCAGGTACAGCGGGATCGCATTCCCCAGGATCGGGCCGAACACGTGGCTGAGCATGAACATGCGCGCGCGGCGATGCGATTCCGCGTGCACCTGCATCTCGGCAGGGATGAAATGGTCGAGCAGCGCTGCGAGGGAGAAGCCGGGATTGATGCTGCGGGGCAAGGCGCGCGCCGTCTGCATTGCGGGTACATCCTCCGGGAAAGCGGCCGTCGATGCAGCCCGCTTAGGGGCGGACCCCTTAAACCCGGTTAAACCTGACCTTCATCAATCTTTAGGGGTGGTTGGCTATCACCAATGTCGATCCCGGGGGCATGATGCACAAGCAGTTCTACCGCGCCATTGACTGGTTCATCCCGGCCGCGATGCTGCAAGGCGACTCCGACCGGCTGATGGCGCGCACCTTCGTGATGCTGCATCTGGCGGGTCCGTTGATGGGCCACAGCGTCACCTTCTTTCTGGCGCGGACCCCGGCGGGGGAGACGTGGCAGTTCTGGGTGACGGAGGCGATGGTCGCCGGCTTCCTCGCCATCCCCGTGTTGCTGAAGGCGAGCGGGAGCATGCGCCTGCCCGCGATGACCAGCGTGCAGATGCTGGTCGGCCTGTCCCTGTTCGGCTCCTTTTACTTCGGCGGCATCAGCTCGCCCCTGCTGCCGTGGTTCCTGATCGCGATGGTGCTGGGGTTCTTCTACCTGTCGGAATCCATCAAACTCGTGCTGACCGGCATCGCCATGCAGTTGGCCGCGTTCTTCGTCATGCGTCTCGCCTACGGGCAGTTTCCGACGCTGATCGACGCGCGCGACCTGCATCTCGCCAATACCTTCTCGATCCTCGCGGCGCTGGCGTACATGACGATCCTGTCGCTGTTCTACGAGACGGTGCTGCGCATCAGCTTGAGTCTGGAACAGGAGACGATCGACCAGCGCAGCAAGCTGACGCTGGTGCGCGCCGCGATGGAGGCGGCGGAACTCGCCAGCAAGCGCAAGTCCATCTTCCTCGCCAAGATGAGCCACGAACTGCGCACGCCGCTGAACGCCGTCATCGGCTATGCCGAGATGCTGCGCGAGAATTTCGAGGATCGCGCCGACGCCAGCCGCAAGATGCAGGACCTGGATCGCATCCACGCCGCGGGTCGCCACCTGCTGGCGCTCGTCAACACCGTGCTCGACCTGTCGTCGATCGAATCGAACCGGCTGGAATTGTCGACGGAGGCGGTGGACGTCGCGTCCCTCGTCACCGAGGTCACCGCCACCGCATCGCCACTGATCGCGAAGCGCGACAACCGCCTGATCGTCAACATCCCGCAACCGCTCGGCACGATGGAGCTCGATCCGCTGAAGGTGCGCCAGTCGCTCCTGAACCTGCTCAGCAACGCCGCCAAGTTCACCACCAAGGGTACGATCATGCTGACCGTCCTGTCGCGCACGACCGACCGCGGCGAGTGGATGACGCTGGAGGTGACGGACAACGGCATCGGCATGAGCCCGGAGGGGCTGCGCCGTATCTTCGAGGATTTCAGCCAGGCGGAGAACGACACCGCCAGCAAGTTCGGCGGCACCGGCCTCGGCCTCGCCCTCACCCGCCGCTTCTGCCGGATGATGGGCGGCACGATCGACGTGCGCTCCGAACGCGGGGTCGGCACCAGCTTCACGATCGAGATCCCGATCGTGCGCGTGCAGGCTCCCGCCGCTGCCGGCCTGCCGCTGGATATCGCGGCATGAAGCCCGCCATGTTCGACGACGACGGCCACCGGCCCCTCCTGTATCAGGCGGCGCGGCGATCGCTCCACCTGCCGCTGACGGTAGCGCTGCTCGCGGTCGTGGCGACGGCGGTGATCGCCGGTGCCATGGCAGGTCTGCTCACGGAGCCGATGACGCCGTTGTGGCCGGTCGCCGCGGCGCTGATGGCGCTCGCAATCGGTGGTGGCGCGGCTGTCATCGCCGCGCGGCTGCTCGCGCGGTCGATCGTACGCGCCACGATCACGCCGCTGGAACTGCTCGTCGGCCAGCTGGAGCCGGAAGACCTCGCCGCCTTTCACTGGCAGCGGGGCGACGCCCTGTCGCGCAGCGAAATCACCGCCGACACCAAGCTGCTCAAGCGCCGCATCCGCGAGATCGCGCGTCGCGCCCGGGAAACGATGGGCGCCCTCGAACAGGCGCGCGAACAGGCGAACCAGCAGAATATCGCCAAGTCGCAATTCCTCGCGACGATGAGCCATGAACTGCGCACGCCGCTGAACGCGATCCTCGGTTATGCGATGCTGCTGCACGAGGATGCCGCCGACGTCGGCAATGCCGCGACGATGGCGGACCTCGACCGGATCCAGCATGCCGGCCGCACGCTGCTGGCGCTGATCAACGACATTCTCGACCTGTCGAAGATCGAGGCGGGACGCACCACCGTCAGTCGCGTCGTCATCGACGTGAAGGCGCTGGTCGCCGCCGTGGTGGCGACCGCGGGCACGGAAGCGCCACCGAACGGCAATCGCTTCACGATGACGGTCGACGACGGCGTCGGCATCATGATCGGCGATGTCGACAAGGTGCGTCAGTGCCTGTCCAACCTCATCAGCAACGCATTCAAGTTTACACGCGGCGGAGAGGTCGAGCTGACCGTCGCGGCGCATGAGCGCGATCACCAGCCGTGGATTGCGTTTACCGTGCGCGATACCGGCATCGGCATTCCCCCGGAGCATGTCGAGCGTCTGTTCGAGGCGTTCCAGCAACTCGACGGCAGTTCGACGCGCCAGTTCGGCGGCACCGGGCTCGGCCTCGCGATCGTCCGCCGGCTGGCGCGGATCATGGGCGGCGACTGCACCGTCGACAGCGTGGCGGGCGTCGGCTCCACCTTCCGGCTGGTGCTGCCGATGGGCGACGCGGTGATGCGCCGCGACCTGCTGGACGTGCCGGCGGCCGGCGTGGAGGACACCCGCTTCCTCGAAACGCCGAGTGCGGAGCATACCGCGCTGGTGGTCGACGACGATCCCGCCGCGATCGACCTGACGCAGCGCTGGCTGTCGCGCATGGGCTACAGCGTCCTGTCCACCACCAGTGCGGACGCGGCACTCGATCTGGCGCGGCTGCACATGCCCGATTTCATCCTGCTCGATGCCCTGCTGCCGGGGCGGACGGGTTATGACGTGCTGGAGGAATTGCGCCGCGATCCGCGCATCGGCCACATTCCGACCATCCTCGTCACCATCGACGACGACCGCGCCCGCGGCCTGCGTGCCGGCGCGACCGACTATCTGCGCAAACCGGTGACGGAGGCGCAGTTGCGCGACGTGCTCGACGTCTATCGCCTGCGCGCGTCGGGCGAGGTGCTGGTGATCGACGACGACGACGATGCCGCCGACCTGCTGACCCGCTGCGTCGCACAGGTCGGTTTCTCCACCCGGCGGGCGATCAACGGCGTTCAGGGATTGGCGATGGCCGCGGATATCCGCCCCGACGCGATCGTGCTCGATCTGGCGATGCCCGCGATGAACGGGTTCGAGGTGATGCAGCGACTGGCCAAGGACGACGACTTGCGCGACGTGCCCCTGATCGTCGTGTCCGGCTGCGACATCACGCTGGACGAACATCGCCGCCTCGCCGCGGCGGGCCATCGCTTCTTCCCGAAAGCCGCCTCCACCCCCCGCGAGATCGCCCAGTCGCTGAAGGAGTTGGCCGTCAAGGCCCGCGATGTGAAGACCCTCAGCTACAAAGACATGGCCCATAAGGAACTGGCCGCATGACCGCGCCGCTGCCGACCTCCATCCGCGCCCAGAAGCAGGTCCTGATCGTCGACGATGTCGAGGACAACCGCATCCTGCTCGACCGCGCGCTGCGTTCCGGGAACTATGGCACGCTGCACGCCGACAGCGGCCGGGCGGCGCTGTCGATCATCTCTGCGCGATGCCCGGACATCGTCCTGCTCGACTGGATGATGCCCGGCTTTTCCGGGCTGGAAACGCTCCGCGCGATCCGCGAGCTTCACCCGAAGACGCGCCTGCCCGTCATCATGTGCACCGCCGTCGACGAGGAGATGTCGGTGGTGACCGCGATGTCCGAAGGTGCCAACGACTATATGCTGAAACCGATCAGCCTGGCCATCCTGCGCGCCCGCATGTCGAGCCACCTCGACCAGCGCGACGCGCTCGCCAGCGTCACCACCGAAAAGCAGCAGGCCGAACGCCGGCTGGGCGAACAGGCGCGTCAGATGTTCACCGCGATGGGCCGCGACCGGCCGGCGGTCGGTGGCCGTTACACCCGGTGAGACTCGGCTCTGCGTACCGACGGTTGCGATCGGTGCCCTGGCGGTCATCGCTGGGGTGGTCGATGGCGGCTGCGTCCGGTGCCGGCTCGCTCGGCCTGCTGCTGCTGGGCGGTGCGGGCGCCTGCACCGTGGCGGGGCTGACGGCGACGATCGTCGCGCTGGGCTGCGAAGCCGTCCGCCACAGGTCCTTCGCTCATGCCCTGCTCGCCGGCAACACCGAACTCCGCGCGCTGCTCAACGTCGATCACCTGACCGGTCTGATGAACCGCAAGGCGTTTCATGCCGCGCTGGAGGATCGCGCGCTGCTCGATCACGAGATGCTGGTCGTGCTGTTCTTCGACCTCGACCGGTTCAAGGACGTGAACGACACGCTCGGGCACAAGGCCGGCGACGACCTGTTGCGCAAGGTCGCGGAGCGCGTCCGCCGCACGATCCCCTCACCCGTCGCGCTGGCGCGTCTCGGCGGTGACGAGTTCGCGGCGATCCTGGCGTGGCGGCCCGACGTGTCGGCGGAGGATCATGCGGAGGCGATCGTCGCCGTCGTCGCCGAACCCTTCGATCTCGGTGGGAGCCAGGTCGAGGTCGGCGCATCCGTCGGCCTCGCGATCGGCGATCCGACACGGCTCGACGGCACCGAGTTGCTCCGTCGCGCCGATCTCGCCATGTACGCCGCCAAGGCCGCGTCCAAGGGCTGCTACCGCGTGTTCGACGACGCGATGGACCGGCGCGAGATGCGCGAAAGCTCGGTGCGGGTCGAACTCGGGCGCGCGATGATCGAGAACCAGTTCTCGCTCCATTACCAGCCCTTGGTCGACGCCCGCTCCGGCGCATTCGAAAGCGCGGAGGCCCTGCTCCGCTCGCAATCGGCCGCGCTGCGCGACGTCAGCCCCTTCGCGCTGATTGCGACGGCGGAGGCGAGCGGCCAGATCGTCGCGCTGACCGACTGGACGATCGAGACCGCGCTCGCCGCCGCCGCCCGGCTGGAGAACGCGCCGGTCGCGGTCAACATCTCACCCGTCTATTTCCGCCACCCCGATTTCGTGTCGCGCATCGTCGACCAGTTACTGGCCGCGCGCGTCTCGCCCGAACTGCTGAAGGTGGAGATCACCGAGGGCGTCCTGATCGACAATCTTGATAGCGCCCGCCAGTCGGTCGACCGCCTCCGCGAACTCGGCGTGCAGGTGTACCTCGACGATTTCGGCACCGGCTATTCGTCGCTCAGCTATCTCCAGCATTTCGAACTCGACGGGCTGAAGCTGGACAAGTCGTTCCTGCGATCGGTCGGTGATCGTCGCAAGACGAACCAGATCATCCGCTCGATGATCGACTTCGGCCACAGCCTCGACATGCGTGTCGTGGTCGAGGGCGTCGAGAGCGACTGGCAGGCACGGCTGCTCCAGATGCTCGGCTGCGACCTGTTGCAGGGCTATGAGATCGGGATGCCGATGCCGCTCGACGACCTGATGATCTGGCGCGCCGGACATGACGCGACCCAGTGGCAGAACCCGCAACCGGCGATGCGCGACGCGGGGGCCGTGGCGGCTTAGAGGGCGCGCCTCTGCCCTCCCCTTGGGAGCAGCAAGAGGTAGAAGGACGGAAGCCCTACCGCCTGACCGCCCCGACATCCTCCCGCGCCCAGCCGCCACCAAACGTCTGGTACAACGACACATACGCCGCCAGCCGATCGGCTCGCGCCTGGATCAGCGCCAATTCGGCGGTCAAAAGCGCCCGCTGCGCATCGAGTTGTTCGATATACGCCGAATACCCCGCCCGGTAACGATTGGAGGCGATCCTGAGCGCCCCCGCCGCCGCCGCGCGCTGCCCCGCCAGCGCCGTGGCCTGCTGCCCCGACCGCAGCACCGACGCCAGACTGTCGTCCACCTCCCGAAACGCGATCAGCGCCGCGCGTTGATAGCTCCACGCCGCCTGATCGCGCCGCGCCGCCGCTGCATCCGCCTGCGCCCGCAGCCGACCGCCGTCGAACAGCGGCGACAGCACGCTGCCACCGATCGAGAACACGCCGATCGGGTTCGCCAGCGCCGTCGACAGCACGACGCCCGCACTGCCGGTCAGCGCCACGTTCGGCATCATCGCCGCCCGTGCGCTGTCGAGGCTGCGGTCGGCCGCGACCAGCGCCTGCTCCGCCTGGAACAGGTCCGGGCGCCGCCGCAGCAGGTCGGCGGGCAATCCGTCCGGCACCGCCGGCGCGAGCAGCCGGTCGAGCGGCAGGCCGCGCGGGATCGGCCCCGGCGACGTGCCCAGCAACAGGCTCAGCGCATTCTCCTGCCGCGCCACCAGCAACTGCGCCTGCGGCACGAGCTGCTCGGTCGCGCGATACTCGCCCTCCGCCTGCCGCAGTTCCAGATTGGACGTATAGCCCGTCTCCGCCCGCCGCCGCGCGATCCGCAGCGCTTCGGATCGCGCCGCCAGCGTCTCCCGCGCGACCGCCAACCGCAGGTCGAGCGCGCGCAACTGGATATATCCCGACGCCACAGAGCTGACGATCGCGAGCCGCACCGTATCGCGTGCGCCCTCGTTCGCCAACGCCTGTGCCCGCGCCGCCGCACTCGCCTGACGCAAGCGGCCGAACAGGTCGAGGTCGTAGCTGGCGGTGATCGACGGCTGCGCCCCGAACGCCGTCGACGGCGTGCCGAACGGGCTGACGGTCTGCCCCTCCGTCGTCGGCAGGCCGGCGTTCAGCGTCGGCGTGCGCTGTGCCCGTGCCAGCCGCTCGGCCGCGCGCGCCTCCTCGACACGCGCCGCCGCCACGCCCAGATCAGGGTTCGCCGCCAGTGCCCGCGCGACAAGATTGACCAGCACCGGATCGCCGAACGCCGTCCACCAGTCCGCCCGGATTGGTGCGCCCGGCCCGTCGAGCACCGTCCGCCACGCCGGCGGCGGCACTACCGACGCGCCCTGCGGCGGCGCGGGTCGCGGCCCGGCGCACGCCGCCAGCGTCTGGGCCAGCGCCAGCCCCAGCAGCAGCGCGCCCAGCTTCATCGGATCGCCGGACCGCCCGACGTATCCACCCGCGCCTGCACAGACATCCCCGGCCGCAACCGTTGCGCCAGCGGCTGACCCGGATCGACACGGATGCGAACCGCGATCCGTTGCGGCACCTTCGTGAAATTGCCGGTCGCGTTGTCCGCCTTCAGCACCGCGAACTCCGATCCGGCGGCGGGCGACACCCGCTCGACACGTCCGGTCAGCCGCGCATCCCCCAGCGCGTCGACGGTGAACGACGCCGGCTGACCGACCGCCATCCGCGCGATCTGCGCTTCCTTGAAGTTCGCGATTACCCAAGTCTCCGGGGGTACGAGGAACATCAACTGCGTGCCCGCCGTCACATATTGGCCGACGCGCACGCCGATTTCGCTCAATCGCCCGCTTTCGGGCGCACGCACGATCGTGTTGGACAGGTCGATCTGCGCCAGTTCGCGCGCCGCCTGAGCGCCGGACACGCCCGCACGCTGGCCGCCGCGCCCGACCTCGACGGTGCGGATATCCTGCCGCGCGATCTCTCGCGCCGCACGCGCCTGACGCACGCCGGCCTGCGCCTGCCGCAGCGCCGCCAGCGTCTGGTCGCGTTCGCGCAGCGACACCGATCCGTCGGTGACGAGGTCATTGACGCGCGCCATGTCCGCCTGCGCGCGCATCAACTGCGCCTCCGCATTGGCCACGGCGGCGTCCTGCGCGGTGAAGCTGGCGGCGCGGCTGCGTTCGGATTGCAGCGCGTTGGCGAGGGTCGCCTGCTGCGCCGCGACCTGCGCCTCCGCCTGCTCGACGCGCTGGCGATAGATGCGGTCGTCGATCGCCACCAGCGCATCGCCCTGCTTCACATCGGCGAAATCCCGCGCCAGCACCCGTGTGACATATCCCGACACCTGCGGCGCGATCACCGTCGTCCGCCCGCGTACATAGGCATTGTCGGTCGACTCATAGTCGCTGGTGAAGGGCGGCAGCCGCCACGCCGCCAGCACCGCCAGCACGCCCGCGATCGCCACCAGCGCCAGCACGATCACCACGCGGCGGCTGTTGGCCGGCGGTCGCCAGCCCGACCCGACGGGCGGTGCGGCCGGCGTCGCGCCGATCTCTGCCGCCCGCTCCTCGGTCACCGGTCCGGGCGCAACGGGTCCGGTCGCCGCCGGCGGCACGGGATCACGAATGTCGGTCATGCCGTCATCTCCGACCGCGCCGCCCGCCGCGCGCGCCAGCTCCGCCGCCCGAGCAGGAACGCCAGATAGCCGGACGTCGCCGCCGCCAGTACGCCGATCAGGCGGAACACGTCGTCATAGGCCAGCACGTTTGCCTCCCGCGTGGTCGTCTGCGACAGGATCGCCGCACCCTCCGCCGATCGCAGCGTCGGATCGCCGACGACGCGACCCACCGCTGCGCCGCCCGCCTGGATGCGCTGCGTCACGATCGGGTCCGTGGGCTGCATCTGCTGCACCAGCGCCGCACTGTTCGCCTTCTCCCGTATCTGCTGATAGCTGCCGAGCAGCGCCGTCCCCGCCAATCCGCCGATCGAATTCACGATACCGAACAACGCGATGAAGCTGATGATGTGTCCCGTCCCCGCCTGCAGCGCGCGAGTCATCCCGAACAGCAGCGATGGCCCGAGGAAGAACGTCGCCGCGAACGCGATCAGAGCCTGCGTCCAGTAAAGCTGCGGCCCGCGCGTCAGGCTGGTCGATTGCGCATCGAAGAACGCTGCCACCGCGACCAGCCCGATTGCCAGCATCACCGGATGCGCCAGCCGGTTGACGTCCAGCACCACCGCGCTGGCGACGACGCCGACCACCGACGCCGCGAACACGATCAGGAAGAACGTGCCGAGCTGGTCGTTGTTCTGGCCCAGCACGGTCAGCAATCCGACCGCGGCATAGGTCTGTTCGGACAGTACGATCCGCGCCATGATCGTCACGATCGTAAAGCGCAGGATGTCCGCGCTCCCCAGCCAGCGCGTATTGAGCAGCGGATTGGCGCGATTGTGCTCGATCATCAGCGCCGCCGCCAGCATCGGGATCGCCGCGATCAGTGCCCAGCCGATCCAGGCCGCATTGGTCCACCACACGATCCGGCCCAGCCCCAGCACCGCCGAGAACAGCGCCATCGCCCCCGCGAACAGCACGAATGTCAGGAAATCGAGCGGCTCGAACGCCTTCTGCCGCGTCGTCGGCGGCAGGCGCAGCCACGCCACCGCCGCCAGACTGAGCAACGCCAGCCCCAGTTCGAACAGGTACAGCGTCCTCCACTGCGACATCGCCAGCAGGTCGGGGGAGAACAGCCGCGCCAGCGGCGTCGCGCATTGCGGCACGCCGATCCCCAGCACCACCGCCTTCAACCGCCACTTCGCGGGCAACGCCTGCATCATGTAATAGAGCGCCAGGCTCGACACCGCCGCACCCGCCATGCCGCTGGCGGCCCGCACCGCGATCGCCGACGCGAAACCGTGCACGAACAGATGCGCCAGCGTCAGCGCGGCATAGACCGTCAGGAAGATGATCGCGAACGGGCGCAGGCCGAACTGCTGCCGGAACTTGATCATGATCAGGTTGATCGACACGTTGGTCATCACATACACGGTCGGCAACCACGCGATCTGCGCCGGATCGAGGCCGAGCGCACCTTGCAAGGTATATGTATTCGCGGAAATCAGCGCGTTGCCGAACCCCGCCGTCAGCCCGAGCAACACCGAGATCGATCCATAGGCGAAGCGGCGCGGATGCGGATGCTCCGGCGATCCGGGCGATCCGGGCATCACCGGCGCCTCGTGCGCGGCGAAGGCCCAATCCTCCTCGCGCAGGAAATGTCGCATCCGCTGGATCATGACGACGATGTAGACCGGTGCCGGCCTGCGGCAAGGTGATGCAGGACAATGCCCCCGGTCGTCGCGACGTTCAGGCTGTCGAAGCCCGCCGCCATGTCGATCCGCACCCCCCGTGCCCGTGCGATCAGGTCCGCCGCCAGCCCCGGCCCCTCCGCGCCGAGCAGCACCGCATTGCGCCGTCCGGGCACCACCTCCGCCAGCGTCGTCGCTCCGCCGGGCGTCAGCGCCAGCGGCGCGAAGCCGTGCCGCTCCAGCAGCGCGACCGGATCGTCACCGCGGGCCAGCGTCGCGTAGGGCGTTTTCAGCACCCCGCCGACCGATACCCGGATCGCCTTGCGATACAGCGGGTCGCAGCATTCGGCATCCAGCAGCACCGCACCGACGCCGAACGCCGCGGCGTTGCGGAACAGCCCGCCCATATTGTCGTGATTGGCGATCCCGCTCAGCACCAGCACGTCCGCATCCCCGGACAGGCTCGCGAGCAGCGCATCGGGCGACAGCGGATCGACCCGCCGTCCGATCGCCAGGATGCCGCGATGCATCGGGAACCCCGCGATAGCGTCCAGAACTGGTTGCTCCGCCGCATAGACCGGCACGTCGTCGGCCAGCGGCGCGACCAGATCGCCGACGGAGTCCAGCCGGTGCGCCGCGACCAGCACCGACTCCGCGCGATATCCGGTCGCGGCGACCAGCATCGCCAGCACCACGCGCCCTTCGGCCACGAACAGCCCCTGCCGCCCGACCAGATCCCGCTCGCGAATGTCGCGATACGCGGCGATGCGCGGGTCGTCCGCGTCGTGGATGGGCAGGATCGTCGGCATGGTTGCGCGCTAACGCATCGCGCGCGTGGCTTGAAGAGTGGGCGAGATGCTTGGGACAGCTACTCCGCAAGCGACGAAGGGCATGCCGTTGCCCGATCTCCGCTCCCCTCCCGTTGGGAAGGGGTTGGGGGGAGAGCCTCGCCACGAGCGCAACGCTGCCCGAAAACCGCCGCGCGAGCATTTTGTTGGACCCAGCTCCTGTCCTACGTGCCCGACTTGTGACACGCCGAACCCGCTCTTTCTCATGCGTCGCCGGTCATCGGGCTCGCCCGGCCGACACGCCCATCCGACACGCTGGCGAAACACCGCATTGGACTAACCTTAGCCTAACCTTCCGTCCGCAACGCCCGCCTACGATCTTCCGTCATAAGCGAAAATCCGCTGCATCGGCAGCCACTTGGGACCCGCCGGGTCGATCGCCCGCTGGTACGCGCCCATCTCGGCCTCCCACGCCGCGACCACCGGATCCAGCGCGGGATCGGTCGCCCGCGGATAGCCGTCCGCCGCGTCGAAGATCATCACCAGCCGGTCGGCGACATGCCACAGCTCCAGATCGTTGCAGCCGATCGCCTCCAGATAGCGGATGATGTCGGGCCACACCGCCCCCGGCGCGTGCCGTGCGCGATATTCGGCGATCAGCGCCGCATCGTCGACCAGATCGAGCACCTGCACGACACGGCTCATGCATCCTCCATCAGCAGGTGCACCGTGTCCGGGCGCACCCAGACCACCGCCCGGGCACCCAACGCCGACAGCGCCGCGGCATCGACCCTGTCGCGCGCTGCCACCACGATCCGCAACCGCCCCGGCAGCCGCGCGGCCACTACGACATTGCCCGCGCCGATCGCCGCCGCCACCCGTTGGGGCAAGGCATAGGCCACCGGCGCTGCCACTGGCGCAGCGACCCCCGCAGGACCAGCGTCCAGCACCGCGCGCATGTCCATCGCCAGCCCGTCCGCGATCCCGCCGACCACGACCTGCACCGCGGTCGGCGACGGCCGCAGGACGCCGCGCGCACCCAGCCGCTTGAGCGCGGGCTCGTCGATCGCCTGCGCATCCGCAACGGTCAGCCGCAGCCGGGTCGTACAAGCATCGACCCCGCGCAGGTTCGCCGCCCCGCCCAGCGCCGCGACATAGGCCGCCGCCCGATCGCCGACCGGCACCGGCGCCGCGGGGGCGGTCGCCTCCTCCGGCTCACGCCCCGGCGTCGGCAGGTCGAACCGGACGATCGCCCAGCGGAACAGCCCGTAATAGACCGCGGCATAAGCCGCACCAACCGGCAGCAGCAGCAGCGGCTTCGTGGCCTTGCCGAAGTTCAGCACATAGTCGAACAACCCCGCCGAAAATCCATAGCCGAGCCGGACGCCCAGCGCGTTCATGATCGCCTCCGCCGCGCCGGTCAGCACCGCGTGCACCGCGTACAGCGCGGGCGCGAGGAACATGAAGCTGAACTCGATCGGCTCGGTCACGCCTGTCAGGAACGACGTCAGCGCCAGGCTGAACAGCAGTCCGCCAACCGCCTTGCGCCGGTCCGGCAGCGCGGTGTGGTACATCGCCAGACACGCGGCGGGCAGGCCGAACATCATCACCGGGAAGAACCCGCTCATGAACCCGCCCGCGGTAGGATCGCCCGCGAAGAAGCGCGACAGATCGCCCGTCTTCCCGTCGTAACTCCCGACCACGAAGTACGCGACGTTGTTCAGGATATGGTGCAGTCCGGTGACCAGCAACAACCGGTTGAGCAGCCCAAAGGCGAACAGCCCCCACCCGCCCGCTGCGACCACGCCGTTGCTCAGCGCGTCGACACCCGCGCTGACACCCGGATAAGTCAGGCCCAGTACGCCCGCGATGACGAGGCCGGCGAGCCCCGCGACGATCGGCACGAACCGCCGCCCGCCGAAGAAGGCGAGATAATCCGGCAATTTGAACGTCGCGAACCGGTTGTAGAAATGTCCGCCGACCAGCCCCGCAACGATGCCGATCGGCACCTGCAACTTGTCGATCGCCGCCGCCTTCCACGCGCTCGTCACCAGTCCTGTCGCAGTATCGGGCACACCGGCCAGCGTCGCCGCCGGCACGGTCAGGAACACCTGAGCGCCATTCCCCGCCACCAGATAGCAGACGATCCCCGCCATCGCCGCCGCACCGTTGCCGTCGCGCGCGAAACCGGTGGCGACCCCGACCGCGAACAACAGGCCGAGATGCGCGAAGATGGCATCCCCCGCCGCGGACAGGAACGCGATGTCGAGCAGGTCGGGCTGCCCCAGCCGCAGCATCAGCCCGGCGACCGGCAGAACTGCGATCGGCAGCATCAGCGCCCGACCGAGCGGCTGGAGGAACGCCATCGGCGATGTCATGCGACCGTCTCCTCGGCAAAACGCCTCGCCAGCGTGCGAACCTCGCCAGCCGACTCGCACGCCAGCGCCTGAAGCGCGTGGACATGCGCCTGCGTCACACCGACCGCAGCGACGCCGGCCCGCGTCGCCGCGATCCGGCCCGCCGGCACCGACAGCGACGTGACCCCCAGCCCGACCAGGATCGGCACCGCCAGCGGATCGGCGGCCAGTCCGCCGCAGACGCCGACCGGCACCCCGTGCCGCGCCGCGCCCTCGCAGGTCGCCGCAACCAGCCGCAGCACCGCCGGATGCAGACCATCGAGCCCCGCCGCGACCGCCGGGTTCCCCCGATCCATCGCGAGCGTGTACTGAGTCAGGTCGTTGCTGCCGATCGACAGGAAATCCGCGCGCCGCGCGATCAGGTCCGCGCCGATCGCCGCCGCCGGCGTCTCGATCATCGCACCCAGCAATATCGGCCGCGAGCCGCGCAGCCGATCGACGACGACGCGAACCGCGTCCAGTTCCGCGACGCTGGCGACCATCGGCACCATGATTCGGCACGGCGCGCCATCGGCCGCATCGAGGATCGCCGCGACCTGCGTCTCCAGCACATCCTCGCGCGCCAGCACGACGCGAACGCCGCGCAGCCCTAGGGCCGGATTCTCCTCCGCCGCGATCGCCAGGTACGGCGCGGGCTTGTCGCCGCCGATGTCGAGCAGCCGGATCGTCAGCGGCCGGTTGCCCAGCGCCGTGCCGATCGCGCGATATTCCGACGCCTGTTCATCGCGCGTCGGCGCGGTCGCCCGCTCCAGGAACAGCAATTCGGTCCGCAGCAGGCCGCACCCTTCCGCCCCCGCCGTCACCGCCGCCGCCGCTTCCGCCGCGCTGCCGAGATTGACGTGGACGCCGACCGCGAGGCCGTCCGCCGTCGCCGCCGGGCGACCCGACGCCGCCGCCGCCAACGCCTCCGCTTCGGCCAGCCGGGCGGCCTCGACCTTCGCCCGTGCCGTGTTCAGGGACGGGGCGTCCGGATCGGGCAGCAGCGATCCGGCATCTCCATCGAGGATCAGCGTCGCGCCGTCGGGTACCGCCGCCAGTGGCTCGCCCAGCGCGACCAGCATCGGCACGCCGAGCCCCGCCGCCATGATCGCGACATGCGATGTCGGGCCGCCGCGCACGACCGCGATGCCGGCCAGCGCCGTCGCATCCAGCGCGGTCAGTTGCGATGGCAGCAGATCGTCGGCGAGCAGGATCGTTCCCGACGGCAGGACAATGGCGTCCGGCTCCGTGCCCAGCACCGCATGCGCCAGCCGCTGGCCGATATCGATCAGGTCGTCGCCGCGCTCGGCGATCCGCGCGTCGCTCGATCGCGCCAGCCGCGCCGCCTGAGCCCGCGTCACCGACAGGGCCGCCGCCGCCGCACCCTCGCCCATCTCGACCGCCGCGACCAGCGTCGCCTCCAGATCGGGATCGTCGAGGATCGCCCGGTGCGCCGCCAGCACGCTGTGTCCACTCGCCACCGCCAGCGTGTCCCGCAGCCTCGCGATCCCGGTGACCAGTCGCTCGCGCTCCGTCGCCACGTCGTCGGCCGGCGGCACCTCCGGCGCGGCGACCCTGAGCCAGCGCGCAATCCCGATCGCCAGACCCGGCGCCGCCGGCACGCCCGCCAGCGCCCCGTCGGCGACCTCCGCCGGCGCAACCGGCACCGCACGCGGCGCAGGCGGGTCCGCGTCCTCGTGGGCAGTGAGGATCGCGACCACCGCCGCGACCGCCCCCTCCGCATCGCCGCCCTGCGCTGCGATCGTCAGCGTCGATCCGTGAACGGCATCGAGTCCGAGCATGCCCGTCACGCTCAGTGCCGACGCGTTGCGATCGTCGCGCGTCAGCGTCGCGCTTGCCCCCGCCGCGCGCACCGCCGCCGCGATCCGCGCCGCCGGACGGGCGTGGATACCATGCGGCAACGCCACGACGACCGTCGCCGAGGCGCTTGTGGTGGAGGCTACCGTTCGCTCGCGCTGCGCCGCGCCGGTCGGGACCAGGCGCAACAGCGGCGCGCCAACTTCCACCAGCCCATCACACGCGACACCCTCGATCCGGAAATCGTCGCCCGACGTCAGGACGATCGGTGTCGCCAGCGCACTCGCCCGCTGCGCGATCAGGTCGAGGTCGAAGCGGATCAGCGGCGTACCTGCCGTAACGCCCTGCCCCGGCTCCACCAGTCTCTCGAACCCCTCGCCACCCATCGCGACGGTGTCGATGCCGATATGGATCAGCACCTCCGCCCCTCCCGCCGTCCGCAGCGTCACCGCATGGCCGGCAGCATGAACGCTCAACACCGTCGCCGCGCACGGCGCGTGCAGCGTGTCACCGGTCGGGTCGATCGCGACGCCCGCGCCCATCATCCCCTCGGCGAAGACCTGGTCGGGCACCGCCGCCAACGTCATCAGCCAGCCGCCGAGCGGCGCGACGAGCGTCTCTGCGCTCACGCCACCGCCCTCCCGCCGATCCAGGTGGCGACCGGGCGGAACTGCGCGTCGAGCTGTACCCAGTCGGCGCGCAGCCCCTTCGCCAGCGTGCCGCGCTCGTTCTGCAAGCCCAGGAACGTCGCCGGGATCGTCGCGGCCATCGCCGCCACCGTCGTCACCGGCACGTCGAGGTCGGCGACCGCGTTCGCCACCGCCTGCGCCATGTCGAGGTCGGACCCTGCCAGCGTTCCGTCCGCGAAACGGCAGATGCCGTCCGCGACGCGGATGGGACGGCCCTGCAACACGAAGTCCTTGTCGACCGCACCGACCGACGACATCGCGTCGGTGACCAGCATCATCCGGTCGTGCGGTCGCGCCCGCATCGCCACGCGCAGCACCGCCGCCGCGACATGCACCCGGTCGACGATCAGCCCGCACCACGGTCGAGCATCGTCCAGCGCCGCGCCGACCAACCCCGGCTCCCGCTGCATCATCGGCGGCATGGCATTGAACAGATGCGTGATGCCGGAGAGGCCGGCATCGAACGCCGCCTTCGCCTGCTCGAACGATGCCTCGCTATGCCCGGCGCTGACGATCACGCCCGCGGCGACCAGCTGCGAAATCGTGGCGGTGTCGGTGAGTTCGGGTGCAATCGTCAGCATGACCGTGCCACGATGCGGGCGAGACAGCAGCGCGACCGTCTCCGCATCCAGCCGGCGGAACCGCTCCGGATCGTGGATGCCCTTGCGCGCGACGTTCAGGAACGGTCCCTCGATATGGACGCCGACGACGCCCGGCACGCCCTGCGCAATGGCGGCGTCAGTCGCCTCCAAGGCGGCGGCGATGCGATCGGGCGTCTCGCTGATCAGCGTCGGCAGCAGCGCCGTGGTACCAAAGGCGGCGTGCGCGCGCGCGATCGCCGCCACCGCGCCGACGCTGATGTCGTTGTTGAACAACACCCCCCCGCCGCCATTGACCTGCGTGTCGACGAACCCCGGCATCAGCCAGCCACCGGCCAGATCGATATCACCCGCGCCTCTAAAGGCATCGATCTCGGCGATCCGCTCGCCGTCGACCGCGATCGTCGCCCCCGGCCATACCGCATCGCCGGCCACGACATGGCCGTTCCCGAACCGCATCGTGGTCATAGCGTGCGCGTCACCTTCGACAGGAACGGCGGTTCATCCGGGTCGAGCCCCCGCCGCCGCGCCAGCTGTTCCGCCAGCCCATAGAAACTCGCCAAAAACAGGATCGGCTCGATCGCCGGATGCGCCGCGGCCGCGGGCAGCAGCGACGGCCCTCCCGCACGCGCCAGCAACACCGCCGCACCGCGCGCCTCGAACTCGCCCGCCGCCTTCACCACGTCCGCACCCGCTGCGTCGGATGTCGCCAGCGCCAGCAACGGGAACCCGTTGCGCACGATCGCCATCGGGCCATGCCGCACCTCGGCGGCACTGAACGGCTCCGCCTGGATCGCGCAGGTCTCCTTCAGCTTCAGCGCACATTCTTGCGCCACCCCGAACCCGTATCCCCGCCCCAGCACGAACATCTGCGTCACCCCGGATAGCGGTTCGATCGCCGCGCTCCAGTCCTGCCGCACCGCCTGCGCCAGCGCCTCGGGCAGCGTCTCCACCGCCGCCGCAAGCCGCGCATCGCCGGACCACGCCGCGACCAGCCCCGCCAGACCTGCCATCGCCGCGATACAGGACTTGGTCGCCGCCACCGATCGCTCCGGTCCCGCGCATAACGGCAGCAGCGTATCGGCACACTCCGCCAGCGGCGAACCCTCATCGTTGACCAGCGCGGCGACGTGAGCGCCCGCATCAGCGTGCGCCGCAACCGTCGCCAGCAGGTCGGGGCTTCGACCCGATTGCGAGATCGCGATGCACAGCGCGCGCCGCGTCGTCACGCTCGCCTCGAACAGCGACACGACAGAGGGAGCCGCCGACGCGACCGGCACGCCGACCATCGTCTCGATCAGATATTTGCCGAACGTCGCGGCGTGATCCGAAGACCCGCGGGCGCAGGTGACCACGACATCGGGAGCCTCGGCCCGCAACCGCCCGCCAAGCTCGGCGAACGCGGCGGCGTTACGCGCGATCATCTCCGCTACGCGCGCCGGCGCCTCCAGCGTTTCCGACCGCATCAGCGTGGTCGTGGCAGGCGTTCGGGGTGCGTCGGTGATCACGAAAGCCTCTTGCTCAGAATCAGATGTCGGACAGCTCGGCCACGAAGTCGTAGGCATCGCCGCGGTAATAGGAGCGAGTGAATTCGACCGCGCGACCATCCCGCAGGAACCCGCGCCGCTCGATCAGCAGTCCCGGCTGGCCGGTATCCACGCCGAGCATGCGGGCATGTTCCGATCCGAACGGCACCGCGCGCAACCGTTGCAGCGCGCGCACCGGTCGATGGCCGGCCGCGTCGAGCGCAGCGTACAGCGAGTCGCCGATGGCCTCGACCGACGGCAGGCAGAATCCTGCGATCGTCGAGAACTCCAGGGCCATCGGCACCTCGTCCGCATATCGTATCCGAACGAAGCGAAATACCGGCGCACTCGGCGACAGGCCGAGTGCCATCGACTCTTCCGGACTGACGGTACCCGTCGCGCGCGATACCCAGGAACTGCTCGGAACCCGCCCGCGGGCGACCATATCCTCGCTGAAAGACGACAGTTTGGAGAAGTTCTTCTCCACCCGCCCCGCGACGAACGTGCCCGCGCCGCGACGCCGCGTCAGCAGCCCCTCCTCGACCAGGCCGGCAATCGCCTTGCGCACGGTGATCCGCGACACGTCATAGTCGAGCGCCAGATCGCGCTCGGCCGGAATTGCATCGCCACGCGCGACCGACTCATTTTCGATCGCTTCGCGGATCAGCTGCTGAAGCTGAATGTAAAGCGGCGAGGCGTTGCCGCTTCTGAAGCGGCCGATCCTGCCGGTGAAGTCGTCCGATCCGTCCATCGCCCTGCCGTCCCCTCGGTCATGGCCTGCCCGGTTCGCGAACAGGTCACGGCACGGGCATGATACAGCCTTATTGTCTTACATTGGACTTGTTGTCTAATGCCATCTTCAAGCCGGTCACCACGCCGGCATCGGTAGTCCGTCGCGCCGCCGACGCGAACCCCATTGCGACGACGCGGGCATCGCGTTCCCCCATGATCCCGCTGGCGGAAGCATGCACGGCGGGGACGCCCGTCGTCGCCACCAGCGCTGCGACGTTTTCGGGCCGCACGCCCGACCCGGCGATCACCTCCACCCGACCTGCGGCGCGAGCGACCATAGCCGCGATCACGTCATGCGCCTCTCCCGCAGTCGGTGCCCCCCCCGATGTGAGGATGTGGGTGAACCCCAGCGCAGCGATGCGGTCGACCGCTGCGACCGGATCGTCGACCAGATCGATCGCGCGGTGAAAGACCAGGGCGGCGGAACGACCGATGCCGCCGCGCACGCCTTCCATCCACCGCGTCGCCGCATCGACATCCACCTCACCGCTCCGTGCCGCCCCGAATACCAGACCGTTCACGCCCCGGTCGGCCAGCATGATGGCCTCGCGGATCGCTAAGTCGATCTCATCGGTGTCGTAAGCGAAGTCGCCACTGCGGGATCGTACCATCGCATGCACGGCGATGCCTGCGTCCGCGGCGCGGGCGACGGCGAAGTCCGTCAGTGCACCGCCGGGCGTTAATCCACCCACGTCGAGGGCGGAGCACAGTTCGATCCGATCTGCGCCGCCTGTAATTGCCGCGCCAATGCCGGCTGGAGAATCGACGCAGATTTCCAACGTGATGCGCGTCCCATTTCGAGATTCGGTACAGGTCATGCCCCCGCCCTTGCGCGGCCGTCCGTCTCCGTTTTTTGGCGCTTAATCACTACAATCATTATACGATTCCTCCACTGAAATCGATTTGTCATTTTTGGTAGCACCTTTGGGCTATATTGGTTATGAAGATGCGTCACAAACATCGTATCGGGCCGATTGATGCGCCAGAGCGGACAGGAACAGTGACCACCGCCAGCAACGCGGTGATCTCGGGGGGGCTGCGCTGCTGGGCGCATCCCGAAAGGGATTTGCAACATGACTATCCGCCAACTGATCCTGTTCACCACCGCCTTATCCGGCGCGATCGGTTTCGCCGACATCGCCGCCGCTCAGGAAGCCGGCCAGAGTGGTGCTCCGGGCGACACCCAGATCGGTACCGAAGACGAAATCCTCGTCACCGGATACCGCCGCAGCCTTGCCGATGCGATCGAAACCAAGCGCCGCGCCGATTCCATCGTCGACGTCATCAGTGCCGAGGATGTCGGCAAGCTGCCCGACAGCAACATCGCCGACTCGCTGGCGCGCCTGCCTGGCGTGACCGTCGACCGCCAGTTCGGCGAGGGCGAGCAATTGTCGATCGCGGGCGTTGAGCCGGCACTCAACCGCCTGACCATCGACGGCCACTCGGTCGCCTCCGCCGACTGGGGCGGCAACCCGTCCGACCGATCGAGCCGCAGCTTCAACTATTCGCTGCTGTCGCCGACGATCATCAGCCAGGCCGTCGTCTACAAGACGCCGGAAGCGCGTCTGCAGGAAGGCGCGATCGGCGCAACCGTCGACATCGTGACGCGCAAGCCGCTCGACCTCAAGGCGAACACGGTCGCCGTCACGGCCGGCGGTGAGTATAACGACCGCGCCAAGCGCGGCAGCTTCCGTGGCTCGGCGCTGTACAGCTGGCACAATGCGGACGAGACGATCGGCTTCCTCGGCGCGGTCAACTACGACAAGGAACAGCTCAGCCGCGCCGGCGTCGCAACCTATTGGTACCGTACCGGCGCCGCCCTGCTGGAGGCGTATCCGCGCGATATCAACGGCAACATCGTCTATGATGGCCCCGGCGGCACCGTCGCCACCGGCCCGACGATCAACGGCGCGCGGCCCAATCGGGCGACGATCGACGCCTTCAGCAGCGCCCGTTACGCCTCGTTCCTGGCGCGCGAGTTCTTCAAGCAGGAGCGTGAGCGGATCGGCTTCAGCGGCGCGATCCAGGCGAAGCCGACCGACAATCTTTCGGTCGTCGCCACCGGCCTGTTCATCCGCGGCAATTACGACAACGTGTCGAATTCCATGTACACCTATGGCTTCGAAGGGTCGCGGATGAGCGCGGCGACCTTCGACAACGGCATCGTCACCTCCGCGACCTTCACCGGAATACCGGACGGCACCAACGGCGCGACGGGCCAGCTCGACACCAACTTTCGCCGTACGCGCATCAAGAACGACTCCGTTGCGATGCTGATCGACTGGCGTCCGGACCGGTGGGAAATCACCGGTAATTTCGGCGGCACGCGCGCGTCGGGTGGCAAGAACCCCGAATATCTGCTCGATTTTCGCACGAAGCAGGGCTTCACCGCCGGCACCGATGGCCGCAATACGATCGTCAACTGGAACTCGCCCGCCAGCGACCCGACCAAGTGGCTGAGCAACTTCACCGCCCTCGGCGGCGAAAATCTCAGCGCGTCCGATCGCGAGAACAATGGCGGTCGCAATTTCTTCGGTCGCCAGATCGGCGGCATCCCGCTCCAGTCCGGGTTCACGCTCGACAAGGAGATCTTCGGAGAGGCCAATTTCAAGCGCGAGGTCGACATGGGGCCGATCAAGAGCCTGTTGTTCGGCGGGCGCTACGTCGCGCATGAGAACAGCAACAGGACGTTCAGCAACGCGATCTTCACCAACCAGAATTTCACGCTGGGCGACCTCGACTTCTACATCCTCGACGGCGACCTGTATAACGGCCTCGGCACATCCGGGAACGGCACGCCCTATGCCACACTGGACCGCGACGGCATCATCGCCGCGCTCCGCAAGTTCGGCACCACCAACGTCGAGCGCGGCTTCTCGGCCGGCGACTATTGGCTGGTGAGAGAAAAGATCGCATCCGGTTACCTGCAGGCGAACTTCCAGTCCGGAAAACTGCGCGGCAACGTCGGCGGCCGGTTCGTCAACACGCGCGACGAATCGAACTTCTTCCTCCAGAGCAATGGGCGGTTCGCCCCGACGCAGATCACCAAGAGCGACAATCGCTTTCTTCCTGCCGCCAACCTGATCTTCGACGTCAGCGACAGCGTCGTGCTACGCGGTGCCGCAGCCAAGGTCATCGCCCGACCGCGCTATTCCGATCTCGCCGGCTCGATCTCGCTCGACGACGCCTCCCGCTCGGGCAGCGGCGGCAACCCGGATCTGAAGCCCTATGCGGCGAACAATTTCGGGCTGTCGGCGGAATGGTATTTCGCGCCCGGCAGCTTCCTGTCGGGTGAGGTCTTCTACCGCGACATCACCAACTATATCGGCAATTCGGTGACGGATGACGTGACGTTCACCAACTTCGTCACCGGCATCACCCAGACCTATTCGATCTCGCAGCCGATCAATATCGCCAACGCCTCGGTCACCGGCTTCTCGCTGTCGGGCAATACCGCGCTGAAATGGGGTTTCGGCATCCAGGCCAACTACACCTTCGCGGATGCGCAGACCTCGATCGCGACCGGCCTGCCGTTCCTGTCGCGCAACACCGTCACGGTCGTACCCTATTACGAGAACGGGCCGCTACAGGCGCGGGTCAGCTACAATCGCCGGTCGAAGTATTTCTACCGCGTCGGCCGCCTCCAGTCGCAGGATTACACCGATGCCTATCGTCAGCTCGACGCATCGATCTCCTATGCGCTGACCGACAACATCCAGGTCCAGGCGCAGGCGTCCAACCTGCTCGACGAGACCTATTACCAGTATAGCAGCACCAAGAGCGCGCCGACCTCGATCTACAAGAACGGTCGCGTGTTCTCGCTGAGCGCCAGCTTCAAGATGTGAGCGACGGCGTGGAGCGACCCCGAACGACTGTCGTTCCTCGCACGCCGCCTGCCGCTGCTATCCCTGTCGTGCATGACCTCACCGCATGCACGTCCCTCCCCGCCCGCCGGCCCCGCGCCGACGGGCGGTTTTTTTCGTGACCAGGTCGGCACCGCGCTCATGTTGCGGTAGGGTATTGGTATTCGTCGTTTTCGGGAGCACGCCTTGACCGTCCTTCGCTTCACCCTGACCGCCGCCCTGCTGCTCGGTACGACGCCGCTGACGGCCCAGTCGCTGCTACCCATTCCCGCCTCGATGACGCCGGGCGCGGGCAGCTTCACCGTCGCGGACGGCACCCGCATCGGCGCCCCCGCCAGCGACGCCGGCGCGAACACCGCCACGAAACTGCTGGCCGAGCATGTGAAGAGGGTCCGCGGCCTGACGCTGGTGCCGGGCGCCACCGGCCCGGTCCGCTTCGTTCGCGATACCGGCATCAAGGGCGACGAAGCATACCGCCTGACGGTGACTTCCACCGGTATCGTCATCGCCGCATCGGGCGACCGCGGTCTCGTCCACGGCGCGATGACGTTGGCGCAGCTGGTCAGCCCCGATGCGCAGTTCGGCAGGCCGGTCACGGTCGCCGCGACGACGATCGCCGACGCGCCGCGTTTCGGGTGGCGCGGCCTGATGATCGACCCCGCGCGGCACTTCCTGCCGATGCCCGCCCTGCGGGCGATCGTCGACCAGATGGCGGCGGTGAAGCTCAACTCGCTCCACCTGCACCTGACCGACGATCAGGGCTGGCGGTTCGAGGTGAAGCGCTATCCGAAGCTGACCGAGATCGGCGGCTTCCGCACCCCGCCCTCGACCGGCGGCGATCCCGGCCCGAAGGTCGGCGGCTTCTATACGCAGGAGGAATTGAAGGCGCTCGTCGTGTACGCCCGCGACCGCGGCATCACGATCGTGCCGGAGATCGACCTGCCCGGCCACGCACAGGCGCTGGTCGCCGCCTATCCCGAGCTTGGCCTGCTCGGCGACCGGCCCGAGGTCAGCAACAACTGGGGCATCATGCCCTATCTCTTCAATCCCGGCCCAAAGGGCATCGCGTTCGTGAAGGCGGTGCTGGACGAGGTCATGGACGTGTTCCCCGGCACCTATATCCACCTCGGCGGAGATGAGGCGGTGAAGGACCAGTGGGAACGCAGTGCGGACGTTCAGGCGCAGATCAGGGCGCTTGGCCTGAAGGACGAGAACGCGCTGCAAAGCTGGATGATCGATCAGTTCGGCACCTACCTGCAGTCAAAAGGCCGCCGCCTGATCGGCTGGGACGAGATCCTGGAGGGCGGCCTGCCCGCGTCCGCATCGATCATGTCGTGGCGCGGCGAAAAGGGCGGGATCGACGCGGCCAACCTGGGCCACGACGTGGTGATGTCGCCGGGCACCCCGATGTACCTCAACTATACGCAGAGCGACCTGTCCGACGAACCGCCGGGCCGGTTCGACGTGCTGCCGCTGGATAAGGTGTACCAGTACGATCCGATGCCCGTCGGCATCGCGCCCGATCGGGAGCGGCACGTGCTCGGCGCGCAGGCCAATCTGTGGAGCGAATACATCGCCACGCGCTATCAGTTGCAGCACCACATCTTCCCCCGCGCCGCCGCCGTCGCGGAGGTGACGTGGGCGCAGAAGGGCGGCAAGGACTTCGCCGCCTTCCTGCCGCGCGCCCACCAGCAGGGCGAACGGTGGAAGCGCGCCGGCATGCAGGTCGCCGACAGCGCCTTTGCGGTCGATATCGGCGTCGACGGCACCCGCGGGGACGCACTGCGCCGGAACAGCATCCCGCTGACGCTGAAGACGCAGGCCCCCTACGGCACGATCCGCTACACCACGGACGGCAGCACGCCGACCGCACGCTCCAAAGCCTATGCGGCGACGCTGTCGGTGAAGCCCGGCACCGTCATCCGCGCCGCCGCGTTCGACGCCGCCGGTATGGCGACCGCGACGCCGCGCAGCTTCGACACCGCGCGCGCCGCGCTGCTGTCACGGTCGAGTTCGGACATGCGCGCCTGCCCGAATGGTTCGCTCGGGCTGCGGCCACCGCTGACGTCGGAGTCGACCGCCAACGCGCCGGCGTTCAACATCAACCTGTTCGACACCTGCACGCTCTACCCGGATGCGCCCCTCGACATCGCGCGCGGCTACGCGGTCGATGTCGTCCGCCTCGCGCGGCATTACGGACTGGCGCACGAAGCCCGGATGCTGCGCGAGCATTACAACGTCACGGACCACGGCGAATTGCTGGTGCAGGTCGGTTGCGTCGCCGCCGCCGCCGCGCGCAAGGCGGGTGACAAGACCGCGCGACCGGTCGCGGCGGGGGCGTTCCCGCTGCCCGATCCCAAGATGGCCCCGCAACGCTTCACCTTCAAGGGTACGCTGCCGAACGCGAAGGGGGATCAGGACATCTGCTTCCAGTTCACTTCGCCGCTCAGCGATCCCTATTACACCGTCGAACGCGTGCAGTTGACGGAGGGCGACCGATGAGGATCGCGCCGGCCCTGACCGCCGCCGCGCTTCTCCTGTGTCCGACCGCCGCCTGGGCGGGGCCGAAAACGGTCACGCCGCTCGACGCCGGGTGGCAGGTGCGGATCGACCCCGCCGACGCGGCGGCCACGAAAGCGCATCCGAAGGCCGCCCGCTGGCTGAAGGCGACGGTGCCCGGCAGCGTGCAGCAGGACCTGATCGCCGCGCGCATCGCGCCCGACCCGTTCAAGGGTACGAACGAGGCCGCGATCCAGTGGGCGGGGCTGACCGACTGGCAGTACCGGCTGGTGCTGGACGTGACGCCGGCGATGCTGGCGCGCGATCACCTCGATCTGGTGTTCGACGGGCTCGACACGTTCGCGACCGTGTCGGTCAACGGCCGGCCGCTGATCGCCGCCGACAACGCGCACCGGCGCTGGCGCGGCGACGCGAAACCGCTGCTGAAACCTGGTCGTAACGAGGTCACGGTCCGCATCGCCTCCCCGATCAAGCGGTTGCAGCCGATGGTGCTCGCGGAGAAGAACCCGCTGCCCGGCGAATATGATTCCGCATTCGGCGACGAGCCGAAGGGCAAGCAGACCTCCCCCTATCTGCGCAAACCCAAATATCATTACGGCTGGGACTGGGGCCCGCGCCTCGTCGCGATCGGCGTGTGGCGGCCGGTGCGGCTCGAAGCGTGGGACGATGCCCGCATCGAGGCGTTCCGCGTCGACCAGCAGGCTTTAAACGAAGCCGAGGCTCGGCTGGCCGCGACGTTCGACATCGTCGCCGATACACAAGCGACGACCGAGGTCCGCGCCACCGTCACCGGCCCGACCGGCACGCCCGTCACGGCGGCGCGCACCGTCACGCTGGTGCCCGGACTGAACGTCGTCACCGTGCCGCTGACCGTCGCGCACCCCGAGCGGTGGCAGCCGGTCGGGTACGGCGCACAGCCGATGTACCGCGTCGATGCGACGCTGGGGCAGGACGACACCGCCAGCCGCCGCATCGGCCTGCGCACGGTCGAGCTGATCCGGGGCGGCGGCGCGTTCGGCTTCCGCGTCAACGGCATCCCGATCTTCGCCAAGGGCGCGAACCTGATCCCTTTCGACAGCTTCCCCGCCCGCGTCACGCCCGCGTCGATGCGGCCCCTGCTTCAGGGCGCGCGCGACGCCAACATGAACATGCTGCGCATCTGGGGCGGCGGCTATTATCTCGACGACGCCTTCTACGACATGGCCGACGCGATGGGCCTGATGATCTGGCAGGACTTCATGTTCGGCGGCAGCGTGACGCCGCCCGACGCCGCCTACCGCGAGAACGTCAAGATCGAGGCGGAGGAGCAGGTCGCGCGCCTGTCCTCGCATCCGTCGATCGTGCTGTGGGCGGGCGGCAACGAGATCCTGTCTGGCTGGGAGAACTGGGGCGACCGCAAGGCGTTCAAGAAAGCCGTCGGTGCGGACGAGCAGGAGCGAATCGGCGCGAACATGGCCGTGCTGTTCGACCGCGTGCTGCGCGCGGCGGTGACCGCGAAGGCCCCGCAGACGCCGTATTGGGCGAATTCGCCATCGACCGACTATGACGGCCCTGTCGACACCGACGCGGCGGGCGACCGGCATTTCTGGGACGTGTGGTCGGGATCGAAGCCGATCGAGCGCTATCTGGATAGTTGCCCGCGCTTCATGTCCGAATACGGGTTCCAGTCGATGCCCGACCTGTCCACGATCCGCAATTTCGCGGGGAAGGGTTCGCTCGCCGCCGAAAGCCCGGTGATGAAGGCGCACCAGAAGTTCCTGGCCGGCGAGGGCAATGCCCGCCTGCAACTCTATCTCGACGCGCGACTGCGGCCGGCGAAGGATTTCGCCGACATGGTCTATCTGACGCAGGTCAATCAGGCGCAGGCGATCGAACTGGCGGCATTGCACCACCGCGCCTGCCGGCCGGTGACGATGGGGTCGCTCTACTGGCAGTTGAACGATGTCTGGCCGGCGATCTCGTGGGCCAGCATCGACTATTCAGGGCGGTGGAAGCTGCTCAACTACGCCGCGCGCCGCTTCTTCGCACCGCAGGCGATCGTCGCGGAGAATGTGAACCGGGTCACGCGGGTGTCGCTGATCTCCGACCGGACGACACCGACGCCCGCGCGGTGGCGCATCACGGTGCGCGACATGGCCGGGGCGACACTATCGACGCGCGACGAAGCAGTGACGCTCGTGCCGCTTGCGGCCACATTGGTGGCGACGCTGGACGACACCGCGCTGTTCGGCACGGCAGCGCCGACCGCCAGCTATGCGGTCGCGGAACTGCTGGTGGGCGACAAGCCGGTCAGCCGGGCGATCGTCGAGCGCGCCCCGCCCAAGGACATGGCCTATCCCGCGCCCGGCCTGTCCACGCGTTTGAACGGGCGCGACGTGACGATCACCGCCACCGCACTGGCGCGTGCGGTGATGCTCGATTTCGGCGATGTCGCCGCGCAACCGTCCGACGACGGGTTCGACCTGTTGCCGGGGGAGAGCATCACCGTTGCGGTCGCCTCCGAGGCTTCGCCGGCGACGCTGGCCAAATCGCTGACATTGAGGACGCTGGCACGATGATCTGGCTATTGTTCGCGCAAGCTGTCTCGGGTTCGGGTGACCCCGTCACCGCATCGATCGCGACGATGTCGGTCGCCGAAAAGGCCGCGCAACTGCAAAGCAGCGCCCCCGCCGACGCGGAGGCCGGCCTGCCCCCCTACGACTGGTGGGGAGAGGGACTGCATGGCCTCGCGCGGAACGGCCACGCCACGGTGTTTCCGCAGGCGATCGGCATGGCCGCGACCTGGGACCCCGATCTCGTCCGGCGCATCGGCGACACCGTCGCGACCGAGGCGCGCGCGAAGTTCAACGCGCAACCCGTGGCGGCTCCACGCCGTATCTACGAAGGGCTGACGATCTGGTCTCCCAACATCAATATCTTCCGCGATCCGCGCTGGGGGCGGGGGCAGGAGACGTATGGCGAGGACCCGTATCTGACGGGCACGCTCGGCGTCGCGTTCGTCACCGGCCTGCAAGGCCCCGATCCGCTCCACCCGAAGGTGATCGCCACGCCCAAGCATCTGGCGGTGCATAGCGGGCCGGAGGCGGGGCGCGACGGGTTCGACGTCGATCCCTCACCCCGCGATCTGGAAGCGACGTACCTGCCCGCGTTCCGCATGGCGGTGATCGACGGCAAGGCGCGGTCGTTGATGTGCGCGTACAACTCGATCCACGGCACCCCCGCCTGCGCGGACGGCGCGTTGTTGAACGATCGCATCCGCGGGGCGTGGGGGTTCAAGGGCTTCACCGTCTCGGACTGCGATGCGGTGGCGAACATCCACCTGTTCCACCACTACCGGCTGGACGGCGCGGCGGCGGCGGCGGCGGCAGTGCGCGGCGGCACCGACCTGAATTGCGGCAACGCGTATAGCGCGCTGCCCGCCGCGGTCGCGAGCGGGCTGGTCACCGAAGCCGAACTCGACACCGCGTTGACACGGGCGCTGACCGCGCGGCGCGATCTCGGCATCGCCTATGGCGCGAAGAGCCCGTGGTCACGGATCAAGCCGTCGCAGATCGGCACGCCGGCCCACCGCGCGCTGGCGCTGGAGGCGGCGCGCAAGGCGATCGTGCTGCTCCAGAACACAGGCGACCGGTTGCCGCTGGCGACCACGACGCGGCTGGCGGTGATCGGTGCGAATGCCGACGATCTCGGCGTGTTGCAGGGTAATTACCACGGCACCGCGACCGCGCCGGTGACCCCGCTGGAGGGTCTGCGCGCGCGTTTCGGCAACGTCGTCTATGCCCAAGGATCGATCCTCGCGGACGGTGCGCCGGTGGTGGTGCCGGAGACGGCGCTGATCGGGCTGAAAGCGGAATACAGCGTCGATGGCCGCACCGTCGCGACACGCGCCGAGCGTCGCGTCGACCTCGACATCAACCGCGCCGCGCCGGTGCCGCAGATCCGCGGCGACCGGTTTGCCGCGCGCTGGACGGCGCGTTTCACGCCGCCGGGTCCGGGCACGTACAAGCTGGTCGTCGATGTTCCCGCATGCTGGAAATACTGCAAGTCGCACGATGCGGTGCGACTGTGGATCGGCGATCGTCAGCTTGCCGCGGGCGAGGTCGCGAAGGGTCGTGTCGAGGTCGATTACGTCAGCAACGGCACGCCCGTGCCGTTGCGGCTGGAACTCGATCACGTCAGCGACGACGAAGGTATCCGCCTGATGTGGCTACCTCCCGCAGAGCCGTTGCTGGCGCAGGCGGTTGCCGCCGCCGAGTCCGCCGATGTCGCGGTCGTATTCGCCGGCCTGTCCCCCGACCTAGAGGGTGAGGCGCTGCCGGTGCAGGTGCCCGGCTTCGTCGGCGGCGACCGAACTGATATCGCGCTGCCGTTCGCGCAGCAGCGCCTGCTCGCCGCGCTGAAGGCGACGGGCAAGCCGATCGTGCTCGTTCTCGCCAGCGGCAGTGCGGTGGCGGTCGATCCTGCGTCCGCCGACGCGATCCTGACGATGTGGTATCCGGGCGAGGCGGGTGGCACCGCCGTCGCCGACACGCTGGCGGGCGTCAGCAATCCGTCCGGGCGGCTGCCCGTCACCGTGTACGCGAAGACCAGCGACCTGCCCGCCTTCGTGGATTACGGGATGAAGGAGCGGACCTATCGCTACTTCACCGGCACGCCGCTCTGGGGCTTCGGCCACGGGCTAAGCTACACGCGCTTCGGCTATGACGGCGTCGCCGCGCCGGGCGTCGCGACGGGTGCGCCGATCACCGTCACCGCACGCGTCGCCAACACCGGTACGCGCGCTGGCGAGGAGGTGGTGCAGGCTTACTTGGTCCCGCCGCCGTCGGACGAGCCCGCGGGCTTCACCGATCCGGTGCTCCAGCGCCAGCTTGCCGCCTTCACGCGTGTGGCGCTGAAACCCGGCGAGACGAAGACGGTGTCGCTCCGGATCGATCCGCGGACGATGGGCAGCGTGTTCCGCGACGGCACCCGCCGCGTGCTGCCCGGCACCTATCGCCTGTGGGTCGGCGGCGGCCAGCCGGATGCGGCGGCGGGACGCTGGATCGATGTCGCGGTCACGGGATCGCCGCTCGACCTGCCGCAATGACCCTTACCGGAGTAGCCGCATGACCGAGTTTTCGCGCCGTACCCTGCTGGCATCCGGTCTGGTGTCGGGGCTGGCCAGTGCCGCGCCGGGCTTGGCCGCCGACGGCGCACCCGCAGCGTGGGGCGCGACGCCATCGCCGCGGCAATGGGCGTGGCACGGGCACGAGCAATACGCGTTCGTGCATTTCTCGATCAACACCTTCACCGACAAGGAATGGGGCTATGGCGACGAAAGCCCGTCGCTGTTCGACCCGACCGATTTCGATCCGGATCAGATCGTCGCCGCGGCCAAGTCGGCGAACATGCGCGGCATCATCCTGACCGCGAAGCATCACGACGGCTTTTGCCTGTGGCCGACGATGCTGACCGACCACTGCATCCGCAACAGCCCGTACAAGCAGGGCAAGGGCGACATCGTCGGCGAGATGGAGCGCGCCGCGCGGCGTGCCGGGCTGATGTTCGGACTGTATCTGTCGCCCTGGGACCGGAATCACCCGGAATATGGCCGCCCCGCCTATATCGACTATTACCGGAAGCAGGTGGTCGAGCTCTGCACCCGCTATGGCGAGCTGTTCGAATTCTGGTTCGACGGCGCGAACGGCGGTGACGGCTATTATGGCGGCGCGCGCGAGACCCGGACGATCGACGCGCCAAAATATTACGACTGGCCGTCGATCATCGCGCTCGTCCACCAGCACCAGCCGATGGCGTGCACCTTCGATCCGCTCGGCTCCGACATCCGCTGGGTCGGGAACGAGGACGGGGTGGCGGGCGACCCATGCTGGCCGACCATGCCCAATCACCCCTATGTGCAGACGGAGGGCAATGCCGGCGTGCGCGGGGGCGCGCTGTGGTGGCCGGCGGAGACCAACACGTCGATCCGGCCCGGCTGGTTCTATCACGCCGACGAGGACGCCAAGGTGAAGAGCCCCAAGCGGCTGCTCCGCTATTACGACGAGTCGGTGGGGCGCGGCACCAACATGCACCTGAACCTGCCGCCCGACCGGCGCGGCCGGATTGCCGATCCCGATGTCGCCTCGCTCGCGTCGTTCGGTGCGGCGATGCGCGCGACGCTGGCGTCGAATCTGGCGGAGGGGGCGGTCGCGTCCGCCAGCGCCACGCGCGGTCCTGCGTTCGCCGCCGCGAACGTCCTCGACGACCGGCGCGACAGCTATTGGTCCAGTCCGGAGGGCGACACGACGCCGTCGCTGACGCTCGATCTGCCGCCGGGACGCAGCTTCGACCTGATCCGTATCCGCGAATATCTGCCGCTGGGGGTGCGGGTGACGCGGTTCGCGGTCGATGCGTTTACGGATGGCCGCTGGCAGACGCTGGCCGAACGAGCCTGCATCTCGGCGCAGCGGATCATCCGCCTCGATCGCCCGGTCAGTGCACGCCGTCTGCGCCTGCGCATCCTCGACGCCCCCGTCTGCCCGGCGATCAGCGAGATCGCGCTGTTCCGTCAGGTCGCGCCGCAGCCGGTCGCCGCTGCCCGGTCGAGCGACCGCACGATCCTGTCCCCCGCCGGCTGGTCGATCGTCGCCGCCTCCGCCCCCGGCGGCGAAGCACTGATCGACGACGACGCCGCGACGGTGTGGACGATCGATGCACCGACATCGACCTCTCCGGCCACCGTGACGATCGATCTCGCCCGTGCCGAAACGCTCGCCGGATTCAGCCTGACGCCGTCACGCGCGCCGCCGAACGGCTCGGTCCCGCCGCGTGGCTACCGCGCGGACACCAGTGTCGACGGACGCGTGTGGCAGGCCGGCGCCAGCGGCGAGTTCGCCAACATCGCCTACGCCCTCGCCACCCAGCGCATCGCCTTTGCCCAACCCCGCACGGCGCGCTTTCTGCGATTGCGCTTCGACGCACCCGCCGTGGCGGGCGCGACCCGCGTCGCGGTGGCCGGGATCGGGGCGTTTACGACGCCGCAGGGTGCACCGCAGCCGCGGTAGCGCTCCCGCTATTTTGCATTAATCCCGTCATGGCCGCAAAATACTTTCCGGTACAATTGTTTGCACGCCGCCTCGCCGGTCGTGACTTTGCCGTTACGACCGGTTAGCATCATCTCATGACAGGCCAAAAATTGCCCGAGAACGAGGGAAAGTCTCCCACCTATTCAGCCCCCGCGTTGGAAAAGGGGCTCGACGTGGTCGAGCTGCTCGCGCGGGAGCCGTCCGGTCTTTCGATCGGCGAAATGGCGGCGCGGCTGGGTCGCTCGATCAGCGAGCTGTTCCGAATCATCGTGGTGCTGGATCGGCGCGGCTGGTTGCAGAAAATTCCCGGTGGGGACCGCTACCGTGTGACGTACAAGGTGCTGGAGGTGGCCCACCACGCCACGCCGGCCCGCGAACTGACCCACGTCGCCGCACCCCTGATGCACGATCTGGCGGCGAAGATTCAGCAGTCGTGCCACATGGCGGTGATGAACGGCGACCACGGTTTGGTCGTGCTTCGCCACGAAAGTCCCGGGCCGACCGCGTTCGCCGTGCGGCTGGGTACGACGATCGACCTGCTGACCAGCTGTTCGGGCCATGTCCTGCTCGCCTTCGCCAGCCCGGAACGTCGCGAGGCGCTGATGTCGGCGCTATCCGCCCCGGCGGGACTGGACGCCGAACTCGAAACGATCCGCGAACGTGGGTATGAGCGGCTGGCCAGTGCGCGCCTGTCCGCGGTGTGCGACGTCAGCTGCCCGATTTACGGCTTCGACGGCAAGGTCGTGGCGGCGCTGACCGTTCCCTATCTGGAGGCGATCGACCGCGACGGTCACGCCGATCTGGACGCCTCGCTGGCGGAACTGCAAAGCACCGCGGCCGCGATCTCGACCGCGCTCGGCTGGTACGACCGCTCCGACCAGCCGATCATGCCGACCCTGTCGGTCGCCACGCCGCCGCCACGCCGCCGCCGCGCCCCCTGATTGCGCCGGCCGGAGCGACGGACGGCACGATGGGCGACCGCATCCTGATCCTGTACGGGTCCTACCGATCCGATCGGCAGGGCATCAGGCTGGCGGACTATCTGGTCGCCAGCTTCACGGCGCGCGGCGCGGCGGTGGAGTTGATCGATGCGAAGGCGATCGACCTGCCGATCCTCGATCGCATGTACAAGGAATATCCGGCGGGCGAGGCACCGCCGAAGCTGGCGGAACTGGCGGCGAAGATCCGGGCGGCCGATGCCTTCGTGTTCGTGACCGGCGAATATAACTGGGGCGTCCAGCCCGGCCTGAAGAACCTGACCGACCATTTCCTCGAGGAATGGTTCTGGCGACCCGCCGCCATCGCCAGCTATTCCGCCGGCCGGTTCGCCGGCGCGCGGGCTGGACTGGCGTGGCACGGCACGCTGTCGGAAATGGGGATGGTCGTCATATCCAGTTCGCTGGCGGTCGGCGGCATCGGTCAGGCTTTCGACGCGGACGGTGCACCCGCAGGGTCGGGCGGCGCGGCGCTGGAACGCGCCTTCCCGCGCTTCGCCGACGATCTGGCGTGGTGGACCGAGGCCGCACGGGAACAGCGCGCGAAACGACCGCCGCCGTATTGATGGTGGTGCGCGGCAGCCGCTCTCTCATGCCTGCCCGGCGGAAGCCGAGGCCAGTCGGGATGTCGGCGGCAATCAATTGAGAGCGACAGCCGAACGCGACTTCGGCCTTCGCCGGGGTGGTAGCTTGGCGACGGGCAGCCTCGCTATGCCGCCCCGCCCGAGCCCCCGGCATCCGCCCCCGTGACGTCGCCCAGCAAGTCCCGCGTCGCACTGATCCGCGCATTCTCCAGCAGCGCCGCCGCCCGTTCGTCGGGATAGGCGCGGGACAAGGCGACCGTGCCGACCATCTGCGCCAGCACCGATGCGGCGCGCGCATGCGCCACGACCGCCTTCAGCCCCAGCCGCTCGAGCAAATCCGCCACCCGACCGACCAGACGGTCGATCGCATCCGCGAACCGGGTCTGTGCGGCTTCCGGCAAGCGGTGGATCTGCCCCGCCAGGATCGGCACCGGACACCCCTTGGCCAACGACCCACGGTGCAGCATCGACATATAGGCATCCACGAAGCGGCGCAGCGTCGCCGCCGGATCGTCGCCCTCGCCTTCCAGAAACCGCCCGTACCGCTCGTCGAACATGTAGCGGACGGCTTCTCCCAAGAGGTCGTCCTTCGACTTGAAGTGCGCGTAGAAGCCGCCATGCGTCAGCCCGGCACGGTTCATCACCGTCGCCACCGCCATCCGGTCCGCGCCTTCGATCCGGATCGCCTTCGCCGCCTCTTTCAGCACGCGCTCGCGGGTGCGGGCCTTGTGTTCGCTGTCATAGCGCATGCCGCATCCTATCCCCTCTTGTGACATGACGTCCATCATATTATGAGCATCATATTACGATTTGGGAACGCTCTCGCATGAGTCAGGATCAGGATCGGGATACCGACCGCCCCGATGGACTCACGCAGTTGCGGGCCATGATGGAGACGAACCGGCAACCGCCGATCGGCGAAACGCTCGGCTTTTCGCTGGTCGAGGTCGATCGCGGCCATGCGGTGTTCACGGGCACGCCCGGCCGCAGCGTCTACAACCCCATTGGTTCCGTCCACGGCGGCTATGCCGCGACATTGCTGGACAGCGCGTGCGGGATCGCGACCCATTCCGGCCTCGCCGCCGACCAAGGCTACACGACACTGGAGCTGAAGGTCTCGTACGTGCGCGGTCTCACCGATCGCAGCGGCGAAGTCCGCGCGGTCGGCCGGCTGGTGTCGATCGGCCGCCGCGTCGCCTTTGCGGAGGCGACACTGCACGACGGCGACGGACGCCTCTGCGCCACCGCCACGTCCACGCTGCTCGTCTTCGAACAGCCGCGCTGACTCCCGTCCTGCCGCCCCATTCTATCGGAGAAATACGATGATGATCGTCGCCGCCACGCTCGCCCTGTTCGCCGCCGCCGCCCCGCAGACGGCCGAGGCTCCCAAGCCCGGAAAGTATCTGACCCAGAGCGACGGTCGCCAGATCGCCCGCATCCAGCGCGTGCTGGCGGACGGTTCCGTGGTCGTGATCGTCGGCGAAAAGTACGTGACCGTCCCCGCCGCCACCGTGTCGGTGAAGGACGGGAAAGCCAGCACCACGATGACCCAGCGCGAGATCGCACGGATGTAGCCGGCCGGCGACGTACCCTCCCTCACCCCGTCCCGTCTGGGCTGAGCCTGTCGAAGCCCCTGCGCCCACCGACGACCGTGCCGGCGGATAGCAGCCCTTCGACACGCTCAGGGCGAACGGATTGGGCGAGTAGCCGTCGTCACCTCCACGGCATTACGGGATCAGCCGGTCCGCGCGCAGACGATCGAACAGCGTCAGGAACGCGTCGTCGGTCGCGCGGTAGCCGGTGAACCCCAGCCGCCGACTCTTGGACATATCCGTGACAACCTCGATCGGTCGGCCAAGATCGGCGTCGGTGTGCCACGGCGACGCCAACCGGGCGAGGTCCGGTTCCGCCAGCCCCTCGCGCAGCGCCAGTTCGCGCCAGATCGGCGCATCGTTCGCCATCTGCTGCTCCAGCGGACGGACGGTGCCGTCGAACGGTGCCGCCTCGATCCCGAACGCGGCGGCGATCCGCCCCCACATCCAGCTCCAACGGAAGACGTCGCCGTTGACGACGTTGAACGCCTCGTTGCGCGCAGCCGGTGTCGTCGCTGCCCACAACAGATGCTCGGCGAGCAGGCCGGCGTCTGTCATGTCGGTCAGCCCGTTCCACTGCGCCGCCGATCCGGGGAAACAGAAGGGCCGTCCGGTCTCGCGACACAGCGTCGCGTAGACTGCCAGTGTCGTGCCCATGTTCATGGCATTGCCGACCGCTTTGCCGATCACGGTGTGAGGCCGATGCACGCTCCACCCGAAACCGTCGCGCCCGGCCGCGGCGAACACCTCGTCCTCCTGCGCGTAGTAGAAATTCTCGATATCGAGCCGCCCCTGCTCCTCGCGGAACGGCGTCTGCGGCAACGTGCCCTTCCCATACGCCTCGAACGGCCCGAGATAATGCTTCAGGCCGGTGACCAGCGCGACGTGCCGGGGCGCGACGCCGGGTCGCAGACCGTCCAGCAGGTTGCGGACCATCGCCGAATTGACGCGGATATTCTCCGCCTCGCTGTCCTGCCGCAGCCATGTGGTGATGAACACCGCGTCGGGCGTCACGCCCTCCAGTGCCGCCGCCGATCCAGCCGCATCCGTCAGGTCGGCGACGATGGGCGTCACGCCCGCCTGCTCGACCGGCCGCCGTGCGAGACCCTGCACGCTCCAGCCCTGCTCCACCAGCAGCGCCGCCGTCGCGCTGCCGACGATCCCGCTCGCGCCCACCACCAATGCCGTCTTCGCCATCTTTCCAGTCCCTTGCTGCTGCGGACGGCAGCTAGGCAGCGGATGCGTGCGTTCCTAGACGGCACCAAGAGGTAACCACATGCAGGCTGGCAGCGACGACAACGATTGGCGGGAGGATTGCGCGCCGCGCCGCGTGATGGAGCTGTTCGCGACGAAATGGACGAGCATGATCCTCCACACGCTGCACGCCCGTCATGCCGGGGCGGCGCGCAGCGGCGTGCTGCTGCGCAGCCTGCCGGGCATCTCGAAGAAGATGCTGACCCAGTCGCTACGAGAGATGGAGGGTAGCGGCCTGATCTCGCGCCATGTCGAGGACACGACCCCGCCCGCAGTCGAATACCGGCTGACCCCGCTCGGCGCACGCTTCGTGGGCGCGGTGGAACTGCTCTACGCGTGGGGCCGCGACAACGCCGACGCGCTCGATGCGCTGGGCACGCGACCGTCGTCGCGGCGGCGGGCTGGATCAAGTCCTCCCCTGTAAGGGGAGGGACTACCGCTCGTGCAGCCGCGCCAACACACCTCCCGCCAGATTCTGCGCCCGCTTCACATACCGAACCCGCGGCCCCTGCCCTGCCGTCGCCTCGACGAGCGCAGCATGATGCCGCGCGTCTCCGCCCCGCGCCCGCACCGTGCCGTTCGCCTGCGCCACCACCGCCGCGGAGTCGCCGATCAGCACGACTGCGTCCCACCCGATCGCCCGCGTCAGCTCCACCGCGTGCAGCAACGCGAGCCATTCCGCGTCCATGCTGGTGCCCGCCCCCAGATCGCGGCGGACATGCGCCTCCCCGCGGATCACCACCGCCGTTTCCATCCCTTCGGGACGCAGCCCGCCGTCGAAATACACCTTCAACCGTGACAATCGCGGGCTCCTTTGCGCTAAGGCGGCGCTCATGCTGCGTATCACCGAACTGAAACTGCCGCTCAACCACCCGGAGGAGGCGCTGGCCGCCGCCATCCGCAACCGGCTGCGCATCACGCCGCGCGACCTGATCCGCTACACGATCGCGCGCCGCGCCAACGACGCGCGCGACAAGATGGACATCCAGCTCGTCTATTCGATCGACGTGACGCTGAAGAACGAGGCGCAGGTGCTCGCCCGGTTCAAGCGCGACCGCCACGTCAACCCAACTCCCGACACCGGCTACCGCTTCGTCGCGAAGGCCCCCGCCAATTACGACGGTCCGCGTCCGATCGTCGTCGGCGCGGGGCCATGCGGCCTGTTCGCGGGGCTGCTGCTGGCGCAGATGGAATTCCGCCCGATCATCCTCGACCGTGGCAAGGTGGTGCGGGAGCGGACCAAGGACACCTGGGGCCTGTGGCGGCGCAGCGAGCTCAACCCGGAGTCGAACGTCCAGTTCGGCGAGGGCGGCGCGGGCACCTTCTCCGACGGTAAATTGTGGAGCCAGATCAAGGATCCGCGCCATCTCGGCCGCAAGGTTCTGACCGAATTCGTCAAGGCCGGCGCACCGCCCGAAATCCTGACCGAGGCGCACCCGCATATCGGCACGTTCCGCCTCGTCACGATGGTCGAGAGCATGCGCGAGACGGTGGAGAAGCTGGGCGGCGAGTACCGCTTCGGCACCCGCGTCGAGGATGTCGACATAACCGAGGACGCGGACGGCACGCGCCGCCTGACCGGTCTGACCTTCCACACCGGCGAGCGGATCGAGGCCGGACCGGTCGTCCTCGCGGTCGGCCACAGCGCGCGCGACACCTTCGCGATGCTCCACCGCCACGACGTGCATATGGAGGCCAAGCCTTTTTCGATCGGCGTGCGCATCGAACATCCGCAAAGCTGGATCGACGAGGCGCGGTTCGGCCCGTGCGCCGGCCATCCCGATCTCGGCGCCGCGGCCTACAGCCTGTCGCACCACTGCAAGAACGGGCGCACCGTCTACAGCTTCTGCATGTGCCCCGGCGGCACCGTCGTCGCGGCAACGTCGGAGGTCGGCCGGGTCGCCACCAACGGCATGAGCCAATATTCGCGCAACGAGCGGAACGCCAATTCGGGCATCGTCGTCGGCATCGATCCGGCGCGCGACTATCCGGGCGATCCGCTGGCGGGCATCGCGCTGCAACGCCATTGGGAGGAACGCGCGTTCGCGGCGGGCGGCGGCGACTACCGGGCCCCGGCGCAGCGGCTGGGCGACTTCGTCGCGGGCCGCGCGTCGACCGCGCTCGGCAGCGTCATTCCCAGCTACAAGCCCGGCGTGACGCCGACCGATCTGGCCGAGTGCCTGCCAGATTTCGCCGTCACCGCGATGCGCGAGGCGCTGGTGGCGTTCGGGCAGCAGATCCCCGGCTACGACCATCCCGACGCGGTGATGACGGGCGTGGAGACGCGCACCTCCTCCCCCGTCCGGATCACGCGTGGCGACGACTTTCAGAGCGTCAACACCGCGGGGCTCTATCCTGCCGGAGAGGGCGCGGGATATGCCGGCGGTATCCTGTCGGCGGCGGTGGACGGCATCAAGATCGCCGAGGCGGTGGCCGTGCAGCTGACAAAGGATTGCAGCGGCTAATTCACATCGATCAAGATAAAAGTCTTATTTTTCCAACATATATGCATTGAGGCGAGGCAACACGCGCGGTATAATTGCATCACTCACTTCGAGCGGAAGGCCGCCGAAGCCGCTTGGGGGATGATGCGATGAAGGCGAAGATGGCATTGTGGATGGGCATGTCGGCAATGGCCGCCATGACCAGCCTGTCGCAGGCGCAGGCGCAGACGGCGTCACCGTCGAGGACACAGCCGCAATCCGGTGCGGCCGACCTGCCGCGGCCGGAAACGCCGTCGGATCAGAGTGCGAACACCGCCGCACCACTGCCGGCGGTGCAGGAAACGCCGGAAGAGGGCGGCGACATCGTCGTCACCGGCCTCCGCCGCAGCCTCGAATCCGCGCAGGCGCTGAAGCGCAATTCCGACGGCATCGTCGATGCCATCGTCGCCGAGGATATCGGCAAGCTGCCCGACACCTTCGCCTCCGCCGCCCTTGCCCGCGTGTCGGGCGTGCAGGTCACGCGCGGGGCGGGCGAAGCCGCGGGTGTCCAGATCCGCGGTCTCCCGGACATCAGCACGACCTATAACGGGCGTGAGATCTTCACCGCCGAAGGGCGCTTCGTCGCCATCCAGGACTTCCCCGCCGGCACCGTCGCCGCGCTGGAGGTCTACAAGAACGGTACCGCCAACCTGATCGAGGGCGGCATCGGTGGGCAGGTCAACGTGCGCGGTCGTCGCCCGTTCGACTTCAACGGGTTCGAGGTGTCCGGTTCGCTCAACGGCGTGAACTGGGAGCATTCGGGCCGGACCACGTGGAATGGCAACATCCTCATCAGCGATCGCTGGGACACCGGCATCGGCGAGATGGGGCTGCTGGTGAACGCGTCCTATGTCGGGCTGAACTATCTCGACGCGACGCGCGAACAGTCCACCGTGATCGGCACCACCACCGCCGCAAATGCGCCGGGCGTCGGCGCGGGCATTCGCTACCCCGATGCGCAGGGTCGCTTCACCAGCAACGGCGACCGTTTCCGCCCGTCCGCCAACGCCGCGTTCCAGTGGCGGCCGACGCCGGAGCTGGAAATCTACGTCGACGGCCTGTTCCAGGGCTATCGCGGCAAGGACACCAACCAGTGGATGTTCGTACCGATCTTCGGCGGCCCCGATTTCCGGCTGGAGAATGTGACGACGCGGGCCGGGCGTTCCAACGTGGCGCAGAGCGCGACCGTCGTTGGTGCGACCGCGCCGGACGGCTACTACACCTCCGCCAACGGTCATACCGACACCTATCAGGGCGGCGGCGGCGCGGTGTGGAAGCGCGACAACCTCCAGATTTCGGGCGACATCGCCTACACGAACAGCAAGTACAAATTCGACCTCGTCAACATCGACTATGCGATGGCGAGCTCGCCGACCCGCGACGTCGTGTTCGATGCGCCGGGCACGAACGGCGGCCCGACCTTCGCCTTCCGGAACTTCGACGTCACCGATCCGTCGAACTACATCGCCCGCGGGCTATTTCAGGAATATCTGGTCGTCAGCGGCAAGGACATCCAGAGCCGCGCCGACGTGCAGTATGAATTCGACAGCGGTTTCCTGAAACGCATCCAGTTCGGCGCCCGCTACAACGACCGCGATGCCACGCGCGACCGCGGTGCGCCCTACGTCAACACGATCAACGGCGTGCCGGTGCCCGACCTGCGCATTCCGATCTCCGGCCTGCCCGTGTCCGTTCAGAACACGCGTCCCGCCTTCACCTTCGATAATACGTTCGGGGTGCGGACCTTCGCGGGCATCTCGTCGGCCAGCATCCGCGACAATCTGCCTGAGTTGCGTGCCTTCTTCCAGGCACCGGAAGGGCGGCCGGCGTTCAACCCGACCGAGAATTTCGTCGCCAACGAAAAAGCCTATGCCGCCTACGCGCAGCTCAAATACGGCTTCGATCTCGGCCCGACCATGTCGGTCGACGGTTTGATCGGCCTGCGGGCGGTCAAGACCAAAACCCGGATCAGCGGCTTCGTTCAGGAAGAGACGACACCGGGCGCGACGCCCAGCTTCTCGCCGACGACGGCGTCCAACGACTATACGGACTATCTGCCCAACGCCAGCGCACGGCTGATGTTCACGCCGGAACTGCAACTGCGCCTGAACTACAACCAGACGCGCACGCGCCCGAACTTCTTCGACCTCAATCCGACCCTGACCGTCGGCCCGCCGCCGACGATCTCGCCGGAATGTCAGGCGAACCCAGCGCTGCCGCAGTGCATCAACAGCAACCTGCGCAATATCACCGGCGGCAATCCCGATCTGCGCCCGCTGACGTCGGACAATTACGACATCAGCCTGGAATGGTATTTCTCGCGCTCCGGTTCGCTGACGGCGGCGGTGTTCCGCCGCGACGCCAACGGCTTCATCTCGCGCATCAACCGGGAGGGCGTGGATGTCGGCTACGGTCCGTCGCGCCTGAACCTGCCGGAGAATACCGGCAACACCCGCTTCCAGGGTGCGGAGGTGCAGTTCACCAGCTTCCTCGATATCGACGGCCTGCCCGACTGGGCCAAGGGTTTCGGTATCCAGGCGAATGCGACCTATGTCGATTCCGGCGGCGATCTTGCGCAGGGTCTCTCTGACTCTCCGAACGTTGCCGGGCGTCAACCACGCTTTACCGGCGTGTCGACATGGTCGGGCAACCTCGTTGCACTGTACGAACGGCCGTTCTTCTCGGCGCGCATGGCGTATAACTACCGCTCCGACTTCGTGTTCGAATACGGCGTCGTGAACCTCGACGTCGATGCGAACGGCGTACCGCGCACCGGTGCGATCATCGAAAAGGGTCGCGGACAGCTCGATTTCTCGACCACGGTCACGCCGATTCCGAACATCACGCTGGCGTTCGACATCGTCAATCTGCTCGGCAATCCGCTGAAGCGCAGTCGCGAGTTCGGCAGCGACGGCGACGCCTTCCCGCGTCAGGTCGTCTATCTCGAGCGCGTCTACTCGCTGGGCGTCCGCTTTCGGTTCTGAACGACATACGCGCCGTCATGCGGGGATGGTCCAGCATGACGGACGATGATTGTCGATTGTGCTGCTCCAGATCAAAGGGGGCGGCGGTTGAGGGTGACACCACCCGCCTGCGGGACTAGGCGACACGCGTGCTCCCGGTCCGCCGCCTGATCCGCGACTATCGCGCTGTCGCCGCCCTGCTGGTGGCGCTGGCGTTGGCGCTCCGGCTGCTGGTGCCGGCCGGGTACATGCCGATGATCGCGCAGGGCAGCGTCTTGCTCGCGATCTGCGACGGTGCCGGGCCGGTGACGATCACCGCGCCCGCCGCCAAGACACCGATGGCCGGCATGCACCATCATTCCGGCACCCCCGCCGACACCGCACCGGTACCGTCCAAGCCCGCCAGCGCCTGCGCCTTCGCCGACCTGTCGACGCCGGCGATGGCGTCGGTCGACGCGGTGCTGCTGGTCGCGGCGATCGCGTACGCCTTGGCGCTGGCGATCCGCCGGGTGGTGCCGCTGCGGGTCCGCGAACATGGCCATCTGCGCCCGCCACTCCGGGGACCGCCGGCGCTCGCCTGAGCCCGTCCGTGTCCTCGCCCTGCGGCCCGGCCGCGGGGCCAAGCTGGTATCGTCATGTCCCGAACATCTCCGCGCGTCGCCGCGGCTGCACTGGCGTGCGTCCCGTGCGCCGTCCTCGCGCAAGTCGCGCCGCCGCCCCCGCCCGTTCAACAGCCAGACGAGATCATCGTCACCGGCACCGCTCTGACGCTGACCACCGGCATCGCCGGCCAGACCGTCACCACGATCGACACGCGCGACATCGCGCTGACCCCCGCCACCACGATCGGCGACATCGTCAAGCTGGCGCCCGGCGTCGCGTTCATCCAGGGCAACGGCCCACGCGATGTCGGCGTCTCGATCCGCGGCTCCAACGCCCGCCAGAGCTTCGGCGCGCGCAATATCCAGGTGTTCGAGGACGATTTCCCCGTCACCCAGCCGGACGGCCTCGCCCGCTTCGACCTGACCGATCCGCATGCCTACGGCGCGGTCGACATCGTCCGGGGCCCCTCGTCCGCGCGCTACGGCAATTTCGCGCTGGGCGGCGCGGTCAATTTCCGCAGCCGCAGCGGGCGGGAGGTCGACGGGCTTGAGGTTGGCAGCGACGTCGGCCGCTACGGCTACGCCAACGTCTATGCAACGCTCGGCAAGGCCGGGCCGGGTTACGACTACAGCATCTTCGCCAGCCTCGTCGGCGGCAAGGGTTCGACCGGACACACCGATTACCGCACCGGCACGATCAACGCGCTCGGCACCTTCGCTGTCGACGGCAACGATCGCATCGCGCTGAAGCTGATCCACAACACGGGCGAGTTCCGGCTGTCGACGCGGCTGTCCTACGCGCAATATCTGGCGAACCCGTATCAGCAGGGGTGCGAGCGTGCCGCCACCGCCGCGCCCGGCTGCGCGACGATCCAGGTGTTCGTCAACGGTCGCAACGGCCCCCGCATCGCGCAGACCGCGGCGGAGGCCGATCTGGCCCGCGACGACAAGCGCACGATCATCGGTGTCCGCCACGAACATGACTTTTCGTCGCACGCCACGTTGCGGACGCAGGGCACGTTCGATCGCCGCGACGTGTACCAGCCGACCAGTGCGACACCGTTCCGCGGCACGCTCAACAGCTATCAGCTATCGTCGGACCTGACCGTCCGGTCGGGCGCGACGACCGGCTTCTTGCAGGTCGCCTACGGATCGCTGGAGAACCGCAGCTACAGCTTCGCCAAAACCCCGGCGGGCCGCGACGGGTTTGGCGCACCGACGCAGTTCGTGGTCGGCGACGTGCGCAACCTCGCGATCCGCGCGCGCGGCGAAATGGCGCTGACGCCGCGGCTGCTGGCGGTGGCGGGCGTCGGCGCGGAACGGTCCTGGATCGACGTCGTGCAGACCGGCTTCACCTATCCGCTGAACACCACGCGGGTCGTCAGCGTCATCCCGGCCGAGCGCCGCTTCGACAATCTCGCGCCCGAAGCCTCACTGCGCTGGCGCGCGATCGACGCGGTGACGCTCCACGCCCGCATCGCCAAGGGCTACGGCATCCCGCAGGCGGGCGGCCTGTTCGTCACGCAAGCGGGCATTCCCGGCGACAACCGCGCGCTGAAAAGCCAGCGCAACACCGGCGTCGATCTCGGCGCGACGGTGGCGCTGGGCGGCACGCTGACCGCGGAGGCGACGGTGTATCAGGAGTGGTTCCGCAACGAACTGGTCAGCCAGTCGGCGGGCGTGAACCTGCTCGCCTACACGTCGAACGTGCCACGCTCGGTCCACCGCGGCGTCGAACTCGGGCTGGATTGGCGACCCGTCGCGGGCCTGCGCGCACTCGCGAGCTATGGCTATACCGACCAGACCTATCGCGATTTTCAGGAGCGGCTGACGACCGGCACCGTCTCGCGCACGATCGACCGGCGCGGCAATGCGATCCCCGGCGTGGTTCCGCATTTCGGCAATGTCCGGCTTGGGTACGACCAGCCGACCGGGCCGGCGGCGGGGCTCGGCGGATTCGTGGAGACGAATGTCCGCAGCCGCTACTGGCTCGACAACGGCAACCGGCTGCGCGTGCCGGGCTATTCGCTCGTCAACCTCAACCTCCATTACGATCCACCGCCCGGCGACGGCGGGTGGCGGCGCTTGAGCTACTTCGTCTCGGTCCAGAACGTCGCCGACAAGACCTATGTCGGGTCCGCCAGCATCGTCTCCGACAGCCTGTCGGCGGCGGGCGTGGAGAACGGCGCGGCGGTGCTGCGCAACGTCGGCAGCGCGCTGTATGCCGGTCAGCCGCGGACGTGGTTCGCGGGCATCAAGGCGCGGTTCCAGTGAAGCGCGCCTGGCCCCGCTACCCGACCGTCTGGCGCTGGCACTTCTATGCCGGGCTGTTCTGCATCCCGTTCATCCTGTGGCTGTCGCTGACCGGCGGCGTGTACCTGTTCAAGCCGCAGATCGAGGCGTGGCTCGACCGCCCCTATGCCACCGTCGCGCAACCCGGCCGCCGCGCCGGTCCGGTTGCCGAAGTCGCCGCCGCGCTGAGGGCGGTGCCGGGCGGTACGCTGTCGCAGTACGAACTGCCCGCGACCCCGACGCAGGCGGTGCAGGTGCTCGTCAGCGACGGCGATCTGACGCAGCGTGTCTATGTCGATCCGGCGACGCTCACGGTGCTGAAGGTCGAGCGAGAGGATCGCCGGCCGATGAAGATCCTGTCGCGACTGCACGGCGAGCTGCTGGCGGGTCCGGTCGGGTCCTACGTCGTCGAACTCGCCGCATCCTGGGCGATCGTCATGCTGGTGTCCGGCCTGTTCCTGTGGTGGCCGCGCGGGCAGCGTCTCGCGGGCGTCGTCTATCCCCGCCTGCGCGCCGGCGGACGCCGGTTCTGGCGCGACCTGCACGGCGTGACGGGGTTCTGGGTGTCGGCGGCGGCGCTGTTCCTGCTGGTGTCGGGCTTGCCCTGGGCGGCAAGCTGGGGCGCGTATCTGAAGATGGCGCGGCACGTGGCGGAGGGGCAGCCGGTGAAGCAGGACTGGTCCTCCAGCCACAGCGGACACGACGGGATGGCCGACATGGCGGGCATGACGATGCCGAAGCCCGCGTCCGTCCCCCTCGCGCCGCTCGACCGCGTGGTCGCAACGATCCGACCGCTCGACCTCGCCGCGCCGGTCCTGATCGCGCCGCCCGCGCAGGCCGCCCAGCCGTGGACCGCCAAGTCGAACGCCGCGAACCGCCCGCTCCGCACCGACCTGACGCTCGACGCGTCGGGCGCGGTGCTCACCCGTCAGGATTTCGCGCAACGCCCGCTCGTCGATCGCCTCGTCGGCTGGGGCGTCGCGATCCACGAGGGGCAGGCGTTCGGCTGGATCAACCTGCTGGTGAACCTCGTCACCGCGCTGATGCTGATGCTGCTGTCGATCAGCAGCGTCATGCTGTGGTGGCGACGGCGCGCACCGGGGACGCTCGGCGCTCCCCGAGCCGCCGTCCGCCCGGCGCTGGCGTGGAGCTTCGCCACAACGGTGGCGGCGCTGGCCGTGATGCTACCGCTGTTCGGCGCGTCGCTGCTGCTCGTTCTGCTGATCGACCGCATCCTGCCGGCTCGGCCACGCGCCTGGCTCGGGCTGGAGGCGACGTGAAAGATAGTTAACTTGGCAGTATCCTTTTTCTTGCAATAGCGCGGGATCAGGGAGCGAACATGTCGGAAAACCCGGTCTTCTACGATGCCACGGGACGGCGACGGCGCCGCTTTCTGGTGGCGGCGGTGGCGTTCGCGCTGCTGCTCGTGCTGGCGGTGGCGGCATTCGCCGCGACCGTGCTCGACGTGGTGCCGCAATCCGCGCTGCCGTTCCACGCGGAGCGCGCGCAGTTGCGCAAACCCACCGGGGCGGAGCGGCTGGTCGCGCAGGGTCGCCAGACGCTGCGTCACACCGTTCATGCCGGCAAGCGCCTGTTCCGCACCGGTCCAGCCGTCAGCCCGCCGCTGGCGGTTGCCTTCCACGCGCCGTGGGACGATGCCAGCGCCGCCTCGCTCCAGCGCAATATCAGCCAACTCGACTGGCTCGTGCCCGGCTGGCTGTCGATCACCGGCCCGCAGCATCAGGTGACGCTGTTCCCCGACGCCCGCGGACGCGCGATCATCGCCGGGGCTGCGCGCCGGCCCAAAGTGCTGCCGATGGTCCAGAACGCGCTGAACGGCGAGTGGGACGGTGCGGGCGCGGCGGCGCTGATGCGCGACCCGACCGCGCGCAAGACGGCGCTCGACCGGATCGAGGCGCTGCTGGTGCAGACGCATGCGGACGGCGTGTTCTTCGACTTCGAGAGCCTGCCCGACACCGTCCACCCCTATTATCGTCGCTTCCTGACGGAGGCGCGTGCCCGCTTCGCCCCGCGCAACTGGGTCGTGTCGATCGCCGTGCCCGCCGCCGATCCCGCCTGGGATCTCGCCGCCTATGCCAAGGTGGCCGACAAGCTGTTCCTGATGGCGTATGACGAACATTATGCCGGCGGCACCCCCGGCCCGATCGCGTCGCAGGAATGGTTCGAGAATGTCGTCGCCCGCGCCGCGCGCGACGTGCCGGTCGGCCACCTCGTCGTCGCCGTCGCATCCTACGCCTATGACTGGCACAAGGGCGGCACGGACGCGCTGGCCGTCGACGAGGCGTGGCTGGCCGCCAAGGAATCCGACGTCGTGCCCCGCTACGACAAGGCGAGCGGCAACAGCGCCTTCGCCTATGACGAGGATGGCGAGCGGCATGAGGTCTGGCTCGCCGACGCCGCCTCCGCCTATCACCAGATCGACTGGCTGCGGAAAGCCGGCATCCAGTCGCTGGCGCTGTGGCGGCTGGGGAGCGAAGACCCGTCGCTGTGGCGCTTCTTCGGCCGCAATCACCGCAAGCTGCCGCCCGCCAACGTCATCGACGAAATCCCGGCGGGTACCGATGTCGATATCGAGGGTACCGGTGAGGTCCTGCGCATCGGCGATCCCCCCGTCGCCGGCCATCGCAAGGTCACCGTCGATGCCAAGGGCGAGCTCAGCGACGTCGTGTTCTCGCAGCTCCCATCCCCCTGGACGGTGCAGCGGACCGGCTATCGCCCCGGCCTCGTCGCGCTGACGTTCGACGACGGTCCCGATCCGAAATGGACGCCGCAGATCCTCGACGTGCTGAAGGCGAAGCACGTCCCCGCCACCTTCTTCATCATCGGCGACAATGGACTGACGCAGCGCGGCCTGCTCCAGCGGCTGATCGCGGAGGGGCATGAGGTCGGGAACCACACCTACACCCACCCCAATCTGGCGACCACGTCGGACGACACGACGATGCTGGAACTGAACGCGACGCAGCGGCTGTTCCAGGCGTTCACCGGCCGCTCGCTGCGCCTGTTCCGCGCGCCCTATTTCGGGGACGCCGAGCCGAGTACCGCCGACGAAATCGGCCCCGCCTATGCCGCGCAACAGCGTGGATACCTGTCGGTCGGCCTGCACGTCGATCCCGACGACTGGATGCGTCCCGGCGCGCAGGCGATCGTCGATCGCACCGTGGCCGGCGTCGAAGCCGGCGACGCGGAGCGCAGCGGCAACATCGTCCTGCTTCACGACGCCGGCGGCGACCGCGCCCAGACCGTCGCGGCACTGCCCGTGCTGATCGATCGGCTGCGCGCCAAGGGATACCGGTTCGTGCCGGTGTCGGAGCTCGCCGGCCTGCCTCGCGACATGGTCAACCCGCCGATCTCGTCCGGCGACCGCTGGGCCGCGCGCGCCGACCTGGGCCTGTTCCTGACGCTCGGCGGGCTGACGGTAGCGATCAAGTGGCTGTTCGCGGTCGCGATCACGCTTGGTATCCTGCGCGCGCTCGCCTTATCCCTGCTCGCCCTGATCCAGGCGCGGCGCGAGGCGCAGACGGTGTTCCCGGCGATCGATCCCACCACCGAAGTCACCGTGCTGATCCCCGCCTTCAACGAGGAACGCGTGATCGAGCGGGCAGTGCGCCGCGTGCTCGACAGCCGCGACGTGGCCGTGAAGATCGTCGTGATCGACGACGGCTCCAGCGACCGTACCAGCGCCGTCGTCGCCGAGGCGTTCGCCGACGAACCGCGCGTCCGCCTGATGACGCTGGCGAACGGCGGCAAGGCGCGCGCGCTCAACACCGCGTTGCTGGAAGTGACCAGCGACATCGTCATCGCGCTCGACGCCGATACCCAGTTCGAGGAAACGACGATCGCCCGCCTCGCCCGCTGGTTCGTCGATCCGAAGCTGGGTGCGGTCGCCGGCAACGCCAAGGTCGGCAACCGCGTCAACCTCATCACCCGCTGGCAGGCGCTGGAATATATCACCGCGCAGAATCTGGAACGGCGCGCGCTGGCGCGACTCGACGCGATGACCGTCGTGCCCGGCGCCGTCGGCGCATGGCGGGTCGCAACGCTGCGTCAGGTCGGCGGCTATCCGACGGATACGCTGGCGGAGGATCAGGATCTGACGATCGCCATCCAGCGCGCCGGCTGGCGCGTCCATTACGACCAGTACGCCGTCGCCTGGACCGAAGCCCCGGAAAACATTCGCGGCCTTGCCAAACAGCGCTTCCGCTGGGCGTTCGGCACGCTGCAATGCCTGTGGAAACACGGGCGGGTCATCCGTGAAGGCCACCCGAAAGGTCTTGCCCGCGTCGGCCTGCCGCAAGCGATCCTGTTCCAGGTCGTGCTGGCCGCGATCAGCCCGATCATCGATCTCGCGCTGATCCTCAGCGTCATCGGCACCTGGACCCGCGTTGCCGCGCACGGCTGGGCACAGACGCAGACCGACGTGTTCACGATGCTGACCTATTGGCTGATCTTCACCGCGATCGACCTGCTGGCGGCGTTCATCGCCTTCGCGCTGGAACGGCGGGAGAAATGGCGCCTGCTCTGGCTGCTGATCCCGCAACGCATCGGCTATCGCCAGATCATGTATTATGTCGTCTGCAAGGCCATCGTGCAGGCGATGCGCGGCCCCTCCGTCGGCTGGGGCAAGCTCGACCGCAGCGGCCGGGTGACCGCGGCATAGTCACGCTTCAACCGCCGTCATTGCGAGCGTAGCGAAGCAATCCAGAGCGTGGAGGTCGGCCCTGGATTGCTTCGCTACGCTCGCAATGACGGGTGAATTGCCGGTAGCTCGCCAACCTTCAAACCGTGAAGGCCGAAACGCGTCAAAACGCCCCCGCGAAGTCCGGCACCACCGCACACCCCGTCCGCGCCGCCTCCGCCGCCGCCTCGACCACCGCCATCACCGCCAGCGCCTCGCCCGGCGGCACGGGGTTCGGTGCGCCGGTCGTCAGCGCCGCCACCACGCCTGCGTAGAAGCGCCGCTGATCGCCTGCGATCGCCGGCACCACCCGCGGCGCGCCACCGCTGCCGTCATAGACCAGCAGCGGGTCCGGGTCCTCGCCCCAGCCCGGCGCACCCGGCGTCATCCCCTCGATCAGCTGCGCCTCCTGCCGGTCGATCGATGGCTTCACCAGTGTGCCCCCGCTGCCATGCACCACGAACCGATGCGTGCCCCCCGCGACCAGCATGCCCGCATGCAGCACCACGCGCCGCGTCGGATAATCGAGCACGACATGCGCCCAGTCGTCGACCTGCGCGCCGCGGCGCAACGTCCCCAGATTGGCGTGCACCCGCTCCGGCGGACCGAACAGGCACAGCGCCTGATCCGCCAGATGCGGCCCCAGATCGTACCACAGCCCACCGCCCGGCCCATCCCGCTCGCGCCAGCGGTCGCGGACGACCGGGCGGAACCGGTCGATGTGCGATTCGAGATGCGCCACCTCACCTACCAGCCCGTCCTCGATCGCCTGCCGCACGGTCAGGAAATCGCTGTCCCAACGGCGGTTGTGATACACCGACACCAGCCGATCGGCATCGCGCGCCGCCGCGATCACCGCGCGCGCTTCGGTAAGGTCCAGCGTGAAGGGCTTGTCGACCACGACATGCCGCCCTGCCCTCAGCGCGGCCAGCGCCAGCGGCGCATGGCTGTCATTGGGCGACGCGATCACGACCAGATCAACACTCTCGCTCATCGCCAGTGCAACCGGGTCGCCGTCCACCCTGACGTCCGGCCAGTCGGCATGCACCTTCGCCGCATCGCTCGACGCCACCGCGACCAACTCCAGCCCCGGCGTCGCCTGGATCAGCGGCGCATGAAACGTCTTGCCGACATAGCCATAGCCGATCAGCGCGACGCGGATGGGGTGCGGCATGAAGGTTCTCCCGGTGGTGCCGCCGGGCGACGGCGGCTATCGTCACCGACTTTCCACAGGAATGGGCCGATGACCACCGCCTCCCGCACCGTGACGACGATCCGCATCTTCTGTCCGGTGCAGGCAGCGACGCTCGCTGCGGCCATCGCGGGCGACGCGGCGGCGATGGACGCCGACCCGGTCCTCGGCGCGATGCTCGCGATCCTCCGCGACGACGGCCCGCTCGGCGACTTCGGCATCTACCGGAACGTGGTCGAGATCGCGCCGGGCTGGGAGAGCTTCCGCCCGACCGAAGACGCGAACCCGACCAGCGGCACCGCCGGTGCGGTCGCGCTGTCACCGACCATCGTGCTGACGACCTATATCGCGGCGGACGCGCCGGCGGAGGCGGTCGACGCGGCACTGGCCCGGATCATGGCCGCGCATCCGTGGGAAGTGCCGGTCGTGGAGATCGGCAGCGCCCGGTTGTTGGTACGGGGGTGAGCACGCACGAGCGGGTTGGCCTGTGGCCATCCCGCTCGTGGCGCAAACCCTCAGTGGTTGTCCCGCGGCAACCCCATCGTCTGCGCGATCCGCTGATACGCTTCCGCGCCCTCCAGGATCGCGCCGGTGCCCAGCTGGCCCACCGTCGCGCGCTGAATCTCCTGCCACGGCGTCTGCGAAGCGGGATATTTGAACCCGCCCTCCGCCGCGAGCGCGGCACGACGGTCGGCGATCTCGGCGTCGGACAGCAGCACGTCGGCGCTGCCCGTCTTCAGGTCGATCCGCACCCGGTCACCCGTGCGCAGCAGCGCCAGCGTTCCGCCCGCCGCCGCTTCCGGGCTGGCGTTCAGGATCGACGGCGAACCCGACGTCCCCGACTGGCGACCGTCGCCGATGCACGGCAGCGCGTGGACGCCGTCCATGATCAGGTGCGCGGGCGGCCGCATGTTCACGACCTCCGCCGCACCGGGATAACCAACCGGGCCGGCACCGCGCATGATGAGCAGCGTCTCCGCGGTGATGCCCGTCGCCGGATCGTCGATGCGGTGATGGTAATCCTCGGGTCCGTCGAACACCACGACCGGTCCCTCGAACGCGTCGAGATCGCCCGGCTTCGACAGATAGCGCTCGCGGAATTCCGGGCTGATGACGCTGGTCTTCATCACCGCGCTGTCGAACAGGTTGCCGGACAGCACGACGAAACCCGCCGCCTCCTTCAGCGGCTGGTCGAACGGGCGGATCACCTTTTCGTCCTCGATCGCGACGCCGCGGCAGTTGTCGCCCATCGTCTTGCCGTTGACGGTCATCGCGCCCTCGTGGATCAGACCCTGACCCATCAGCTGGTTGACCACCGCGGGCACGCCGCCGGCGCGGTAGTAATCCTCGCCCAGATACTCGCCCGCCGGTTGCAGGTTGACGAGCAACGGCACGTCCAGCCCCTGCTCCTGCCAGTCGGTGATCGGCAGGTCGACGCCGATGTGGCGCGCGATCGCGCACAGGTGGATCGGCGCGTTGGTCGATCCGCCGATCGCGGAATTGACGCGGATCGCGTTGTGGAACGCCTCCCTGGTCAGGATGTCGGACGGCTTCAGGTCCTCGTTGACCATCTCCACGATGCGGCGGCCGGTGTGGTACGCCACCTCCTGACGGTCGCGATACGGGGCCGGGATCGCCGCCGAACCGGGCAGCGACATGCCCAGCGCCTCGGCCAGCGAGTTCATCGTCGTGGCGGTGCCCATCGTGTTGCAATAGCCCGTCGACGGTGCCGACGACGCGACGAGGCGGATGAACTCCGCATCGTCGATCTCGCCCGCCGCCAGCATCTGCCGCGCCTTCCACACGATCGTGCCCGATCCGGTGCGCTCGCCCTTGTGCCAGCCGTTGAGCATCGGCCCCACCGACAGCGCGATCGCCGGGATGTTCACCGTCGCGGCGGCCATCAGCATCGCCGGCGTCGTCTTGTCGCAACCGATCGTCAGCACGACCGCGTCGAGCGGATAGCCGTACAGCACCTCGACCAGCCCCAGATAGGCCAGATTGCGGTCGAGCCCGGCGGTCGGGCGCTTGCCCGTCTCCTGGATCGGGTGAACCGGAAATTCGAGCACGATGCCGCCCATCTCGCGCACGCCTTCACGCACGCGCTCCGCCAGCACCAGATGGTGGCGGTTGCACGGCGACAGGTCGCTGCCCGACTGCGCGATACCGATGATCGGCCGGCCGGACCGCAGCTCGTCCAGCGACAGGCCGAAGTTCAGATACCGCTCCAGATACAGCGCGGTCATGTCGATGTTGGCGGGATTATCGAACCACGCGCTGCTGCGGAGCTTCGGGGCGGTGGTATCGGACATCGTTACGAGCTCCGGGTCAGAATACGAACACAGATATAGTCAGACAATTATGCCAATCGCGGCGACGGGGCAAGCGGGCCGGTGACGCAAATATAACATGCGCTATCGACAAAGACCGGTGCCGTCGGCTCACGCCATTCGCGAAGAGGGAAACGCTGGCTGCCCGAACCGGTCGGTCGGAAAACGGGACTACCGGTAAGGCGAACGGACGGACGGCATGCGATGCGATTCACGACGTCCTCCTCCCTCATCGCCCACTACGATGGCGGACGCGTTGCGCTGATAGCGCTATCACGAGCAGGGTTATCGGGCCGCTCGCTAGGCGTCAAGGCGCATGCTCGTCAGCGGTAGCGGTACAGCTTCACCCGCTGGATCTGCCAGTCGCCCGCACCCAGCCGGATATGGCGTCCCTGATGGGTCTGATCGCCGTTGAGCAGCCGCCCCGGCACCCAGCCTCCGCCCGCATCGAACACCCCCTCGTACGCGCTGTCGATACCGGCGGAGGCCGGGCCGTCGCCGACCGGCTTGAACGTGACCGTGATCCCCTGCCCCGCGATCAGATACTCTTCCGGCCCGATCTGGATGATCATGCCGCCCGCGGTGGCGATGTCGGGCGACGTGACCGGGCGCTGGATGTCGGCGAAGGCGATGGTGAAGCGATAGCCGCCGATCTCGCGCGTCTGCGGCTCATAAACGATCGTGTCGTCGTACAGTTGCCGCGGTTTGAAACCTGCCATCCGGCCCGTCCCCTGCGCCGCCAGGATGTGCGGACGAAGCTGCTGCAACACGCCGTACGCATCCTTGAGCTTCCCCGGCTCGGCGTCGATCGAATCGATCGAGAACGGCCCGAAGCCGATCGCGTCCAGTTGCCCGAAGGCATAGAAGGCGTTGGCGGCGACGGTCGGGTGATCGGCATTGTTGGCTTCGGGCACGAACAGCGGATTGTCGCGCCGAGTGTACCGATTGACGATGTCGACGAAGTTCGGGAAATAGATGTCCGGGGCGATCAGGTCGATGCTTGGCGCGCCCGCTTTCCACACGTCGATCAGATGCGGCAACGGCCCCCCCGCCGGATACTCGCCGGGCGCACGGCCCGGGCGGTTGAGCGCCACGTTGACGTACATCGGCATCGGGTACGCCGCCTTGCCCGCCCGCGTCAGGGCATCGGCGAACCGCGCATAGTGCCACGCCGCGAACACCTCCGCCCCGGCATCGCCCTCGCCGAACAGTTCGGTCCAGCTTCCCGCCGTCTTCGCCCCGCGATCCAGCCACATCGCCCGCATTTCGGGCACCAGCCCATCCTTGTGGGCGACCAGATAATCGACCAGCTCGCGCGGCACCGGCTGTGCGAAGGCGGCATTGGCGACCGGGCTGTAATCGCGTGCGACCGGCAGCATGCCGATCTCGTTCTCCACCTGGGTCATGACCACGGTGTTGTCGCGGTCGTCCACGGTCTTCAGATGCGCCATCAGCGCCGCGAACGCCTTCTGGTCCGCCGCCAGCGTCTCGGCGCCGAAGGTCGAGAGGATCTCCACGCCCTGCCCGTTCGGCAAACCCGCTCGCGGAAACCGGGTCTGATCGCGCTTCACCCACGCCGGGACATAGGTGGACATCGAATTCTTCCACGCCCCGAACCACAGCACGACGATCTTCAGGTCGTTGGCCCGCGCCGCCTTCAGCATCGCATCGACCGACGACCAGTCGTAGCGGCCGTCGACCGGCTCGATCAGTTCCCACGACACCGGCGCCAGCACGGTATTGAGATGCATCGCCTTCAGCTTCGCCCAGTGCGGAGCCATGTAAGTCGCACTCGACGCGGCGGAATTGCTCAGTTCGCCACCGATGACGAGCATGGGCTGGCCGTTGACGATCAGCTGGGTCGCCGTTCCCTGCTTGCGCAGCGAGGGCGGGTCGGCGAGCGCCGGCGCGGAAATCAGGGTAGCCAGAAGCAGGGCGCGGCGGATCATCGTTGAGTTCCCAGGCTGGCGACCGCGGCCCGGGCGCCGCTGGTCTGAAGGAGGTGGAGATGCGCCGCGATCGCTCCGCGCGCCGTGGCGTCGATATCGTCGGCACCGATCGCGGCCAGCAAGGCGTCCACTCCTCGCGCCGATGCCAGTCGATCGGCGATGGGATCGTCGACGACGAACCGGTCGCCGGCATCGGTCGTGCCCGCCTGCCACCGCATCCATGCCGCCACCGCGAGAGCGAGCGCATCCACCGGCAAGCCCCGCGCACGTCGCTCGCGGATCGGCGCGATCAGCCGCTGCGGCAGCTTCTGCGACCCGTCCGCCGCGATCTGGCGGGTGCGATGCTGGAGCGACGGATTGGCGAAGCGCGCCATCAACTGTTCGCGATAGGACGCCACGTCCAGCCCCGCCGGCGGAGTCAGCGTAGCGGCTGATTCATTCCACAACGCATCGACGAACGCCCGCCCCTCTGGCCGTGCGACGAATTCGTGCACGAAATCATCGCCTGTCAGCCCGCCGAGATAGGCGATGCCCGAATGGGCACCGTTGAGCAGCCGCAGCTTTGCGTCCTCCCACGGCCCCACCGCGTCTGTCAGTTGCACGCCGAACCGAGCCAAGTCAGGTCGCGGTCCGGAAAACCGGTCCTCGACGACCCATTGCAGGAACGGCTCGGTCTTCACCATCGCGCGATCCTCGACGCCGATGCGCTCCGTCAGCTTTATGATATCGTCGTCGGTCGTCGCCGGGACGATCCGGTCGACCATCGTCGCCGGAAACGCCACGTTTGTCGCAATCCAGTCCGCCAGCGCCGGATCGTGCGCGCACGCGATCTCCAGCACACCCGCCCTCAGCAATGCCCCGTTGTGCGGAAGATTGTCGCACGACAGGACCGTGATCGCCGCGATCCCCGCCGCCCGCCGCACGGCGAGCCCGGCCGCGATCAGCCCCGGCACCGTGCGCGGCGCGTCGAGCGAGGCCAGATCGCGGGCCACGTCCGCGTCGGTCCGGTCGAGCGACCCGCTGGCGCGATCCAGCTTGTAACCCTTCTCCGTCACCGTCAGCGTCACGAGGTGCGTGTCCGGTGCGCCGATGGCTGCCACGACCGCTTTGGGGTCCTCGGGTGCGACCAGCACGTCCAGCACCGCGCCGATCACCTGCACTTGCGCTGCGTCGTCGTCTCGCACCACCACCGTGTACAGCCCGTCCTGCGCCCGCATCTGGTCGCGCACCGCCGGGGACCGCAGGGAGACGCCGACGACGCCCCATCGCAGATCGCCCGCCGCCAGTGCCGCCTCGAAGATCGTCGCCTGATGCGCGCGGTGAAACGCGCCGATGCCCAGATGCACGACGCCGCGCCGGACCTGCGACCGGTCGTAGGTCGGTACGGCGGCGCTGTCCGGCAGGACGGATGTGGACAACCTCACAGCTTGTAGGCCGCCTTCACCAGATCATACGTCAACGCGTGCGCCAGTTCGTGCGCCTCGTCCTCGTCGAGCCGATGATCCGCGACGAGTTGCGCCAGCCACGCGCAATCGATCCGGCGCGCGACGTCGTGGCGGGCCGGGATCGACAGGAATGCACGCGTATCGTCGTTGAACCCGACCGTGTTGTAGAAGCCGGCGGTTTCCGTCGCCCGCTCGCGGAACCGGCGCATCCCTTCCGGCGAGTCGTGGAACCACCACGGCGGCCCGAGCTTCAACGCCGGATAGTGCCCCGCCAGCGGTGCGAGTTCGCGGCTGTACGTATCCTCGTCGAGGGTGAACAGGATCAGCGTCAGCCGCGGATCGTTGCCGAACCGGTCGAGCAGCGGTTTCAAACTGCGAACGAACTCCCCCGGCAGCGGGATGTCACCGCCCTTGTCGCGCCCGAAACGGGCGAAGACATCCTTGTTGTGACTGCGGAACACGGCAGGGTGGAGCTGCATCACCATCCCGTCCTCGACCGACATCCCGGCCATTTCCGTCAGCATCTGCGCACGGAACAGTTCCGCCTCCGCCGGCGTCGGGTCGGCAAGGACACGCAGGTACAGCGACGCCGCCTCGTCCGGCGGCAGGTCCGCCGTCGCGGCGGACGGATGACCGTGATCGGTCGATGTCGCTCCCGCCTCGCGGAACCGTGCCCGGTGAAAGCGGTGCGCGGCAAGATAACCGGCATAATCCGCCACCGCGACACCCGCCGTTTCGCCGAAGCGGCGGACGTTGTCCGCGAAACCCGGCGTGTCCGGATCGACGACCGGGTCGGGGCGATAGGCCGTGACGACCCGCCCGTGCCAGCCGCTCGCCCGGATGGCGGCGTGATGCTCCAGCGGATCGAGCGGGCTTTCGGTCGTGGCGATCACTTCGATGCCGAACCGTTCGTATAGCGCACGCGGGCGGAACGCGTCGGTCTTCAGCGCCGTGTCGATCGTGTCGTAATAATGGTCGGCCGTGGACGGCTCCAGTTGTTCGTCGATCCCGAAGGCCTCCGCAAAGACCCAGTCGAGCCACAGTCGCGACGGCGTACCCCGGAACAGGTGGTAGTGGTCCGCGAACACCCGCCAGATCGCGCGCGGATCGGTTTCGACGGGACTGCCGTCGACGCTGGGAACCCCGAGCGCTGCCAGCGGAACGCCCTGGCTCATCAGCATGCGAAATGCATAATGGTCGGGCACGATCAGCAGATTGGCCGGATCGCTGAACGGCTCGTTTCGCGCGAACCATGCCGGATCGGTGTGACCGTGCGGACTGACGATCGGCAGATCCTTGATCCGGGCGTACAGCGACCGGGCGATCGCACGCATACCCGGGTCGGCGGGGAACAGGCGGTCGGGATGCAGAACGAGCGGGCGGGTCATGCCATGATCCTCACGGCCCCATCATGGAGCGTCGGCCACACACTATCAGCAGTTCCTTGGAAATGGCCAGACCACATCGACAGACAGCATTCCTGACAACGGCTTACCAATCTCACGCCATATATGTGGCCGCTCAGGCGATCTCGAGCGTCGCGGTCTTCAGGTCGCGGCTGTTCGGACCGGCCATGATGTCGAACAGACCGGGCTCCACCACCTCGCGCATGTCCATGTCCCACATCCGGAACGCCTCCGGACCCAATACGAAGCGCAGCGTCCGGCGCTCGCCGGAGGTCAGCGTCACCCGCTCGAAGCCCTTCAGCTCCTTGACCGGTCGCGCCACCGACGACACCTGGTCGCGGACATAGACCTGCACGACCTCGTCGCCAGTTCGCTCACCGACATTCGCCACGTCGACCTCGACGGTGACGCTGCCGCCGCTACCGATCCTTGGCACGGACAGCCGCGGCGCGCCCACCTCGAACCGCGTGTAGCTCAGCCCGAAACCGAACGGGAACAGCAGCTTGTCGTCATCGAACAGATATCCGCGCCGCGCCGACGGCTTGTGATTGTAATAGAACGGCACCTGCCCGACATCGCGCACGACGGTGACGGGCAGCTTCGCGCCCGGATTGAAATCGCCGAACAGCGCCTCCGCGATCGCGGTGCCGCCCTCCTGCCCGACATACCAACATTCCAGCAGCGCGTTCGCCCCCGCGACGGCGGTCGGCCATGACGGCGGCCGGCCATTGATCGCCACCACCACCACGGGCTTGCCGGTCGCCTTCATCGCCTCGAACAGCGCATTCTGCTCGCCGAGCAGGTCCAGCCCGGTACGGTCGCCGAGATGGTTCTTCGCATAGCCTTCGCGGCTGGTCTGTTCGGTGTCACCGATGGCCAGCAGGATCACGTCGGCGGTCTTCGCGACCTCGACTGCCTCCGCGATCAGCGCGCGGTTCTTTGCGGGGTCGGCGAGCAGCACCTCGTTCGCGGACCGATCCTCGCTCTGCGTGATGAACACGCCCTGCGCATGCACGACCTCCGCCTTCCCCTTCAGGCGCGCCCGCACGCCGTCCAGCAGCGACACCTCGGTGCGCGGGATCGAGGAATAGCCGCCCAGCCGCGTCACCGCCGCGTTCGGCCCGATCACCGCCACCCGTTTGTGCGCGCCCGCCGTCAGCGGCAGCACGCCGTCGTTGACCAGCAGCGCGATCGACCGCCGCGCCGCCTCCAGCGCCAGCGCGCGTGCCTCCGCATTCGCGGTCAGCGCCGCCGCCGCGCGTGCATTCACCGGCTCCGCCTCGAACAGCCCCGCGCGGAACTTCATGGCCAGCATCCGCCTGCACGCCGCATCCACCCCCCCCACCGACACCGCGCCGCTGCGCACCTGATCGGCGAGCGTGCGATACGCGACCCCGTCCGGCAGGTCGCTGTCCACGCCGGCCTTCAGCGCCAGCGCCGCCGCCCCCGGCAAGCCGGGGGCGATGCGGTGGAAGCTCGCCAATTCCTGGATCGCGGCATAGTCGCTGACCACCGCCCCGTCGAAACCCCATTCGCCGCGCAACACCGTGCCCAGCAGCCAGTGATTGGCGTGACTCGGTACGCCGTCGATCTCGTTATAGGACGGCATCACCGCGCCGATGCCGGTCCGCTCCACCACCGCGCGGAACGGCGGGAAGAAGCTCTCGCGCAACTCCCGCTCGCCCAGCGGCGCCGGCGCGACATTGTTGCCGGCCAGCGGCTGGCCGTGCCCGGTCATGTGCTTCAACGTCGCAAAGACCTTGTGCCGCGCCAGCGTCTTGCCCGGGCCCTGGAGGCCGAGGACGGCGGCCACACCCATCTCGCCGCATAGATACGGGTCCTCGCCGAACGTCTCCTCGATCCGGCCCCAGCGCGGGTCGCGCGCGATGTCGACGACGGGCGACAGCGCCAGCACGGTGCCGTGCGCGCGCACTTCGCGCCCGATCACCGCCTGCACGCGCGTCATCAGGTCGCGGTCGAAGCTGCCTGCCAGCGCGATCGCCTGCGGAAAGCTGGTCGCCTCCGGCGCCATGTACCCGTGCAGCGACTCCTCGTGGTACAGGATCGGGATGCCCAGCCGCGTCGTCCGTGCCCAGGCTTGCCCGGCATTGACGAAGCCTATCGTATCCGCCGGCTTCCGCCAGCGACCGGTAACATCGGCGCCCGTGTTGTTCGCCGTCGCCGCACCGCCGCGATCGGATGGCCGGGCGATCTGGCCGATGCCGTGCGGATATGCCGTGCTCGCCATCACCGGATCGAAGGCGCGGTCGGCGTTCATCACGTCGCGTTTGCTGGTCGACAGCGTAATCAGCTGCGCGACCTTCTCGTCCAGCGTCATCCGCCCGATCAGGTCGCGGACGCGCAGGTCGACGGGCGCGCGTGCGTCACGGTACAACGGACGGTCGGCCACGGCAGCACGTACGGCGGCGGGCATCAGGCTGGCCAGCGAAACGCCCGCGCTCCAGCGCAGCAGGTCACGGCGGGCAAGGGTCGTGGCGGCGGGGGTCATGTCAGGCTCTCTCCCGGATGCAGACGCGGCATTGCTTGCGATGCCATCACTGTGATAGCGTTACCATGAACGACGGGAGGCGGCGCTGTCAACGGCACCGCCCGCGCAATGGGACGAGGATGATGACGCTTTTCGCACGCATCGTGCTGATCGCCGGGTTGTTGTCGGCGGGTGCCGCGCCCGCACTGGCCGAAGACGGTTACGACCTGTGGATGCGATATCCTGCGACGACGATCGCGCCGGACAGCGTCTCGGTACGCGGCGACACCCCCATGCTGCGCGTCGCCGCTGCGGAGGTTCGCCGTGCGCTTCCCGCCCAGGCCGGTGCGATCGTGCTGGCCAGGACGGCAGAGGTCGCCGACCTGAAGCTGCCGACCGCGACGCTGGGAGACGAAGGCTATCTCATTCGCGCCGTCCGGCTGAACGGTCGCCCGGTCACCCTCGTCACCGGCAACACCGATCGCGGCGTACTCTACGGCGCGTTCGCGCTGATCCGCCAGCGCGCGACCGGCGCCGCCGGCGACCTCACCTCCGCCCCCCGCGTGAAGCTGCGCGTCCTCAATCACTGGGACAATCTCGATGGCGTGGTGGAGCGCGGTTATGCCGGCCGCTCGCTGTGGGACTGGTGGACGCTCCCCGACTATAAGGACCCGCGCTACGTCGACTATGCGCGCGCCAACGCGTCGCTCGGGATCAACGGCACTGTCCTCAACAACGTCAACGCCAAGGCCGAAAGCCTTTCACCGCGCTACATCGCCAAGGCGGCGGCTCTGGCCGACATCTTCCGCCCCTACGGCATCCGCGTCTACCTCTCGGCGCGCTTCTCCGCGCCGATCGAACTCGGCGGGCTGAAGACCGCCGATCCGCTCGACCCGCAGGTCGCGGCGTGGTGGCGGGCCAAGGCCGACGAGATCTACCGCGCGATCCCGGATTTCGGCGGCTTTCTCGTCAAGGCGAACAGCGAGGGGCAGCCCGGCCCGCGCGACTATCACCGCACCCATGCCGACGGCGCGAACATGCTCGCCGCCGCCGTCGCGCCGCATGACGGCATCGTGATGTGGCGCGCCTTCGTGTATGCGGACACCGATCCCGACGATCGCGCGAAACAGGCCTATACCGAGTTCAAGCCGCTCGACGGCCGTTTCGCGAAGAACGTCATCGTGCAGGTGAAGAACGGCGCGATCGACTTCCAGCCGCGCGAGCCCTTTCATCCGCTGTTCGGCGCGATGCCGAAGACGCCGCTGATGATGGAATTCCAGATCACCAAGGAATATCTGGGGTTCGCCACTCACCTCGCCTATCTCGGCCCGCTCTTCGCCGAAACGCTGGCGAGCGACACCTTCGCGAAGGGCGCGGGATCGACCGTGGCGAAGGTCGTGGACGGCTCGCTGGAGGGACATACGCTCACCGGCATCGCCGGAGTCGCCAATATCGGCGACGATCGCGACTGGACCGGCTCAACCTTCAATCAGGCGAACTGGTACGCGTTCGGCCGCATGGCCTGGGACCCGTCGCTCTCTGCGGAAACCGTGGCCCGCGAATGGGCGGCGCAGACCTTCGCACCCGCCGCGGTCGCGCCCGCCGTGGCGATGATGATGGGATCGCGCGAAGCGGTGGTCGATTACACCGGCGCGCTCGGACTCGCGCATGTCATGGCGACGGGCCACCATTACGGGCCGGGGCCGTGGGTGTCCGACCTGAAGCGCCCCGAATGGAACCCGGTCTATTACCACAAGGCCGACAAACGCGGCATCGGGTTCGACCGCACGAAATCCGGCAGCAACGCCGTCGCGCAATATGCCCCGCCGGTCGCCGCGAAGTTCGCCGATCCCGCCACCACGCCGCCGGGGGAATTGCTCTGGTTCCACCACGTCGCATGGGACCGGCGGATGCCGTCCGGGCGTACGCTCTGGGCGGACCTCGTCGGGCATTACGATGCCGGTGTCGCCTATGTCGTCGGGATGCGGACGCGCTGGGACACGGTGAAGCCGGTCGTCGACGCCGAACGCTGGCAGAAAACCGCCAGCTTCCTGGCGGTGCAGCAGCGCGAGGCGCAGTGGTGGCGCGACGCCAGCCTCGCCTATTGGATGTCGGTCAACGGCCTGCCCCTGCCCGCGGGTGTCGCGCCGCCGCCGCACGACCTGAACTGGTACAAGGCCCTGAGCTTCCCCTACGCGCCCGGCAACCCGCAATAGCGGCGGGCGCGGAGTATCAGCACCGCCAGCAACGGCACCGCGACGGTGCCGTACAGGTACAGCCCGCCCCAGGTCGACCAGCCGAACCACTCGCTCGGCCATGTCCGAAGGTCGCCGCGCAGGAAGCGGTAATCGATCACCGCGCTCCAGATCGGGAAGCGGAATTCGGGCGGCGCGGCGATTTCGGCCGAGGCGACGCAGAGGTTCAGCCCGATCGACACCCCCAGCACAGCGCCCGCCGCCCAGCGCCCGGCCGGCTTCAACCCCGCCCACCACGGCGCGAGACACAGCGCGAGCAACCCCACCGCAGGCATCGCATGCCGCGGTCCAGTGGAATTGCCGCCATCCCAATAGACATAGGCGGCGTTGACCATCAGCACGATCAGGATCACCGCCGCCACCATCGCCGCCACGTCGCGCGTCCGCCGCTCGTCCGCCATCGTCGCCAGCCCCAGCGGCGCGATCAGCAACACCGGCGCGACCCAGAACAGCCCGCGCCGCTCCCCGAACAGGATCTCCCAAAGGAGGATCGGTCGCGGCCATGTCAGTCCGAACAGCCCCTGCTGCATCCCCTCGAAACCGACCACGCCGGAATAACCGACCTTGAACACCGTCCCGAACGCGAACAGGTTGTAGAGCGGCAACGGCAACAGCGCGACGACACCCCCCGCCGCCGCGAGTCCCAGCAGCAGCCAGCGCCGCGGCGATGGCCACACCCGCCACACCGCCCAGATCGCAATGGCACTTCCCGCCAGCACCGCCTGATATTCGACCACCACCGCCCAGCCGAGCGCCGCGCCACCGATCAGCGCCGGCCAGCGTCCTTGCGTCAGGCTCGCACGCCAGAAGCACCAGACCGCAATGACGTACAGCGCGGCCACCGCGGCATGGCCGAAGATCGTCGTCGACCATCCCCAGATCGGCGTCCCCAGTGCATAGGCGAGCGCCGCGAACAGCCCCGCCCCCACGCCTGCTCCCGAACCGGCGGTCGACGCCGCCATGTCGAACAGCAGCACCGCCGCGATCGCCGTCAGCACCGCCGGCCCGATCGCCGTCGCCAGTCGCAGCCTCAACCGCAGGAAGCGCGCCAGCGACGGATCGCCCAGCGCCATCACGAACGAGCTCGCCCGCTCACCCGTCACCGCATCGGCCAGCGCGACCGCCGGCACCGCCATCAGCGTCATGCCCGGCGCCTTGTCCAGATAGGCGTGCGGGCCGAAGATCGCCTTGTCGATCGTCAGGTCGCGGAACTCGTCGATCGTCGCATCGCCGTCCTCGACCATGCTGATCGCCGCAAACAATCGCGTCGAGTTGTTCGGATTGAACTCCCACGACCCGAACCACGCGCACGACAGCCAGACGAGCGCGAACAGCAGGATGCGGATCGTCTTCATCTTACGACCCGGCGACTAGCCGGCGGCCGGACAGCACGACGGCACCGACCGGCAGCATGTCCTGAAACCCGTCGGCCGCCATCCCCGATCGCGGCGGAACCCCCGAAACGATCGTCGCCATGTTCTGCGCCCCCCGGATCCTACGCGATCTGGCTAGCCGTCATGGCCGGTGCCGTCAAAGTGCAGGACGTGCCGAGGATGCAGTCGTCATCTGCCGGACCCGCCGCATGCGACGGTGCGCGGAAGTCTTGCTGTCGCGCCTCCACATAGTGGAAATAGCGGAAGTCCGCCGGTCGGCCGGTGCCGGCCATGTCCTGACACGCCATCCCCACGAACGTGCCGGTGAAATTCGGCAGGCCGGGCAGCGTCGCTTCGTCCGACAACAGGCTGGCATCGTGCTGTTCAGCCAGCCAGCACCAGTCGGTGTCGCCTTCCATTCGCCATGCGAACCGCAGATGTTCGTGGTCCACACTGGCGCGCAGTTCCACCGGACCGGGCGCGACGACGATCGGCGGCGTCATCAAGCTCTGCCCCTCGCCGAGCGGCAGGATCGACAGAAGCTGGATCTGGCGCTCGCCGTCATCGCCGGCAGTGATGTGCAGGAAATGATATTTGGTGCTGTTGTAGTAACAGACCAGTCCCGCCGCCTGCTGGAAGTGTTCCGGCTCGAAATCGACCAGCGTCATGGCATCGTACCGAAACGCCTGTTGCCGACGCGCGACCAGCGATTGGCGGAAGTGACTGCCGATCGTCTCGCGCCCGAACAGCCGCAGATATCCTGGCCGCTCGGTCAGGCTGAACAGATCTTCCGGGTACGGCGTGCGCAGCCACTGGAACGCCGGCGGCAGGAGCGACCCGTCGAATTCGCTGCGCTCGTCGATCGGCACCTCCACCGTCTCGGTGGGTAGCGGCGCGGCGCGGCGCAGCCAGCCGTCCGCATCCCACCGCATCGGCAGGATCGCCGTTTCGCGGCCCAGCACGCAGCGGTCCGTGGCGGGCAAGGGGCGTCCGCACAGGAACGCCATCCACGGCTCGCCCGTGGGCGTCTCGACCAGATCGCCGTGCCCGACGCGCTGCAATGCCGACGCCGGATCGCCCGCCGCGGTCAGGACGGGACCGTCCGGGTGCGCTTCATACGGGCCGAACAGCGAGCGCGACCGGGCCATCACGACCGCGTGGTTGCGCTCGGTACCGCCCTCCGCGACGAGCAGATGATACCAGCCGTCGCGCTTGTAGAGGTGTGGTCCCTCGGTGAACCCCAGCGGGGTGCCGCGGAAGATGAGGTGCCGCTGCCCGACCAGGTGCCCGGCGTTCAGGTCCATTTCCTGCGCGATGATGCCGGCGAAGCGCCCCCGGTCCGGGCGGTGATCCCACAGCATGTTCAACAGCCAGCTTCGGCCGTCGTCGTCATGGAATAGCGCCGGGTCGAAGCCGCTGCTGTTGAGGTGGACGGGATCGGACCAGTCGCCGTCGATCCGATCGCTCCACACCCAGAAGTTGTGGAAATCGCGCAGCGACGCACCCTTCGCACCGTCGACGGTGGTGCGGCCGTAGCGCTTCACGTCGGTGAAGATCAGGTGGAAGCGGCCGTCCTTGTAGCTCAGGTCCGGTGCCCAGACGCCGCAGGAATCGGGATCGCCGCGCATGTCGAGCTGGCTGGGGCGGACGAGCGGGCGACCGACCAGCCGCCATGTCGCGAGGTCGCGACTGTGGTGGATCTGCACCCCCGGAAACCATTCGAAGGTCGATGTGGCGATATAGTAGTCCTCGCCCACCCGCACGATCGAGGGGTCCGGATTGAAGCCACGCAGGATGGGGTTGGCAGGAGTCATGCGGGTTTTCGCACCAGGGTCCAGAGCAGGGCCGCACCGGCGAGATCGAGCAGGCCGAGCAGGACGAAGAAGGGCTGATAACCGACCTGATCAACCAGCGACCCGAGCGTCAAGGTGAAGATCAGGACGCCGAGATTCGCGGCCGTGCCGGACACGCCCGTGGCGGTCGCGACCTGATCCTGCGGAAACAGATCGGAACACAGGGTGATGACCGTGACCGACAGCGTCTGGTGCGCGAAGCCGCCCAGACACAGCAAAGCGACGGCGGCGACGGGGCTGGTGACGCTGCCCACGAACATCATCCCCGTCATCAGCACCGCACCGAGCGTGAAGACACCGCGGCGGGCGTCGATCAACCCGATGCCTCGCCGTTGCAGGTACGCCACCACCGCCGGGCCGAACAGGCACCCCAGATCGGCCGCGAGAAACGGCAGCCAGGCGAACAGCGCGATCTGTCCGAGGTCGAAGTGGCGGACCTGCACGAGGTAGAGCGGCATCCACAGCGACAGCATGCCCCAGACCGGATCGGCCAGGAACCGCGCCGCCGCGATGGCCCAGAGGTTGCGGCGGCGGAGCAGTTCGCCCAGCGGCGGCCGGCGGCGATGCCGGACCAACGCGGGCTCCTGCCCCTCGACGATCAGCGTCCGCTCGCGATCGGACAGGGCGCGATGCCGCGCGGGCGGCGCGTACCATGCGATCCATCCGAGCACCCAGACCAGCCCGAGCCCGCCGGCGACGAAGAACGCCGCACGCCAGCTATAGTTGAAGACCGACCAGGCGACGAGCGGCGGCGCCAAAACCGCGCCGAACGACGCCCCGATCTGGTAGATGCCGCCGGCAACGCCGCGTTCGCGGGCGGGAAACCACTCTGCGACCAGCTTCATCCCCGCCGGCTGCGCCGATCCCTCGACCAGCCCCAGTGCGCCGCGCAGCCCCGCGAAGCCGACCCAGCCGGTGGCCAGCCCGTGCCCGAGCGTGATGAGCGACCAGACCGCGACGAACAGCGTGAAGCCGATCTTCAGTCCGATCAGGTCGAGCAGATAGCCTGCCACCGGCTGGAACATGATGCCGAACTGGAACGCGCCGGTGATCCACGAATATTGCGCGGAGGAGATATGCTGTTCGGCCATGATCGCCGGGGCCGCGACGCCCAATACGCTGCGGGTCAGATAGTTGATGACCATCGCGCCGACGAACAGCGCGATGATCGTCCAGCGGACATAAGGGAATCGTCTCACCGTCCGCCTCCATGATTCATGGCCGTGGCCCCTGTGGTAAACAACGTCCGAAAGGTCCGCCGAATCCCCGAGACGATACGCCCCATTGACGTGCCCCGGCGGAACGATGCAAGTCCTTGAGCGGCGGCGACGATCCACGATACGCCGGAGCCAGCACAGAGAGAGACTTGGACCGTTCGACCCGTCGCCCACGCGGCGTGACCATCATCGATGTCGCGAAGGCCGCGGGCGTGTCGCCGATGACCGTGTCGCGCGTCATCAATGGCGACGCGGGCGTCCGGGCCGAAATGCGCGCGGCGGTCACCGAGGCGATCACCGCGCTGAAATACACGCCGAACCTGATGGCGCGCAGTCTCGTCACCTCGAAAGAGGTGAGGATCGGCGTGATCTATTCGAACCCCAGCGCCGCGTTCATGAGCGACTTCCTGGCCGGCGTGTTCGAGGAGGCGTCCGCGCGGGCCGCGCAGTTGATCCTGCTGAAGGGCGAAGGCGGCGCGCCACCGACGCGCGATGCGATCGAGGGGCTGATCGCATCGCGGATCGGCGGCGTGATCCTGGCGCCACCACTCGGCGAGAGCGCGGCGGTGCGGCAGATCGTGACCGACGCCGGCCTGCCCGTCGCCGTCGTCGGCGGCGTCGTTCCGGATGCGATCTGCGTCAACATCGACAACCACCGTGCCGCCTACGACATGACGCGGCATCTGGTCGGGCTCGGCCATCGGCGGCTCGGCTTCGTCCTCGGCAACCGCGATCAGGCCGCCAGTATCGAGCGGCTGGCGGGCTTCGAGGCGGCGGTGCGGGATGCCGGGACGGTCACCACCCACGTCGTCGAAGGTGATTTCAGCTACGCGTCCGGCCTGATCGCGGGCGAAACGCTGCTCGATGCGGCCAGCCCGCCGAGCGCGGTCTTCGCCAGCAACGACGATATGGCCGCCGCCGTCGTGTCGGTGGCGCACCGACGGCACATGGACGTGCCCCGCGACCTGACCGTCGCCGGATTCGACGACAGCACCGCCGCGGTCACGCTCTGGCCGCCGCTCACCACCATCCGCCAGCCGGTCCGCGCACTGGCCGCCGAAGCGATGCAGCGGCTGATCCAGGCGATGCGCACCGGACCGTCGGCGGCCGAGGTGGCCGGCAAGACCTGCATCCTCGACCACCTGCTCGTCGAGCGGGAGTCCACCGCCGCGCCGGCGTGACCGGCGAGCGCAGCTCTCGCTACGCTCGCCTCTCCCCAGCATCAGAAGTTGAATCGCACACCCGCGCGGTAGATCCGGCCATACACATCGTAGAGCGCCGGATTGACGAAGAAGGGCGACTTGGCCGGATCGCGATCGAGGAGGTTGTCGACCTTGAAGTACGCGGTGATCTCCTTGGTGACGTTATAGCTGCCGCCGATATCGAGATAGAACGCACCCGGCATGAAGTTCTGGTCGATCGTCGGCCGCGTGGTGGTCGATGCCGGGCAATTGCCCGCGCCGCACTCGACATACTGGTTCCCCAGCACGCCGTCGCTGAACCACCGCTCCTGAACCAGCAGGGAGAAGTCGTCGTTGGAGTAGCTCTGCTGCGCCAGCCACTTCCAGTCCGGCGTGCTCCCCGTGTTGACCCCCGCGGTATCGTTCGGGATCGTGCCGGGCAGGCCGGTGTCCGTCACGAACTTGCGGATGTTGGTCGCCAGCGCGCGCACGGTGAAGTTGCCCGGCAAGCCCAGTGGGCGCTGCCAGCGATAGCTCGCCTCGATGTCGAAACCCTCGGTATCGATCGACGCGAGATTGAAGGCCTGGACGTTGATGAAGTTCGGGCCATTGGTGTTGTTCAGGTTGAACGCGCTGCAACCGGCGGGAAGGATGTTCCGGAAGCACAGGTTGACGATGTCGCCTGCGCCCAGGCTGGAGATCACGTCCTTGATCTTGATACGATAGTAATCGACCGACACGCTGAGGCCGGGGAGCCACTTCGAGTCCGAGAAGGCGATGCCGGCGGTCGAGTTGCGCGCGATCTCGGGCGTCAGGTTGGTGTTGCCGATGGTATTCTGGATCGCCAGCACGTTCACGTTGCGGAACGGATCGAAGAAGTTTGGCAGCGTCGTCGTGACGGGTGCGGCGAACAGTTCCGACAGATTGGGCGCGCGCACATCGCGCGACGTCACGCCGCGGATGCGGAAGCCGTCGATCGGCAGGTCCCATGTTCCGCCGACCTTCCACGCCCAGACCGTGCCGGAGGTGCTGTAGTCGGTGACGCGGACCGCGCCGTTGATGTTCGCGCGTCCCGCACCGTCCGAGTCCAGAAGCGGGATGTTCGTTTCGACGAACGCTTCCTTGACGCTGTAGGCGCCCTGCCCGTTCTTGTAGTTGCCGGCGTACCAGTTGTTGCCGCCCGGCAGCAGCAACGGGTCGAACGGATAGGCCGCGTTGTTCGGCGTGTTCTCGATGCCTGCGCCGTACGGATCGGCGCGGACGCGATAATATTCGTGCCGGAACTCAGCGCCGAATGCGAACGAGACGGGCCCGGCCCACAGGCTGAACGGGGAGCCGGAGAAGTTGACGCTGATCACGTCCTGCGTCTGCCGGGTCCGCTGGTAGGGTCCGTTGGCCGGCATGATATAGTCGAGCGCCTGCTGCGACGGATTGCCCCCGAAGATGTTCAGCGGCTGGCAACCGCCCGCTCGCGCCACCGGGTTGGCGCAGACGATCGCACCGTTCAGCGTCGTGGCGTTGATTGCCTGGTTGAAGCGATTGGACAGCAGGATGTTGCTGACATCGATGTCCGAGTAGTTCGTCCCGTGTTCGTAGTACATGTCGTAGGTCCAGTCGGACCCGGCGACGGACTGACGCCCCTTCGCTCCGGCGACGAAGCGATACTGCCGCCGGTCGGTGTGCACCTGCGTGTTGCCGAGGGCGGCGTTGCTGGTGCCGTACTGGAAATTGGTGATGCCGGCGGTCGCGCAGGCGGCCTGGACGAGTGCGGGAACGAAAGGGTTCGCGCACTGGATCGTCAGGTTCGGACGGTTCTGCCCGCCCACCGGCTGGTTGCGGGTCTTCACCTGGCCGATGTTGCCGGTGAAATATATCTCGTTGTCGGGTGCCCAGTCGAACCCGATCCGGCCATAGCTGTTGACGCGCTGGATGCGCGACTGGAGCGATCGGCCCGCATCGACGTTGCCGGACAGGTCGCCGCCCAGACAGAAACCGGGGAAGCACCCGGTGACGGAGCCCGCGGCGTCGCGCGCGGGGGTGCCGTTGGAGCCGTACTGGAACTGGAACGGGTTGCCCGCCTGATCGAACGCGGTGCCCTGGAGCGGTCCAGCGGTGATCAGGCCGAACTTCGTGTAATTGTACGGCTGGGCGAAGTCCCGGAACAGATATTGCGGCGATCCGTCGTTCAGGACGTTGCGGTTGATGAGCGTCGATTGACGAAACCAGTCGCGCCCACCGGCCAGACCGATACCGAATTCACCGCCGCCGATACCCTCTTCCCGCGCATATTCGGTGCTGGCGACGACATGCACGCGATCTTCGAAGAAGCTGGTGCCGGCCGCAAGCTGCACCAGCACCTGCTCGTTATCGCCGTAGTTGGTGATGCCGCCCTGCACATTGCCCTTCACGCCCTGATACCGCGTATCGGTGATGAAGTTGACCACGCCGCCGACCGCGTCCGATCCGTAGGATGCCGATGCGCCGCCGTTGACCACGTCGACCCGCTTCACCAGCAACTGCGGGAACAGGCTGATGTCCGGAACACCCGTCACGTTCGCTCCGACGACGCGCTGCCCGTCGAGCAGCGTCAGTGTCCGGATCGCGCCCACGCCGCGCAGGGAGAACGAGCTGAGCCCCTGCTGCCCGCTAGACGTGCTGAAGGTGTTGGTAGCCGTGCCGGTCGATCCCTGCAGCGACGGCAACTGCGCGATCGTCGTGAAGATGTTAGGCTGCGCGTTCGCCGCGATCGCACTAGCGTCGATCACCGTCGTTGGAGTCGGCGCGGTGTAGCCGCCGGTCGTGATTCGCGATCCGGTGACGATGATGTCCTGCGCCGCGCCCGCCTCCGGGTCCGCGACCGTGTCTTGCGGGCTGGCAGTCGTTATCACCGTGTCCGCAGCCGTTGCAGCCGCGGCGCCGGACTGCTCCTGCGCCTGCGTCGCCGGAAGCTGGGCGGAGGCTGGCGATGCGATCAGGCACGTCGTGATCGCCGCCGAACTGACCGCACCCAACCGCCAGCGCCGAAAACGCAATCCGCTCGAATTACTCAAAGCCACAATCCTCTCCCATCGATCCAGTTTGTCTCTGGTAACGTTACCAGAGACATCCCAGTGTCGAGCGGACATGTCAATACTCGGACAGGAAAAATCCTATATGATCGAACATTTGACCGTCGTGCAGAAGGCTGGGAGCCCGAGGATCGACGTGCCTGACCGACGCGCCGCGGCGGGTCGGACTGACGGACCTGACCCCGTTTTTCCTCAACCGAGCAGGATGCGGCGCGAGTCGCCCTCGGGATCGTCCACCATCCGGCTGTCGACATCGAAGACCATTGTCTGGCAGCGCGCCGGATCGCTTGCGGTCCACGTCAGCGAAGGCTGGCTCGGATTGCCCGTGCGCGCGAAATTCGCCCAGGCCGTGGCCATCGTGCGGCCCAGTCGCTGCGCTTCCACCGTGTTGCCCGTCCCCTGCGCGCAACGCTCGACATTGTCGAAGCAGAAGGCGAGCTCGGCGGTGTGCCACGCTCCTGCCACGCCGCCGAGTTGCGGCGACTGGAACTGGAACAGATACTGGTAGACCGGCGCTCCGCCCTGTCCGTGCTTCAGCTTGACCATGCTCTGAACGCGGTTGCGGTTCATCAGGCCCTGCACCCCGTAAGCCAGCGTTCGCGTGGCTTTCTCCGGGTGCGCCGCCTTCATCGCCGCGATCAGCCGGCCCGCCTTGGCTCCTCCCATCTGTTTCGTCAGATCGGCACGCCACTGCGCCTCTTGGGGGTTGTAGCCCCACCTCATGCCCTCCTCGCTGGTATTCCCCACCATAAACGGCACGTCGCGCGACACCGCCGGCGCCGTATCGGCGAAGGAGCGCACATCGATGACCCGGCCGTCCAGCGTCGGGTTCCATCCGACCCGCGGCGTCATGGCAGGCCCCATCGGACCGCGTGGACCATTGATCTCGTCGGCCACCGCATTACCGGCTTCGAACAAGGGCTTCCACTCGATCTTCTGCAAAGCGCCGATGTCCTTGCCGCCGATATCGAGACGGCGCAGCAGCCGATGCGCGAATTCCCGCGACTGATCCGCGGTCGGCAACGCTCCGCCACCGCCCGATTGCGCCGCCGCACGATGGATCAGTCCCTTCCCGCTCTGCATCCCAAGCAGCGTGGTCACCTTCGATCCGCCGCCGGACTGGCCGTAGATCATGATCTTGTTCGGATCACCGCCGAACCTGGCGATGTTCTCCTGCACCCATCGCAGCGCGGCGATGCAGTCGGTCATGCTGACGTTGACCGATTCGTCATAGGCGGAGCCGCCCACGTCCTTCAGATCGAGGAAGCCGAGCACGTTCAGCCGGTGATTGAGCGAAATCTGCACGACATCGTGATGGCGCGCCATCTGCGCGCCATCGTGGGAGGCGAGTTCGTAAGAGGACCCGAAGCTGAAGCCGCCTCCGTGAAAATACACCATCACCGGCCTGCTGCCCGACAGCGAGGGCGTCCAGATGTTGAGCCGCAACATATCCTCGCCAAGGAACCCGTCGGTCCATTGTTGCAGGAAAGTGTGCTCTACCGCGCGAAAGTCGTGCAGCGTCTGCGGACAATTGGGACCGTATGACAAGGCATGGAAATCTTCCGTCCAACGCCGCGGCGGCTTGGCCGGCAGCCAGCGGTTCTCGCCACCCGTATCGGCGCCGTAGGGGATGCCCTTGAACGTGTAGACGCCGTCATCGAGATAGCCTCGCACGGGACCATATTGCGTCCGTGCCGTGGCGTCGCGCGGCGTCGACAGGGTGGACCGGCCCGATGGCCGCCTGCGGGCCTGGGCGGCCCCTGCGCCGGGAAGCATGAGCCCGGCCGCACCCAAGATGGGCGCGACCATCGCTTGACGACGACCGATCGGCAGACCTGACATGACGTGAACTCCCTCTCCTGCGCCGCATCGCGGTCGCCAGGGCCGATGGTACTACACGGGCGAGGAAATCATATAGGATATTTGGCAGGGACGGTTTGGGGCGTCGTTTGGAGTATGTTCACGGGCGTATCGATCCGCTCAGACCCGGACCTTCGTGCACACCGCTCGATGGGCAGGTCACCCCGATCGCGCGGCCATGCTGAAGGCGGGCGAGATCGACGTCGTCCCGCTCGCATTACGCGCGAAGAGCAGTACGCGCGACGACAGGCAGCGGGAGCGTGTCACGCACGTCCTGCGTCACACGCTCCCGCTGTTCATTGCTATGGAGCCCCGGCCGGCGGCATCGTCAGCAGGGCAGGCGGCCGCCACCGACCCGATGTCGGCGCGGCCGGCGACGGATTACCGGTCGCGTTCGGCCCGCTTGCGATCGGCCTTGCGAGCGCGGCTGATCGCCGCCGCACGCTCGCGCGCGCGCTTTTCCGACGGCTTCTCGTAGTGCCGGCGCAACTTCATCTCGCGGTACACGCCTTCGCGCTGAAGCTTCTTCTTGAGCGCGCGGAGTGCCTGATCGACATTGTTGTCGCGAACGATGATCTGCATGGTTGGTCTGATTCTCGAAATTGGCAGTGCGCGCCCCCTGTATGCGGGGATGCGTGGCTCGCCAAGCGTTGTGTTGAGGAACACTCTTCACGCGGCCGGGCGCACGAGGCCCCGACCGCCTTGCCCGAACGTCTTCGCGCCAACGGGTGCAACGCACCGCACGCGTGTCCGCGAGTAAAGACGTACGGCGCATAGTGGCCGGAACCAATGAATTCGCCGCCACCCCCTCCTGCCCAAAGAGGATCTGTTCGGCACGCCGATTGGGATCGCATCGGCATCGCACGCCTTAAGCATCACGATTGTCGAATTACGGGACATCTCCGTAGACAGTATTGACAGTAGCTGCCGTTGTATCATTTAGCGATCGGGCATAGATCGGATAGCGTAATCCGGCATGCTATCCTCGTATCGGGCAAGAGTATCTGAATGACTGACGACATCAACACGGTCGAACTTGCGACCGAACTCACCATTGCGTGGCTCTCCAATCCCAGCACGCGCACCAACGCCGACGACGTGCCGGCATTCATCGCGTCCATGCACGACGCCCTGAACAAGCTCGGCAAAGGTGCCGCGGCACCCCAGGATGATTCGGCGGAGCAGACCTACACGCCGGCCGTCACCGCCCGCAAATCCTTGGCCTCGCGCGATCACATCATCTCCATGATCGACGGCAAGCCGTACAAGACCCTCCGTCGCCACTTGAACGGCCATGGCCTTACTCCGGAGCAGTATCGTGAGCGCTTCGGCCTGAAGGCGGATTATCCGATGGTCGCAGAAGCCTACAGCGAAGCGCGCCGCGCCATGGCCAAGACCATCGGTCTCGGTCGCAAGCCGGGCCAAAAGGTCGCCAAGAAGGCCGAAGGTGCCGTCAAGCAGGTTCGCAAGACCGGCAAGGCCGCTCTCGACGCCGCCAAGACGGCGCTCGGCACGGCCGAATAGGCATGCGTGGGGGAGGAGCGTACGCCCTCCCCCATGTTTCGACGCGCTGGTCCGCAGGGCGCCGCAACTCCGGCGGGCGCGCCGGGTGAACATCCGGCCCTGTCGAGCAGGTGATTTTAGCGGTTGTGCCAGCCTGTCAAAGAAGGCAGGTCGCCCGACCGCTTTCGGAGTTCAGACAATGCCCAGCCGTTTCAAGATCGATCACGACAGCCTGACCGACAACGATCGCGAGCGGCAGGTCGAATTCACCGCCGAGATCGCCGGCGACGACCGCGATTTCGCCGTCAAATACGCTGTCCTCACCGAACTGAGCGGCGACGAGCCCGAGAACGATGCCCTGGAGCTGTTCGAGCGCTTCAGCGACGAACTCGTCGACGTTTGCATCGACGTCGCCGCCCGCAACACGAGCGACCTCGTCGTCATCACCGAAGACGATCTGGAATAAGCCCCCGCCAGCATCCACGGCTTGGCCTCCGCCGGAACCGCAACCGCACCTCGCCAGCCGTCAGCGCCTGCTGCACCCGCATGTGCAGGCAGACGGGGGCGAGGGTCACAAGCATGATAGTGGCAGTGACGACGGTAAAGCGTGGTCTAGCGTGGCTACGCCGCTCTACGATGGGCGGCGAGAAGCACGAACGGCTCGCTGAGGCCGCGCAAGGCCCAGCTATCGACATGGCGAAGCGCGGGACGCTCCGTGCTTCTCCGCCTTCGAATCAGGACAGCCTCAGCGACCCGCCCCGTGACGGGCTCTGCCTCGCCGATGGCGACGGTCCCGGATGCGCCGCAGTACCGCCAGGGGGTGCGGCGTATTGGCGTCGCCCCAACTGGTAAGCTGCTCGAGCGTTCCGCTGGCCTCGTCGCCGACGCATCCCAGGCGGCCGGCGCTCGGATCGCGGCCGCCACCCGCGACGCGACGACTCACAGACCGAAGCGGTCCGTGGCGTTCCGCTGCTATGTCGCTGCGGCAGGCTCGTGATATTCTCGTTACGGACCAATCCCCACCAGTCGTCCGTCCATTTCTTACATCCGCGTACCACGAAAGGCCGGAACATAGGCGATCCGCGGACCGACACGGCGCTCATTTCCGTAAGTAGCAGCGAAAGCTGAGCAAAAGAAGCCGCATTGGCGGAGACGGAGGGAACCTAATCACCATCGAAGAACATGAGAAATGTTGGGGTTTAGTATAAACGACAATAGCCGACCCTAAATGCGGCCCTAATCGCTGGTATTTGGGTGGAGGCACGTGTCGATCGCGCCCGCGACCCATTCACCTGCGGCCCATCACGTGTGCAGGCGAGCACAGACGACGTGTGGAGGCTCACGTAAGGACTTGCGCTGCCCGGCTCTGGCCGCTTGTTCATCTCAGCCGTGACGAGCTAGTGAGTGGTTCCAAGAACCTCTTTTGCTCAATCAGCTCGCGGGCGAATGAACATAGTCGCGAACGCCATACCCGCCTTATTGGATAAGGATGTATCATCCCAGAAGGCTCTGCGGCCGCACCCGCTCGGCCAAAACCCATTGAAAAACGTTTTCTGTCAGGTGTTCAGCTGTTCGCCGGATCACGCGGCGTAGACCGTCGAACCCCATGGCGTAACGCGAGCATCGCTCCTGGCTCGGTCTCTACAACGACAAATCGGTTGCCCCTGATCCCCGCGCCTGTATTATGGTATATACACTCTTCTAGTAGGCGGCGCATGCAGCAGTTCAAGACGGTCTACTTCGCCGATCATGCCTCGCCCGGAGGCCGCTCAGGTTTGACCGTTTCATTTTCGGCCGGCGACGGGCAGCTTTTTGGTGCGATAGCTCACCTAAGCAGCCATGCGATACGACGAGCCATCGGCCACGACAGCTTCGGCGATCTTCAGAAAGCTGCCGATCAAGCGGGTAGCACCGCTTCCGGCTACGTCAGGGACCGACTTCGTTCCGTTGTCCGGCCACTGTCGGTGAACAGCATCGGTACCGATACGACCATACAGTCCACCTTCGTCGGAGGGAAAGGAAGCCCACTTCACGACTGGTTTCCTTACTTGGAAGGCTACTCGCCTGCATTCGTCCGAGCCATCCTCCACTCCTATGCACCGGGCGCGACATCCGTCATCGATCCATTTTGCGGGTCCGGAACAACCGCACTCACCGCGGCCACCTTGGGGATGCGGGCGGAGTACTGCGAGGTCAATCCCGCCTGTCGTCGCGTCATCGAAGCCAAGTCGCTCGCCATCCTGCTGCCCGATGCGGAGCGGCTCAAGATTGCGGGCAGCCTACGGCGGGTTGCGGACGACCTGAGGGCAAGGGTCGCTGCAGTAAAGCCTGCGGAGGATCTCCGCGCCGCCTTCTTGCAGGTGTTCGGCACTCGTCCGTTCTTTCGCGCCCCGGACTTCGAGGCAGTCCTATCACTTCGAACGGTGGTGGATGAGATCGGCCGGGAGAATGAACAGCTCGGCCGCCTTGTCGAGGTCGCGGTGCTGGGTTGCCTTGTAACGAACTCTCTGATGGTACGACGAGGAGATCTGCGCTTCCGGACGTCTACAGAGCTCGCCATTCACCGGACGGATCCCGTGGAGGACGCCGCTGCCAGAGCCCGCATGATGGCGAGTGACCTTCTCGATCTCGACCAGGCGAATGGTACAATCAAGCTCGCCAGCGCCGACGTGCGAGACGTCCATGTGTCAGATGGCGGGCCATTCGACGCGGTGGTGACCAGCCCGCCGTACCTGAACGGCACCAACTACTTCCGCAATACGAAGATTGAGCTGTGGTTTTCTCGCTATCTGTCCACGAAGGCCGAGCTCAGAAGATTTCGTGATGCCGCGATTACGTCAGGTATCAATGACGTCACGAACGGAAAGGTTGGTGCCAGAGTAGTGCCCCAAAGCGAGGAGTTGCAGAAAACCCTGATGGCTCTCGAGGACGACGCCTACGATCAGCGCATCCCGAAGATGGCCGCCGCATACTTCGCCGAGATGGACGAGGCGTTCGGACGGCTTCGGGCCGTCGTGCAGCGCGACGCATGCGTGGCTGTGGATCTCGGCGACTCTTGCTACGGCGATGTCCACGTTCGTACGGACACCATTCTTCGTGCGCTCATGACCCGAAGAAATTTTGAGTTCGAGAAGGAAGTCGTCCTTCGGGAGCGAGCATCCCGTTCCGGTAGGCAGCTTCGACAGACCCTTCAGATCTTTCGGGTGATATGAGCATGTACCTAGCAGAAAATAGCGCCCCCGAGCGGCCGGCGGTCGTCCCAAAGGGCTGGTCGCACCTGGCAAGCGCGCTACCTCATCAGTCGGGAGAGCAGGCGAAGCGCAACTGGGGACATCCTTGGCATTCACTTTGCTCTTACCAGGGCAAGCTCAAGCCAGCCATCGCTAACAGTCTGGTGGGAGCCCTACTGCCGCAGGGCGGCGGCAGGATGCTTGATCCGTTCTCGGGCGTCGGCACCATTCCACTTGAGGCTCGTCTGGCAGGCCACACTGCTTATGGCTTCGACATCAGTCCCGCCGCTGTCGCAATATCGCGCGCCAAGGTTCAGCCCATGGATCCGAGCGGGGTCTGGGATGAACTCGATAGGCTGGAGAAGTGGATCTCCCTTACTCAGGACGGCGATGACAACCATATCGCCGGGAGCGTCAGCTTTAACGGCCCAGTCGAAGCGTACTTCCACCCGGATACCTTCAAGCAGATCCTCGGTGCTAGAGCTTACTTCCTCGAGTTCGGCTTCGATCTCCCCGAGCGAGCGATGGTACTCGGATGCTTACTGCATATCCTTCACGGCAATCGGCCATACGCCCTTTCGCGTCGGTCCCATCCCATAACGCCATTCGCCCCCACTGGAGATTTTGAGCGCCGAGATCTCATTCCTCGTCTTCGGACGAAGATCGAACGCATCCTCGCGGCTGAACTTTCTACCGCCGCCGATGGCCTGATCTTCGATCAGGACGCGACCGAAGCTTGGCCGGACGAGGTCAACGATCTCGATGCTATCATCACCTCGCCACCCTTTTTCGACAGCACCCGCTTCTATTCCGCCAACTGGATGCGGCTGTGGTTTGCCGGATGGAACCCGGCAGACTTTACGAACCAACCCAAACGCTTTGTGGAACGCCGGCAGAAGATCGACTTCAATGTCTATCAAAACATCTTCAGACAGGCGGCGGAGCGACTGAAGCGTTCCGGCTACCTGGCGCTTCATTTGGGCAAGAGCACGAAATGCGACATGGCACGCGATCTAGTCGACATCGCCAAGGCAGACCTGCGCGTCATCGACATGTTCGACGAGGATGTCGGCCACTGTGAGAGCCACGGCATACGCGACAAGGGTACCGTCACGTCTCACCAGTACGTTCTACTTCAACGCAGGGGCTGACCAACTCGCCATCACCAATCAAGGATTAAACGCGACAGCGCCGCCCGACCACGCGCTCTGCGGAATGGAGTACTGCTCGGTCGAGGTCTCAGTCGGCTGCAACTTCGTAACCGGATCTGGTATGACGGAAAATCGTGGAGTTGCCGAGATCATCTCGACCACGACGAGGAGGTAGTTTCCTTTGTAGTGCGCGGCAGCGGCATGTTCCATCTTTGTCAGAGTGACAGTACCGCCGGTGCCGGAGAAGCTCTTGACCTCGACCAAGAAGGCTTGATCGTCCTTTCGGGTCCAGAGATCGAAGCCGTAACCCCGCTTCCGTCCATAGTAAGCCACCTGCCAGCCGTTCGCCTTAAATATCTTTGCGACGAGCAGCTCCGCTTCGAACCCGTCATTGACCTGAGGCGCTGCCGGAGGCTCTAGGAGGTCGACCGGCGCGGCATCGTCCGGAATTAGCAGACTTGAGGACGGACGGACGCCAGCGGATCTTTTAGCCGCAGCCTTAAGCGAGCCCAAGCTCTCTCCGGCGACTTTCGCCGGCCAGGAAGGTTTCATCTTCGTTCCAGTGCCGGTGCGTCCGCCGGAATTGCCGACTTCGGGCTGCGTCTTGCCATCGTCCGGTGCATACGGATTAGCTGGCGACGTCGCGGGATGGTCGGCGCCTGCTTCGATCAGAAGCTCGCTCGCGAGCCACAGGCGATTGCCTTCACGTTCTGCGGAAACACCTAGGGAGAGCAGGGAAAACGTATGACGAGCGACATCTCGCCAGTTGAAGTACGCCTTCCTCTTGTTCTTACCCCCACCTTCCGCCGGGATCCGCTCCTCCACGAGGCGAAGTAGCGACGTGCGATCTTCAGGACGCAACGACCGGAAGGCCGCGATAGAAGCCACCGTGGAGGCGATCTCTCCGTCCGTTCTAATGCGAGAGACAAACAGATCAAACTCATCGTTGTCGATATACCCCGTGGAGAGCCTCAGCACCTCAAGTGTCGCTGCATAAGGTGCCACGTCGAACTCAGGATATTGTTCCTGCCGCCCCTCGCTGTACCAAGGCGACTGGGCAAAGCGAATATCGTGCAGAACCTGCTCAAAAACATCGATAGGGTCGTCCGACGATGCCAACTTTCGGCCCGCATCGGTCAGCCTTATCTTGGACCATGAGCGGGACTCGGCCCGCTCAATCAATCGGAGCGGCTGATCCATCGCAAGAAATATATGCCGCTTGACGTTCTTCTCGGCATCCTTTCTGATGCCCATGATCTCGCCGATCTGCTCATAGTTCTGCTCAGTGAGCTCGATGTAATCGTCCACTGACTTGACGGCAAGGAAGCGAGCTACCTCGGTAATCCGCGCTGGCGTGAGATGTACGCGCGTCACGAGCCACCAACCACGATCACCCCGCACGCCATCATCGAGCCGTTCGATCAGTTTATGGCGCAGATCTTCAAGTACCATTTACTTCTCCAAGCTGCCCGGCGTCACGGCGACAAGCCATCAGACACCACCTCTCCAAGACGGTCTGTCGCCGTCCGTATCGTCAAACCGGCGTGTTTGACGACTCGGCGAGTCTCGATGATCCCGTAGGCGACCGCAAGGGCCCTTTGCTCATAGCGTCAGCTTGAGTTTATCGGCTCGGAGGAATGGTATGCGTTGGACACGGTACGCCTAGGGGGGGCTCGACCGCGCAGCACCGCCGACTTTAAACTCTCGATGTGCAGACGAGGGTATCAATCGCAAAAACAAGCCTCTGTAAAATCGGCGACCTGACCGCGCTGTTGAAGCTACGTATGGAGTGCGAGCAACAATAAAGGTTTCGGGAACTTCCACATCACTGGGGATGGCCGAAACAGCAACGCAAGGCGCGCACTAGAGCCCACGAAGGTATGCAAGATCAACGGCTCGTTTCGCGGGACTATGGCAACCGCGGACTTGCGCGCCTGCGTGGGTCCCGGCACCATCCATCCATCCATCCATCCATCCAGCTTAGCAGGCATGGCCCTCGCGACGCAGTATCTACTGGAAACCTGTCCTTGCCCCGCATCTTCGCCTCCGGTGTCTTCGGTTCGGACTACGACCTCTGGGGGGCGTGGTCCTTCAGCGATCGCAAGACACGCGACAAGCTCGCGCAGACCATTGCCGATGACGACTGGTGCCTCGCGATCGGAATGACCTCGCCGCACACGCCGCAACATGAGCGAGGACGCCTGCTGGCGCTCTTGCAGATCGGCCACGAGGCCGTCGATACGCGAGAGCTGGTCGAACCTGAGCACTGGCGACGTACGGTGGAGGAGCACGGCAACGGCAAATGGCTTCACGCCTTCCCGATAAGGCGGGTCCAGCGTTTCATTCCAGGACCGGGGGGACTGCCACTTCGCCGTGAGGTTCTGCCGAGGATCGATAGCGAGAACCGCTACATGCAGGTCGGCCGCTACTACCTCGAACTCGATGAGGAGGAGGCTGCTGTCGTTTTCCGACTAGCGAGGACGGAGGAGACCGCGATATTTCGCAGCTCGGCCTCCATGTTCGCGGCAGCCCTCAGAAAGACGCGCGCTGGTCCGCCGCCGTCACCCGGAACGCGCGTTCTCTCGACCCTGTCCGGACCGGCAGCGACCTATCTCATGCGCCTCGAAGGAGATGCGGAGCCACAAGTCACTGCCGTCGTCCGGCCGAGCGCAGAACATGCAGTCTGGAAGATCGGTTTCTCGAACGATCCCGCCAGGCGTCTGGAGGAACTCAACGCCTACCTGCCGTGCCATACCGCACTACGGTGGAAGCTCTGCAGGCAGCAATGGCATTCCGACGAGATCAACGCTTATTCGCTAGAGCAGAGAATTTTCAACCTGGTCGAGGCACACGGGATCCACCGCTTCAAAGGAGAGATGATCTGTGCTCGGGCCGCCGACGTCGACACGTGTTGGACTGAGGGACTACGATCCGCTTCGCGACCATCTCACGAGATCATCGTCAGAGCCTACGATTGACTACGTTGCACCGGAGTCGCGGACGAGATGCAGCGCCGCAACATCGACCTCTGACAGCAACCGGGGGGCGGCGGCATGGGTGAGCAAGAAGACGACACGATCGTCGAGCGGTCGTTCAGGACAATAGTAGAGACATTCTCCATCTGGACAGCGGCTGGCTTCGTCGTGTCGGGATTGATCAACGCTTACCTGTTTTGGCGAGACTTTAGGCTAAATTTCTTCGCAGTCGCTCAGCCAACCGACATAATTATGAGCGGCTTCGTTTACGTTACGTACACTTTAGTCGCCGTGCTTGGCATCGCCGCAATAGCTTTCGTTTTGAATGCTATAACCCCCAGACGGCTGGTCACTCATATGTTCCTGTTCGGAACGAGAGTAGACTTGAAATACCCGGAGAATGTCCGGGCAAGGGCAGGATGGGCGATCGGAACTGCTTTCTTCGTGAACCTGATAGTTCAGGTAGTGTTCGCTTATGTCGGCGACGATAGGACGAACCCCAAGCGGCCAGGGGGTGAAGCTCGCACATATTGGGAACAATGTCTCACAACAACCGCGCAGAACGGTCTGCATCTTTCACCAACCAGCGACCAGTTCGCCGCGTGTGGGCGAGCGCCGGTTCTTTGGCTGGGATCGGCGACCGTTATCCTCAACTGTCGTGGCAGACTGCGCCTCGTGCAGAACACCGAGAACCTTATCTTGGAGCGCCTGTCACCAGAGGAGGAAATCGCCGATGTCAAAGCCCTAGCAATCCGATTGGCTCAGGAGTCCGGGGATGAGCAGGCAATCAACCAGATCGAAGGGCCGACGCCTACTGGCAGCCGGCGGTTGCCACCGCCAGCCGGTCGCCATACGCCTTCCGGTCGAGCGCCTGAGCCTGGGCCAGCTTCTCGCGCTGGTCAGTCGTCATCGCGTCCCACGTCGACCGGTCCATCCTGTCCCGCAGTGGGGTAGGCTCGGAGGGTTTCGCCACGACGCACGGGACCGTTACGGGCACCTTCACCTCGACGGGCTTCTCGACGATGACCGGCACTTCTGAAGCTCGCTGCCGTCCGGCTTCCGGCTGACGACCGTGAACTCGCCTGACGAGCCCGCATCGCTGAGCAAGCTGTCGGACATGCCGGTGACGGCGATGCAGTCATCACCGTCGGCGATGATCCGCATCTTTTCGAGCTTCAGGTGGGCGAAGATGCGCTTGTGGATCTCCTTGGTCGCCGGATCGCGCCATAGCTGGAAGACGTTGCCGTCGACTCTGATGTAGATGGGGAGATCGCAAGCGCCGTTCGCGCGGATGCGCTGCATCGACAAGTCGATGTTTACTCCCGCAATTCGGCCCAAAAGGCGAAAATTGTAGCGGAAGAATTTGGGGCTAGTTAGCATCGGCAAGCCTCACATTGGGAGAAAAGGGTGGTACCCTTCTCCCAACGGCACCGAGGCTCCGGCGCTGGTCGTGGTTCAAGTTGCCGCCCTCGACGGCGATACGCCGCGGAGCGGCAAGATCAGCCGGGATACTTGGAGCGGCTCGCGCAGGTTTTTTAGGGACCTCGACATCGGCCGCGATGTCCTCGGCGATTACGTCGCGAAGGGCGTCGCCAAGCGGGAGGGTCTGAAACTTGCCGCGTAAGCTGTCCCCTGCGCGGGTTCGCGAGCTCGAAACCGACCTCTCGGCCCGTCTCACCCCCGCTGACCATGCGTCGGCGGGGGGTTTTCTCCACTTCTGCGACGAGTGGGACGGCCTCCTGATCGACCAGACGGACGACGAATTTCAGTGCTGCAGCTGCCAGTTTTCGGATGAATTTGACGAGAACGGCCACATCCGCGCTGTAAACTGAGCGGAACGTAAAAAAAGGGGGGCGAAAGCCCCCCTTTTCGTATCACTTGGCCTTGGTGACCGCCGCCTTCGGGGGCGGCGAGACGGCACAGGGCTCAGTGCCCACGCCCTTCGGCATTGCCGGGACGGTGTTGCCGCATTGCTGGTAATTTCGGCAGCTCGATATGTTTGGGAACTTTGCTAAGCAGGTTAGCGAGCTTGGGGCCGGGGGTATGTGCTACACGTACGGCTACTTCAAAGCCGGAGCTTGGAAACTTTGTCGCATAGCATCGCGCGAGCGGCGTCGATCATCACTGGGTTGGTCTTTGTCGACAGGCGATCCGCCGGTTTAGAGCCGATGAAATAGGCAATCCGTTCGGCATTAGCGCCGCTCGGATGAGGCAGCCCATCCAGAATACGATCTGTTGAGATGGCGCCGAGTGCCGCAAGATGGCGCAGCCCGGCCGCTACCTTGGAGCCAAGGGGCACGAACACCGCATCGTCGAGCAAGGCCAGTTCTGAGCCCGTGTAGACTTCCAGCCACCGACGCATGGAGGCGTTTTTGATCATGTCGGGAGAGCCAGACCAGTTTTGGCCATCTACAAAGACGGGGTATCGCAGTGCGGACGTGAATTGGATCAGTTGGGCATCTTGGGCCCACAGGCTCGCGGTAGTATCGAGCCGCAGCCAGCGCGCGATGCCAACCGAGTCCAACATGCTCACGAGGTTGGCTCGCATTGGGCCTGAGAAGCTGGCGAAAACCTTGGCTCGCTCAGCGGCTTCATCGTTGCTGAGCCCAGCCTTTAAAGCAGCGTGCGCCGCCCGAAGAGCGTTCGCTGCCTGCTGCTTTCCCGGCGTTAGCCCGACGATCACCAAACGAGCCTTACGGTTCACATGATCGAATGGGGCATAGACCATCTCGATCTCACGCCCGCCGACCACTTCGCGATCGAGGAGGAGATGGGGCGCGGCCCGCGGATCATCGATTTGGCTTAGCGAAAGCTGACAGACGGCAGGCATAAATTTTGGGAAGAGATTGGGTGTCGTGCGCACGGTTTCGATTATTCCTGTTGATGTAAAATTGGTGCAGCTCAGCAGCCGGGCGCTCGGGCGACTGCGTCGTCAAATTTCAGCACAAAGGTGTCGATCGCCAAGCTTAAGTGGCGGGCATAGGATCTCAGGTGTTCTGGTGCTGGCGCCCCGTCTTGCTTCACGGCCGTTATGATGTGCTTCTCGACCGAGGCGAGCGCGTGATGGTCATTCACCCTGAGGTTGCGGCTGCGGACTGTGTCGAACGCAGCTGGTAGAGGCTGCGTGCGGAGGTGATGGATCGCGTCCCATGTCGATCGCGCTTCTGGCCGCTCCTCCTCCCGCAGCGGCACAAAATCGCGTCGCTGCTCTAACCAGCGGATCACCGCATCGTAGTCGATCTTGCCCTTGACCGGGCTAAGGCCCTCCTTGTTCAGCGAATTGCGCACTGCCTGCTCCGACATGTCCGCCAGCACAGCCAGGCTCTCGACCGCGCTCTGGTCGAGCTTGTTGTCGAACAGCGCCCCAGCCGACAGCTTCCAGCGTAGATACGCGGAAAGCATCGTTCGCCGGAGTGGACTACCAGGTACATCCGCGGGGTTTCGGTATCGGCGCGCCGCACCGCCGGTGATCGCCCCGACGATTAGTTCCAGCTCGTCAGCATCCTCGTCACTGAGCGAGCTATGTCCAACGCGGAATGCGCTTTCGTAGGCGTTTTTTATGACTCGAGCGAAGTTGAACTGGTCGAGATCGACTTGCTCTAATTGCTCGCCATGGTCCACGCCGTCGATGTCCAGCGGGAAGCCGATAAACGCATCAGCCGCTCTTGCATTAGCCAGCCAATACGTTTCGCCCGCCTGTACGAGTAGCGCCTTGCGAACATCCTGCTCGACGTCATCGAACGAGAAAGGAACGCTAGGCATCGTGAAGGCCCAGAGCTCATCGAGCGTCTTTACGGGTTCGTCTACGAAAGTGAGCGACGCCGGGGTGACTAGCGATGCCGGCGCCTTGCCGTCGGACATCCGGATCGAGAACCCGCGTTCGACCAGTTCGAGTGCTTCACCGTAGTTGTCGACCTTCGTCGCTTGCGCATCATGATGCCGGTCTTCGCCCTTGGCGGGGTCGCCCAGCACGAACTCGCGATCGCGATTTCGCCAGGGACGTTCCACGCGGCCGCTGGTGGGGTTGGTTCGCAGGATCTGCTTGAAATGCACGGTGCCTAAGGTCCTTCTGGTGAAATTTGTGAAAAGCTGGATCAGTGGTCGCGCTTGAGGCGGCGCGTTCGGTGCGCGACGGTGACCACAGCGCCGTTCTCGCTGACCACGTACGTACCCAGCCATGGCTCTATAATCCGGCAGGCGCGCTGTCCGCCGAACGCCTTGGTGATGCGCTTGCGCGCGGCTTTGTCGAAGAACAACACGTCCGCACCGTTGTGGCGCATCGAGCTGGCGAACCGTTCGAACAGCTCCAGCGCCAAAGCCGGAATGGCGCGCTGCTGCATCCGTGTTTGTGCATGGTGGGTAATCATCACTTACTCCGCTGATCCGATTAACAATGTATGTAACATCATCAGCGAGAGGTCAATGCTCCCGATGCGTTTTTTTTCCACCTTATGAGGCGGGTCACGCTCTGGCGCGCGGACGCCCGTTCGGCTCAATTTGTATCGGGGAAGAGAAGCGGTAGTTACCGACGGTCACAACCCGCATCGGAAAATACAGGTGGTACCCTTCTTCGCCCGCCCCAAGGCTCCGGCGCTGACTGTGGTTCAAGTTGCCGCCCTCGGCGCCGATGCACAGCGGGGCGGCAGGATCACCGCTCACCCGCGAGCACCGTATCCTGGATACGAGTGCCGGCAGGTCTAGCCCGGCGTCTGGAGATCAGTACATCCCGCCGCGGCCCGGCCGGCCCATCATCAAGGACAACAGCAATCAGGAATTGAAGTGACCGACCTTATCTTCCACACACTTGCCCCGTACTATTGGTCCGCCGGACTTCCCGCCATTCCGCTCCTGCCCCGTCAGAAGCGTCCGGCCATCATTCAGTGGTCTGCATTCGCCACCCAGATGCCGAGCAACGAGGTTCGCGAGCACTGGCTCTCGTCCTTCGCACACGGTAACATTGGTTTACCGCTCGGCCCCCAGGCCGGTGTCGCGATCATCGACATCGACACCGTGGACGAGGAAATCACCGCGGCTCTCCTCGACATTCTGCCGACGTCGCCGTGGAAGCGCGTCGGCAAGAAGGGGATGGCGCTCGCCTACCGCTTCCAGGGCCAGAAGAATTTCAAGCTCCGCGGCGTCGACGGCGAAATGCTGATGGAGTTCCTCGGCAACGGCAACCAGGTCGTACTGCCCGGCTCGATCCATCCCGACACCGGCCGTCCGTACGAGAGCAACACCCACCTTTGGGAGGTTCTCGACCAGCTGCCCGATCTCGGTGTCGACATCGAGGCCCGGCTTCGCAATCGCCTGGGCGTGAAGGGTTACTCCCTCGCCGCCGGGGGTCGATCGGCTCCGCTCGACGTGATCGCCGCTGGCGAGCGCGACGTGCAGATGATCCGTCATGCGGGATACCTGTCGCGCGTGGTTATGGGCATCGACAAGTCGCGGTCGTTCTCATTGTTCGAGGCGATCCAGCACATGTATCACTGGGTCGAGGCGTTCACCGCCAAGGTATCGGGCGACGCGATGGACCCTGAGAAGGGCGTCGCCAAGCTGCTGGAGTTCCTGGCTCGGGATTTGGAGATCGGCCGCACCCTTCCCCGCGGCTGGGACATCGAGCTTCCCCAGGAGTGGCAGGACCACCCGACGATCCGCGCAATCCAGGAGCGCGCTGCTCCCGTTTCTTTGGATCATGACAAGGCCACGGAATGGTTTGTCTCCTGCATGATGGAGGACCCGGACAGCGACGCAAAGACCGTTCAGTGCATTGAACAGCTGACGTCCAAGGCGGCTATGGATCGTCACGTCTCCGACGCAATGTTCGACGCGATGATGAATATGATGAGCGCACGCTGCCGCGTTAAGGTCAGTAAGCCTGTGCTGAAAAAGCTCTTTAACGGTATCCGTAACGGCAACGTACCGGATCAGGAGCAGACGCACTATACCATTGCCGGATGTGTACTCGAGAGCATGGAGACGGAAGGGGAGTTGCGGCATGACGCCGGCCAGTTTTGGCAGTGGTCCGGATCCTGTTTTCAGGCGTTGGACGACAACCAGGTGTATATGCACGTTGCGAACAGCGTCACTGGAACGCCGCTTGCTCGTCGCGACGGTGACTATGCGGCCGTCGTGAATGTACTCCGTCGGATGTGCCAGAGGCCGCTGAACTCGGGAGACGTGGCAGGTATCAACTTTGCCAACGGCTTCGTCGAGATGGACCTCGTGGTTCGGGAGCACAATCCCAGCTATGGTGCCACCTTCACGCTGCCCTTCAATTACAACCGCGATCTTGCGTCAGCGCCCGCAAGGTTCTTCGAGTACCTGACGTCATGCTGGGGCCACGAACCCGACTTTGAGCACAGGATGATGGCCTTGCAGGAAATGTTCGCCGTGACTCTGTTCAAGATCGCTCCGCGCTTCCAGCGCGCGTTTCTCCTGTTCGGACGCTCCGGAACGGGGAAGACGGTGCTGCTCAACATTCTGCGTGCCCTGCTGCCGCCTAACGCGGTTGCCGAGTTGAAGCCTACCAAGTGGGCCGAGCGTTTCGCTCCCACGCGGTTGATTGGGGCGGCAGCGAACATCTGTGGAGAGCTGCCGGAGAACGGGACCATCGGTGGAGACGTCTTCAAGGAGGTCGTTGAGGGATCTCCGATCGAAACCGAGTTCAAGGGCAAGGATGGGTTTTCGTTCCGGCCCGTCTGCGCGCACTGGTTCGCGTCGAACTATCTGCCGATCTCGCAGGACTCCAGCCGGGGCTTCATCCGCCGCTGGCTGATCCTCGACTTCAACAAGCCGGTCCGCGACGAGGACAAGATCGAGAACCTGGCCGAGATCATCGTTGCCGAGGAGCGCGAGGCGATCGCCGCGTGGGCGCTTGAGGGCTTGCATCGGGTTCTGGATCAGCGTGGTTATACCAAGCCCGCTTGTCACGATAAGCGGATGGGCAGCATGCGGCGCATCAACAATTCCGTTCACGCTTTCCTTGAGGACACTCGGGGCTACGCTCCCGGTGTCGGTGAGGCGCCGTGTCGTCAGGTGTACGATGATTACGCGTTCCACATGCGCGACGTGGGTCGGGGCAAGCCTGTCTCCTTCGAGCGGTTCGTCCAGATGCTCGAGGACCTCGACTTCGAGGTGAGCCGCAACCCGGTTGGAGACTTCGTTGTGCGGGGATTAACGAAGGTGATGGGCTTGGCTAACGCGGCACGATCGGCTTAAACGAAGCGATCACAAACGGCAGCCCCTTGCCTATAGGGGCTGCCGTTGCAGTTTCGATGCCGAAAAACAATAACTAATTGCTCAGATAATGGAGAAGCCCGTCGCCATATAACTGAAAACTTCTTAGTCTAGGACACCTGAATTTCAGTCTCTGACATTCAGATATATATCCAGGATATATAAAATTTACGCTTAAGGCGGTCGAGCTTAGCCACACGCCTTCCCGGATCGGCATTTCAGAAGATAACCTGGTTTTATGAGCCTAGGCACTCATATCCTGGATTAGCCGCTCGGACCGCCGGACCTCCGCGCCCACATCGGCGTTCTTGTTGCAGGAGTCACGGACTCCTAAGTCACCCAGCAGACCTGAGCGAGGCGGCAACCTCGCCCAGGCCCTGACCCCAACCGTCTAATGAGGAGACGACTGTGGCTACGACCACTGCTAATCGCGCCCGCCGGTGGCGCAATGCCCTTTCGAAGTACGATGCCCTGAACCAGCGCCTGGATGAGGCTCAGCCTCACGAGGTGGACGCGATCGAACGCGAGCTCGCAGATCGGGAGGCCGAGCTGTTCGACCTGCCCTCCCCGTCCTTCGAAGCCGTCCGCCAGAAGCTGGCGATCATGTGGCGGCTCGACATCGAAAAGCCGGACATTGAAGCCGGTGAGAAGGCGCTGATCCTCGAGGATTTGGATGACCTGATCGCGGAGACGGCCGAGTTGCTCGGCAGTCGCGCTTAGGTAGCCTCGGGGCTGGGCGAAGAGCCCGCGCAGCCCCGAACATCAAGTCCTGGATACGGTCGCCGTAGTACCTAGTCGCCCACGTTCGTGGGCGTATTTGGACGCCTCCTTTAACTGGAGGCAAACGTGACCGACCGTATCTCATTCTCGATCAACGAAGCCGCTGCGCTCTGCGGCCTGAGCCGGACCAAGCTCTACGAGCTGATCCGGGCAGGAGAACTGAAGCCTGCCAAGGTTGGACTGCGCACGCTCATCCTGCGAGCCGACCTCGAAGCCATGCTCCAGCGCGCCACGGCCTGAGGTACCAAGTGGCAAAACATACCAATCGTCTCTCCGCGCTCCGCATCAGCAGGGCGATGGAGCCCGGCCTGCACGCCGACGGGAACAACCTTTATCTGCGGGTTACCCCGTCCGGCTCTAAGAGTTGGACGCTGATCTACAACTGGCACGGCAAGCGCCGGGAACTCGGTCTTGGCAGCTCAACGGTGGTGTCGTTGGCCGAAGCCCGGCAGCGCGCACTGGAAGGAGCTCGCTTGCGCCAGCAGGGCCTCGACCCCAAGGCTGAGTGGTCCAGCACCAAGATCGATGTCGCGGCGCCGTCGTTCGGCAACGTCGCGCTCGAGGTCATCGCCGATCGACGTGCTGGCTGGCGGAATGCGAAACACGCTCAGCAGTGGCAGAATACCCTGCGGACCTACTGCGCGGCGTTCTGGGACAAGCCCGTTGCCGCCGTCGACATCGACGATGTCCGCAAGGCCCTGCAGCCGATCTGGTCGGCGAAACCGGAAACGGCAAGTCGGGTGCGTGGCCGTATCGAAGCTGTGCTGGATGCCGCCAAGGCGCGCAAGCTGCGGACGGGCGACAACCCCGCGGCGTGGCAGGGCAACCTCGCGCACCTGTTCCACCGCCACTCGTCGGCGCCGAAGCGGCATCAGCCGTCGATGGCCTACAATAGACTGCCTGGGTTCATGCTGGACCTGCATCGGCGCGAGGAACTCAGTGCGCGGGCGCTCGAACTCACGATCCTGACGGCGGCGCGGACCACTGAGGTACGGGAAGCCAGGTGGGAAGAGATCGACTTGGACGAAGCAGTTTGGCAGGTTCCGGCCGACCGGATGAAGATGAAGCGTCCGCATCGGGTTGCGCTCTCTCGGGCGGCCCTCGGCCTGCTGGCCGGTCTCGACTCGAGGTCCGGCCTGCTGTTCCCGGGCATGAAGCCGCACAAGCCCCTGTCCAACATGACGATGCTTCAACTGCTTCGGCGGATGGGCTTCGGCCAGTACACGGTTCACGGTTTCCGCAGCAGCTTCTCCACTTGGGCAGCCGAGCAGACCGATTATCCGCGGGAGATCGTCGAAGAGGCTCTGGCTCACGTCGTCGGGTCGGCGGTTGAGCGTGCTTATCGCCGGAGCGACGTGTTGGAGAAGCGGTTCGGCCTGATGGAAGCCTGGGCCGGCTTCATTGGCGCAGGCTGATCGTCGATCGGGTGGGGTCACCTAAGTGACCCTACTCGCGACCCTACTGGAAGTTCTGAACACAGCCGCACGTTGGCGCACGCCGATACACATCTAACCAGTGATTGCCGGAGGATGGCGGCCGACCCGTGCCACTAGCGAACACACGCGGACGCAACGTGGCGGAGACGGAGGGATTCGAACCCTCGGTACGGTTTCCCGTACGACGCTTTAGCAAAGCGTTGGTTTCAGCCACTCACCCACGTCTCCGGATGCGGCAGTGGAGCGGCTATAGCCAGCGTCGCGGCGGCGATCAACCGTTTGGCGCATCGGTTCGGCGACTCGTTCATTGCGTGGCAAGCCGCGGGTTGGTTAACGTGCTGCGATCAAGACAGGGGTTCGGGTTATGCGGGGCGGTTGGATCATCATGGCGGCGGCGGCGACCCTGTCGCTGGCGGCATCGCCCGTCGCGGCGCAGGTGCGCACGATCGACCCGAACAGCGCGATCGACAGCGATCTCGCGCCGGGCGCGCCCGCGGCGTCGCCGTCCGCACCAGTCCGATCGACCCAGCCGGCGCCTCCGCCGGTGCGGACCGCGCCGCAATCCACCGCCCCCGTCGAAGCTCCCGTCACGGCGTCCGAGGCCCGCAAGGAGGCGACCACGCGCGCCGCCGACACGTACGAGCGCGATGACCTGCTCGCCGCCGGGGAGGGTGTGTTCGGCAAGGGCGCGGAGGGTCTCGCCGGCATTCTCGAAAAGGTGCTGAAGGAGCAGGGCCGCCCCAATGCCTATATCGCCGGGCGGGAAGCCTCGGGCGCGTTCGTCGTCGGCGTGCGCTACGGATCGGGCGTCATGACGCACAAGGTGGAGGGGCAGCAGCCGGTCTACTGGACCGGCCCCTCGGTCGGCTTCGACGTCGGCGGCGACGCGAACAAGGTGTTCGTGCTCGTCTACAATCTGTACGACACGGAGGAGCTGTTCCACCGCTTCCCGGGCGCGGAGGGGCGTTTGTACCTCGTCGGCGGCTTCGCGGCGACCTATCTGCGGCGCGGCAACGTGGTCCTGATCCCGATCCGGCTGGGCGTCGGCTGGCGCGCGGGCGTCAACGTCGGGTATATGAACTTCACGCACAAGAGCCGCTGGCTGCCGTTCTGATCCCGTCCGGGTGCTGGTCAGTCCGACCGCTGCGAGCGCTGGCGGAGACACCGGCGCGCGGCTAGGCTGCCGCCATGCAGGCGATCGCGGTCTACAGTCCCAAGGGCGGCGTCGGAAAGACGACGCTTTCGGTGAATCTGGCATGGTGCGCGGCGACGCTGTCGGCGCGGCGCACCCTGTTGTGGGATCTCGATCCCCAGGGTGCCTCGACCTTCCTGCTGGGTCATGACCGCGCGCTGGACGGGCAGGCGCGGGCGGTGTTCGCGCGGGACGTGTCGGCGGACGCGCTGATCGTCGGCACCTCCGTCGATCGGCTCGACCTGCTGCCCGCGGATACGTCGTTACGTGGACTCGACCTGCTGCTGCACGGGCTGGGCAAGCGCAAGCGCTTGAACCGGCTGCTCGAAACGCTCGCGGGTCGGTACGATCGCGTCATCCTCGATTGCCCGCCGGGGCTGACGGAAACGGCAGAGCAGGTCGTTCGCGCCGCCGCGCTCATCATCGCGCCGGTCATCCCCTCCCCCCTTTCGCGCCGCGCGTTCGACGAGATGGTGCTCCACCTCGATCGCGGTGGCGGCCGGCGGCCGGCGATGCTGCCGGTGTTCGGCATGGCCGACCGCCGCCGCAGCGTCCACAACGCCGCACTCGCCGCCGATCCCGACTGGCCGGTGATCCCGATGGCGAGCGTGGTGGAGGCGATGGCCACGCGCCGCCAGCCGCTCGGCGCGTTCGCTCCGTCCAGCCCACCCGCACGCGCGGTGGCGGAACTATGGACCGCGATCGAGCGACGGCTGGCGGGCTGAGCGGCCGAGGTCAACGTTCAGGTCCGGCGTGGGTCTTGCCGCCCTCCCCGTCGCTCCAGGAATGAGCGACCCCGGCTTGATCGGGGTCCAGCATTCAGCGACGCTATCCACTGAAAAACGGGACGGCCACCTGCCCAACATTCCCCGTGCTCCCGCGAAAGCGCGAGTCCAGTGCAGCCCAGGATCGAGGTGCCGCCTACGCGGGCGCACCCGACCAGCACAGGTCTGAAGGACAGAAGCACCGAACACGTGAGGGTTACGCCGCGACTACGCCGATCATCCCACACCAGCCGAGAAAACGATCCGGCCCGACCGCCGCGCCGACACCACAGGCACGTCCCGCGTCGCTGGCACCGGACAGCGATCGGCAAACAGAACCTTCGCTCGACCGGAGCGATCTAGCAACGCCGCAGGGATCGCCGGGCCGCCATGCCGCGCGAGGCGGTGCGTTCCATGCCGTACCCAAACCGGTCCAACAGGAACGCCAAGCCGGTTCGCAGTGCGCAACAGCGGCACTGGGAGCGACACCTCCGACCAGTATCGGGCCTGACCCCACCACGCTGCTCTCCAGCCCGCTTGCCGGCTAGCTCGCGCACCGACTTCGGGCACAGGATGGACGCCGCCGAGCCGACCACGCGCGTCGCACCGCCGATTGCGGAACGCCCGCATCAGCCACATCCAACAAACCACTGGCTGACCTGTCCTACAGACGGGATCGAGCGTAGGCGTCGGGGCTCGTCAGGCGTCCACTCGCCGGACCGCTCTTTCAACTGTCCGACACCACCTCCTCGACGAGCCGAGGCGACCGCGGACATGCGTCGTTGGACTAACCTTAGCCTAACCTTCCAAGACCGGGACCTGAAAACATGAGGCTTTTTCCGCCACGCCACGCGGGCCGACGCGCCTCGCACCCCCTATCGCGCGGCACCGCGAGCCGGTTCAGCCGAATTCGACCGCGTCGAACCGGATCGGCTTGCCGGCGGGGGCCGCGCCCAGCTCGTCTTCCCACATCGCCGTCTCGCCGCGGACGATCGTGCCGACTGGCTTCCCCGTCAGCGTCATGCCCGTGAACGGCGACCAGCCCGCCTTCGACGCCAGCCACGGCTGCTCCACCGTCCACTGCTTCTTCAGGTCGACGACGGTGAAGTCCGCGTCGTATCCGACCACGATCCGGCCCTTGCCGGTAATGCCGAATACTCGCTGCGCGCCCGCACTGGTCAGCTCGATCAGCCGTTGCAGCGTCATCCGCCCCGCCGCGACATGATCCAGCAGCAGCGGCAGCAGCGTCTGCACGCCCGGCATGCCGCTCGGCGAATTGGGATATGCGTTCGCCTTCTCCTCCAGCGTGTGCGGCGCGTGATCGGAGCCGATGACGTCGGGCACGCCCTGGTTCAGCCAGCTCCACAGCCCGTCGCGGTGGGCGCCCGACCGGATCGGCGGGTTCATCTGCGCCAGCGTGCCGAGCCGCGGATACGCCTCTTCCCCCGCCAGCGTCAGGTGCTGCGGCGTCACCTCGCACGTCGCGATGTCCTTGTTCTGGCCGAGCAATTCCAGCTCGGCGGGCGTCGTCACGTGCAGCACGTGGATGCGCCGCCGCGCCGCCCGCGCCAGCGCGAGGATACGCCGCGTCGCCAGCAGCGCGCTCTCGTCGTCGCGCCAGACCGGGTGCGACGACGCATCGCCCGCGACCCGCTGGTCCAGGCGCGCCTGCATCCGCGCCTCGTCCTCGGCATGGATCGCGACGCGGCGGTGGCCGGATGCCAGCACATCCGCCAGCGACGAATCCTCGGACACCAGCAGGTCGCCGGTCGATGCGCCCATGAAGATCTTGACGCCCGCCGTGCCCGGCAGCCGCTCCAGCTCCGCGAGTTCGGCCGCGTTGGCGTTCGTCGCACCGACGTAAAAGGCGTGATCGCACCACATCGCACCGCCGGTCGATCCCGATCCGGGCGCACCCGCCGCCCGCGCCAGCTTGTCGGCGATCGCCGCCGCGCTGTCGGTGTTGGGTTTCGTATTGGGCATCTCGAACACCGCCGTGACGCCGCCCAGCACCGCAGCGCGGCTGCCGCTCGCCAAATCTTCCTTGTGCGTCAGGCCGGGCTCGCGAAAATGCACCTGCGTGTCGATGACGCCGGGCAGCACGTCCAGCCCGGTGCAGTCGATCGTGCGCCCCGCATCGCCGATACTGCCGATCGCCACGATGCGGCCGTTCCTCACGCCGACATCCACCCTGGCGGGACCGCCGGGCAGATGGACGGTGCCACCGGACAGCTTCAGGTCGATCGTCGCCATCGCGCGGGGCTCCTTCGGGTGTTTCGCTTGCGGTTGCGGCTCCCTACCTTGGTGCCATGACAGACACCACCCCGGGGATGCTGGAGGATCGCGCCGTGCTGCGCATCGCCGGCGACGACGTACGCGGTTTCCTGCAGGGACTCGTCACCAACGATGTCGCCGCGCTGGCGCCCGACCGACCGATCTGGGCGGGGCTGCTGACCCCGCAGGGCAAGGCGCTGTTCGACTTCCTCCTGTGGGATGGCGGCCAGGATACGGTCCTGATCGATTGCGAAGCGACGCAAGCCGACGCGCTGGCGAAGCGACTGACGATGTACCGCCTCCGCCGCGCGATCACGATCGAACGCTCCCCGCTGGCGGTGCACTGGTCCCCGGACGGCAGCCTCGGCGTCCCCGACCCCCGACAGGCCGCGCTGGGCGGCCGCTGGCTCGGCGAGCCGGGCGAGCCGGCGCAGGGATGGTTGGCCCACCGCCTGTCGCTCGGCGTGACCGAAGGCGTCGCCGAACTCGGCAATGGCGATACGTTATGGCTGGAATGCAACGCCCGCGAATGCAACGGCGTCAGCTTCACGAAGGGCTGCTACGTCGGCCAGGAAAACACGGCCCGCATGCACCACCGCGGCAAGGTCAACCGGCATCTGGTCGTGGTGCCCCTCGGCGAGGCCGGCGACCGGACGCGGGTGACGTATCCCGACGTGGGGTGGATGGTGGAGCATCGGCGGGTGGACGCTGTTGCGTCCCGGATCAGCTCCGGCGACGGTGCTTAACTCGGCAAAAAAAGGGGCCGGCAAGCCGACCCCTTGTAAACGACGGAAGCTAGTTTTTAGAAGTTCACACCGAACTGCACGCGAACCGATCGCGGTGCCTGATAGCCGGTGATCGCGCGGTAATCGGCGCGCGGCGCACCGCCACCTGTCGTCCCGACTTCCTGATAGTCGAGTGCCTGCGACATGTTGAAGACGTTCAGCACCGATACGCGCAGGAAGCCATCGAACAAATCTGAAGGCACCTTCAAGGTGGCATCAAGGTTCAAATTATACAGCCACTCCGAATTGAACGCCGTGCCGCGGCGCACGATCTGACGCGGAGGTAGTACTTCACCTGGCGCCGCCGGATTGGTTCGAACCGAGCCGTCGGAGTTCAGATTACAATAAGTCCCGTTCGCTCCATAGAAGAGCGACGCGTCCCGATCCCGGGAAGCTGGAACCGTTCCCAAACAGCCGAACTTACGAGGTGATACAATCTGGGCGTTAAGGCCAAGCGTAAGCCACTCGGTAGGAGCGTAGGACCCGAACAACTTGAAATTGTGAGCACGGTGATTCGGCGAGTAGCCATACGTGCCGTCGGCCAGACCAGGAAGGTCGAAGTCGACGGTCGCACCGGTATCATCCTGACCGTTATCCGAACGAACGCCACCCTCGGTGTTTCCGACGTTAGAAGAGTAGGTGTACGAGAATTCGCCGCCCCACTTTCCGTCGAAGTCACGCTGAACCTGGAACGTCATTGCCCGGTAACGGCGCTGGGCCCGCGGATAACCCAAGGCCGCAGCCGACAACTCGACGGTGCGTAGGCTCGTCTCCCCGTTAACCGGATCGCTGAGAGTGACGACCGCGTTGTTACCGGGATTGATCAGAACGTACTGGTGAGTGCCGCTAAAGATGGACTGGCACGTACTGCCATCGGCATTCGCTCCGTTGAGGTTGTTGGCCGTGCAATAGGCCCGAACCGCCGGATCAACTGCTGAGTCTTCCAAGCTCGCATTGAGATCGCGCCATGTCCCGAAAACATTGAAACGGAACTTTCCGACCCGCCGCTCAAAGCCGATGATGTATTCGTCGACAGATTGCGACTCCAGGTTACCCGCAATGAGCGAGGTCGGGTCGCCCGGCTGCCCATCATTGCGGATCACACAGGACCCGGCCAATCCTTCCAGGCACGGCCGGCTGCCATCCGGGGTTAGCTGCGCGCCCAAGATCGGCTGATTGGCGGCAGTCAGCCCGCTGAAGCGGAACACCCGCTCTTGATCCAGTTCGGCGCCGCCCAACCGGTTGTTAGTGCTTGCTGCGATCGGAAGGAAGTAACGTCCGAACGAACCATAAACTTTCGTCGACCCGTCGCCGAGCGGATCGCCGCTCAGTCCCAGCCGTGGACCCCATTGATTGCCGGACCGATAATATGGCGTTCCATCGATCGTGCGATTGGTAAAACGATCATTACGCAAACCAGCTTGGACGTTAAGGCGGCTGTTGAACATCGACCACTCGTCCTGGATGTAAAACGCTTCGTTCGCGGAACGGAACGTTCCGCCGTTCCGGAAGAAGCGCACGACCGCATACTGCCCCGTCGTGATGCCATATTGATCGTCGGACGATCCATCGGCGAGAGTAACCTGTCCGATGCCATTGGCCTGGGTGACGATGTCCGACCGGAGGTTCTCCCGGTCATAGCCACCACGGACGTGATGCGACCCAAAGAGATTGAAGAACAGGTCCACGTCACCGCGATAGAATTCGCGCCTGTCGTAGTTGGTCTCCGAGTTTGCGATTGGGCTACCGATAGAGTTGTTCAGGCCTCCACGGGTATCGACCACACTTGACAAGCTCGAGTCACTTGGCTCGGTCGTGTCCCGATCCTTGTTCTGGCCATATGCACCAGAAACTGTGATCCACGGGGCGAACGTTCCTGTGTATCGACCGACGTAGTTGATACCACCGGTGCGGAACACTGTCGTCGAGTCGTACGCGCCTGGGTCGTTCGTCGTAGGATTGTAACGGCGACCGCTTGCCGGGGTGCCAAATACATCGCGCGTAACCAAATTACGCGTGTCGAAGAACGTGCCTTCTAGGCGATGGCCGTCGGTAATGATGGCATCAACCTTAAACGCATAATACGGGCTGGACTGCTTCTCGCGAAAATACTGGCTGCCCACGATGGTCGGGTTCTGGAGCGTACCGCCACCCAAGGCCGTCACGGCCGTGGATGACGTCACGTTGCGGGCATTGTACAAACCGTAGAAGAACAGCCGGTCCTTGATGATCGGACCGGAGAGCTGAACTATTGTATCCTTCCGGTCGAACTCCCGCGCATCATTGTCGCGTACCAAAGTATTTGGAGAATTGCTGAGAAGATCATTCACCTCCCAGTTGAACGTGATCCCACCGTGGAACTCGTTCGATCCCGATTTTGATACGGCATTGATGATGCCACCGGTCGCGCGGCCAAACTCAGCCTGGAAGCCGCCGTTCTTGATTTCGACCGACTGGTAGAAATCGAAAGGAATCGTGACGGCACCCAAGCCGGTCCGAAAGTTCGTGACGTTGAGGCCGTTCACAAAGAACGCGTTCTCGGCCACGGAAGAACCCGATACGTTCGGCAGATTGCCGAATGCCGTATCGCCGGCCGTCGTTCCGGGCGATAGCTGAACGATGGAACTGATATCGCGGGCAACGGGCACCCGGGTTGCCAGTTCGCCCACGTTGATGACAGTACCCACCGTGTTGCGGCTAAAATCGGCGACCTGAACGCGGCCGGCCGTCACGATGATATCGCCGCCCGCCTCGGCACCTTCCGGCTGCAGCGTGAACTGGTTAGCGGCGCGCTGCAAGGTCAACTGAATGCCGGCTTCCGTATAGGACTGGAAGCCAGGGGCTGTGACTGTGAAGGTGTAGCTGCCTTGAGGCAGCTGCGCGACCCGGAAAGATCCGGAGGCGTCGGTTACGACGCTTCGCGTGAAACCCTGATCATCCGACCTGACCTCGATAGTCGCCCCGCCAATACCTTGGCCGCTTGTTCCCTGAACGCGGCCAGACGCTGTGACGTTCGTGTAATCTTGCGCCGCCGCCGGAGCAACCATGCCCACCGCGCCGACACCGGCGCCGAGCAGCGCCAGCGCGTGTAGCGCGGTACCGCCGCGCAGCATCTTGCGTGCGAAATCGAAATTGTTGGTCACGTGAAGCCATCCCCTTTGCTGCGACGGCAACGGCTGCTTTGCAGTCCGCGCCATGCCTGAGCGCTCCTCCCCGAACGCCTGTCGGCGCTGCGAATTGGAACATGAAGGGAAGATGACGGGACAAGTTGCCTTGTGTAAAGGCGGGCATTCACAATGGGTTCAAGTTTGAACGGTGGGTGTAACGTGAAAGCCACATCCACCTGCTACAGAGCCGGGTTTGCTGCCCATGCGGCGATCACGCCTGAAGAACCTGCCCGTTCAACGAGCAACGGGTGGCGGTGAGCCGGCGATCAGCAGCGGGTCGAGCTTGGCGCCCTGCCATTGCAGGCTCCAGTGAAGGTGCGGGCCGGTTGCACGGCCGGTAGCTCCCGACAGGCCGATCGGCTGACCCTGCCGCACGCGTTGTCCCACCGCGACATCAATCCGGGATAGATGCAGCAGCGCGCTGTTCAGGCCGGCACCGTGATCAAGCATCAGCAGATGCCCTTCCAGCGTGAAGGGTCGTGCCGCCGCCAAAATCACGACGCCGTCCGCCGGAGCGGTCACGACGGTGCCGGTGGGAACGGCGACATCCGCCCCGCCATGATAGCTGCCGGGCTTGCCCTGATACACGCGTTGGGCGCCGAACCGGCCCGACAGTCGCCCCGCCGCGGGCCAATGCAGATCCTGGCGCCAGCCTTTGGCGTCGGTGACCATCGCCCGCGCGGCGACGATCTGGGCGAGTTCGCCGGGTCGGAGTGCCGCGAACTCGGCGTCCGTCTTGCCGGCACGGTAAGGAGCGTCCACCCGTTCGATCGGCCAGTCGCGCGGTGCAACCGAGATGGGGCGCTCCATCCGGGTACCGTCCGGCGAAGTCAGCAGCAGCAGCGCCGCCGGTCCGGCATCGCGGTCGAACGCGATCAGGAACGCGCCGTCCGCGGCGACCGCCACCGGCCGACCGTCCAGCGTCAGTATACCGCCCAATGCGGTGCCACGCAGGATGCCGCCTTGCATGGCCTGTCCGCCGACCGTCAGGCGCGGCGCCGGCACCGGGGCTTGGGCGGACGGTGGCGTCGCGGGAGCGGGGTCTGGCTCGACGACGACCGGCGCGCCCACACACCCGGTCGATACGCCGACCAACATCGCGATACACCAAGTCCGCATCATTGCGGCGCAAGCGCCTCGCTGGCGATCGCCGCGGAGGCATAGGCAGCCTGCTCGCCCACGCTCCAATAGCGCAGGTCCTCCAACCGGATGCGAGCACCGGTCACCGCGCAGACGACGTGATCGCCCGGCGACAACACGCGGAAACCGTTCGCCATATAGTGGAGGCGCGCAGGCCGGTCGGTGTTGGACATCAGCATCTCAGGAGACTTTCCGGATCAGAGCAGCGTCGGCTGCGCATCGGGAGCGACATAGGCGCGGGTCCCACCGCGCTCAACCCGCGGGCGTGGTGCGGAGGGCGCACCATCCACCCGCGCATCGACCGCACCATCCCGGAAGCGCAGCGTCACCGCGCCGGCCGCCTTCGCCGCCGCGCTGGACGACAGGGTCGCGCCGCCGTCGCTGGCGGTGATGCGGGCATAGCCGCGCTCCAGCACGTTATCGGGGTTGAGCGTCTGGACGAGCCGCCACGTCGCCGTCAGCCGGTCCCGCGCGGAGGCCACCTGCCGCTCCAGCACCGCTGGCCGCAACGCCCCGGCCGCCCGGTCGAGCGTACCCCGCGCCGCAACCACGCGCCGCTCCAATCCCCGGTCCAGCCGCTGCGCCGCATCGTCGGCGCGCTGCCGCTGGGGTCCGAGCAGCGCCTCCCGCTTCGGCAGCAGCCGCGCCAGTCCGTCCAGCCTCTGACGGCCATAGTCGACATAGCGGCGGGCGCAGCGCTCGATCCGCTGGTGGTGGCTGGCGACGGTCAGGCGCAGGTCGGCAATCACCGGCACCGCGATCTCCGCGGCTGCGGTCGGCGTCGGCGCGCGCAGGTCGGCGGCGTGATCACACAGACTGGTATCGGTCTCGTGGCCGACCGCGGAGATGATCGGGATCGAACAGTCGGCGACGGCGCGGACCACGACCTCCTCGTTGAAGGCCCACAGGTCCTCGATCGAGCCGCCGCCGCGCGCGACGATGACGAGGTCGGGGCGCGGTACCGGTCCGTCAGCGGGCAAGGCGTCGAAGCCGCGCACCGCTGCGGCGACCTCCCCCGCCGCACCCTCGCCCTGCACCTTCACCGGCCACACGACAACATGCGTCGGGCAACGATCCTCCAGCCGATGGAGGATGTCGCGGATCACCGCGCCGGTCGGGGAGGTCACGACGCCGATGACGCGCGGCATGAACGGCAGCGGCTGTTTGCGGTCGCGGTCGAACAGGCCCTCCGCCGCCAGCTTGGCGCGCAGCTTCTCGAACAGGGCCATCAGCGCGCCGGCACCGGCCAGCTCCATCCGCTCTATCACGACCTGATATTTGGAACGGCCGGGGTAGGTGGTGAGCTTGCCGGTCGCGATCACCTCGATCCCGTCCTGCGGGCTGAAGGCGAGGCCAGACGCCGCGCCCTTCCACATCACGCCGTCGATCACTGCCGCCTCGTCCTTCAGGCAGAGATAGGCATGGCCCGACGCGGCGCGCTTGTAGCCGCTGATCTCGCCGCGCAGGCGGACATGGCCGAATTCGCCCTCCACCATCCGCTTCAGCTTCATCGACAGCTCCCCGACCGACAGCGCGAGCGCGTTGTCGCCGGGCACGGCCTCCGCTACGAGCCGGGCTTCATCGGAAAAGGGGTCTGGCATGAACGTCCTGCTATTGGGCTCGGGGGGGCGCGAACACGCATTGGCGTGGAAGCTGGCCCAGTCCAAGTCACTGGATACGCTGTATGCCGCACCGGGCAACCCCGGCATCGCAGGGCATGCGACGATCGTGGCCATGGACGCGACCGACCACGCCGCCGTCGTCGGTTTCTGTCGCGACCATGCGATCGGCCTTGTCGTGATCGGGCCGGAGGCACCGCTGGTCGACGGGCTCGCCGATTCGCTGCGTACAGCCGATGTGCCGGTGTTCGGCCCTTCCAGAGCGGCTGCGCAGCTGGAGGGGTCGAAGGGCTTTACCAAGGATTTGTGTGCGCGCGCGGGCATCCCGACCGCAGGGTACATCCGCGTCACCGACCGCGCGACGGCGGAAGCGGCGCTGGGGGGAACCTTCGGCCTACCGGTTGTCATCAAGGCGGACGGGCTGGCGGCGGGCAAGGGCGTGACCGTGGCGATGACGAAGGACGAGGCGATCGCCGCGATCGCCGACCTGTTTGCGGACGACGGAGGCGAGGCGGTGATCGAGGAGTTCCTCGACGGTGAGGAAGCCAGCCTGTTCGTCCTGACCGACGGCCGGACGCTGATGCCGTTCGGATCGGCACAGGATCACAAGCGGGTCGGCGACGGCGATACTGGCCCGAACACCGGCGGCATGGGCGCGTACAGCCCGGCCCGCGTGCTGACGCCAGAACTCGAGGCGCTGGCGATCGATACCATCGTCCGTCCTACCGTGGAGGCGCTGGCGGCCGAGGGAATGCCGTTTGTCGGCGTCCTTTATGCCGGGCTGATGCTGACGCGGAGCGGACCGAAGTTGATCGAATACAACGCCCGCTTCGGCGATCCGGAGGCGCAGGTGCTGATGCCGCGGTTCGAGGGCGATCTCGTGCAGGTGATGCTCGCCTGCGCCACCGGCACGCTGGCAGAAGTTGCGCCGCCGGTCTTCTCCGGCCGATCGGCCTTGACCGTCGTCGTCGCGGCGGCGGGATATCCCGCCGCGCCGCGAACCGGCGGGCGGATCGAAGGGCTGGCCGAAGCGGAGGCGACCGGCACGTTCGTGTTCCAGGCGGGGACCCGCGCCGATGGCGACACGCTGCGGACGAGCGGCGGGCGGGTCGTGGCGGTGACGGCGCTGGGCGACAGCGTCGCCGCGGCGCAGGCCGCCGCCTATCGCGGCGTCGCGGCGCTGGCGGTCGAGGGCGGTTTTCACCGCACCGACATCGGCTGGCGCGAGGTGGAGCGGGAGACGCGTTGATCGCTTACCGGCGATGTGACAATGTTGCATCGAGGCGCGGGTCGACTCGTTGCGCCGGGAGGGTTCATCATGCGTCTTCGTGCCGCCGTCGCCGCCGCCTCGCTGCTGGTCACCACGTCGGCGGCCCCGCCGCCGTTATCGTCGTCGCTGCTTCAGCGGACCGGCGGAGCGACCAGAACGATCGCCCGCCACCCCGACACGCGATCACCGGTGCACTGCCGTATCGGTGATGACCGATCCGACCTGGTGCAGTTTGCACCGGGAGCGCCCATCGCCCCACCGCCGCCGCCGCCACCGCCGCCACCGCCACCGCCCCCCTCCCCGTCGCCGGCCGCCACGAACAGCGAGATCATCGTCACCGGCGCATCGCGGGTCACTTCCTCGGCTATTATCCCGCCGACGATGATCCGCGGACCCGCACCCTATGGTGCCCCCGGCAACACCGAACGCTATGCCGGGAACGCGGTGGCCGCCGTCCACAGCGTCGCCGATACGCCCGTCTCCACCTTTTCGGTCGACGTCGACACGGGATCCTATGCCAACGTCCGCCGCTTTCTGAAGGAGGGGCAACCGGTTCCGGCGGAAGCGGTCCGGACCGAGGAACTCATCAACTATTTCCGCTACGACTATCCGCGACCGACTGATGCCGCACAGCCGTTCAGCGTCACGACAAATGTCGCGCGGACGCCGTGGAATGCGGATACGCGGCTGCTGCGGATCGGCCTGCGCGGCTACGACGTGACGACGGCCACACGACCGCCCGTCAATCTGGTGTTTCTGGTCGACGTATCGGGATCGATGGCCAGCCCCGACAAGCTGCCGCTGGTGAAGGCGGCATTGTCCGGGCTCGCCGATCGGCTGACCCCCCGCGACCGGGTGTCGATCGTCGTCTATGCCGGCGCGGCGGGCATCGTGCTCGATCCCACGTCGAGCGCGGACTACGTCAAGGCCGCGCTGTCGTGCCTGTCGGCGGGCGGCAGCACCGCCGGCGGACAGGGGCTGGAACTGGCCTATGCCACGGCGCGCGCGGGCTTCATCAGGAACGGCGTCAATCGCATCCTGCTGGCGACGGACGGGGACTTCAACGTAGGCGTGGCCAGCAACGACGCGATCGAGGCGATGGTCAAGCGCAACCGCGACGACGGCATCACGCTGACCACGCTGGGGTTCGGGACCGGCAACTACAACGAGGCGATGATGGAGCGCATCGCCGATGTCGGCAACGGCAACTACGCCTATATCGACAGCGCGATGGAGGCCGAGAAGGTGCTGGGCCAGGAGATGGCCGCGACGCTCGTCACGATCGCCAAGGACGTGAAGGTGCAGGTCGAATTCAACCCAGCCGTCGTCGCTCAGTATCGGTTGATCGGGTATGAGAATCGGGCGCTGCGGGACGAGGATTTCACGAACGATGCGGTCGATGCCGGCGACATGGGCGCGGGCCATCAGGTGACGGCGCTGTACGAGGTCGTGCCCGTGGGCGCGAAGGGTTGGACCGAACCGCGGCGCTATGCCGCCAATCGGGCCGCCGCCACGCCAGGATCAGGGTCGGGCGGCGAGATGGCCTATGTCCGGTTGCGCTACAAGCTGCCCGCTGGCGGGGCGTCGCGCGAGATGGATCGGCCCGTGTCCGCGGCATCGCTGCGCCGGGCGGTGCTACCGGCAGGGGACATGGCCTTCGCGGTGGCGGTCGCGGCCTACGGGCAGCGGCTGCGCGACGACCCTCTACTGGAGCAATATAGCTTCGAAGATATCCGACGGCTGGCCGGCGATGCACCGGATTACTGGCGGCAGGAGTTCGGGCAACTCACCCGGCTGGCAGATCGCGGCGCGGGCCGGTCCGGTGGGGGCGACTGAGCGGTGTGCGCGGATTAGCACTCGCAGGTGTCGGAACGGCGGGTTAGACACGGTGTTATGAACGAGACCAGCGCCGCCACCTCCGCACCCGGCTCCAGCCTGCTGCCCGACGGCACGGGGGTCATCACGACGATCCACCTCGTGCTGATCGTCCTGATCGCCCTTGCCGCGGTGGCGGTCATCGTCATCGGCGCGCGGCGCAAGCGGGCACGACGCCGGGCTGAAATCCAGGTCGAACGCAATGCGGAGCAGGCGGGTATCGAACCGGCCGCGCCTGCGCCTGTCGCAGGTCAGGAGGTGAGCGTTACGCCGCCTCCGCCCTCACCGGCAGTCGAGCAGGTCCAGACGCAGTCGCAAACATCCGCACAGCCCTTCGCGACCGAGCCCATGCCGGTCGTGACGCCGCCTGCCGATCGCCTTCCCGCAGTCGATCCGCTGGCGGTCGATCCCCGGCCGGCCGATCCCCAGCCGGCGGATCATACGTCGCTATCGGACGAGCCGATTCCGGCCGCCGCGCCGCTGGACGCCAGCCCGGCGACGCTCGCAGGCGACTTGCCGGGTCCGGACCTCGTCAAGCGTGACGCCGCGACGCCGGTGTCGGCGGATGCGCCGGTGACGACCCTGAAGGGTCTCGGCCCGAAAGTCGCGGCACGACTGTCGGAGCTCGGCGTCACGACCGTGGGTCAGATCGCTGCGCTGACGGATGCCGAGGCGGAGGCGCTGGATGCCGAGCTCGGCGCGTTCCGGGGTCGGATGAGCCGGGATCGCTGGATCGAGCAGGCGCGCCTGCTGTCGGCGGGCGACCGGGCTGGTTTCGAGGCGGCGTTCGGCCGGCTTTAGATCGGAAGGTTAGGCTAAGGTTAGTCCAACGCGCATCTTTCGGCATGCGCGCTTTTGGGGTGTACCGGCGAGTTCAAGGAGCGAGCCGCGGTATAGCCGATGTGAGGGTTGTAGGACAGCGTGACGCGTCCTGCCGCCCTCGACACCTCTTGTTCGATATACCGGCGATCGAGTGCGTGCGCCTCTCGTCATGCCGGGCTCGTCCCGGCATCCACTAGCCCGCAGGCGTCGGACTTACTGAACGGTGGAAGTCGGGACGGGCCCGGCACAACGTAGACCGTCGCTCGAATGCTGCCGACGGCGCGATCGCGGTCAGCCCCCGTGCCCTACACCGCGCTGACGAGCAGCTTGTCGATGCGGCGACCATCGAGATCGACGACCTCGAACCGCCAGCCCTGTTCGACGAAGCTTTCGCCCTCCAGCGGCAAATGGCGGAACGCGGCAAGGGCGAGGCCGGCGGCGGTGGCGTAGTCGCGGTCCTCGGGCAGGTCGATGCCGAGCCGTTCCGCCAGCGCGTCCGCCGACGCGGTGCCCGCGACCAGCAGCGATCCGTCGTCACGTTCGACCACCGGCGGGGCTTCGTCGGGGTCCGCGTCCGAGGCGAAGGTGCCGCCGATCGCGGACAACAGGTCGGCGGGCGTGACGATGCCTTCGAAATGGCCGTATTCGTCGTGGATGAGCGCCATCGGCACCTCCGCCTGACGCAGCGCCAACAGCGCATCCGGCGCATCGATGACGTCGATGACGACCGGCGCCTTGCGCATCAACTTGGCGAGATCGAGCGGTTCGCCGCGCAGCAGCGTCGCGGCGATGTCGCGCGACTGCACCACACCCTCGACCGCATCGATCGACCCGCGCGCCACCGGCAGGCGGGTATGCTGGCTGGCCATCAGCTTGGCGCGCAGCGCGTCGTCACCGGCGTCGAGGTCGAGCCAGTCGACCTCCGTCCGCGGCGTCATGATCTCGCGCACCGGCCGGTCGGCAAGGCGGACGACGCCGGAGATGATCGATCGCTCATGCTCCTCGATCACGCCCGACTTCGACGCCTCCGCGACGATCAGGTGCAGTTCTTCCGCCGTCACCTGATCCTCGTTCTCGCGATCGAGGCGCAACAGATGGAAGATCAGCGCGCTCGACTTGTCGAGCAGCCAGACCAGCGGCGCGGTCAGGATCGCGAGCCAACCCATCGGCACCGCGACCAATGCCGCAACCGTCTCCGGCGAGCGCAACGCGAACTGCTTGGGAACGAGTTCGCCGACGATCAGCGACGCATAGGTCGTCAGCGCGATCACCAGCGCATAGCCGACCGTCGACGCGGTTTCCGCGGACATGCCCAGCATCTGCAACCGCGCGGCCGTCGGCGTGCCGAGGCTGGCACCGGAATAGGCGCCTGCGATGATGCCGATCAGGGTGATGCCGATCTGCACCGTCGACAGGAACTTGCCGGGATCGGCGGACAGCGTCATCGCCGCGCGCGCGCCGCGCTTGCCGGAGCGGGCCATCGCCTCCAGCCGTGCCTTGCGCGAGGAGACCAGGGCGAGCTCGCTCATCGCGAACACGCCGTTCAGCGCTACGAGCGCCAGGATGATGAAGACATCAATCCAGGGAAAGGGAGGAAGTGCCATCGGCTTGGGTGCTTCCTTAGCCGGGATGATCCGGCCGCCACAACCGTTCATGTCACGATATGGGTCAGGCGACTTCGGGGTCAGCTTCGGTTCAGTGCGCAACCGGAACAAGGGGGCATGCGCAGGGTTCACCTGCCGAGATCGCAAAAGAGGGAATCGCCCATGAAGACCCGTCCGTTACTGCTCGCCAGCCTGACCGCGCTGCTGACCACCACCGCCTGCGTCACCGATCCGGAGACGGGGCAGCGCACGATCAGCAAGACCGCGATCGGCGGCATCGGCGGCGCACTGGGCGGGTACCTGCTGGGCGATCTGGTCGGCGGCCGGCGCGACCGCACCGAGAAGATCCTGGGCGCGGGCATCGGCGGCCTCGCCGGGGCCGGCATCGGCGCGTACATGGACAAACAGGAGCGTGAGTTGCGGGCCCGCACCGCCGGCACCGACGTTCAGGTGATCCGCCGCGGCGACGATCTGGTGCTGAATATCCCGTCGGGCATCACCTTCGCCTATGACAGCGCCGATGTGCAGCCGCAGTTCAAGCGGACGCTGGATCAGGTCGCGTCGACGCTGGCCGAGTATAACCAAACCTATATCGACGTGTACGGCCACACCGATTCGACCGGCAGCGATGCGTATAACCAGACCCTGTCGGAACGCCGCGCGCTGTCGGTAGCCAATTATCTGGCGTCGCAGGGCGTGCAGCAGGCGCGGATCGGTACCCGCGGCTATGGCGAGACGCAGCCGATCGAACCGAACGACACCGATGCAGGCCGCGCGGCGAATCGACGCGTCGAAGTGAAGATCGTGCCGATCACGCAGAACGATTTGCGGCAGTAGGGCCGGCGCGGGTCGGGGTGGCGGCTTGGCTTATCGGGGCGCAAGTCCGTGGTCGGGGTACGGTTCCCTGGGAGGGTCGGTTCGAGATTCTCTTCAGCCATCGCGGAAGGCCGGGTCCAGTCGGGTTACCCGGAGTAATATTCCGGAAACCGCTACCCTATTGGACCCCGGCCTCCGCCGGGGTGGGGTATTACCGAAGGGAAGCGGCGCTGTTTCGCTGCGATCCCGTTGGAGAAAGACGTGCGTGGGGCACGCGGCGGGTTCTCCAAGACCTGCATCACCGTCGTGCGGCGAAGAACTCCCGGAGCAACTCGCCGGCTTCACGCTCACCGATGCCTGCATATACGTCCGGCCGGTGATGACAGGTCGGCTGGCCGAACAGCCGCGGTCCGTGCTCGACCGCCCCGCCCTTCGCGTCGGGAGCGCCGTAATAAAGCCGCCGGATCCGCGCATGCGCGATCGCACCCGCGCACATCGCGCAGGGCTCCAGCGTTACCCAGAGGTCGCAATCCTCCAGCCGCTCGCGGCCGAGCACCGACGCCGCCGCGCGAATCGCCAGCATCTCCGCATGCGCCGTCGGATCGCTCAGTCGCCGTGGCGCATTTCCGGCAACAGCCAGCGCCTCGCCATCGCGCATCACCACCGCGCCGACGGGCACCTCCCCCGCCGCCGCCGCATCGCGAGCGGCGGCGAGCGCGGTGCGCATCGGTTCAGGGAGCGGGAACATCGCCGGCGTCATGCGCGAGAGGTCCCCTCCCCTGCAAGGCTCAGTTCGGGGCTTGTGCGTTCGCCGGACGCTCGACGTTGATCGTCGGCACCGCCACGGTCTTGTTCTCCGTACCCAGCGACACCCGCGCGACATCGGCCTCGAACTTGGGTGCCTGCACGACGCCGCGTTGCGTCTGGTCGATCGAGACGATGTTGAAGTAGAGCAGACCGGCGACCACCAGCACGGCGATTGCAACCAGGACCAACAGCGCGCGCATTCTCGTCTCTCCCATCCGATTCGATGGCGTAACAACGCGCCTCGTCGACAAGCGTTGCACGGGTGGAAGCTTGACGGATCGACCGTTGCCCGATACGAGCGCGACCTTTCCGGGCCGACCCGAAAACCAGGCCAACACCGAGATAAGGTAGTCATCATGTCGCGCATTTGCGAGCTGACCGGCAAGGGCCGGCAGGTGGGTAACAACGTTTCCCACGCCAACAACAAGACCAAGCGCACGTTCCTGCCCAATTTGCAGAACGTCACGCTGATCTCCGACGCGCTGGAACAGGGCGTCCGCCTGCGCGTGTCGACGCACGGCCTGCGCTCGGTCGAGCACAATGGCGGTCTGGACAATTGGCTGGTGAAGACCAGCGACGACAAGCTGTCGCTGCGTTGCCGCCGCCTGAAGCGCAACATCGTCAAGAAGCGCGCCACGACCGACGTCGCAGCGTAACGCGCGTCCCCTAGGGTCACGAAAGGCCCGCGCATCACGGTATGCGCGGGCCTTTCGGCGTGTCCGGCCTGATCCGCTAGCAGGTCAGCCGGAACTTCAGCAGCAGGGTGCGCTGGATCGGCAGGTGATTATCGTCCGACACCAGCCAGACGACGGTCGAATCGCCCTCCCGCCGAGCGGCGACGCCTTCGAAATTGTCCGTGATGAGCGGCGCGGCGAGGACGCCGATCGGCCGCGCCTGCACGCGCGCTGCTGGCCGAATCGACGGTAGATCCACGATTCCGACGCGGAGCGACCAAAAAAAGGGCAATGTGAACCCCCGCTCCAGGATCAGCAGGCGGCCATCGGGCAATTGGGTCATGTCCGACGGATCGTCGTGATCGTTGGTCGGGGCATAGCCGAATCGGAACGCCGGCCGGGTCCGCGTCGGATCGCCAGGCCAGACCAGCCCCATCCGCAGCCGCGCTCCCACTTCGCGCGGTGGTGATTCGGAGATCGCGGCGAAACGGCCATCGGCCAGACGAGCGAACGACTCGATCCCGCCATTGTCGCTCCAGTCGCGCATCGCCGCCGGCGCGATGCCGCGATCGCCGCGGCGGAAGCCGGGCGTATAGCGCCAGATCTGGTTATAACCCTCATACCCCACCCACGCGCGGTCCGTGACGGGATCGATCGCAAGCGACTCGGCGTCGCGGTGGCGTTTTTCCCAGCCGCTGGCAGGGCCACCGGGCAAATCCTCGAACAGGATGTCGCGCGGCGTCCAGTCGGCGCCCATCCGAAACCGGAGCACCTGCCCCCCGTCGCCGATCATCGTAAACCGGTCGCCACGGACCCCGAGCGCGGAGAAGCCGCCGAATGTGCGGTCGCTGCCGGTCAGGGCGACACCGCCCAGATAATCGAGGCAGCCGACGCGTCGGCGCGCCGGATCGTGGGCATCGAGTGGCACGCGTTCCGCCGTGACCGAGAGTTGGCCTGCGGGCACCGAGCGCCGTTCCAGCGTCGTCCACCGTGGCAGCACCGCGAGAGGGAACAGGACGATCGTGGCCAGTAGAACGGAGCGTCGCACCCGCCGGCCATAGCGGACACTCCCCGCGCCGCCAGCCTGAACCGCCGATAACGGACGCATTCAGTATCCGCTCAACGCGAATCGGCGAAAAGCCTCTCATCGACGACGGGCCCACAACCCGCCGACGGGCCAGAAACGGGAGTAAGAAACATGTTCAGGAAGTTTTCCCTCGCCGCTGCCGCTCTCGCAATGGGCGCGTCGGCCTTGATCCCCGCCACCGCTGCCGAAGCGCAGCGCGGCCGTCATTATCGCAGCTACGACGATCGCGGTTACGGCCAGTCCTATCGCGGCTACGACCGTCGCGATTACCGCGACCGTCGCGACTATCGCGGGCGTCAGCGGTGCAAGGACGGCGCAGGTGGTGCCATCATCGGCGCCATTGCCGGCGGCCTGCTCGGCCGCACCGTCGACACCCGTGGCGACCGCACGGTCGGCACGCTGGGCGGCGCGGTGCTCGGCGGGCTCGCCGGTCGCGAGATCGATCGGTCGGATCGTCCCGGATACTGCCGCCGCTAACGCCTGCGGCAGTTGCGTACCCCCCGCGTAGCGTTTGGGGGGCGGGGGGTCGGTTCCTGGCGGGGCCGGCCCCCTTGTGCGTGCGCCTGCATTGCGATGTCAACGCCCGCGCGCTACGGGTGAAAGCATGTTTCGCACGATCATGCTGTCGGTGCAGGTGGCGGCCCAAGTGCCAGTTGCGCCGCCGACGGTGCCCGCGCCCGACATCATCGTTACGGGCGAACGTCCGGCGACCAAGGACGAGGTCCGACGGAAGGTGGAGCGCGTGCTGCCGCCGCTGTCGTTCGATCACCCGCTTGCGCGTTTCACCGTGCCGGTGTGCCCCGGCGTCGTCGGCCTCGCGCGTCCGTCCGCACAGGCGATCGTCGACAGGATAGGTGTCATCGCCGACGAGGTCGGCTTGCGCGTCGGCGAGCCCGGATGCGATCCGAACCTGCTGGTGCTGATCGTCCCCGATTCGCGGGTCACGGTACGCCGGCTCGCCAGTCGCCGGCAGGGGGTCGTCGCAGCGCAGTCGCTGGCGGACGTCCGACGGATCGTCGCGGAGCCGGGCGCCGCCCGCGCCTGGGTGGAAGCCGAGGTCCGCAGCCGCGACGGCACGCCGCTCTACCTTGGTGCAGGCGGACCGCCGGAACTGGCGATCGAAAGCCCCAGCCGCGTCGCGCTCTCGTTCCGCCGCGATATCGTCGCGGCCTATATCGTCATCGACGCGGCCAGTGTCGCGGGACGCGATACGACGCAGATCGCCGACTATGCCGCGATGAGGGGACTCGCCGACGGACGCTCGGGGCTGGCGGCGGCGGGCGACTCGATCCTTGCGACGTTCACGCCGGACGGCGATACGCGGGCACCGGCGACGTTGACGGCGATCGATCGTGGCGTGCTGCGCGGCCTGTACAGCGGACAGGGCAACCGGGCCTCGGTCAATACGAGCAGTTCGATCGTGGCGACGATCGTCGGTGGCGGCGGGAAATAGGCGGGCGTTGCGCGCCGAAATCCGGTCGCGCCGGCTTTGGCAAGTTCGAGAGGCCGCTCCGGGTGCAAGCGAACTTCAGGTTGCTTTTTACCTCCGCGCGCCGACGGTAGTCAGTGACTGGCCCGGCTAACTCCGCCCTGGATACGTCGCCCCGGCTTGCGTCGGGGTCTTCTACGGCGGGGTCCTGATGACATCCCCGTGGACCGTTCGTGCTGAGCCTGTCGAAGCACCGATGAGGCGCATGCCCTTCGACAGGCTCAGGCGAACGGAGCGGTGGGTTCAACGTCATGTCATCGCGTGCGACCGTCTCAATGCACACGATTGCCACACCGCCATTCGACGTCGACCGGTTCGGCTTGCGCCGACCCGCCGGCCGTGCCGGTGGTGGCGGCGCGGCAAGGCCGCGCTGCCGCCATCGTCAGTACATATGCTGGCCGCCGTTGATGCTCAGCGTCGATCCGGTGACGAAGCCGCCGTCCTCCGAGCACAGGAAGGCCACACCGCGTGCGATTTCGTGTGCCTGGCCCAGGCGACCAACCGGGATTTTGGCGACGATCTTTTCCAGCACCTCGGGCGGAACCGCGGCGACCATGTCGGTGTCGATATAGCCCGGTGCGATCGCGTTGACCGTCACACCGGCGCGCGCGCCTTCCTGCGCCAGCGCCTTGGTGAAGCCGTGGATGCCGGACTTGGCGGCGGCGTAGTTGACCTGACCGTACTGGCCGGCCTGTCCATTGATCGAGCCGATGTTGACGATGCGACCCCATTTGCGGTCGCGCATGCCGGGGAAGACGGCCTTGGCCATGTTGAAGCAACCGCCCAAATTGGTGTCGATCACTTCCTTCCACGCCTGATAGGTCATCTTCAGGATCGTGCCGTCGCGGGTGATGCCGGCATTGTTGACCACCACGTCGACCGGACCGAGATCGGATGCGACCTTCGCGCAACCCTCCTGACAGGCGTCATAGTCGGACACGTCCCACTTGTAGGCAGGGATGCCGGTCCGTTCAGTGAATTCGGCCGCGCGCTGTTCGTTGCCCGCATAGTTCGCGGCGACCGTGAAGCCAGCTTCCTTCAGCGCAAGGCTGATCGCCTCGCCGATGCCGCGCGTTCCGCCCGTGACGATCGCCACTCGTGCCATTCAACCTCTCCCGTTCTGGTTGTACCGACGCTAGGGCAGGCGCACCCAGCCTTCAAGTTCCCGCGAGACGATGTTGCGCAACATTTCGATGCTCACATCCTCGTCGTTCAGGCACGGGAGATAGGCGAAATGGGTGCCGCCCGCCTCTTCGAACGACTCGCGGCCGCGGATCGCCAGTTCCTCCAGCGTCTCCAGACAGTCGGCCGAAAAGCCGGGTGCGACGACCGCGACCTTGCGCGTACCGGCCTTCGCGAGCGCCACCAGCGTCTCGTCGGTCGCCGGCCCCAGCCACTTGGCCGGTCCGAAACGGGACTGGAACGCGATCGTCACCGGCCGACCGAGCGCATCCGCCAGCAGGCGGGCCGTCTTCTGGCAGTGGCAGTGATAGGGGTCGCCCAGCGCCAGCGTCCGCTTCGGCATGCCGTGGAAGCTCGCGATCAGCGTTTCGGGCTCGAAGTCGAGCCGCGCCAGCGACTCCGCGATCGAGGTCTTCAGCGCGCCGATATAGAGAGGATCGTCGTGATAGGGCGGCAGCGTGCGGATCGCCGGTTGCCAGCGCATCGTCGCCAGATGCGCGAACGCCTTGTCGTTGGCGGTCGCAGTCGTCGCCGCGCAATATTGCGGATAGAGCGGCGCGAGCAGGATACGCTCGCACCCGGCATCCTTCATCGCCTGCAACCGCTCGGCGATGGCCGGATTGCCGTACCGCATCGCCCAGTCGACCAGCACGCCCGGCCCGAATGCATCCTTCAGGCGCGCCGCCTGAGCACGCGTGAACGCGGCGAGCGGGGAGCCGTCCTCGCGCCAGACCTGCTGATAGGCGTGCGCAGATTTCTTTGGCCGCGTATTCAGGATGATGCCGCGCAGGATCGGCTGCCACGCGATCGCTGGAATCTCCACGACGCGGCGATCCGACAGGAATTCGCCGAGGTAGCGCTTCACCGACTTGGCGTCCGCCCCGTCGGGCGTCCCGAGGTTCATCAGCAGCACGCCGATGCGCGGCTTCGCGATGGGCGGATGATCGGCGGGCGCGTGGACGGGAGGGTTCATGCTCAGGCTCTTAGCGGCAAGCGGCGGATGCGATAGCCCGTCGCGGCATGCAGCGCGTTGGCGATGGCCGGCGCGACGGGTGGAATGGCGAGTTCGGACACGCCGCCGGGCGCTTCGCCGGAGCGGATCAGCTCCACCGTGATGTCCGGTGTATCGGCCAGTCGCGGCAGCCAGAACCCGTCGAAGCCGCGCGCCGTCGCGAGATTGCGGTCGAAACCGGTCGCCCCGCCCAATGCCTGTGCGAGGCCGACGATCAGCCCGCCCTCGACCTGTTGACGGACGATGTCGGGATTGACCATCCGCCCGCAATCGACCGCCGCCACCAGCCGGTCGACCACCGGGCGGCCGTCGTCCCCCCTATGTGCCTCCGCCATGACGGCGACATAGCTGCCGCGAAACGCGTGCGCGGCGATTCCCTGCCCGCTGCCCTGCACGCCGCCCTCCCACCCGCCGAGGGAGGCGGCGGTCGACAGGCAGCGCGCCAGACGCGGCTCGCCGCCCAGCATCCCGATGCGAAAGGATACCGGTTCGGACCGGCCCGCATGCGCGAGTTCGTCGAGGAAGCATTCGGTGAAGAAGCAGGTCAGCCCATGCGCGCCGCCGCGGAAGTGACCGGTCGGGATGCCGATGTGGGCGGGGTGGTGATCGATGGCGACCACCGGCAGCCGATAGGGTGGCAACGCGCCGCCGACCGCATAGGCGTCCGCCCCGTTCGTCGCCTGTGCGATCCGCGTACCGAGCCCAGGGACGAGACGCCGGGCGAGTTCGACACCGGTCGGGGGCGCGGCGATCTTCGCCTGCCAGCCGAGGATCGCACCGCCCGCGCCGAGCCGCGCCGCCATCCGCGCGACCGCGGGCGGGCGGTATTCGTCGTGCAGCATCGCCTCGCCACGCGACCAGGTCAGGCTGACGGGGCGACCGATCTTCACCGCGAGGACGGCGGCCTGTTCGGCGCATTGCGTATCCAGCCCCTGCCCCACCGACCCGCCGATCTGCATCGGGTGAACTAGCACCGCCTCCTCCGCCAACCCGGCGGCGCGCGCCGCGGCGGCACGGGCGACGCCGGGGGCTTGCGTCGGCAGCCACATCTCCAGCCGGCCATTGTCGTAGTGTGCGGTGGCGGCGGGCGTCTCGATCGCGGCGTGAACGCCTGCTGCGGCACGGTAGGTGGCGGTGAACAGCACCGCGCCCCTGAACACCGCGGACAGGTCTCCGGTCGCGGCCAACCGGTGGCCGTTCCCGTCGAGGGCGGTATCGAGCGCGCGGGCGATCGACGCGTCGTCGATCCGCGGGCCGTGCGTCTCGAACCGGGCGCCGAGCGCCTCCAGCCCCTGGCTTGCGGCCCACCACGTCGTCGCCACGGTGGCAACCCAACGCTGCGTCTCCACCACCGACAGCACCCCGCGCACGCGGTCGGCGGCGGCGCGGTCGACCTTCACCAGCCGGCTGTCGCCCAGCGGTCCCTGACGAATGGCAGCGTGGACCATGTCGGGAAGCCGGATATCCCCCGCGAAGTTGACCGAGCCGTCGACCTTGGCCGGGGCATCGAGCCGGGGCAGGTCCTGCCCCATCAGCTTGCCCGCCCCCTGCACCCCGATCGGCAACGGATCGGGCGGGGTCAGCTTCGCCGCGGCGGCAGCGAGTTCGGCGAAGCGCAGGCGCTGCCGGCCAAGAACGACGAAGCCGGCCGCGGTGCTGCACGCGCGCCAGTCCGCGTCCCAGCGCCGGGCGGCGGCCATGCACAGCAGCGCGCGGGCGGTCGCGGCGGCATCGCGCGCAGGGTCCTCGAAGCGGCGGATCGCGCTGGAGGCGGCGGTGAGCATCGGTGCGGGGTTCGCGGCGGTGACGCCGGTCGGCATCCCCTCCAGCAGGTCGTCCAGCCCCAGCGCGTTGGCGTAGAGCGGGCTGAGCGGTGCGGCCTCCACCGCCACGGTGCGCCAGTCCGCGCCGAGTTCGTCGGCGACGATCTGCGGCAGCGTGGTCCAGATGCCCTGCCCGTGTTCGGCTTGCGGCACGGCAACGGTGATATGGCCGTCCTCGCCGATCTTCAGATACGCACCGAACGGCGTCTCGCCAGCACTGGCGACCAGCGTCGGCGGATAATCGCGCGGCCACAGATTCCACGCGACGATCAGGCCGGTGCCGATGCCGCCGGCGACCAGGAGCTGGCGGCGGTCTATCGGCATGGGGTCGCGGGCGAGGTCATCGGATGGAGTTAGCGGGTTTTCGGGCGCGGCTTAAGTGTTTGCTGCGCCAACTTCACTCCTCCCCTGCAAGGGGAGGTGGCAGGGCGCAGCCCTGACGGAGGGGTGTGCCGCTATCGAGAGGGGTGTCACCCTCCGTCGCTTCGCGCCACCTCCCCTTGCGGGGGAGGAGTGTCACCCCGCCTCCGCCGCCGCGAGGGCGCGGTAGTGGGTTTTGAGGGTGACCTTGTCGATCTTCTCGGTGCCCAGCCGCGGCAGGGGGCCGGCGGCGTACCAGATGCGGGCGGGAATCTTGAACGCCGCGAGGTGCTCGGCGAGGAACTTCGTCAGATCGTCCGGCTCCAGCCCTTCGTCGGCATAGACGACCGCGGCGGGGACTTCGCCGAGACGCGCATCGGGGAGGCCGAACACCGCCGCCTCGTGCACGGCGGGATGGGCGTAGAGCGCCGCCTCGACCTCCTGACAGCTGATATTCTCACCACCGCGGATGATGATGTCCTTCTTGCGGTCGACGATGAACAGGTATCCGTCCTCGTCGAGATAGCCGATGTCGCCCGACCGGAAGAACCCGTCCTGCGTATAGGCCGCCGCGGTCGCCACCGGGTCGCGCCAATATTCGCGGAAATTGGCGATCGAGCGGATTCCGATCTCGCCGCGCTCGCCCTGCGGCAGATGGTGGCCGGCATCGTCGAGGATCGCAAGTTCGACCAAAGGTGGCGAGGCACGACCGGCGGAGGCGGGCTTGGCGACATAGTTCGACCGCCAGTTGCCGGTACCGACGGCGTTGGTTTCGGTCAGGCCGAAGCCGATCAGCGGCGCGGGTCCACCCAGCTCCTCGTCCATGCGGCGGACATGCTCCTCCGGGCGCGGCGCACCACCGGCGGCGAAGTCGGAGACGGTCGACAGGTCGTAGTCCGCACGGTCCGGGTGGTTGAGAATCTCGTAGCTCATCAGCGGCACGCCGACGAAATAGCTGACCTTTTCCTGCTGAATCAGGCGCATCGCCTCGGTCGCGTCCCAGCGCGGCATGATGACCAGCCGGCGGCCGATCGCGAAGCTCTGGAGGAAACAGGGGACTTCCCCCGTGACGTGGAACAGCGGCAGCGTCAGCAGCGTGACATGCTGCGCGGGCGGTGCCTTGCCGTCCTGCGTCGACAGGCCGAGCATGACGACGGCGGAGGCGAGGAAGTTGAAGGTCCCCTGCACCACCGCGCGGTGATCGGACAGCGCGCCCTTCGACCGGCCGGTCGAGCCGGAGGTGAACAGGATCGTCGCGGCGTCGTCCGGCAGCAGATCGGGCAACTCGCCCTCCGCACCCCCGAGCAGCGGCGCGATCGCCTGCGGCAGCGGCAGCGTGTCGTCGAGCACGACGACGGATGTGGTCAGGCCCTGGATCGCGGCGAGGCGCTTGGCGCGCGGCGGATCGGCGAGGATCAGGGCGCAGTCGACGTCGCGGATCGCGACCGCCAGCTCGTCCGCCTGCCACCAGCCGTTGAGCAACGTCGCGACGCCGCCCGCCATGACGATGCCCATGTAGCTGACGATCCACGACGGCGAGTTGCGCGCGGCGATGCCGACCCGGTCGCCCTTGGCGATGCCGCGCCCGGTCAGCGCCTTCGCGACCGATACCGCCGTCTGGAACACCTGCCCGAAGGTCAGCCGCTCCTCGCCCGCGACGATGAAACAGGCGTCGCGGTGCTGTTCGCAGAAATGCGCGAAATAGGCGGCGAGCGTGGGCGGGGCGGCGGCGATCACCGGCAATTGCGTGCCCCAGCGTTCGACCGAGGCCAGCGGCATCATGCCGCCTTCGCCCGTGATCGCCGCGAGCATGCCGTCCATCCGGCCATCCAGCTCCGTCCGCATCGCTCTCTCCACTTGGTCTTGTCGTTTCCGACCTTTATGCAGGCCCGATCCAAGAGGGGGAAGCCTTGATCCTGCCCATTCTCGCCGCGGCCGTCGGCGATCATATCCGTTTCGAATCGTTGGGGCTTCACCCCGATGTCTTCTCGATCGGGTTCTTCACGCTGCGCTGGTACAGCCTGGCCTATATCGCCGGCATCCTGATCGGGTGGTGGTACCTGCTGAAGCTGCTCGCGCAGCCCGGCGCGCCGATGGCGCGGCGGCATGCCGACGATCTCGTCTTCTACGCGACGCTGGGCATCATCCTGGGCGGGCGGATCGGCTACGTGATCTTCTACGCGCCGGAGATGTTCCTGCACCCGCTGCGCATCGTGCGGTTGTGGGATGGCGGCATGTCGTTCCACGGCGGCGTGCTGGGCACGTCGCTGGGGATCATCCTGTTCGCGCGCAAGCACAAGCTCGACTGGCTGCGCATCCACGATTACGTCGCGTGCGTGGTGCCGTTCGGCCTGTTCTTCGGGCGGCTGGCGAACTTCGTGAACGGCGAATTGTGGGGCAAGCCCGCCGACGTGCCGTGGGCGATCATCTTCCCGCACACGGTCCCCTATCCGATGCTCGACCCGGCCCGGCACCCGAGCCAGTTGTACGAGGCCGCGCTGGAGGGCGTGCTGCTGTTCGCGCTGCTCGCCTATGCGTTCTGGCGGACCAGGGCGCGCTATTATCCGGGGCGGCTCGTGGGGCTGTTCCTGGTCGGATACGGCATCGCGCGGTTCACGGTGGAGTTCTTCCGCGAGCCCGACCGGCAACTGGTCGCGTTCGCGGAGGCGACCGGCCTGCACATGGGTCAGTGGCTGTGCGTGCCGATGATCGCGGGCGGCGTGTATCTGGTCATGACATCGACGAAGCGGCGGACGCGGGTCGAGCCGATCGCCGGCGTCGAGAGCGTGGCCTGACGCGTGAGCGAGGACGCCCTGCCCGAACGGCTGGCGCGCGCGATCGCGCTGGCGGGACCGATCCCGGTGTCGCAGTACATGGCCGCCGCCAACGGGCATTATTACGCGACACGCGACCCGCTCGGCACGGACGGCGATTTCGTCACCGCGCCCGAAATCAGCCAGATGTTCGGCGAACTGGTCGGGCTGTGGGGCGCGGACCTGTGGGACCGCGCCGATCGACCCGCCGTGGCGTGGGTCGAGCTGGGACCGGGGCGCGGAACGTTGGCGGTGGATGCGACGCGGGCGATGGCGCGGGCCGGGCTGACGCCGGACGTGCATCTGGTCGAGACCAGTCCGGTGTTGCGGGCGATGCAGGCGGAGCGGCTGCCGAACGCGACCTGGCATGACGCGGTCGAGACGTTGCCGACCGACCGGCCGCTGATCGTCGTCGCCAACGAGTTCTTCGACGCGCTGCCGATCCGGCAACTGGTCAAGGGACCGGATGCGTGGCGCGAGCGGCTGGTCGCGTGTCAGGATATCCTGTTCCTGCCGATCGCGGGCAAGCCGGTGCCGGACGCCGTGATCCCCGAACCGCTGCGCGCGTCGCCGGCGGGGTCGGTGCTGGAGGTGTCGCCCGCAGGCGTAGCGATCATCCGCACCCTGGCGGCGCGGATCGCCAAGCAGGGCGGTGCGCTGCTGGTCGTCGATTACGGGCACGAAGGGCCGGTACTGGGCGAGACGTTGCAGGCGGTGAAGCGGCACGGCTTCGCCAACCCGTATGAGAACCCCGGCGAACACGACCTGACCGCGCATGTCGACTTCACGACGCTGGCCGCCGCCGCGCAGGCGTCGGGAGCGGTCGCTTGGGGACCGGTCGAGCAGGCCGAATGGCTGGTGACGCTGGGTATCGACTCGCGCGCCGCCGCCCTTGCTCGCGCAACGCCCGATCAGGCGGAGCGGATCGCGGCGGACCGGATGCGGCTGGTCGGCGAGATGGGGCGGCTGTTCAAGGTGCTGGCGGTGACCGCGACGAACTGGCCGGTGCCGGCGGCGTTCGACAGAGGATGACATGATCGAATATCGCGATGCCGTGACCGGCGATGCGGCGGCGTTGTCCACGCTGAGCCGACAGAGCTTCACCGACACGTTCGGCCATCTGTACCGTCCGGAAGATCTGGCCGCGTTCCTCGAAACCCTGTCGGAACAGGCCTGGGCAGCACAATTGAGTGATCCCGGTTTCCGCATCCGCATCGCCGAGGACGACGGCGTCGCCGCCGGCTTTGCCAAGCTGGGACCGCCGGCGCTGCCGGTGGAGCGACGCGGACCATCGGCGGAGTTGCGGCAGCTGTATGTGCTGGGGGCGTGGCACGGCACCGGCGTCGCCGCGACGCTGATGGACTGGGCGATCGAAACCTCGCGCGCGGAGGGTGCGCAGGACCTGTACCTGTCGGTGTTCATCGAGAACCACCGGGCGCGACGCTTCTACGAGAAGCGCGGGTTCGAGCGGGTCGGGACCTATACATTCATGGTCGGCGAGCAGGCGGACGAGGACGATCTGATGCGGCTGGCCCTGTGAACGACCGCATGACGGGTGTGGACGTGATCCGGGCGCGGTCGCTGGACGGCGTGGCGCACGGGTTCCTCGGGCGGCGCGGCGGCGTGTCGGCGGGTATCCACGGCGGGCTGAACGTCGGGCTGGGGTCGGAGGACGATCCGGCGGCGGTGGCGGAGAATCGCGCGCGCGCCGTCGCGGCGGTGTTGCCGGGCGCGGCGCTGACCACCTGTTACCAGATCCACTCCGCCGACGCGGTCACCGTCACCGCGCCGCTCGGCGATATCCGGCCGCATGCGGATGCGCTGGTGACGAACCGGCCGGGGCTGCTGCTCGGCATCCTGACCGCGGACTGCGCACCGGTGCTGCTCGCCGACATCGAGGCTGGCGTCGTCGGGGCGGCGCATGCGGGATGGAAGGGCGCGATCGGCGGGGTCACCGACGCGACGATCGCCGCGATGCGCGCGCTGGGCGCGCAGCCGGAGCGGATCGTCGCGGCGATCGGCCCGTGCATCGCCCGGCGCAGCTACGAGGTGGACGACGCCTTCCTGACGCGCTTCGCCGCCGCCGACCGGGCGAACGAGCGCTTCTTTTCGGAGGCGCGGCCGGGGCATTATCGCTTCGACCTGGAGGCGTATGTCGCCCATCGGCTGGCGCAGGCGGGGGTGACGCGGGTCGAGGCGCTGGGGCTGGACACCTATGCCGACGAGGCGCGCTTCTTCTCCTATCGGCGCGCGGCCCACCGCGGCGAGCCCTACTATGGGCGGCAGATCGCCCTTATCGGTTTGTAATTCGGGTTGAACTAGTTTCCCACGATACGGGTTGGCTGATAGCATCCTTCGCAAAGGAGACGGATCGTGCCGAACACCCCTACCCCGCCCTCGACCCCTACCGAAGCCGACCTGACCGGCGTCGAAGCGCGGATCAGCCCCAAGGCCGAGGTCGAGGCGATCGGCGGCCGCAAGCTGAAGCCATCGACGCTGATGATGGGGCATGGCTATGACCCCGCGCTGTCCGAAGGCGCACTGAAGCCGCCGATCTTCCTGACCTCCACCTTCGTCTTCCCCAACGCCGCCGCCGGCAAGCGTCATTTCGAGGGCGTGACCGGCAAGCGGCCGGGCGGTGCCGAGGGGCTGGTCTATTCGCGCTTCAACGGCCCCAACCAGGAAATCCTGGAGGACCGGCTGGGCGTTTGGGAAGAGGCGGAGGACGCGCTGGCGTTTTCCAGCGGCATGTCCGCGATCGCGACGCTGTTTCTGGCCATGACCAAGCCGGGTGACACGATCGTCCATTCCGGGCCGCTGTATGCCGCGACCGAGACGCTGATCGGCCGCATCCTCGGCAAGTTCGGGGTCAAGTGGCTCGACTTCCCGGCAGGCGCGACGCGCGAGGAGATCGACCGCGTGCTGGAGGAGGCCGCGACCGGCAACGTCGCGCTGATCTATCTCGAAAGCCCGGCGAACCCGACCAACGCGCTGGTCGACGTGCAGGCGGTGGCCGCCAGCCGCGATGCGATCTTCGCCGACAAGTCAGAGAAGCCGCCGATCGCGATCGATAATACCTTCCTCGGGCCGCTGTGGCATCAGCCGCTGAAGCACGGCGCGGACATCGTGGTGTATTCTCTCACCAAATATGCCGGCGGCCACAGCGATCTGGTCGCGGGCGGCGTGCTGGGCAAGAAGGAGCAGATCAACACGATCCGCGCGATGCGCAACACGATCGGCACGATCTGCGACCCGAACACCGCCTGGATGCTGCTGCGGTCGCTGGAGACGCTGGAACTGCGGATGAGCCGCGCGGGCGAGAACGCGGCCAAGGTCTGCGCCTTCCTGCGCCAGCATCCGAAGGTCGACAGCATGAGCTATCTCGGCTTCATCGAGGATGCGCGGCAGAAGGATATCTTCGACCGGCATTGCTCGGGTGCGGGATCTACCTTCTCGTTGCTGGTGAAGGGCGGCGAGGCGGAGGCGTTCCGGTTCCTCGACGCGCTCCGGATCGCGAAGCTGGCGGTGTCGCTGGGGGGGACCGAGACGCTGGCGAGCCACCCGGCGGCGATGACGCACCTGTCGGTGCCGGACGCGCGCAAGCAGGCGCTGGGGATCACCGACAACCTCGTCCGCATCTCGATCGGGGTCGAGGACGCGGACGATCTGATCGCCGACTTCGATCAGGCGCTGGCGGCGATCTGATCTGCGCGTCTCCCTTCCCTTGCAGGGGGAGGGAGACGTCCGCGTCACCCCAACAACTGCGGTCGTGTCGTCGCAAGATGCACGATCAACTGCCCGAACAGCCCGTTCGCCCAGGCGAACCAGCTGCGCGTGAAGGTCTTCGGATCGTCCTGATCGAACGATTCGTGCATGAAGCCCGTACCGCCATGCGTCGCCTTCAGCACCGCCAGGCATCGCCGGATCGTCGCATCGTCGGTAGCGGAAAAAGCGCGCATGATGATCGACATGGGCCAGATCTGCCCCTCGCCGACATGCGGCCCGCCGATCCCCTCTCCCGCCTTGCCGCGGAAGAACCACGGGTTCGCGTCGCTCCACGCCGCCGCTGCGGTCGCGCGCCACAGCGGCTCATCGGCGCGGACGCAGCCGAGGAACGCCAGCCCGGACAGCGACGGCACGTTGGCGTCGTCCATGAATGCCGCGTTTCCGAACCCGTCGACCTCGTACGCCCACACCCTGCGCCCGTCGCGCAGCGTCATCGTGCCGTATTCGCGCAGCGCCCGCTCGACCTCGTCCGCCAACGCGCTCGCGTCCGCCGCCAGCCCAGCATCCTGCCGCGCTCCCTGCGCCACCACCGCCAGTTCGCGCAGCGTCGTCACCGCGAACACATTGGACGGGATCAGGAACGGATAGGTGCAGGCGTCGTCGGACGGGCGGAAGCCGGAATGGATCAGCCCGACCTTGCGGGTCGGCGCGCCGTACCCGGCCTGTAGCGTCTCGCTCGGCTGCGGCGCACTGCGCTGGAACCGGTACGGCCCCGGTCCGTCCTTGCGCTGCTGCTCGCGAAACGTGCGGACGATCGCCCGCGCGCTCTGTGCCCAGGTTGCGTCGAAGGGTCGCGGATCGCGCGTCGTCGACCAGTAATCATGCGCCAGCCGCATCGCATAGCAGAGCGAGTCGACCTCCCATTTGCGCTCGCCGACGCCCGGCTTCATGTCGGTCCGGTCCGACTGCGACCATTCCAGATCGCTCTTCGCGGTCGGATCTTCCATGAACGCGTTGGCGTAGGGATCGATCAGGATCGACCGCGCCTGCCGTGCGATCAGGCCGCGGAACAGCTCCTTCAGCTTCGGATCGGTTTTGACGAGGTGCAGATAGGGCCGCACCTGCGCCGCGGAGTCGCGCAGCCACAGGCACGGGATGTCGCCGGTGATGACGAACGCGTCGGGCTTGCCGTCGACGACGACGCCCATCTTCACCGTCGTGTCGAGCGTGTTCGGATAGCAATTCTCGAACATCCAGCGCAGCTCGGGATCGCCGATGCGCCGGCCGACGCGCACGATTTCGCGCTCCACCGCCGGGCTGACGAAGCGGCGGTCCTTCGGTGCCGGGCGCTGGCTCGTCAGCGGCGCGTCGGCCGCCCAGCCCACACGCGGCATCGCGGCCAGCAGCCCGCCCGTCGCCATCACCGCCCGCCGCGTTATCGTCATCGTTACCGCCCTTCGATTGCGAAAGGCTCCATCACCCTTCGCGCCCGAAAAGCCCAGCCCGGTGGAGCGATTCCGTCATTGCGAGCGCCGCGACGGCTTGAGGTCGCCCCCTACCTCACGAACACGGCAGCACCCGGTCCGCGCTCGTCCCCAGCGCGACCCGCGCCAGCGAGAAGGTCATGCGCCCCGTCGTCCGGATCACGAACGGCCGCGTTACGTCGGTCATCGTGCCGAAGCACTTCAACGGAACACCCACCGTCAGCCATTTGCCCACCGGCAGCGTCTTCGGCAGCGCCGCCCCGCCCTTGCACCCACCGCCGCAGTCGGCGACGATCCGCGCGTCGGCGGCGGGGGCGGTGTCGAAGCGGATCGTCGCGACCGTCATCACGTCGCCGTTCGCCTCCCGCGTCAGGTCGCGCGAGCCGGCCGGGCTCAGCGACACTTCCGTCACGCCACCGCCGCGCAGCGCGAACTCGCGGCCACCCTCCTGCACGCGCGCATCGACGGCGCGCACCGTGACGCGTCCGCCAAGCGCCGCCAGCGGCACGCTCGTCACCCGCGTCTGGTCCGCAGCACCGTCGCTGACGTGCAGCGACCAGGCCGCGGACGGGACACCGTCGGCGAAGAACACGCCGCCGTCGTCGACCGCCGCTACCCCGGAGTCCTCGGACACCGGCGTCCACGCGCCCGCTCGCTCACGCCCGGTCATGCCATAGCCGAGCGGGTACAGGACCGGGCCGTCCGCCTTTGCCGACATCGGCCACGGCATCGACAGCCGGCCGGTGAATCCCGCAGAAGACGAGAACAGCCGATCCGCCACGCCCCCGCCCTCGCTGCCCGGCAACCATGCGACGACGAACGCGTCGGCGGTGTTCAGCTCCTCGCCGGTGAACAGCGGTCGGCCGGTCAGCATCACCGCGACCACAGGAATGCCCTGCGCCTTCAGCCGCTTCATCGTCGCGAGGGGTCCGACCTGATCGCTGCGCAACTGCAGCGTCTTCAGGTCGCCCTGAAACTCCGCATAGGGCGTTTCGCCGAATACGACGATCGCAGCATCGGGCCTGGTGGTGAATTTGCCGTCCGGCGCGAGCTGGGCCTTGCCGCCCGCCTTCTTCACCGCGGCGTCGATGCCGCCCCAGATCGACGTCGCACCGGGGAAGTTGGCGTTGGTCAGGCCGGTGCCCTGCCACGTCAGCGTCCACCCGCCCGACTGGCGCGCGATGTCGTCCGCACCGTCGCCCGCGACCAGGATGCTGGCACCCGGCTTCAGCGGCAGCACGCCCTGGTTCTTCAGCAGCACCAGCGACTTGCCGACCGCTTCGCGTGCGATCGCGCGATGCTCCGGCGCGCCGAGCAGCTTATACTGTCCCGACAGTGGCCGCGACGACGGTCTGCCCGCCTCGAACAGCCCCAGCCGCATCTTCACGCGCAAGATGCGCGCGACCGCATCGTCCAGCCGCGCGGCGGGAACGACGCCCGATTTCGCCTGCGCGAGCAGCGAATTGTACAGCGGCTTCCAGCTGTCCGGCGCCATGTACATGTCAACGCCGGCGAGCAGTGCCTGCGGACAACTGGCGTTGGTGCAGCCGGCGACCTGCCCGTGCGCGTTCCAGTCGGTGACGACGAAGCCGCCGAAGCCCATCCGGCCTTTCAGCACGTCGGTGACCAAGCCCTTGTTCCCGGCCATCTTCACGCCCTGCCAGCTCGAGAAGCTGGTCATGACCGTGCCCACGCCGGCGCGGATCACCGGGCCGTAGGGGGCACCGTGGATGTCGCGGAGCTGCGCCTCGGTGATCTTCGCATCGCCCTGATCGCGGCCCTCGAACGTGCCGCCGTCCGCCAGGAAATGCTTGGTGCTGGCGAGCACGTATGGCCCCTTGAGCATCGGCTTGCCGTTCACCGGCCCCTGCAATCCCAGCACCATGCGGTCGGCATAGCGCGCCACCAGCGCCGGGTCGGACGAGTAACCCTCATAGGTGCGCCCCCAGCGTGCGTCCTGCGGCACGGTGATCGTCGGCGCGAAGGTCCACTCCTGCCCGGTGACACGGATTTCCGCCGCGGTCGCCGCCCCGATGCGCTGGATCAGGTCCGGATCGTTCGCCGCGCCCAGCCCGACATTGTGCGGGAACAGCGTCGCGCCGACGATGTTGCTGTGCCCGTGCACCGCATCCGTGCCCCAGATCAGCGGGATGCCGACGCCACCACCGCTACGATCCGTCGACGCGGCGTAGAACGCGTCCGCCAGTTCCAGCCACTTCGGTGCCGGTGCCAGATCGTCGCCATACGGACCGGAATTGCCGCCGTTCAGCACCGAGCCCAAATGATAGCGCTTCACGTCCTCGGGCGTGACGCTGGCGATGTCGGCCTGGATCACCTGCCCGACCTTCTCCTCGACGGTCATCCGGGCGAGCAGGTCGGCGATGCGGCGTTCCGCCGCGGCGTCGGTGCGCACCGGCCAAGCGATCCTGGGCCACGCCTCCGGGTGGACGATGCCGTTCTGCGCCGCCACCAGGCCCGGCGACACGATCGCGGTCGCGCACGCCAGCATTGCAACGATAGGCAACGCGCCTGACCTCATCATCCCCTCCTGTAGCTCTATGGCTCGCGAACGATCCAGCACACCTGTGTCAACGTTGTCAACGTCGGACAGACCGGCGAGCTTCAGGAGCGTGGCGGTGCGGCGGTCGATGCCCGGATCAGCAAGTCGTGGGGATGATCGTGCCGCAGCAGGGGCGGACGATCTTCCAGCTGGGCGATGACCATGTCCGTCGCTTCCCGTGCCATTTCGAAGACCGGCTGGCGAACGGTGGTGAGCGGGGGCCAGCAGATCCGGGAGATTTCGGAATCGTCGAAGCCGACCAGCGTCAGGTCGTCGGGAACCGTCAGCCCCCGCTCGCGCGCCGCGAGCAGTGCTCCGACCGCCATGTCGTCGTTCTGCGCGAGAATGGCCGTTGGCGCTTCGGCCCGCGCCAGCAGGCGTTCGGCCGCGGCATGGCCACTCTCCCGCGTGAAATCGCCCTGCTCGACCAAATCGAGCCGCATCGGCAGTCCCGCTGCGTAGAATGCCTGACTATAGCCCATCGTCCGCGCCTCACTGGCAGCGTGCGACGCATGTCCCTTGATGATGCCGATCGTACGATGACCGAGCTCGATCACATGGGTCGCGATCTCTCGCGCCGCCGTGATGTCGTCGACGATATTGCTCGGTGCCAATTCGATCGCGCGCGACGGCCCGATGCGCGCACACGCGATCCCGGCAGACGCCAGATCGTTCAGGATGCGCAGATCGTCGGCAGCAGGCGGTGCGAGAACGACGCCGTCCAGCCCCGCCGATCGCAGCAATCCCGCGACCTCGCCGCTGCGTTCGATGATCGACGCGATCGGAAACACCACCAGGCGGTAGGGCGTGTCCGCCAGTCGGGTGAGCATGCCGCGCTGAAGTTCGACCACGTAACTCGCCGAAGGATTCTCATAGACGAGCCCGAGCAGCATCGACCGCTGCCGCACCAGGGCACGGGCGAGCATGTTGGGATGGTAATGCAGGCTCGCCGCCGCATCGCGGACACGCTGCTGAACCGCAGGACTGACATGCGGCTCTCCGTTCAGGACACGCGACACCGTCTTGGCGGACACTCCCGCGTGCCGGCCCACATCGATGATCGTTGCCCGTCGGCGCGCCTTTTCCAACACGTGTCCTCGTTAAATGCGGTGGCTGTCGACGATCGGTCGACGGCGGTCAGGGGGTTATCACGGCGTGTCCTGCCGTTGATAACGTACGACAACGGCGCGGGGCTACCGCAGGTGAATAGGAAGGCTGGGTCGAAATTAGTGCCAAGCAGCGGTGCCGCATGGCCAAGTTGAACGATTGCTGCCTCACAATGACAGTTTGCGATCGTCACCGCAAATGTCCGACCAAACCGCGCCCGGCACGGGAATTACGAGCGGCCAAGTCCCGCGCCATTGCCGCCCATGAGGATGTTTGCCGTCGCCGGACCGCCCTAGAAATCACAAAAATACGAGTGCGTTGACCGCGCGCTTCCGAAGGCATATCCATAAGCGAATCATATACGATACGATATGTGATCATAAAGGGGAGTGATATGCGAAAGGGACTGAACCACAGGATCATTGCGTCCGGTGCCGCTCTGGCATTGGCGTTGATGTGGAGCGAAGCCGCACTGGCGCAGGCCGGTGCCCCACAGGCGACCACGCCACCCACACCGGCAGCGGACGAGCAGGCGGAGGAGGATCGCCCCGCCGTCGCGACCCCCGTCGTCAATCCGCAGGACACCGCGGACGGCGGCGGCGCCGACATCATCGTCACCGGCAGCGCCATCCGCGGCGTCGCGCCGATCGGCTCCAACCTCGTCTCGGTCGGGCTGGAAACGATCGAGAAGACAGCACCCGTCAACGCCTCGCAACTCGTCAACACCGTGCCCGCGATCTCGACCGCGGGCTCCGTGTCGCAGGGCGAGAACGGCTTCTCCTACTACGCACCGCAGATCCACAGCCTGGCGGGATCGTCCTCGAACACCACGCTGGTCATCGTCGACGGCTTGCGCCTGCCCGGCGGCGGCACCCAGTTCTCGCAGACCGATCCCAACATCATCCCGATCAGCGCGATCCAGCGTGTCGAGGTGCTCGCGGACGGCGCATCGTCGGTCTACGGATCGGACGCGGTCGCGGGCGTCGTCAACTTCATCACCCGGCGCACTTTCGACGGGCTGGAAGCGAACATCCAGACCAGCTTCGCGGACAATTACCGTGACTTCCAGAGCAACTTCATCTGGGGCAAGACGTGGGAGACGGGCGGCGTCTACGTCGCCGGATCGTACAGCGACCAGTCGAAGCTGCTGAACCGGGATCGCGAATTCGCCAGCCGCGGCGATTACCGCGCGGTCGGCGGCAGCGTGAACCAGAGCTTTCAGTGCAGCCCGGCGACGATCATCGTCCCCGGCGTGTCGGGCGTATTCACCTCTCCCGGCGCCACCACCACGGTCGCCAACACGCCCAGCAACGCGCCGTGCAACAACTCCATCTACGCGACGCTGCTGCCCGCCCAGTTCCGTGCCAATTCGTTCGTGAAGGTCACCAACGACTTCGGCGACCGGCTGACGGTGACCGCGACGATGAACTATAATCGTCAGGAGACGCACGCCCCCAACGGACCAGGCGGGATCAGCAACGCCACGGTGTTCGGTCCGGGATCCGGCCGCGGCGGGCAGATCAATCCGTTCTTCGTCGCCCCCGCCGGCGCGCCGAACGCGACGCAGGAAAGCGTCAGCTTCCTGTTTCCCACCACCGACGGCAATTACGGCGAGACGGAGTCGCAGGCGGACTCGATCTACGCCACCGCCGTCGCCGGCTACAAGCTGACGGAGGACTGGACGATCACGTTCAGCGACGCGTTCGGCTGGAACCGGTCGGCACTGAACACCGTCAACGGCTTCTGCACCTCCTGCGCGCTGCTGGCGCTGAACGGCACCGCGCAGCTCAGCGGCAGCACGACGGCGACCAACATCGCCGGCCAGAACGTCATCGCGCTGAACCTGCCGCTGACCACCGCCAACGCGCTCGACGTGTGGAACGGCCTCGGCACCAATCGCACGCCGGATTCCGTGATCCGGCAGCTGTACCGCGCCAACAGCGAGAACACGAACTACAACACCTTCAACCAGGTGAAGCTGGACCTGCAAGGGTCGCTGTTCGACCTGCCCGGCGGCACGGTGAAGATCGCGGTCGGCGGCGAATATTACTGGCAGGAGCAGACGCAGAAGATCACCGGGTCGAACAACACCGGCCCGACCACCACCGGATCGAACTTCCGCGTCTACAACTACGATCGCGACATCAAGTCGGTGTACGCGGAACTCTACATCCCGGTGATCTCGCCGGAGATGAACATCCCCTTCGCCCACCGGATCGACGTCAGCATTTCCGGCCGGTACGACAGCTACAGCGACGTCGGCGACACCAGCAACCCGAAATTCGCGGCGAACTGGGAACCGTTCGAGGGGTTCAAGCTGCGCGGCAACTATTCGCGCTCGTTCGTGGCGCCGCCGATCGGCGTGATCGGCGATCCGACGCAGGGATACCTCTACGCGTCGGGCAGCGTCGGCGTGAACGGCACGCAGATTTCCGTGCCGATCGCCAACTACCCCGATGTCGCGCAGATCCCGGGGGTGCAGTGCGGCAGCACCACCTGCGTCATCGGCACCTCCGCCATTCAGGGTCTGCGGCGGCAGCTTGGCGGCGGCTTCACCAACGAAGTCCCGCAAAAGGGGCGGAGCTGGTCGGTCGGTGCGGATCTGTCGCCACGTTTCCTGCCGGGCTTCGTCGCGGCGGGTACGTTCTTCCACAATACCTTCATCGGTGGCGTGAGTTCGCCCAGCCCCAGCGCGATCGTCAATTCGGCGGGGCTACGGCCGCTGCTGACGATCTGCCCCACCACCTGCACCGCGGACCAGATCAATAGCTTCGCCAACATCGCGAACGGCGCGTCGATCTCCGGCGCGGTTCCGCCGCAGGTGTATTTCCTGATCGACCAGAGCTCGCGCAATGCCCTGAACCTCGTCGTGGAGGGGATCGACGGCCAGTTCAGCTATCGCACCCCGGCCACCGACATGGGCCGCTTCACGATCGGCAGCGCCTTCACCTACTTCACGAAGTTCAAGCAGAATTTCGGTGGCGGCACGACGTTCAGCATCCTCAACACGTCGGGCTACAACACCACCTTCCCCTCGGTGCAGTTCAAGAACCGTGCGCAACTGGGGTGGGAGTGGAGCGGCTTCTCCGCCGACCTGTTCTGGAACCACACCGGCGGTTATCGCAACTGGATCAGCACCTCGGTCGCGCCGATCACCGTCGATGCGGTGGGCAATCCCACCGGTGGCGGCGACAAGGTCAAGAACAACGACATCTTCGACATCCACCTGCAATATACGTTCGGTGGGGAGAACATGCTGCGCGGCTGGCAGCTGTTCGTCGACATGCAGAACATGTTCGACAAGGACCCGCCCTTCTACAACGGCAACACCAACGGCATTCTGGGCGGGGCATGGGGCTATAACGGCTTCGTGTCGAACCCGATCGGCCGGCTCACGACGCTGGGCCTGCGCATGAAGTTCTGAAGAGCCCCCTCTGCCGCCCCCGCGACCATCCGGTCGCGGGGGCGGTCTTTTTGTATCCGGCTGCTACTGACGTCCGCGCGATTCCAGGCTGTAGCCGTGGAGGCCCGACGGATAGGGATTCACCGCCACGCGCGTGCCCATCTGCCCCTCCGGCCCGCCGAAGCTGGCGCGGTGCCAGCGGCCCTGCTTCGCCGTCAGCACGTCGCCCGGCGACGCCGCCTTGATCAGCGGCTCGCCCTCGATCTGAAGATCGATATTGCCCTCCATCACGAACCAGAACTCGTCATAGCCGACGTGGAAATGGCCGAGGTTGCTGGGCGGTGGCGTCGGTGTCGCCTTGCCGCGGATGTTGTTCACGAACAGGTGCTGTGCCGCGACGAACGCCCCCGCCCGCGCGCCGCCGCCGACCACATCCTTGTAATAGTCGAGGAACGGGCGGTTCTGCGCGTCGTGCGTGCCCGGCCCGCCGGAGATCAGGCGACGCTCGTACTGGAACCCGGCGACGTCCTTCGGCCGGTTCGGCGTGGTGGCAACCGGATGGAGCGGCACGTCGCTGGCGGCATGCACCTCGAACCACAAAGCGGGTTCGTTACCCACCGTCTCCAGCGTGAACGGCACGCGCAGCGGCACGTCGATCTCGAAACCCTTGGTGGCGACGAACGGCTCGACGCCGGCCATATTGACGCGCAACTGCCCGCTCCAGACGATGATCGCAGTGCGGTTGTCGGGATAGGCGAGCTCCGGCGTCCTGCCGCCCGCCGCCTGCTGGTGCCAGTCGGCGACGATATCCTTGTTGCGGATGATCGGCTGCGACCAGTTCGCCTTGCCCTTGTGCATCGCCACCACGTCCGCGAGCTTCCACCACGGCCGGTTCGGCGCGTCATAAGCGGCATAGGGCGTCTTCTTCGGCGTCCACATCTCCACCGGCGGCGGCGGCACGAAGCGGCCGGCCGGCGGCGGTCCAGACGATGCGCCGGGGCCGGGGGCACCGGGGGCTCCCGCCTGCGCCAGCAACGGTGCGGCACAGGCCATGCCCATCGCGAGCGCCGTCGCGCCCGCCAGCAGATAGGTTCGGTCGATCATCATATCCTCATCCTCCACGACGCTCGGACGGCGCCTATCGTTTCCGATAATATAGGATATGATGCAGGCTTGCCGGTCAACCGGATTTGCAACAGACTGGCATCGGTGAGCCGCAACGTCGGCAGGAGAGGATCGCGTATATGATTGTAACTGCCGCTTTCGAAACGGTATCCGCACTTCTCGCCGTGATGTCACCAATAGCCTTGCCAGAACCGCAGGACTGTCGCGCGATCACCGAGCCCTCGAAGCGTCTCGCCTGCTACGACGCACGGAACACGCCGACGGAGCCGGCCGTAGCCCGCCCCCCGGCGGCGGCACAGCGCCGTCCGTCCAGCCCACCCGTCTCCAGCTACGTCCCGCCTGCCGCCAGCATCGTGGCGGATCGCACAGGCCGAATCGTTACCGTCGAGCGTCTGCGCTACGGGCGCTACCGGGTCGCGCTGGACGATGGTCGCGCGTTCCTCACGTCCACCAACACCGCCGCCCCTCCACGCGTCGGCGAAAGCGTCTCGCTGCGCCGTAGTGCGATCGGGACGACCTTTCTGGACATCCGCGGGCGTCAGCCGATCACGGTCCGCCCGACCAAGGCGCGCCAGATGCCATAATATCCTATATGATTCTTGCAAAGGCTTGATATAGTCCCTGCACACGCCGGCACATACCGGCGGCAGACGGGGAGAGTTACGTGGCGCATGCTCGCACAGTCGCGCGATGGCTGGCACTGGTCGGCACCATCGTCGCCGCCGCTCCGGCTGCCGCCCAAGGTTCCCGCACGCTGGCGGAACGTATCGGTCACACCGATCCGGGCAAGTACCGCGAAGCCAGCGGCGTGCATGCCGGCGCGGGATCGATGGCCTTCGCGCCCCTGCTCGGCCCCGACGCACTCAGCACCAATCTCATCTTCGTCCACCGCGGCGTGATCGCCCCGCACAGCGGCATCGGCCAGCATTTCCATAACCAGTGCGAGGAGATGTTCGTCATCCTCGACGGCGATGCCCAGTTCACGATCGACGGGCGCACCGCGACGCTTCCCGGACCCGCCGCGGTACCCGACCGGATGGGTCACGCACACGGCGTCTATAACCCTACCGACCGGCCGATGCAGTGGCTGAACATCAATGTCGGCATGACGAAGCGCTACGATAATTTCGATCTCGGCGATCCGCGTGACACCGCCGCGCTGGATCCCGTGCCGCAGTTCATCAGCCTTCGTCTGGACCGCAGCAAGCTGAAGCCGGTGGAGAGGATGGATGGCGGCACCGGCACGGTCCGGTATCGCCGCACGCTGGAGCCTGCCGTCTTCGCGACGCCGTGGACCTTCGTCGATCACCTGCTGATCCCGCCGGGTGCCTCGGTCGGCACCGCGACCAAGCCCGGCATCAGCGAAGTCTATTATGTCGTGGGCGGCGCCGGCGAGGCGACCGTTGCCGGTCAGACGGCGCCGCTGCGCACCGGCGACGCGCTGCCCGTCGACATCGACCAGCCGCGCGCGATCCGCGCCACCGGCACCGCGCCGCTCGAACTGATGGTCGTGGGTGTCGCGAAAGATCTCGCGGCCAAGGCAGCCTACGCCGCCGCCACCGCTCCACGGCCGCGCTGACACTCGAAGGGGAGAATGCCATGCATCGTCGCAACCTGTTGAAACTCATCGCCGCGGCCGGCTCCGGGCTGGCCATGCCGGCCGTCGTTCGCGCCCAGCGCAGCCGTCGCAAGCCGATCGTCCTCTATTGCGACCTCGCCGTCGATCCGGCGCGCGAGCAGGAGATGCTGGACGCCTTCCACACCCACTTCCTCCCGGCCGCACAGAGTTTCCGCGGGCGTGGGTTCGTCGACCTGAAGATGCTGAAGCTGCGCTCCGTGATCCAGGGCGGCCCCGCGCCGGCGACCGGCATCAACTACCGTTTCCAATTGACCTATGAGAGCGAGGAGCAGCGGCAGGTGTGGATCAAGTCCGACATCCATCAACGCAACTGGCCGCTGATCGAGAACACCGTCCTGAACAAGGATTATCTCGTCCTGCTCACCGACGCCGTCTGACGGGGAGACAAGGATCATGCGCAACACGATCATCGCAGCCCTGCTGGTGGCCGTGGCCGCCCCGGCCGCGGCGCAGGACCTGCGCGTCGAGCGGCTCGACCCGAAGCTCGACGCGCTGATCGCGCCGGGCACCGCGATCGAGCGGGTGGCGACCGGCTTCACCTTCACCGAGGGGCCGATGTGGCACGACGGCCGCCTCTGGTTCTCCGACGTCAACGGCGACAAGATGCGCGCCGTCGACCCGACCGGTAAGGTCGAGGAGCTGATCGCCAATTCGGGCGGCCTGCCCAACCCGCCGGCCGGCAAGAGCATCGGGTCCAACGGCATGGTCACCGACCGTGACGGCACCGTGCTGATGGCGCAGATGGGCGCCCGCCAGATCGCCCGCGTCGGCAGCGACCACCGGCCGGTGGCGTTCCTGACCGATTATCAGGGCAAGCGGCTGAACAGCCCCAACGACCTGGTCTTCGCGCGCGACGGGTCGCTGTGGTTCACCGACCCCCCATTCGGCCTGTTCAACGGCATGGACCGCGATCCCGCCAAACAACTGCCGTACAACGCGGTATTCCGGTACGCGAAGGGCGCGCTGACGCCGGTCATCACCGACCTGAAGCTGCCCAACGGCATCGGCTTCTCGCCGGACGGCAAGACGCTGTACGTCACCGACTATGGCCCTCCCGGCACCATCTATGCGTACAAGGTCGGCGCGAACGGGGCGGTGTCCGATCGCCGCGTGCTGATCGCCTTTCCGGCGAGTGGTGGCGGCGGTGCGGACGGGCTGAAGGTCGATACGCGCGGCAACATCTGGGCGACCGGGCCCGGCGGAATCCGGGTGATCTCGCCGCAGGGCAAGGTGCTGGGGCAGTTGAAGCTGCCGGAGGTCGCCGCCAACCTGGCGTTCGCCGGCGACGGTCGCACGCTCTACATCACCGCGTCGACCAGCGTGTACCGCCTGCGCACCAAGGTTGCCGGGGTGCTGCCGCGATACACGCGGTAGATCAGTCGGGCAGGCGCTCCAGCGCCGTCGCGAAGTGCGCCTGCCGCGTGGCATAGCCCGCGGCGGACGCCTTCAGCCCGGCGATCACCTCCGGCGACAATTCCTTCACCGCGCGCGCGGGCGAGCCGATGATCAGGCTGCCGGCGGGAAAGCTCTTGCCCTCGGTCACCAGTGCGCCCGCGCCGATCAGACAGTCGTCGGCGATCACGGCGTTGTTCAGCACGGTCGCGCCCATCCCCACCAGCACCCGGTCGCCGAGCGTGCAGCCATGCAGGATCGCGTGGTGCCCGACCGTGCAGTCCGCCCCGATCGTCAGCGGCGTGCCGGGATCGGAGTGGAGCATCGCGCCTTCCTGAATATTGGTGCGATCGCCCAGCACGATCGGCGTATTGTCCGCGCGGATCACCGCGCCGAACCAGACGCCCACCTCGTCGCCCAATTGCACATCGCCGATCAGGTCGGCGGACGGCGCGATCCAGCTCGACGCCGGGACCTGCGGTTCCTGCCCGTCGATGCGATAGCGCGGCATCAGTGCGCCGCCGCGCCCGATGCGGCAGGCCCGGCGGCGGCTTTGTCGGTGGCGTAATGCGCGACGAGATAGTCGTTCACGGTCTTCTGCTCCTCCGGCGACAGCTCGGCGCCACGATCGATCATCGACTGGACGATCGCCGGCCATTCTGCCGAAGTCTTGCGCGCCGCAAAGACCTGATTCGTGGTGTGGCAGAATCCGCACCGCTCGTTGACCAGGTCCAGCCCCGGTCCGGCCGGCGGCGGCGCGGCCTGTTGCGGCATCCCCGCCGCCAGCGAGGCGGCCCCGATCATCGCCGCGGCGGCGGTGGTCAGGACCAGGCGATAGGGGCGGGTACGCGACATACGGAACTCCTCAGCGAACGGCATAGGCGACCACCTGATCGCTGGTGGCGGGCTGGAACGCGAAGCCGCCGGTCGCCACGGTCGCCAGCATCTGGCGGCCATCGGCGGCACGGTAGGTCATTGGCGTGCCGTAGTTCGACGCGGGCAGGGTCGCACTCCACAGCAGTGCGCCTGTCCGCGTCTCGAACGCGCGGATCATCGAATCGCGGGTCGCGCCGATGAAGGTCAGGCCGCTGGCGGTGGTGATCGGGCCGCCCGCGCTGATGACGCCGGCGTCCGCGAACAGCGGGTCGTCGTTCTTGCCCAGCACCTTGCGCCACGCGATGTCGCCGGTGTTGACGTTCACCGCGACCAGCTCGCCCCAGGGTGGCTTCTGGCAGGGGTTGCCCGTCTCCGGATCGAGGAAATACGCGTAACCGGCCTTCATTCCCCAGCTTCCGTCCGGCTGCTGCGCCAGTTGCTGCGGGCTGGCGAGGTTGTTGACGTTGATGACGTACAGGCCCTGCTTCGGATCGAAGGCGCCCCCGCCCCAGTCGACTCCGCCCAGGCTGCCGGGGAAGAAGTTGACCGAAGAGTCGGCGCGCAGCGGCTGGAACAACTTGCTGGGCGCGATCTTGAGGTCCGTGACCATCTTCTCGCACGCCGCGCGCAGGGCCGGTGGCCCGGCGACGAGGTCCGCGGCGTCATAGGTCAGGCGGCCGAGCGGCGCCGGCTTCACCGGCATCGGCTGCGTCGGCCAGGGCTGCTCGCCCGCGACATCGGTGTCGGTCGGCACCGGCACCTCGCGCACGTCGTACAGCGGCTTGCCGGTGACGCGGTCGAGGATGAACATCATCGCCGTCTTGTTCATCACCGCAATCGCCGGGATCGTCCTGCCGCCGCGACGCACGTCGATCAGCGTCGCGGTCGGCAGGTCGACGTCCCAGATGTCGTGATGCACCGTCTGGAAATGCCAGAGATACTTGCCCGTCGCCGCCTCCACCGCGACGATCGAGTTGCCGTACAGGTTCGCGCCCTTGCGGTCCCCGCCCCAGCGGTCGAAGGTCGGTGCGCCCACCGGCAGATAGGCGATGCCGCGCTTGTCGTCGACGACGACGAACGTCCAGACGTTGACGCCCGACCGGTTCTTCCAGCTTTCGCCTTCCCACGTCCCGAAATTCGCTTCGCCCGGCTGCGGAATCGTGTGGAACGTCCAGACCAGCTTGCCCGTGCGCGCATCCCAGGCGCGCACGTCGCCCGCCGCGCCCTTGGTGGGCATTTCCTGCACGCGGGATCCGGTGATGATCAGGTCGCGGTAGACGGCGGGCGGACTGCTCAGCCCCAGCGGCGCGCGAGTCCCGTTCATCACCTCCGGCGTCTTCATGTCCACCGCACCGGCCGTACCGAACCCGTCGACCGGCTTGCCCGTCGCGGCATCGAGCGCGAACAGCTTGCCGGTGCGCGATCCGAACACGATCCGCGGACCGACGCCCTTGCCGCCCGGCCAGTAGGCGACACCGCGCGTCGACGGCTGGTCGTTGCCCGGCAACGCGAACACCCACAATTCGCGCCCGGTCGCGGCGTCCAGCGCAACGACCCGGCGATAGGGCGTCGCCAGGTACATCGTCCCCTTCACCACCACCGGCGTGGCTTCGGACGCGGAGAAACCGGTGCGGAACTTGGCCGGCACGCTGTCGGGCATCGGGATGCTCTCGCCCGCGGTGCCGGCGGGGCGCATGTGATAGCTCCACACCTGTCGCAGCTTGCCGACATTGGCGGGCGTGATCTCCGTCAAAGGCGAAAAACGCGCATGACTTTCGTCGCGGCCATAGCTCGACCAATCACCACCGGCCTGCGCCAGCAGCGGCGCGACCGGCAGTGCAGCGATCACGATCGCCGCGACACGCCTGAACCGGCGCGCATCCATCCTCGACAAGCCTACTCTCCCACATCGCTTGGCCGGGCGCGCCTGTTGACGGTCCGCGGCGTTGTCGCCTTACCGGAATGATGCTAGCAAGCTGATCGATCATATACAATATGATCCGTCAGCGGCGGGGATGTCGAACGACGGATCACGTGAGAGGAGTTGACGATGCCGACCTTGCCGCTAGCGGGCCTGAGGGTCCTCGACATATCGCAGGTCATGGCAGGGCCGTTCTGCTGCATGCTGCTGGGCGACATGGGCGCGGACGTCATCAAGATCGAACCGCCGCACACGGGCGATTCGACGCGCCATTCGATGGGGTTTCGCCTGAAGGGAGAGGACAGTCCCGGCTTCCTGGCGCTCAACCGCAACAAGCGCAGCATCACGCTGAACCTGAAGGACGAGGCCGACCGCGAGGTCCTGTACGCGCTGGTCAAGACCGCCGACATCGTGGTCGAGAATGCGCGACCGGGCGTGTCGCAGCGGCTGGGCATCGATTACGACACGCTGTCGGCGATCAATCCGGGGCTGGTCTATGCCAGCATCTCCGGTTTCGGCCAGACCGGCCCGTGGGCGCAGCGTCCCGGCTTCGACCTGATCGCGCAGGCGATGTCGGGTGTGCTCAGTTCCAACGGATTTCCGGGTATGGAGCCGGCGAAGAACTCGATCGCGGTCGCCGATCTCGGCGCCGGCCTGTTCTCCGTCTACGGCATCCTCAGCGCGATCATCGGTCGCCAGACCTCCGGCAAGGGCCAGTATATCGATGCATCGCTGCTGGAGGCGGCGCTGGGTCTGTCGATCTGGGAGACGACCGAGCTTTGGGGCACCGGCAAGCCGCCGACGCCGATCGGCTCCGCCAACCGCATGTCCGCGCCGTATCAGGCGGTGCTGGCATCGGACGGCTGGTTCGTCATCGGCGCGGCCAATCAGGGCTTGTGGCTGACCTTCCTGAAAGTCGTCGGGCGGCCCGAGTTGCAGGAGGACGAGCGCTATTCGACCAACGCCGCGCGGGTCGCCAATCGCCTGCAACTGATCGACGATCTCGCCCCGACCTTCCTGACCCGCACCAAGCAGGAGTGGATCGACGCACTGCTCGCGGCCGGCGTACCCGCCGCCCCCATCCTCGATTACGGCGAAGCGGTGGCGAGCGAGCAATCGGTCGCGCGCGACATGGTCATGCAGGTGCCGCACCCCATCGAAGGCGAGTTCAAGGCGCTCGGTTTTCCCGTGAAGATGCGCGGCACCCCACAAGAGGTGCGGCTGCCGCCGCCGCTCATCAACGAGCATGATGCGGAGATCCGGCAGGAGCTGATCGACAAGGGCCTGTTGCCCGCCCGTGCCGAGGCCGCGGAATGAGCGACGCGCCCGCTTCCTCTCCGGGCCGGATCGTCGTCGAGCGCGACGGCCCCGCCGTGCATGTCCGCTTCGACAACCCGTCCGCCTTCAACGCGCTGACCGGCGAGATGTGGCTGGCGCTCCGCGATGCGGCGCGGGACATCGCCGACGACGCCTCCGTGCGCGTCGCGACGTTTCGCGGCACCGGCGGCAAGGCGTTCATCTCCGGCACCGATATCGCGAAGTTCGCCGACTATACCGACGGCCGGCAGGGTATCGATTATGAGCGCGAGATCGACGAGTGCATGGCCGCGGTCGACGCGATCCCGTGCACCACGATCGCCGTGGTCGAGGGTTGGGCGGTCGGTGGCGGCCTGAACATCGCGTCGTCCTGCGATTTGCGCATCGCCACACCCGACGCGAAGTTCGGCTCCCCGATCGGCCGCACGATCGGCAATTGCCTGTCCGCCGCCAGCGTGGCGCGGATCGGCGGCGCGGTCGGCATCCAGTTCGCCAAGCGCATGGTCCTGCTCGGCGAGTTCCTGACCGCCGACCAGTTGCTGGCCAGCGGATTCCTGCTGAACATCGTCGAACGCGGCGAATTGGACGCGGAGGTCGCTTCGCTCTGCGCACGTGCCGCCGCGAACGCGCCGCTGACGACACGCACGACCAAGGCCACGATCCGGCGCATGACCTACGACGCGCTGCCCGACATCGAACCGCTGATCGCGCAGGTCTACGGCAGCGCCGATTTCCGCCGCGGCGTCGCGGACTTCCTCGCCAAGACCAAACGCGTGCCCGACTGGACGGGCGAGTAGCCGGTCATTTTCGCACCCGCCCGGCGGGCGTGAGCGCGGACAGCCTGAAACTGTCGATATCGACCCAACCCTTGCTGGCGCCGGGTGCGTAGCAGAACAGCGCGAACTGTTCGCCCTGGAAGGTGCCCGTTCGCCACGCGAACGCCAGCGGGAAATCGCCGCCGAGCCCCGTCCAGCGCCGCCCGTCCATGCTGTACGCCACACGGCCGCGATCGGTCGTGAAGTCCATGTCGGTACGCAACCACATGGTGTCGCCGGCGGGCACGGTCGCGCTCGCGCGCACCTCCGTTCGCGCGCCGTCGACGGAGTCTTCCGTGACCTCCATCGTCACGGCGGCGCGGCGGCCGTTGCCGCGCGTCACCGTCAGATTGGCGCTATACTGGCCCAACGTCCCAAAGCCGCATCGATCGCCCGGCGTCAGATGACCGATGTCGAGCTTCACCTCCGCCCGGCTGGCCGGCCCCTGCCCCTTTTGCGTCAGCGTGTTGCGGGCGGTCCAGAACCGCTCGGCCGGGGTCGGCCGCAGCCGCAGCCAGCCGGGACGCTCGGCCAGCGACCAGCGCGTCGGATCGGGGTTGTGGTTCCATTGCCATTGCAGCCCCAGTCGTCGTCCTGTGAAACCGTCGGACGTCGCTGGTTCGGCGAACGGAGCACCGGCGATCGGCTTCGCCGCACGCGCGGGCACCCGACCGGGCGCCGCCGGCGTGCCCCAGACCGGCCAGTCGTCCTGCCAGAAGACGGGGCTGATATTGGTCATCCGGCCGATCGCGCCGCTGTCCTCCATGACGAAGCCGAACCAGCCGCCGTCGGGCAGGTCGACCAGCGCACCCTGATGCCCGCCGGTCTTGTCGTCGATCTGGTCGCGCGTCTCCCACGGGCCGAACAGGCTGCGCGCGCGCGACACGGACAGCGCCAGCCGCGGCGGCAGTGCGTTGAACATGTAGTAATAGGCGCCGCGCCGGATGATCTTCGATCCCTCCGCGCCCTTGATATAGTGGATCTTCCGCGCATCGGTGACGTGGGCCAGCGCGGCGTCCAGCGTCAGCAGCGTGATCGTCCCGTCCGCCGTGCTGGCCGTCGCCAGATAGGCGCGCCCGTCCGGCTCGATGAACAATCCGGGATCGAACGCCTCCCGGTCCAGTTCGTGGAAGCGCCACGGCCCGCGCACGTCACGGGCGTACCAGATGCGTGTCTTCTGCCCGACCGGCGTGTTCGCGAGGTAATAGGTACCACGGTGATGGCGCAGGCTGGAGGCGTAGAGCCCCTTCCGATACGCCGTACCGCCCGTCAGGTCGTATTGCGGCAATCCTTCCAGCCGGTTGGCGAGATGCGACGCGATCGTCCAGTTCACGAGGTCGCGGCTGTGCAGGATCGTGATCCCCGGCACGTTCGCGAAGGTCGTGCTCGCCATATAGTAATCTTGCCCGACCCGGATGACGTCTGGGTCCGGATAATCCGCGTACAGGACGGGGTTGCGGAACGTCCCGTCGCCCTGATCCGACCGCCAGACCTGCGCCGATGCCGATGCGGCGACCATGAGGGCGGCAAGGCTCGCGGTCCGCGCCCTCACCGCGCGAACGCCAGCGCGCGCGAGAAGAACGGCAGCATGTGATCCTGAACGCGTCCGGCGACGCCGCTCGTATGATCGCCCGGATAGACCTGAAAGCTGTTGGCGATGCCGTAGCGGTCGAGCCCGGCGTGCAGCTTCTCGGCATCGTCCTTCAACCCGTCGCGGTCGCCGACGTCGATGCCGATCGCGGCGTAGCGCTTCAGATTGGCCGCATACTGGTCGAGCATCGCCAGCGGTGCGTTGGCGGACCAGCGGGCCAGCACGTCGGGCTGCGGCTGGCCATCCTTGATCGGCAGGTCGAGATAGAGCGGCGGCGCCTTGGGGTTCGGCGACCACGCAGCCGCGGTCGCCAACTGCGCGCGCAGGCCCCAGGACAGGCTGGCACTGTCGGCCGGCGACTTCAACGCACGTAGCGTCGCCTCCGTCGTCGCATCGGGCGTGCCGAGCGCGCGCGTCGAGAGGCAGCACGGGCTCATCATGTACAGCGCGCCGAACACGTCCGGATGCTTCATGCCGATGCGCGCGGTGCCGTATCCGCCCATCGAATGCCCGGCGAGGCCGCGGCTGCGCCGGTCGGCAATCGTCCGGTAATGCCCGTCGATATGGGCGACGAGGTCGCGCGCCACGAACGTTTCGAAATCGCCGACCGTCACGGAGCTGGAGTAGAAGGAGCCGTTATGCGCGGTCTTGCTGTCCGGCAGCACCACGATCACCTCGCGGGCGCCCTTCGCGAACGCGCCCTCGATCGTCTGCGGCACGTGGATCTCACCCACCCACTGCTCCGCACCGATCGAATAGCCATGCAGCGCGTACACCACCGGATAGCGCCGCTTCGCCTCGGTGCGATAGGACGGTGGCAGCACCACCAGCACGGCGCGATCCGGGCTCTCGCCCTCCAGATTGCCTTCGATCGCGGGGGAGTGGACGGTGATCCGCTCGATCGTGACGGGCTTCGCGCCCGCGACCGGGGGCGGTGCGGGCGTCTTCACCTGCGCCGATGCCGAACCAGCGAACGACAGGGCGAGCGCGACCACCAGCAACTTCATCATGATACCATTCCCCTATATCAGATCGGAACCGCGCACCCGAACGGCACGGCCCGGTGTCAGCGTTATCGTCTTGGTCCGCGCGCCCAGCCGAACGGTGCGCCGCCCGGCGATGTCGCCGCGGATCGATGCCTCGAGCAGCGTGCCGTCCTGCCAGTGCACGTCGACGCTGCACCGCCCACGCGCGCGCAGGCCGGTGATCGACCCGCGGGGCCATGCCTTCGGAAGCGCCGGCAGCAGCAGGATGTCCTCGCCGTGGCTTTGCATCAGCATCTCCGCCATCGCCCGCGCGCCGCCGAAGTTGCCGTCGATCTGGAACGGCGGATGCGCGTCGAACATGTTGGGATAGGTCAGCTTCGGCCCCAGCAGCAGTTCGATGATGCGATAGGCATGCTCCCCGTCTCGCAACCTGGCCCACAGGTTCGCACGCCACGCCGTCGCCCAGCCGGTCGACTCGTCGCCGCGAATGTCCAGCGAACGCCGGGCCGCCTGCGCCAGTGCCGGCGTCCGCTCGACGTCGATCTGGTCGCTGGGAAACAGGCCGTACAGGTGCGAGACGTGACGGTGATGCTGTTCGGGGGCCGCTGCGTCCCAGTCGGCCTGCCATTCCTGCAACTGGCCGTGCGCGCCGATACGATCCGGCGGCAGCCGCTTGCGCGCGGCCGCGACCTCTGCCGCGAAGGCGCGGTCGGTGCCGAGCAGCGCCGCCGCCCGCCCGACCTGATCGAACAGGTCGCGCAGGATCTGCATGTCCATCGCCGGGCCGGCGCAGATCGACGCGCCCTTGGGGTGGATGTTCTCCGGCGACAGCGACGGGTTGGTGACCAGCGCGCCGGTCTTCGGATCGGTCTGGAGCGTGTCGAGGAAGAACAGCGCCGCGCCGCGCATCACCGGATAGACCGACCGGAGATACGTCAGGTCCCGCCCGTAATCGTAATGCTCCCACAGATGCGTGCACAGCCATGCGCCGCCGGTGGGCCACAGGCCCCACTCGGCACCGTCGATCGGCCCGGTCGCCCGCCAGAGATCGGTGTTGTGGTGGCACACCCAGCCGCGCGCGCCGTACATGCGCTTCGCGGTCACCGCTCCGGTTTCTGCGATCTCGCGCACCATCCGCACCAGCGGCTCGACGCACTCGGGCAGCGCCGTGACCTGCGCCGGCCAATAGTTCATCTCGGTGTTGATGTTGACCGTGTACTTGGATTCCCAAGGCGGCTTCACCTGGTCGTTCCAGATGCCCTGAAGGTTGGCCGGCTGACTCCCCGCGCGCGACGACGCGATCAGCAGGTATCGGCCATAATCGAAGTACAAGGCCGCCAGCGCTGGATCGTCGCCCAGCCGGTCGGCGCGGATACGCTCGTCGGTCGGAAAGTCGGCTGCGGCAGACCTTCCGAGATCGAGGCGGACGCGCCCGAACAACGCCTGATGCGCGGCGACGGCATCCGTCCGCATGCGATCGAAATCGCGACGCGCGGCGCGATCCAGCACGGCCAGCGTATCGGCCTCCGGATCGCCGCCGGTATCGTCGAAGCGGCGGAAGCTCGTCGCCATCGCCACGAGGATCGTCACCGATCGCGCGCCCGTCACGCGCAGTCGGTCGCCCGTTGCGACGACCGTGCCGCCATGCGTCGTCACGAGGGCTCGGGCGGCGAAGCGCAACTTCGCAGCGATGCCCGCCTGGTCGCGGTTGCGCCCGGTCAGCGTCAGCATCCCCGCCGCGACGGCGACCGTGACGTCGGCCTGCGGAGAGGTCAGGCCGACGATCAGGTCGAACGGCCTGTCGCCGTGGAGTTGCACCGCGATCACCTGATCGTCGGGGGAGGCGAATACGTCCCGTGAGTAACGCGTGCCGCCGGCGACGAAGTGGGTCGTCGCGGTCGCCGTATCCAGATTCAGATGCCGGCTGTAATCGTTCACGGCCCCGGTCGCGCCGGGCAGGTCGAGGATCAGGTCGCCGACCGGTTGATACGCCATCTGCTTGATCGGCACCGCCATCACCCTGGCATTCGCCAGCGCCTGCGCCGCCGCGAACTCGCCCGCGTCGATCAGCCGGCGAACCTCTGGCAACGCCGCCCGTGCGTTCGGGTTGATCGGGTCATAGGGACCGCCGGCGTAGAGCGTGTCCTCGTTGAGTTGCAACCGCTCCTGCGCAAGGCCGCCGAACACCATCGCGCCCAGCCGGCCGTTGCCGATCGGCAGCGCCTCCGTCCAGACTTTGGCCGGCTGCCGATACCAGAGCTGCCGGTCGTTCGGCATCGGCACGGCGGAAGCGGGGATCGGCAGCGATACGACGGCGGCGATCGCCGCGCCGCCCTCCAGCAACTGGCGGCGTGTCGGCTGGTGCGCGCGGCTATGGAACGTGTCCATGCTCTCCCTTCGCGCACCCTCCGTCCGGGGTCCGCAATGTTGTTATCGTTAACAGCTACCGTATCGGTGTGGACCGTCGGGCGTCAACGACGAAGCGGGGGATCCTGACGGCATTGCCCGCATGGTTACCGCTACCGGCCTGCACCCGCTCAGGTAATCAGAGGCATCAACGTGCCTGCGCCCAACGATCTCCGCCACTGGCGCCGTTCCGTGTTAGCGCTATAGTCACCTTCATACAGGCGCGGACAGCGTCGCGAACGACGAAGAGAGGGTGACGATGGCGGTCAAGATCGCATGCGGCATGATGGCGATGCTCCTGACGGGCGCGGGTGTCGCCGGGGCACAAACCGCGCCGCGAGCCGCACCGGCGATGACGCTCGGCACAGCGGGCTATTACGAAGTGCCTGCCGCGAACGTCCTCGTCTTCTCGAACTGGTATGACGGCCTGTTCGCGGATTCGAAGATCAGCGGCGTCGAGATCATCCAGCAGGGCACGCGCATCGCCACGAATGGCGACGTGCGGCTCTCCTCCACGCCGGGACAGTGGGACGCAATCGGGCGGCTTGTCGACCGCAAGGTCGATGCGGCGACCGGCACGATCACCGTGACGCTGGAGTATCCCGACTATAACTGGCGCTATCGCATCCGCTCCGAACGGCGCGATGGGGCGGTCGCAGTGGCGGTGATCCTCGATGCCCCCGTCCCCGCGGCGCTGGCGGGCAAGGCCGGCTTCAACCTGGAATTCCTGCCGACCGCCTATTTCCACCACAGCTATATGGCGGACGGACGCACCGGCACATTCCCGATCTACCCCTCCGACGCGATGACCGCGACGCAGGAGCGCAACGCCGCCAGCGGCCGTAACGAGGGTCCCGGCGCGGAGCCGACCGCGATCGCGCAGGGCAACCGCTTCGTACTTGCGCCCGAAGACGCGGCACGGCGTGTCACGATCTCGTCCACCGCGCCGGTGCAACTCTTCGACGGCCGGAATCAGGCGCAGAACGGCTGGTTCGTGCTGCGATCGCTGCTGCCGACGGGCCGGACCGGCACCGTGCTGGAATGGACGATCCAGCCGAACAGCGTCCCCGGCTGGCTGCGGCCACCGGTGATCGCGCACTCGCAGCTCGGCTACGCCCCGACCGCGCGCAAGATCGCGACGATCGAGCTCGACCGCAACGACCGGCGCACGCTGCCCGCGCGCCTGCTGCGCATTGGCGACGACGGGCGGATGACGCCGGTCCGCACCGCGCCTGCGAAACGCTGGGGCGAGTACCTGCGCTACAGCTATCTCCAGCTCGATTTCAGTGCGGTCCACGATCCCGGCCTGTACGTACTCGAATACGGACCCACCCGCACCGCGCCGTTCCGCATCGCCACCGATGCCTATGCAGGCGCGTGGCACCCGACGCTCGACGTGTATTTCCCCGTCGCGATGGACCACATGTTCGTCAACGAAGGCTACCGCGTCTGGCACGGCGATGCGCACCGCGACGATGCGCGGCAGGCGCCCGTCGATCACGAACATATCGACCTCTATCGACAGGGGCCGACCACCGACACCCGCTTCAAGCCGGGCGAGCACATCCCCGGCCTGGCGATCGGCGGCTGGTTCGACGCGGGCGATTTCGACATCCGCACCCAGTCGCAATATCAGGTCGTGCGTTCACTGGTCGATACGTGGGAACGCTGGCGGCCGACGCGCGACACGACCGCGGTCGACTGGACGCGGCGGCGAACCGAGATGCATGTGCCGGACGGAACCCCCGACCTGCTCCAGCAGATTCGGCACGGCGCGCTGCAACTGGTCGCGCAATTCGATGCGGTCGGTCATGCCATCCACGGCATCGTCGAGCCGGATGTCGCGCAATACACGCACCTCGGCGATGCCTCGACCAAGACCGACGGCCTCATCTACGATCCGTCGCTGAAGATCGGCGAGGAGAAGCATGGGCGCAGCGGGACGCCCGACGATCGCTGGGCCTTCACCAGCAAGGTTTCGGCGCTCAACTACGGCTCGATCGCTGCGCTGGCCGCGACGTCCCGCGCGCTGGCGGAGATGGACCCGGCGCTGTCGAAGAAGGCGCTGGGCATCGCCACCAAAATTTGGGCGGAGGAACAGGGCCACGCCCCCGATCTCTACAGCCACGGCAACACCACCGGTGGGCCGCTCGACTCCGAACGGTTCGCCGCCGCGGTCGAACTGCTGCGCACCACCCGCGATCCGCGCTATGCGGCGGCGGTGCAGTCGCTCTGGCCGTCGATCGAGGCGAAGTTCGGCGCCCATCTGCGCGATGCGGTGGCGGCGATCCCGGCCATGCCCGCCAGCTACCGCGACGCGATGATCCCTGCCGCCCGCGCCTATGCCGCGGCCGTCCAGAAGGACGCCGCCGCCAACCCCTTCGGCGTGCCGATCACCACCGGTGGCTGGGCCGGCAGCGGCACCGTGCTCGGCACAGCGCTCAACGCCTATGCACTGCACAAGGCGTTCCCGGACATCATGCCCGCCGCCCCGGTGCAGCGCGGGCTGGAGTTCCTGCTGGGTCATCATCCCGGCTCCGACATCTCGTTCGTGTCCGGCGTCGGCACGGTGTCGAAGGAGGTGGCATACGGCAACAACCGGGCCGATTTCTCCTTCATCGCCGGTGGCGTCGTGCCGGGCGTGCTGGTCATCAAGCCCGACTTTCCGGAGAATCACGAGGACTGGCCGTTCTTCTGGGGGGAGAACGAATACGTCATCCCGGAAGGCGCGATGTGGATCGAACTGGCGCACGCCGCGCAGGATCTGACGGGAGAGACGAAATGATGCTGCGTATTCTGGGGCTGATGCTCGCGGGCGCGTCCGTCACCGCAACCGCCTCCGAGCCCGCGCGGTTTGGTCGGTTCACCTACGAGGGGCGCAGTGAGGAACGCAGTGCGGCGGGGCCGGGCGAATATCGCAACCCGATCCTGTCCGGCTATTACCCCGATCCGTCGGTGACGCGGGTGGGCGAGGATTACTATCTCGTCAACTCGTCGTTCGCGCACTTTCCCGGCCTGCCGGTCTTCCATTCGAAGGACCTCGTCCACTGGACGCAGATCGGCAACGCGATCGATCGCCCCGGACAGCTCGACTTCATCGGCCGCAAGACGTCGGAGGCGGTGTTCGCGCCCGATATCTCGTTCCACGACGGCGTCTTCTACATCGTCAACACCTGCGTCGCCTGCAAAGGCAATTTCGTCATCACCGCGAAGGATCCCGCGGGGCCGTGGTCCGACCCGATCTGGCTGCCGTTCGAGGGGATCGATCCGTCGATCTACTGGGAGGGTGACAAGGCCTATATCGTCAACAACCGCGCGCCGGACGAGCCCCCGCGCTACGACGGGCACCGCGCGATCTGGGTGCAGGAATATGACTGGCGCGCGGGCAAGATGGTCGGGGAGAGCACGCAACTCGTCAACGGCGGCGTCGACATCAGCAAGAAGCCCGTCTGGATCGAGGGTCCGCACATCTTCCGGAAGGACGGCTGGTATTACCTGACCGCTGCAGAGGGCGGCACCAGCGTCAACCATTCGCAGGTGGCGCTGCGCTCGCGAGCGCTGCGCGGGCCGTACGTGCCGTTTGCCGGCAACCCGATCCTGACGCAGCGCGATCTCGATCCGGCGCGCGCGCATCCGATCACCTCCGCCGGCCATGCCGAACTGGTGCAGACGCAGAATGGCGACTGGTGGGCGACCTTCCTCGCGGTGCGACCCTATGAGGGCGATTACTACAATATCGGGCGCGAGACGTTCCTGTTGCCCGTGACGTGGAAGGACGGCTGGCCGATCATCCTGCCCAAGGGCCAGGCGGTGCCCTTCACCGCGAAGGCGCCGAGCCTGCCGGCCTCGACCGCAAAGCTGCCGACCGCCGGCGACTTCGCCTACACCGACGAATTCGCGGGCGACCGGCTGGCGATGCAGTGGATCGGTATCCGCAACCCCGAACAGGCGTTCTACCGCGTCGCGGGCGGCGACCTGATCCTCCCGCCGGGGCCACGGATCGGCGACCTGGCCAGCGTTCCGGCCTTCGTCGCACGCCGCCAGCAGCACCACGTCGCAACGGTATCGACCACGGTCCGCTTCTCACCCGACGCGGATGGCGAGCGCGCGGGGCTGGCCGCGGTGCAGAGCGACGAGAACTACCTCGTGTTCGGGATCACGCGCATCGCGGGGAAGCCGGTGGTCGCCCTGTACACGGCCGACAAGGGACGCGAAACGCTGGTCGCCTCCGCACCGATCGCGGCGGGCGGCCCGGTGACCCTGACGATCCGCGCCACTGGCGGCACGATGGCGTTCGACTATCGGAGCACCGCGGGTTCGCGCACGCTGGCGAGCAACGTCGACGCGCGTTTTCTCAGCACCAAGTCTGCGGGCGGCTTCGTCGGAACGCTGATCGGCCCTTACGCCGCCCGACGCTAGAGTGGGTTCCGATCGTGGTGCATCATCGGCACGGAAGCGACTTCGCCCGCCGCGTATCGAGCCGCAGAAGGGCGACGCCGGTGCAACATGGTCGAAAACCGTCCTAGGCCATCGCCGCGCGCAGCCGTTCCGCCATCCCCTCCAGCGTGACCCCGGCGAGACGCGTATCCGTCTCGTCGCGGTTGCGCAGCAGGTCGGCGACCGCAAGCTGGATCTGGGTGATGTGGTCGACCTTTTGCAGGCTGGCCATGTGCCGACGCAGCGTGGCCTCGTCACTCCCCAAATCATAGGCGAGGTCGTTGAGCATGCGGGATGCGAGGACGAGCTCGTCCGCCAGCGCGTCGGCGAGCGGAATGATGGCCGGCGCGACCATGCTCATTTCGAACACATCTTGAGGATTCCTCCCGGCAACGCATCGCGCGTCGTCGGCTGGGTCACCATGTTGCGCGCGAGCGTGTAGCCGCCGCCCTCGCCTGCGGGCGAGAACACATAGGTGCCTGCGCCGAGCATCGCCTTCATCCCTCCACCGCCATCCTCGCTGCCGTCGAGCAGCAGCACGCCGACCGCATTGGCGCCGGCCGCCTTCGCCACGGCGGCGAACAGCAGCGAAATCGATGGCCGCTCTCCCGCCACCGGATCGCGCGGCAGCAGGCGCAGCTTTCCCGCCGGCCAGCTGTCGACGATCAGATGGTGATCGCCGGAGGGCGCGAAATAGATCGTGCCCTGTTCGATCGCCATGCCATCGGTGGCCACGACGACCTTCGGCGCGACCTTTTCGTCGAGCTGTGCGACCATGCTCTCGACCAGACCCGGACCGAGGTGCTGGACGACGACGGTGGGCGGACAATTGGCCGGAAACGCCCCGAAAATCTCGAACAGTGCCGCGGTGCTCGATGCATCGCCGCCGACGGCGAGCAGCCGCCCGTTCCAGTCGATCGGTCCGGCGGCGACCGGAACGGCAGGGGCTGCCGTCGCCGACCGCAGCGCCGCCGTACGCGCCGCCTTCAGCCGCTTGCCCAGCTTGGCGATGATGACGTCGAGTTCGGCCGGCGCCGCGACGCGCGGCTTGGGGAAGCAGTCGATCGCCCCGAGCCGGAGCGCCTCGATCGACTCCGCCGCACCGTCGGTCGTACGCGTGGAGAACATGATGACCGGCATCGGCCTGGTCGACATGATCTCCGCCAGATATTCGATCCCGCTCATTCCGGGCATCTCGACGTCGAGCGTCATGACGTGCGGCTTGAGCTGCTCGACCATCGCCCGCGCTTCCGCCGCGCCGTCCGCGAGCCCGACGACCTCGACATTGGGGATCCGTTCGAGCGCGCCGGAGATGAGCGCACGCATCGTGAGAGAGTCGTCGACCACGAGAACCTTGGTGGTGGCAGCCATCGCGTTGATCTTTCCTGTCGGGGCAATAATCGGGTGGAGTTCAGGCGGCGTCGGCGAGTGCGACGGTGTCGACCAGCCGATCGAGCGCGAGGACGAGGATCATGCGCTGTTCGATCGTCGCCAGCCCTTCGAGGAAGCGCGAGGCGTCGGCGTCGCCCATTTCCGGCAGCGGCTGCATATCCTCCGCCGCCACGGTGACGATGTCGTTGACGGCATCGACGATGATGCCCTGCAACTGCTCGCCGATGCGGACCACGATGATGACGTGGCGCGCGCTGGGATCGGTCGTGCCCCAGCCGAGCCGGCAACGCAGGTCGAGCACCGGCAGCACGACGCCGCGCAGGTTGACAACGCCGCGGACATGGGCGGGAACATTGGGCAGCGGCGTCGCCGGCGACCATGCGCGGATCTCGCGGATCGCCATGATATCGACGCCGAGGACCTGGTCGCCCAGCTGGAAGGTGATGAGTTGTCGGGACATCGCGGTCGCCTTTCTTGGATCGGGATCAGTGCAGCACGCGCCGGATGGCGGCGGCGAGCTTGTCGGGGTGGAAGGGCTTGACGATCCAGCCGGTCGCGCCGGCGGACCGCGCGCGCTGCTTCTTCTCGTCGGAACTCTCGGTGGTCAGGACCAGGATCGGCAGATTGCGGCGGCCGCCCTCGCGCACCTCGGCGATCAGGCCGAACCCGTCCATCCGCGGCATGTTGATGTCGGTGATGAGCAGGTCCGGCTCCGGCGACGCCGCGAGCGTTTCGAGCGCATGGACGCCGTCCTCCGCTTCGATCACCGTGTAGCCGAGGTCGGTGAGTGCCGCGCGCAGCAGCATCCGCATGCTGGGCGAATCGTCGACGGTCATGATCGTCTTGGGTGCGATATCGGTCATCAGAAGAACTCCACGTCGCCGATGGCGGCAGGTGCTGGCAGGGGTGCGGGACGCCGTACGACGGCGGTCGGCGGGGCGTCGTTGACGGTGGTGCAGCGCGCCAGCCCCAGTGCGGCGCGGAATTCGACCCGGCGTGCGCCGGTGCCGCCGACATCCTCGCCGACCAGCGGGATGCGCTCGTCGCGCAGGAACGCGCGGGCGAAGGCGATGTTGGTGCCGCCGATGTCGCGAAAGCCGCTGCGCATCGTCGCGCCGCCGAAGATGCGCGCCTTCAGCCGGTGCCGCGAAGCGCCCATCGCGAGCATCGCGTTGATGAGCACTTCCATCGCATAGACGCCGTAACGCTGCATCGATCCGGTATCGGTGGAGGTGCCGTCGGCGAGCAGATAATGGTTGATGCCGCCGATCTGTTCGATCGGATCGTAGAAGCACGCCGCGATGCAACTGCCGAGTACCGTCGTCATCACGACATCCTGTTCGTCGGACACCCGCGTCTCGCCCTGCGCGACGGTGATGCGGCGAAAGCCGCCGCGGGCGACGGGTCGGAGCGCCGGGCGGATCATGCCCGGCACTCCGCGATCAACCGCGCCGCGATCCGGCCGAGCGGCTGTTGCTCGCTCACCGCGCCGATCCGGTGCGCGACCGCGGGCATGCCGTAGACGACGCAGGTCGCCTTATCCTGTCCGATGGTCACCGATCCTGCATCCCTCATCGCCTTCAATCCTTCCGCTCCATCGCCGCCCATGCCCGTCAGGATCACGCCCACCGCATCGGCCCGGGCAAGGCGCGCGACCGAGTGGAACAGGCGATCGACCGACGGCCGGTGCCCGCTGACCTTGTCACCCTCGACCAGACGGCAGTGCCGCTTGTCCCCAACGCCCGCGATCTCCAGATGCCGGTCGCCGCCGGGCGCGAGGTAGACGGTGCCCGCGACCAGCGGCGCACCCGCGCGCGCTTCCTCGACCCGGGGCGGACAGAGCCGATCGAGCCGGGCGGCGAAGCTGGCCGTGAAACTGGTCGGCATGTGCTGGACGATGACCGTCGGCGGGCAATTGGCAGGAAAGTCGGTCAGCAGTGCGATCAGCGTCTCGACGCCGCCGGTCGAGGCGCCGATCGCGATCATGCTGCGGGGCTTGGCGCGGAACGCCTCGGGCTCGGCATGTCGATAGGACACGATCTCCCGGCGCCCGGTCGCCGCCGGCCGGGACTGGGCCGCGGCGCGGATCAGGTCCGCGAGGCCCGGCGCCCCGGTCGGATCGACCGCCAGCGGCAGGGCCGCCTTGTCGAAACAGTCGAACGCGCCGAGTTCCAGCGCGGTCAGGCTGACCTCCGCTCCGTGCGACGTCAGCGTCGACAGCATGACGACCGGCGTCGGCCGCAGGCGCATCAGCCGTTCGAGGAATTCCAGCCCGTTCATGCCGGGCATCTCGATATCCAGCGTCACGACGTCGGGATCGAGCGCCTTGATCTGCGCGCGCGCCTCGTCCGCCGAACTCGCGGTGCCGACCACCTCGATCATGGGGTCGGCATCCAGCTTGCGCCGGATCACCGCCTGCATGCTGGCGGAATCGTCGACGATCAGGGTCCGAATGGTCATGCCGACACCTTCAGATAGGCGGTGCGGCCGACACACTCGAACCGTTGGGCGACATCGCCGACCAGCCGTTCGGAATGGCCGATGTACAACATCCCGCCGACGTCCAGCCGGTCGGCGAGCCGCGACTGGAGCCGCGCCTTGGTCGGTTCGTCGAAATAGATCATCACGTTCCGGCAGAAGATCGCGTCGAAGCGACCCTTGATCGGCCACTCGCCCAACAGGTTCAGCGGTCGGAAGGCGATGGCGTCGCGCAGCATCGGGTCGATCGTCAGCGTGTCGCCGCTGCCCTGGACCCAAGCGGCGCGCAGGGCGGACGGGACCGTCGCGAGCGTCGCCTTGCTGTATCGCCCGTCGCGCGCCGTCTTCAGCACGCTGGCCGACACATCCGTCGCCAGCATCCGCAGGTCGCCGCCCAGCACACGCTGCGCCTCCGGCCGGTTGCTGCCGAGCGCGGCCATCAGCCACGTATAGGGCTCTTCGCCGCTGGAGCAGGCCGCCGACCAGAGGCGGACACGCCCCCCCTTCGCCAGCCTTGCCGACAGAGCGGGCCAGAGGCGCGTGCCGAAATCGTCGAAATGATGGCTCTCGCGGAAGAAGCTGGTGTGGTTGGTGGTGAGGGCGTCGATCGCGCAGGCACGCTCGCCGGCATCATTCCCGATCAGCGCGATATAGTCGGCGACGCTGGTCAGACCGCAGGCACGGACACGCGGAGCCAGCCGGCCGTACACGAGTTGCGCCTTGCCGTCGGGCAGCAGGATGCCGACCTCGTCATAGACCAGCGCCGAAATCGTCCGGTGGTCGGCGGCGGAGAAGGCGAACTCACGCGCCCGGTCGGTGCTGCCGGGACGCGGCGCGGGGGACAGCGCGGCCATCATGCCGCCTCCGCCAGCGGGATGCGCACGGGCCGGCTGCGCGCCGTCAGCGTATCGATGTCGACGATCAGCGCGACGCGGCCGTCGCCCAGGATGGTCGCACCGGCGACGCCGTCGATCTCCTGATAATTGGCCTCCAGGCTTTTCACGACCACCTGTCGCTGGTCGCGGATCGTGTCGACGAGCAGCGCCGCCTGGCCGTGATCGCCTTCGACGACGATCAGTACCGCCTTGGTCGGGTCGCGCTCCGCATCGGCGATGCCGAGATGGTCGGCGAGCGGGAACACCGGCACATAGGCTCCGCGCACGTCGAGCAGGGCGCCGTCGAGGCCGAACCGGTTCAGCGTCTCGCCGGTCGGGCGCAGGCTTTCGACGATATGGCTCAAAGGGATCACGAACGTCTGTTCGCCGATCGTGACGATCATCCCGTCCAGCACCGCCAGCGTCAGCGGCAAACTGAGCGAGAAGCTCGACCCGACGCCTTCGCGCGACTGGATGCTGATGCGTCCGCCGAGCGCCTGGATGTTCTTGCGCACGACATCCATGCCGACGCCGCGGCCGGAGACGTTGGAGATGGTGGCGGCGGTGGAGAAGCCGGGTGCGAAGATCAGGTTGTCGATCTCCTCGTCGGTCAGGATCGCGTCGGGCAGGATGATGCCCCGCTCGATCGCCTTGGCGCGGACGCGGGCGCGGTTGATGCCCTGGCCGTCGTCGGACACGGTGATGACGATGCGGCCCGAATGATGCGCGGCGGACAGCCGCACGACCCCCTCCGGCGACTTGCCGGCGGCGATGCGACCCTCGGTCGATTCCAGCCCGTGATCGACGGCGTTGCGGATCAGGTGGGTCAGCGGTTCGCCGATGCGCTCGACCACGGTCTTGTCGACCTCGGTCATCTCGCCCTCGACCTCCAGCCGGACGCGCTTGCCGACCTCCCCCTCGAGTTCGCGGATGATGCGCGGCACGCGGCTGAACACGGTCTTCATCGGCTGCGCGCGGATCGCCATCGTCGATTCCTGAAGATCGCGCGTCAGGTGTTCGAGATCGCTGAGTTCGGAAATACCGCCCATCTGGCATTCGGTCAGCCGCTGCGCGAGCATCGACTGGGTGATGACGAGTTCGCCGACGAGGTTCACCAGCCGGTCCAGCTTGTCGAGGTCGACGCGGATCGTCTGCGCGGCCGGGGGAACGGGGGCGCCCTTCGCCGCGGACTTCGGGTCGTCGATCGGTGGAGCGGCGGATGCGACCGGATCTGCGGCCGGGGCAGGCGTCGCGTCCGCGGCGTCGACCTGCACCGGATCGGTCGGCGTCGGCACCGGCGCGGTGGCGACGGCGTCGCGGGTCAACGCGATGGCGCAGGCGTCGGTGAACTCGAACACCGCGAGGATGTCCTCCTCGCTCGCCGTACCGGGCAGCGCGATGGTCCAGCCCAGATACGCACAATCCGGATCGATCGCGTCGAGCGACGGCAGGGCCGTGACATCGCAGTCCACCACCGTACCACCCAGCATCGCCAGTTCGCGCAACAGCAGCAGCGGCTCCGCACCATGATCGAGCGCGTTGGCGGTAGGCCGGTAGACGAGCTTCCAGCCCGCCGGCGCGTCCGCTTCGACGCCCGGTACGGCCGGCGGCGAGACGTCGCCGAGCATCGCCATGAGGTCGTCGAAATCATCGCCGACCGTGGCGGCCGGTTCGGAAACGGTCGCGGCAGGCCCAGCAGGCCCAACACGCGCTGTCACCGTGGAGCCACCACCCGCGGCCGCTTCCAGCCGGGCGAGCATCGCGGCGTCGGCGGGAACCGCGCTGTTGTCGCGCGCCGCCGCGACATGGTCGGACAGCATATCGAACGCGCCGATGACGATGTCGAGCAGGGCGGGCGTCAGATCGAGGCTGCCGTTGCGGATCAGGTCGAGCAGCGTCTCGTAATGATGGGTATAGGCTTGCAGCCGTTCGTGCCCGAACGCGCCGGCGCCGCCCTTGATCGAGTGGACGCAGCGGAACACGCCGTTGATCGTCTCCGCATCGTGATCGCCGTCGCGAAGGATCGCGAAGGCGGCTTCCATGCCGGCGAGACCTTCGTCGCACTCCTGGAAGAACATCTGCTGGATGGCATTGAGGTCCACGGGAACGCTCCTGGTTCAGGCGGTGACGGGGACGTGATGCCCCGTGGCGGCGGCGGGAGCGTCATGCCCCGCCAGCGGCACGAGGGTGTCGAGACCGGCGAGCGCGATCATGGCGGTCAGCGGCGGGCCGGCCGGATCGATCCGGAACACGGTACCCCCCTGCGCTGCGGCGGAGCCCGCTGCCGCCAGCACCTGAAGACAGGCGAGGCCCGCCCGTTCGACGCCGCTGCCGTCGATCAGCAGCGGTTCCGCCCCGCCAAGCGCCTGTTTCAGCGCCTGCCGCAGCGGTCCTGCGGCGGGGGTGTCGAGTATTGTGGCGAGGGTCATGGGCATGCGACGGCTCCAGGTCGAGCGAAGTGAAGGCAGGCGGGGTTGGTCAGAATTCCGACCAGTCGCTCTCCGCCGCCACCGCCGCATTGCCACCGCCTGCCGAACGCCGCCGGACGGTGCTCCGGGCGATCTCGCGCCCGGCCTGTGCCGCGCGGGCCTGCAAGGTGTGGACGACGGGTACGCTGGACGGAGCCGCGACCGACCGGGGCGCACCGCCGAGCGTGAAGCGCGCGACTTCGCGGGCCAGCTGATCCGCCTCTTCCGCCAGGCTGCGGGCTGCCGCCGTCGCTTCCTCGACCATCGCCGCATTCTGCTGCGTGACGCCGTCCATCTCCGACACTGCGGTGTTGACCTGCTGAAGCCCTGTGGCCTGCTGTTCCGCGGACGTCGCGATCGTGCCGACCAGCACACTGATCTCGCCGATCCGGCCGATGATCCGCTGCAGGGCCTTGCCCGTCTCGCTGACCAGTTCCACGCCGACCTCGACCTGTTCGGACGAGGCCATGATCTTGGCCTTCACGTCCTTCGCGGCGTCGGCCGAGCGCTGGGCGAGCGCCCGGACTTCGGACGCCACGACCGCGAAGCCGCGACCAGCATCGCCGGCACGCGCCGCCTCGACGCCGGCGTTCAGCGCCAGCAGGTTGGTCTGGAATGCGATACCGTCGATGACGCTGATGATCTCGCTGATCTCCGCGGAGGCGCGCTCGATCCCGCTCATCGCCTCGACCGCGCGGCGGACCACGTCGCCCGACTGCTCGGCCTCGGTCCGGGCTTCGCCGACGACGGCATTGGCGCGGATCGCGCCGGCGGCGGTTTCGCGTACCGTGCCGGTGATCTCGTCCATCGCCGCGGCGGTTTCCTCCAGGCTGGCCGCCTGCTGCTCGGTGCGCTGAGACAGGTCGTCCGACGCTTGCCGGATATCGCTGGCACCGTTGTTGATGCCGCTGCTCGCATCGCTGACCGCCGTCAGTGCCGCCCCTACGGCGTCCATCGCGCGATTATAGTCGATCCGCAGCCCTTCGTAATCGGCCGGGAAAGGTTCGACGATCCGGTGGCTGAGATCGCTGATCGCCACCCTCGCCAATCCGGTGCCGAGCGCACCGACGACCAGTTCCTGTGCCTTGCCCGCCGCCTGGACCGCCTCGCCGTTCTGGCGAAACACTTCCATCGCGCGGGTCATGCGACCGACGCAGTCGGTGAATTCCGTATGCGCGATCGGCGAGATGAGGTCGCCCGCGGCCAACCCCTCCATCCGCACCACCGTGCCGACATAGGGGTCGCAGATCAGACGCTTGGCGGAGATCGCGACGATCGCCACCATCATCAGCGCGGCCGTGGCCGTACCCAGCAGCACGGTCGAGCTCTGCGCCCCGGTCAACGCCAGTGCCGTCGTCGCGACCGGTATCGCGGCCAGCGTGACATAGGTGACGAACAACACGTCGAACTTGCGGCGGATCGGTGCGTCGGCGCGGAACCAGGCGATCATCTGAACATCTCCTTGATCTGGAGCGACCCGGTGCAGAACGTCAGCAACCGGGAGGCTTATTCTCGCGATCTGATTAGTGGCAGCGGTGCTAACGAATGCTTAATTCGCAAGTTACTTTCAGGTGTGCAACCAAAGGGTAGCCTTATCATCGGCTTAGCTGGCGTGCGCGGAGGCTGGGATTGGCTGCTTCCGTCGTGACGGCCGGTCGGGGCGCAAACGAGCGAGTCGCCTCGTGCAGGATGGAGGTCTCTGGCCGCCGTGCCGACGCACGTCCGCGTCCCCGGTCATCAACGACACGCCGCGGGGTTATTCCACCGACGAAAATTACGCGGCGAACTTTTTGCTCCGCATCATTCAAAAAGGGGCTTTCGAATGGTTAAGATACTGTTAACATAGCTCTTATCGGGCCGAAGCGGGAATAAATGCTGCAACGCCCATAGGTTGGATAAGGGGAAAGTCGTGATCCGTAAGCTACTCGTCGGCGCCGCCATGGCGACCGCATTCGTGGGCGGCCAAGCCCAGGCCGTGACGTTCAATCTCGTGAATACGGGTGGAGCGGAAGTCGGCACGCAGGCTCGTCTCGGTTTCGACATCGCCGCCGCCTATTGGTCGTCGGTCCTGACCAACGACTCCGTCGTCAACCTCAACATCGGCTTCCAGTCGCTCGCCTCCGGCGTGCTGGGGTCCACCGGCAGCACGCGGGCCGATGTCCGCCTGTCGACGGTGCAGAACGCGCTGCGCAACACCGGAACGTCCGCGCTCGATCGTCAGGCGATGTCGGTGCTGGACAGCCAGATCACCAACGGTGCGATCTCCGCGATCACCAACGGCCCCGGCGCCGCGAACGGCAACGGCGTGAACACGGCGACGCTGGAATGGGATAACGACGGCAGCGAGAACAACCGTTACATCTATGGCAACACCTCGCTCTATCGCGCGATGGGCCTGACGACGGACGAGTATCAAAACACCAGCTTCGCCGACGTGTCCGACGGGTCGGTGACGTTCAGCTCCAACTTCTCGTTCGACTTCGATCCGACCGACGGCCTGACGGCCAATTCGTTCGACTTCATCGGCGTCGCCGTGCACGAGATCGGTCACGCGCTGGGCTTCGTCAGCGGTGTCGACCTGTACGACGTCTATGGCGGCCCGAACGGCCCGTCGGCCGCCAGCGGCCGGACCTTCTCGTTCGACAATCCGGGCGGCGGCCTGATGTCGGTCCTCGACCTGTTCCGCTACAGCGCCGACGTTCGCGGCGTCGCGCCGGGCAGTGGCCCAGCGCTCGACTGGTCGGTGACCAACGCGAACACCATCGCGCTCGGCGGCAACCCGTACTTCTCGATCGACGGCGGCGCGACGCAGTTGTTCGGCGATTCTCGCTACTCGACCGGCCGCTACAATGGCGATGGTCAGCAGGCGTCGCACTGGAAGGACAAGGGCGGCTGCACCGGCCAGATCGGCATCATGGACCCGAACTTCTGCCGCCAGCAGGACGGCGAAGTGACGGCCAGCGATCTCGCCGCGTTCGACGCGATGGGGTGGAACATCAACTTCGACGTGCTCCGCAACCCCGGCTATCTCGCCACCACCGCCGACATGTACCGCGCCTTCAACAGCGCGGTGCCGGAACCGTCAACCTGGGCGATGATGATCGGCGGGTTCGGCATCGTCGGCGGTGCGATGCGCCGCCGCCGGTCCACGACGACGGTCACGTTCGCCTGATCTGAGCGAAACCTGAAAAAAGCCGTCGATCGCCCGATGCGATCGGCGGCTTTTTTCATGCGCGGCGACAAGGCGCTTGCACGGCTTGGCGCTCGTCGTTAGGCGCGCAGCTTCCAAAGCGCCCGTAGCTCAGCTGGATAGAGCATCAGACTACGAATCTGAGGGTCGGACGTTCGAATCGTTCCGGGCGCACCACTTCCCTTTGAAGCATAAATCGGCTCGTTAAGCAGGCATGTCGCCAGCGGCGGCGAGTTCATCGATCACGTCCCGATCGCCGGTCTGCGCGGCCCAGATCGGTCGGACCCGTAACCGGACCATCACGACCCTTTTCCCGCTCCCCGGCTTCGGACGCTCATCTATGGATTTTCGGCGTCCCGACCATCGGTCGGTATCCGAAATTCAAAGCGGCAGAAGATAGCGGCCGGCTCTTTCCGTGAATGAACCGGATGATGAGCGAGGAGAGGGAGTTCGCATGACCGACCCGAGGGCCACGACGCTTTCCCTGCTCGCGCGCCGGGAATCGGACGCGACCATCTGCCCGAGTGAGGTGGCACGGGCGATCGCATCGGATTGGCGCAGCGCAATGCCCGCGGTTCACGCCGCGATCGATGGGCTGGTGCATGACGGGCTGGTGCGGCTGAGCTGGAAGGGACGATCGATGGCGACGCGGTCAGGACCGTACAGGATCGGCCGTCGCGGCGACGATTGACCCCCGCCCCCTCCCATGTCCGTCGCCGCTCCGCTATCGCGCGGCAATGGCGAGGAAGAAGCGCTACCTGACCGCGACGATGGCCGACGGTTATGTGAAGACGATCGGCCCAACTGCCGCGCCGTTCACGCATTACTGGCGGATCGTCGCGCATCTGCACGACGGCAAGACCGAAATATTCTGGGGTCACGCCACCTCCAGAAAGGAGGCTGCCGGCAAGGAGGCACTGACAGCACAGGCGGCCCGCCGGCACGGGTGGAAGCGGTTCGACTTCGAAGTCGTCGAACTCACCGAACACTGACTTCCCCGCCCTGCTGGCAGTTCGATGCGGGCGGCAAGCCGACGCCTGGACCTTCAGGTTGAACTCGCCGGACCCGTTCAGGCATGTTCGGAAGATTGCGGAAGGCGCGGAGCGGCCGAATAGCGGCGAATGCGACCACCAAGGGGGGGGCTACCACCGTCAGCCGCTTGTTGATCCCTTCGCGGCCGCCGCGGCGAGTTCCTCGAGGTCGAGGTCATGTTCGAGGTCGTGGAGCGTCTCGTCGTCGACACGCCCGGCGCGGTGCAGGCGGACCAGCTCAGCGCGGCCGGCCCTGACCGCGGCGATGATGACGTCGAAATGGCTGGCTATCGCCTCGTTGCGCTCGTCCGCCGTGCCTTCGAACGCATCCGCTGCCGTCGCGCGGGTCCGGTACCGGCGCAACAATTGTGGGTGGATGATCGTACCATCGGCCGCCACCGCCTCGCGCTCCACGGCGGCCAGCTGCGCCCGGAACAGCATCGTCTCGGCGGCATGAAGATCGAGCGGCGGTCGCGTGCTGGCGTCTTCGGATGGCTTCACCCACCGAATGACCCAGCCGAGCGACGTGCCCTGCACCAGCACGGTTACCAGGATCACTGTGAAGGCGGTGACGAGCATCAGGTCCCGCGCCGGCATGGTTTCGGGCAACGAGAGCGCGACGGCCAGCGTGACCACGCCGCGCATCCCCGCCCAGCTCATCACGACCGCCGCGCGCGGCCCAAGCGGTTGCTGCCGTGTCCAACCCATGCGGCGAACGGCCGCGACGCCGGCATCGACGCCGAAAACCCACAGGAAGCGCGCGACGACGACCGCCGCGACGATGAGCAGCACGGGTTGTGCCATCGTGTCCACCACCGTGCCGAGTCCGCCGACACGGTCCAGCAATCCCCGGAGCGACAGGCCGATCAGCAGAAAGACGGCGGCTTCGAGCAGGAACACCAGCACCTGCCAGAACGCCAGCGCCCGGATGCGGACGCGCGCGTTGAAGACGACGTGCTGATACCAGCCGCAGGTCAGGCCCGCGGTAACGACCGCGATGACGCCGGAGACGTGCAGCAGCTCGCCCGCGATATAGGCGCTCCAGCAGACCAGCACGGTGGCCGCGATCATCAACGTGTCGTCGCCCAACCGGCGAAGCAGGACCACCCATAGCCCGCCGATGGCCGCTCCCACCGCGATACCGCCCGCGACCAGCAGGAAGAAGGTGCCGGTCGCCGCACCCGGATGGAAGCTGCCGGTCAGCACCGCCGCCACCGCAAACCGGAACAGGACGAGCCCGGCGGCATCGTTCAACAGGCTTTCGCCTTCGAGCAGCGTCGTCAGCCGACGCGGCAGTTTGACCCGCTGCAGAACGGCGCGGGCTGATACGGCGTCAGGCGGCGACAGGATTGCACCCAGGGCAACGCAGGCAGCCCAGGGCAACTGGGGCATCAGCAGCCTGGTCACGATCGCCACGATCGCGGTGGTGAAGAAGACCGCGCCAACCGCCAGCGACAGAATGCCGGCCATGTGCCGTCGGAACGGCGCGATGGCGGTGAACCACGCGCCGTCCATCAACAGGGGCGGGAGAAAGAGGACAAGAACCAGTTCCGGATCGATCGCGATGCCCTGCACGCCGGGCACGAAGGCCACCGCGCACCCACCGACGATCAGCGCGGCTGCGGGCGGCAGGGACAGGCGACGGGCCAGATAGTGAAGTCCCAGCACCACCAGGAACATGCCGATGATCAGCTCGAAATTCGCCGCTGGATGCACGAAGCCGCCCTTTTCCTGCTCGTCCGATCGTCCTGTGCAATTTGCCCCCCTCCATCGTCAACGTGAGCGCGGAGCATATCGGGGCAGATTGCGCATCTCGTGATCGCGACATGTGAGCCGGTGCGACGGGCGCAAGCTCGCCATCCACCAGAACCGAAGGTCCATTCCTCTACTGTTTCTGGGTCGGCTCCGACATGCTCACGCGGTTCCGGACGCTCGGGCGCTCCTGCATGCGTGCATACCAGGCGAGCAGCGCCGTGCAGTCGCCGGGTATCGGCAGATCGACGAGCCCGGCGAAGATGAGACCTCCGATCACCGTGATATCGGCCATGGAGAACGTCTCCCCGGCGACGTAGGGCTGGTCCTGAAGAACGCCATCGAAATACTGCATGCCGCGAATGGCCTTATCGCGCTGCCGGAACCCCCATTCGGCGTTCTGGTAGAGCTCGACATTGGGACCAAGCCCCGGCGTCGCGTGGTGGAAATAGACGCTGACGGCGTCCAGCAACTCGATCTCTGCTCGCTTGCTCATCATGTGGATCACGCCTTTGTCGCGCGCCGACCCGCCGGTCAGGGTGGGAACGCCATCAAGCGCGTCGAGATATTCGGTGATTGCGGTGCATTCCGCGATCAAGGTTCCGTCGTCGAGTTCAAGCACGGGGAGCGTGCCGGAATAGTTCTTGGCGAGAAACGCCGGCGTCTTGTGCTCGCCCTTCCAGAGATCGACGGAGACGAACTCGACCTCGGACCCCAGCGTCTTCTCCGCGAGGGCGATGCGGACTCGCGCGGGGTAAGGCCCGGTAGGCCAATCATATATTTTCATGCTATCTCCTATCATCTACCTGCCAGTTGATAGGTTCGCCTACGACTTTCATTCTCGTCGAGCAAGGCCTATCTGCCAGTTGGCAGGTAAAAGGTTGGAGGGTAGGTTTGAGCACAAGCGCCAAAGAGGCGATCCTCGCGGCAGCCCGCAGTGCGGCGCAGGCCCACGGCTATGGGGGCCTGAATTTCCGCGACCTCGCAACAGCCGTGGGTATCAAGGCCGCGAGCATCCACTATCATTTCCCGAGCAAGGCTTCCCTCGGGGCGGCGGTGGCGCGACGCTACTGGGAGGACACGGCTGCGGAACTGGAGGCCATGTCCGCCGGATCAGCCGAGCCGGCCGACGGCCTCAGGCGATATCCGGATATCTTCCGCCGATCGCTGGAGAGCGGTAACCGCATGTGCCTGTGCAGCTTCATGGCTGCTGAATTTGATGATTTGCCGGACGCGGTGAAAACGGAAGTTCAAACCTTTACCGATATCAATGTGGCATGGCTGGCGAAGGCTTTGGCCGGAAAAGGCTTGGCCGGCGCCGACGACAACGAACGGCAGGCGCGTGCAATCTTCGCCGCCATCGCCGGCGCGCAGCTGGTCGCGCGAAGCCGCGCGGACATTGCTCTCTTCGACGCGCTGATCGCCAGCTACCGCAAGGCAGGCCTTCTGCCGGAGTGATCGCATGTCGAGCAATTCACGGCGCCGTTGGATTCCGTAGGGGAGAGGATCCAGACGCCGCGATTTCGCGCCCTCACCGCACGGCCGAACCGCAAGCATTCGCTCCCATCGGCTCATCGAAGGCGAGAGAACAGCTGGCAAAACGCGAAACGGCAGGACGTGGGGACGTCTCTGTCGCTTCCTGCCGCAGTGGGTGACGTCCTCGCCAAGCCGGTCGATCATGGCGGATTGGCGTCAGCCGGCCATTGGCTTCGATCGCTTGCTGGCGGCTGCCATCGTTTGCTGGTGACGATCCTGCCGCGACGGACGGCGCGTGCTCCTCAGCGATAGCGGATCAGTGACATGGCGATCGACAGCCGCAGAGAATAGCGGAAAAAAACTCGCGTCGGCCTGAACCCGGCAAGGTAAACTACCGCTGCCCGCGAAAGTACGAGTACGCGAAAGGGCCTCCCGAAAACGTCAAGGACCGCCCCATCCGGGTCATGCTAGTCGCGCAGATCATGGGCGGGTCGACTGGGCGCCCATCGTGCCGGTGACCACGCGGCCGGCTGCCCCCTAAACAACTCGCGATCGAGATGCGCGACGCGGTGCGGCTCGACCTCAAGCCATTGGCCGACCGGTCGTGGACCATCATCACCAAGCGGACTCGCTACGCTTAGCAGCGCCTCTCAGCGTGGAGTCCGGCCTGTATATGCTGGGCCGCGGGAACGAAAATGCTCCCGCGGCCCAAGCTATCAAACAGAGTAATGGAATGACATGAAAACCGCTCGTACCAATTCAGTGGCCGATTGGCACATCATGGATTGCACGGACGTGGCTGGTCGGTGTTGCCGTTGAGCGTGTAGTTTACACCCCAAGTGCCAGACCTCGACTCCAGGTCGCACGCCCGAACATCGGTCACGCGTGGAACGGCGCCTTCGAGCTTGATCGAATAGGGGAACTTCGTTCCCTTCACGGGCTCCCCGAGAGTCTGCCAGCCGTTACTTTCGTAGCGATACGGCGTGGCCGTGACGGCCAGATACAGTTTCGCGTCGGTGGGCACGCCGAGTGATATGGTGCCGCTGCCCCTTCCATCGGCCCGACCGAGCGTGGAATAGCTGGTAGTGTCGCCTCCGCGAACCGCGACGATGCTGAAGCGCCACGCCGCCGAGTTGGCTGTCGTCCTGCCGGTCAGCGTCACCTTGACGGTCGATGCGTTGCTCGACAGCGGGATCAGATGGGTCCCCCATTGCAGCAATGGTCGCTCGTTTGGCGACGTATAAACGGTCGCGTCGGCAGCGTCACGCACCAGCGGTGTGTAGAAATGGCCCATATTGTGGGTGTCGCGGGTCCAGCGAAAAGCGTCGCGCAGCAACCGTTGACTCTGGAAATCCATCGTCACCAGACGCGCACCGTACCAGCCCATGTCGTTCGCAAAGGAAACGAAGCCCTCGGGGTAAGCGCCGCTAACCCGCCCTGCTTCCACCACCATCGGAAAATAATCCTTCTGAAGAGAAGACCAGGCACCCTGTCGCGCCCCAGGCTTCCAAACCCCGAACACGAGATCACGGGTGCGATCCTGTTCGAACAAAAACGACATGAACGGGTAGCTGGCATAGCGAGACACCGACCAGGTCGGCCCATTTTCAAGATTGTCGAAATAGGAATAGGCGTTGTTGATGCTGGGATTGACTTCGGCAGAATTCCAGTTCGCACCCATCTCCCAGATCGGACCCGCGTTGCCGCCCTGAAAGCCGCCGGTGTAAAACTGTATGACATGGCCGAATTCATGCGTGATGACGCCGGATCCCTTGGCCATGGCCCATGCCGAGATGCCGATGAAGGCGGCAGCCGATGCTCCGCACCCTTCGCGATCGCCACCGATGTTCGGACGCCCGGTACCGCACAGGAAGACGTTGATCTTCTTTTTGTCGGTGCTGTTGGCAAAAGGCATCGGGGCACCGACGATATCCCGATTGATATACCAAAGGCGCTCATACCATTCGGCGGTTTCCTGAAGCACCTGCTGCATGGTCCGCCCTTGCCGGGCTATGTCGCGCGCGAATTCGTAACTCTGATCCGTGCCGTTGCCGTACCAGAAGGCGAAATGCGGCGTTTCCAGAAGGTTCAGCTCCCCGCTCGCCACCAGTTCCGGCGACGTCGTACCGTTCGGCTGGTATTCGATGCGATAGGTCGCGGGATCTGGTATCGTCGGGTGCTTCGCCAGCTCGCTATCCAGGAAACTATTGTCGGCCTCGGACAGCGATTGGGTCTTGAACTTGCGGCGGCAACCATCCTCCAGTTCCAGGGTGACAGAACGGCGGGCTTCGCCATAATCCGCTCCGTATGCCTGAACCAGCCTGGCCGAGAAGGGGGCACCGTAAGCCGAACCGGGAGATACCGATGGGTTGATCGGCTGCATCGCCTCGCGCGGGGTCCATGTCCGCAGCTCCATGCGCCCCCACGGGAAACGCGCCGATCGGCTCTGACAGCCGACGGCGGTGGCATTCGGGGCAGCCTGCGTAAATGCCGCCAAGCTGGCGGAGGCCAGTTCCCTCGGCGTCTCCATGTCACAGCCCGTCAGGCTCAAAGCTGCAAGCGAACACGTAGCGGACAAAAATGCTTTCACGCCAACCTCCCGGTGATGATTATTATGACGCGCAAGACCGTTAAGTCGCTGAGATACGACGCAAAAGATCAGGCGCAGGTGCGATATTAGGCAGGACGCGGATACGATCTTGAAATTACGAAGCCCGAAAGCAGAGAGCAGCAACACTGCTCCCCGATAATCCACTCAGTAAATCAACGTTTATATATGGTATACTATTCATTACGCGACGAAGATGTCAAGCGACGATTTCAAATCGGAAAAACGCTGCGTTCGACACAGCCGAAGACGGCGTCATCCACGCCTTCATCAGAGAAAATACCCGTGAAGGCAGTACTTTAGCTACACCGATGAAGACGTAATCGGTCCGCGACATTTGACGCTCGCTATTTCCCGCTGTTGGGTCGGGCATGTCCGCAGGTCGCAGCGGTGATGACCTGCGCGCGTTCGGCCGCCGACGTCGCCCCTTTAGATGGCCTTCTATGGACTTGCGCGATTCTCCCGGCCTTCATGGACGAATCGGGTCGCGACGGGAGCCGCAGCCAGACGCGCGGCGCCCTTCGAAATCGTCACGATCGAGCGCGAGGACGTGATCGAGATCGGCCTCGTCGCCAGCGACGACCCGGCATCCGGTGATCGGCCGATTCTTCCATGACCTCGGTGCCCCGCTTCGCTATGGCCCGGCACACTATCGGACACGAACGACGGGTTCGACGAGGTCGGGGGCGAGATGGACAAGAGCTGGGGCGCATCGCCGACGAGCGGCTTCCGCATCCGCACCAACGCCAGCCCCGAGGATCGGGCGGCCGAACGCGCAAAGGCGCGGGAGGAACGCGCCAAGGATCGCGCCACCTTTGCCACACAGCAATCCGAGGCGCGTGCCGCCAGCCGCGATGCCGACCTGCGCGCTCGCGAGCAGGCGCGGATCGAACGCCGGGAGCAGGAGCAGCAATCGGCCGCGGGCGATCCGCACAAGGCGGCGGCGCAGCGGCACCGGTCGTCCGGTCGCAAGGATGTCGTCCGCGAACAGCGTGATACGCGGTCCTACACGACGGTCGTGGATGTCGCCCGCATGCGCGAACTGGCGAAACGCGGCGCGTCGGTATGCGGTCTGGCCGGCGCGTTCGGCATCACGACCGACGAGGTCGAGGCGGCGCTGGCGCAGGACGGACCCCGGCCGGGCGCGGTGCCAACGGCGTGCCCGCAGCGGCACAGACATAGGTCGCCAGATCCTCGCGCAGCGGCAGCCCCTCGATCGACCGCAATGGACCGTCATAGGCGATCGCGGTCTCCGCGAACGACCGGCGGTTGCCCACGCCCAGGATGTGGAACAGTCGCCCTTCGCAGTTCACGCCGACGCGCGCATAGGCGACCCGGCCACCGCGTTCCTGCCGGATCACGGCGACCAGCTTGCCGGCCATCAGCGGCTTGCGCTGCCACAATAGGAAATAGCGCGACTGCGTGTCGGACGGTGTCGGGATCAACGTGCCGATATCGTCCCCGCGCGCCGGGGCCGACGTCGCCGCCGTCAGGTTGCGCAGGGTCACGCGCGGCGTGGCATCGGTGTCGTTGCCGAACGTGTCGCCGCTGGAACACGCGGCCAGAAACAGGAACGCGGCCGGGACGATCCGCGCCGACGATATCGGCATAACGTGTACTCTAACGCGGGTTAAGGGAGGGCGGCGATACCGGGCGAGTGGTAGACCGGCAAGCATGACGCTGCGGTGAACCCGTCCGGTTCGGCCGAATTCGGGACTGACCGCGTGTTGCCGACAGGCGTTGTGCCCGCGCCCGTCCCCCTAAACCTCGATCCCCTCGTCAACGTCCGCCTCGTCCTCCGCGCCGACGCCCCGCTCCAGCCGCGCCTCGTCCGCGGCATAGGCTCCGGCGTCCTCGGCGGTGATGCCGAAGCGCGCCGCGACGTCGGGGGCGAACCGCAACAGGTCGGGGCGGAGCCGCAACAGGCTCAAATCCTTGGACTTGCCCTCCATCATCACGTCGAAGACCAGTCCCTCGGCCATACGCATGAAGGTGGCGAATTCGAACGGGTTGGTGAAGTCCGCGTGCCCCGTCCAGATCGGCGGGCGGAGCACCGTCTTGACCCGCGCGGTCGGCTTGACCGGAGCCTTGAGCAACTCGCCGGGCTTGCCCTTCTTACCCGCCTGCGCCGCCGCGCGCTGCTTCGGCGTGATCTTCTGCTTGATCTCCCGCAGCTCGGTGCGCGGCGACGAGAAGTGAATCTTCGGCCGCACCCCCGCCGGCCACGTCGCCAGAAACCGCTCCAGCGTGTCGCGCATGTCCAGCCGTTCGGGGTTCAGGCACCAGAAATGCTGGTAGTCGAAGATCAGCCGCACGCCGGTGCGCTCATGGATCCACAGCGCGTCGGCGGCGGAGAAGCGAACGTCGTCATTCTCCAGCACCAACCGCCGCCGGACATGCTCCGGACACTGTTCCCACCCCGCGATCCAGCGGGCACGGCTGGCGTCGTGATCGTCATAGACGCCGCCGACATGCGTGATCATCACCGCCTCGTCGTCCAGTTCCATCCGGTCCAGCATCTCCGCCTGCGACGACAGGTCCCAGATGCTCTTGCGCGTCAGGTCCGGGTTGGGCGCGTTCAGCAGCACATATTGCGACGGGTGGAAGGACAGGCGAATGTCGTATTCGCGCGCCTTTGCTCCGAACGCGCGCAGTTCCGCATCGCTTTCGGCGACCATATTGTGAAACTGCGGCATGTCGGGATGCGTCGCGTACGGCGCGATGTCCGACGACAGCCGGTACATATCCAGCCGCTCCGATCGCAGATAATCCAGCACCCCGTCGAGCAGCTCAAGCGAGCATTTCAGGTGCGGGTTCTTCTGCCAGCGGCGCGTGTCCTGCACCTTCAGATCGGGTCGCCCCATCACCTTGACGGGGAAACCGAGGCGCAAAGGTCGTTCGTTCATAAAGACATAACGACGCCGACCCGGACAGGCTCCACCCTTAGCTGGCGATCACCGCATTCTCGACATCCTCCTCGCGCGGTGCGGTGCCGGCATAACGCTGCGCCAGATTGGCGCAGACCAGCAACTGCAACTGGTGGAAGATCATCAGCGGCAGGATCACCGCACCGACTTCCGCCGACGAGAACAGCACGCCCGCCATCGGCACGCCCGCCGCCAGGCTCTTCTTCGATCCACAGAACAGGATGGCGATCGCGTCGGCACGGTCGAACTTGAGCCGCTTGGTCACGAACCGCGTCGTCAGCATCGCCGCCGCGAGGAGCACCGCACAGAACAGGAAGACCAGGGCGAGCTGCCACACCGGCACGCGCGTCCACAATCCCTCGACGACCGCGGCGCTGAACGCCGTGTAGACGACCAGCAGGATCGATCCGCGATCGACATAGGACAGCATCGCCTTGCGCCGCTCCACGAACCCGGCGGTCAGCGGGCGCGACAGATGCCCCGCTACGAACGGCACCAGCAACTGGAACACGATCGTCCATACCTCGCCGCCAGAGACGCTCCCATGCCCGCCCATCAGCAGCGCGACGAGTGCGGGCGTGAACAGGATGCCGAGCAGATTGGATGCCGACGCGCTGCACACCGCCGCGGGCACGTTGCCGCGCGCGATCGAGGTGAAGGCGATCGACGACTGCACGGTCGAGGGCAGCAGAGTCAGGAACAGCAGGCCGCTCGCCAAAGACGGCGCAAGCAGCGGCATCGCCAGCGCGTGTGCCGCCAGCCCGAACATCGGAAACAGGCAGAAGGTGATCGCGAGCACCAGCAGGTGCAACCGCCAGTTCGTCAGCCCCTGCACGATCGCCGCCCGCGACAGCTTCGCGCCGTGCAGGAAGAACAGCAGCGCGATCGCGCCCTCCGTCGCATAGCCCAGGATCGTCGCGGTCGTGCCGCGGCACGGCAGGAACGACGCGAACACGACGGTCGCGATCAGCAGCAGGCTGTAACGGTCTATGCGCTTGAACATCGTGCCTAATCGTCCCGGTGATGCAGTGCGTCAACGGACGGGGCAGCGATACGATGCCGCAGCTTTGGCTACGCAGACGATCCGCCTTCGACTATGACGGCGGGATCGAAGCGATTACCAAGGGCGGCGGATACCGACCGTCGTCGGACAGGAGTAGGGTCAGGAATGGAAGCTATGATCGCGTGTGCCGCCGCTGCAATGGCCTTGACCGGCATCGCCGCCGCCACCCCGCAACCGCAGGCCGCACCCGCCGCGCCCAGCGCGATTGCGGCTTCCGCCGCACAGGCCGCCCCCGCCGGCCGGCCCGAGGATACCGAGGTCTGGGCGCCCGAAGTGCCGGTGATCGTCCCCGGTCCGGCCACGACGACCCCTGCCCCCTCCGACGCGATCGTGCTGTTCGACGGCAAGGATCTGAACGAATGGGTTTCGACCAAGGACAAGGGTGCAGCGAAATGGACCGTCGCGGACGGCGTGCTGACCGTGAAGAAGGGCACCGGCAACATCCAGACCAAACGCAGCTTCCGCAACTATCAGGTTCATCTGGAATGGAAGGTGCCGGCGAACATCACCGGCGTGGGGCAGGCGCGCGGCAATAGCGGGCTGTTCCTCGCGTCGACCGGCGACGGCGACAACGGGTACGAACTCCAGATCATGGATAGCTATCGCAACAAGACCTATGTCAACGGTCAGGCGGGCGCGATCTACAAGCAGTTCGCGCCGCTCGCGAACCCGGTGCGTGCGCCGGGCGAATGGCAGAGCTACGACGTGATCTGGACCGCGCCGGTGTTCGCCGCGGACGGATCGGTGACCAGCCCCGCCTATGTCACCGCCTTCGTCAACGGGGTGCTGGTGCAGGACCATGTCGCGCTGAAGGGTGAGACGGCGTATATCGGCGCACCCCGCTACAAGGCGCACGGCCCGGCTCCGATCAAGTTGCAGGATCACGGCGACCCGAGCGCGCCGATCAGCTACCGCTCGATCTGGATCCGCGAGCTGAAGTGATCTTGTGGGGGGAGAGCTGCGGCCCACCCCCACTTCCCCTGCGAGGCCGGGGTCCAGTCGCGGTGAGTTCATTGAAAATCATGAGGTCAGCGGCAACTGGACCCCGGCCTTCGCCGGGGAGGGGAATGGGCGCTGATCGGCAGTCCCCTACTTCGCCTTCGTCGCCGCGATGTAGCGGTCGACCTGCTCCTCCAGCACCGCCAGCGGCAGCGCCCCCTGGCTCAGCACCGCTTCGTGGAAGTCGCGGATGTCGAACTTGGGCCCGAGTTGCTGTTCCGCCCGCTTGCGCAGCTCGGCGATCTTGAGCTGGCCGACCATGTAGCTGGTCGCCTGACCCGGCCAGTTGAAATACCGGTCGACCTCGCGTCCGATGTCCTTCTCCGACACAGAGCTGTTCGCCTTGAAATACGCGACCGCCTGTTCGCGCGTCCACCGCTTGGAATGGATGCCGGTGTCGAGCACCAGCCGGATCGCTCGCCACACCTGCAACGAGAGCATGCCGAACCGTGCATAGGGGTCCTTGTACACGCCCATTTCGTTCGCCAGCCGCTCCGAATACAGGCCCCATCCCTCGACATAGGCGCCGTAGCCGCCGAACTTGCGGAACTTGGGAATGCCCGTCATCTCCTGCTGGCGCGCAATCTGGAAATGGTGGCCCGGTGCGCCCTCGTGCGCGGCGATGCCGGCGACCTGCACCTTTTGCGTCTGGTTCATGTCGACAAGGTTGACGTAATAGATGCCCGGCCGCGATCCGTCGGCGGAGGGCGGGTTGTAGAACGCGGTCGACGCGGTGCCCTCCCGCCACTTCTCCACCGCACGCACCTCCAGCGGTGCCTTGGGCAGGACGCGGAAATAGCGCGGAGCGGCGACCATCACCGACGCGATGACGGCGCGCGCATCGCCCAGATACTCCTCGCGGCCGGCGGCGGTGTTGGGATATTTGAACTTCGGATCGGTGCGGACGCTGTCGAAGAACTGCTCCAGCGTGCCGGTGAAGCCGACCTCCCGCCTGATCGCGTCCATCTCCTGACGGATCGCCGCGACCTGACGCAGGCCGAGTTCGTGGATCTGGTCCGCGGTCAGGTCAGTGGTCGTCGAACCCTTCAGCCGGTCGGCGTAATAGGCTGCGCCGTTCGGCAGGCTCCACGCGCCGAAATTGCCCTTCGACAGCGGTTCGATCGCATCCAGCGCCGCGAACAACGTGTCGTAGCCACGCCGGAACGGACCGGTCAGCGCCGCGCCGGCATCCGCCAGCAGCTTAGCCTTCGTCGCTTCGGGTGCCTTCAACGCCGTCACCTTCTTGCGGAAATCGGCCATGACGGTCGAATCCGGGCCGTTGTCGAACGGCGCGCCGGTGATGACCGCCTTCGCGTCGGCACGGGCGGGGGCGAAATTGACCTTGTTCGGGATGATCCCCGCCGCCGCCTGCTCGCGCATCGTCGCGGCGACCTCGCGCATCACCCGCTCGGTTTCGCGGAGGCGCGCAATATAGGCCTCGGCGTCGGCGACCGTGTCGACCTTGTGGTTGTTGATGAGCAGCACGGGAATGTCGCCTGCCGGGCTGCCGTTGGTCGACACCGGGAAGCGCAGCTTGCGGAACTGGAAGGACTCGCCCTCGCGCTCGACCTGATACTCGAACAGGCGGTAGCTGACGCGCGCACTCTCCCCCAGTTGCTCGGGCCGGAACTGCGCCCGCATCGCCTTCAGCTGCCGCTCGGCCAGCGCCCGCCCCCGCACCGCGGCGGCATCGGTATAGTCGTCGAGCTTCCCATAATTCGTCTTGAACCCGAGCTGCGTCTGGTTCTCCGGGCTGAGCGCCAGTTGCTCGTCATAGGCACGGTCGAGAAATTGCAGCAGCGCGGCGTCCTGCGCCTGAGTGGCGGCGGCTTGCAGCGGCACCGGCGCGCTCGCCTGGATCAGCGGAGTCAGGGGCAAGATCATGAGGGCGAAGGCAAGACGCATCGAATACTCCTGTGTGTCCGGCGCTTGTCGCCCACCCACCCCTGCGAGGCAATCGCCTAGAAGCGGTAGACGCCGCCCGGCTCGGCGGCCACGAACCGGTCGGCGGCGATGCCCGCATCGACCAGCGCCTGCCGGAGGCCATCGCGCGGCGCCTCCCGCGCTTCGTCGGTCAGTTGAAACGTGCCCCAGTGGATGCCGAGCGCGCGGCCGACCCCGACATCGGTAAAGATCCGCACCGCTTCCGCCGGGTCGACATGCTGCGCGGCCATGAACCAGCGCGGTTCGTAGGCGCCGATCGGGATCAGCGCCACGTCGGGCGCTCCCAGCCGCGTTCGAATGTCGCCGAAGATGCGGCCGTCGCCATAGCCGGTGTCGCCGACGAACCACAGCGACCCCGCCGGCGTGTCCAGATAATGGCCACTCCACAGCATCATGCGCGAGTCGCTCGGCCAGCGATTGGACCAGTGATAGGCGGGCGTCAGCGTCGTCGCGATCCCCTCCGCCAGCACCAGCCGGTCCCACCAGTCGCCCGCGACGCAGCGCGCCTCCGGCACCGCCGCCCGCACGATCGCATCGTTGCCCAGCGGCATCGCCATCAGCGGCGCATGCACCGCGTGGAGGCGACGCAGCGTGTCCACGTCGAGGTGATCGTAATGGCCGTGGCTCAGCAGCACGGCATCGATCGGCGGCAGGTCGTCGAACGCGATCCCCGGTGCGGTCACCCGCTTCGGTCCGACGCGGCGGAACGGGCTGGCCCGGTCCGACCAGACCGGATCGGTCAGGATGTTGACCCCCGCGACCTGGATCAGCAGCGCGGCGTGCCCGACCATCGTCACCCGCAGGCCGTCGACGCGCGCCTCGGGCGTAGCGGGCGTCACCGCCACCGACGCGGGCCAGCGCGCGGCCGCCCCCGCCAGCTTCCAGCGCAGCATGTCGCGCAGGCCGCGGTCGGTAGACGGCTGGCCGGGATTGAAGAAGCGGGTGCCGTCGAAATGATCGCTCGGCGGGCCGTCATAATATCGGTTGCGGGGCATGGCGCATCCTACTGTCCGGTCGCCGCCGCGTCCAAGCCAACTAATCGCTTCGACTAACGACAAGGCGCTGCCGGCGTGGGACATTCCGGATCGTCAGCAGAGGAGTCGCGCGTCATGGTCAGCGCAGTATCGGTCGCCGCGAGCGTCCGGGCGGATGCATCCCTCCGTGTCGGTGGCGAGCCGCCGAAGCCGGGTGGCAGCCACATCGTGACGTCGGGCGAGACGCTGTCGTCGATCGCGCATCGTTACCAGACCGATGTCGAGGTGCTGGTGCGGCTGAACGACATCCGCAATCCCGACCTCGTCCATGTCGGCCAGACGCTGACGCTGCCGGCCGGCGCAGGCCAACGCTATACGATCGAACATGGCGACACGCTGGGCGACATCGCGGCGAAGCACGGTATCGGACTGAAGGCGGTGCTGTCCGCCAATCCGCAGATCGACAATCCGTCCCGCATCTACCCCGGCGACACGATCACGATCCCGGCCGGTACGGGGAGCGGCGGCACGGGGAGCGGCGGCACGACGCCGACTCACATGACCGGCCGCACATCCGCCACCGTCGGGGTGAGCCAGTCGACGCGCGTCGAGAACGGCACGCTGTCGCTGACGGACGCCGACGTGACCAACCTCAAGAAGACGTTGCAGACCGAATGGGTGCAGACCGCCGGCGACGCGCAGGCGCGCGGCATCGTCGACACGATCCTGAACCGCACCGCGTCGGGCCATTGGGGTAGGAGCGTCGCCGACGTCGTCGACAGCTACAACCAGTTCTCCGACATCAACGGTCCGATCGCGCGTCGGGACGGGCGCAATTCGGTCCAGGACATCCCGAACAGCCGGATCAGCACGCGCGTCGATACCTTCGTCGACACCTATCTGGCGGAGCGGGCGAGCGGCACGCCGTCATCGATCGGATCGCACCTCAACTACGCCAATCCGAACTATTCCAGCGCCAACAATCTCGGCTGGATCAACGCGCTGGACGGGCCGGTGCTGGGGCGCGGCAATGCCGTGCACCATCACGGCACCGTTCCCGAACTGGAACGCTACCGTCCCGGCGAGGTGACCGTCGCACTGCCGGGCACGGCCGCCGCCGACGTCGACGCGAATGCCACCGCGACCGGCCGCATCGACGGCAACACGGTGGCGGCGGAGGCCGGGGTTCAGGTCAAGAGCGACGGCGTGCATATCGGCCGGCTCGACGCGGCGATGTCCCCCGCGATCCGCGCCGTCGCGCAGGCGGCGGAGAAGCTCGGTCTGCCGACGCCGGTCATCACGTCCGGCAATGACAGCCGCCACTCGACCGCGTCGCTCCATTATGCCGACCGCGCGCTCGATTTCCGCGGCAACAACATCACGATCGAACAGGGTCGCGCTTTCCAGGCGGAGGTGCGCGGGATATTGGGCGCGCGATACGACGTTGTGTTCGAGACGTTCGCCAATCGCAGCAACAACCATCTTCACGTGGAGTTCGACCCTGACTGACGGCCTGCCCCGCGGATCGATCCGCATGCTCGTGATGTCCTGCCTCGCGCTGGCCGGCTGTTCGCAACCCGCCCCGGCGACGAAAGCAGCGGAGCCCGCTGCGCCCACGGTTGCGCCCCTGGTTGGGCCCACGCCGGTGGCGGCAAAGCCGACCCCGCCGACGGCTTCGGCGGCGCAGGCCAGGTCGCGCGTGCTCGCGAAGAAGGACTTCGCGTTGCGCGGCAAGCCCGCCTGCAAGGTCAGCTATAGGTATGTGGGACACGCCGCCGACACGCTGTTCTGGGAAGAGCCCTGCGCTGCCGTGACCGCGAAGATGATGACGCAGCCCGAACTGGTGGAACTCGGCAAATGGGATCGCCTCGACGAGTCCGCGCGTACGTTCATCGCCGCGCTGCCGGGGGGCAAGGTACTGTACGTGGAGGGCAGCTTCAGCGCGTCCGTCTACCCGATCGGGACCACGGGATCGGCCTATGAGGTATCCGTCGCGGATTGAGCGCAGGTCTCGCGCATCGTGCTACGCATCATAGCCATCCTATAGGATTGTGCCCGCGACCGCTTCCCGGCATGACTGTCGGTCAGGAGAAACGCAGGATGTACCGAATTCTGGCAGTGGTCGGGCTGTTGACGGCAGCGCAGTCGGCCCCCGATCCGCACCTTCCACGGGCGACCTATGACACCGTGCGGCCGGTGCTTCCGGCAAAGCTGGACCGCGCGGTGTTGATCGTGTCGAAGACCAATGGCTGGCGACACATCGAACACATCCCCCATTCCAACGACGTGCTCGCCGACATCGCACGTGGTCTGGGCCGCGCCAGTTACGCGACGGAAAATGCCGCGGTGTTCAACGACGAACAACTCCGCCATTTCTCCGTCGTGGTGCTGAACAGCGCCAGCGGCGACTTCCTGACCCCCGATCAGCGCGCCGCGTTCGCACGGTTCGTCGCGCGGGGCGGCGGCGTGGTGGCGCTGCACGCGGCGGGCGACGATAGCCACACCGCACCCTGGTATGTCGACACCGTCATTGGCACCAAATTCATCGGTCATCCCGGCGGCGACGACCACATCCAGTCTGCGCGGATCGTCGTCGACCAGCCTCGCCACCCGGTCATGGCCGGCGTGACGCTGCCCTGGTCACCGAAGGACGAGTGGTACTCGTTCGCCGGTGATCCGGCGGCCAAGGGTATGACCGTCCTCGCGCGCATCGACGAGGCGAGCTATCGGCCGGGCGCGAAGCTGACGATGGGATCGCATCCGGTGATATGGTTCAATCCACGAAGCAAAGGGCGGGTCGTCTATTCTGCGCTGGGCCATACGCCAGAAGCGTATGACGACCCGAACTACCGCCGCATTCTCGTCAACGCGGTCCGCTGGGCAGCGCGGTAGCGGTACGTCTCCGCAACGTGGGGCGACGTGCATGAAGACGCACACACATTCGACCCACAATCCTTCTAAAACACAGATTATTGACGTAAGTTCGTTTCATCCGTGGTTAGAATGTTCGCCCAAGTATTTGCGATCGTTCAGAATGGTTTCTTAACTACCGTGACTGCACAGCGGTTTAGCGGGTAGCTGTGGCACCCGCCGTCGACTGCGGGGTCCGGTACAATGCATTTCGGTTCTGACAGACCGCGCGCCTTTCTGGTGCGTCTGGCGCAAAGCCGTCGCGGCAACACGCTGGCGATCATGGCCGCCGCGCTGATCCCCCTATGCGGCATGATCGGCGGCGGTGTCGATGTCGCGCGCATGTACCTCGTCAAGACCCGGCTCCAGCATGCATGCGATGCCGGCGCGCTCGCCGGGCGCAAGGCGATGGGCGGCGGCCAGTGGAGCCAGAGCGGCAACATGCCGAACACGGTCGCGCAACGCTTCTTCAAGGCGAACATCGCAGACGACGCGTACGGCAGCAGCGGCATGACGTCCGCGTTTTCGGAAACGGCGGGAAAGGTCACAGGCGCGGCATCGGCGGTCCTGCCGATGACCCTGACCAAGGTCATCGGCGCCACGACCACGACATTGTCGGTGACCTGCGAAGCGGAGATGCGCCTGCCGAATACGGACGTGATGTTCGTGCTCGACAACACCGGATCGATGGATTCCAAGGCGGTGTCGACCGACAGCCAGACGAAGATGCAGGCGATGCGCTCGGCAGTGAAATGCTTCTACGAGATCGTCGCCCGGCTGGATACCGACGAGGATTGCGTCGGTGGCGCTCCTTCGGGCGGACTCAGCGATCAGGTCCAGGTACGCTTCGGCTTCGTGCCCTACGCGATGAACGTCAATGTCGGCCGCCTGCTGCCGACCGACTACATCGCCAACAACTGGACCTACCAATCGCGTGAGGTCGACGACGATCCGGAATATGGCGCGTTCGACCGGTGGAACGACACGTTCGCGACCAACACCGTCGGCAGCTACGGCACCGCCATACCCGTGCAGTTGCGCGGCGTCGGATCATCGGCGGACTGCAATTCGAGCACGTTCCCGACGCCGGCCGATACGTACACGCCGACATCCGGCCAGCGGCAATGGCCGATCGAGAATAGCGACAACGGCACCGAATGGTCGGCCTATACGCCGACGATTCATCGCACCTACAGCACCAGCTACTCCAGTTCGCTGAAGATCTGCACGCTCCGCTATCAGGAACGGACGATGTTCCGGCTGGCATGGCACAAGCGTGTGTCGTCGAAAGCCGCCGGCGCGGTCGGCTTCCCGATCTTCGCCTATCGGCCGGTGCGGTTCGACATAAGCCAGTTGAAGAACAACCCCGGCATGGCCAACGTGTCGCTGCCGATCGGCAAGTTCAATGCCGCCACTTCGGTGGCGTGGGGCGGCTGCATCGAAGAACGCCAGACGGTTCGCGCGACCTCCTACGACCCCATCCCCGGCGACGCACTCGATCTGGACCTGAAGAATGCCCCCACGGGCAGCGAGGAGACGCAGTGGGGCCCATTGTTGCCGGGTGCCGTCTTCGGCCGCAAGAACGCCAGCGGCGTCTATACGACGGACACGATCAGGACGTTCAACGCCCTGCCCTTCTCGCGCGTGTCGGAATGCCCCGCCGCCGCGACGAAGATGATGAAATGGCCCTATGCCAACGAGTTCAGCAACTATGTCGACGGCCTCGTCGCGAGGGGCAACACCTATCACGATATCGGTCTGATCTGGGGCGCGCGCCTGATGTGGCCGACCGGCATCTTCCGGGCAGAGAACGAATTCACGCCGCAAGGCGGCGAGATCCAGCGCAATTTGATCTTCATGACCGACGGCGATGCGTGCACCGACATCGACAATTATCAGGCCTATGGCTTCGCGGCGATCGATCGCCGCCAGACTCCGGCGAATACGTTGCCGACCGAGGGCTGCACGACGACCGGCACCCTGACGCAGCAGGTCAACGCCCGCTACCAGGCGGTGTGCAGGGTGGTCCGCAACGAGAACATCACCTTATGGGTGATCTGGTTCGGCGTGAAGAACAACACGCTCGAAACGCAGATGCGCAACTGCGCCACGCCCGGCCGGTTCTTCGCGGCACGCAACCAAACCGATCTTCAGAACACCTTTCGCCAGATCGCCGACCAGATCTCGCAGTTGAGGATCACCAATTGAACCGGCCCGCGTACCCCCGTCCGTCGCTGTGCACCGATCGGAAAGGCGCGGCGCTGGTCGAGTTCGCCGTCGTCGCGCCCGTCATGTGCCTGCTGCTGGTGGGCAGCTTCGACGAGGCGCACACGCTGTACATGCAGGCGGCGCTGCAAGGCGTCGTGCAAAAGGCCGGTCGCGATAGCAGCCTGGAGGACTCCACGTCCGACGTCCAGAATGCGATCGATGCGCGGGTCAAGGCGCAGGTGCTGGTTCTGGCCAACAATGCCGACGTGACGATCGGTCGCAAGTCGTACCGGACTTTCTCCGATGCCGTGAGTGCGAAGGCGGAAAACTGGACCGACAACAACGGCAATGGCCGGTGCGACCAGCACGAACCCTATGTCGATGCCAACCGCAACGGCAGTTGGGACAGCGACGGCAGCAACGGTGCGCAGGGCGGCGCCAAGGACAAGACGATCTATACCGTGACCGTGAAGTATCCGCGGATGCTGCCCCTCAACAGGTTCATCGATGTCCCCGACAAGCAAACGCTGGTGGCGCAGGCGGTGGTGCAGAACCAGCCCTATGCGGATCAGTCGGACGTCGGCACCGACGTGCTCCATTGCGATTGAGCGGCCGATGATGTTTCCGACCTTCGCCCGCCGCCTCCGTCGCGATCGCCGCGGCCTCGCGCTGATGGAATTCGCGATCGTCCTCCCGGCGCTGGTCCTGTTGTGTCTGGGCGGAATGGAGATCGCGAATTACGTCACCACCAAGATGCGGATGAGCCAGATCGCCTTGCAGATCGCGGACAACGCTGCGCGGATCGGCTCCGGATCGCCCCTGGCGGCGAAGACGATCACCGAAAACGATGTCAACGACCTCTTCATCGGTGCTCAAACCGCGTCGGGTAAGTTGAACCTGCGCGAGAATGGCCGGGTCGTGCTGTCGGATCTCGAACCGCAGGCGAATCCCAACACCACCAGCAAATACAAGATCGCGTGGCAGCGGTGTTACGGCGCGAAGGTGCACCCCTCCACCTATGGCAATGCCGGCGCGACGAACCTGGCGGGCATGGGCCCCGTGGGTCGCCTCGTGACCGCGCAGGACGACAATGCGACGATGTTCGTCGAAGTCTATTATGTCTACAAGCCGATCGTCGGGCTGACCTGGACGCCGGCGACGGAGATGGTCGAGATCGCGTCGATGGCGGTGCGCGATCGCCGCGACCTCGCCTCCGGATTGACGAACGCGGACAAGGTGACGCCCTCGACCTGCTGATCGGTCGAACCATCTACATCGTCGCGGCACGATTGGTGCCGATCTACCAACCCAAGGGTATATCAGCACGATATGGCCGCACCCGGGCGAGTGGTAGCGACGTCATCATGAGCGACGATAACGACCCTGCCCCCGACTCCGTCCTGCGTCTGGATGCGGAGGAGTATGAGTATCTGCGCAAACGTGCCGCGGATCACCAGCAACTTGCGGAAAAGGCTGATGATTTTGCCTCGAAGACCATTCATCGCCGGCTTCGGCAACTCTACGAGGATCGGGCCAGGGCGCTCCGTTTAGTGCTTCTCCACTAGTAGAACGCGCAAAAATACCAGGAACGCCCGGTCCCGTGACTGGTTGATCCGCCCGAACCAGCTGGACCCGGCGGTACCGGTCGTGGAGGATCGATCATGAAAGCCCTGACCGTCGCGCTTGTCGGCGCGACATTGCTGTCCGCCTGTGCCGCGCCTGCAACCCGCATTTCGACGGGGCTGCAGCGTTACGGATTGGACGGCCCGCGTGCGGATTGCGTCGGCGACCGGTTGCAGGGCGACCTGTCGCTCGGCCAGCTCCAGCAGCTCGGACGCGCTGCCGCCGCCTATCGCAAGGGCGATACCGATCCAGGCGTCCTGACGGTCGGCGACCTGCTTCGGGTCGCCGGCGAGTTGAAGGATCCGGCCATCGCGATCTCCGTCGGCAAGGCTGCCGCCGGATGCGGCGTCCTTCCCTGACCCGATCCGTACCTCCCTTTTCGAGTCGACCCAGCAGCAACAGGACAAGATGATGAACAAGGACGAATTCCAGGGCGGCGCCCGCTATGTCGGCGGCAAGGTCGAAAAGGCCGTCGGTGATGCAGTCGACAGCCGCGACTGGCAGGTGGACGGCGTGGTCGATCAGGTCGCCGGCGGCGTGCAGCACGGCTATGGCCGGGCACGCTCCATCGTCGAGGATGCCGTCGACAGCGCACCCGAGCTGGCCGACGCCGCCCGCGAACGGCTGAAAGCGGCCGGCGAGCGCGTCGCCGACAGCGCCCGGACGGGTGGCCACGCCGCCGTGCAGACCGTTCACGATACACCCGTCCTCTGGGCCCTCGCCGCCGCCCTCGGCGGTTATGGCCTGGCGTGGTTCATCCACGGTCGCCGCGACTGACTCCCGTCATGGCCGAGGCAGCGTTCAAATCGCTTCGCGAGACCGCCGATCTGCGCCACCTGCGTCAGATCATCGTGGGTCTGGACGAGGGCGTGATCCTGATCGATCCCGACCAGAGCCTGCTCTGGGCGAACGACGCTGCCTTGGCGATGCACGGGGTCGGCGACATCGCCGAACTGGGCGCGACCGTCGACGAATACCGGGCGCGCTTTCAACTGCGCTATCGCAACAACCACCGGGTCGAGGCCGACGATTACCCTATCGAGCGGGTGGTGGCCGGCGACTCGTTCTCGGAGGTGGTGGTCGAGGTCACCGTCGCCGGGGAGGAGTCGCCACGCTGGGTACATCAGGTCCGCAGTCTGGTCCTCAACGACGCCGACGACAGCGAACCGGCGTGCCTCGTGCTGATCATCCAGGACGTCTCCGCCCGGTTTGAGGCGGAGGATCGGTTCGAACAGTCGTTCAACGCCAATCCCGCGCCGGCGATCATCTGCCGGCTGAGCGACTTGCGATACGTCAAGGTCAATCAGGGCTTTCTCGACATGACCGGCCACCACCGCGACCAGGTACTGTGCAGGACCGTGTACGACATCGACGTGCTGCGCGGTGCCGAAAAGCGTGATCTCGCGAAGGAACGGCTTGGGGAGGGTCGGACCGTCCCGCAGATGGAGGCGGAGCTGGAACTGCCGGACGGCAGCACCAAGCTGGTGATCGTCGCGGGCCAGCCCATCGATATGGGCGATCAGCCCTGCATGCTGTTCACCTTCGCCGATCTCGAACCGCGCCGAAAGGCGGAGGGCGCCCTTCGCCACAGCGAGGAACGGTTTACGCGCACCTTCCAGATGGCGCCCGTGCCGATGGCGATCGGTGCCCGCGACGGCCATCTGCTGTGCGAAGTGAATGCCAGCTTCACGCAGATGACCGGTTACGGCGTGACGGAGATCATCGGCCGGCCTTTGGGCGACGTTCAGCTGTGGGAGAGCGACGCGACGCGGCGCCAGATCGAAGCCGCCATCGACGGAGGCCGGGACCTGCGCGCGCACGAGGCGCGCATCCACGCACGCGACGGCGCGGCGATCGACTGCCTGATCTCCACGGAGGCGATCCGCCTCGGCGACGATGCGTGCGTGCTGTGGGCGTTTCAGGACATCACGCAGCGCAAGGCCACCGAACTGGAGCTCGTCGAGGCGATCGAGGCGGTGATGAAGGACACGAGCTGGTTCAGCCGCTCGATCATGGACAAGTTGGCGCGTCTGCGTGCGCCGCAAACCGACGCCCAGGGTCCCGGTCTCGACGACCTCACGGCACGCGAACGCGACGTGCTGGGCCTGATCTGCCGCGGCTGCGACGACAAGACGATCGCTCGCACGCTGGACGTCGCCAGCAACACCGTGCGCAATCACGTCGCCCGTATCTACGCCAAGATCGGGGTCAATCGCCGCATTGCCGCCGTGGCTTGGGCCCGCGCCCGTGGCTTCGACGGAGAGGGCGTCGCTGTGGACAAACATCAACGGGAGACGGCGGCATGACTGCCCGGCCGACGGACACGCGCGCTTCGCGGGACGACAAGGCGAAGGCCGCCACAACGCGGGAAGCCAAGGGATCGGTTCACGAGGCGATCGGCAAGCTGATCGGCGACGATGCCGCCCAGGCGGCCGGCACTGCCGAACGGCAGGCCGGCGCCGCCGATGCCTCGGGCGTCCGGAAATCATCGCGGCCCTGACCGCGGCGTACAATCAGTTCAACAGGAGTAACTATGGCTACCTACGCTACCACCGGCCTCGCGCCGGTCGATGAGACGCATCCGGGCAAGACGGCGACCCGACTGTCCTGGGGCGCGATCTTTGCCGGCGTCGTCATCGCCGTCGCCGTCCAGCTGGTGCTCGGCATCCTCGGCGCGGGCATCGGACTGACGATGGTCGATCCGGTCGAGGGCACGACGCCGGGCGCGGCGGGCTTCGGGATCGGTGCCGGCATCTACTGGCTCATCACCACCGTCCTCGCGCTCGGCGCGGGTGGCTTCGCGGCGGCGCGCGTCGCGGGCGTGCACGAGCGGTTCGACGCGCTGGTCCACGGACTGGTGGTCTGGGGCGTGACGCTGATCCTCACGCTGTACCTGCTGACCTCGGCGGTCGGCGGCATCATCGGCGGCGCATTCAGGACCGTCGGCTCCGTCGCGGGCGCAGCCGGGGCGACGGTCAGCGCCGCCGCACCCAAGGCGGCGTCGATCGCCGGCATCGACGAGAGCGACGTGCGCAGCGAGGCGGCGGCGTACCTGTCGGATGCGCCGACCGACCCGGCGCAGATGACGCCGGAGCAGGCACAGAAGGAAATCGCGCGCGAACTGCCCGCCCTTGCCCGCGGTGGAACTGACGGTCGGCAGGCGGAAAGCCGGATCGTCGACATCGTCGCGGCACAGCGCAAGATCAGCCGTCCGGAGGCTCAGGCGCAGGTGACGCGGGCCAAGCAGCAGTTCGTGCAGACGAAGAACGACACCGTCGCCACTGCCAAGTCGGCTACCGACGCAGCGGCCGGTGCGGCGGCGGGAACCTCCTTCGTCCTCGTCCTGGCGCTGCTCGTCGGCGCGGCGGCGTCCGGGTTCGGTGCCACCGCCGCGACCCGCCGACGGCTGCGGTGAGTATCCGCGGCGGACCGGCGTATCGGGTCCGCCGCCTTCGCTTTCAACGAAAAGGAATGACAGCATGACCAGGAAGATCGGGCTTGTGTTCGCCCTCACCACGATGATCGCACTTGCGGCCTGCAACACGGTCGACGGCGCGGGCAAGGATCTCAAATCGGCCGGCTCGGCCGTGTCCAGCGCCTCGGGCGAAAGCAAGAAGTAACGATCGCGGCGGAGCGCCCTCTGGCGCTCCGCGCTTTCGCCTAAGTTGCGGCCCGCTTCATCAGCGCCTGCACGCGCAGTCTCGGGAAGACCTCTTCCAACGGCTTGGTGTCGGGCAGGATGTACACGTAGCCGCCCTTCCGCTGGAACATCGGTCGCAACCGCTTGGCGTAGAACGCCTTGGGTACGTTGATGCAGCCGAAGGTGATGCGGTTGTCGTCCGGGGTGGGCGACAGCATCCGCTCGCGCCGCTGCTCCTTCTTGCCGGCATCGGTCGGGATGGGATGCATGGCCACGGATGTGGCATAATCGACCCACAGGATCCGCTCCTTGCGGAAGGGTATCCCGAACTTGGCGAGAAAACGTCCCGCCGGAGTCGTCTTTTCGGCCGGTCCGATCTCGGCGAGCGTCTTGGCCCCGACACCGGGCGTGGCATCGTCGCCGGGGGCGATCCCGACCAGCACCGGCACCGTCTCGATCAGCTTGCCCTTGCCGTCGAACAACACCAGCGACCCGTTGATCTTGTCGACGATCGCATAGGGTAGCGCATGATTGTCCTTCGACGCCGCCACCCATTCCGTGACCCGGATGACGCCTTCGGACGGGCCGACAGCGACTTCGACAGGGGCAACGCCCGCCTCCGTCACGCCGTCCTGCGCGACCGCCGCGGCGGGGAACATCAGGATCAGTCCGGTCAATATCCGCAGCACGATGGTCATGGATCGATAGCACTTACGCGAAAAGCCGGCCGTCCCCACGGGGAACGACCGACGATCATCAAACGGAAAATAACGTCGTGCGATCAGTGCCGCGGACGCTTCGGCCGTGCTTCCTGCGCCTGCAACCGCTGCTCGACCCCGTCGACGCGACCATTGAGCTGGTCGAGCCGCTGACCGGACGCCTGCAACTGGCCGGACGCGGCCTGCGCCTCCGCCAGCGCCGACTTGGCGGTGCCGTCGGTTTCCTGCAGCTTCGCCTCCAGCGTGTCCACGCGCTGGCTGACCGGGGCGACCTGCTCGCGCACATAGGACTTGGTGGCGCAGCCGCCGAGACCGACCGCACCAGCCAGGATCACCATCGCGGGCATGAACTTAGACGCAAACTGAGACATTGCGGTTTTCCAATCGTTAACCAGTCGGAACAACCAAGCCGAGCAGCGATGCGTCGCCAATCCGGATTCTGTTCGGACGTGCATCTTCTCCGCTCAACGGATGAATTTGCCGGTTCGCACAGGTGCTTGGCAGCGATCCTGAGGCGCCGAATCGGGCGGAGCTACTGGCGCCGCTTGCGCTTCGACGACGGTGCGAAAGGATCTTTGGGGATATCGTCTGTGCGCGGCTTGTCCCGGATGGCCGCCACTGGCCTGGATCGCTGGGTTTCCACGCAGCGCCGCAACGCGACGATCGCCGCCCCACTGCCGTCCAGGTTCAGCCGCTCCACCGGCACGTCGCCGCGATTGATCTCCAGCGTCCGCGAATTCGCGAAATAGGTCGGAAACTGCGGCTCGAAGCTCGTGACGAAGCCCGGCTTACCGTCGGACATCAGACCGATCGCGAAATGGCCGGGATAGGCACCTTTCGACAGACGGAACGTCAGCTTCAGGCGGTCTTTCGGCCTGATCGACCAATTGGCGTTGAGGAGAGTCAGGTGGTTCGTGCCATCGGTATCGATCCCGAGCAGCAGCGTGGTGTCTCCGGCGCGATCGAACTCGCGGGTCAGGAAACAGCCCTTGCCATCCTTGCTCACCGCGACCGTCCACTCGCCCACGTCCTGCGGCTCCGGCTGGGCCTGCACCGACGATGCGATAACGGGTGTCAGGAGCAGTGACACAGGGCGAAGAACGGCGGTCGATGGTCGCAGGGTCACCATAGACGCGACTGTAACCGCCCCGGGTGCGATTGGCTACGCGTGCTCGACTCCGGCGTCGGCCCGGAGGCGGCGGCGTTCACGGCATTCGTGACGGGTCGTTACGATCGTCTAGTCAGACAAGAGAAGTTCGTATACCATTTGCAGCGTTCACCCTGTCGCACGAGCAGGAATGGCGCGGCCGACGCGGATCGAAGGAGATGATGCATGCCATCCACACCGAAGCTGCCCGTGGCCCTGCCCATCGGCCATGCTGACATTCGGCGTCGCCACGTTCTGAAGGTCGCCGCCGGCGCCGTCGCTTTCTCGCTGGCGGACCGTGGACTCGCCTTGCCGCGCGCGGATGCGGAAATCGTCAATCTCGCCAAGGCCGCGACGCCGGGTGGCCTCTACGTTTCGGGCGACACCAGCTTTTCCGCCCTGAACAACGGCGCGGAACCGAGCGGTTCGGACGATGCCGGCAAAGGCGCGTACGGCACCTGGCCCCGCACCGACCGCCAATGGGTCACGTACGAGTGGAGCCAGCCGGTCTCGACCGACAGCGTCGACCTTTACTGGTGGCATGACGGACGGGGCATCGCCGCGCCGACGTCTGCACGCCTCCTCTACTGGAACGGCAGCGATTACGTGCCCGTGCGCAGCCGCCGCGCGGCCGGCCTGCTGACCAACCGATTCAATCGGGTGTCGTTCGATCCCGTGACCACCACCCGCCTAAAATTGGAGTTCGGGGGAGACGGCGAGAAGTCGGTCGGCCTCCTCCAGTGGAAAGTGTACAATGCCGGACCAGTCCCGGCGTTCGCCCCCACCGTCGCGGCCGGGATCGACCGCTCGATGGTGATCGGCGCACAGACCTTCCTCGCGGGCAAGGCCGACTGGCTGCAGCGACGGCCGGGCGACGCCCTGCGCTGGACGAAGGTCAGCGGGCCCGGCGAAGTGATCTTCGCCGACGCCGCGGCGTCGACGACGCGCGCCACGGTCAGCCAGCCGGGTGATTACGTCCTGAAGCTGGCGGCGAGCGCGGGCGCGAAGACCGCCGCCTCCACGCTCAACCTGCGCGTCGTGGCGCCACCGCCCGCTAAACGCCTCGATGTCGTCTATACGACCCCCTACGCGATCGACAGCCCGCTCTGGAACGAGCGGGCGAAGGCGCTGATCGTCAACTGGATCCCGCATTGCATCGCTTATTGCGAGCGCACCGACCTCAAGGACGGTCAGGGCGGCCTCGATAATTTCGTCGAAGCGGCCAAGGCCTTGCGCGGCCAATCGCATGCCCAGCACAAGGGGTATGTCTTCTCCAACGCCTGGGTCCACCAGACGATGGAGTCGATGTGCATCGCACTGATGGTGGACCCGCAGGGCGACGCGGAGATCGCGACGGCGCAAGGACATATGCGCCAGACGCTGGAGCGCTGGATTCCGATCGTCCTCGCCGCGCAGGAACGTGACGGCTACCTTCACACGGCCTACACGCTCGCCGATCGCAGTGCGTGGCCGGAGCGCTGGTCGCCCGAGCATCGCGGCGATCACGAAGGCTATGTCGCGGGCTATTTCATCGAATCCGCGATCAACCACCACACGCTGACCGGCGGCCGCGATCTGCGGCTCTACGACGCCGCGAAGAAGCTGGCGGATTGCTGGGTGGCGAATATCGGACCCGGCAAGAAGCCCTGGTTCGACGGCCATCAGGAAATGGAGCAGGCGCTCGTCCGGTTCGGGCGCTTCGTCAACGACGTGGAAGGCAAGGGTCGCGGCGACGCCTATATCCGGCTCGCCCGTTTCCTGCTCGATTCTCGCGAGGGCGGATCGGAATACGACCAGAGCCATTTGCCGCCTGAACAGCAATATGAGGCTGTCGGCCACGCGGTCCGCGCGGTGTATTTCTATTCGGGGATGGCGGACATCGCCGCCGAAACCGGCGATCGCGACTATCAGAGCGCGACCATGTCCCTGTGGGACAACATGGTGAACCGCAAATACTATGTCACCGGCGGCGTCGGCAGCGGCGACACGTCGGAAGGGTTCGGCGGCAATTACGCGCTGCGCAACGACGCTTACTGCGAATCCTGTTCGAGCTGCGGCCTGATCTTCTTCCAGTACAAGCTCAACCTGTCGTACCACGATGCGAAATACGCCGACCTGTACGAGGAGACGATGTACAACGCGCTGCTCGGCGCCACCGATCTGGCCGGGAAGAGCTTCTGCTACACCAACCCGCTGGTCGATACCGAGCGCGCCAAATGGCACACCTGCCCATGCTGCGTCGGCAACATTCCCCGCACGCTGCTGATGATGCCGACCTGGACCTATGTGAAGGATAAGGAGGGCGTTTACGTCAACCTGTTCGTCGGCAGCCGCATCGAGGTCGGCGACGTAGCGGGCACGCCGGTCCAGATGGTGCAGGAAACCAATTACCCCTGGGAGGGCGCGGTCAAGATCACCGTCAACCCCAAGGAGGCCAGACGGTTCTCGGTGCGCGTGCGCGTTCCCCAGCGCAAGACCAGCGCCTTGTATTCCGCCGTGCCGGCGGTGGAGGGACTGACGCGACTGGCGGTGAACGGGCAGGCGGTGACGCCCCGCATCGAAAACGGTTACGCCGTCATCACGCGGGAATGGCGCCGGGGCGACCGGATCGAGCTGCAACTGCCGATGGCGGTCCAGCGTGTGACGGCAGACGACCAGATCGAGGCGACACGCGGCAAGGTCGCGGTGCGCTATGGTCCGCTGATCTACAACGTCGAGTTGGCCGATCAGCCGCGCATCGACCAACCCCTCTCCACTGCGCCCCTGACGGCGGAGTGGCGCCCGGACCTTTTGGGCGGCGTGACGGTGATCCACGGGACCTGGGCCGACGGGACACCGATGCTGGCCATCCCGAACTTCGCCCGTGCGAACCGCGATGGTGGTGCGATCCCCGAATTTCCGGGGCAGCACGACGGTGTCGAATACGCCCCCGGGGCATCGCAGGGCGACGCCGCCACCGCGCAGGAGGCGGGTCCATCGTCCGGCCAACGGCGCGGGGGGCGATCGCAGGTCTGGCTGCGCAGCGTGTGACACCGCGGCCCTGTCGCACCGAACCGATCGGTTCCGACCGGCGGTTTTCGGCAGGGCGGGCAGGTTGACAGACGATCGGCAGATCGGGGGCTGGTGCTTCCGGTCGCCGCCGCTACGCTCCTGACGGATGATCGCGACGGCAGCGCGATCCTGATCTGGAAGGAACGTTCATGGTCGGTATCGCCCTGCTTTCCCAGCCGCTGGACCTCGTCGTACTGGGCGACGCGGATCGTTCGTTCCTGTCGCGGCTCTCGCCGATGCCGGCCCGGCACATCCCGTTGCGCGCCGACACGTCGGCCGACCGCAAGCTGACGGCATCGCACCTCGACCGGGCCGTGCTGGATGCCGGTCGGCCGGTCTTGCTTGTCGCACAGGGAGCGGCATGTCTGGCGGCGGCGTGGTGGACCCGGCTTTCCCCGCAATCCTACGTCTCGCGCGTTACCGGTGCGCTGATGCTGGCGCCCAGGCGTGCGGGAGAACGCGATGCGATGTTCGCGTCGCCAGCATCACGATTGCCCTTCCCGTCGATCGTCGTCGGGGCGGACGATGCGAGCCAGCAATGGGCGGTGGAATGGGGCAGCCGCCTGATCGACGGGCCCCTGCCGGGCGTCGGCCCCGCTCTCAGCAATCGTTTCCAGTCGATCCTGAGCCATTTCACGCGCGCCATCGTCGAACGGGATATCCGCACGGCGGAGCGGCTGATGGCAGCCATCGGCGACCATTGACGCCCGCCGTTGCGGAGCGGACTGGTCGTTCAGGCAGCTTGAGCCGCTGGTGCTTTTTGCCGCGGAGCAGTGTGACGATCCGTTCGCCTTCTTCCCTCAGGGCCTTGGTGCGTGCTCGCATGTCGGTGCTGATGACACGGGTCTGGCACGCCACGGTCGTGGCTTGATCGAACAGGTCGCCCGACGAAATCGGGCGTCTCGCACGCGGCATCATTGGAACGCTCGATTTCGACGTCGCTGCGCAAGGGCGGCCTAACCGCGAATACTTACGATCTCCCGCCAAGGCGTGGTCCGCTCGGCCCGAACGTCCCGTTCTACCGCTCGCGAACGGCAATCAGCTTCGTGACGCGTGTGCCGGTGCGACCCGGTTCGCCACTGATTTCGACGATGATCGAGCGATCCTCGGCGATGGCGATCCGGTACCGCCGCGCCGCATTCGGCAGCGAGGGACTTGGCTTCGCCTCTCCGAACCGCGCGGCAACGGCGTCCAGCTTCAGCCAGACACCCGCCGCCGGAACCAGAGTCAACGTGTCGGGACTGACGCTGGCCGCGTCGGTCGCAACGGCGACCGACGATCCCCGGTCGGCCAGATCGGCGATGCGGAAAGCATAGTTGCCGGACTTCGCGAACGTGTCGTCAATCGCCGCCTTGCGGTCCCGAAGGTTGGCGAGAGGATCAGCCCCCTTCAGGAAATCGTCCGCCAATGCGAGCAGCACCTCGGACGATCCCTGTTTCGCTTCGACCGGACCCGTCGCCATTGCCATCGTCGCAACCACCGTCGCCGCCATCACTGGCCTCAGCCATACCAGAGATTGGTGATCATGCCACCGACGCGCCATGCGTCCGCCTCCTCGGGAAGCCTGCGATAATCCGCATATTCCTCGGGCGTGACCGTGGTGCCGTCGTTCAGCGCCGTCAACACGTCGTTACGACGATCCGAACCGCTGCCGTACACGCTTCGGTACATCGCGTTGGCAAACCGGCCGCGATCGGTGTCGAGGTCGATCGCCCCCGCCTCCCGCGCGGCCCGGATCACGCCGCGCGGCATGTCGAGTTCGCTCGCCGGACGTCCCTCCGCCAGGTGGATGCGTGCCATGTCGAACCATTGCTCGGCGTGGCGACCTTCGTGATACACGGTATCGGCGAGGTCGAGCAGGTCTTCCGACTTGACGCCGTCCTTCGACAGCAAGGCCGAGTCGACCTTGATGGTGTGGGTGGTGAAATCGTAGACACCGTTACCGTCCAGTCCGTCGATGACGAGGTCAACCGGCGGCACGCCACGCGTGGCCAGCCGCTCGTTGATCGCGTCCTCCAGCGCCTGGAGCCGCTCTGACGGCTCGAGCGCATTCCATTGATGTTCCAGCGTCTTGATATCGGCGATGAACGCTTTGGCCGATGCCTTCGTCCCCAGACCGTAGGCAGTTGGCGGCACCAGCACGATGTCCGATCCCGGCGGCGGCAGTTCGCCGCCAAGCAGGCCGTTCGCCTTGACGATCTGATCGACCGAGACGCCATAGGTCCGTGCCAGCGACCGCAGCGTATCCCCCTCCTGAACCTCCACCACCTGCCGGTTGAGCGGCACCCGGATCGTGTCGCCCTTTCGCAGATCGAAGATGCCGGGATTATTCTTGTTCAACAGGATCAGCTGCTGGACCGTCGTTCCGTACTGCTCCGCGAGGCCGCTGAGCGACGTCTCGTCGCGAACGGTCGCGCGGGTGGATGGGATATGCGACCCGTCCCGCCCGGCCGTGGCGACGATCGCTTTCGCGGCGTCGAATATTCCCGAGATGCCGCCGATATCGATACCACCGCCGCCATCGGCCGTACGAACAGGAGCGAGACCTTCCGGCTTCAGGTAAAGCCGCGGCGTCGCCGTCGAGATGTCACTGGGCAGCATCCTCACGATCTCCGGTTACCGCTCCTGCCTACCTAACCGCCTGACGGGCCGGAATAATCGAAACGATTATCGGAGGTGGATCGGATGTCCGTGAGCACATTCCGACACATCGGGAGGCAGTGGGCCGGAACCGAACATCGATCATGATTGCGGCGCCCCGATCCTCGCCGAACCGATCCCTCAGGTCGTCGTCGTTCGGTAGCGGGCGGCATGGCCATGCCCCGACGCGTCCGACGATCTTGATCCTTGCCGATACCGACCGCACAAGAGCGATCGCCTCCTTCGGAGAATTTCATGCGCATAATGTTCGCGGCGCTTGCCGCATCCGCCCTGATCCCGACCGCACTCCCGGCTCAGGATGCGCCGGGCACGCCGGCGGGCGCGGAAGCCCTCGCGCTGTTGACGAAGGGGATCGCGTTCAGGACCGTCGAGGGGCAGGGTCAGGTGCCCGCCTATGCCGCCTATCTGAAGCAGCAACTGGTATCGGCCGGCTTCGCCGACGCCGACGTGTCGTTCGTCGCGATGGGCGACACCGGCTATCTCACGGCGCGCTATCCCGGTCGCGATCGCAAGGCGAGACCGACCGTGGTGCTGGGTCACATGGATGTGGTGCAGGCCGATCCGAAGGACTGGACGCGCGATCCGTTCACCCCGGTGATCGAGGGCGGCTATGTCTTCGGCCGGGGCAGCCTGGACAACAAGGCCGGCGTGTCGATGGTGGTCGCGACGCTGATGAAGCTGAAGCGGGAAAAATGGGTGCCGCAACGGGACCTTGTGCTGGTCCTGACCGGCGACGAAGAAACCACCATGAAGACGACCAAGGCCGCCGCCGCCGCGTTCAAGGGTGCGGGACTGGTCCTGAACGCCGACGCGGGTGGCGGAGCGCTCGGCGAAGACGGCCGACCGATTGCCTATGGTTTGCAGGCGGCGGAGAAGGTCTATGGCGACTGGCACCTGACGATCACCGATCCCGGCGGTCATTCCAGCCGCCCCGGCCCCCGCAACGCGATCGCCAGTCTGGCCGCCGCGATCACGCGCATCGCCGCCTATCGCTTTGCGCCCCAGCAGAACGAGATCACCAAGGCATCGCTCGCGGGCACCGCCGCCGGCATCGCGGGTCCGTTAGGGGCAGCGATGAAGGCGTTCGCCGCCGATCCCGGCGACACCGCCGCCGCCGATCTGATCTCCGCGGACCCGCGCTATGTGGGCCAGATCCGCACGACCTGCGTACCGACCATGTTCAACGGCGGCCATGCGCCCAATGCGCTGCCGCAACGGGCGATGGCGAACGTCAACTGCCGCATCTTTCCCGGCACGCCGCGCGCGGCGATCGAGAAGACGCTGGTGGAACTCGTCGCCGACCCGACGATCACGGTGGAATTGTTCGACAACGGCACGATCGAAGCCGGGGCATCGCCGCTCGACCCGCGCGTGATGACGGCAGTCAAGGCCGCCGCGGCGAAGCGGGCGCCGGGTCTGCAGGTGCTGCCGCTCCAGGAACCGGGCGCAACCGACTCGATGCACTTCCGTGCCCTCGGCATCCCCAGCTTCGGCGTCGGCGGCGTCTTCATGAAGCCCGGCGACATCTTCGCGCATGGATTGAACGAACGGGTGCCCGTCGCGACGTTCGACCCCGGCATCGTCTGGTGGGAGGGGCTGCTGAAGGCGTTGGGATGATCGGCGCAGAGCCGCCTCGCGCGTCGCGGCTTCCGAAGCGATCCGCCGCGCGTTGAACGCTGATGCTGATGGCTATCCTTCTCGCCGGTGCTGCCGCGGATTTCGACCCCTTTCGCTTTTTCATCGGCCGGACGCGGGGTGAGGCGCAGTTGAAGGTGATCCTGCGCGCGCGTGTCCCGGTGGTTGTGCGTGGCACCGGCCATGTGGACGGCGACACGCTGGTGCTCGATCAGGTGGTCCAGGAAGGCGGCAAGCCGCCCCGCACGCGGCAGTGGCGACTGCGCCACATAACGGCTGGTCGCTACGAAGGCACGCTCAGCGACGCGCGCGGACTGGTGCGGGGCGAAGTCGACGGCGCGCGTCTGCACCTCGCCTTCACAACCGACAAGGGCTTCAAGGTGCAGCAATGGCTGACACTCGCCCCGGATGGACGTTCGGCCGCCAACATCCTCGAAGCGCGAAAGTTGGGGATCAAGGTCGCTACCCTCCAAGAGCGGATCACCAAAGTCGATCCCTGACGTCCGGCGATGCCCCGCGACCCTCGTCGGACCGGCGAAGCGATATCCCTTCGAAGCGAATGATGATGGACGCCCGGACCGGTGACGTCGGCGCCGACCCCCGTGACCCGGTCGAGTCCATAAGATCTACGATTCGCCGCCGAAGCCGGTCTCGACCACCCGAACACCATGCCGCTCGCACGCCTCGCGCAGCGTTGCATCGGCAAGACGGTCGGTCACGAGATGGTCGATCGCCTCCAGCGACCCGACGCGGACCGGTGCGGCGCGGCCGATCTTGGAGCAGTCGGCGACGAGGATCACCTGCCGCGCGTGCTGGATCAGCGTGCGTGTGACCTGCACCTCGTCCACGGCGAAATCGAGCAGGGTACCGTCGGGGTCGATCGCCGATGCGCCGATCAGCGCGTAATCCACCTTGAACGAGCGGATGAATTCCATCGCCAGCGCGCCGACGACCGCGCGGTCGCCTTGCCGCACCTGACCACCGACCACGATCATGTCGATGCCCTCGCAGCCGTTGAGGATGTCGACGACGTTGAGGTTGTTCGAGACGACCATCAGGTCGCGGTGATGCACCAGATGACTAGCCACCGCCTCCGTCGTGGTGCCGATATTGATGAAGAGCGATGCGCCATTCGGGATCAGCCCGGCCGCTGCCTTGCCGATCGCGGCTTTCGCGCCCGTGGCGACCGTACGGCGAGTGCCGTAGTCGATATTGTCGACGCCCGACGTGACGATCGCACCGCCATGCACGCGCGACAGCATCGACCGGCGAGCCAGTATGTTCAGGTCCTTGCGGATCGTCTGCGGGGTGACCTCGAACCGGTCGGCAAGGTCGTCCACCGCGACGCTGCCGGCATCGCGGGCGAGCGCCAGGATCTGCCGATGCCGCAACGCGATCGCGTCGTCAGCGCCGGCTTTGTCCACCCCATTGTCCGGTTCGATCGCGGCCATGCGCCTTCCCTACGATGCGGGCGGCAGGGGTGCCGCCAGTATCCGGCGGTCGACGAGGTAGGCGTCGATCCGCTCCGCGGTGCCGGGCGGAACGTGCAGGCCCAGCTTGCTGCGCCGAAACAGGATGTCCTCCGCCGTGGTCGCCCATTCGTTCGCGACCAGATAGTCGATCTCGCGCGCATGCAGCCCCGCGCCGAAATCCTCGCCGAGATCGTCCTCCACTTTGGCATCGCCGAGCAGCGCATCCGTCCGCGTCCCGTAAGCGCGGGCCAGCCGCCGCAGCATTACTGCGGGCATCGCCGGGTAACGCGTCGTCAGCGTCGCCAGATACCGGCCGAAATCGGCGTCGGGCATGTCGCCGCCGGGCAGCGTCGCATCCTCCGTCCACGCTCCACCCGCAGCGGGGAAGAACCGCGCGAGTTCCTGCAACGCATGTTCCGCGAGCTTGCGATAAGTCGTGATCTTGCCCCCGAACACGCTGAGCATCGGCGCACGATCGTCATCGCCGTCGAGGTCCAGAACATAGTCGCGCGTCACCGCGGAGGCGTCGGCGGCGTGATCGTCGTAAAGGGGCCGGATGCCCGAATAGGTCCAGACGATGTCGTCCTGCACCACCGGCCGCTCGAAATAACGGTCGACCGTTTCCAGCAGATAGTCGATCTCGCCCTGATCGATCGTGGACCGGCCGGGTGCGCCCTGCCACGCTTCGTCGGTGGTGCCGATCAGGGTAAAATTCTCCTGATAGGGGATCGCGAACACGACGCGCTTGTCGGGGTTCTGGAGCAGGAACGCATGGCCCCCGTCGTACAGGCGCGGCACGACGATATGGCTGCCCTTGATCAGCCGGACGCCACGGTCGCGGCGCGCGTCCGGCACGGTGCCGAGCACGTCCGCCACCCAGGGTCCGGCGGCGTTGACCAGCGCGCGCGCGTGAATATCGCGGCGGCCACCCTCGTCGTTCTCAATCGTGGCGATCCAGCCGGCACCCTCTCCGCCACGCCGGGCCGATACGAGGCGGGTGTGGGTCAGGACCGCCGCCCCGCGATCCGCGGCGTCGCGGGCGTTCAGCACGACCAGCCGGCTGTCCTCCACCCAGCAGTCCGAATAGACGAACGCCTTGGGATTGCCCGGCTTCAGCCCGTTGCCGACCGTGTCGCGGTCCAGCGCGACGGTGCGCGTCGCCGGTAGCCGCTCGCGGCCGCCGAGATGGTCGTAGAGCAACAGGCCAAGCCGGACGAGCCACGCCGGACGCGGCGAATTGCTCTGCGGCAGCACGAACTCCAGCGGCCAGATGATGTGCGGCGCCATGCGCCACAGCCGCTCCCGCTCGATCAGCGCCTCGCGCACCAGCCGGAACTCGTAATACTCCAGATAGCGCAGGCCGCCGTGGATGAGCTTGGTCGAGGCCGAGGAAGTGTGGCTGGCGAGGTCGTCCTTCTCCACCAGCAGGACCGACAGTCCGCGCCCGACCGCATCGCGCGCGATCCCGACGCCGTTGATGCCACCGCCGACGACCAGCAGGTCGACCTCGTCGAACGCGGATGCTGTCTCCTGAGCCACGCGGCACCTCTCTCGCGCCGGACCTCCGGCAGGTTCGAAACAGACATGGCGTCGTTCGTTCGAACTTTCAAACGAAACTGTTGACGCTCGTCCGAAACGGGTGGCTATATCCGGTTAGGGGCAGCGATGGCTCCGGGGGAGGACGCGGGCATGACGGGGCGGATGGCGTTGCGAGGCGAGTTGATCTCCGAGGCGCTGGCGGTGGCGATCATCATCACGCTGGGCGATTCCGCGGCGGCGATGCTGATCCTGTACGACCCCAGCCCCTATGCGACCGCCTATTGGGGCGTGTGCATCGCCTGGGGCCTGGCGGTGACGCTCGCGATCTTCGTCACCGGCGCGGTGTCCGGCACGCACGCCAATCCCGCAGTCACGCTGGCGCTGATGCTGTTCCGCGACTTCCCGCGCCGCAAGGTACTGCCCTATGTGGCGGCGCAGATCGTCGGGGCGATGATCGGCGCGGCGTTGGTCTATCAACTGTTCGGCCCGGTGATCGAGGCGTTCAACACCGCGCACGGATTGACCCGCGCCGGCGGCGGCGCGGCGGGCGTGTTCTTCACCGCACCGGGCGCGCACATCACCCCGATCCATGCCTTTTGGGACGAGGTCGTGCTGACCGGCATCCTGCTGCTCGGCATCTTCGCGATCACCGACGAATTCAACACGCAGGCGCCGATGGCGAACGCCAGTGCACCGATCATCGGCCTGCTCGTCGCCTGCATCGGCGCATCGGCCGGTTTCCTGGAGGGATGGCCGATCAATCCCGCGCGCGACTTCGGTCCACGGCTGTTCTGCTGGTTGATGGGCTGGGGCGACTCCGCTTTTCCCGGCCCCGGCAACTACTGGTGGGTACCCATCGCGGGGCCGCTGGTCGGCGGCGTCGCGGGCGCAGCGGTCTATCATTATCTGGTCAGGCCCTATTTGCCGCCCCGCGCGGCTCGCTAGACCCCGGATACGACAACAAGGAGAGCGACGTGGCCGGCCTGAAGCACATCCTGGCGATCGATCAGGGCACTACCTCCACCCGCGCGATCGTATTCGATGCGGAAACACGCGCGGTCGCCACGGCGCAGAGCGAGTTCACCCAGCATTATCCCCGCCCCGGCTGGGTCGAACACGACCCGGAGGATATCTGGCGCGACACGCTGGCGACCGCACGACAGGCGCTGGCCGAGAGCGGCGTCGATGCGGCGGGGATCGCCGGGATCGGCATCACCAACCAACGCGAAACCGTCGTCGTCTGGGACCGCGCGACCGGCGCGCCGATCCACAATGCGATCGTCTGGCAGGACCGGCGCACCGCCGACCTGTGCGCGCGGCTGAAGCAGGAGGGGCACGAGGCCGCGGTCCGCGCGAAGACCGGGCTGCTGCTCGATCCCTATTTCTCCGCGACCAAGCTGGCGTGGATTCTCGACCATGTCGACGGCGCCCGTGATCGCGCGGATCGCGGCGAACTCGCCTTCGGCACGATCGACAGCTTCCTGTTGTGGCGGCTGACCGGCGGCACGGTTCACGCCACCGACGTGACCAACGCCGGACGCACGTTGCTGTACGACATCCATGCCCAGCGCTGGGACGAGGCGCTGTGTGCGCTGTTCGACGTGCCGATGGGCCTGCTGCCCGAGGTCCACGACAACAGCCATATCTTCGGCCACACCGCCGAGGGTCTGTTCGACGCCGCGATCCCCATCGCCGGGATCGCCGGCGACCAGCAGGCGGCGCTGTTCGGACAGGCCTGTTTCGAGGCGGGGATGGTCAAGTCCACCTACGGCACCGGCTGCTTCATGCTGCTCAACACCGGCGAGGAAGCGGTGGAGTCCGGCCACCGCCTGCTGACCACGCCCGCCTATCGGTTGAACGGCACGATGACCTACGCGCTGGAGGGATCGATCTTCATTGCCGGCGCGGCGGTCAAATGGCTGCGCGACGGCATCGGCGTCATCACCCATGCGCGCGAAACCAACGACATGGCGACGCAGGTGCCCGACAGCCACGGCGTGTACATGGTGCCGGCGTTCGTCGGCCTCGGCGCGCCGCACTGGGACCCCGACGCGCGCGGTGCGATCTTCGGCCTGACGCTGGGATCGACGCAGGCGCATCTGGCGCGCGCGGCGCTGGAGGCGGTCGGGTACCAGACGATGGACCTCGCGGATGCGATGGTCGCGGACGGCGGCGATCCGCCGGCGACGATCCGCGTCGACGGCGGCATGGCGGCGAACGACTGGCTCTGCCAGTTTCTGGCGGACATGCTGCAGGTCGCCGTCGAACGCCCCCGGCATCTGGAGACGACCGCGCTGGGCGCGGCGTTCCACGCCGGTCTGGCGACGGGCGTCTGGGCCGATCTCGACGCGCTGGCCGCGACCTGGGTGCGCGGCGACTGTTTCGAACCGAAGATGGACGCGGAGTCCCGCGCGACGCTGGCCGCCGGTTGGCACGCCGCATTGGCGAAGACGCTGACCGGGACCGGACGCTGACGCTGCGGCGCGACCCTTGAAGGAGGTAATCGGAACGACTATCCAGCCGCCCCGGTGCTTCCGGTAGACTTGGTCCCAAGTCATTGGGAGTTATGCCATGTACGCCGTGGATGTTGGTGGGATGCGGTCGGTTGCACCGACCTATAACCCGGTTCCCTCGCCGCCCGTCGATACCGCCGTCACCGATGCCGTCGTCGCGACGGTACAGGCCGGAACCCGCTTCGGTCCCGAACCGGTCGGCGCGATGGCGTACCAGATCGGCGAGAAGCTGGCCGACCCCGACCTGACCCAGGCGCAGAAGGACGAGTATGTCGCGCAACTGGTCGACCTGACGCACTCACCCGGCTGGTCGGTGCTGGACAATGGCAAGACGGTGCCGGAACTGGTCACGGCGGCGCTGGAGCAGGTGGGGACCGGCGACGGGACTCAGGAGTCCGCGGATCTGCGCGATCAGGTGAGCGCGGCGGTGGGCCGGGGCGTGGAGGCCGGGCGCATCGACGTGGACGACCTGTACGGGCTCGTCGATCCGGCGGTGAACCCGTATTCCGATGGCGGCCGCCAACTCCTGTCCGACGTCACGGATGGCCGCATGCTCAACCAGGTCGCCGGTCGCCTGCTCGACGACGCCAAAGCCGCTGGTTATGACGTGAACGACTATCAGGACGGCCCCGCATTGCTGGTGGCGGCGGGGGACGTCGCCAACATGGCCGCAGGTCACGGCATACCGGCCAGCGCCAACGCCGTGGTTCGGGAGATCGGTCGCGTCGAGGCGGACGGCCCCGTCGCAGGCGACATGACCCTGATCGACGCGATGAGGACCTTTACCGCGACCGGCCCGTATTCGTCGCTCGTCGCCCCCGATCGCAACGGGTTCGATGTGCTGGCAGGTCTGATCAACGCGGCCAATCCCAATGCCCCGGGTATCCAGACGACCACCGATTCGATGTTCGCGACCCTCGTTCGCACGGGCCAGTCCGGGTCCGAGAACGGCAACGGGCTGGGCGAGCTGGGAACGTATTTCAACACGAACATCTCCCGTCTGAACGAGAGCGGCTGGCGCTACGACAGTGCGGAAGACGCGCGCGAGAACTTGGTCCAGGACTTCGTGTCGAAGGTGATGCTGGACGCGGACTATCCCCTGAAGGATCAAAGCGTCGCGGCGATCGGAACGGAGATGGACCGACTGGCCGGACAGTTGCAGGACCCCGCCCTCTCCGATGACCAGCGCAGCGCGGCGGCCACCGGCCTCGGCGAACTGGTCGGCTCCGTAAAGGGTGGCGCGAACGACTTCTTCGACGCCAGCAAGGAGAGCAAGGACGCCAAGATCGACGCGATCCGCTTCTTCTCGGACAAGTTGACCGGCTTCGTGTCGAGCAAGGCGGGACCGCTCGGATCGCTGATCGACGCCGGCGTCGATGCCGGATGGAATGCCGGGTCGGCCGCGCTGGACGAGGGAATTCAGAAGGACGTTCGCGACGCCCTGGGATCGTTCTACGATCAATCGAACCAGTTGCGCGTGGCGATCGGCGACATGAACGACGCCACTCTCATCAACGCCTACGATCAGCGCTATGTGGAGCATGTGCCGGACGAGTGATCCGGCCCCTGTCGACCTTTTCGTCTCGCTGGACCGACGCGAACAGACCGGGTCGATGACCTGATCGGCCTCGCGTCATCCTGTTTCGCGACGAGCGCGCTACGCGCTCACGCCTCTGCCTCGGCGACCAGCGTCCGCTCGTCGACCGGATCGTACCGCGGCACGATGAGGTGGACGACGAGCAGCGCGACCAGATAGGCCGCGGCGGCTACGAGGAAGATCGGCTGGAAACTGCCGACCGTCTCCAGGATGATGCCCGCATATTTCGCCATCAACATGCCGCCGATCGCGCCCGCCAGTCCGCCCAGGCCGACGACGGAGCCGACCATCCAGCGTGGAAAGACATCGCCCGGCAACGCGTAGAGATTGGCGGAAAACCCCTGATGCCCTGCGCAGGCGAGCCCGATCAACGCGACCGCGACCCACATCGACGGTGCCGCCGTCGCGAACGCGATCGGTACCGCGCACAGCGCGCACACGAACATCGCCGTCTTGCGCGCGCGGTTCACCGTGATGCCCCGCCCGATCAGGCGCGAGCTGAGCCAGCCGCCTCCGACCGAGCCGATATCGGCCAGCAGATAGACCGCCACCAGCGGCGGACCGAATTCCCGCAGCGACAGGTTGAACTGGCGCGAGAAGAAGTCGGGGAGCCAGAACAGGAAGGTCCACCAGATCGGATCGATCAGGAAACGGCCCATGATATAGGCCCAGCTCTGCCGCGTGCGCAGGATCGTCGACCAGCGCACCGGCCGCGGCGGCACCTCCGGTTCGGACTGGATCCAGTCGCGCTCCTCGCGGCTCAGGGTCGGATGATCGGCCGGGCGCCGGTAAAAGCGCCACCACGCGAGCAGCCAGACGATCGACAGCGCACCCGTGACGATGAAGGCGGCGCGCCAACCCAGCCCGAGTGTGACGACGATGAACGGCACCAGCAACGGCGTGACGATCGCACCGACGTTGGAACCGGCGTTGAAGATGCCGATCGCCAGCGCACGCTCGCGTTTCGGAAACCACTCGGCGGTCGCGGCGAGTGCGGCCGGAAACGTCGCGGCCTCGCCCGCTGCCAGCGGCAGCCGCGCCCAGATCATGCCGGATGTCGTCGTGAAGGCGATGTGGAGGACGTGGCCGACCGTCCACAACGCCACCGCCGCCGCATAACCGACGCGCGCGCCGACCCGGTCGACGATGCGACCCGACACGACATAGGCAAGGCCGTAGACGAGCTGGAAATAGAGCGCGAGATCGGCATAGCCCGTCTCGGTCCAGCCATAGCGGGCCGACAGATCGGGCTTCAGGACCGAGATGACGAGGCGGTCGATATAGCTGAGGACCACCGCGAAGAACAGCAGCGCGCACACGATCCAGCGCGTATTGCCGCCCGGTCGGCGCGGCGCGGCATCCGCCTCGATGGCGGCGGCTACCCCCTGCACGCCCCGCCCGCCTCGTCAGCCATGGGCATCGGCATGAGCGCCGGCATAAGCGCGGGCCTCGCTGTCGGAGAAAAGGGGGCCGGCCCGAAAGCCAGCCCCTGCAAGTACCTTGGGAGAGGTTCCAAGGATCCTAGAACCGGCCACGGATGCCGACGAGCAGCGTTCGACCGGGATTATATTCGTTGAAGGTCGCGTTGCTGAACTGGAAGTAGCTCGACTGCGCTTCCTTCGTGATGTTGATCACGTTCACGACGAGCGTCGGCAGATACGTGTTGCCCAGGATCTTGCCGAGATCCAGGTTGCCGGAGAAATCGAGCTGCCCGTAATCGCGCCCGAAGATCGCCGCTGCCGGGATACCGTTCTGGTTCAGCGACGAACCCTGCGATCCCTCGTTATAGGTGTAGGTCAGGCGGGTAGAGAGGCCGTTGCCTTCGTAATAGCCCGTCAGCGTATAGGTCGTCGGAGCCACGCCCAACGCGATCGCGGGCGCACCGGCCCCCTCGCCCTTCTGATCGATCAGCGTCAGATTGCCCTGAAAACCGAAGCCGCGAACGCCGATATACTGGGTCAGGAAGTCGAGCGGCTGCGTCAGCTGGAACTCCAGTCCGTTGACCTTCAGCTTGCCGTCCGCATTCACCTGCTGCTGGATCTGGATCAACGCCTGTTCGGGCGCGACGCCGGTTCCCCGGACACGGTCGATCAAGGCCTGCTGCTGCGCCTGCGTCAGCGATCCGAAGGTGATCCCGAACGGCTCCAATGTCGAGAAGGGCACCGTCGTCAGGCCGTTGACCGTGAAACCCGTGATCGACTTGCGGAACGCCGCGAACGCGATGACGCCTTCACCCCCGGTGTAATATTCGAAACCAAGGTCGAGGTTGTCGGAGATGTACGGGTTGAGGGCATTGTTGCCCAGCGTGCCGACGTCCGCCGACGGCTGCACGAAACTCGCGCCCGGCAGCAATTGGTTCGGGTCCGGTCGCGTCAGGGTCCGCGAGATCGAGCCGCGCGCGACGGCCTTGGTGCCGAAGCTGTAGGCGACGCTCGCCGACGGCAGGAAGTTGGAATAGAGGCGGTTCGTCTCGGTGAAGTTCACCTGCACCGGATAACAGGACCCATCCAGCGCGAAACCCGGGCTGACACCGGGACACGTCACCCCGCCACGCGTGTTGCGCGGATCGGGGATGGTGGTGCGCCCACCCACGATCTGCTGGGTACGAACGTAACGGACGCCGCCGTTCAACCGGATGGTGTCGTCGTCGCCGATATCGAAGATGCCGTTCGCCTCGACGAACGTTCCCGTCACCTTTTCCCGGATCAGGCCGCCATTGGCACCACTGCTGCCGGCCCCCGTCTCCGTCGCTCCGGCCAGGAGCGCGTCGTAATTCGTCGCGCCCTTGAACTTGTCCCAATCGACGGTGACGAAGCCGTTCGGGCCGGGCAGCAGGTAACTGCCGACCGCTGCGGTGGGAATGAGGGAACCCGCATAGACCAGCGGCGGCGCGCCAGCCGAGAAGCCGGTGCCGTAAGCCGCGTAGGTGGGATAGCCGGGAGGTGCCGCGGAGCCGGGAAGATTGGCGCCGTCGCACAGCGGTTGCCGGTTCGGGCCGGGCAGGACGACGTTGGGATTGTTGCCGCAGATCGCCGCCTGCCACGGGTTGGTGTTATCGAACGGCGTGATGCGACGGCTGACATCGTCATACGCCGCACCGACGCGAACGCTGAAGCGCTTCTCGTCGCCGAACAACAGGCTGCCGCGGATACCCTTCGTTTCCGTATCGCGCTCTTCGCCGTTCAGGTTGACGCGGCCGCCGCCCGCCCAGCCGAAGCTCGCGGGATTGTTGAGGTCGACGTTCGTCGTCACCGACGGAATGCCGCCGTCGTTCGTGTAATTCACCGTCACGCCGCTGCTGGGCGGCGTGATGACGAGCACCGTCGGGCTTTCGCGACGGAAATTGCTCTTCGTGTAATTGGCTTGCAGATCGCCCTTGATGGAGTCGTTGACGGTGAACTCCATCCCCGGATTCACGCCCCAGTAATCCTGACGATCACGGTACGGACGATATTCGAGGAAGAACTGGGAGTTGGCGAAAGTGCCGCCGGTGACCGTGCAGCCAGCCGCGCAATCGGCTTTGTCGTAGGTCGTGTTCAACGGGATCGCAGCGCCGTTGCGGACCGCCCAGTTCATCGCCGATCGGTCGAAATCGGTGTTGCGCTTGGCGTACATGCCGTCGACGTAGAAATGAAGGTCGTCGCTCGGCCGCCATTCGAGCGACACCAGCCCGTTATAGCGGGTCCGCTCGCCGATCTCGGTCCGCGGGCGGCTGAGGCGCGGCAGCAGCCCGTTGTCGATCTGGTCGATCGTCGCGCCCGGATTGCGCGCCAACAGGAACGCCTGGTCGATGACCGTGCCCGGGACCAATCCGTTGCCGGCGTTGGCAGGGACCGTCGCCGGGATCGTGAAGTTACCGCCACCCGTCGCGTTGCGCGTGCCCGAACTGCTCTGCGCGGCGGTCAGGTTGGGATTGGTGAAGCCGATCGTTTCATACCCGTTGACCTGGAACCGGTTCTTGACCGCGGCGCCACCGACCAGGATGCCGAAATTTCCGAACGTGGCGCTGGCGAGCGCATAGCCGCGATAGCCCCATTTATCGGCCGTGCTGACCTTCGATCCCTGCAAGCCATAGCTCAGATACGGCTTGGGATTGTCGAACGGCCGCGCCGACCGCAGATTGACCGTGCCCGCGGCACCGCCTTCGAGCTGACTGGCGATGGGTGATTTGCTCACCGTCAACTGCGTGAACAATTCGGTCGGGATCAGATCGAGATCGACCTCGCGATTGGTGCTCTGCGCGTCGAACCGGACCGATGCGATCGCGACCGGCGCGCCGTTGAGCAGCACGCGCGTGAAATTGGTACCCAGCCCGCGGATCGCGACATTGGCACCCTCGCCCGTCACTTCGCGACTGATCGTGACGCCGGGGATGCGGTTGACCGATTCCGCGATGTTGGTGTCGGGGAACTTGCCGATATCCTCGGCGAAGATCGTATCCGTGAAGCCGATCGAGTTCTTCTTGGCGTTCGCCTGGCTCTGCAACGATGCGCGATAGCCGGTGACGACGATATCCTGATTGCCGGTCGCCGAGGGATCGGCCGCTGCGCCGTCCGTCGTGTTGATTTCGGTCGGAGCCGTGTTGCCGGCGCCGTCCTGCGTCGTTGCCGTGGGGACCGTCGTGGCGCTGCTGCTGGAGGCCGCTGTGGGAGCCGACTGGTCGGCCGGGGGTGTCGACGTGCTCTGCGCCAGGGCCGGCCAGGAGGCGGTGCCCAGCAGGAGGGCGAGCGGCGTGCCGACGTGGCGGAGTGCTGATCGGGTCATGGTTGTCCTCCCCTGTGGAACGGCTGGCAGCCATTAACTGGCTGTCCTGCGATGCATCTATGTTAGCGCTACCCGAAATCGCATGTCAACAGGCAACCTGTCCAATCTAAAGTATGTGTATGACACCTTATCCAAGAAGCATCAGCTACCAATGGAAGAGCGTTCCATCCTCCAGCCGGTTCACGGGCAGGTATGCGCGCGCATAGGGGTAATCGGCTGCCAGCGTCTCATCGATCTCGACGCCCAGTCCGGGCGCATCTCCGGGATGCATCATGCCGTCCGTATAGGTGTAGGCGTGCGGGAACACCGCGTCCGTCTCGGCGGTGTGCGGCATATGCTCCTGCACCCCGAAGTTCGGGATCGACAAACCGACATGCAGCGCCGCCGCCATTGCCACGGGCGACAGGTCGGTGGCGCCGTGGCAGCCGGTGCGGACTTGATACAGGTCCGCCAGCGCGGCGATCCGGCGCAGGTGCGTGATGCCGCCTGCATGAACCACGGTCGCGCGGATGTAATCGATTAACTGGTGCTCGATCAGGTGCTTGGCATCCCAGATGCTGTTGAACACCTCGCCCACGGCGATCGGCGTCGTCGTATGCTGGCGGATCAGCCGGAACGCCTCCTGGTTTTCGGCTGGCGTCGGGTCCTCGATCCAGAACGGGCGGTATGGCTCCAGGTCCTTGCCCAGCCGCCCCGCTTCGATCGGGGTCAGCCGGTGATGGACATCGTGCAGCAGGTGCACGTCCCAGCCCAGCGCCTCCCTCGCGGCCGCGAACAGCTCCGGCACGATGCGCAGATAACGCTCCGTCGACCAGCGGCTCTCGGCCGGCAGATCAGCGTCGGCGGGTTCGTAGCGCTGCCCCGGCTTCGCCACGCCGTAGGTGCTGGCAAGCCCCGGCACCCCGCATTGCAGGCGGACGGCCTTGTATCCCTTTGCGATCTCGGCCTTCGCAACGGCAATTGTATCCGCGACGGTGGTGCCGTTGGCATGCGCATACACCATGCAGCCGTCGCGGCTCGCTCCGCCGAGCAACTGGTAGACCGGCAGTCCCGCCACCTTGCCCTTGATGTCCCACAGCGCCATGTCGACCGCGGCGATCGCGGTCATCGTCACCGGCCCGCGTCGCCAATACGCGCCCTTGTACAGATACTGCCAGATGTCCTCGATCCGGTGCGGGTCGCGCCCGATCAGGCACGGCACGACATGCTCCGACAGATAGCTTGCCACCGCCATCTCGCGCCCGTTCAGCGTCGCATCTCCGACGCCGGTGGTACCGTCGTCGCATGTGATCTTGAGGGTCAAGAAATTGCGCCCCGGACTGGTGACGATGACGCGGGCAGAAACGATACGGGGCATGGCGGAATGGGGCTCCAGACGACATCGTGATCGGGCGATGTCTGCGACCGACATCGTGCCCCGCGATGTGTTGCCGTTTGGACCTACACGTCAAGCGATTTGGTCTGTCACATCACGGCACGATGTGTGGCTAGTGCCGTCAGTAGAGCGTTGCGCCGATGGTCGGAACACGCAATGTTGGCATCATGGCCCAATCCGACAAACTCTATCGCCGCATCACCGACGGCATCCTGCAACGCCTTGCGGCTGGGGAATTCGAGATTGGCCGCCGTCTGCCGACCGAGCGCGAGATTGCTGAGCACTACGCTGTCAGCCGCACGACCGTTCGCGAAGCGATGGTGGCGCTCGAAATGATGGGCGTCGTCGAGATGCGGAAGGGGTCCGGCATCTATGTTGCCGCGCTACGCCTTCCCGGCCAGGAGGCCGAGACGCTCGACATCGGTGCATTCGAACTCCTCGAAGCCCGACGCAGCATCGAGGCGGAAGTGACAGCGTTGGCCGCTCTGCGCATCGGCGATACCGACCTCACGCGATTGGAGGCGTTGCTGGTCACGATGACCGATCCGGATGTCGCCGTCAGCGAACGGGCCGATCGAGATTTCCATTTCGTCATCGCCGCAGCGACAGGCAACAGCGCAATGATCGCCGTCGTGGCCGATCTCTGGGCCATGCGCGATCGATGCGATCTTGCAAGGACGATACACGAGCGCGCGCGGGGCGGTGGCGAACTGCTCCGCGTCGAGGAGCACCGCGCCATTCTGGACGCGTTGAGGTCGCATGATGCGGATCTGGCGCGGGCCGGAATGCGCCGACATCTCGACGCCGTGATCGAACATCTTCTGGCAAAGACGGAAAACGAGGAAGTCGCGGCCGTGCGGTTGCGCAGCGCGCATCTCCGCCAGCGGATCTTCGCCGGCCATCGTGCCGCGTGAACCGGACCTCCCGGCCTCGGCGGTTCGCAGGCCCCTCCGGCAAGGCGCTCCCGCGGCTCGCCAGGCGGATCGATGCTGGTCGCGGAGAGTGACGCCATGTCACGTCCGCCTTTCTGACCCTGTCTGCGCAAGGAGGCTCAGCATCACAGCTGCGGCTCTGGCGCAACACTGCGGCCGGCTGATTTCCCTATCGTTTCCCGATAGTTGCAACTCCCGACAGGTCAATTAATGGCGCCGCCCTTGCCGCGTGGTGCGGCAGAAGAGGGATGACGAATGAAGACGGTTTTAATGGCCTTGATCGCGCTCGCCGGTGCTGCGCCGGCCTACGCTCAAAATGTGGGTACGACATCGCCGTTCGACGGCGTGCGCATCGAAGGTCGCGTGGGCTGGGATCGCCCGGTCGCCAGCGTAGAAACGGATGACATCGAGGCCAATCAGGGCAAGAGTGGCGTGGTGTACGGCGGTGAGATCGGGTTCGACGTTCCGCAGGACACGATTATTCTCGGCGTCTATGCAGGTCTCGAAGGTTCGAGCACGAAGTCCTGCTTCGAATTTTATGGTCGCGACGAAGCGTGCGTTCGTGCCGGGCGGAACATCACCGCCGGGGCGCGGGTCGGCGTCCAGCTGGGCGTACGCACGATGGTCTATGCCAAAGGCGGCTATTCCAACGGCAAGCTGAAGGCGTCTTACGTCGACTTCGACGACGCGCAGAACAACCTGCGGTACCGCCCCAATCTCGACGGTTTCCACCTTGGTGCTGGCGCGGAGGCGAATGTCAGCGCCAACGTCTACGGGAAGCTGGAATATGTCTACACCAACTACAACGCAGGCCGTCTCGACAATGGCGATTTCGGCTTTACCGCTGATCTCGAACGCCATCAGGTCGTCGCGGGCGTTGGCATCCGCTTCTAAAGCGCAGCTGCGGACGATACGGATCCTGTCTGCAAGCGCGTAACGGCCTGATCCTACGCTCGAACGGCACGTCCTCCGCCGTCCCCGCGGGCCGATCGGCAAGCAGACGGTAGAGGACGATATCGGGCAGCTCTGCGGCTACGAGCGAACGATGTCACCGGCCCATTTCAAAGCTCGCCGGACGGCTGATCGCACATACCCAGCCCAGGATCGGCACCGCCGCCGTGACCCCGAGCGCGGTGGACCTGTCCGCGCTCGGCCAACGGTCCAGCGCGATCGTCGATCAGGCCGGCAACTTAGCCCGCTACGGGATGGACGACGTGGCCGGTGCAGGCGTGCGCAGCGGCGAGTCCGTGACATTGCAGGCCCCGCGCACCGTAACGTTTCCCGATGGCGGGTCGATCACCTACGGCGCGCTCGACCATCTCGGCCGGCCGACTGGCGTGACCGTGCACATCACGCCGGACATGATCGGTGCGGGCACGCACGCCAACGCTTCGATCCTGCCCCCCGGCTGGAGCGGCAACGGCATTCTGCACAACGAGGCCCGCAGCCATCTGCTCGGGCGTCAGCTCGGCGGATCGGGCGACCTGACGGAAAACCTCGAAACGTTGCAGCAAGCGCCCGCCAACAGCCCGGTGATGAGCGGCTTCGAAGGCCAGATTCGCCGCGTGGTCGAGGGTGGTCAGGCGGTGGACTACCTCCCCACGTCGATCTACCTCGGCGACGAACTGGTGCCGCGCGGCATCACCCTGGATGCGCAGGGAACGGGTGGTTTCGACTGGTATGTTAGGTGCTGAACCCTGCGAACAAGCCCCTACCCTAATCGAAGGCGATGACGGATGACGATCGAGCGGCTGAGTACGGTCCTGCCTCCGCCCGGCGACGATCGCCGACCGTCGACCACCGACTGGCCAGCGGTGGAGGCTGCGCTCGGCACCTCGCTGCCGGGGGATTACCGGGCCTTCGTGGAGCGTTACGGGGTCGGGCGGATCGCGGGCTTCCTGTGGGTGTTCGTGCCGGGCGCCGGTCACGTTACGATCGATCTGCTCGCGCAGGTAGTCGTGCAGCGCGAGGTCTTGTGTGAACTAGCGGCGTCGGGAGAGACGATCCCGTTCGCGAGCTATCCCGAGCCCGGCGGGTTACTGGCGGTAGGCATGACCGACAATGGCGATGTGCTCCACTGGAACACGACGGGGCTCACGGACGATTGGACGATCGTGGTACAGGAGGCACGCGGCCCCTTTTTCACATCCACGGATCAGGACCTGACCGGTTTCCTGGCCGGAGTACTGGATCGTACCGTTCGCTGCCCCGCCTTCCCTGATGACTTCCCGAACGATGCGATCGCATTCGAAGCACAGTAGAACTCGCAGTGCGGGAGAGCCTTAAGAATGGGAGAATCACACAGTGGCTGCATGGGACACCATCCGCTCCAAGGCCGAAGCGGAGAATTTGCGGAACGAGGGCCGGCTGGAGCCGATATTGCTGATGCCCGCAAAATTTGGCGGCGTCGCCGATGCTGCGAATGTCGTGCTGGTACCGCCAACCGCGCGTGAGGAACGCGACGGCTCATCGCCGAGGTGCTCGATCTCGTCCGCGCCGGTGGCGCGAACCGCCTGTCCGTCACCCCGGATTATCGAGGCGACAGTCTGATCCTATGCGCGCTGGCGATTAACGCTTGGCGAGACGGCATGCCCACCTACGAGCGTCGGATCGCGATCTGGTAGCTTGTCTCTTTCGGCGATAGCTGTCGCCAAGCAACACGCCGTTCGCTCGACCCAATCATTCTTCCAATCAACCATAGCCGGAGTCTCGGCCGCCGGACGGCCAAGCGCATCGGCAGAGCCGGCGTCCGCGCAGCCGCTGGAGGGTGCGAGCATCCCGAAGAGAGCGTCGTCAAAATATGGGCGTCACCAGCCGTGGCTGGAACCAAGCTCCTATCGAACGCCTAGCAGACGCGGGGCAGCACTACGCCGGGTCACTGCCTATGCCTCGTTCGACACCGGCCGGCGCATCACTAGCGGAGGGAGGTGAGCCAACGAGTCTGCCCAGCACAAGCTTGTATCATGAAGAACCTACACTCCGAAGAGGTTCTGACCACCGGGTTGGTGGGAAGCAGAGAGCGGCTCGCGCGAGATATCGGCGGGTAAATGCCGGCGGCCGAGCTACCGATCCGCACGATCGGCTTTGGCGCGATGGGTCAACAGGAACGTGGTACGTCGTCCGTCAGGCATATCCCGAAGCATTTTCACCATTCTGGTTGCTCTCTCCAGTGTGCAACCGTCTCGACCTGCCGGTACGTAATAGTGGCGGCCCAGGGCCCCCATGTCGCAGACCGGCTGGCCAGCGGCCGATGCCTCGATGTCGAAGTGGCCGCCGCCTGCCTTCATGACGTATAGCGCGCCGCCGACGAGCCCCGGAATACCGGGGTTTGCCAGGCAGAGCGCGGCCGCGACGCATGCGAGGCCACTGATCGGCCAGCGTCGGTCGGCGAGGCGCATAGCGGACTGCACGATGCAGCCGGCGGACACGATTGCCAGCATAACGAGCGGCGTCGCGCCGGATGTCGCTTCGGGGATCCAGAAGATAGCCACGTGGAGCCAGATGTCGGACCAGAGCACGAGCCACACCATTGATACGAACGCCCATGTGCCTTGGAGCACGAGCCTCGCCAGAAGCGCGGAGGGACTGATGCCTCCCGTTTCGATCTCGCATTGACGGCATGCGCTCGCGGCGACCAGCGGGACGAGGACCACGGCGAGCGGCAGTCGCGGATCGATCCAAGGCACCATCAGGATGGCCGAGGCGCAGGCCGCCATTCGTATGTGCATGAGGTGGCGCGACGCACCCCCGGCCGCGGGCGGCATCTCCCATCGGGGGAGGAGGAACATGCCGAGCACGCACGCTATGGCCAATGTGCAATATACCGCCAAACCCAGCAGAGGCGTCGCATCGGTGGCCACCTCGCCGCCCCCGGAGGGAAGGCCAAATATCCCTTTGTACGCGCCGACTGCGGCCCAAACCCCGTACAGCGCAAGGGCACCCAGAAGCGCATGCCTGCCCGAGAGTGCGGCCATGCCGCCGCGCAGCCATCGTCGCGCGGCTACCACATCGGCTTCAAGAAGACGTTCGTCGAGGAGGATGATCTGTTCGGCACGGCGTGACATGCGAGCATGCTGGACCCGGTCGCACGACTGCGCAACAGGGGCGTGTACCAATCCAACGGCGTACGGATTTTCCAGGACTACATCGTCGTCAGTTACTCGCCATCTAACGGCGATCGACACTTCTCCGGGTTTCGTGACTCCTGTGCTTCGAAGGCACTGTCAGAGGTTGAGCACAAACCTAGAGCGACCCTGATCTTACGGGCAGAGCCGGTTCACTCAGGAGTATTGCCGCACTCGGGCTGTTACCAGCTATGCTAGACGTAAGGCTGATCGCCCCCCCCCCGGGGGGGGGCGCGGAGGAGCATTGTCACGGGCTACAGGCGCCTACCACCTGAGTACTGGCCGGATACAATGCCAATGCTGGAGAGTGTCAGACCCGAACGCTAAAAGTCCGGCGGCAGCGTTGTGCTGATGCGGACGGTCGTGGCGGTTTGGTTGGCTGCTGGTCTGGTGTGTTGGTTGCGGGGACAGGATTTGAACCTGTGACCTTCAGGTTATGAGCCTGACGAGCTACCGGGCTGCTCCACCCCGC
>JAGSNX010000006.1 GCA_018139225.1 Microvirga sp. SRT01
ACCGCCGGCCGGGCGACCGCCGCGGCTGGCGTTGGCGTAGTTGCGGCCGGTCGCGCCGGTGTGCTGCGGCGCGTGGGTGGCGCGCGGCTTGGCGGGGCCGCGCTGCTGGCGGGGGCGGTCGGCGCGGGCGGCGGGATCCTCGCCGATCGCCTTGACGCGCTGCGACTTGATCGCGTTCGCCTTGTTCTGGAAATCCTCGGGCAGAGCCTGGACCGGGATCTTCTGGCGCGTGGTGCGCTCGATATCGCGCAGGTACGGCCGCTCGTCATCGGCGCAGAACGCGATGGCGATGCCCGATGCGCCGGCGCGCGCGGTGCGGCCGATGCGGTGGACATACTGTTCCGGCACGTTCGGCAGTTCGAAGTTGACGACGTGGCTGACGCCCGAGACGTCGATGCCGCGCGCCGCAATGTCGGTCGCGACGAGGATGCGGACGCTGCCCGACTTGAACTCGCCGAGCGCGCGCTCGCGCTGTCCCTGGCTCTTGTTGCCGTGGATCGCGTTCGCGGCGATGCCGTTGCCGGCCAGCAGCTTCACGACGCGGTCCGCGCCGTGCTTGGTGCGGGTGAAGACCAGCGCGCGGTCGATCGCCGCATCCTGCAACGTCAGCGTCAGCAGCGCCTGCTTCTCCGCCTGGTTAACGAAGATGACGTGCTGGTCGACGCGCTCCGCCGTCGTGGCGGCGGGCTTGACCGAGACGGTCGCCGGCTCGTGCAGGAACTGGCTGGCCAACTCGCGGATCGAGGTCGGCATGGTCGCCGAGAAGAACAGCGTCTGGCGCTTGCGCGGGACCATCTTCACGATGCGCTTCAACGCGTGGATGAAGCCCAGGTCGAGCATCTGGTCGGCCTCGTCGAGGACGAGGATCTCGATCATCGACAGGTTGACGAAGCCCTGCTCGACCAGATCAATCAGGCGGCCCGGCGTGGCGACGAGGATGTCGACGCCGCGGCTCATGTCCTGACGGTTCTTGTTGATGCTGGTGCCGCCAAAGACGGTCGCGACCGACATCTTCGAGAACTTGCCATAGTCGCGCGCGCTGTCGGCGATCTGGCTGGCGAGTTCACGCGTCGGGGCGAGGACGAGCATGCGGCAGTGGGTCGGCAGCACGCGCTTCGGCGCGGCGGCCATGCGCTGGATCGACGGCAGCGTGAACGCCGCGGTCTTGCCGGTGCCGGTCTGCGCGATGCCGAGCAGGTCGCCGCCCTCCAGCACGGTCGGAATGGCCTGCGCCTGGATCGGCGTAGGGGTGGAATAGCCCTTGGCTTCGAGCGCGCGGACGAGCGGCTCGGACAGGCCGAGATCGATAAAGGACATGGGGTAACCTTAGAACAGATGCCAAGGCCGCGCGCACGGATGCGCTCGCTTGGCGGGGGAAATTGACACCCCGCGTGAGTAGGGAAGCCGTTGGCTGGACCGAGACGGAGCCCGAACCGATAAAGGTCCGATCACGCTGCATGACGCCTCGATGGTGCGCCAAATACGCTGCACCGCGGAAAAGTCAAGCTGCGCTTGTCGGACGCGAGGGTCGGACGTACCCTTCGAGTCAAACAAGGAGAGGTCCCCCACATGAAACTCGCCAGCCTGAAGCATGGCCGTGACGGCAAGCTCGTCGTGGTGTCGAACGACCTCGCCTGGTGCGCGGATGCCGGCCACATCGCCCCGACCTTGCAGGCGGCGCTGGACGACTGGGACCGGCTGGAGCCGGACCTGCGCAATCTGGCGACCGATCTGGAGCATGAGGTGATCCCGCGCGATCGCTTTCACGAGCACGCCGCCGCGGCGCCGTTGCCGCGCGCCTACCAGTGGGCGGACGGGTCCGCGTACGTGAACCACGTCGCGCTGGTGCGGCAGGCGCGGGCGGCGGAGATGCCGGACAGCTTCTGGCACGATCCGCTGATGTATCAGGGCGGGTCGGACGGGTTCCTGGGGCCGCGCGACGCGATCCCGCTGGCGGACGAAAGCTGGGGCTGCGATCTGGAGGCGGAGGTGGTGGTCGTCACCGGCGACGTGCCGCTGGGCGCGAGCCGCGACGAGGCGCTGGCGGCGGTGCGGCTGGTCGGGCTGACCAACGACGTGTCGCTGCGCAACCTGATCCCCGGCGAACTGTCGAAGGGGTTCGGCTTCTTCCAGTCGAAGCCGGCGAGCGCCTTTTCGCCGGTGTTCGTGACGCCGGATGCGCTGGGCGACTGGTGGCGGGACGGCAAGCTGCACCGCAAGCTGAACGTCGACCTGAACGGCCAGCCGTTCGGGCGCGCCGAGGCGGGCGAGGACATGAATTTCGACTTCAGTACGCTCGTCGCGCACGCGGCGAAGACGCGCAGGCTCGGCGCGGGGACGATCGTCGGGTCGGGCACGGTGTCGAACCGCGGGCCGGACGGCGGACCGGGCAAGCCGATCGCGGAGGGCGGCGTCGGCTATTCGTGTCTGGCGGAGGTTCGCACGATCGAGACGATCACCGGCGGACAGGCGGTGACGCCGTTCCTGAAAAAGGGCGACACGGTGCGGATCTGGGCGGAGGACGACCGCCATCATCCCATCTTCGGGGTGATCGAGCAGACCGTGGAGTGATCCGAAGGGCGCTTTCGATCAAGGGCAGGGCGCGAGCGCCACGGCCGGGCGTGACGGGACGCCCGGCCGGCCCGGCTTAGGCTCCGTTGACTTTCTGCCCGGCGTTGCCGCCCTCGTCATCCTTGGCCGAGGCGGTCTTCTTGGCGCCGGTGCGGGTGCCGCCGCCCCGGCCCGTGCCAAGGCTGCCGCGGGCGCCGTCGCCGCCCTTGGTCGTGATCGCTCCGGGATTACCGCCTGCGCCTTTCTGTGCCATGTCCTATCTCCTGTGTCCGATGCGTTTCGAACAGGCACGGCGGTCGACAGTTCCTTTGTTTTACAATAGCATAAGTTAGATAGAGGCCGCGGAAACAGCGATGTTGCCGCAGGCTGGTGGAGGGCGCGCGAGCCGCTCGGCACAGGCGGAGTGCAGGCGCAGCACCGAACGACGCTTGAAATTTTATTTCAAAGCGGCAAGAGGGTCGGGAGGTCGCGAGGGGAACAGCCCCGTGGCCGTCGTAGATGGAGAGACGAGTGGCCGATCCGACGCGCGCCAACCTGCCCCGGTTGTCCCTGCACGTGCCCGAGCCGAAGTTCCGGCCCGGCGACGCGGTCGATTTCGTCGGCGTCGAGGTGCCGCCCGCCGGCTCCGCACCGCGCCCCGATACCGCCGCCTCGCCGCGCGACTTCACCGAACTCGCCTATACGATGGTCCGGGTGCTGGACGAGGACAACCGCGCCGTCGGTCCGTGGGACCCGCGCCTGTCCGCCGACACGCTGCGCCGGATCTTGCGCCACATGGCGCTGCTGCGCGCGTTCGACGAGCGGATGTTTCGGGCGCAGCGGCAGGGGAAAACCAGCTTCTACATGAAGGCAACGGGCGAGGAGGCGGTGTCGGTCGCCGCTGCGCATGCGCTGGATTACGAGGATATGTGTTTCCCCTCCTACCGTCAGCAGGGGCTGTTGATCGCGCGCGACTGGTCGCTGGTCGACATGATGAACCAGATCTATTCGAACAAGGGCGACCGGCTGCAGGGCAAGCAGTTGCCGATCATGTATTCGGCGAAGGAAGCCGGGTTCTTCTCGATTTCCGGCAACCTGACCACGCAGTACCCGCAGGCGGTGGGCTGGGCGATGGCCTCCGCCGCGAAGGGCGATACGCGCATCTCGGCGGTGTGGTGCGGCGAAGGATCGACGGCGGAGGGCGACTTCCACTCGGCGTTGACGTTCGCGACGGTGTACCGCGCACCCGTCATCATGAACATCGTCAACAACCAGTGGGCGATCTCCAGCTTTTCCGGTTTTGCGGGCGCGGAGGCGACGACCTTCGCGGCGCGCGCGGTGGGGTACGGGATCGCCGGACTGCGCGTCGACGGCAACGACGCGCTCGCGGTCTATGCGGCGACGCAGTGGGCGGCGGAGCGGGCGCGGACCAATCAGGGGCCGACGCTTATCGAGCATTTCACCTATCGCGCCGAGGGGCATTCGACCTCCGACGATCCGACGCAATATCGCTCCGCCGGTGAGCCGACCGCGTGGCCGCTGGGCGATCCGATCCGGCGGCTGAAGGATCACCTGATCGCGCTGGGCGAGTGGGACGAGGAGCGGCACGCCGCGCAGGACCGCGAACTCGCCGAGCAGGTGAAGGCGGCGCAGAAGGAGGCCGAAAAGAACGGCATCCTCGGTCACGGTCTGCACCAGCCGCTGGATACGCTGTTCGACGGCGTGTTCGAGGAGATGCCGTGGCACCTTCGCGAGCAGCAGGCGCAGATGATGGCCGAAGAAGCGGCGAGCGGCCGGCCGTGGGACCGGAAGTGATGCTGCATAGCTCCCTCTCCCCTTGGGAGAGGGAAGGGTCCCGCGCGGCATCGCCGCGTGGGAAGAGTGAGGGCAGTCCGTACGGCTGTCCTGCCCTCACCCTTCCGCCGCTTCGCGGCTCCCTCCCTCTCCCGACGGGAGAGGGACAATGAGTGAAGCCATGACTGATAACGACGTTCAGAACGACACCGCCGCGGACATCGCCGCAGACGGCGACACCACCCGCATGAACATGATCCAGGCGATCAATTCCGCGCTGGACGTGATGATGGCGCGCGATCCCGACGTGATCGTCATGGGCGAGGATGTCGGCTATTTCGGCGGCGTGTTCCGCGCGACCGCCGGGCTTCAGGCGAAGTTCGGCAAGACGCGCGTGTTCGATACGCCGATCACCGAATGCGGCATCATCGGCGTTGCGGTCGGCATGGGCGCGTACGGGCTGCGGCCGGTGCCGGAGATCCAGTTCGCCGACTACATCTACCCCGCGCTCGACCAGTTGGTCAGCGAGGCGGCGCGGCTGCGCTATCGCTCGGCGGGGGAGTTCACGTCGCCGATCACGGTGCGGTCGCCGTTCGGCGGCGGCATCTTCGGCGGGCAGACGCACTCGCAGTCGCCGGAGGGTATCTTCACGCACGTGTCGGGCGTGAAGACGGTGATCCCGTCGACCCCCTACGACGCCAAGGGCCTGTTGATCGCGGCGATCGAGGACAACGACCCGGTCATCTTCTTCGAGCCCAAGCGCATCTACAACGGCCCGTTCGACGGATACTGGGACCGACCGTCGCAAAACTGGTCGAAGCATCCCGCCGGTGAAGTGCCGACCGGCTACTACCGCGTCGATCTGGGCAAGGCGAAGGTGGTGCGGCCGGGCGAGGCGCTGACGATCCTGGCGTACGGCACGATGGTCCACGTCTGCACCGCGGTCGTCGCGGAGGCGGGCGTCGACGCGGAGATCATCGACCTGCGGACGCTGGTGCCGCTCGACATCGAGACGATCGAGGCGTCGGTGCGCAAGACCGGCCGCTGCATGATCGTGCACGAGGCGACGCGCACGTCCGGCTTCGGCGCGGAGCTGTCGGCGCTGGTGCAGGAGCGATGCTTCTACCATCTGGAGGCGCCGATCGAGCGCGTGACGGGGTTCGACACGCCGTACCCGCACAGCCTGGAATGGGCCTATTTTCCGGGGCCGGTGCGCATCGGCGAGGCGCTCAAGAAGATCATGAAGGACGCGTAGGACATGGCACGTTTCACCTTCCGCCTCCCGGACATCGGCGAAGGCATCGCCGAGGCCGAGATCGTCGCCTGGCACGTCCGCATCGGCGAGCGCGTCGAGGAAGACCAGAACATCGCCGACATGATGACCGACAAGGCGACGGTCGAGATGGAGTCGCCGGTGTCCGGCACCGTCGTCGAACTGGCGGGCGAGGTCGGCGATCAGGTCGCGATCGGTGCGGCGCTGGTAGTGATCGAAACCGACGTCGATGCCTCCGCCGAGGAAGCGCCGGCGCTGGGGCCGGTCGATGTCGAACTGAAGGCCGCCCCTGCGTCGAGCGAGCAGGAGGAGGTCGCCGAGCAATATGAGGCGGAGAATCCGGGTGTGGAGGAGGTGGTTTCCTCTTCTCCGCTCCCTCTTGGGGAGGGGCCGGGGATGGGTGGTGAGTCTCCCAGCGGCCTTGCCAAGCCCCTACCCACCCCCAACCCCTCCCTGAAAGGGAGGGGAGAAGACGCGAGAGACGCGCCGGTCCTCGCATCCCCCGCTGTCCGTGCCCGCGCGAAGGACCTCGGCGTCGACCTGTCGCAGGTGAAGTCGGACTCCGATCGCATCCGTCATTCCGACCTCGACGCGTTCCTGCGCTACGGCACGGATCAGGGCTATGCAGCGCCGGGTGCGAGCCGCGCGCGGCCGGACGAGGCGATCCGCGTCATCGGCATGCGGCGCAAGATCGCCGAGAACATGGCGGCGGCGAAGCGCAACATCCCGCACTTCACCTATGTCGACGAGATCGACGTGACCGAGCTGGAGCGGGTCCGCGCCGACCTGAACGACCATCGCGGCAACCGGCCCAAGCTGACGCTGCTGCCGCTGATGATCGTGGCGATGTGCCGGACGCTGCCCAAGTTCCCGATGCTCAACGCGCGCTATGACGACGAGGCGGGCGTGGTGACGCGCCATGGTCGCGTGCATGTCGGCATGGCGGCGCAGACCGACGCCGGGCTGACCGTGCCCGTCATCCGCGACGCGCAGGACCGCAACGTGTGGCAGCTCGCGACCGAGATCGTGCGGCTGGCGGATGCGGCGCGGGCCGGCAAGCTGAAGCCGGACGAACTGGGCGGCGGCACGATCACCGTCACCTCGCTCGGTCCGCTCGGCGGCATCGCGACGACCCCGGTCATCAATCGGCCCGAGGTCGCGATCATCGGCCCGAACAAGATCGTCGAGCGTCCGGTGTTCCGGCCGAACGGTCAGGGGGGCGACGACATCGTCCGCGCGAAGTTGATGAACCTGTCGATCAGCTGCGATCACCGCGTCGTCGACGGCTGGGACGCCGCCAGTTACGTGCAGGCGCTGAAGAAGATGCTGGAAACGCCGGTGTTGCTCTTCGCGGACTGAGGGATGGGGAGTCGCCGCACCACCCACCGTCATGCCGGGACGCGCCCGGCATGACGTAGGTATCCCTCGCGGCGGTGCCTGCCCGGCACTCCCTTGGCGTCGGCAAGACCAACTTCGTTGCGGTGCAGCGCAGAAGCGGCGATGAGGGTGCATGGCCTCTGCACCCCCCGATCGCGCCGCGCCCTGGCTGGGGGTCAGCGCCTATGTCCTCTGGGGACTGTTGCCGCTCTATCTGAAGCTGTTGAAGGACGTGCCGGCACTTCAGGTCTTGAGCCACCGCGTGGTGTGGTCGCTGCTGCTGCTGGGCGTGATCGTCGTGGCGCTGGGGCGGTTGCGCGGGATCGCGGCGGCGGCGCGGGGGCGGACGCTGCTCTTGCTGGTCGCGAGCGCCAGCCTGATCGCGGTGAACTGGTTGGTGTACATCTGGGCCGTGCAGAACGGCCATGTGCTGGAGGCCAGCCTCGGCTATTTCATCAATCCGCTGGTCAACGTGGCGCTCGGCGTCGCGGTGCTGGGGGAGCGGGTGTCGCGCGTGCAGAAGGTGGCGGTCGCCGTCGCTGCGGTGGGCGTCGTCGTGATGGCGGTGGCGGGGGGCGGCGCGATCCTGATCTCGCTGACGCTGGCGCTGAGCTTCGGCACCTATGGGTTGATCCGCAAGGTGGCGGCGATCGACGCGCTGGGCGGATTGACGGTGGAGACGCTGATCCTCGCACCCGCGGCGCTGGCGGTGCTGGGCTGGGCGGCGCTGCACGGACAGGGCGCGTGGGGCACGGACACGCGGCTCGATCTGCTGCTGGTGCTGGCGGGCGCGGTAACGGCGGCGCCGCTGTTGCTGTTCGCAGTGGCGGCGCGGCGGATGAAGTACACGACGCTGGGATTGCTCCAGTATATCGCGCCGACCTTGCAGTTCGCGGAGGCGGTGCTGCTGTTCGGCGAGCCGCTGCGCTGGGTCCACCTCGTCACCTTCGCGCTGATCTGGGGCGGGTGTGCGCTGTACGCGAGCGACAGCCTGCGCAGCGCGCGACGGGTGCCTGCTACCGCGAGTTGACCCGGCGCTGCTCGCTGATCCAGCGCCACAATGCGGGATCGTCATAGGCGGGCACCCATGAAAAATGGTCGGTGTCCGGATAGACGGTCAGGCGCGGCGCAACGCTGCCGCGGCAGGCGCGGACGGCCTCCACCATCTCGAAATCGCCGCGGACCGGCACCGCCTCGTCGCGGTCGCCGTGCAGCGCCCAGATCGGCAGGTCCTTCAGCGTGCAGGCGGCGTCGGTCGGCGTCTTCGCCGCAACGGGCGCGATCGCCGCGAACAGCGCCGGATGCGCCAGCGCCCAGCGCCATGTCGCCATCCCGCCGAGCGACAGGCCCGTCAGGTAGATGCGCGCATCGTCGACGCGGTAGGTGCGGCGCAGGTCGGCGAGCAGTCGGTCGAGCTTCGCCACATCCCAGTCCCCCTCCGGCAGTTGCGGGGAGGCGATCAGCATCGGCGTACCGGGATGCTTGGCGACGACCGCCGGCGGCCCCCATTTCGCGACGACGGACACGTCGGTGCCGCGCTCCCCCGAGCCGTGGAGGAAGATCATCAGCGGCCAGCGGGTCCGGCGATCATCCGTATAGCCGCGCGGGACGAACATCTGGAAAGCATAGTCGCCGGTGCGATAGGCGATATGCGGCGTCTGGCCGACGATCGGCCCGGCCGGTTCGACGGCACCCGCGGTCGTGGCGAACAGCGCGGCAGCCATCAGCAGCTTGTTCATGCATCCTCTCCCCGATTTTCGAACAGCTTGGCATGGCGGCGCGCGGCGGTACAGTGGCGGCATGACCGTCACCACCAGCCGCGACGGGCATGTCGTGATCGTCAGCTTCGCCCGCCCGCCGGTGAACTTTGCAGACCTGACGATGATCGCGGCGATCGGGGCGGCGTTCGACGCGGCGGATGCCGATCGCGACGTGCGCGCCATCGTGCTGCGGTCGGAGGGGCGGGTATTCTGCGCGGGTGCGGATCTGGTCAACGCCAATCCGGTGGCCGACGGCGTCACGGCGGAGCGCAACCCGTTCTACGTCGCGGCGGCGCGGCTGTTCGCGGTGAAGACGCCCGTCGTGTGCGCCGTACAGGGCAGCGCGGTCGGCGCGGGGCTGGGCCTGTCGCTGGTCGCGGACTTTCGCGTCGGCACGCCGGACGCGCGGTTCGTGGCGAACTTCGTGCAGATCGGCTTTCACCCCGGCTTCGGCATCTCCGCGGTGCTGGAGCGGGTGATCGGGCGTCAGCGCGCGAACCTGATGTGCCTGACCGGCCGGCGCATCCGCGGTGACGAAGCGGCGGCGTGGGGTTTGCTCGACGCGCTGGTCGCGCCGGATGCGCTGGACTCTGGGGCGCTGGCGCTGGCGCAGGAGATCGCGGCGGGCGCGCCGCTGGCGGTGCGATCCACCCGTGCGACGATGCGCGGCGATCTGTACGCGCTGGTGACGGCGCAGACGGATCACGAACTGGCGGAACAGGCGTGGTTGCAGAAGACCGCCGACTTTGCGGAGGGTGTGCGCGCGGTGGCGGAGCGGCGGCCGGGGCGGTTCTCTGGGGAGTGAGGGTTCCCCCGCCGGAAAGGAAGAAGGGGCGACAGGAAGAAGGGGCGTCGCGGCCAAGCCGCGCCGTCGGACGGGTTCGGCGTTGCCGACCCGCCGGCCGGACCGGGGGCTGCGCTTCGCGCATCGGCACGGACGTGGCCGTGCCTGCCCCGCGGCCTCACCTCATCAAAACGAGTTCCTCCGCCATGCTCGGATGCAGCGCCACGGTCGCGTCGAAATCGGCCTTGGTCAGCCCGGCCTTGACCGCCACGGCGCAGGCCTGGATGATCTCCGGCACGTCGGGGCCGATCATGTGGATGCCGACGACGCGGCCGGTGTCGCCGTCGCACACCATCTTGTACAGCGCGCGTTCGTTGCGCCCGGCCAGCACGTTCTTCATCGGGCGGAAGTCCGACGAGTAGACCTTCACCGATCCCAGCTTCCGCCGCGCCTGCGCTTCGGTCAGGCCGACGCCGGCCAGCGGCGGGTGGCTGAAGACCGCGGCGGGCACGCATTCGTAATCGACCGTGGTCGGCTTGCCGCCATAGACGGTATCGGCGAACGCCTGTCCCTCGCGGATCGCCACGGGCGTCAGCTGGATGCGGTTGGTAACGTCGCCGATCGCGTAGATCGACGGACAGGTGGAGCGGTTGTCGTCACCGACCTTGATCGCGCCCATCTCGTCCAGCTCGACGCCGGCGCTCTCCAGCCCGAGTCCCTCCGTATTCGGACGGCGACCGGTGGCGAACATCACGCAGTCGACGATGACCGGATCGTGGTTGGCGAGGCTGACCTTGAGGCAGCCGTCCTCCAGTTTCTCGATCCCCTGGAACGCTGCGTCGAACTTGAACTCGATCCCCTTCATCATCGAGATCTGAAGCAGGCGGTCGCGAATCTGCGCATCATAGCCGCGCAGGATTTCCTGGCTGCGGTTGGCGAGGATGACGTGCGCGCCGAACTGGTGGAAGATGCCAGCGAACTCATTGGCGATATAGCCGGCGCCGGCGATCAGGATACGCTTCGGCACGGCGTCGAGGTGGAATGCCTCGTTCGAGGTGATGCCGTGTTCGTGGCCGGGACATTCCGGAATGGCCGGATGCGCCCCGACCGCGACGAGGATCCGCTCCGCCGTCTTCTCGGTGCCGTCCGCCAGTCTCACGCTGTTGGGGCCGGTGACGACCGCGCGTTGCGGGATGATGTCGACCTTATGCGTCTCCAGCGTCTGCGTGTAGGCGCCGTTGATCCGGTCGACCTCCTTCAGCACGTTGTCGCGCAGTCGCTGCCACGAGAAGCTGCACGGGCTGGGCACGTCCCAGCCGAAATGCTGCGCATCGCGAAGATCCTCGGCGAAATGCGCGCCGTAGACGAGCAGCTTCTTCGGGACGCATCCGCGGATGACGCAGGTGCCGCCGACCCGGTACTCCTCCGCCACCGCGACGCGCGCGCCGTGCGCGGCTGCGACCCGGCTGGCGCGCGTACCGCCGCTGCCAGCGCCGAGGACGAAGAGGTCATAGTCGTACTGAGGCATGGGGGTCCTTCCGATGAGCCGTCACATGGCGCGGGCATCGGAACGGGGCAAGGGGCCCCGGCAGCATACGTTGCCAACCTATGTCCGGTTAACATGGGTTGGCACGTCGGCCGCCCGGGCGTAGATGACTTTAGTGGTACGACAATGCTGATAGGTCATTCAGTTTCCGACGCGGATGGCCGCATCCTGACGATGGACCGGGCGCTGTGCGACCTGTTGCAGCGGCCAGAGCGCCTACTTGTCGGCATGAACTACGCCGACTTCACGCATTCCGGGGACGTGGTGCGAAACCGCAGCGCCGTCGATGCACTGACGATCGGTCAAGGCCCGCTGCGGGTCCGCAAGCGCTATGTTCGTGGTGACGGCACGCTGGTCTGGTGCGAGGTCTATGTGTCGCGCTTGCAGTCCGGCGCGGTAGGGCGTCTGGTCGGTACGATCCATCGCATCGGGCAGGGTGAGCAGGCCGAGGGGCCCGAGCGGCTGTGGCATGCCGCGCGCGAGATCGCGAAGATGATGCAACTGCGCCGCGCCGAGCTGGGCGACGACCTGTTCGCCGATCACGCCTGGGGTATCCTGTTGCAGACCTATCTGGCCGAAGCCGAGGGGAGGCTGATCCGTGCGGAGGAGTTGGCGGACGCGACGACGATGACCGCTGGGATGGCGGAACGATGGCTCAATGCGCTGGAGGCGAAGGGCTATATCGATCGGGATTGCCGGGAGAGCGGTATCGTGCAGCTCAGCCACGCCGGTGTGGCGCGCGTCGAGCGGTTGCTCAGCGCGTCGGCGGTGGCATAGCCTGGCCGCTGCCCGCGTCCAGCAGGTCGAGCGCGTGGCCGAGATGCGCAGCGACGATGAAGAGCTGTTCCGAATCGAGAATGTCGAGCGCTTCCACGATCAATCGACGCGCGTTTGCAACCCGGCTGCCGGGCCCTTCCATGGCCATATCTTCACCTGTCCCTTGTGGCTGGGCCGGGGGTCGCATCAGCGACGTCCCGCGCGGCGCATCGGCATCGCGTCTATCCGCGACTGAATGGATTCGGCGAGGATCGGTTCCCCGGATCGAACCGCCACGTGCCCGTCCTTGCCGATCAGGATCACCGCGAAACGTGCGGCTGGCAGCGCGTAGGTGTTACGGATCGCAGCCGCATCGTCCCTGACGCCGGTAACGCGGTCGCCCGCTACCTCGACCACCGTCACATCCCGGTCGGCGGCACCGTCCCACCCGCCGAGCGCGCGCCGCTGCGCCAGGAAAGCGGGATCGTCGGCACGCGGCGCGGCGACCACCAGCACACGCCGTTCCCACCGCAGATCGGCGATGGCCGGCCCGGCGGCGGCGGCGGCCGCGGCGGCGAGCGCCAGCAGGGCCGTCATCCGTTCAGGCCGGCGGCGAGACCGGCGCGGCGGATCAGGTCCTGCGTCGACACGTCGAAATCACCGCCGCCCTGATCCGCGGCCTTTGCCATCTCCTTGCCCAGTTCGACGCCGAACTGGTCGAAGCTGTTGATGCCCAGCAGTACGCCGTTCACGAACACGCGGTGCTCGTAAAAGGCGATCAGCGCCCCCAGCGTCCGTGCGTCGAGCGTGTCGAGCAGCAGCGTCGACGACGGCCGGTCACCCGAATAGCTGCGCGCCGGATCGTCGGCCTGCTTGCCCTTCATCAGCGCCGCACCCTGCGCGAAGGCGTTCAGCAGCAACTGGCGGTGATGATCCTCCGCCAGCGTGTCGTACTGTTCGATGACCGCGATGAATTCGACGGGCACCAGATGCGTGCCCTGATGCAGCAACTGGAACACCGCATGCTGCGCGTCGGTGCCGACGCCGCCCCAGGTGATCGCCGCGGTCGGGCGACCGACCGGCTGGCCATCGACCGTCACCGCCTTGCCGTTCGACTCCATCTCCAGCTGCTGAAGGTAGCTGGGCAACAGGCGCAGGCGCTCGTCATAGGCGAAGGGCGCGCGCGTCTCCGCGTGGCGGACCTGTGTGTAGTAGAGGTCGGCGAAGGCGGCGAGCGCGGGTGCGTTCTCGTGCAGCGCGGACAGGCGGAAATGCCGGTCCATCTCGGCCGCACCCTCCAGCAACTCCTCGAACTTGTCCCAGCCGAGCGCGATCGCGGCGGGGAAACCGATCGACGACCACAAGGAGTACCGACCACCGACGCCCTCGCTGAACGGTAGCACCCGCGTCTCGTCCACGCCCCATTCGACCGCCTTGTCGGGCGATGCGGTCAGCGCGATGACCTTGCCGTACGGGTCCTCGACATTGTGCTCGGTCATCCACTGGATCGCCGAATTGGCGTTGAGCATCGTCTCCGTCGTGGTGAAGGTCTTCGATGCGATCACCAGCAGCGTGGTCGCGGGATCGAAGCGGTCGAACGCATCCTCCAGCGCGATGCCGTCGACGTTCGACACGATCGCCACGTCGTACCGGCGATCGTCGCGCCCCAGCGCATCGACCAGCAGGTGCGGCCCCAGTGCGGAGCCACCGATGCCGACGTGCAGGACGGAGCGGATTTCGCCGAGGGCACCCGCCTCGATCGCGTCAATCAGCGCGCGCATGCGGGCGTGATATTGCCGGGCCCGCGCGACGCTGTCCGCCTTGCCCTCGCCACGTTCGGCGGTGTGCTCGACCGGGCGGTCCTCGGTGACGTTGACATGCTCGCCGCCGAACATCGCATCGCGCTTGCCGGCGAGGTTCCGGGCCTTGGCCAGCGCGGCGAAGGCGTCGATGGCGTCCTTGGTCAGGTGCGTCTTCGACCAGTCGAAGTGGATGCCCGCAGTGTCGAGCGTCAGCAGGTCGAGTCGAGAGGGGTCGGCGTCGAACAGTTCCAGCAGCGTGGAAGAGGGTAGCGCCTCGATGGCCGACCAGTCGCTCATGAAACCTCCGGGGGATAATCGTTTCGGGTTTGTCGCTAGCGGGGACGCATGGGACGCGCAAACGATCCGGCCATCTTGACGCCGCCAACGGTGCACGCCACGCCTTAAATCATGGCCAAAGCTCCATCCGGCAAGCCGCTCTCCGGCAAGCAGCGTTCGGAAACGAACGAGACGATCCGCTTCCTGCTGAAGCTGGCGCTGATCGTGTTCGTGTTCCGCAGCTTCATCATCGCGCCGTTCTCGATCCCGTCGGAATCGATGCTGCCGCGGCTGTTGATCGGCGACTACCTGTTCGTGTCGAAGTGGAACTACGGCTATTCGCGCTGGTCGCTGCCATGGGGCGTGCCTCTGATCCCCGGACGCATCTTCGGATCGGTGCCGGAGCGGGGCGACACCGTCGTCTTCCGGTCGCCCGACCCGGAGCCCGGCGATACCGATCCGGCGCACGACGACCACGACGTCATCAAGCGCGTCATCGGCCTGCCCGGCGACACGATCCAGGTGCGCGGCGGTCAGGTGATCCTGAACGGCAAGCCGATCCCGAAGCAGCGGATCGCCGACTTCACGCTACCGCTGACACCCAATTTCGACGCGACGCATTGCGAGTCCGACTTTCAGGACACCGACGCGGCGGGCCAGCCGATCTGCCGGTATCGCCAGTATCGCGAGACGTTGCCCGGCGGGCGCAGCTACCGCGTGCTCGACCAGCGCGACATCCCGGAGGCGGACGATACCGGCCTCTACACCGTCCCCGCCGGCAACGTGTTCCTGATGGGCGACAACCGCGACGATAGCGCCGATAGTCGTTTCGCCGCCCCGCGCGGGATGGGCTACATCCCGCTGGAGCGGATCGAGGGCAAGGCGATGGTCGGCTTCTTCTCGACCGACGGGTCGGCGGAATGGCTGAAGCCGTGGACATGGTTCTCGGCGGCGCGGTGGGAGCGGATCGGAGAAGGCTTCTGACGCCGCCGCTGGAAGACTGGCTGGCCGGCCTGTTCGGCCGGGTGCCCGCCGATCTGGTGCCGTTCAACCGCGCGCTGACGCATGGCAGCCACGCGACCGAGACGTATCAGCGACTGGAGTTTCTCGGCGATCGCGTGCTGGGCCTCGTCATGGCCGAATGGCTGTGGGAGCTGTTCCCGCAGGAGCCGGAGGGACAATTGTCCAAGCGGCTCAACGCGCTGGTGACCGGCGCAGTCTGCGCGGAGGTGGCGCGCGAGCTGGGCGTGCGCGATCATCTGCGTCTCGGCAAACAGGCGCGCGACGACGGCGCGTCGAACAGCGACAATGTGTTGGGCGACGTGATGGAGGCGCTGATCGGCGCGTGGTATCGGGAGGCGGGGCTGGAGCCCGCACGGGCTCTGATCCACCGCGCCTGGGGTTCGCGGCCGACCGCGCCGATGCAGCGTCACCCCAAATCGGCGCTGCTGGAATGGACGGCCGCCAATGGCCGCGCGCCGCCGGTTTATACCGTGGTCGATCGCTCTGGCCCCGATCACGCGCCGCGCTTCACGATCGCGGTGACGGTCGGCAAGGCGCTGTCCGCGACGGCCACGGGGCGCAACAAGCAGGAAGCGGAGATCGCGGCGGCGGCGGCGCTGCTCGAACACGTGGACGCATAGCGCCGAGCCGAGCGGTTTGTTCGGGCAAGTCACTGAACTCCCGACGCTACCGACCGTTGGACACCCATCGACACCTCCTCGGAAGGACGTATCATGGGCCTGTTCAGCAAAGACATCTCGACGTTCGACGACCTGTTCCTGCACCAGTTGCAGGACATCTATTATGCCGAGAACCAGATCACCAAGGCGCTGCCAAAGATGATCGAGAAGGCGACGGCGCAGGACCTGCGTCAGGGCTTCGAACGGCATCTGAGCGAGACGGAGACGCAGATCACGCGTCTGGAGCGCGTGTTCGACCTGCTCGGCGAGAAGGCCAAGGCGGTGACCTGCCCGGCGATCGACGGCATCATCAAGGAGGCTAACGAGGTCGCCGGCGAAATTTCGGACAAGGACGTGCTGGATGCGGGCTTGATCGCGGCGGCACAGGCGGTCGAGCATTACGAGATCGCGCGTTACGGCACGCTGATCGCGTGGGCGAAGCAGCTCGACCGGACCGAGATCGCGAGCATCCTGCAGGAGACGCTGGATGAGGAATATGCGACCGACGACAAGCTGACGCGGATGGCGACCAGCAAGATCAACGCGAAGGCGGACGCCGTTCCCGCGTGACCAATCGACGGCGCAGGGTCGGGGGGGGATAACCCCCGACCTTGTCGCTGAAGCTGTTTTCCGTCATCCGGCACCGATGGATCAGGAACAGCATTGCGGCCTCGTCGCCGTGGTCGGCGCACCGAACGCCGGCAAATCGACGCTCGTCAACGCGCTCGTCGGCCAGAAAGTGGCGATCGTCAGCCCCAAGGCGCAGACGACGCGCGCGCGCCTGATGGGCGTCGCGATCGAGGGCGATACGCAACTCCTGCTGGTCGATACCCCCGGCATCTTCGAACCCAAACGCCGGCTGGACCGGGCGATGGTTGCCGCGGCATGGGGCGGGGCGGAGGGAGCCGACGTGTTGGCGCTGGTGGTCGATGCCAAGGGCGGGCTGGGGCCGAAGGTGACCGACATCGCGGAGTCGCTGAAGGACCGGCCGGAGCCCAAGCACCTGATCCTCAACAAGGTCGATCTGGCCGACAAGGCCAAGCTGCTGCTGCACGCCGAACGCCTGAACGCGCAGGTCGCTTTTGCCGAAACGTGGTTCGTCAGTGCCGAAACGGGTGATGGTGTTCCCGAGTTGAAGAAGGCACTGGCCGCGGCGATGCCCGCAGGTCCGTGGCATTATCCGGAGGATCAGGTTTCCGACGCGACCGAGCGCGCGCTGGCGGCGGAGGTGACCCGCGAGCAGCTCTATCTGCAGCTTCATGCCGAACTGCCTTATGCGAGTGCGATCGAAACCGAAGCGTTCAAGGAGCGTGAGGACGGATCGGTCGAGATCCACCAGCAGATATTGGTCGAGCGGCCGACGCAGCGCGCGATCGTGCTGGGCAAGGGCGGCACGCGCATCCGCGAGATCGGTGCGCGGGCGCGCAACCAATTGGCGTCGCTGATGGATCGGCCAGTGCACCTGTACCTGCACGTGAAGGTGAAGCCGGGCTGGGACGAGGATCGCGAACTGTACCGCGATATTGGATTGGATTGGGTGGAGTAGGGGGCAGCCCGCGCCTTAACCCGATCCTCTCGTTGCCGTCCCACCCGGCGAAGGCCGGGGTTCAGTTGCCGATCATGCTGTGGGTCTCACTATGTGCGCCGATGCTGGCCCCCGGCCTTCGCCTGGGTGGCACGTAGTGTGGCGGCAGCAGTGACCGGGGGGGATGTTAACGTCCGCCCGCTATGCCGCCGACAATGCGCGTACTGACCCTCTCCACGCTGTTCCCCGACGCGTCTCGGCCCAATTTCGGGGTGTTCGTGGAGCGGCAGACGCGTGGGCTGGCCGCTGTGCCGGGCGTCGAGGTCACCGTCGTGGCCCCGGTCGGCCTGCCGCCGTGGCCGTTGTCGCGATCGGGGCACTATCGTTCGCTCGCCCAATTACCCCAGCGCGAGACGTGGCACGGCCTTGACGTGCATCGCCCGCGGTTCACGACGATACCGGGAACGCAGGGGCGCTGGCATGCCGCGGCGCTGGAGCGAGCGCTGGTGCCAGTGCTGGACAGGCTCCAATTCGACGTGATCGATGCGTCTTTCTTCTTTCCGGACGGACCGGCGGCGGTGGCGCTGGGGCGGCGTTACGGCGTGCCGGTGTCGATCAAGGCGCGCGGGGCCGACATTCACTATTGGGGGCGCTCGACGGCGACCGCAAAGCAGGTGCTGGCGGCGGGACGGGACGCGGACGGGCTGCTCGCCGTCAGCGCGGCGATCCGCGACGATATGATCGCGCTGGGGATGCCGGCGGAGCGGATCGCGGTCCATCGCACGGGCATCGACCGCGACCGCTTCCATCCACGCGGGCGGGTGCCGGGGCGCCGAGTGGTTGCGGTCGGAGCACTGATCCCGCGCAAGGGGCATGACGTGGTGATCCGCGCGGTCGCCTCGCTGCCCGGCGTGACGCTCGACATTGCCGGCGAGGGGCCGGAGCGGGAGCGGCTGGCGGCGCTGATCGCGTCGCTGGGCGTCGGTGATCGCGTACGGCTGCTGGGCGCGGTGCCGCATGACGATCTGCCGGCGCGGATCGCAGCGGCGGACGTGATGGCGCTGGCCTCCGCCTCCGAAGGGCTCGCCAATGCGTGGGTCGAGGCGCTGGCGTGCGGCACGCCGGTGGTGGTCACGCCCGCCGGCGGCGCGGCGGAGGTGGTCACGGCCGCGGCAGGACGCCTTGCCGAACGCACGCCGGAGGCCTTCGCGGAGGCGATCGGGGCGCTGCTCGCCGATCCGCTGCCGGTCGAGGGGGTGACGGCGAGCGTGGCCGCGTTCGGGTGGGACACCAATGCCGCGCAACTGGCGGCGCATCTGCGCAGGCTGGTGGCTGAGGGCCGTCGACGAGGCTGAGCACGAAACCGCCCGCCAGTTCCGCCGGCGGGTCAGGCGTCGAGGGGATACAGCGCGGCGGCTACGCGCCGGCCCTCGTCGCGCAGGACGCCCCAGGCACGGGCGGCGGCGCGGCTGTCCATCGCCTCTATCCCGATCCCGCGGGCGTCGAGGGCGCGGACCAGCCATTGCGGCGGGCGGGCAAGGCGGGCGCCCGTGCCGAGGATGACGAATTCCGGCGTCGGCGTCAGCGCCGGCTCCAATGCCTCGATCGACAGGTCGGCGATCGGCGGGGGCGTCCAATCGATCGCCCGGTCTTCGGTCAGCAGCAGCGCGGGAGCGACGGTGACGTCGTCCAGCCGGAAGCCGGCGGCGGTGAAGCCCCGGATCACCGGGCCGCTCGCCGGCTGGCCGCGTTCCATCCTCATCGCGCCATCCTCATCGCAGAAGGCTCAGGCGCGCGGCTCGCGCGGCGCGATGCGCTCGGCATCGCTGATACGCGTCCTGTCGGTCGTGCCCGGCTTCTCGCGGGTCGGCTCGGCCCGCAGACCCAGCGCGATCAGCAGCGACGACGACACGTAGATCGACGAATAGGTGCCGACCACGATGCCGAGGATCATCGCCGCGGTGAAGCCGCGCAGCACATGGCCGCCGAGCACCAGCAAGGCCGCCAGCGCGAGGAGGATCGTCAGCGAGGTCATGACGGTCCGCGGCAACGTCTCGTTGACCGACAGGTTGATGATCTCGCGCATCTCCATCTTGCGATAGCGGCGCATATTCTCGCGGATACGATCGTCGATGACGATCTTGTCGTTGATCGAATAGCCGATGATCGTCAGCACGGCGGCGACGATGTTGAGGTCGAACTCGAACCGCGTCAACGCGAAGAAGCCGACCGTCATCAACAGATCGTGGACGATAGCGACGATGGTCGACACGCCGAACTGCCATTCGAACCGGAAGATCGCGAACAGGCCGATGCCGAGCACGGCGAGAACGACCGCCAGCAGGCCGTTCTGGATCAGCTCGTTCGATACCTTGCCCGAAACCGTCGCGTAACGATTGAACGTCGCGCCGGGAAAGGCCTGTCCCAGCGCGGTTTCCACCTTGCGAACGACGGCGTTGGTGGCGCCCTCGTCGGCATTTTGCTGCGCGGGCAGGCGGATGGTGATCGTCCGAGGGTCGCTGGCCTGCTGGAGCTGCGCCTCACCGAAGCCTTGCGCGTTTACGACCTCGCGGACGTGGTCGAGCGAGGGAGGAGTCGGAAACTTCTCCTCGATCATCAGACCGCCGGCGAAATCGACGCCCATGTTCAGACCACGGGTGGCGACGAGTCCGATCGCGATCAGCGACAGGGCGAGCGTCAGGCCGAACGCCCATGTGCGCAGGCGGACGAAGTCGATGTTGGTGTCGTCGGGGACGAGCTTCAGGAGTTTCATGGGCCCGGCCTCAAATATTGATCGTCTTGGGCTTCGTGCGCCGGATCCACAGCGCGGTCAGCATGCGCGTGAAGGTCACGGCGGTGAAGACCGACGTTGCGATGCCGATCAGCAGCACGACCGCGAAGCCCTTCACTGGCCCGGAGCCCAGCACCAGCATGATGAAGCCCGAAATCGCGTGCGTCACGTTCGCCTCGAAGATGGTGCGGCTGGCCTCCTTGTAGCCCAGCTCGACCGCCTGCACGACGCTGCGCCCGCGATGCCGCTCCTCACGAATACGTTCGTTGATGAGCACGTTGCAGTCGACCGCGGTGCCGATCGTCAGGATGAACCCGGCGATACCCGGCAGCGTCAACGTGCCGCCTAGAAACGACAGCACGCCGAGGATTACGAACACGTTGATGACGACGGCGAGGTTCGCATAGGCGCCGAACCGGCCATAGGTCACGAACATGAACGCGACGACCAGCGCGACCGCGACCGCGGAGGCGAGGACGCCGGCACGGATCGAGTCGGCCCCGAGTTCGGGTCCGACGGTCGATTCCTCGATCACCTTTAGTGTGATCGGCAGGCTGCCCGACCGCAGCGCGATCGCGAGCTGATTCGCCGATTCGACGGTGAAGCTGCCGAAGATCGACGCGCGACCGCCAAGGATCGGCTCGTTGATCGACGGCGCGGAGATCACCGAATTGTCGAGGATGATCGCGAACCGCTTGCCCGCATTCTCCTGAGTCACGCGCGCAAATCGCGCACCACCGGGGCCGTTGAAGGTCAGGGCGACCTGCGGCGCGTTAGTCTGCGAATCAAACGTCTGTTGTGCGTCGGCGATCTGCTCGCCCGACAGGATCGTCTGTCGCTTCAGCGCGATCAGCGGGACGCCGGACGGATTGCTGGGATAGGGCAGGATGACGCTGCCGATCGGCGCCTGACGGCGGGCGATGGCGGCGGTGTCCTGATTGCCGACCTCGTCGACCAGCTTGAATTCCAGCTTGGCGGTCTTGCCGATCAGGCTCTTCAGCGCCTGCGGATCGCCAAGACCGGGGACCTGCACCAGAATGCGGTCGTCGCCCTGGCGCAGGATCGTCGGCTCACGCGTACCGAGCGCGTCGATGCGGCGGCGGACCACCTCCGTCGCGTCGTTCATCGCGGTGTTGACTGCCTGCTTCAGCCCCGCCTGGGTCGGGCGCAGCACGAAGCGGTTCGAATCGACGACCTGGATGTCCCATTCGCGCTGGCCGGTCATGCCCGCGCCGCTGCCCATGATCCCGAGCAGGCGTTCGCGCGCGGCATCGACTTGAGTCGTGTCGCGGACCATGAAGCTCAGCTGGCCGTCGCGTGTCGAGATGTCGCCGATCGCGATGCGCGGATTGCCGCGGCGCATCTCCGTCTGCACTTGATCGCGCATCGATTCGAGGCGAGTGGCTGCAAGGTCGTTCACATCCGCTTCCAGCAGCAGATAGCTGCCGCCGGCGAGGTCGAGACCGAGATTGATGTGACGCGCCCGCGTCATCCATGCGGGCGAATAGCGTTCCGGCACCAGACTCGGGACCGCGAGCGCGCATAGCGCCAGGAGCAGCCCCCAGATCGACCAGACCTTCCAGCGGGGAAAGTCGAGCATCAGTCGTTCGCCGGCTTGGCGGACAGGGGGTTCGTCACCTCGGCGATCGTCGCCTTGACAATCCGCACGCGCGTGTTCGGTGCGATCTCCACCTCGACGATGCTGTCCTCCACCTTGGTCACGCGGCCGACGATTCCGCCCGCGGTCACGACCGAGTCGCCCTTCTTCACCGCCGACACGGCATCCTGCAACGCCTTCACGCGGCGCTGCTGGGGACGGATCATCAGGAAGTAGAAAACGATGAAAACGAGGATGATAGGCGCGAAGCTGAGGAACGAAGCGATCCCGCTGGCCTGCGCGGCGCCGCCCGCGGTCTGGGCGTAGGCTGGTGAAATGAGCATGATGTCCCGACGTGACTGATCGGCCGGGCCGGGAAACCCGCCCGCGCGTTGGACAGGGCCGCTACCACCCCCCGCACGCCGACGCAATGTCGGTCAGGATCGCGGCGCTTGCATCCGCGGGCGGTGCCGCGTAGAGGCCCCGGCTCTGGACGGCACCGGATCAATCCGGCGCGGTCCTCGGTCGGGGCGTAGCGCAGCCTGGTAGCGCATCACACTGGGGGTGTGGGGGTCGCAGGTTCGAATCCTGTCGCCCCGACCAACAAATTCAACGGCTTGGCTAGATTTTTGCTTCTGTAGCCTAGAGCCAGCAAGCATCTAGCAAGCACGCCCACGTGCACTGAAGGTGGCGCTGTCTCTCCGCCGCTCGGCGTCTCGTGTACGCCGTGCTCGACCTCGTAGCTGCTTGATCGGGCTGCCCGGAGCAATTGTACGCCTGCCAACTAGTCCTCAGCCGGCACTGCATTTTCGAGCCTGATTCCAGCCTCACCGGAGCCGCGACCCGGTTCGACATCGTTGAAGGGTAGCGCCAGACACCTTCGGGCATTCGGGCAGCACAAGGCGTCGAGCAGGGGTTCCTCAACACCCCGGTGGTTTCGTGCTTGGCCGCGATCGCCGAGGGACCGGGCCCTCCATTCGCGACGTCATTGTTCACGAACTTCGACGTGCCGCGTTGTGGCTTGAGAGCAGCCTGACGCTGACTTAAAACGCGTCCGGGGCACGATCGCTGGTCATGCTTTGCCGCCAGAGTAGGAAACCCGTGACACGTTTAGCCAACCTCGCCGCCGGCTTGCTGCTCGCCACCGCCACGCCGGGTTTCGCGCAGCCTGCCAAGACGGCCGTACCGCATCTGGAAACCCGGAATGGCCGTCACGCGCTATTCGTGGACGGTGCGCCGTTTCTGGTTCTGGCAGGCCAAGTCAATAATTCGAGCAACTATGCGTCGGCGCTGCCGCAGGTCTGGCCGGTGCTCGACCGCATCCACGCCAACACCATCGAAATTCCCGTCGCGTGGCAGCAGATCGAGCCCAGGGAGGGGCAGTTCGACTTCGGCTTCGTTCAGACGCTGCTCGACCAGGCGCGCGCGCATGACAAGCGGATCGTGCTCCTGTGGTTCGGAACGTGGAAGAATACGTCGCCCAGCTACACGCCGGATTGGGTCAAGCTGGACAATCGTCGCTTCCCCCGAATGAAGAACAAGGCGGGAGAGGATCATTACGTCCTGTCACCCATGGCGCGAACCACGCTGGAGGCGGACAAGCGCGCGTTCGTGGCGTTGATGACCTATTTGAAGGATCACGACGCGCAGAACACCGTAATCCTGGTGCAGCCCGAGAACGAGGTGGGAAGCTACCGCAATCCGCGTGACTACAGCGCCACTTCGAACACGTTGTTCGCACGCCCGATCCCGGCACCGCTGGCGCGCAAGGTCGGAAAGTCGGGCACTTGGACGGAGGTGTTCGCGGGGCAGGCGGACCGGGCCTTCAACACGTGGTACACGGCGAAATTCATCGATGAGATCGTGGCGGCCGGCAAGAAGGTGAAGCCGCTGCCGATGTACGTCAACGCGGCGCTGGCCGGGCCGTCCAATGTTCCCGATCCGACCGGTGTCGCCAGTGGCGGGCCGCAGCAGGACGTGCTCGACATCTGGAAGGCGGCGGCGCCGTCGATCGATTTCGCGGCTCCCGACATCTACGACAACGTCAGCAGGAATGTCGGCCTGTATCTCGACGCGTACAGCCGGCCGGACAATGCGCTGATGGTGCCGGAGATCGGCAATTCCCGTACGTTCGCGCGCTATTTTTACGACGCCGTCGGCCGTGGCGCGATCGGCTTCGCGCCGTTCGGCATGGATGATACCGGCTTCTTCAACTATCCGCTCGGGGCGAAGGCGCTGGACGCCGAGACGCTCGATGCCTTCGCCAAACCCTATGCAGTGTTCCAGGGCATGAACCGGGAATGGGCGAAGCTCGCCTTCGAGCATCCAACCTGGGGCGCAGGCAAGCCCGACGATGGCGCCCCGGTTTCGACGACGATGGGCGACTGGACGATCACCGCCAGTTGGGGCGAGTGGCAGTTCGGCATGAGGGAGTGGACCTGGCTGAAGTCGGAGCCAGCACCGTGGAGCCGGGAGCCGATCGGCGGCGTCGCTGTCGCCCAGCTATCCGCCGATCAGTTCCTGTTCACTGGCGACCACGTCCGTCTTACCTTCGCGACCCGGAAGGGCGGACCGGCGAACGGCATGGTCGTCAAGGTGGAGGAGGGGCGTTTCGTCAACGGCCAGTGGGCCACCGACCGCATCTGGAACGGCGACCAGACCGACTACGGCATCAACATCATCGATCGGCCTGTGCTGTTGAGGGTGACGATGGGTCGCTATCGCTGACGACGATTGCCGGACGCATCAGACCAGCCCGGGTCCGTCAAGCCGCAGCATGGGAACGAAGCCGTTCGCCGGGCGCGGCGTCCGATCGACGTGCAGGGCGTCGCCGTCGCGCCGGGGGCGGAACCAGTCGAGGTTGTCGTGGTGTCAGACTGACGAAATGCTTGCACCGGCACGCTTTTACCGTGCGAACAGCTCGTCGGGTACCTGTAGCAGGCTGCGGGCCAGCACATGATGGGCGATGCCGGCGGCGGCGACCCCGGCCAGGACAGAAGGGCGGGTGAAACCCATCATCATGTCCTCGCTTGCGCCACCGGCCCGGCGTTTTCGGCGCGCGCTATCGCGCGCCGATCACCTGCACCAACGCCGTTGCATCCTGACCGGTCGGCAGCTTGCCTACCGTCCGCAGCCGGCCGGTCGCGTCGTCCCACCGAAGCGTCGCGGTGGTGCCGTTCCTGCCGGCCTTGTACGCGTTGGTCACGCCGTCGTCGTCATAGATCGCGAAGCTGGCATCGGCGCCCGGATAGACCCGAATGCTCTCCAGGGCCTGCCTGGTCGCGGTGCTCGGCACCTGGACGCCCATCGGCACGATCGATCCCGCCCGCACGAACAGGGGGATGCGGTCGATCGGGGTGGGTACGGTCACGCTCTGACCGCCCGTATGCCGCTGGTTGGTCCAGTAGTCATACCAGTCTGCGCCGGCGGGCAGATAGACCGTGCGGCTCGTCTGGCCCTGCTCGGTCACCGGCGCGACGAGGAAGGCAGGGCCGAACATATATTCGTCGCCCATATTCGCGACGTTGGGGTCGTTCGGGAAATCCATGAACAGCGCGCGCATGAACGGTGCGCCGCTTTCATAGGTGTGGCGACCCAGCGAGTAGATGTAGGGCATCAACGCGTAGCGCAGCTTCAGGAAGCTCGCGAGCACCGGCTCGGCTGCGGTGCCATATTCCCAGAGCGCCGCTCCCGGCCGCTGTCCGTGGATCCGCAGCGTCGGCGTGAATACGCTATAGGCGAACCAGCGCGTGAACAGCTCCGGATAATCGGCATAGCTGGGCGCCATCGCCGTCGCCCCGGCCGGATCGAGCAGGACCGTCTTCTCCGCCTTGGGTCCGTTCGGCCATTGCCAGCCGCCGATATCACTTCCCCAATAGGCCATGCCGGTGGCGGTGAAGCCCAGCCCGGTCGGGATCTGGCGGCGATAGGCTTCCCATGTCGATTTGATGTCCGACGACCAGAACAGCGCGCCGTTGCGCTGCACACCCAGATACGCGGCGCGCGACAGGATCAGGTTGCGCATCTTCGGCCGGTCGCGCGCCGATCCCTCCGCAACACCGGTGGTGTGGAGCAGCGGGAAGATGTTGTGATAGCGGTCGCCAGAGCCGATCGAGAAGAAGTTGCCGTCGGGCACCAGATCAGGTTCGGTTTCGTCCAGCCAGAACCAGTCGAAGCCCTCGCTGGCGATGTTGTCGCGGATGCGATCCCAGAACCAGCTTCGGGCGTCGGGGTTGGTGGTATCGATCAACGCGCCCGCCCGGTCGGACCGGATCGGCAGCCCGTCGACGACGTTGCCGTCCTTGTCCTTCAGGAACCAGCCCTTGCTGGCGAGCATGTTGAAGTAGCGCGATTCCTTTTCGAACCGCGGCCAGACGCTGATGATCGAGCGCAGGCCCATGGCATGCAGCTTGTCGTTCATGCCCTTGGGATCGGGGAAATAGGTGCGGTCGATGTCGAGCTGGCCCATGCGTGACCAGTGGAACCAGTCGAGCACCATCACGTCCAGCGGCAGTTGTCGACTGCGATAGCCGTCTGCAATGTCGAGCAGTTCTTTCTGCGTTTCGTACCGTGCCTTGCTCTGGATCAGGCCAAACGCGGCTTTCGGCGGCAGCGGCGTCTGACCGGTCAGCCTGGCATAGCCGGCGTAGAGCTCGTCGGTGGTCGCACCGGTGATCACGAAGAAGGACACGCGCTCGCCGACTTCGGACTGCCAGTGGGTCGCATTATTCAGGCCGGGCGATACGGTGGTGACGGAGGGATTGTCCCAGACGATGCCATAGCCCTTGTTGGTGACCATGAAGGGGACGCAGACCGTCTCGCCTGCGGGAGCGTCATAGTTGTGGCGGCAGTCGATCGTCCGCCCCTTCAGGTCCAGGATGCCCTCCTGATTTTGGCCAAGCCCATAATAATGCTCGCCCGGCGCGACGGAGAAACTCGCGCCGACACGGAAGGTCTTCTCGCCATTGACGGTGTGCGGCGCCATCTCCCAACCGGTCATCTCGGTCAGCGGCTTGCCAGCGGCATCGGTGATCCGCAGCGCGACCGGTGGCAGCGACGGCGCGAAATACCGCTCCATCTGCGACGGCGCTTTGGGCCAAGGCTGCGCCTTGACGGTCAGCGTCAGTGCAGAGGAGGCGAAGACGTCGCCATCGGCATCGGTGCGGTGCGTCCACCCGGCGGAATCGGCTTTCGCATTGGGGCCGTCTCCCGGCGGAGCATCGGCCTGAGCCCGGTCGACGGCGATCGTCACGCGGACGATGTTGGGCGCATAAGGCTCGACCGACACCAGGCTGCCGTTGCGATTGACCGTGGCCATCGCCGTGGCCCCCGCGGCAGTGGGGAAAGCCATGGTCGCGAGCGACGTGCACGCCAGCAGCGCGTGCGGCAGGACCTTGAGAAGAGGCTGACGGGGGAAGACCGGCATGGGATTTCCTTGCAAGAGCATGACGTGCCGCGAGCACGCCGACATAAATTTAAGCGGGAATCGATCGATCGGGGCGTGAACCGCTGCAGTCGGATTCTTCGATCACTTCACGCCGCACCTGACCGGGCCGGCGGGCGCACTGCCGATTCGGATCGCCGAGACGTCGATGCTTAACGTGCCCGACGTGGCGAGGGCGAACGGCTTGACGATCGTTTTCATGTTCAGGCCCTGATCGGCGAAGCAGCGCAGCGGCACCGCAATCGTCGTCCAGTCGCCCTTGGTCAGCCCGCCGTTGAGCGGCACCGTCGCCGACTTCGCCGGATCGGCCATGCCCAAAGTGACGGGAGCGGACGGCGCAGCAGTGACGCGATAGTCGACGATCAGGCTCAGCTGACCATTCGTCTCCCGCGTGACGTCGATCGGCGTCGCCTGCTCGATCGCAGCCTCGCCGTTCCCCTTGCCGTTCCACACGAGCCGGAGGCTGTCTTCCTGCGCGCTGCGGTCCGTGCGCGTCTGAGCCAGCGGCCCGCCGCTGTTGAATCTTGCGCCGGCAACGACCCGGCCGCGAACAAACAGCGCGTTCTGGTCGCCCGCCGATACGGCTGGCCGGCTCTCGTCGAGCTTGGCGAGCGTCGATGTCGCACCATAGGTCAGGCCATAGCCGATCGGGAAAAGCGGATCATAGCCGGCGTCGCGCTTGTTCAGGACGTATTGGTCGAGGCGCTTGGGCCAGGAAAAGCTCAGCTTGCCGCGAAAGTCGTTGGCAGGGCGACCATCCTTGCCCGCGATCAGGACATCGGCGACACCGCCGCCTTCGGTTCCCGGCAGGAACGCGGCCACAAAGGCGTCGGCGGCATTCAGTTCGGGATTCACCCAGAGCGGACGACCCGACAGGAACACGGCGACGACCGGGATACCTGCCGCCTTCAGCTTCTTGAGCAGCGCCAGATCGCTCTTGTCGTCCGGACTATATTCCAGCGTCGGGCGGTCGCCGGTGAACTCGGCATAGGGCGTCTCGCCGAACACGACGATCGCGACATCGGGCTTTGCAGCATAGGTGCCGTCGACGGCCAGCATGGCCTTGCCGCCGCCGGCGCGGACCGCCTGATCGATACCCGACCAGATCGACTGGCCGTTCGGGAAGTCCTTGTTGGTGACATCCGTACCCTGCCAAGTGATCGACCAACCCCCGGCCTGCTGTCCGATATTGTCTGCGCCGCGTCCCGCCACGAGGATGTTGGCGGACGGCTTGAGAGGCAGGACGTTGCCGTTGTTCTTCAGCAAAACCAGGGACTCGCGTACCGCCTGCCGGGCAACCGCCCGATGCTCCGGCGCACCGAGCAGGGCGAACTTACCCGCGGTTGGCCGCGACGAGGGCCGTCCCGCATCGAACGTCCCGGCGATTACTTTGACGCGCAGGATACGACGGACCGCATCGTCGAGACGGGTGGCGGGGATCGTTCCGTCCTTTGCTTCGCGCAACGTGTTGGCATAGAGCTGCTTCCAGCCCGGACCGGAATACATGAACATGTCGAGCCCGGCATTGATGGCGGGCGCGCAATCCTCGTTGGTGCAGCCGGTCACCTGACCATGCGCGTTCCAGTCGCCAATCGTGAAGCCGTCGAAGCCCATCCGCTCCTTCAGGACTTCGGTCAGGAGGCTCTTGTTGCCGGTCATCTTCTCGCCGTTCCAGCTGGAGAAGCTCGGCATGACGGTCAACGCGCCGGCGGGAAGGGCGGTCAGGTAGCCGGCCGCGTGCACATCGCGCAGGACGGCTTCGGGAACCCTGGTGTCGCCCTGATCGCGACCGCCGGTGCCGCCGTCGCCCAGGAAGTGTTTAACGGACGAGATGACGTGGCCGGGCTTCATGAAATCCTGTCCGACCGTGCCCTGGATGCCTTCGACCATCTGGCCGGCATAGGCGGCGACGATCGTCGGATCTTCCGAATAGCTTTCATAGGTACGGCCCCATCGGTCGTCCTGAACGACCGCAACAGTGGGCGCGAAGCTCCAGTCGATACCCGTCGCGGCGGTTTCTGCGGCGGTCGCCGCACCGATTCGCTTGATCAGGGCGGGGTCACGCATGGCGCCCAAGCCGATATTGTGAGGGAACAGCGTCGCACCAACGATATTGTTGGCGCCATGCACCGCATCGGTGCCCCAGATCACGGGGACGACGGGGCGACCGTCGCTGCGCTTCACCGATGCATCGTAGAACGCATCGAACAGATTTAGCCACTCCGCCGCGGGAGCAAGCTCATCGTTGTTCGGCGCGCTATTGCCGCCGTTCAGGATCGAGCCGAGCTTGTACGTCTCAAGATCTTTGGGCGTGATGCTGGCGATGTCGACCTGCAACAACTGCCCGACCTTATCTTCGATCGACATCTTTCCGAGTAGCGCCTCGACACGTGCTTCGACCTTCGGATCACGTTGTCGCTTCAGCGGCAGGACCGGCCATTGCGGGGGATGCGCCACGGATGACATCGTTGTCACGCCGGGCAAAACTGCGGACTGCGATACGGCGGCGGATACCGGCATGCAGGCTGTCGAGAGTGCGATCGTGGCGCACGCCTGGTGTAAGCTGATGTGCATTCTTGATATCCTCGCCGACGATTTGCTTTTGCGCAGCGATCAAGCCGTCAACGGCCATCCTGTCAATAAAGCTTTCGGATTTATCCTACAGCTCGTGCGGTGGCGGGTAGCAGGCGGCACAGCAAAAGTAGCCGTGCCACGGTTCGGCCGACGGAAGCTATTCTCCTCGGGCTAACTGTCGGAACAAGCTGTGAAGAAAGAGAGCCCCACCCGGTGGGCCATGACAACCGTCTGCTCTCTGTGTTAACGTTACCGTCAAGCTGCCCCAGGCAACCACATGATCCTTGGATCGAGCGATGGTGCCTGTGAGAGCATCGTGGTGGGAGTGACGAAATCATGTCGGAGGACACCGTTCTTGACCGGTCACGGTCGGTGTACGGGCACGATGCTGTGGCCGCGAGGCTGGCTGCCGAGATCCTGTCCGGTGCTCGGCCTCCGGGCAGCCGTATGCCATCAGCGGAACAGTTATTCGAGCGCTTCGGCGTGTCTCGCGTTCTGGTGCGCGAGGTTGCGAAGACCCTGACCGCAAAAGGGTTGATTGCCGGCAAAAGCCGGGTTGGCACCGTGGTGCTGCCGCCGAGCGCATGGAACTGGTTCGACTCGGACCTGCTAACGTGGCGCGTCAGCGTCGGCTTGGATCAGGCGTTTCTCCGGCACCTCGCACAGATGCGGTATGCCGTGGAGCCGGCCGCGGCGGCGCTGGCGGCCGAACAGCATCAGGCGGTTCACATCCGGTCCATGAGGCAGGCATTGGGCGATATGGCGCAGGCCGGGTCCGATCGGCGTGCTTTCGGCGAGGCCGATCTGGCATTCCACATCGCGATCGCGCTGGGCTCCGGCAACCCGCTATTCCGATCCTTCGCTGGCGTGGTCGAGACGGCGCTGCGAGCTTTCCTGGGCTTGACCACGCCGCTGGACGCTTTCGCGATGGCTCAAACGGTGGCCACTCACGCGAGGATCGCCGATGCGATCGAGCAGCGCGACGCGGCGGGTGCCGGGTTAGCGATGAAGGCGGTGATCGATGAGGGATATGATCGCGTGAAAGGCACGGCCTGAGATGGGCGATCCGCAAACCAGCGAACGCAAGGCTGTGGATTTTCTCGCAACGGCAGGGTGCCAACTTCAACTGGTATAAGGCGCTTGCAATCGTGAATGATATTACTAATTATGGTAGCGGTAGCATCGCTGAGACGATGCGCTAGGCGCACGGCCAGCATGTTCGCTGGTCGGATAATGCTAGGAGAGGGGTTTCAATGCACGTTCAGACGCCAATTCGTCGACGCTCTACCGCACGAGCCGGCATCTCGTTGATGGCCGTGTTGGCGTCAGGGATCAGCGGTCAAGCCTGGGCTCAGGCGGAAGTGCAGGCCATCTCTCCGGATACGACGCAGGCGGCCGCGCCGGGAGCCGAACAAAATCAACCGCAGGCCGATTCTTCGGGTGATGTTGACATCGTTGTCACAGGTCGTCGCGCAGCTCTCGAAGCCGCGACCGAGCGCAAGCGCCGCAGCGAAACCATCGTCGACTCGGTCGTTGCCGATGATGCCGGCAAGCTGCCCGACAATTCCATCACCGAAGTGCTGCAGCGCGTGTCGGGCGTGTCGATCGTCCGGTTCGCCGCGCTCGGCGATCCCGATCACTTTTCCGTTCAAGGGTCCGGCGTTCAGGTGCGCGGGCTGACGGGCGTCGCGTCTCGGTTGAACGGTCGCGAAATTTTCAGCGCGAATAACGGCCGCGCCATCCTGTGGAGCGACGTCACGCCCGAATTGATGGCGGCGGTCGACGTCTACAAGGCGTCCACCGCGGACCTGATCGAGGGCGGCACCGGCGGCCAGATCGACCTGCGCACGAAGATGCCGTTCGACTTCAACGGCAAGTTCCACGTCGCCGGCACGGCGGAACTGAGCCTTGGAGATATGGCGAACAAGGCCGATCCGATGGGGTCGGTACTGGTCACCGACTCGTTCGACACGCCGATCGGTCGCATCGGCCTGCTCGCCGATATCGCGTACAGCCAGTTCAGCTCGCTGTCGCAGTTCATCCGCACCGAACCCTATTTCAAGACGAACGTCGGCGGCGCGGACCGGTTCATCCCCGGCGGCTTCACCTATGGTGATGAGGCGTTCCAGTACCGCCGCAACGGCATCTACGGCGCGGCCCAGTGGGCCCCCTCGGACGACCTGACCTTCACCGCCAGCTTCTTCCAGTCGCGCTACAAGAGCCAGTCGAGCGATTACGGGGCGCAGGTTTCGTCGCAAACGCTGGCGGTCGACCCCGCGACCAGCACCTTCGACGAAAACGGCCTGTTGCTGAAGACGAGTTCGCTGTTCAACCGCGACCCGGCGACATTCCTGCCCGGCGGGCAGGTGACGAGCAGCGGCAACAAGGGTTTTGTGGAAAGCGATACGCGCACCCGCGACTATTCGCTGTCCTTCGCGTGGGCGCCGGAGGGTGGCCCGCTGTCGATCACCGGCTCGATCCAGCGGGTCGATTCGCGGCAGATCTACGATCGCATCGACATCTTCCGCGAGGTCAGTTTCGGGCCGGCGTTCGGCATGGACCTGACCGGCGATCTCCCGCAGATCAGCGTCAGCCCTGCCACTCAGGCATCGTTCGCAGATCCCGCCAACTACTTCTGGTCGGCATCGATGCCCCACAACGAGCGCAACAGGGGTCGGCTGGATACGGCCCAGCTCGATGCGGAATACAAGTTCGACGATAGCTTCTTCCGGTCGATCAAGGTCGGTGGGCGCTACGCCAAGCGGACGGAGCGCGACCTCCAGAACGGTTATAACTGGACCGCGCTGGGCCGTGGCTGGAACGGCGATCCGCAGCTGACCTATGCGAACGCCGCGCCCGGAGATGTGTCGGCACATGCCTTTAAGGACTTCTTCCGTGGCGAGGCGCTGTTGCCGGGTAGCCTGCTGTTCGCGAGCGAAAGCCTGGCCGATCGGTTCAACGAGGACCGCACCGGTCTCGTCACGCCACCGCCGGCCGGCTTCTGCCCGCCGGGTACCGAATCCAACTGCTCGGCATCCGGTCCCCTGCCGCGCAGTGGCTATGGCGGGTTGTCCGGTATCCGGCAGCCGGGCTTCATCCTGCCGGGCGATCAGGTGGACAATCGTACGGAGAACATGGCTGGCTACGCCCTCGTTCGCTTCGGTCCGCAGGGGACGGCGAACGGCATCTCCGGCAATGTCGGCGTGCGCGTCGTCCATATCGAGAACGAAGGCAGCGGCTTCATCCAGCAGAATGGCAATACGTTCATTCGCAACGGCCAGACCGTGTCGCTGGGCACGCAGTTCATTGCGCGCGGCGGCAAGGCCGATTTCACGCGCGTCCTGCCGAGCGTCAATCTGGTCTTCTCGCCTTCGGATCGCGTGAAACTACGCGGCGGCTATAACATCACGCTGGACCTGCCGAGCTTCAACGCGCTGCGTTCGTCCGGCTCCGTCGGTGTCGCGACGACGAACAACCCCGTGGCGGGGCAGCCCGGCATCTTCACGAACTTTACCGCGGAGACGGGCAATCCGCTGCTGAAGCCGACGATATCGAACAATTTCGACCTGTCGCTGGAATATTATGGCGAGCGCGGCACGACGTTCCACATCGCGCCCTTCTACAAGCGCCTGACCGACCTGCCGATCTTCTCGCTGACGACGCGGCAGGTGCCGGTGGTGTTCACCAATGGCCAGACCGAGATCGTCAACGCCGCCGCCTCGGACTTCATCAACTCGCCTAAAGCCGCCACGATCAAGGGCGTCGAAGTCGGCGGACGCTTCTTCCTCGATATGTTCGACGGGCCGATCAGCGGGTTTGGCGTCGAGGCGAACTATACCTTCATCGACAGCAAGAACCCCGGCGACGTGTATCGGGACATCAATGGCGTGATCCGGTCGGACGCGCCACTGGTCGGCCTGTCCAAACACAACGCCAATGCCGCGTTGCTATACGAGCGTAACCCGTTCTCCCTGCGCGTCGCCTATTCCTGGCGGTCGAAATACCTGCAATCGACCAACAGCAACGGCACCAACCCGACGTATAACTATTATGCGACACCGGGCGCCGCGACGCCGATCCAGATCGCGCTGCCGGTCTACAGCGCCTCGTACGGGACGCTGGATGCGGGCGTCCGGTTCAAGGTGACGGAGAACTTCTCGTTCGGTGTGCAGGGGACGAACCTGACCGGGGCGACCGCGCGCACGTTGATGGGCGGGTATCCGGGCGGCAACCTGGTCGGTCGCAGCTGGTTCCAGAGCGATCGTCGCATCAGTACCGGCATCAATCTGTCATTCTGACGGACATCGGCTACCGTCGCTGCAACCGGGAGCGTTCCCGGTCACGGCGACGGCAGTCAAACCGGTTCGGGAGAGGCGGATGAGAAAGCAGATCCTGATCGTCGGCGGTGGCACGGCCGGGTGGCTGACCGCAGGGTATCTCGCCAAGCGCCTCGGTGCCGATCTGCCCGGCGGGGTTGCGATCACGCTGGTGGAATCGCACGACATCGGCGTCCTGGGCGTCGGCGAAGGCACCTTTCCCACGATCCGGCGAACGCTGGCGACGATCGGCATCGACGAGGCCGACCTCGTCCGCCGCTGTGGCGCGACCTTCAAACAGGGCGCCAAGTTCGTGAACTGGCGCAACGTACCGGGCGAAGGTGCGACCGACCATTATTCGCACCCGTTCCAGGTCGCGGATTCCAGCGGCGGGCTCGAACTCTTGCCCTATTGGTTGTTGGGCGAGGGCGGGACCGAGAACTGGGACGAGGTTTCCAATCCACAGAAAAAGGCGGCGGATGCCCGACGCGCGCCCAAGCTGCCGAGCCACGAGGATTATGTCGGGCCGCTCAACTACGCGTTCCACTTCGATGCGATCGCGCTGGCCGGGCTGCTGCGCGAGCAGGGGATCGCCAACGGCGTCCGGCACCTGATCGACACCGTAACGCAGGTGAGCCTCGACGCGGACGGCGCGATCGACAGCGTCTCGACCGAGCGGAACGGGTCGCTGACGGCCGATTTGTATGTCGACTGCACGGGTTTCCGGGCCGAGCTGATCGGCAAGGCGATGAACATCCCGTTCCGCTCCTGCCGCGACGTGCTGTTCTGCGACCGGGCGGTCGCCGCGCAGCTGCCGTACACGGGAGAGCGGGACCCGATCGCGTCCTACACCATCTCCACGGCGCAGCAGGCGGGATGGACGTGGGACATCGGGCTGGATCGCCGCCGTGGTATCGGCCACGTCTATTCGTCGGATCACACGGACGACGAGGCCGCCGAGCGCGTGCTGCGCGGCTATCTGGGTGCGGCAGGGGCCGATGCGGAGGTGCGCCGGTTCAAGTTCGATGCGGGGTATCGCGAAACCAACTGGCACAAGAACTGCGTCGCCGTTGGATTATCGAGCGGCTTTTTCGAGCCGTTGGAGGCAACCGGAATCGCCTTCGCCGAAGTGTCCGCCGGGATGATCGCCAACCTGTTTCCCTGGGGAGGCGATTACGAGACCTCGGCGCGGCAGTTCAACCTGAACCTGCGCCGCCGCTACGAACGCGCGCTGGACTTCATCAAGCTGCATTATTGCATCTCCGAACGGCGCGACACCGAATTCTGGCGCGACAACGTCGCCGCCGCGTCGATCCCCGACTCGCTCCATGAGATGCTCGATCGCTGGCGGTACCGGTGGCCGAACGAACTCGACATCGATGCCCAGATCGACATCTTCACCGAGCCGAGCTGGCAATATGTCCTGTACGGCATGGGCTGGAAGACCGATCTCAGCGCCAAGGCCGGCTCGCTCCGTTATCATGAGGATGCGCGGCGGGCATTCGCGGAGGTAAGGCGGCAGGCGGATTATGCCATTGCGAACCTGCCGTCGAACCGGGATCTGGTAGAATATGCCCGGTCGCATCGCTTCGGCCAGCGCCGGGCCGCGGCGTGAGCGCCGACGTACCCCGACCGATCCGCAAGGTCGTCATCGTCGGTGGAGGAACGGCAGGCTGGATGGCCGCTGCCGCGCTGTCCCGTCTGACCGCCGCCGGAGTCGCGATCACGCTGGTCGAATCCGAAGACATCGGGACGATCGGCGTCGGCGAGGCGACCATCCCGTCGCTACACGACTTCAACCGCCTGCTCGGGATCGACGAGGACGCATTCGTCCGCGCCACCCGCGCGACGTTCAAGCTGGGCATCGAGTTCGTCGGCTGGGGCCGCATCGGCGACCGGTACATGCATCCGTTCGGCACGCACGGCCGCGATGTCGAGGGCGTGAAGTTCCACCAGCTCTGGCTGCGGCAGTCGCGGATCGATGGCGCCGCCGGCGATGTCGGCCGGCTGGACGAATATTGCCTGTCCGCCGTCGCCGCGCACGCGGGCCGGTTCACGCGGCCTTCGGACAACCCGGCCACCGTGCTCGCCTCGCTAGGCTACGCGTTTCATTTCGACGCGGGGCTGTACGGGCGCTATCTGAGGCAGCTGTCGGAACGGACCGGCGTCACCCGGATCGAGGGCAGGGTCACGGCCGTCGAGCGATCGGAGCATAATGGTCATATCGCTGCGGTCGTGCTCGACGGAGGGCGGCGGATCGACGGCGAACTGTTCGTGGATTGCAGCGGCTTCCGATCGCTGCTGCTTGGCGATGCGATGGGCGTGGCGTTCGACAGCTGGCAGCATTGGCTGCCCTGCGACCGGGCGCTGGCGGTGCCGAGTACCAGTACCGCCGCGTTGCTGCCCTACACCCGCGCCACCGCCGGTACGGCGGGATGGCGGTGGCGCATCCCGCTTCAGCACCGCGTCGGCAACGGCCATGTCTATGCCAGCGCGTTTCAGGACGAAGCGCAGGCCGAGGACGATCTGCTGCGCGGCCTTGACGGCGCGGCGCTGGGGGATGCGCGCAGGCTTCGCTTCGTCGCGGGCGTCCGGCAGCGGCTATGGGAGGGCAACTGCGTCGCGCTCGGGCTCGCGGGCGGCTTTCTGGAACCGCTGGAGTCGACCAGCATCCATCTGGTGCAGTCGGGCATCTCGCGCCTGTTGAGCCTGTTCCCAGATACGGGGTTCGCCAGCGCCGAGCGCGACGAATACAACCGGCTGCTGCGGCTGGAATACGAGCAGATCCGAGATTTCATCATCCTGCACTATCATGCCACCACCCGCGACGATTCTCCCTTTTGGAACCACTGCCGGACGATGGACATTCCGGCTTCGCTGTCGGGCAAGATCGCACTGTGGCGCAGCCGGGCGCGCGTCATCCGCGATCAGGGCGGGCTGTTCACCGACGACAGCTGGATCGCGGTTCTGGCCGGTCAGGAGCCGGCACCGACTTCTTACGACCCGCTGGTCGATACGCTGCCGGTGGAGGAAGCGGGACGCTTCATGCACCACCTGCGCGACATGATCGCCAAGACCGCCGCGGCGATGCCACGCCACGACGCGTTCATTGACCGGCATTGTCGCGCCGATCTGGCGAACGCTGCATGACGTGGATGACATATCGGCACCTCCCAGTTGCGGTAGTGATGACGAACGCCGGGCCGCCGGGGTGCGCGGCGCAGGCACAGCGAGCGTTGGCGCGAACCGTCTTGCCCGACCGCGCGCGCGCGGGTGAGCCGATCGATCTTTCTGCCGGGGGCGTGCGTTCCGCGTGCGCTGGGTTATGCCGACATTCTGGCGCGGTTGAGGACGTCGGTGGACGAGTTCGATCTTCGCTCCGCGTGCTGTCACGGCACGTTTCACGACGTTGCTGGTACTGGGTTCAACGACGCGGTGCTACCGGGCGCAACCAAAACGCTCGTCGAGCTGGGACTGACGCCCCAAGCTGTCCGTGCGTTGCCGCAGACGGTCTTCTAGCGGAAGCGCAGTACTTCTCAGCCCGATATTCGGGCTCGGGGCGCGTCGGCGGGAGTATCCCACACTATCGACTCTCTACACCGGAACTCCAGCATGCATCCTTCGCGCCGTGAAGCCCTGACCCTCGCGCTGGCGACCGCGGGGGCTGCGGCGATACCAGCCGAGACCGCCGGGCAGTCGCGCCCCGACGCGGTGGCGTGCGACCGCGCACCCCGCCTGCACGGACGACCGGGGATGGAGGGACAAAGGCGAGCCAGTCTGGGCGATGGGCGATACGTCAATCCGGTGCTGTCGGGCGACCGGCCCGACCCGAGCATTCTGAAGGACGGCGCGGATTATTACGCTACCTTCTCGTCCTTCCAATATTATCCCGGCATTCCGATCTGGCATTCGCGCAACCTGATCGACTGGACGCCCATCGCGGCTGCGCTCCGCACGAACATCGGCATCGTCTGGGCGCTTGATATCGCCAAACATGATGGCCGCTACTTCATCTACATTCCGACGCTCGACGATTCCGAGCGCCCACAAAAGACGTTCGTCATCCACGCGTCGAGCATGAGCGGGCCGTGGAGCGAGCCCATCGACATGAAGCTGGACGGCTTCATCGATCCCGGCCACGCGGTCGGCGAAGACGGTCAGCGCTACCTGTTCTTCAATGGCGGTCGCCGGGTCCGCATCAGCGCCGACGGCCTGTCCGCCGTTGGGCCGGTCGAGCACGTCTACTCAGGTTGGCCGATCCCCGACGACTATGTGATCGAGGGTTTCGCCTTGGAGGGGCCGAAGGTCCTGCGCCGGGGCGAGTGGTTCTATCTGATTTCGGGACAGGGCGGGACGGCAGGACCGCCGACCAGCCACATGGTGGTGGTCGCGCGATCGCGCTCCATCGACGGGCCGTGGCAGAACTGCCCCCACAACCCCGTCGTCCGCACGCTCAGCCGGGACGAACCGTGGTGGTCGCGCGGGCACGGCACAGCCGTCGAGGCACCCGACGGAAGCTGGTGGCTGGCGTATCACGGCTATGAGAACGGATTCCGCACACTCGGCCGCCAGATGCTTTTGGAGCCGATCACGTGGACCGAAGACGGGTGGCCGCGCGCCGCGGGCGGCGACCTATCCACGCCGATCGCCGCGCCACGGGGCGGGTTGCCCGGACCGCATGGAACAACGCTATCGAACTTCTCGCCAGACATGTTCGGCACCAAGATGCAGTTCTTCGATCCGGCGAAGGGCGATTATCTGAGGCGGGCGAGCGTCGACGAGGGAGTGTTGACGCTGGCCGGGCAGGGGGTGGGGCCGGCAAACAGTTCACCCTTGCTGTTCGTGGCAGGAGACCGTTCGTATGAGCTGTCGGTGGAGGTCGAGATCCTGGGAACCAGCACCGCAGGGGTGACGCTCTTCTACAACGACAAGCTCTTCTGCGGCTTGGCCATCGGGCCCAGGCAACTCCATGCGTACCGGATCGGTCAGGAGGAGCGATGGCCGCCGGGAGCCAGGATCGACGCGACGCGATTGCACATCCGCGCCGTGAACGACGAGAACGTCGTGACGTTCTTCTACAGCCGCGACGGCCGGAACTGGACCAAGGATCGATCGGTGGAGGTAGCCGGGTACAATCATAACGTCGCCGACGGTTTCCTCAGCCTCAGGCCGGGCGTGTTCGCAGCCGGAGACGGCCGGGCCAGGTTCCGCAACTTCCGCTATCGCGCGCGTGGCTAGGTTATGGTTGACGATGACGCTGGCGCTGACGGCGACCGCGCATCCGCCGATTTTCCGGACAGCCCGGCCGTCGCGTCCTACACCTAGCGGAACGTAAAGGTCGGGGCCGGCGGATATGCGCCCAACATCGTCGTTAGCCAAGCCGAGCGCGGCCTTGCCTATCTGCGGACGGATATGGGCGGCGGTGCCGAGGCCGCGTTCAAACTTCTTCTCTTGGCCCGAGCCGCAAACTCAACCCTTCGCGACGAGCATCATCATCGTCGGATTGCCGGTCTGGTTCACCGGCGCCTTGATGCTGAGCCTGCGACGGTAGCGTTCTTATGGCCTTCGACAGGAGAAAGACCGGCAAACGCCACCGATCGTGATCGTGGTTTCGCAGCTTCACCCCGCCCCTTGCGCCGGGGTATTCACCCCCATCGACGCCAAATACCGTTTTACGTTCCGCGCCGCCTGACGCAGTCGCTGTTCGTTCTCGACCAGCGCGATGCGGACGAAGCCTTCGCCGTTTTCGCCATATCCGACACCCGGCGCGACTGCGACCTTCGCCTCGGTCAGCATCTGCTTCGAGAATTCCAGCGACCCCAGATGCGCCAGTGCCGGCGGCAACGGTGCCCAGGCGAACATCGACGCGCGTGGGCTTGGGATGTCCCAGCCGGCGCGCGCGAAGCTGTCGACCAGCACGTCGCGACGCTTGTGATAGAGCACCCGGTTCTTCTCGACGATGTCCTGCGGCCCGTTCAGCGCCGCGCACGCCGCCGCCTGGATCGGCGTGAACGCGCCGTAATCGAGGTACGACTTCACCCGCGTCATCGCCGCGATCAGTTTAGCGTTGCCGACCGCGAAGCCGATTCGCCAGCCGGCCATGCTGTACGTCTTGGACAGCGACGTGAACTCGACCGCGACGTCCTTGCCGCCCTTGACCTGCAGGATCGAAGGCGTCGGATTGCCGTCGTAGTATAGCTCCGAATAGGCGAGGTCGGACAGGATCCAGAGGCCCTGCTCCTTCGCGAACGCCACCAGCCGCTCGTAGAAGGCGAGGTCGACCGTCTCCGCCGTCGGATTCGATGGGTAGTTGACGACGAGCACGCTCGGCCGCGGCACGGTGAACGCCATCGCCCGTTCCAGGCTCTCGAAATACGCTTCGTCAGGCGTCGTCGGCACCGCGCGGATCGTCGCCCCGGCGATGATGAAGCCGAAGGTGTGGATCGGATAGCTGGGGTTCGGTGCGAGCACGACGTCGCCCGGCGCGGTGATCGCGGTAGCGAGGCTGGCCAGCCCCTCCTTCGATCCCATCGTCACCACGACTTCGGTCTCCGGGTTCAACTCGACCCCGAACCGTCGCCCGTAGTAATTCGCCTGCGCGCGGCGCAGTCCGGGAATGCCCTTCGACTGTGAATAGCCATGCGCGTCGGGCTTGCGCGTCACCTCGATCAGCTTCTCGATGACGTGCTCGGGCGGCGGCAGGTCGGGATTGCCCATGCCGAGATCGATGATGTCCTCGCCGCCCGCGCGCGCCGCCGCCCGCATCGCGTTGACTTCCGCGATCACGTACGGGGGCAGGCGCTTCATGCGATAGAAATCGTCGGACGGGTCGGTCATGGCAGTACCTTTCGCCGACGCATCTACAGCGAAGCGGCCCGTCGCGAAAGCTGACGTGGAACTGCGAATGCACTACGCCCGTCTACAGGATCGAGGAGAGACCGCGCATGGCCGACGCACCCGAGCAGCCGACCCTGAAGGACATGCAGCATTGGACATGGGTCCTCGGCCGTGCGCAGCAGATGATGATGGAGCAGGGCATCGCCGCGCTGCCGACCATACCCGGCTTCAACGATCCCGCCACGCTGGAGCGGGCCCGCGATTTCTGGACCGACAGTCTGACGCTGTGGCAGCGGTTTCTCGATCCCACCAGCGCGCCGCCGACCGCGGAAACCCCCGAACAGGCGCGCGACAAGCGGTTCAAGGACCCGCAATGGCGCGAGAACCCGGTCTTCGACCTGATCCGTCAGAGCTACAACACGATCGCCGACCACATGCTGCGCGGCGTCGACGCGATCGACGGTATCGATCCGAAGCAGCGAGAGCAGCTTCGCTTCGCCACCCGCGGCTTCGTCGATGCGATGAGCCCGACCAACTTCGCGCTGACCAATCCGGCGGTGCTGGAGCGGACGGTCGAGACGCGCGGCGAGAATCTGCTCAAGGGGCTCCAGAACATGCTGGCGGACATGGGCCGCGGGCAGATGACGCACACCGACGGTTCCGCATTCGAGGTCGGTCGCAACCTCGCCGCTACGCCGGGTCAGGTCGTCAAGCGCACCGACCTGTACGAACTCATTCAGTATAACCCGGCGACGAAGAAGGTCCTGGCGACGCCGCTGCTGATCTTCCCGCCGTGGATCAACCGCTTCTACATCCTCGATTTGACGCCGGAGAAGAGCTTCATCCGCTGGGCGGTGGAGCAGGGCATCACCGTGTTCATGGTGTCGTGGAAATCCGCCGACGCGACGATGAAGGACGTGATGTGGGACGATTACGTCGCCGCGCAGGTCGATGCGATCGACACCGTCCGCGACCTGCTCGACGTGCCCGCGGTCCACACCGTCGGCTATTGCGTCGCCGGCACCACGCTCGCCGCGACGCTGGCGGTGGAGACGGCGCGGGGCGGGGCGGACAAGGTCGCCAGCGCCACCTTCTTCACCGCGCAAGTCGATTTCTCCGGTGCCGGCGACCTCCAGCACTTCGTCGACGACGAGCAGCTGACGATGCTGGAGAAACTGTCGCCGGACGGATTCCTCGACGGCCGCTACATGGCAGCGACGTTCAACGCGCTGCGCGGTCGCGACCTGATCTGGAACTACGTCACCAACAACTATCTGCTCGGCAAGGATTATGCGCCGTTCGACCTGCTCCACTGGAACGGCGACACGACGAACCTGCCGGCGAAGTGGCATCTATCGTATCTGCGTGATCTGTACCGCGACAATTTGCTGGTGACGCCCGGCGCGCTGTCGGTCGGCGGCACTCCGATCGATCTCACGACGGTGACGACGCCGACCTATGTCCAGGCCGGGCGAGAGGATCATATCGCGCCTGCCGAAAGCGTCTGGAAACTGACGCATCATTTCGCCGGGCCGTTGCGCTTCGTGCTGGCGGGGTCGGGGCACATCGCCGGCGTCGTCAACCCGCCCTCCGCGGGCAAGTATCAATACTGGACCAACGACACGAAGACCGAGTCGCTGTCCGACTTCGTGGCGGGGGCGACCGAGACGAAGGGGAGTTGGTGGCCCGACTGGCTGGCCTGGCTGCGCGGCATCGATGACGCGGACGTGCCAGCCAAGGGCGCGCGCATTCCCGGCAAGGGAAAACTTGCTCCGCTGGAGCCGGCGCCCGGCCAATATGTTCGCACCAAATGACAATTTTGTTGCTGCACTGCACAATTTGTATTTGACAAATCTTCGTTAGGCCTCCATTTGTGCAGTGCAGCAATGGAGAGGTGCGGCATGGCGACGACTGGACGCAAGGCAGGTGGGCGTAAGCCGACTCCAGCTGGACCGGCACCCGTGGTGCCCGCGCTGAAGCGCGTCGACGGCCCGACTTCGGTGCCGCCCGCATTGTCGGCCACCAATACCGTCGAGGCACCGGAAGCCAATCCTGTCGTTGCCAAGCCCGCCGGGGCCCCCAGGGTTCCGGTAGCGGCTCCAAAGTCTCCCGTCTCGACTCCGGCCCCGATGCCTGCCGCGGCTCAGCCGGTCGCAGCCAAGTCCATCGCGCCGAAGTCGCCCGCGAAAGCCGCGATGCCCGCAGCGAAAGCCTCGGCACCCGCACCGGCGCCGAAGCCGGTCACCCCATCCGTCGCTGATGCCGTCAAGGCGGTGGCAGCGCCGATCATCGAAGCCGTGGCGGCGCCTGCCGCACCTGCTTCTCCCGCGCCCGCACCGGTCGCGACCACCCCAACGGCCGCACCGGCCGCCACTACCGAAGCAAAGGAACCCGTCATGGCTACCGTCATCGATAACGCGCAGAACGCCGCTCAGGACACCTCGGCCAAGGCCCAGGCCGTGTTCACCGACATGACCGAGCGCAGCAAGGGTGCGGTCGAAAAGGGCCAGAAGCTGTTCGCCGACGCCACCGAGTTCGGCAAGGGCAATGTCGAGGCGCTCGTCGAGTCGTCGAAGATCGCCGCCCGCGGCATCGAGACGATGAGCCAGGACGCCGTCGCCTATGCCAAGTCGTCGTTCGAACATGCTTCGGAAGCGATGAAGACGCTGTCGTCGGTCAAGTCGCCGGCCGAGTTCATGAAGCTGCAGGCCGACTACGCCCGCTCGGCGTTCGATGCGATGATGGCGCACACCTCGAAGTCGACCGAAGCGTCGCTGAAGCTGGCCGGCGAGGTCGCACAGCCGATCTCGAACCGCATCGCGGTCGCTGCCGAGAAGATCAAGGTCGCCGCGTAACTGGCACCTTGGCCGAGTTCGCCCGGCCTCTGAAACGAGGTCCGGGCTCGCCCGGCTGTGGAACGGGGCGGCGCAGCGATGCGCCGCCCTTTTTCGTGATCCCGCCCTTTCTCGCCCCGACGAGGGGTGATGCAGGTGCCGTTCCGTCGCATCGCGATGCACGGAACCCGATGTCGGGTCTTGCCCCGTGGCGGCGCGGTGCCATATCCCGCATTCCCATGCAGCGACTGATCGAAACCCCCCTCATGACGGCTGCCACGGCGACCTGGCCCGCACCTACCGGCGCATCCTTCGCGATGACGCCGACGATGGCCGAGCGCCGAGACAGCGATGGTGACGATACCGGGACGGGCATCGCTACCAAGACCCGCGCCAAGACGAAGCAGCCGACGCCCTACCGCGTGCTGATGCTGAACGACGACTACACGCCGATGGAGTTCGTCGTCCTCTGCCTCCAGCGCTTCTTCCGCATGGACATGGAAGAGGCAACACGCGTCATGCTCCACGTCCACCAGCGCGGCGTCGGCGTCTGCGGCGTCTTCTCCTACGAAGTTGCGGAAACCAAGGTCAGCCAGGTGATGGACTTCGCCCGCCAGAACCAGCACCCGCTCCAGTGCACGCTGGAGAAGGCGTAGGGCGTAGCCGCCTGATTTTTCAGGCTTCCCTCCGCGTCGAAAGGGGCTGGGTCAGGTACTCTGCGCTCTCGACGCCAAAACCTTTACTCCGCCGCCGGCAACCACCCCAGATTCGCCTGCGCATACCGGTCGACATAACTCGCCGCCCGCACCAGCCGCTGCTCGTTCAGCAACGTGTAGCGGCCGCCGTCGCGTGCGATCAGCCCCTCTTCCTCCAACTGTCGGAGCATGCGGTTGACGTGGACCGCGGTCAGCCCGGTCGCGTCGCCGATCTCCTCTTGCGTGATACCGGGATGGAAGCTGTCCGCGATCGCCGGATCTCCTCGACGCAGACGGTTGCGGATATCGAGCAGCAGCGCGGCGACCCGCGCCTTCGCCGAGGTTCGGCCGATCGCCGCCAGCCGGTCGGTCAGCGACACGCGCTTGATCTGGTCCAGCGCCATTATCGCGCTCGCCATTCGCGGATGATCCGCCAGCAGCTTGGCCAGCACCACCCGGTCGAACGAACCGACCACCACTTCGGTCAACGCCATCATCGTCTCCGGCGACGTCCCAAAGGCCAGCGCGGACATCGCCATCATGTCGCCGGGATACAGGAAGCGCAGGATCTGCCGCCGCCCGTCGTGGAGCAGGACGTAGCTCATCATCATGCCCTGCTTCAGGATATAGAGTTCGGACAGGCGATCATTCTCGCTGATGAGGATCGCTCCGCGCCGCAGGCGGCGTTCCCGATCCTCCAACGCCGACAACGCGGCACGTTCGACGGGCGTCAAGGTGATCAGGTCGCCGAGACGGTCGGCGAAACAACTGTGCGGCACTAGAGACCAATCCCCCCGGTAATCGACCCAATTAGGCAAGAGGTCGGCGCGGATGCATTAAAGTCGATCAACCGTAGGGGGATCGGCGGAATTCTCGCGTTTTTCCGTGTGTTACGGCGGGGTGGAGAGCCGCCGCTGCGACGGACGGCCGCGCACCGCTCTTGCACCCCGCGCCGTGCGCGATAGAGCGTGACGGATGGACCGTATCCTGATCCGCGGCGGCAATCGCCTGTCCGGCCGCCTGCCCATTTCCGGCGCGAAGAACGCAGCCCTGACGCTGATGCCGTGCGCGCTGCTGACCGACGAGCCGCTGGTGCTCTCGAACCTTCCGCGTCTCGCCGACGTCGACGGGTTCGGCCATCTGTTGAACCAGTTGGGCGCGTCGACCGCGGTCGAGGGTACGCGCCCCGACGAGTTCGGCCGCACGATGACGATCCACGCGAAGTCGCTGACCTCGACCGAGGCCCCGTACGACATCGTTCGCAAGATGCGCGCGTCGATCCTCGTGCTGGGGCCATTGCTCGGTCGCGGTGGCGAGGCGCGGGTGTCGCTGCCCGGCGGCTGCGCGATCGGCAACCGTCCGATCGATCTGCACCTGAAGGCGCTGGAGGCGATCGGCGCCGAACTGGAGATGGCGGCAGGCTATGTGAAGGCGACCGCGCCCGGCGGCCGGTTGAAGGGCGGCCGCTATCGCTTCCCCGTCGTGTCGGTCGGCGCGACCGAGAACGTGGTCATGGCGGCCTCGCTTGCCAGCGGCACCAGCGTGATCGAAAATGCCGCGCGCGAGCCGGAGATCGTCGACCTGTGCCGCTGCCTCGTCGCGATGGGCGCGTCGATCGACGGGATCGGCACCGAGACGCTGACGATCGAGGGCCGCGACCGGCTGCACGGCGCGACGTACCGCGTGATGCCCGACCGGATCGAGGCGGGTAGCTATGCCTGCGCCGCCGCCATCACCGGCGGCTCGCTGGAGCTGACGGGGGTCGATGCGGGCGACATGGGCGCGACGCTGTCGGCGCTGGCGGATGCGGGCGTGCTGATCCAGCTCAAGCCCGGATCGGTCTGCGTCTCCGCGCCCGATCCGCTGCGCCCGCTGACGCTGACGACCGCACCGTTCCCCGGCTTCGCGACGGACATGCAGGCGCAGTTCATGGCGATGCTGACGCTGGCTGACGGCGCGAGCGTGCTGACCGAGACGATCTTCGAGAACCGCTACATGCACGTACCCGAACTGGCGCGGATGGGTGCGGATATCCTCGTGCAGGGCCGGACCGCCGTGGTTCGCGGCGTCGGCAAGCTGACGGGCGCGCCCGTCATGGCCACCGACCTGCGCGCCTCGATGAGCCTGATCCTCGCCGGTCTCGCCGCCGAGGGCGAGACGCAGGTCAGCCGCATCTACCACCTCGACCGCGGCTACGAACGGCTGGAGGAAAAACTGTCCGCCGTTGGCGCCGACATCGAACGCGCCGAAGGCGGCTGACGGCTTCGTCCGCTCTCCCTTTTCTGAGAGTCTGTTTACACAAATGCAGCCGATGACCGCGGCCATCTCCCTCCCGATCATCGGCCGCATTACCCATCGGCGTCTTCACACTCAGACTGTCAGAAGCGAGATGGGTCAGGAAAGCAGGGGGGAGAAGAAGCGTCGGGTTACCCCTCGCCCGAACCCGGTTCGGCCATCTTGCGGTGCTGTTCCGCCAATACCGCCGCTGGCGTGATGCCCGTCATCGCGCCTTGCAGCTTCGTCTTCCAGCCGGAGAAGATCGAAGCCTCGCCCTTGTTCATCGCGCTCCAGCCGTCGTTCGCGACGTCGACGGGATCGCTCTTGCTGTCCGACTGGCCGACCGAGGTGTCGAGCATGTCGGCGCGGTCGAAGAACTCGGTTTCGACGGGGCCGGGCTTCAGCGTGGTGATCGTTACGCCGTCCGCATCCTTGATTTCGTTGCGCAGCGCATCGGTAAAATAGTCGATGAACGACTTCGACGAGTTGTAGACCGCCTGGAACGAGCCGGGGATGTAGCCGGCGATCGATCCGGTCACCAGCACCTTGCCCTCGTTGCGCGCGACCATCGCCGGCAGGACTTTTTGCAGCAGGTAGATCGTGCCGACGATGTTGGTGTCGATCACCCGCTTCCAGTCTTCGACGCTCTGGTCGAGGAACGCGTGACCGAGGCCCTTGCCCGCATTCGCGCACAGCACGTTAATGCGGCGGCCGTTGGTGGCGGCCAAGAGCGCGTCGACACCCTCGAACGTCGACAGGTCCGCCTCTACCGGCGTGATCTCGGTGCCGAACTGGCGCAGGTCCTGCGCCGCCGCCTCGATCAGCGGCTCGTCGGCAACGATCAGCACATCGTAACCGTCTTTCGCGGCGAGCGTCGCCAGTTCGAAGCCGATGCCGGTCGAGGCACCCGTCACGATCGCGTATCTGTCAGCCATCATCAGTCTCCTGTCAGCGTAGAGATCAAGCAGCGACCATGCCGGGCTTCAGCACGATCTTGGTCGTCTCGTTCTGCTCGTCGTGGAACATCTTGTAGCCCTTGGGCGCGTCGTTCAGCGGCATGCGGTGGGAGATCAGGAACTCGGTCTCGATCTTCCCCTCCATGATCGCGTTGAGCAGGCCGGGCAGGTAATGCTGGACATGGGTCTGGCCGGTCTTCAGCGTCAGGCCCTTCTCCATGAACGCGCCGAGCGGGAACTTGTCGACGAAGCCGCCGTACACCGCCGGCATCGACACGCGCCCGCCCTTGCGACAGGCGATGATCGCCTGACGGATGGAATGGGGGCGATCGGTGCCGAGGAACAGCGACGCCTTCACCTGATCGACCACGTTGTCGACGAACAGGCCGTGCGCCTCCAGCCCGACCGCATCGATGACGGCGTCGGGACCGATGCCGCCGGTCATCTCCATCAGCGCTTCGTAGGTCGCGCTTTCCTTGAAGTTCAGCGTCTCCGCGCCGAACCGCTTGGCGAGTTCCAGACGGTGCGGATAATGGTCGATCGCGATGACGCGCTCCGCGCCCATCAGGAACGCCGACTGCACCGCGAACAGCCCGACCGGGCCGCAGCCCCAGACGGCCACGGTATCGCCCGGTTCGATCTGCGCATATTCCGCCGCCTGCCAACCGGTGGGCAGGATGTCGCTGAGGAACAGGACCTTGTCGTCCTCGACACCGTCGGGGATGACGATCGGGCCGACGTCGCTGAACGGCACGCGGACATATTCCGCCTGACCGCCGGCATAGCCGCCCGTCATGTGCGAATAGCCGAACAGGCCGGACATCTCCGTGCCGTACAGTTCGCGGGCGATATCCTGATTGTCCGCCGGCAGACCGTTGGGGCAGGCGGAATATTGATGCTTGCCGCAATGGAAGCATTCGCCGCACGCGATCGTGAATGGCACGACGACGCGCTGGCCCTTCTTCAGCGTCGATCTGGAGCCGACCTCGACCACCTCGCCCATGAACTCATGGCCCAGGATGTCGCCGGCCTGCATCGTCGGGATATAGCCGTCATAGAGGTGGAGGTCCGATCCGCAGATCGCGGTCGACGTGACCTTGATGATCGCGTCACGCGGATTGACGATCTCGGGATCGGGGACGTTGTCGATGCGAACATCGTGCTTACCGTGCCAGGCGAGTGCTTTCACAGTCCCATCTCCTCGAACTGCTTGGGGTTCATCGCAGGGGTGGCGATCTCGCCCGTCTCCAGCAATTGCTTGAAGCGGGTCAGATCGCGGCGAGCCTGGATCTTGGGCTCGCGCTGGAACATCTTGGCGACGATCTTGCCGACGATGCCCGCTGGCGGGTCGTAGAGTATCGTCGCGCTGACGACCGTGCCGCGCTGGCCGGCATCGCGGAAATCCACGCGGCCGGAATTCGGTACGTCCGCGCCCTCCTCGCTGGTCCACGCGATGAAGGCGTTCTCCGCCTCATCGGTGACGCGGGCATCCCATTCGACCGTGCCGCCACCGGGGGCCTTCACCACCCAGTGCGAGCGCTGCCGATCGAGCACGTCGATACGGACGACGTTCTCCATAAAGCCGGGCAGGTTGGCGAAGTCGCGGAAGTGGGCGAATACTTCCGCCACCGGCTTGCCGATCGTGACGGTGGCATTGGCGAAGCTGTCGCCTTGGCCCTCGGGTAACCGGCCCGCGGCATCGGCCGGCGCAGCGCTGCGTTTGGAGGTATCGAGCGGCGCGTCGTCGCTCTGCGGGTTCGCAAGGTCGGCCATCGGATTTCCCATGCTGATCTGGAACAGACAGGGTCGATAGCGCATGCGGTTGGTCGCGGGTTCCAAACGCGGCTACGATAAAACTAATCTTTCCAATTACTTGATTTCAATCAGTCGCGGGGTCGCGCGCAGGCAGGACAGGGTTGCCTAAGGGCGGCGAGCCGAAGTCGATGCGTGTGCGTTGGAACGGGCATCGATTGTTCTGGAGTCCCCAATGATCCGCGACCTTGCCGAGCTGGACCGTATCCGCGCCGAATGTCACACGCTGGTGACGAAGCGCTCGCTCGCGTCCGCGGGGGCGGCGGTGGTGCCGATCCCCGGTGCGGACATCGTCGCCGACATCGGCCTGCTGACCAACCTGCTGCCCGCGATCAGCACGAAGTTCGGGCTGAACCACGAACAGGTGCAAAAAATGGAGCCGAACATGGCGCAGCAGGTGCTGGTGCTCGCGACCAGTGCCGGCAACACCTTCATCGGCCGCATCGTCACGCGCAAGCTGGTGACGGCAGTTTTGCGCCGGATGGGCGTGCGGATCGCGACCGCGTCGGTGGCGAAGTTCGTGCCGTTCATCGGATCGGCGGTGGCGGCGACGATCAGCTTCGGCGCGATGAAGCTGGCCGGCGACGCGCATGTCGAGGATTGCTACCGCACCGCCCGCGCACTGATCGGCGAGCCCGTCGCGGGTGCGCTACCGGCCAGATGATCGAGCAGCCCTGACGTTACCTCCGGCAGGGCGGCGGGGGCCAGATCGTGGGCCATCGCCTGCACGATCAGTAGCTTGGCCCCCTCGATCCGGCGCGCGAGGTCCTCGCCGTGCCCCAGCGGGATCAGCGGATCGACCGCGCCGTGGATCACGAGCGTTGGCGCGACGATATGCGTCAGCAGCACCGGCCGCCCGGTGTCGGCGATGATCGCCGCCAGTTGTCGCCGCCCGCCGACCGGGTAATGGCCGCGATCGACCGCGCGCGTCGCCTGTAATGCCAGCGCCTCGACATCGCGCGCGGCTTCGGGATGGGAGATCAGCGCCAGCGTCGCGATCGTCGCCGCCACCGCCTCGTCGCGGCTGGGGGTCGCCGGCCAGCGCATCACCAGCCGCCGCATCAGCGCCGGGCTGGGCGGCGGCAGGCCGGGCGCGCCGCTGGACGACATGATCGTCGTCAGGCTTTCGACCCGTTCGCGCCAGCCGGCGGCGATATGCTGCGCGATCATCCCGCCCATCGACGCGCCGACGACATGCGCGCGCTCCACACCCAGCGCATCGAGCAGCGCGACCGCGTCCGCCGCCATGTCGCGCAACGTGTAGGCGAGCGGAAACGGCATCCGCAGCCGGCTCGCGCCCAGCACCCACAAGGGATGCAGCGCCGGCGTTCCATCCAGCCGCGTCGACAGGCCCACGTCGCGATTGTCGTAGCGGACGACGCGGTAGCCGGCATCGACCAGCGCGGCGATCAGCGGATCGGGCCACGCGATCAACTGCGTCGCCAGTCCCATCACGAGCAGCACCACCGGTCCCCGCGGATCGCCGGCTTCCTCGTAATAGAGATCGACGTCATTGACGTGAACGGTGGGCACTCGGAGATTTCCTAAGGGTCGGGGCGGATGGCCCTACACCATTCCATACCTCGAAGGGGAGTGCGCAGCACCGGAGGGGTGACCCCGCTAATCCTCCCCTGCAAGGGGAGGTGGCGCGCAGCGACGAGGGATGACCCGCTGTCGAGAGGGCGACACCCCTCCGTCAGGGCGTCGGCCTGCCATCTCCCCTTGTAGGGGAGGATTTAGCGCCGCACGTCCAGCCCGCCTTCGTGGAAGGTCGCGAGTTCGCGGCGGGTGGTGAGGCTCTGGTCGCCCGGCGTCGCGTGCTTCAGCGCGGCGAGGGCAAGGCCGGTGCGCGCTGCCTCTTCCAGCCCGTGCGGCAGGCCGGCGAGTACGCCGCCCGCGAATGCGTCGCCGGTGCCGATCCGGTCGACGATGCCGGTGATCTCCACCTCGCCCGTCTCGACGGCCTCATCTTGTGTGTCGATGCGCGCGGACAGCGTGTTGTGGTCGGCGTTGCGGACGTGCCGCGTGGTGGTGGCGATGTAGCGCAAGCGGGGGAAGCGCTCGAACGCCGCCAGCGCCGCGGCGCGGCGCCGCTCCGGCCCTGCGCCGGGAAAGTCGCGGCCGAGCAGCAGCGCGATGTCGCGGTGGCTGCCGAACATCAGGTCGCATCCCTCGATATGTCGCGCGAGGATGGGGGAGGGGGCGTCGCACCAGCGCGCCCACATGCTGGCGCGGAAATTGCCGTCGAACGACACCGGTACGCCCGCTTCGTTGGCTGCGGCGATTGCGGCGAGCGCGACCTCCACCATCTGTGGCCCGATCGCCGGATTGATGCCCGAGAGGTGCAGCCGCCCCGCGCCCTGAAGCAAGGTCGGCCAGTCATAGGCGTAGGCGGGCGTCTCCGCGAACAGGCTGTTCTCCCGGTCGTAGACGATCGCCGACGCGCGCAGGCCGGCGCCGGGCGTGAGGAAATACAGGCCGAGCCGTCCGGCCGCGCGCCGCACCCGGCTCATATCCACGCCGTGCTTGCGCATCGCCTCCACCGCGGCGTCGCCTAGCGCATCGTCGGGGGCGGCGGACACGATCGCGCTCGGCACGCCCAGCCGCGCCAACGCGACCGCCACGTTGGCCTCCGCTCCGCCGAAATTGGCGTCGAGCCGCGGTTCCTGGAACAGATGTCCCCGCCCCGGCGCGGACAGGCGCAGAAGCAGCTCGCCGAAGCACAGAACATGACCCGTCGATGCCATTCGGAACCCTCCCGCGTTGCCCTTATCGAGAGCCTGCCTATAACCGGGTCCGAGCGGCCTTGACAGCGCCGGTCACGACGTGCTGGTAGCGCTATCAGCGACGATAGTCGAGTGGAGGGGATATGATGGGCGACGTTGAGCCCGCGGCGATGCTGCCGGCGGATTGGGAAACCGGACTTTTTCTCGGCCGCATCCAGACTGCCGACGGGCCGAGCCCGATCATCGTTCGGGACGGCGAGGTGCTCGACATGGCCCATGTCGCGCCGACCGTGTCGGCCCTGGTCGAGGCGGGGGACTTCTCCGGCGCGGGCGGCACGTCGCTCGGGCGGTTTGATCCGGCAGTCCACGATCTCCTCAGCCCGGTTGATCTTCAATGCATCAAGGCCTGCGGCGTCACCTTCGCGGTGTCGGCGCTGGAGCGCGTGATCGAAGAGCGTGCGCGCGGCGACTGGGCGGCGGCGGCGGCGATCCGCAGCCGGCTGGAAGAGAGCATGGGCGGGTCGATCCGTGCGGTCGTGCCCGGCTCCCCCGAAGCGGCGGCGCTAAAGGCGGCGCTGATCGAGGACGGCCTGTGGTCGCAATATCTGGAGGTTGCGATCGGCCCCGATGCGGAGGTTTTCACCAAGGCACCGGTACTGGCGACGGTCGGTGCGGGCGCGGAGATCGGCATCCGCTCCGATTCGGGCTGGAACAACCCGGAACCGGAGATCGCGCTGCTGGTCGACAGCCGCGGCAACACGGTCGGCGCGATGCTCGGCAACGACGTGAACCTGCGCGATTTTGAGGGGCGGTCGGCGCTGCTGCTTGGCAAGGCCAAGGACAACAATGCGTCCTGCGCTTTGGGGCCGCTGGTCCGCATCTTCGACAGCAGCTTCACGATCGACGATGTGCGGCAGGCGGAGGTCGGGCTGCGGATCGAGGGGGAGGATGGCTATGTCCTCGAAGGGCGCAGCAACATGGCGGAGATCAGCCGCGATCCGCTGGAGCTTGTGAAGCAGACGCTGAGCGAACACCAGTATCCCGACGGGTTCGTCCTGTTTCTCGGCACGCTGTTCGCGCCGGTGCAGGACCGCGACGAGCCCGGCCGCGGCTTTACGCATAAGGTCGGCGACGTGGTCGCGATCGACAGCACCCGGCTCGGGCGGCTGGAGAACCGCGTCGTCACCTCCGCCGATGCGGCGCCGTGGACGGTCGGGATCGGCGCCTTCTACCGCAACCTCGCCGAACGTGGCCTGCTCGCATGAACCGTGCGGTCTATCCCAGCCTGCGCGACAAGCGCGTCGTCATCACCGGCGGCGCGACCGGCATCGGTGCGGGGCTGGTGGAGGCGTTTACGGGGCAGGGGGCGCGGGTCGCGTTCCTCGATATCGATGTCGAGGCGGGCGAGGCACTGGCCGCGCGGCTGGACGGCACCATCTTTTCGGGCTGCGACCTGCGCGACCTCGACGCGCTGAAGACGACGCTGGATGGGTTTGCGGCGCAGCTCGGCGGCGTCGACATCCTCATCAACAACGCCGCGCGCGACGACCGTCATAGCATCGAGGAGGTCACCCCCGCCTATTGGGACGAGCGGATGGCGACCAACCTGCGCCACCTGTTCTTCGCGGCGCAGGCGGTCGTGCCGGCTATGAAGGCGGCGGGCGGCGGCGCGATCGTCAATTTCGGATCGATCAGCTGGCATCTCGGCCTGCCCGACCTCGTCCTCTACCAGACCGCGAAGGCCGCGATCGAGGGTTTGACGCGCAGCCTGGCGCGCGATCTGGGCCGCGACAACATCCGCGTCACCACGATCGTGCCCGGCAACGTCCAGACGCCGCGGCAGGAGAAATGGTACACGCCGGAGGGCGAGGCGGAAATCGTGGCGGCGCAGTGCCTAGACGGGCGTATCCAGCCGGTCGACATCGCTGCGCTGGCGCTGTTCCTCGCGTCCGACGACGCGCGGATGTGCACGGGACATGATTATTTCGTCGATGCGGGGTGGCGCTGACATGGTGCAATCGGTCCTGAACGTCGGTGCCACGCTGGGGGAGGGGCCGGTCTGGATCGGTGACCGCCTGTGGTTCGTCGATATCAAGGCGCACCGCGTCTATCGCTTCGATCCGAAGACCGGCGAGAGCCGCCATTGGGAAGCGCCCGATCAGGTCGGCTGGGTGTTGCCGGCCGAGGGCGGCGGCATGATCGTCGGCGTCAAGACCGGGCTGCACCGCTTCGATCCGGCGACGGGTAAATTCACGCTGCTGCACGATCCGGAGCCATCGCTGCCCGGCAACCGCCTGAACGATGCGGCGACGGACAGCACCGGTCGCCTGTGGTTCGGCAGCATGGACGATGGCGAGGCGAACCCGACCGGGCGGCTGTATCGCTGCACCGGGGGCGTGTGCCTCGACACCGGATTGCCGCCGGTGACGATCACCAACGGCCCGGCGATCACCCGCGACGCGCGCACCTTGTATCACACCGATACGGGCGGTCGAACGATCTGGCGCGTGGCGGTCGATGCGGACGGCACGCTGTCGAAGCCGGAGGTGTTCGTCACGATCGAGGACGGTGCCGGCTATCCCGACGGATCGGTCTGCGACGCCGAGGATCATGTCTGGGTCGGCCTGTACGCCGGCCACGGCATCCGCCGTTACGACCCGGCGGGCAAGCTGGTCCAGACGGTGGAGTTCCCGGTCGCGAACGTCACCAAGATGGCGTTCGGCGGGCCGGACCTGCGCACGGCGTACGCGACGACGGCGCGCAAGGGGCTGGATGCCGAGGCGCTGAAAGGTCAGCCACTGGCAGGCAATGTGTTCGCCTTCGACCCCGACGTCGCGGGCATGCCGGTGACACCGGCCAAAATCTAGAACGAAGCAACGACAACGAAAAAACAGATCAGGAGCGGGACGGATGACGAGGGACGTGGGCGATCAACGCGTAAATATCGGCTTTATCGCCGCCATCGTCGCGGTGGCGACGATCGGCGGCTTCATGTTCGGGTATGACTCGGGCGTCATCAACGGCACCCAGAAGGGGCTGGAGGCGGCGTTCGATCTCGGCAAGCTGGGGATCGGCGTCAATGTCGGCGCGATCCTGATCGGGTCGTCGATCGGTGCGTTCGGCGCGGGCCGTCTGGCGGACCGGATCGGCCGGCGCGGCGTGATGATGCTGTCGGCGATCCTGTTCCTCGCCAGCGCGTTGCTGGCCGGTGCGGCGAGCAGCTCCGCGATCTTCATCTTCGCGCGCATCATCGGCGGTCTGGGCGTCGGCGCGGCGAGCGTCATCTCCCCCGTCTACATCTCCGAAGTCACGCCCGCGTCGATCCGCGGCCGGCTGTCGTCGGTGCAGCAGGTGATGATCATCTCCGGCCTGACCGGCGCGTTCGTCGCGAACTTCGCGCTGGCGCGCTATGCCGGTGGCTCCACCGCAGACTTCTGGCTGGGGTACGAGGCGTGGCGCTGGATGTTCTGGCTTCAGGCGATTCCGGCCGCGATCTACCTGTGCGCCTTGCTCATCATCCCGGAAAGCCCACGCTATCTCGTTGCCAAGGGTCGCGATGCCGAGGCGCATGTCGTGCTGACGCGCCTGTTCGGATCGGACGAGGCGGACCGCAAGGTCGCCGAGATCCGCGGCTCGCTGGCCGCCGACCACCACAAGCCCAAGCTGTCCGATCTGGTCGACAAGACGACCGGCAAGATCCGCCCGATCCTGTGGGCGGGCATCGGCCTCGCCGTGTTCCAGCAGCTCGTCGGCATCAACGTCGTCTTCTATTACGGCGCGACCCTGTGGGAGGCAGTCGGTTTCACCGAGGACAATGCGCTTCAGATCAATATCCTGTCGGGCGTGCTGTCGATCGGCGCATGCCTGTTCACGATCGCGACCGTCGACCGGATCGGCCGCAAGCCGCTGCTGCTGGTCGGATCGGCCGGCATGGCGGTGACGCTGGCAGTGGTCGCCTGGGCGTTCTCCACCGCGGTCACCGATGCGGCGGGGGCGGTCAGCCTGCCGGGTAACAACGGCATCATCGCTCTGGTCGCGGCGAACCTCTACGTCATCTTCTTCAACGCCAGCTGGGGCCCCGTCATGTGGGTGATGCTGGGAGAGATGTTCCCGAACCAGATTCGCGGTTCCGGGCTGGCGGTGTCGGGCTTCGCGCAGTGGATCGCGAACGCCGCGATCTCCGTCAGCTTCCCGGCGCTGGCGGTGTCGCCGGGGTTGGCGGTGACGTATTTCGGCTATGCGTTCTTTGCGGCCGTATCGTTCTTCTTCGTGCGGGCGATGGTCAACGAGACGCGCGGTCGCGAGCTGGAGGACATGCAGGGCTGATCCGGAACCGGGCCTGCTGCTGGGCAGGCCCGGTGCTCCTCAACGGCGGCCGAAGCCGCCGCGGCGGCGGGCGATCATCGGGCGGAAGCGAATGCCCAGACAGATGATCGTCGGCCAGAACAGCGTGTTGACGATGTCGAGCGTGGTGTCCGGCCAACGCCACGATCCGAACTGCAGCCGGTCCATAACCTCGTTGAAGCCCTCGGCGACGATCACCACCGACAGCGGCACGAAGCTGCCGAGCGAGCGTCGCGTCACGACCCGTGCCAGCATGAGCACCGCCATTCCGGCGTGGATATGCAGGATCGTGTCGGGCAAACCGGTACCGTCACCGATCCAGTCGATGAACTGATGCCAAAGGCCCGGCAGGCTGTGGGGCCCCGGTTGGTCCACCCAGTGAACGGCGTCGCGCGGTGTCATGGGCGCGGACCTAACCGCGTTGCGGTCAAAGCGCCACGTGGCGCGGTGCAAGTCGGCGGATATCGAGCACGTTCACGCCCGCCAGCCGGACCTCTCCCAGCTGCCGGTCGCCGGTTTCCACCAGGATCCCGTCGGCGGTGGAGCGGACCGTGCGCCACATCACTTCGCGCGCGACGAGGCCGCGGCCCAGCCGTTTGACCGCCGCGACGCGCCCGTCGCCGCTGACCGCCAGCGCGCCGCCGCCATCCGCACCGACGACCGCACCGGTCACGTTGAAACCCTGCAACGTCGCTTCGCAGGCGGCGGCGGCATCCTCCGGGCTGCCGATCCGGTTCGGCCGGCGGGTGCGCACGAACAGTACCGCGCCGATCACCAGCGCGATCAACACCGCCGCCGCGGCGACGATCTGGACGGTGCTGACGCTGCCCGCCAAGCCGGCGATCATTCCGCCTTCGGCCCCGCCAGCGCGTCGAGCATCGGCCGGATGCCCGACAGGTCGTATCCCGCGCCGGCCGCCTGCGTGGTCAGCAGCCCCGGATCGCGGCCCGCCTTCGCCGCCGCCAGTGCCCACAGATTGCAGCTTCGCGTCCCCGACCGGCAGTAGGCGAGCACGGGGCCGTCCGCCGCCGTCAGTGCCGCTGCCATCGCGTCGAGCTGCGGATGGGAGAAGCCGGCGGCCGTCACCGGGATCGCAGTGTAGCCCAGCCCCGCCGCCTCAGCCGCCGCACGCAACGCATCGCCCGCGGGCTGGCCGGACTCCTCGTCGTCGGGACGGTTGTTGACGATCGCGACATACCCTGCGGCCTTGATCGCGGGAACATCCTGGGGGCGGATCTGGGGAGCGACGGCGAACGCGTCGTTGAGCGGGCGGATCATGGTCTGCTCCTATCGGATCGAAGGGCCGCCGTCAGCCCTTCGTCGACGATATGGCACGCCGCGGCGCGGCGAACATCATTCTGGATCGGGACGGCGACGCGGGGTTACCGGATTGACGGCAACTTACTTTTGGCGCTTGGAAGGACGACGATCTGGAGGGGGGAACTTTCATGGAAGACGATGAAGAGCTCGACATGGGTCCGTCGGGCAACTGGTCCGCGATGAACAGTGTCTTCAAGTATGGCGGCGGCAATACTCTCGACAGTCGTGTTCTACATGGCCATGTTTCCAAGGCGATGGCCGGTTTGTCCGTCGCTACTTCGGCGGTCGGGCAAGCCCATAACCTGACGATGGTCGGGGTTGCCGGCGCTGCCGTCCTGGGAGCCGGGACAGCGGGCGTAGGTCTGGGCGTGGCAGGTATCGCGATGTCTGCGGTCGGCATCGGCACGTCGATCGTATCGGGGATCAAGACCCATGCGCATATCGATGCGCTGGAGGGATTGCAGATGCGCGGCTCCATGAAGCACCATTGCAACTGCAAGACCCGCGACTACGGCGACCAGATGTCGCTCGATCACGACACCATCTTCAACACGGTACTGCCGTACGTCATCGCCAAGAAAAAGGCGAAGCGGGTCAAGAAGGGCTTTGGCGCGACCGGCCTTTCCATGGGCACCAACGTGCATCGGCTGGGGAAGGCAATCTACAAGTCGGTGAAGGGCACCAAGGGCAAGAACCGTAGCTTCTATGCCGAAATCCTCGCGCGCCACGCGGTCACGCACGAATGCGATCTGGTCGCGGGGATCGTGTCGGAACTCTACACGGGTCAGGACTATCTCGCGATCCGCGCCATGAGGTCAGATCAGGCGGCGCTGCTGATCGCGGCGAAGATGAAGTCGGTCTAGGCCGGGCTTTCCCCGCCCCCTTGAGGGCGAGAGGGGAGAGCCTCTCCGCAAAGGGCTTTTTGCGGAGAGGCTCTACCGCGACCCGTGAGCCCGCTCCCCGCGGATCACCCGGCGTCGCGGATCACTTGCAGGAACGCATCGCCATAGGCGTCCAGCTTGCGCGCGCCGATGCCTGACAGCAGCGACAGCGCCGCCCGGCTGTTCGGCCGTTGTGCCGCCATATCGCGCAGCGTGGAATCGTGAAAGATCACATAGGGCGGCACTCCCGCCTCCTTCGCCAGATCGCGGCGGCAGGCACGCAGCGCCTCGAAAAGCGGATTATCGGCCGCATTCGCCGCCACGGGTGTACCGCGCCGCCGTCGCTCGCGCTTGGGCGGCACGATGACGGACAGCGCCGCCTCGCCTTTCAGCAGCGGCTTGGCGCCCGGCCCGAATTCCAGCCCGCCATGCGCGTTCGTGCGCAGTGCGTCGCGCAGCAGCAGGGCGCGCACCACCGGCTTGACCAGCGCCGCCTCGTCGGCGGTCGCGATGCCCCACACCGACAGCGCCTCATGTCCGTTGGTCAGGCTGCGCTCGGTCGACTGGCCGAGCAGCACCTGCTCGATATAGCCCGCGCCGAACAGCTGCCCGGTGCGAAACACCGCCGACAGGAACTTGCGAGCGGTTTCCGTCGCGTCGACCGCATCGCTCGACCCCAGGCAATTGTCGCAATTGCCGCAGTCCTCGGTGGGGTTCTCTCCGAAATGCTTCAGCAGGATGCGGCGGCGACAGCCTCCCGTCTCGACCAGAGCGCCGAGCGCGGCGAGGCGGGTGCGCTCGCCCGCCTGACGCTCCGGCTCGACCTCGCCGATGCGCTGGCGGGCGCGGGCGAAATCCTCCGCCCCCCAGAACAGGTGCGCGACCGAGGGATCGCCATCGCGCCCGGCGCGGCCGGTTTCCTGATAATAGGCCTCGATCGATTTCGGCAGGCCGGCATGCGCGACGAAGCGCACGTCAGGCTTGTCGATCCCCATCCCGAACGCGACCGTGGCGCAGATGACCATGTCCTCGCTCGCGACGAAATCCGCCTGGTTGCGCGCGCGGATCGCCGGGTCGAGGCCGGCGTGATAGGCACGTGTCGGCCGGCCGGTGCGCGCCAGTTGCTCCGCCAGCTTTTCGGTCGCGGCGCGGGTCTGCGCGTAAACGATGCCGGGGCCGGGATTGGCGGCGATCAGGTCGGCGATCTGCCGCGCAATCGTGTCGCGGGCAGATATGCTGTAGCGAATATTGGGCCGGTCGAAGCCTGACACGATCATCCCGTCCGTGGGGATGCCGAGCTGCTTGGCGATGTCCGCCCGCGTGTGCGCGTCGGCGGTCGCGGTCAGCGCCAGCCGCGGCACTTCTGGGAACGCCTCCATCAACGGGCCGAGCAGGCGATAGTCCGGGCGGAAGTCGTGCCCCCATTCGCTGACGCAATGCGCTTCGTCGATGGCGAACAGCGACAGCTTCGTCTGCATCAGCAAGTCGCGGAAATGCGTGCCCGACGCCCGCTCCGGCGCGACGTAGAGCAGGTCCAGATCCCCCGCCTTCAGCCGGGCGATCGTCTCGGCGCGGTTCTCGTCCACCGAGGTCAGCGTCGCGGCGCGGATGCCAACGGCGGTCGCGGCGCGCAACTGGTCGTGCATCAGCGCGATCAGCGGTGAGACGACGACGCACGTCCCCTCCAGCATGACGGACGGCAGTTGATAGCAGAGCGACTTGCCCGCGCCGGTCGGCATCACCGCCAGCGTCCGCTCACCCGCGAGCACGCGCTCCACCACGTCCGCCTGGACGCCGCGAAACGCGGGGAAGCCGAAAACCTTGCTGAGAATGGGGAGGGGATCGAGCATCGTCGTCGGCGCATGTAGCGACGCTGGCCCCGTGGGTCGAGGTTTGCGGTCGGCTTTCCGCTGCGGGTTGAACCCGGTCCGGCAGAGGGGCATCTAGTCCGCATGAACGAAGTACGCGACAACCGGGCCGAACAGGAATTCACGTTGGAGGTGGACGGCGAACGCGCCGTCGCCGCCTATCAACTCTATGGCGACGAGATCGTCTTCACCCACACCGTCGTGCCCCCCGCGATCGAGGGGCGCGGCGTCGGCAGCCGCCTGATCCGCGTCGCCCTCGACAGTGCCCGCGACCGGGGGCTGAAGGTCGTGCCGCAGTGTCCGTTCGTCGCAGATTTCATCCGCAAGCATCCGGGCTATCGGGATCTGGTGGCGTAAGGCGGCCCGCGATCAGAGCGCCAGCGCCCCCTGTCGGTGGCGCAGCGCAGCCATTCGTTCGGTCAGCCGCATCTTCTGCTCGGCCTTCTCGCGTGCCGTCGCGGACATCATGTCTACCAGCCGTTCCAGACCGTCGATGTCGGCGACTTTCACGAATTCCTTGTTCTTGTTGACGAAGACCACCGATGTCTTGTCCTGACCAAGCAATTCGATGACGTTGGACAGGGTACCCGTGCTTCGCGAGTCCCAGATCATCAGCCCGTAATCCGCGGCCTCCGCCATTGCGATGTCCTTGGCCGTGAACCAGCGCCGGGTGCCGGACGGTGCATCCGGATAGATGTGCTCGAGCGGCCATTCGCCGACGTTGTTGCGCGGTGTGTCGCCGCTGCAAAAGACCGTCACCGCCCGTGCGCCGCGGTCCGCCAGCACGCGCTGGATCGCGGTGTCCGCACCGTCCGCGTCGCCGACGACGATCGCCAGGTCGCGTTCGACGGCCTTTCCGATCCGCTCGCAGATCGCCGGGTGCAGCCGGCTGATGGCGATCGATCCGGCGATGAATACGGTTTCGCGCTTCGGCATCGTCATCTCCAGGTCAGCACCGCGACGTAGATTTTGCCGATCTTTCCCGATCTCCTCAACGCCGTGCAAGCCGCATCGAGAGACGCTCCAGAGTGGATCAGATCGTCGACCAGCAGGATGTCGAACGGCCCGGGTCCTACACCAGCGGCATTCGTCGAGAACGCGACGGCAAGCGCGGCATCCTTCTCCTGACGGGTGTTGAGGTTCTTGATCGGCGATGTCGAACTTTTTAGCAGGAAGCCAGCGTTCACCGGGCGGCCGAGTTGCTTGCCCACCTCAACGGCCAGCTCCGTCACCGGCTGGCGTGGCCGCACGTTCGATGCGGCCATCGGAACGATGAAGTCGATCTTCCCGAAGGACTGTTTGACGCCGCGTGAGAGTTCGATCGCCAGCGGTACGATGTTGCCCCATTGTAACTTGTACTTCAGCAAGTACAAAGCTTCGCCGACATCGGTGCGGAGCGTCTCGTATTGAGGGTGCCCGTGTTCGTTCGTGCCGACATGGGTGCTGGACACCGAATGCTTGTCGAGAACGAACCCCTTGTCCCAGTTGCCGGTAATCGTTTTCGGGTTGATCTTCATGCCTTCTCCCTCTCGGGATCAGGATGATGGCCGGTCCGACCACGCTCAAATCGAAGCTGCTCCGTTTCGGAGCTATTACTCGGCCGCCAGCGCCTCGTCGCGCTCGCGGGCCTGACGTGCCCACATCTCGGCATACAGCCCGCCGCGCCGCAGCAGTTCGGCGTGCGTGCCGCGCTCCGCCACCCGGCCACGGTCGAGGACCGCGATCTGGTCGGCGTCGACCACCGTCGACAGGCGGTGCGCGATGACGATCGTGGTGCGACCGCGCTCCACCGCCTCCAAGGTCGCGAGGATGTCGGCCTCGGTGCGGCTGTCGAGCGCGCTGGTTGCCTCGTCCAGGATCAGGATCGGGGGGTTCTTCAGCAGCGTACGGGCGATCGCCACGCGCTGTTTCTCGCCGCCCGACAGCTTCAGGCCGCGCTCGCCCACTCGGGTGTCGTAGCCGTCCGGCTGGCGTTCGATGAAGCCGGCGATCGCCGCGCCCTCGGCGGCGCGCGCGACCTCGTCCGGACCTGCGCCCTCGCGGCCATAGGCGATATTGTAGCCGATCGTGTCGTTGAACAGCACGGTGTCCTGCGGCACGATGCCGATCGCCGCGCGCAAGGACGCCTGAGTCACCGCGGCGATATCCTGACCGTCGATCGTGATCCGCCCGGTGCCGACATCGTAGAACCGGTACAAGAGCCGCGCGAGCGTGGATTTGCCCGCGCCCGAGGGGCCGACCACCGCCAGCGTCGTGCCCGCGGGCACGTCGATGTCGAGGCCGTCGAGGATCGGCCGCCCCTTGTCATAGCCGAAGCTGACCCCCTCGAACCGGACATGCCCGTGCGCCACGTCCAGCGGTGTCGCGTCGGGCGCGTCGGTCACGTCGGCGGGCGTATCGACCAGTGCGAACATGCTCGCCATGTCGATCACGCCCTGACGGATCGTGCGATAGACCATGCCGAGCAGGTCGAGGGGGCGGAACAACTGCGCCAGCAGCGTCGATACGAACACCACGTCGCCAGCCGAGAACGCGCCCCGGCTCCAGCCCCAGGCGACATAGGCCATGCCGCCGCCGAGCATCAGGTTGGTGATGAGTGCCTGACCGATATTGAGCCACGCCAGCGAATTTTCGGACTTGGTAGCGGCCTTGGCATAGGCGTCGACCGCACGCTCGTACCGGCGCGCCTCGCGCTCCTCCGCGCCGAAATACTTGACCGTCTCGAAGTTCAGCAGCGAATCGACCGCATGCGCGACCGCGCCGGTGTCGAGGTCGTTCATCTGCGTGCGCAGGGCGTTGCGCCAGTCGGTGACGATCCGCGTGAACCAGATGTAGACGACGACCATCGCCACCGTCGCCGCGACCAGCCACGGGCCGAAGCTGTGCCAGAAGATCCCGAGCACCAGCGCCAGTTCGAGGATCGTCGGCGCGATGTTGAACAGGATGAAGTACAGCATCGTGTCGATGCTCTTCGTCCCGCGCTCGACCACCTTGGTGACCGCGCCGGTGCGGCGTTCGAGGTGGAAGCGCAGCGACAGCGCGTGCAGATGCCGGAACACATCCGCCGCCAGCCGCCGCGTCGCGTCCTGCCCGACGCGCTCGAACACAGCATTGCGCAGATTGTCGAACAGCGTCGTGGAAAAGCGGGATGCGGCATAGGCGATCACCAGCAGGATGACGATCGTCGCCAATCCCCGGTCGCCGACCGCCATCCGGTCGACCGCGTATTTCAGGGTATAGGCGGCACCGAACACCTGCACCAGCTTGGAGCAGACGACGAGCAGCATGGCGCCGACGATGCGCGCACGCAGCATCGGCTCCCCCGCCGGCCACAGATACGGCAGGAAACGGCGGAGGGTGGGGATCAGCGGCTGGTCTGAACTGGCGGTCGGAGCGGAGGGCGGCATTGCGTCCGTATGTCGTGCGCCCGAGCCTCGCGCGCAACTCCCCGGGCGTTAACCATCATGTCAAGCGCCGTCCGACCTTCGATGGAACCCGTTCGCCGCATCATATGTTGGATAGCACAGGATGGGAGACGCGTAATGACTCCGATGTTTTTCGTGATGGCGATCCTCGGCTGCGGTGACGGTAACACCGAGTGCACCGAGGCGCGGATCGTGCCGGCCCGCTATGCGACGATGGCGCAGTGCCGCGCCGCGCTGCCCGACCAGCTCGCCCGCAATACCGACGTGCCCTTCCCGATGATCGGTGCCGACTGCCGCCGCTCGGGTGCGCAGATCGTCAAGACCGACGCCGCGACGCCGAAGGGCTGATCAGCCCCCCGACGCCGTCCGCCACGCCGCGGCAATCTCGTCGAGCGTGTCGGCAGTGTCACGGAACGGCTGCGGATCGTGACCAATGGACGCGTTGACGATCGTGCGCCGCGCACCGGCATACATCCGCGCCAGCGTCTTCGACACGTCGCCGCCCCGTTCGAAATCCAGCCCAGATTCCAGCGCGAACAGGATGGCGGTCGCGCGTGTCACGCGGTCGCTCTTGACCCGGTACTGCTGTTGTTCGGCGGCATAGGCGGCGGCGCGCAACGCGGCGACCAGTTCGCTGTACAGCAGCTGCACGAGGGCCGGGCCGGTCGCCGCCTGCGCCGTACGGCCGGCGGCGTCGATCTCGCGGTATGTGGACCAGGGGTCGCGGAGCAGGGTGGAAGCATAGGCCATGTCAGCTGCTCTTGTTCCAGGCGGCGATTTGGTTGGTCATGAACGCCTGCGTCGCCTTGTAGGCGGCGACGCGCGCATCCATCGCGGCATATTGCTTGGTCAGGCGGTCCGACGCGGCGGTCGACAGATCGCTGATCTTGGACTGCGCCGTGCTCAGATCCGTCTGCTGCTTGGTGTATCGGGTCGCCGCCGCATCCAGTCCGCCGGTCTTGTTCGTCAGCCGCGTCGCGATGGCGGAGAATGCCGCGGCCAGGCCGCCGCCGCTCGCCCCGGTTCCGTCCGCGAACAGCGCCTCGACCCCCGCCGGATCGGCGAGCATCGCCCTGTTCAGGCGGGCGGTGTCGACGCTCAGCGAACCGTCGCGATTGGTCGATACGCCGATGTCGGCCAGCGTCTGCGGCCCGTTCGTGGTCGATGTCGCCAGCTTCGTCGTGGTCAGCGTCGACAGCGAGCGCGCGATGGCGGTTGCGCTGCTGTCGTTCTTCAGCGTGCCGGTGTTGATGTTGGTTTCGTCGCGAACCATGCTCAACAGCTGGTTGAACGTCTCGACGAAGTCGCTGAGGCCCTGGCTGATCGCGCTGGTCGGCGCACTGGCCCCGAGCGTCACGGGTGTCGAGGAGGTGGAAACCAGGTTCAGCTTTACCCCGTCGATCAGGTCGTCGATCGTGTTGCTCGGTCGGCTGAACCGCGCGCCGTCCATCACCACGACGGCATTCTTCGCGGTCGTGCCGACCGTCGCGCCGCCCGAACCGCCGCCGACGCCCAGCGTCGTAAGGTCGGCCTGCGCACCGTCGGTGCCGGTCTGGTCCACGGCAATCTCGAACGCCTGATCGGCCCCTGATGCGCCCTTGATGGTCAGGCGCTGGCCGGTGCCGTCATTGACGAGTTGCGTCTGGAGGCCGGTGTCCTTCGTGATCTGCTTGGCGATGTCGGCCAGCGTCGCGCCATCGGCGACCGTGATATCGACCGTCCTGCTCGGCGCCAGCGTACCGGATGCGTCGTAGGCGCCGATCGCGACGGTCAACTTGCCGCCCTTGAACCCCTGCGTCGCGGCGACCGGCGTATTGGTGGTGGCGGCCTGCGCTTGCGCCAGCGATTCGACGGTGATGCTCGCGGACAGTTTCGGGGACACCGCGCCGCCGGTCTTGGTCGTGGCGGTCAGGATGCTGCTGTTGGAGCTTTGCGGCGCGGTCGCCAGCGTGCCGCCTTTCACCAGCGACTTCAGCGCGCTGTCGAAGCCGCTGACGGCGCTCTTCAGCTTCGCCACACCGCTGATCTGCGCGGTCAGCGTCTCGCTCTTGCTCGTCAGTTGCGCGGTCTTGGCGGCGAACTGCGCCTGCACCAGGCTGGCGACCAGCGCCTTGGTATCGACGCCGGTGCCGACGCCCAGCGAACTGGCGAGGGAGGCGGTGGCGCTCGTGCCGCTGGTCGCTGTCGTCGTGGCCATCTGCCGCTCCTTCGTTCATTCCGGTAAACGACCGATGACCGGCCGGCTTTAGGATTGTTTGTTGCCGTGCTCGTCGAAACGGGCGCTCGGCGGTACATCGATCCGCGGCTGCGGCAGGGCTCCTCCTCCGGCCGCGGCGTTGAGGCCGAAAACGAAGGCGAGCACGGCGGCGATGGCGACGTACAGATCGTCGCGCACCTCCTGCCCCTCGCGGCTGGTATAATAGACGGCGCGGGCGAGCGCCGGATATTCCAGGATCGGCACCTGCGCGGTGCCGGCGAACTCGCGGATCGCCAGCGCCAGTGCGCCGCGACCCTTGGCAACCACCACCGGCACCTGATCGCGCCCGCGGTCGTAGCGAAGGGCGACCGCGAAGTGCGTCGGGTTGGTCAGGATGACGTGCGCCTCCGCCACTGCGGCCCGCGCGCCGCCGGACAGCATCGCACGCTGGCGCGCGCGCATATGGCCCTTCGCTTCCGCATTGCCCTCGCTATCCTTGTGCTCGTCCTTGATCTCCTGCTTCGTCATCTTCAGCTTGCTCAGCCGCTGGATGATCTGGATCGGGATATCGATGCCGGCGATTGCGAACAGGCCCAGCGCCATCGCGATCAGGATGCCGGTGAAGGTACCCCCGACCTGCCCCAACGCGTCCTGAAGGTTGGACGACGACAGCCCCAACGTCGACCGCGACGCCTTCATCAGCATGTACCCGCCGATGCTGCCGAGCAGGATGACCTTGAGCAGCGATTTGCCGAGTTCGATCCAGCCGTTCATGCCGAAGATGCGCTTCAGGCCGGCGGCGGGGCTGATGCGGCTGAACTTGGGAGCCATCAGCGCGCCGTTGAAGCCGACATGGCCCAGCATCATGCCGCTGACGATCGCCGCGGCGACGCTGACCGCGAACAGCGACGCCATCGGCATCGCCAGCCGCCAGCCGGCCTCGGCCAGCGGTCGCCAGGGCGAGAACTCCTCGACATCGCCGCGCCCGAACTGGAAGCTGGCGGCCATTACCTCCTTGCACGCAGCGAGCAGGGCGGGACCCATGAACACCACCCACGCGACACCGGCCAGCACGACGAACGCAGTCGCCAGATCGCGGGAGCGCAGGACGTTGCCGTCCTCGACCGCCTTTTCCTGGCGGCGTTGGGTTGGGGCTTCTGTCTTTTCGCCGCCCTCCGACATCAGCCGAGCACCAGCGTCTGGACCGCGCCGAGGCTCTCGGAGATGATGATGAGCATGTAATCGCCCATCGCCGGGAAGGCGATCGCCAGCGCGATGACGCCGACCGCGAGGCTGGCCGGCATGCCAACGGAGAACAGGTTGAGGGCAGGGGCCGCGCGGCTCATCATGCCGACGACGATGTTGAGGCAGAGCAGCAGGAACCCGACCGGCAGCGCCAGCAACAGCCCGGCGAGAAACGCATAGCCGCCGAAGAACGCGATCGCCTTGATCTTCTCCGCACCCAGCCACGCCTGACCGGGGGGTAGCGCGTCATAGCTCTTCACCAGCATGTCGACGAGCACCAGATGCCCGTCCAGCGACAGGAACAACAGCGTCAGCATGACGGAGAAGAACTGGCCGAGCGCCGGGGTCGACTTGCCGTTCTGCGGATCGATCGAGGAGGCGAAGCCGATGCCCATCGACCCGCCGATGATCTCGCTCGCGATCAGCGGTCCGGCGAACGCGACCTGAAGGATGAAGCCCATCGAAAAGCCGACCAGCGCCTCCGCCGCGACCGAGACGAAGGTGGTGACAGAGAAGACGGAGGGCGGCGGCACGATCGGATGCGCGGCGAGGACGAGGATGCCGATCGCGCCGGTCAGCGACACGCGCACCACCAGCGGCAACGCCACCGCGCCGAACACGGGCGCGGCGATGAATGCCGCCCCGATCCGCACCATGACGAAGATCAGCGCCCAGAGCTGCGGCTCGATGGCGAGGCCGAGTCCTAACACGGCGCGGCCTGCGAGAGCGCGCACGTTGCGCGCCACGCGGGCAAGCCCGGCCGGCCTCGGCAGGGCCGAGGACCGACGGCGCGGCTTTGCCGCGGCGCTACAACGCTGTGGACGGGAGGCGCGCCGCGGCAAAGCCGCGTCGTCGGACGGGTGCTGCGCCCCGCCGGCCGGGCTTCCGCCCCGGCGTGCGCCGGACGCGGGGGCGTGGCCGCGCTGGCGCTGCGCCTCACTTCACCAGATCCGGGATGCGCTCGAACATCGCGACGGTGAAGTCGCTGAGCAGGCCGAGGATCAGGCTGCCGAAGATCAGGATCGACACCGCCACCACGACCAGCTTGGGCACGAAGGTCAGCGTCTGTTCGTTGATCGACGTCGCCGCCTGCACCATGCCCAGAATCAGGCCCGCGAGCAGCGCCGGCACCAGAATGGGCGCGCTGGCTAGCGCCAGCACCCACATCGTCTGGTTCGCGATCGTGAGGAAGTAATCGGCGTCCATGTCTCGGCGGTCCGCAATCACGAGGGTTGTTCAGGCGCTCCCCAGAAGGGGAGGAGGAGTGTCTAGACCGCGAACGAGTTCGCCAGACTGCCCATCGTCAGTGCCCAGCCATCGACCAGCACGAACAGCAGCAGTTTGAACGGCAGCGAGATGATCGTCGGCGACAGCATCGCCATGCCCAGCGCCATCAGCACGGTCGCCACGACGAGATCGATGACGATGAAGGGCAGGAAGACGAGGAACCCGATCTGGAACGCGGTCTTCAGTTCCGACGTGATGTAGGCCGGCAGCAGGATCGCGAACGGGATGTCCTTGGGACTGGCGAACGGGCCCGCCTTCGCCATGCCGGCGAACATCGTCACGTCCTTCACCCGCGTCTGCTTCGTCATGAAGTCGTGCAGCGGCGCGCCGGCGGTCTGGATCATCTGCGTGCCGGCAAGCTGCCCGGCGGCATAGGGCTGGATCGCGGTCGTGTTGATCTGCGAGATCGTCGGCGCCATCACGAACAGCGACAGGAAGAGCGACAGGCCGACGAGCACCTGATTGGGCGGAGTCTGTTGAAGCCCCAGCGCCTGACGCAGGACCGACAGGACGATGATGATCCGCGTGAAGCTGGTCATCATCAACAGGATGCCGGGCAGGATCGTCAGCAGGCCCATGATGATGAGCACTTGCAGCGACAGCGACAGCGGCGCCGACTGACCCTGCTGCCCGCCGAGCTGGCCGAGCGCGCGGTCGACCGCGTCGCCGACACCCGGAGCGGGCGCTGCGGCCGGGGCAGCGGCCGGCGCCGCCTGTGCCAGCGCCGGGGCCGACACGATCATCGCCAGCAGGATCGCGAGCACGATCCACAACAGCGTGCCGCGCGGGGCCTTGAGGGTAACGGCGAGGCTCACCGGATCGCTCCCGTCCTGATCGGGACCGGAAGGGTCTGGCCCGCATCGATCTTGTCGACCAATGTCACGCCGCCGCGCGCGACCGAGACGAGCAGGTTCCTGCCCTCGAACTCCAGCACCGCGAGGCGGACGCCGGGGGAGATCATCATCGTCTCCTTGACCACGATCAGCCGCGTCGCCGACTTGCCGGGCATCCGCGTCTCCAGCTTGCGCCAGAGATAGAGGCATCCGATCATCAGGCCGCAGACCAGCGGCAGCAGGACGACCAGTTTCAGGATATAGGACCAGAGCATCGTGGATCAGCCGCGCTTGTCGGGGGAAACCAGTTCGGTCATCCGAACGCCGAAACGATCGCCGACCGTCACGACTTCGCCGCGACCGATCAGCGTGCCGTTGACGAACACGTCGAGCAGCTCGTTGGCCTGACGATCGAGCTCGATGACGCTGCCTTCGCCCAGCGCGAGCAATTCGCGCAGCGTCAGGTTGGTCGAACCGATCTCCACGGTGAGCTTCACGTCGACGTCCTGAAGCAGCCGGAAATTGGCGGCGACGGCGCTGTCGACGGGGAAGCCGCCGGTCATGTCGTTCATTGGTCGGATCCTTCGGGAAAGGCGAGGCTGGTGAGGCGGATGGCGGCGCGGCCGTTGGAGGTGCCGACGGTGCCGCAGCCGAGACGGTCGCGGCCGACCATCACGGGGACGTCGGCGTTGATCGAGATCGGGATGACGTCGCCGGGCTTCAGGTCCATCAGCTTCGTCAGCGCCACCACCGGCTCGGCGAGCACGGAGCGGACGGGAAAGCGAACGGCCATCGTCGCGCGGGTCAGGTTGTTGCGCCAGACGGGATCGGGCTCGGCCTTGTCGAGCACCTTGCCGGTCAGCGTCGCACCGTGCGGCTTCAGCGCCGCGACGGGGTACAGGATGTCGACGAACTGCGGCTGTGCGTCGCCCGCGGCGATGCCGAACCGGGTGACGATGACGGCGTCGTCGGGATCAATGTCGGCATTCGCCTCGGTCCGCTCCGCCTGGAACGCGACGCGGGTCAGGGGTTCCCACGCGGCGGCGAGCGGCGTGGCGATCGCGCGCGCGATCCGTTGCGCCATCGCCTCCGCAGCGGGCGAGAATTCGGTCGGCAGCGGCTGCGATACCGTTCCCGATCCGCCGAAGAACAGGTCGAGCAGTTCGAGCACGAACCGCCCCTCGACCACGCACCACGCCTTGCCGCCGTTCGCGCCGGCCTCCGGCGACATGCCCAGCGGGGCCCAGGCGGTCAGCGCGTCGCCGCGCTCCACCCGGTAGTCGCCGAACCGCTGGACGCTCAGCGGCTCTGCCCAGCAGCGGATTTCCTGACGCAGCAACTGCTCCCAGACCGGGCGCAGCGTACGTGCCAGCCGCGCCGACAGATGTTGCAGCGTATTGAGGTCGCCGAACGGGTTCAGCTTCGCCGCGCCCAGCACCGTCTCCCGCGCGGGCTCGCGCTCGCGGGTGCGTCGATCGGATGTTGGCGGGGCGTTAACCATGCCTCACTGAACAACGAAACTGGTAAAGTAAACGTTACGAATGCCTCCAAATCCCTCTTTTTGCTCCAGCGTGTCGTTGATTGCCTTCACCAGTTTCGCCTGGAGCTGGCGCTTCCCCTCGGTGCTGAAAACCTGTTCCTCGGTGGTGTCGCCCAGCGCCATCAGGATCGCCGAGCGGACCGCGATGTCGTTGGTCTTCAGGTTGGTGATGACCTTGTCGTCATAGGGCGTGGACACCGCGACGCCGACCTGGACGAAGTGCACCGAATCGCGCAGGTTGGAGGTGAAATCCTTCTCCATCGCGAAATAATTGGACGCGAACTTCTCGCCGCCCTCGCCCTCGGGCGTGGGCTTGCCGGCATGCGCGGTCGACGCGCCTTCCTCGCCTTCGCCGCCGCCGTGGCCGCCGCCTTCACCCCCCTCGGCACCCTCGCCGGCCTGCTTCTGCTCGCTTTTCGGGACGAGCTTGGGCTTGTCCGGGTCTTCATGCTCCGCCTTCGCGTCGTGACTGCCGCCGATCATGCCAGATTGCGCCGCATAGACGCCCGCGCCAACGCCGCCGCCGACCAGCACCAGCAGGCCGACGACTCCGATCAACAGCTTCTTCTTCCCGCCCTTCTTCTTGGCGGGCGCGGCGTCTTCCTTGGCTTCGCTCATGGTTCGAACTCCCGAAAATTATGCGATGCGGCCGTCGCCGGTTTCGTCGGCACTGGTCGTCGCGGTGAAACTGTTCCGGCGCACCGGCTGGGCGGCGGATTGGTGGGGCTGTTGCTGCTGGCGCTGCTGGCTGTGCCCCGCATCGGTACCGACGGAGGTCTGCCCCAGCTTCAGGCCGCGCGCTTCCGCGGCTTCCGCAAGTCGCGGCTGCGCCTCCTGAAGCAAGGCGCGCGTCTGCGGCTGATCGGCGGCGAAATGGACGTGCAGCGTGTCGCCGTCCTGCCGCACGCCGATGTCGATCCCGCCGAGCGCGTCGGGCACCAGCCGGATGCGGGTGTCGGCGGCGTTCGCGGCATCCGCGACGGCATCGCGCAACGCCTCGATATGCGCGACCATCGCATGCGGCCATCGCTGGTCCGTCATGTTTAGGCTGGGCTGGTTGCCCCCCTGAGTCGCGGCCACCGCCAGCCGCTCGGCCGGCGCGGTCGTCGCCGCCAGCGCCTCGCTGCCGAGCGTCAGGGTGCGATCCTCGCGCTCGCTGCGCTGCGCCGCCAGCTTGGCGGCACCGAAGACGATGCCGGCGGCGGCTGTGGTGCCGACCGGCGCGGGCGACAGATCGGGGGCTGAAGCCGGCCGCACGGCGTCGGCGCGGGTCTCGATCGCAGGCTTGTCGATGGTACGAGCGGCGACCGGTACCTCTGCTACCGTCACGGGTGTGGTGACGAGCGGAGGAGTGGCCGCAGCCGGCGTGATCGGGGACGCGGCCCCGGTGGTGATCGGCAGGGTCGGAGGCGGCGAGGCCACCGGCGTCGGTGCCGGCGTAGCCGAAAATGCGGGCGGTGTTGCGAGGACCGGTGCCCCATCGCGCGCTCCGACGGGGTCCGGGTGCGATGTGGCGACGGTGACTGGTGCAGGCGCGGTGATCGTGGCGTTCATCGCAGCCGCCATTTCTGCGACCTCGTCGCGCGGCGGCGCCGGTGCGACACCGGCGGGCGCCTTTGGTGCAGGCTGCTGGACCAGGGCGCCGGCGATCGGGACTGCCGCCGCCAGTGCGACGATCGGCGGCGAGACGGGTAGCATGTGGGCTTCGGACGTGGCGGGATTCACGGCATTCTCGGCAGGTGCCGCAACCGTGCTCGGTTTCGCCGCGTCGACCGGCACCGGTGCTGCGTCTACCGGCGCATGTTCCACGATCGGAAGCGATCGCGGGAGCGTCATCGTCGGTGATGCGTCGAGAGCGACGGATATCTGCTCGGGCGCTGGTGGCTTGGCCACGACGGGGTCGGACGTGGGCACAGGCGTCCGGGCGGGCCGCAGCTGCGCGGTCGCTGCCCTGTCCTTCTTGACGCCCACGTGGCTCGACACGCCGACCGGCGCGCTGGCCGACGCCAAAGGCGGCGCAACCTCGGTGACGGGCAGGGTCGCTGGCGACACGTCCGTCGGGGTCGGCGTCGGCGTCGGTGTCAGGGTCGGCAAGACGGGGGCGGACGATACGATCGGCGCGGCGATGTCGGCACCGACGGGCGCCGGGTCGCTCGGTGGCGATTCGGTCGGTCCCCCGGAGTCGGCATCGACAGGCGGCGTGCCGGGCTTCGACGGCGGCGGCGTATGCGCCGCCACGACAGCAGCGGCCGCGACCGGAGGGCCGTCCGCCACCTGTTTCACCGGCATGTCGACATCGACATAGATGATCTCGACCGGCAGCGGGAATTCCTCCGCGACGGTGGGCCGCGGCGCGGGGACGGGCGGAGTGAGGATGGTGGGCGGCACGAACGGCTTGCCACTCGCCGGCGGCATGAGCGGTGGCGTGAGAATGTCGGGCAGAATCGCTGGCGTATCCGCCTGAGGCTGCGGGGCTGCGGTCGGAGCGTCGATCGGTACGGCGGTCGGCGGCGTCAAGATGACAGGCGCAACGGCGGGAGCACCGGCGACCGGTGGGGAGGCAGGGTTTACCGGCGCTGGCGCGGGCGGCGTGTCCGATCGCGGAGCCTTGACGGGCAGCGGGACCTTCGGTGTCGGCATCAGCACCGGTCGCGGATCGCCTGGCGCAACCGGCTTCAAACCCAGCGGCTTGTCGATGATCAGCCCGCACGAGATGGGTTCGTCGTCTGCTGCGTCCGGTGCGGGCTGCGGCATCGACGAGGTCAGGGCCACGGGCAGGCTCTCGCGGGGCGAAGCGTCGCCCGCGGGCGGCAGTGCCGGCGATACGCCCGGCATCGGCAAGCCCTTGCCGGTCGCGGCATTCGGCTGCCGATCGTCGGCCGATCCGGCGACCATCATTGCGGGGAGGTTCGGCATCGACGCGCCGGGCGTCACGTCGCCGGCCACGTCGATGCCCGGCAGCGTGAACACACCGCCCCCGTTCACCGCGACCGGCGCACCGGGAGCGGCAGCGCCCGGCAAAACGGCGAGGCGGAGCGTGGCGGCAGTGGACTGGATCATGACGTGGCAGTGTCCCGGACTTTTCAGGACCCGATCAGCAAGGACCGTGCCGTTTTCCCCGCGGGATGCCCGGCGCGTCTTCCAGCGCGCGCATTTCCTTCATCGTGGCGGCTTGGCGCGCGCGCTCCATCAGCTTCTCGACGGCGCTCTGATCTCGCTTGGCAGCGCGCGTGGCCTCCGTCGCGGCATCGGCGCGGCGCTCGGCCATCTCGACGCGCGTAAAGGCGGCGTCGGCGGTCTTTTGCAGGCGCTCGCGGTAATAGGCGGCGGCGGACAGGCTGTGCGCGCCCGTCGCTTGCGTCGTCGGGGCGACCGCGTCGACCAGCGCGGAGATACGCTGCGTCAGTTGATGCTCGCTCGCGAGCGCTTCTGCATGCCGGACCTCGTCCGCGCGCGCCAGACCGAGCTGGAGCGTGCGGACCCGGTGCAGCCGCGCCAGCATCTTCGACTTGTCGGCGCTCATGCGTCAGGGCTCACGGGGTGCCGAACACGCCGACCAGTTCGGCGGCGGCGTCGCCCAGCGACACCGTCTCCTCCGGGTCCTGCCGGATATAGTCGGTGACGGCGGGGTGGTAGGCGATGGCGGCGTCGATCGCCGGATCGGTGCCGGCCCGGTATGCGCCCATCAGCACCAGATCGCGGTTCTCTTCATAGGTCGCCAGATGCCGGCGCAGCACGCGCGCGGCGGCGAGGTGGTCGTGCCCGGCGATGTCGGTCATCACGCGGCTGACCGAGGGGCCGACGTTGATCGCGGGATAGACGCCGCGCTCCGCCAGCGCACGGCTGAGCACGATATGCCCGTCGAGGATCGATCGCGCGGAGTCGACGACCGGATCGTTGCCGTCGTCGCCGTCCGCCAGCACGGTATAGATCGCGGTGATCGCGCCCGTTCCGTGCGCGTCGGTGCCGGCGCGCTCGATCAAATTCGGCAGCATCGCGATTGCGGAGGGGGGATAGCCGCGTGCTGACGCCGGCTCGCCGAGCGCCAGCCCGATCTCGCGACCGGCATGGGCGACGCGGGTCAGCGAATCCATGATGAGCAGCACGTTCTTGCCCTGCGCGCGAAAATACTCCGCGATGGCATGCGTGCGCAGCGCGCCGCGGATTCGCAGCACCGGCGAGTGGTTGGCGGGTACAGCAACGACGACCGAACGCTTGCGCGCCTCACCCGCGACCTTGGTATCGAGGAAGTCGGCAACCTCGCGGCTACGCTCGCCGATCAGCCCGATGACGATCACGTCGGCCTTGGCGGCGCGGACCATCATGCCGAGCAGCACCGACTTGCCGACACCGGAGCCGGCCATGATGCCGATGCGCTGGCCCTTGCCGACCGTCAGCAACCCGTTGATCGCGCGGACGCCGACATCGAGCGGCTCCAGCACGCGGCCACGGTCCAGCGGTCCCTGCAACTTGCCCGCCAGCGGCCAGGTCTGCGCGCCGCGGATCGGGCCCAGCCCGTCGATCGGCTTGCCAGCGCCATCGACCACGCGGCCCAGCATCGCGTCGCCGACCTCCGCCTCGCCGGCCGCACCGAGCGGCCGCACCAGCGCCTTCGGCAATAGCGGCGCGGGGCCGCCCAGATTCATCAGCAGCGTACGCTCGCCGCGAAAGCCGATGACTTCCGCCTCCACCGTGTCGCCGACCATACAGACGGTGCCGACCGGCAACGACAGCCCGACCGCCTCCATCAACAGGCCGTCGCACGACATCAGCCGGCCCGACACCTTGGCGGTGGGGCGGAAATCGGCATTGGCGAGCGTGTCGAGGTAATCGGCGGCGAAGCGGTTCAGCATGCGACGGCACCCTGCGGGAGCGGCACGCGATCGATCGCGTCGGTCAATTGCTCCAGCCACAGACCGGGTCCGTCCTCGACCATCGTCGAGGCGCTTTCGAGGACGAAGCTGCCGCGTGCGACATGCGCGTCCCCGACCGCGAAGATGGTCGCGGGCAGGCGCCCCTCCAGCAGTGCGACATCGTCCGGGTGGACGCGCAGCATCGCGGACTCTTGCGCATCGGCCAGCATCCTGGCGGCGACCTCGACCCGCGCACTCAGGCGATCGGCGGCGACGCCGACATCACCGACGACGCGGGTGACGAGCAGCATGACGGTCTGGCGAAGCTGCGCGGCGATCACGGTGCGGTCGATACGATCTGTGGAAAGTTGCCCGGCGATGCCCTGGATCAACGCCGCATCGCGGTCGCGCTCGGCCCCCGCCAGCGCCGTGGCGTCGGCCAGCCCCTCTGCATAGCCTTCCGCCCGCGCGGCGGCGACGGGGTCGACGAGCGGCTGCTCCGCAGCGGGTGCGCATGCATCGAGCGGGTTCCAGCCCGCGGTGGGGTTGCTGCCCGGATTGGCGGGCGAGAAGTGGCGCGGCATCCCTCCGCTCGCCGTCGCGATCCGGTCGCGCGGGTCGGACGGCGCGAAGCCCCCCGGCGGGGAGAAGGCTGCCTGCAACAGGCCGGCTGCAACTTCGTGGCGCGCGGCGAACCCCGCGACGAAGCCGCCGGAAGGCTGAAAGTCAGACATAGTCGTCCTCGCCTGCGCCCATCATGATCGTGCCGTCCTTGGCCAGCGTGCGGGCGACGGCGATCATTGCCTTCTGCGCCTCCAGCACCTCGGCCAGCTTCATCGGGCCGCGCGATTCCATCTCGTCGCGGATACCGTCCGCGGCGCGGGCCGACATGCAGCCCAGGAAGCGTGCCCGGATCGCCTCGTCCACGCCCTTCAGCGACTTGACCAGCACTTCGCCGTCGACGTTGCGGATCAGCGTCGCCAGGTTCTTGTCGTCCATCTCCAGCAGGTTGTCGAAGACGAACAGCGCCTCCTCGATCTGCTTGGCGACATCGCGGTCGATCTTGAACAGCTTGGGCATGACCCGCTGCTCGGTCGCCTTGCGCGCGCCCGACAGGATCTTCGCCGCCTCGCGTGCGCCGCCCAGCATCACGGTCGAGCTGCTGCCGCCGGTCCGCCGCGACAACACGTCCTTCAGCGTCTCGACCGCATCGGGCGTGATCGGGCCCAGCTTGGCGATGCGGTGCAGGATGTCGGGCTGGGCCACCTCCGGCATCAGCTCCAGTACCTGACCACCGATCGCAGGATCGAGATTGGCGATGACGACGGCGGCGATCTGCGGATGCTCCTTCTCGATCATCGACGCGATCTCGTTCGGCTCCATCCAGTCGAGCAGTTCCAACTCGCACGCCGCCTCGGGCGGCGTGATGCGCGCCAGCACGCTCTCCGCCTTCTCGGGGCCGAGCGCACGGTTCATCACCGCCTCGATCTGCGGACCCGGATCGAAGGTGATGCCGGTCCGGTCGCGGGCGCGGCCGACGAAATCGTCGAGGACATGCTCGACCTCCTCCTCGGACACGTCGGCGACGGCGAACATCGCGCTGCCCAGCTGGCGAACCTCGTCGGGCTCCAGTTTTTGAAGGATCGCTGCGGCCTCTTCCTCGCCGACGATCATCATCAGTACGGCGGCGCGTTCGATTCCGGTATAGCTGCGGGGTGGTGCCCCGGCGGCGGCTTCGCTCACTTCGCGTCCGCCTTGATCATGTCGCGCACGGCCAATGCAGCGCGGGCGGGATTGTCCCGCGTGAAGCCGCGCACCGCACCGATCCGCTCGTCATAACCGCGTGAATTCTCCATCTGGTCGAGGCTGACGGGGGCGGTGACGACCGGCACGCCGTCCGGACCGACCGTGGTCACGCCCGCGCCGAGGGCACCAAGCGGGGCGCCGGCCTGCGCCGCACCCGGCATCGCATCGTCGCGCTTCTTCATCAGCGACTTGGCGAGCGGGCGGACGCCGAGCAGCAGCACCAGCAGCACGATGACGACGGCGGTCAGGTTGCGCGCCACCATCGGCAGCCACGCGTTGTCGTACCACGCGGGAGCTACGACCGCGTCGGTCGAGCCGGCGAACTTCTTGCTGATGACGGTGACCTGATCCTGACGATTGGCATCATAGCCAACGGCGCTCTTCACCAGATCGGTGATCTGCGTGATCTCCATCGCGGTCCGCCGACCCTTGTCGGGCTCGCGCAGAACGACGGCGACCGACAGGCGCTTGATCGATCCCGGCGCAGCGCGCGTGACGGAGACTTCGCGGCCCAGATCATAGGCGCGCTGGTAGCTGTCCGACTGTTTCGCGGCGTCCGGGGCGGGACCGCCGGCAACCGGCTGCGGTCCACCACTCGCGCCGACCGCAGGCGTCGGGACCTGCAAGGTCGAGGCGGGCGGCGGCGTATTCGACAGTGCGCCGGGAATGCCGCCGGGCGCCTGCCCGCCGGACGCCTGATTGCCCGTCCAGTTGCCGGTTTCAGCCCGCAACGCGCCCTGCTTCTCGTAGCTTTCGCGCGTCGCCTGCGTCTCGTCGAGATTGACGTCGGCCTGCACCTCGGCGCTGAAATTGCCCGCGCCGAGCAGCGGCGTCAGCAACTGCGTCAGTTGCTGGCGGTATTTGTCCTCGACCCGGTTCTGCACGTCGAGGCGCTCGTCGCCCGCCGCGCCGAGCGCGTCGCGCCCGCCCGGCTTGGTCAGAAGCGCGCCCGCCTGATCGACGATCGTCACCGAATCGGGCTTCATCCCCGGCACCGACGAGGCAACGAGGTTGATGATTGACGACACCTGCGCGTCGGACAGCGAGCGGCCGGCGTTGAGCTTGACGATCACCGACGCGGTCGGCTCCGCCTTGTCGCGGACGAATACCGATGCCTCGGGTGTCGCGAGATGCACGCGCGCCTCGGCGACGGCGTCGATGTCCTGGATCGACCGCGCCAGCTCGGTCTCGCGGGCCTGACGCAGCCGCTCGCCCTCAACGGCGCGGCTGACGCCCATCGGCAACTGGTCGAGGATCGCGTAGCCGCCGGGTGCCGCCTTGGGCAGGCCCTGCGACGCCAGCAGCATCCGCGCCTTGCTGTACGCGTCTTCGTCGACGGTGATCGCGCCGGTGCCGTCGTCGACATGCGCGGTGATGCTCGCCTGTTCCAGACTCTGCACGACCGCGGCCTTGTCCGCATCGGCGAGACCGGAGAACAAGGTCTTCTGCGGCGGCGTCGACAGGCTGGTCCATGCCAGCGCGGCGGCACCGATCAGGCCGACCATCAGCGCCATCGGCGCGGTCCGGCGCACGGCCGGCTGCGCCATGACGCCCTGGATCTGGCGGAGGGGATTGGCGAACCGTTCGGGGCCGCCGGCGGAGGTGGTGGTGAGGGCGGTGCTCATGGCTTAGACCGGCATGCTCATGATGTCCTTGTAGGCGGACAGCAGTTTGTTTCGGACCTGCAGCGTGGCTTCGAAGCCGACGCTGGCCTGCTGGCGGGCGAGCATCACCTTGGCGATGTCGACCGTCTCGCCGCGCTCGTAGCTTTCGGAGAGCTTGGCGGCCTCGTTCTGGCTGTCGTTGACGCTCTTCAGCGCACCTTCCAGCGTGTCGGCGAAGCTGGTCGGCTTCGCCTCCGTCGCGGCAGTGGGAGCCGGCGCGGCGCTGGCGCGGGCGAGCGCCTGATTGCGTTCGAGGATCTGGGCGCGAAGCTGCATCACGCGGTCGATGCCGCCGACACCGCCGACTGGACCGACGCTCACGAGTTGGCCACCCGGGCGAGATCCTCACCCTGTTCGCGCGCCTTGGCGAGGCGATAGCGCAGCGTCCGTTCGGAAATGCCGAGCCGCTTCGCCGTCTCGATCCTGCTGCCGCCGCACGCCTTCAGCGTCTCGCGGATCGCCGCGAACTCGCTCATCTGCACGACGTTGCCCAAGGTGGAGGGTGACGTCGCCTCGACCGGAGCCGCCGCCTGCACGGGGGCGGACGCGGGCTGGAAGGTGAAGGCGACGCGGCGGTCGAACACGATATGCTCGGCCTCGATCGTGGCACCGCCGGCGAAGAGCAGCGCGCGCTGGATCACATTCTCCAGCTCGCGGACATTGCCTGGCCAGTCGTGCTGGACCAGCGCCTCGATCGCGCGGTGCGTCGGCCACGGCACCACGGCGCGGGTGCCGGCATGGCGCAGGATCATCGTCGCGGCGAGCGCCGGGATATCCTGCGGCCGGTCGGCGAGCGAGCGCGTCGTCAGCGGGAAGACGGCGAGGCGGTAATAGAGATCGGCGCGGAAGCGGCCTGCGGCGACTTCGGACTGGAGGTCGCGGTTGGCGCAGGCGACGACGCGCACGTCGATCGGCTGCGGCACGGAGGCGCCGATCGGCACCACCTCGCGCTCCTGCAACACGCGCAGCAGCTTCGCCTGAAGCGACAGCGGCATCTCCGCGATCTCGTCGAGCAGGATCGTGCCGCCCTCCGCCGCGCGGAAAAAGCCCTCGCCACCCGAAGACGCGCCGGTGAACGCGCCCTTCTGGTGACCGAACAGCAACGCTTCCAGCATCGATTCGGGCAGGGCTGCGCAGTTGATCGCAATGAAGGGCTTGGCGGCGCGGGTCGATCCCATATGGATCGCGCGTGCCAGCACTTCCTTGCCGGTGCCGGTGGGGCCGTTGATGAGGACGGTGATGTCCGCCTGCGCCACCCGTTCGGCCAGCGCGAACAGCGCCAGCGTCTCCGGATCGGCGGCGGTCGGCATCTCCGGCCCGCCGACCAGCGCGCGGACCATCGCGGAACCCACCGCGGCATCGTTGGCGTCGAAGGTCACGCGGTGCGGCGCACCGTCGCGACCCGGCACCACGGACGGACCTTCGCCCGGTGTCGGCTCGGCGAGGATCACGGTGCGCGCGGGAGCCGGAGCGGCCTCCCCGGCGCAGACCATGAACAGGTCGCCCGGCAAGGGCTGGCCGGTTTCGAACGAGCCGATACCGAGCCCCTGCGCGCGCAACGACGACAGCAGCGCGTAGCGGGTCTGGGTGACGGCGGCAGACGGAAAAATCGAACGCAAGGCTGAATACCCCCTGGAATGCTGAAGCTTTGCGCCCGGTTCGGTAAACGCGGAGTAAACACCTTGCCGGGGGCGGCAGATATTTTCCGGGCGCGCGCGAGCGTGTCGTACGCGGGGTTCATCCTACGGGCGCGGACACACCCGTGAGGGTGCCGATCCGCCGCCGAAAGCTATTTCGCGACCGCTCATTTTTTCCGCTTAAGTCGCGGCCTTCCCTGTCGTTCCTTGCTGTGACGGCTCGGCCCTCCGCTCTGGGGGCGGCGGGGAAGCCGTAGACCAACGGAGACAGATGATGACCGTTATCGCGACCAACACCTCGGCAATGCGCGCTGCCAACGCTTCGATGAGCGCGTCCTCCGCGCTGTCGACGGCAATGGAGCGCCTCTCGACCGGCAAGCGTATCAATTCGGCCAAGGACGACGCCGCCGGCCTGGCGATCTCGAACCGCATGGCGAGCCAGGCGCGCAGCATGGCGATGGCCGTCCGCAACGCCAACGACGGCATGAGCCTGGCGCAGACCGCGGAAGGCGCGCTCGGCGAGGTCACCTCGATGTTGCAGCGTATGAAGGAACTGGCCACCCAGTCGGCCACCGGCACACTGCGCGACTCGGATCGCACCGCCCTGCAGGCCGAGATGTCGCAGCTGACCAGCGAAATCGCCAATGTCAGCAAGACCACCACCTTCAACGGTGTCAAGCTGCTCGACGGCAGCGCCAGCACGATCAAGCTCCAGACCGGCATCAACTCCGGCGAGACGATCGACATGAAGATGGTCAAGGCGACCAGCGCCGACCTCGGTCTTCAGGCGCAGGTGACGAGCACAGTCGTGACCGCTGCCCTGGGTGCAGGCGATTTGCAGATCAACGGCGGCGCCGACATCATCGCAGCGTCGGCCAACGCCAGCTTGGTCGCCACGGCGGTCAATGCACAGAGCAGCACGACCCGCGTCTCGGCGACGGCAGAAAACTCGATGACCGTCGCCGTTGGTGCGGTCGCCAGCTCCGGCGCGCTGACGATCAACGGCCTGTCCGTTACGCTCAGCCCGGCCGAAAGCAACGCAGAGGCGTTGGCCGCCAAGATCAATCAGGTGTCGGGCTCGGGTGGCAACATCGTCGCCAGCACCGAGAGCGGTCGACTGAAGCTGACCGCCAAGGACGGCACCAACATCACGCTCGGCGGCACGACCACCGGCCTGTCCGATGCCAAGGGCATCGACAATGCCAGCTTGGCCTCGGTCACGACGGCGGCGGTCGGTCGCGTCACCCTGACGGCGGAGCCGGGCGCGGCGCTGAACATCACCGGCACGGGCACGGCCGATGCGGGCCTGACAGTCGGCAGCACGTCGGCGGTGTCGATTGGTAGCCAGACCGGAGCCTCGGCAGCGATGGCGGTGATCGATGCGGCGCTTGACAAAATCTCCGCCGGTCGCGGCGATCTGGGTGCGGTGCAGAACCGCCTTCAGTCGACGGTCAACAACCTGACCACCACGTCGACCAACCTGATGGATGCCAAGAGCCGGATTGAGGACGCGGACTTCTCCGCCGAATCGACCGCCCTCGCCAAGGCGCAGATCCTCAGCCAGGCTTCGACCGCGATGCTCGCCCAGGCGAACCAGTCGCAGCAGTCCGTGCTGAAGCTGCTCCAGTAATCCGAACGGTCGGATCGATCCCGGCGCCAGCCCCCCAAGCCTGACAGGGCGCCGGCATCGGCCCTATTCGCCGCCTCCCCAGGCATTGGCGATAGGGCGAAGAAAACCCCGACGGTCGCGAGACCGCCGGGGTTTTCCGTTTTCGACTCTCCGTTTAGGAGCGCGACGCGCGACCCACCGGGCCGCGCATGCGTTCGGTCAGGCGAAGCTGACGGTCGTCTTCACCGCGCGGCGACGGCGGAGAGCGCCACCGACCAGCCCGAAGCCGCCGATCATCATCGCCCACGTCGCGGGCTCCGGCACGGCGAGGTTGCCGCCGACCGACTGGATGAAGCCGGTCGAGAAATAGGCATCCCTGTTCCTCAGCACGTCGAGACGAACGTCCCAGCCCATCGCGTCATAGGCGGCGAGATCGAGCGCCTCGACGGCACCCATCTGGCCGCGGCCGAGCGTCGGATCGAGCAGGCCGAGGATTTCGGGCGATGGCGGCGTGTCGAGCCAATGCGACGCCTGCTGGCCGTTGCCGTTGGCGCGACCAGTGGAGAAGTACGAGTTGGCGTCGTAGATCGTCTGGCCGCGATCGAGCGAGAAATACGGATTGCCGCCGATCGCCCAGTCCAGCACGCCCGCCGATGCGCTCTGCTCGCTGTAGCGGAACAGGTCCCAGATCGACATGATCGCGAAACCGTTCAGGTTGCCGCCGAAACCCGTGTTGCCGTCATAGACGTCGACGCCCGACCGAAAGCCGAGCGCGTGGCCGATCTCGTGGATCGCGACGGCCAGGAAGTCGAAGCTGCCGGCAGTGATGCCGTCGCTGGCGTTGAAGTCGAAGGCGAAGCTGGACGAGAAGCTGACCGAGCCATCGATCTGGTTCGGGTTGTTCGCGGCGTATGTCGGCGTCAGGCCGAGCGCCTTCATCAGCGAAGTGTTGGCCGACAGCGCCGAATTGTTGGCGCTGGCATCGTTGTCGATGACGCGGGTCAACGGCAGTTGCACGCCGTTGCCGTTCGCATTCGGGCCGGAGATGACCGCATCGACGGCCACGCCGCCGACGAAGTTGCTGCTGCGGGTGTTGGGCAGCAACGTCTGCATGTCGAGCGCGGTGGTGCGCGAGCGGTCGAGCGCGCGGAGCACGTCGCCGGTATAGGCGACGTTCGTCGTGCTGCCGGTGGAACCCAGAATGCCCGGCCCGAGCGCGCTGAAGCCGACGTTGAGGTTCACGCTGCTGTTGTTGCGAAGCACGCTTTCCCAGAAGTTCGCCGCGGTGCGGAAGCCGTTATAGGCAGCCGTGCCCTGCTCGACTCCGCCCGTGTTGAACAGGTTGATCGTAATAGCCGATGCCGGCTGCGCGACGACGAGCGCCGCGACCGCGGCGAGTGCGTACTTCTTCATGGTCTTTAAACCCCCGTTATGCGGGGCCGTTCTCCGGCCCGCGATACGAAGGTTAAAGCAAGGTTAATCTTGTTCGTAAAGGCCTAGTCCCGTTTCGGAACGACCTGAGGTAAAAAAGTAACAGCGGTTTCATGTTGTGCCGCAACAATCGTTTAGCTGCGTCCCATCGCCTTTTTCAGCCTTGCGTGTGCCGCCGCCTTGATCTGGCAGACCCGCGCTGCGCCGACGCCCAGCACCTGCCCGATTTCCTCCAGGTTGAGTTCCTCGATATAGTAGAGCTGGATCACCTGCGCCTCGCGCTCCGGCAGGGCGGTGATCGCTGCGATCAGCCGCGTGCGCACCTCGCCTTCGGCCAGCTGCTCGAACGCGTCGGGGCCGTTATCGGCGAACCAGGGCAGGTCGTCGGCATAGACTTCGTCGATTGAGTCGAATCGGACCGCTTCCGCCGTGGCATAGTCGGTGCGCAGCCGCTCGACCGTCACGTCCAGCTTCATCGCGAGCGTCGCCTCGTCCGGCGCGCGGCCGGTGGCGCGGGTCAGCTCCGCGACCGCGTTGCTATAGAGCCGCCTCCGCTTCATCGCGCCGCGCGTGGTGGTCGCCTGACGCCGCAGTTCGTCGATCATCGCGCCGCGTACGCGCGTGACGCAATATTGCTTGAACGTGACCTGCCCGCGATCCTCGAACCCGGCCGCCGCCTCGACCAGCGCGACGAGGCCGACCTGCACCAGATCCTCGACCTCGACGATCGTCGACATCGATCCGTGCACATGCCACGCCAGCCTGCGCACCAGCGGCAGATGCTGCCGCACCAGTGCGTCGCGGTCGGTGGCGCGCTGGCCGGGGCGATAGGTGAGGGGGGCCGCGACCGGGCCGGCCATCAGCGGGCTGGCATCGGCGAACGCATGGCGCATCGGTTCGGCGCTCATGCGGCCAGCGCCTGCGGCTGATGCGCGCCGCCGATGATCGCGACGACCTCCACGGCCTTCTCCTCGGGCACTTCGAAGAACGACAGCACCGGCGTGTCGGGAAGACAGGTCTTGACCAGCTTGCGCACGGCGATGCGGATCGTGGGCTGAACGACGAGGGCGAAGGGCTTGGCCTCCGCCAGCAGCGGCTGTGCCGCCATCTGCAGCGCCTCGACGATACGCCGGCCGAGATCGGGTTCGATGACGTGGCGACGGGCGGTATCCGCGCGCATCGCCTGTCCCAGCAGACCTTCCAATTGTCCCTCCAGCGTCATGACGCGCAGCGGCTCGCGGACGCCGCACAGTTTCTGGATGATGAGCGGGCCGAGTGCGGGGCGGATCGCCTCCATCAGCTCCTCCGGATCGTGGGTGCGCTGCGCGGCGGTGGCGAGCGCGGCGGCGATGCGGCGGAATTCCTTGAGCGAGATGTTCTCGGCCAGCAGTCCCTTCAGGACCGCGGTCAGCGTCGTCAGCGGCAGCGGGGCGGGGCAGAGCGACGCCACCAGCTGGCCGGCGCGATCCTTCAGCCCGTCGAGCAGCGACTGGACCTCGTCCGGCCCCAGCAGCTCGGACGCATGCACGCCCAGCACGTGGTTCAGATGCGTCGCCATGACGGTGCCGGGATCGACCACCAGATAGCCCGCGCCGGTCGCCGCATCGGCGTCACCGGACGCGATCCAGGTGGCGTCGAGGCCGAAGGTCGGGTCCTTGGTCGCCTTGCCGGACAGCGAGCCGAAGGCCTGACCGGTGTCGAGCGCCAGCATCTCGTCGGGCGACACCTGATCCTCGCCGACGCAGACGCCGTTGACCATGATGCGATAGGTGTATGGGGCGAGATTGATGTCGTCGCGCACCCGGCATTGCGGCACGACGAAGCCCAACTCCTTCGACAATTGCCGGCGGACGCCGGTGATCCGGCCCATCAGCGGCGCACCGCGACGCTCGTCCACCAGCGGCACGAGGCCGTAGCCGATGTCGAGATTGACCTGCATCGCGTCGGTGACCTCGTCCCATGCGATCTTCGATGGATCGGGCGTTTCCTCGGCGATAGGGGCGGGGACGAAGGCGGGGCGGGCGGCGATCTGGCGCAGCTTCCACGCGGCGAAACCGGCGATACCGGCAGCGGTCAGGATGATGAGGTGCGGCATTCCCGGCAGCAGGCCGAGCAGGCCCAGGATGACCGCGACGGGGGTCCAGGTGCGGGGCGACCCGAACTGGCCGCCGATCTGGCCGGCGAGATCCTTGTCGGACGACACGCGGGTCACGATCGCGGCGGCGGCGATCGACAGCATCAACGACGGCAACTGCGCGACCAGCGCGTCGCCGATGGCGAGCAGGATATAGCCTTTGGCGGCGTCGGCGATCGACATGCCGTGGCTGACCGGCCCGAGGATCAGGCCGCCGACGACGTTCGCCGCCAGGATCAGCATCGCGGCGACGGCGTCGCCCTTCACGAACTTGGACGAACCGTCCATCGAACCGTAGAAATCGGCTTCGGTCGAGACTTCGACGCGGCGCGCCTTGGCTTCATCGGGCGTGATGAGGCCGGCGTTCAGGTCGGCGTCGATCGCCATCTGCTTGCCGGGCAACGCATCTAGGGTGAAGCGCGCGCTGACCTCGGACACGCGGCCCGCGCCCTTGGTCACGACGATCAGGTTGATGATCATCAGGATCGCGAACACGAAGATGCCGACGACATAGTCGCCGCCGATCAGGAACGTGCCGAACGCCTCGATGACGTGGCCCGCCGCGCTCTCGCCCTCATGCCCGTGGACCAGCACGATGCGGGTCGAGGCGACGTTGAGGCCGAGGCGGAACAGCGTCGCGAACAGCAGCACGGTCGGGAAGGACGAAAAGTCGAGCGGCTTCTGCGCGTTCAGCGCGACCATCAGCACCGCAAGGCTGATCGCGATGTTGGCGATGAAGAACACGTCGAGCAGCGGCGCCGGGATCGGCACCACCATGACCACGACCAGCAGCAGGATCGCGAGCGGCAGCGCCGTCCCGCGGGCATTGGCGAGCAATTTGCCCATCTCAGTTCCCCATCCGGCTGAGCATCATGTACGCCAGCCGCGCGGTATCGGGCGTGGGGCGCAGGACGCTGTTCGTCGCGCCCTCCAGCTTCCCCTGCGCCCACGACAGCGCATCGGCGGCGCTTTCGTTGTTGCCGGTGACGACGGTGGCGTCGCCCATGTTCAGTGCCTGTGCGGCGAAGGTCAGGTTGGCGTTGCGCGTCTCGTCGACGGTGTCGGACGCTGCGCCCAGCTTGGTGGCGAAGCGCTGATACACCTGCTCCAGCGAGCGCGGGCTGCCGTTGCTGGCGTAGAAGACGCTGCGGTTGGCGCGCGCGGCGGACGGGAACAGCGCCGCGGCGCTGGCGTCCGGATTGCGCTCCCGCGCCGACAGGAACTTGGTCGCGCCGCCGATCCCCAGAAAATGCGCCATGTACAGGTCGGTGCCGGTCGCGGACCGGCCCAGCGAACCCTCGATCGCGTCCTTGTTGTCGGCGGCGTGCTCGGCGGCCATCAGGCTGGCGGCGGCTGGATCGTTGCGCAGGTTCAGGATCGCCTGACGTGCACCCGGCGCGACCGTGTAGCGGCCCGACGCGGTCTGACCGATCGAGTTCGCGGCCCAGCCCATGCCGTGTTCCGCGCCGTGCTTCTTGACGATGCCTAGCCAGCTCGATTCGATGAACTGGTACAGGCCGGACGCGGAGGAGGTGCCCGAGCGGGCATTGGCGTTGAAGCCGCTTTCCAGCTTGGCCTGCCCCATCAGGTAATCGAAATCGACGCCGGTCGTACTCGACGCCTGCGCGATGGCCGACTGGATGCGGCTCGTGTTGATGGGACTGACGGTCACGGTTGCTGGATCACCTCTGTTCGAAGTGCATCACAGCAAGGGGCGTGCCAGTTTGTTGCTAACCGGAACCCAAGGCTCATCCGTCACCGCAGCGAAAGCTGAGGTCTCCTGTCTTTGGAGGTCAGATCAGGGATGGAGCCGCTTAACCCCAGCTTTCGCCGGGGTGGCGGGGAAGGGCGGGTGACGGCGCTGGCGAGCAGTGCGCGCCCACCGCCTTACGCGTAGGCGTTCACCATCGGCCGGTGACCGGCAAAGCTGTCGCCGGTCAAGGTTTGCAGGCGGCGGCGAGTATTTGCCGCCATAAGGTTCACATAGATCCGGCACGTCTCGTTCAGCCGGTTCGCCTCATCGGCCAGCGCACGCAGCTCGGGCGCGGCGGGGCCGGTGCCGGCAACGGCGATCGCCTCGATCCCGGCCAGCTTGTCGGCGGTGGCGCGTTCAAGACCGCGGACATCGTTGGACTTCAGCGCGGCGATCTCCGCATGCAGGGCGTCAATTACCCGAATCAGAGCATCACGCCTTTGCATTCGAGTTCCACTCCAGCTTCAACGCGATGAGGCGGTCGGCGATGGTCGACGGCAGCAAGGGAAACTTGCCGGTCGCGATCGCCTTCTTGATCTCGGCCACACGCTCGGTGTTCACCGGCGGCGAGGTCGCCATCGACTTCGTCAGCGTGGCCGAGGCGACGGCTGCCGTATCGATCGCAGAGGATGTCTGGACCGCGGGTTCGGTCGCGGCCTTCGCCGCCTGCACGGGTGCGCTCGGCGCGATCCGCGCTATGCTCCCTGTCTTGATTCCGATTGAGTCCATGACGTCCGCACCTTCCGGTTCTCGCTGACATCGGGGAAAACGACCGTTCGCGGCAAGGCTTTAGCGTTTTTTATTCGGTCCATCCGGGCAGCGTCGCGCGACCCGACGCAAGCGCCATTGCCTGGACCGGTGCCTTGCCATCGTCGACTCGCACCATGAAACGGGCGCCCGGCGCGGCGTCGGCCATCGCCACGCCTTCGCGGCTGATCGCGAATCCGTTCGATCCCGCCTCGATCACGACCGGATCGCCGCGTCGGATCACCGGATCGACCTTGGCGGGACGGGTGATCGCCGCCGTGGCGGTGGGCGGCGGTGCGGCGACGAGGCCCGGTGGCGTGCGCACCGGCACGAACAGGCGCCAATCGGGGCCGGAACAGGCGACAACGACCGCGTCGTGGGCCGCCGTACGCCACGACAACGCGACGGTGGGGCAGGTCTGGAGCCGTAACCTCGGGTCGATGCCCGCACGTGCGCCGCCTTCGTCGCCGATGCCGCGGCCGGTGAAGGCGGCGACGGCCCGGTCGAGGGCGGCAACGTTCTGGAAGGACGGCGTCGCGGCGGCGAGCAGCAAGACAGCGATCATGGCTTCTTTTCCTGGCGGTCACCCGTGAAGGCGAGGGTAACGGTGACGCCGCGCGCGCGTGCGCTGGCGGTGGACACGGTGATACGCCGTGGCGCGAGCGGAGCGAGGATCGCCGCGACGGCGCGTGCGCGGTCGGCGGCCAGGAGCGAGGCCGAGCCAGTCGCGGCATCGACATCGTTCGCGGTGCCGTCGGTCGCGCCGGTCACGGTCAGCGATACGCGCGGATCGGCCAGCACGCCACGCGCCCAGGCACTGATCGCGGCACCGCCGTCCGGCACGACCGCCGATCCGGGCGCGAAGCCCATCACGCCCTCGGCTGCGACCGGCAGCACCGGCTCATCCGCCGCGAAGCCTGCACGCAGCGAGTGCGCCAGCGCGCTCGGCTGAGCGCGGGTCGCCTGGATCAGCACGAAGAAGCCGACCAGCAGCAGTGCCAGATCGGCCAGCGTCACCAGCCACAGGGGACGGGGCGCGGCGGTATCGGGCCAGTCGTTCATGCGGCGCTCCTCAACTGATGCACGGGTGTCTCGCGCGCCGCGAGGGCGACGAGCGGCGCCTCGATCCGCAGGCGCTCGGACGCTTCACGGCGACCGGCGGCGCGCAGACGGCCCGCGACCGGTGCGAGCACGAGGTTGGCGAGGACCGCCCCGTAGAGCGTGGCGAGCAGCGCGACGGCCATGCCGCCGCCGATCGCCGATACGTCGTCGATCGATGCGAACATCCTGGCGAGGCCGACCAGCGTGCCGATCATGCCCATCGCCGGGGCGACTTCGGCCGCGGCCGCCCAGACATCGGCGGCGACGACATGGCGTTCGATGCGGGTGCGGCGCGCGTCGCGGATCAGGATTTCGACTTCGGTCGCTGGCGCGCCGTCGACGATCGCGGCGATGCCGGCGGCCAGATCGCGGTCGGTGATGACGGTGCGGTCGAGCGCGACGACGCCGCACCGCTGCGCGATGCGCGCAAGCGCGCCGATCTGGAGCAGCAGCGGCTCGGCCGAGAACCGGCGGCGCGGCAAGACGCGAAGGGCGTGGAGTGCACGGGCGAGATCGGCTGCCGGCGTGCGCAGGATCACGGCGGCTAGCGTGCCGCCGCCGACAATCGCCATCGCCGCCGGGTCGATGAAGGTGGAAACATCCATGCGGGTCGTGAATGCAAGGGGTGTGCCGGTTTATGGCGGCTCGGTTGAAAGGACCCAAGCCTCGCTCGCCCATCGTCACCCCGCAACACCATCGGCTGCTTACCCATCACTCCGCCACCCCATCGGAAGCTGGCGTCTCCCCCGTTTTATTTCCAGACCGCGCCGCACAAGCCGGTCGAGACCCCCAGCGTTCGCTGGAGTGACGGATGAGGCGTGGGTTAAACCTCCTGCGCCTCGGTTTCCCCGCTTCGCCGGCGATCTCCAGCGCACCTCCCGGCAAGGCGGTTGCCGGCGGCCGGCAACATCCTGCCGCGCGCCTTGCCGATCGCCGGCAAATCACGCCGCCACAAGCGTTTTCCGAAAACTGGCACGGCGGTTGCTTATGGTCGGTTGCGCCATCGGGGCGTGACGGAGGCCATGATGGCAGGCGACAGTCTTTTCGGGGTGCACGGTGCGGCGCTGGAGGTGCGTGCCAAGCGCATGGGCGTACTCGCATCGAACATCGCGAATGCGTCGACGCCGGGCTTCAAGGCGCGCGACATCGATTTCCAGGCGGCGCTGAAGTCCGCCGAGGGCAGCAACGATCGCGGCATCGACGCCGCGACCCAATACCGCGTGCCGACGCAGACCTCGATGGACGGCAACACTGTCGAGCTCAACAACGAGCAGACGGCCTTCGCCGAGAACGCGGTCCAGTATCAGACGACGCTGTCGTTCCTGAATGGTCGCATCGGCCAGATCACCCGCGCGCTGAAGGGCGAATGATGTCGCAGGTCAACGGAAACGGCCCGCTCTCCATCTTCCAGGTCGCCGGCCGCGCCATGAGCGCGCAGCTGGTGCGGATGAACACCACCGCGTCCAACCTCGCCAATGCCGGCAACTCAGCATCGACGGCGGAGGCGGCCTACAAGACCATGAAGCCGGTGTTCCGCACCAGTTTCGACGCCGCCAGCGGCATGTCCACGGTGGATGTCGAGAAGGTCGTCACCGCCGGCGAAGCGCCGACGCAACGCTACGATCCGTCCAACCCGATGGCGGACAAGGACGGCAACGTGTTCGACGCCGCCGTCGACGAAACCCGCGAGCTGGTCGACATGATGGAGACCGCGCGTGGCTACCAGAACAACATCGAGGTGATGAACACGGCCAAGAGCCTCATCATCGACACCCTCAAGCTGGGACGCTGATATCATGGCCCTCGACACCAATTATGCGATCCAGCCTGGCATCGACGCCTATTCCGCCAAGATGGCGTCGAAGGTGTCGACTGCGGGCACCAAATCATCGCTCGACCAGACGGATTTCCTCAAGCTGATGACGGCGCAGCTGAACAACCAGGACCCGTTCAGCCCCGTCGACAACACGCAGATGGTCGCGCAGATGGCGCAGTTCTCGTCGGTTGCGGGCATCAGCGAGATGAACGCGACGATGAAGGCGATCTCGACCAAGCTCGGCTCGACCAGCGCGACCGACGCGATGAGCTTCGTGGGCAAGACCGTGCTGACCCAAGGCGATACCGCCTACGAGCGTCAATCGGGCGGTATCACCGGCGCGGTCGAACTGGACAAGCCGGCGACCGACGTTCTCGTGACGATAGCCGACGCCAACGGCAGTGTCGTCAAGACGCTGCAACTCGGCGCGCAGCCCGCGGGCAGCACCACCTACGACTGGAACGGCAAGGACGACGCCGGCAACGCGATCGAAGGCGGCCCGTACAAGGTCACGGTAGATGCCGCGAACGGCGGCACCACCGTCACCGCGCGCGGTCTGGTCTGGGCACCGGTCCAGTCCGTGTCCGTGCCCGCCGGCGGCGAACCCACGCTCAACATCACCGGCCTCGGCCAGGTGCCGACCTCCGCGATCCGCTCGATCGCCTGATTTCCCCGCGCGATCCGCCCCCGATCGCCTGACCCCTTTCACGCAGGAGCTACCCAATGTCCTTCTACACCGCGCTTTCCGGCCTCCAGGCGTCGCAGACCGACATGGCGACGATCAGCCACAATCTGGCGAACGTCGCGACGACCGGTTTCAAGAGGAGCCGCACCGAATTCGCCGACGTCATCGCGTCGAGCGTGTCGACCGATCCGCGCAAGATGGTCGGTTCCGGCGTGGTCGTGAAGGGCAACACGCAGCAATTCAAGGAGGGCAACCTCCAGACGACGTCGAACGCGCTCGATCTGGCGCTGGTCGGCGAAGGCTTCTTCATCATGAAGTCGACCGGCACCAGCGACTCCGTCAACTATACGCGCAACGGCAGCTTCTCGGTCGATTCGAACAACAACGTCGTCGATGCGCAGGGCAGCTATCTGATGGTGTACCCGGTCGACAGCGACGGCAACGTCACCGCGACCGGCAATGACGGCCTGACCAACCTGCAGATCCAGCAGACCAGCGGTACGCCCAAGGCGACCGGCGTCGTGTCGTATCCGGTGCAGGTGTCGTCCACCTCGACGCTGAAGGGCAACACCGCGAACTACCAGTTCGATCGCGCCGATACGTCGACCTACAACAACTCGGTCGCGACCCGCGTGTACGACGCGAACGGCAATCCGCAGACGATGACCAGCTATTACGTCCGCACCAAGGAGGGTACCGCCGCCGATCCGGCCGCGCAGCCGCCGGTCGAGGCGACGACGGGTGAGTGGGACGTCTATACCTTCATCGGCGACCAGCGCATGACGACGGGCAGCCCCGCAGTCGACAAGGTGACGATGGTGTTCGACGACAAGGGCGCGTTGAAGACGCCGACCGCCGCCGTGACGTTCAATGCGTTCGTTCCGACGTCGGGCGCCGCATCGCAGACGGTGTCGCTGAACCTCTCGGGTTCGACGCAGCTGTCGAGCGCCTTCTCGGTCGGCACCAAGAAGCAGGACGGCATCGCGGTCGGCCAGCTCGCCGGCGTCACGGTGACCGACTCGGGCCTGATCCGCGCCAGCTTCTCGAACGGCGACATCGTGCCGCTCGGCAAGGTCGCGCTGGCGAAGTTCTCGACCCCCACCGGCCTGCGCCAGATCGGTACCGCCTATTGGGAAGCGACCGGCGTGTCCGGTGAGGCGTCGCTGGGTTCGGCGAGTGCGGACGGCTTCGGCAAGCTGATGTCGGGCACGATCGAGGGTTCGAACGTCGACATCACCGAGGAACTGGTCAACCTGATCGCGGCACAGCGCAATTTCCAGGCGAACGCCAAGGCGCTGGATACCGCCAGCCAGGTTTCGCAGACCATCTTCAACATCCGCAGCTGATCTGACGCGGGGCGCGGAGGTACAGGATGGACAAGCTCGTCTATACCGCGGCGACGGCGCTTCGGGCGCATATGTCGTCGCAGGCGGCGATCGCCAACAATATGGCGAACGTCTCGACCACCGGCTTCCGCGCCGACCGCGTCGTGTTCGATCGCATCGAGCTGAAGGGCGGCGGCACCCAGATCGAGGCGCGTGCGCCGACGTCGGAGGAGGTGACCGACGCCGATCGCTCGCCGGGCGTCATCAGCCGCACCGGCCGTGCGCTCGACGTGGCGATGGCCGGCGACTCGTGGATGGCGGTGCAGGCGTCGGACGGATCGGAAGCCTATACCCGTCGTGGCGACCTGACGATCGCGCCGTCGGGCGTACTCCAGACCGGCGACGGCTTTCTGGTGATGGGCCAGTCCGGCCCGATCACCTTGCCGCCGGCCAATTCGGTGACGATCGGCGGCGACGGCACGATCTCGATCGTGGCGCAGGGCGATGCGACGGGCACGCCCCAGATCGTCGACCGGCTGAAGCTGGCGTCGACCAAGGGCACCGACACCGTCAAGGGTCTCGACAACCTGCTGCGCGTGCGCGGCGGCGGCACCCTGCCGGCCGATCTCGACGCCAAGGTGGAGGGCGGGGCACTGGAAGGCAGCAACGTCAACATGACGCAGGCGCTGATCGACATGATCGAGAACCAGCGCGCCTACGAAGTGTCCGCCAACATGATGAAGTCCGCCAAGGACATGGATGAAAGCGGTGCATCGCTGATGCGCCTGCCGTCTTAAGGGAGAAATCGCATGACCTACGCCGCCATGCACATCGCACGTACCGGGCTCGACGCTCAGGATACGCGCATGCGGGTCATCTCGAACAACCTCGCCAACGTCAACACGACGGGGTTCAAGCGCGATCGCGCTTCGTTCGAGACGCTGTCCTATCAGGTCGTGACCGCGCCCGGCGCGCAATCGACCGGCGAGACGCGCTACGCGACCGGCCTGAACCTCGGCACCGGCGTGAAGGTGCAGGGCACCGCGCGGATCGAGACGCAGGGGTCGATGCAGCAGACGACCAACAGCCTCGACATGGCGATCGACGGCGACGGGTACTTCCAGGTGCAGTTACCGGGCGGTGGCCTGGGCTATACGCGCGCCGGCAATTTCTCGCGCTCGCCGGAGGGGCAGATCATCACCAGCGAAGGCTATCAGGTGATGCCCGGCATCACCATTCCGGCCAACGCCACGACGATCACGATCGGCAACGACGGCACCGTGTCCGCAACGATCCCGGGTCAGGCGGAGGCGTCGCAGCTCGGCCAGATCCAGGTCGCGGGCTTCCCGAATGCCGCCGGCCTGCAATCGACCGGCGACAATTACATGATTGAGACGGCGGCGAGCGGCGCGGCCAATCTCGGCATCGGCGGTCAGGACGGCCGCGGTCGCGTGCGGCAGGGGATGCTGGAGGCATCGAACGTCAACGTCGTCGAGGAACTGGTCGACATGATCGAGACGCAGCGCGCCTACGAGGTCAATTCGAAGATGATCTCCGCGACCGACGACATGCTCAAATACGTCAACCAGAACCTGTGAGGCGTCGCATCGTGACATCCGCCCATCGCACCGTCCGGCTCCAGTGGATCGAGGTCGCGCTTGCCGCGGCGTCGGGCCTGCTGGTGCTCGCCGCCGCCGCTCCGTCGCCCGCGCATGCCGGGCTGTTCGGCAAAAAGAAGCCGGTCGAGGACTTCACCGCGGTCCGCCCTGCGCCGCTGCCTCTGCCGGTTCCGGTTGCCGCGCCTGCCAACGGCGCGATCTTCCAGGTGTCGAGCGGTTATGCCGCCTTGTACGAGGGCTGGCGCGCGCGCCGGGTCGGCGATCCGCTGACGATCGTGCTGGTCGAGCGCACCGCCGCGTCGAAGACGGCTAATTCCAAGCTCGACTCGTCTGGCGGGGCCAGCATCACGCCGCCGGCATCGGGCCTGCTCAACCTGTTCTCGCCGACCGACGCGTCCGCCAGCGGCAATCGCAATTTCAAGGGCGGCGGGTCTGCCGATCAGGCCAATTCGCTGTCGGGCGAAGTCAGCGTCACGGTGGCTGAAGTCTATCCGAACGGCACGATGATGGTGCAGGGGCAGAAGCGCGTCACGCTGAACCGCGGCGACGAATATGTCCGCATCAAGGGCATCGTCCGCTTTGCCGATGTCGATCTCGACAACCGCGTTCCCTCGACCCGCGTCGCCGATGCGCAGATCTCCTATACCGGCAAGGGCGACGTCGCGCGCGCCAGCCGTCAGGGGTGGCTGTCGCGCTTCTTCTCGGTGGTGAGCCCGTTCTGATGCCTTCGCTGCTGCACGGCGGAAAACGTGAACGATTCGGTAACCATCTTGCTGGCAAGACGGTGGCCATGATCCGTCATCTCCTCCTCGCGCTCACGATCCTGATCGCCGCTTCCGCGGGGATCGCTCCCGCGAGCGCCGATCGCATCAAGGATCTGGGCGGGTTCCAGGGCATCCGTTCGAACCAGCTCACCGGCTACGGCGTCGTCGTCGGTCTGCCGGGCACGGGGGACGACAACCTCGAATATACGGTGCAGTCGCTGAAGGCGGCGACCTCGCGCTTCGGGCTGCAATTGCCGCCGACCGTCAACCCGGCGATGAAGAACGCCGCGGTGGTGATGGTCACCGCCGACCTTCCGCCCTTTGCGAAGCCCGGTCAGCGGATCGACATCACCGTCGCATCGATGGGCCGCGCCAAGTCGCTGCGCGGCGGCAGCCTCATCATGATGCCGCTCATGGGCGCGGACGGCCAGATCTACGCAATGGCGCAGGGCAACCTGGCGGTTGGCGGTCTTGGCGCGGAAGGCGCGGACGGATCGAAGATCGTCGTCAACGTCCCCTCGACCGGCCGTATTCCGGAAGGTGCGACGGTCGAGCGCGCAGTCGCGACCGGGTTCGACAGCGCGCCGAATCTGACCTTCAATCTTCAGCGCGCCGATTTCACGACGGCACAGAACGTCGCCGCCGCGATCAACGGTCGCCTCGGCGCCGGCGTCGCGCAGGCGATCGATGCGGTGTCGGTGCAGGTGCGCGCGCCGATGGGCGCGGAGCCGCGCGCAACGCTGATGTCGGCGATCGAGAATCTCGATGTCGTCTCCGCCGAACCTCCTGCCAAGGTCATCGTCAATGCGCGTACCGGCACCGTCGTCATCAGTTCCGCGGTGCGGGTTGGGGCGGCGGCGGTGACGCACGGCAAGTTGACCGTGCGCATCGACGAGAATCAGCGGATCAGCCAGCCGGCGCCGCTGTCGAACGGCCAGACCGCGGTCGAGCAACGTTCCAACGTCTCGGTCGACGAAGAGAAGAAGCCGATGTTCCTGCTGACGCCCGGTCCGAAGCTGGCCGATGTCGTCAAGGCGGTGAACGCGATCGGCGCATCGCCCGCCGACCTCGTCGCGATCCTCGAAGCGCTGAAGGAAGCGGGCGCGCTGAAGGCGGAGTTGATCGTCCTGTGACCGACATCCCGTCCATTGCGTCCGCGACGGCGGCGCCGACCACCGGCATCTCGGTCGACTCGAGCCGGGTGACGAGCAAGGCCAATCTGAAAGAGGCCGGTGACAAATTCGAATCAGTGTTCACCGGCATGATGCTGAAATCGATGCGCCAGGCAAAACTGGCCGACCCACTGTTCGATTCGAAGGCGAGCGACACCTTTCGCGACATGCAGGATCAGCTGACCGTCAAGGACATGGCGCAGCACACGCCGCTCGGCATCGGCAAGGCGATGACGGAGTTTCTGTCGCGCTCTCAACCAGATCTTAATCAGCCCCCCGGATAACGGCCGGTCATGAGCGATCTTCTCTCGATCGGCGCATCCGGCGTCCGTGCGTACCAGAGCGCGCTGACCGTCACTGGCGAGAATATCGCCAATGTCGGATCGGCCGGCTACACGCGTCGCAGCGTGCGGATGACGGAGATCAGCGCCGGGGTCGGCGCGGTTGATCGCAGCGCCGCGAACGGCGTGCTGATGACGGGCATCGTCCGTGCGGGCGACGGCTACGCGCAACTGGCGGTCCGGTCCTCGGGCGCCGACCTCGCCCGCTCGGCGTCTGGCGCGCAGTGGCTCGACCGGATCGAGAAGGCGATGACGGGCAACCAACTCGCCAGTCGCGTCACCAGCTTCTTCAACGCCGCGACCGGTCTGGCGGCCGAGCCCGATTCGGGTGCGCTGCGCACTACGATGCTGAACGCGGGTGGCTCCGCGGCGATCGCGTTCACCGCGACCGGGCAGGCGTTCGACCAGATCGACGCCGATCTCGACACCGCCGGCAATCAGGCGACGACGCAGCTGAACTCGCTCGCCACGTCGCTGGTGCAGATCAACGAAGGCCTCGGCCGGACCCCGCCCGACAGCGCGGCGGCGGCGCAGCTGGCGGACCAGCGCGACCAGATCCTCGACCAGATGAGCACGCTGGCGGATGTCGGCGTCACGCTCGACGCGCTCGGTCGCGCCAGCGTGAAGCTGGGTGGTTCACAGGGTACCGCGTTCGTGGAGAAGAACACGGTCAATGGTCTCGCCTATTCGCGCAACACCGACGGTTCGGTCGGCCTGTCCGTCGTCAACGGCTTCGACCGCCTGACCGTGTCGCTGAACGGCGGCGAATTGGCGGGCATCGTCGACGGTGCCCAGAAATCCGCCGCATCGCGCACGAACCTGAACAACGTCGCCAAAGATCTGGTCGACAAGGTCAACACGACGCAGCTCGCGGGCGAGGACCAGACCGGCACGACCGGCGTGGAGATGTTCAAGGTGGGCACCAAGCCCACGGAGATTTCGCTGAACTTCGACAGCGGCGCGAAGATCGCGGCGGCGAAGGGCGGCCTCGGCAAGCGCGACGCCAGCAATCTCGCCGACCTTCAGAAACTGCGCACGGACAGCGGTTGGGAAGGTCAGCTGACTCAGATCACGACCGACAACGCCAGCGCGCTCGATCAGAAGAACACGATCGTCGCTGCGCAGACCGCGATCCGCGACGGCGCGGTCAGCGCGCTGACCAGCGTGACGGGCGTGAACATGGACAGCGAGGCGGTCGAGCTGATGCGCTTCCAACAGGCCTATTCGGCCTCCAGCCGGGTGATCCAGGTCGCCCGCGACACGCTGCAAACCATCCTGGATATCCGGTGATCGCCATGCAGATATCGACCGCATCCTTCTACGACCTGAATGCTAAGCGCATCTCCGCGATGACGGCGCGCGCGACGCAGCTGCAGACGGAGATCGCGACCGGCAAGAAGGTGCAGGCGCCATCGCAGGACCCCGCCGTGTCGCAGCAGCTGGCGGAGATCGCGCGCAAGGACCAGGATGCGCAAGTCTACGGCAAGAACATGACGCTGGCGGGATCGCTGCTCGATCAGGCGGACGGCGTGCTCGGCCAGATCGGCACGCAGATCCAGCGCGCCCGCGAACTGGTGACCAAGGCCGCGAACGGCACGGAAACGGTCGAGTCGCGCCGGATCATCGGCACCGAACTGGCGTCGATCGTCGACGCGATCGTCGGCCTGGCCAACACCCGCAACGTCCGCGGCCAGCCGCTGTTCGGGACGCCCGACGGCACGCTGGCGGTCACCCGCGATACGGACGGCGTCTTCCAGTACGCGACGACCAACGTGTCCGAAGTGCCGATCGCCGACAACCAGTCGGTGCAGGCCACCGAAAGCGCGAGCCGCATCTTCAAGGGCGCGACCGGCGACACGCTGAACATGCTCGACACGCTGGCCAAGGCGCTGACCGCGGGCGACCCCAACGGAACATCGGCACGCGCCGCGCTCGACGAGATTCAGGTCGCCGGCGACCGGGTCGATGTCGTGCAGGCGTCGGTCGGCGCGCGGTCTGCCCGCGTCGAGCTTCAGCAGTCGTTGCAGACGACGACTGGCACGGACCGCAGCGAACTCCGCTCGAAGCTGGAGGATACCGACGTTCCGGCGGCGTATATCGAAATGCAGCAGCTGATGACGGCGTTGCAGGCGACGCAGCAGAGCTTCAGCAAGCTGTCGCAGCTGTCATTGTTCGATTATCTACGCTGAGTTACTAGGCCGGTAACCGAATGGCGACGACTTTGCGCTAATCGGGTGGGGTAACGCCGGCGATGCCGGCCACCGGAGGCAGCCCCCACAATGTTCCCAACCATCGGCATAGTCGTCCTGATCGCGATGGTGTTCGGAGGCTTCGCGTTCACCGGCGGTGCGCTCGGCCCCGTCATGCACGCGATCCCGCACGAAATGCTCATCATCGGCGGCGCGGCCGCCGGCGCGCTCATCATCGGCAACTCGGGCGCCGAACTGAAGGCGATGGGCGGCGGACTGGGCAAGGTCTTCAAGGGACCGAAGTACAAGAAGCAGGATTATCTCGACGTCATCTTTCTGGTGTCGAAGCTGATGAAGATGCTGCGCATGGAGGGCCCGATCGCGGTCGAGCCGCATGTCGAGGACCCCAAGTCTTCCGCCGTCTTCGCCGAATACCCGAAGCTGCTGAAGGACCACACGCTCATCAACCTGATCGCCGATACGCTGCGCCTGGTCGTGGTGTCGTCGGGGACGCTGGACGTGCATGCGGTCGAAGAGGTGATGGACCACTCGATCAAGACCCACCACCATGAGGTGGAGGGACCGCATACGACGCTGTCCAGCCTCGCCGATTCGCTGCCCGCGCTGGGCATCGTCGCGGCGGTGCTCGGCATCGTGAAGACGATGGGTTCGATCGACAAGCCGCCGTCGGTGCTGGGCGGCATGATCGGCTCGGCGCTGGTCGGTACCTTCATGGGCGTGTTGCTGGCGTACGGCGTCGTGTCGCCGCTCGCTGGTCGCCTGAAGCAGGTCATCGACGCCGATGCCGCGATCTACGACGTCGTCAAGCAGATCATCATCGCCTCGCTCCACGGCCATCCGCAGCCGCTGGTGATTGAAGCGGCGCGTTCCGGCATCAAGCACAAGAACCAGCCCGGCTTCGCCGAAGTGTTCGACGGCCTCCGGGGCAAGTAAACGATGGCGAAGGCAGCTCCCCACGGGCACAACGTCCCGCCGAAGGTGATCGTCAAGAAGATCTACATCGAGGGTCACGGCGGCCATCACGGCGGTGCGTGGAAGGTCGCCTATGCCGATTTCGTGACCGCGATGATGGCGTTCTTTCTTTTGCTGTGGTTGCTTGGAGCGACGACCGAGAAGCAGCGCAAGGGATTGGCCGATTACTTCGCGCCGACGCTGATGGATTCGAAGAAGCTCGGCATCGGCGGCTCGGGACCGCTGGGCGGCGAATCGATGATGTCGAACAACAAGACCGGCCCGAAAGCGGCGGCGGCGGCGATCGCGTCGATGGGTATCCCGTCCGCGTCGGTCCAGGCCGGCCCCGAAGTGGGCATGGGGAAGAAGGGTTCGCTGCGCAGCACGCCGGCCAGCCGTGCGGAGGATATCAAGACTTTCGAGCAGATGAAGCGGCAGGTGATGCAGAAGATGGCACAGTCCGCGGACCTCGCCAAGCTCGCGAGCCATGTGAAGTTCGTGCGGACCGACGAGGGATTACGCATCGATCTGGTCGACGACGCCGATTATTCGATGTTCGCGATGGGGACGACCGCGCTCGACCCGCGTGCGGCGGAGTTGATCGGCATGATCTCGGAATCGATCCGCAGCACCGCCAACCCGATCATGATCCGCGGGCATACCGACAGCGTGCCGTACGGCGATCCGCGCGCGATGAACAACTGGATGCTGGCGACCGGCCGGGCGGAAGCGACGCGGCGGCGTCTGGCGCTCGGCGGTATTCCGGAAAACCGGTTCGAACGCATCGAGGGCGTCGCCGACCGCGAGCCGATGATCGTCAAGGACCCCAGCGACCCGCGCAACCGGCGCGTCGCGATCACCCTGCTCTATCGAAGCGGCGTGTTCGGTCAGTAGGCAAAGAAAAAGGGGCGGCCGAGCGGACCGCCCCTTTTTCCTTGCGTCGGCAGAGGCTTATTCCGCCGCCTGCGCCTCGGTCGCCTTGCGACGACGGTTCGCGCCCTGGTTCTCGACCTTGGTGCCCGGCTTGCGGCCCAGACCGATCTTCTTCGCCATCGCGCGACGGCTTTCCGAGTAGTTCTCGGCGACCATCGGATAGTCGGGCTTCAGGCCATAACGCTCGCGATACTCGACCGGGGTCAGGCCGTTGGTCGCCAGATGGCGGCGCAACGTCTTGTACGGCTTCCCGTCGATCAACGAGATAATGTGATCCTTGGACGCGAGCGACTTGCGCGCGCTGACCGCTGGTACATACTCGGTCGACGTTTCGGCCGTCGGAGCGGGCTGGCTGCCGGCGTTCAGCAGCGCGGAGACCGTATCGTGCATCTTGCCCAGGAAGGAAGGAACTTCATCGGCGGAGGTGCGAGTGTTGGGGTTGCCGAGCCAAGCAATCGTCAGCTCGGTTGCCAATTCAACGGCATTGGTATCAGTGGTGTCGGGGGACATCAGTTACTCCTTTGGTCCGAGTGTACGTAGCGATGCGCAACAGTGCGTCAACACCCAGACCAACATCGTATACAACATAGTTGACTCAAATGCACGTAAACACGTGAGTGTGCGAAACACGAACGCTGCGTTTCAAAAGCTGTTTTCAAAGGTATCGCGATGAACGATGATCGGAACGATGTGGAGGGCCGCCTGGAACGACTGCAATTGGGACTTGTGCATCTGCAGACTGCGATGGCAGCGTCCGGTGAGCGCGTCGTCGTGGTGCTGGAGGGGCGCGACGGAGCCGGCAAGGACGGCACAATCAAACGGATCATCGAGCATTTGTCCCCGCGCGCGACTCGCGTCGTGGCGCTGCCCAAGCCCTCGGACCGGGAGCGGACGCAGTGGTATCTGCAACGCTATGTCGCACATCTGCCGGCGGCCGGGGAACTCGTGATCTTCAATCGCTCCTGGTACAACCGTGCCGGCGTCGAAGTGGTGATGGACTTTTCCAGCAAGGCGGAACAGGCGGAGTTCCTTCGCGACGCGCCAGATTTCGAGCGAATGTTGGTCGAAAGTGGCATCAAGCTGGTGAAGATCTGGCTGGATATTACAAAGAAGGAACAGAAGAAGCGACTGGACGCGCGCCGCACCGATCCGCTCAAGGCGCTGAAGGTGTCGGACATGGATGCCGTCGCACAGAAGAAGTGGAAGGCGTACTCGGCCGCTCGCGACACGATGCTGGCGCGCACGCACAGCGCGATCGCGCCGTGGTACTGCGTCCGTGCCGACGACAAGAAGGCCGCGCGCCGTGCGATCATCGCCCATATCCTGCATCAGGTCGCACCGGCCGCGATCGTCGACGACCTGCCGCGGCCCGATCCCGACATCCTGTTCGCCTATGATCCCGCCGCCGGAGAGGACGGACGGCTCTCTCAGTAAGGGGGGCGGGTCGGCAGCCGGGTTGCGCGCCGCGAAGCGCTGTCGCATGGCGTCGGCATGACGATCGCTCCCCGCGGATATGACGCCGTTCCAGCCGGTGCGTCGCTGGTCGCCGTGGCGCTGGGCGACGCCGACGCACCGGCGGTGCTGATGCTCCACGGCGAAGGGCAAAGCCGGGCGATGTGGGCGGAGGCGGTGACGGCGCTGGCCGAAGCTGGCCGCTACGTCATCGCGCTCGACCTGCGCGGCCACGGCGAAAGCCGTGCGGCGAGCGAGGGCGCGGCGGATCTCGACGCGCACGTCGCGGATGTTCGCGGCGTGCTGGAGACGCTCGGGTCGCGACCGGTCGTGGTCGGCTCCGGCCTCGGTGCGCAGGTCGCGCTGGCGACGCTGGGGGAGGGGGGCGAGCACCTCGCGACCGGGCTGGTCCTGCTCGACGAAGACGAGGGCGACGCCCCGATGCGGACGCGCCTCGATGCGGCGGCGACCCGGATCAAGGTGCCGACGCTGGTGATCGACGGCCCCTGCCACGACATCGCGGGGGCACGCAAAGCCGCCATTTCCGAAGGTGGACCGTTGGTTGCGGCCGATCGCGCCGACGCGTTCAACGCGCTGTTGCTCGAATTCCTCGAACAGGCGGCGCCGCGCGCGGTGCCGGAATATCGCGCGGGCAGCGACCCGCGGACGCTGCGCGATGCGCTCGGGTGCTTCGGGACGGGCGTGACGGTGGTCACGACGATCGACGTGGAGGGCAAGCCGGTCGGGCTGACCGCCAACAGCTTCACCGCCGTGTCGCTCGACCCGCCGTTGCTGCTCGTCTGCCTCGCGAACACCGTTCAGTCTTTGCCGGCGTTTGCCGCGGCGAAGGGGTTTGCGGTGAACGTACTGCACACCGGGCAGCAGACCGTATCCGGCCGCTTCGCCAGCCGCCACGAAGACCGCTTCGCCGCGACGCCGTGGGAGACGTGGGACACAGGCGCGCCGATCATCGAGCACTCGCTCGCCAGCTTCGACTGCACCAAGTTCGCGTGGCACGAGGCGGGCGATCATGTGATCCTGGTCGGTCACGTCCAGCGCGTCCGCTTCGAACCGCGCCGCGATCCTTTGCTGTACTTCCGCGGGCGATACCGGCGGCTGCATTTCAGTTGAGGCGGTTGCCCCGGCGAGCGATCAATCGGCCGCCGTATCCAGCACGTTGATCCCGGCGTGCGCCTGCGCCTCCGCCTCGTCGCGGGGCAGGCCGGGCGGGACCGGTTCGCCGTATCGAAACGTCACGACACCCGGCAGCTTCAACCCTTTGCGGGGCCAGAGCCGGCCGCTGTCGTTGGCAATGCTCACCATCGGCAGGTTCAGCGACCGGTACAGGCCCGCGAAGCCCGGCCGCAACGGTGGCTGCTCGCCAGCGGCGACCCGAGTCCCTTCCGGGAAGATCAGCACCGACCGGCCGGCGGTTCGTGCTGCGGCGGCTTCGCGCAGCATCCGGCGCAGCGCGACGCCCGACGCTTCGCGGTCGACAGCGATTGCGCCGTACCGTTTGGCGGCCCAGCCCCAGACGGGGATGTCGGCCAACTCGCGTTTCAGCACGATGACGGGCGCCTGAAACAGGTCGGGCGCGATGATCGCGTCGAACATCGACTGGTGCTTGGCGACGTACAGGACCTGTCCGGTCGGCTTCGGCCCCTCGACACGCACGGTGATCCCCAGGAATATGCGCGCGCACCAGACGTGATATTTCACCCAGCCGCGCACGTAGACGCGCAGTACGCGGCGTCCGAACAGCGCCCCGACCGGCGCGAACAGCACGATCGGCACCGATCCTGTCCAGAAGACCAAGGCGAACAGGATATTACGCAACCGGACGATCATGATCTTCCCAACCAGATGGCGACCCGGCGCAGGATCAGCTTGTTGTATTCGTTGACCAGCGTACCCAGCCGCGGGCTGCTCGGCACGCCGTCGCCCAGCACCAGCACGCCCTTGCCCATCGACGCGCGCAATTCCATTCCCGCCCGTGCCAAATGCCAGTCTGACGTGACGAGGCGCACGGTGCGGTAATTGTGCGCGCGAACCCACTGCGCCGTCTCCTCGCCGTTCGAGCGCGTATCGACGGCATCGGTGCCGAGATCGACGCAGCATGCGAACAGACGCGTCGATCCCGGATAGGTCCGCGCGAGATCGGCAGGCCTCACCCCGGAGCCGACTCCCGTCACCAGCATCCGCTTCGCCTGTTTGCTGCGCAGCAATTCCAATCCGCGATCGATGCGTCCGGCCCCGCCGGTCGGCACGACGATGCCATCGGTGGTCGTCCCCTCCAGCGGTTGCGGCAAGGAGACCATGAACACGGCGAAACCCAGCGCCCACACCAGACCCAGGAACCCCAGCAGCCGGATCACAGCGTACGCCTGAGTGCACGGGTCACGGCGAAGCGAGCGGCGGCCATCGCCAGCGCGACGAAGCCCAGCGGCAGGATCGCGAGCAGCACCCAGTCCGCCGGTCCCAGCGTGACGCCGCCGATCAGTTCCGACCCCAGTGCCGCGAGTTGTCCGCCGATCAGCGCGATGACGCCGAGCGCCACGACGGTCCCGACGATCCCGCCGATGCCGGTGTCGAGCGCGATGCGCCGCTGGAACAGCCGAGCGACCTGCACGTCGGTCGAGCCGAGCATGTGCATGACCTCGATCGTGGCGCGGTGCGCCTCCAATCCCGCGCGCGCCGCCAGCACCACGACCGCCGCCGTCGCCCCCGCCATCAGCAGCACGACCCCCGCCGCCAGCCAGGTGACGGAGCGCATCAGGCCACTGACCGGCGACATCCAGCGCGCGTGCCGGTCGACGCGCGCGGCCTTGCTCGCCGCGGTGACGCGCGCGACGACGCGGTCGGCTGCCCGATCCTCGGCGGCACCGTCTTCGTTCGCGGCGAGATCGACATCGATCATCGCCGGCACCGGCAGGCCCGCATCAGCGGCGTCGCTGCCCAGCCAGGGGCGCAGCAACCGCGTCAGCTCGGCGCGATCTACGGGGGTCGCCTGCGCCACCTCCGGCATCGTCCGCAACACCGCCAGGACGCGTGCAGCGGCGGCGTCGCGACGCGCTGCTTCGCCCTCGACGACCTGCACGGTCAACCGTCCCGCCAGTTGCCGGTCGAGCAGCCGTCCCGCACTCGCAGTGCCGAGGCCGAGTGCGGCGGCGAGCACGGTCAGGAACACCATGATCGCCATGACCCACGTCATGGCGCGCACGCCGCCGGCTTCGTCGAGCAGGCGCGTCGTGTCGGGGCGGCGGCGGGCCGCAAAGAGCGTCACGGCTCGCCTCGCGGCGGCGGATAGCGCAGCGCACCGGTGGGATCGAGCAGGCGGCCGTGATCCAGCCGCATCATTTGCGCGGTCGGGATGCGCGACACGAGGTGCAGATCGTGGGTCGCGACCACCACGGTGGTGCCGATCGCGTTGAGCGATCCAAACAAATGGATCAGCCGGTCCGCCATATCCGGGTCGACGTTGCCGGTCGGCTCGTCCGCGACCAGCATCTCCGGCCGGGTGATGACCGCGCGCGCGATCGCCACGCGCTGTTGCTCGCCACCGGACAGCGTGGCCGGCTTCGCGTCGGCGCGCTCGGCCAGCCCGACCCAGGCGAGCATCTCGCGCACCGGCCGCTCGATCTCCGCATCGGCGATGCCGGCGACGCGCAGAGGCAGCGCGATATTGTCCCAGGTCGACAGATGCGGAACGAGGCGGAAATCCTGGAACACCACGCCGATACGGCGGCGGAAACCCGGCAATCGTTCGCGCGGCAGCACCACCGCATCCTCGCCGAACAGGCGGATCACGCCGCGGCTGGGGCGTTGCGCGAGGTACAGCAGCTTCAGGAGCGACGTCTTGCCCGCGCCGCTCGCCCCGCTCAGGAAATAGAAGGACCCGGCCTGCAGGCTGAAGCTGATATCGGTCAGCGTCTCCGCGCCGGTGCCATAACGCAAGCCGACATTCTCGAATTGCACGATCGTCGTCATGGCCGCCCAGTGCTTGGCACGTGCGGCGCGCCGCTTCAAGCTTGGGAGCCGGCGCGGAGGCGCGCCGCTTCGCGCTTGGCAGCCGGTGCGGAGGCGCACCGCTTCGCGCTTGCCAGCCGCGGCGCGGGCGTGGCACATTCATGACGGCCGCGCTTCGTCGGCGTGCTGGGGCGTAGCATGATCCTCGAATGTCCAGAGTGCCGAACACGTTATCTGGTGCCCGACAGCGCCATCGGGGTGGAGGGGCGGACCGTCCGCTGCGCCAATTGCCGGCATAGCTGGTTTCAGGAACCGACGCCGGTAGACCTGCCGCCGGAGCCGCTCACGCCTCTCGCCGCCGAGGCCGAACCGGTGCGGGCCGAACCGCCGCAGCCCGAGGAGCCGCCGGTCTTCGCCGACCCCAGCTATTCGGACCCGATGCAGCCGGAGCCCGCCTTCGCCGAACCCGTTTATGCCGGTCCTGCGGTGGAGCAGCAGGCGGAGGATTACGATGCCTTCGCGCATCAGGCCCCGTTCAAGCCGCGGCGCAAGCCCGCCCGGTTCTGGACGTTGCTCGCGGTACTGGCCGGATTGTTGATGCTGGTCGGCGCGGCCGCGATCCTGTGGGTCGGCGCGCCCGGACTGGCGCAGCAACTGGGGCTGAGCATCGGTCCGGCTGAAAGCCCGCTGCGGCTGCGCGACAATCCGATCGAGCGGCGCGAGCTGGAGAACGGGTCGGAACTGTTCGCGGTCAGCGGTCAGGTCATCAATCCCTCGTCGGAGCGGCAGCGGGTACCCGACATCCGCGCCGAACTTCGCGATGCGCAGGGGCGGCTGGTATACAGCTGGACGATCACGCCCGAACGCCGGACGCTGGCACCGGGAACGACGCTGGACTTCAATTCCGCCAAACTCGACGTGCCCTCCAATTCGAAACAACTGGAACTGACGTTCGCCGGCGACGGCGGAGCATAGGCATATAGCCCCTCCCCATGAGGGGACGGGTTGAGGTGGGGCCTCTCCACGCGCGATGAGCATGCGGCACCGCCCCACCCCCGGCTCCTCCCCTAAAGGGGAGGGGACAAGAGTAAGCCTCCCCCTGCGACGAGGATCGCAACGCCGCTGACGATTCCCGTTGCGGTCCCCCGCACCGCTTGCTAGTGGCCGCGGCCTGCCAGCTGCCGGTTACCCGGCGGAGTTCACGTGCGGTCGTGGCGGAATTGGTAGACGCGCAACGTTGAGGTCGTTGTGTCCGAAAGGACGTGGAAGTTCGAGTCTTCTCGACCGCACCAGACATCCCCTGAATAGAGCATTCCCCCCGCCGGGGATCACGCCATAAGACGATCAGCCCGCCAGGATGTGCGCCAGCGCCTCCAGCGACAGTGGCGTGACGAAGCGGAAACCGCATCGCACCCCGGCCTCGCCCGCCGCATCGCTCGGCCGCACCCAGCACATGCGCCCGTAGAGCGACGATCCCGTGTCGGGCAGCAGCAACTGTCCCGTGTCGCCGACCCGCATCGGCCACGGTGTTGCGATCTTCGCGCCGCCCGCCGACACGTCGATCGTCCGTGCCGCCAGCCGCTTGTCCCCGAACCGGAGCAGCGCCGGCCGGACCAGCGCGAACCGGGGGGCGCGCGCGATCAGCCCGGCCTCGTCGACCGGTTGGAACACCCGCTCCACCGGTTGCGGCATCGCGAACTCCAGCCCGGCCTTGCGGTCCCGCACCCAGCGCACGGTCGCCTCCACCATGTCCAGGCCCCGCATCGCGATCGTCATCCGGTCTCCCACCACCGGCGGCACCGCGAACCGCGCCATCATCCCGCCCGCCGAGATGTCGTGGATCAGGCACGCGACCTCTGTTCCCGCATAGGTCGCGCGCCCGATCAACAATACGGCGCGGTGGCGTTTGCCCGGTCGCCGCCGGTCGGCCACCCCCGCGGCGGCCAGTCCGTCGTCCCGCAGATCATAGTCCTTCAGCAAAACCGTGGCTCCCCCATCGTCCCGCGCGGCCTCGCCTGCGCGCGAAGCTGCCGGGTCCGGTACCGGACCCGCTGCCAGAAGGTCGCGTCGTCGAGCAACCAGCGCTCCAGCGCCTCCGCGATCAGCGTCGCGATCAACGCCTCCGCCTTGGCTTCGTTGTGCGTGACGAAGATTTTGGCGACGACGGTGACGTCGCTGCCATGATCGCTACAGTTGCGGGGGAGGGGGGGCATCAGTTTACTCGCGTGCGGAAGCGGAGGCGGAAGGTACCGCCGGTAAAATGGTTTCCATTCAGCTTCATCCTGATCTGCTTCACCTTCACATCGCACCCGTTCGCGTCGGGTACGGGAACATAGTTCCAGGTCGTGCCGTCGTAGAATTCGATTCCGTCGGTGAGGCTGGCAAGCGAGGTGTACGGCAGCGTCAGCCCACTGCCGATCAGCGCGCCCGCCGCCACGCCGTCCGCCAGTTCGACGGGGGCGGTCGCGCCCGGATAGTTGGTCACCACCAGGCACATGTTGACCGGGATCGGATCGGTGAACTGTTCGCCCGTCACCACGGCGCCGGTGTTGCCCGCACTGAACGTGCCCAGCGGGTTGGTGACGAGGATGCTGTAATCGACCAGCGCCCCCGGCAGCGCCTTGGGATTGAGCGTGCTGATCCTGTCGTCCGCGACCGCGCTGGTTTTCACGATCGTCAACGGCGCCGTCGCCGTCAGGATCGGGAGCAGCATCGCCGCGGTCAGGAAGCGGACCCGGATCATGGCCGCTGCCCGAAGAGTCGGCCCGCCACCGACTTCAGCGACCATTGATCGAACTTCACGCGCATCGTCACATATGGCCCCTTTCGCGTGTACCGGTCGGCGGAGAAATCGCGGTCGCGATAGCCGCCGATGTTGTAGCCGGCGCTGACCCACACATTCCCGCCGGGGGTGACGCCGACCGAAGGGCCGCCGCTCCACGACCACACGCCGCGGTCCCAGGCGTGGCTGACCGAACCCTGCACGCCGATGTCGAAGCGCTTGGCCACGTCGTGGCGCAGTTCGAAGCCGGCGACGTCGATGAAGCCGTCGTACACGTCGTCGGCGAACCGGCCGCGGACATACTTCGCACCGTAATAGAGCGTGGCTTCCGTCCCGTGCGACAGCCCCTCCGGTCCGGTGCGATAGTTCAGCGCCAGATTGTTGACGATGCGATCGGTGATCTGGTCGCCGCCGCCATACGCGGGCACCCCCAGCGCGTTGGCGGCGGAGAAGCCGCTATCCGCCCGCTCGTGACGCAGCTCCAGCCGCTCCAGCACCGACCAGCGGCTGTCGAGCGGGCGCAGCGCCAGCGCGATATCCGCAGAGGCCGTCGCCGCGATCCGCCCCGCCTCGTCCCGCACGCGATACGCGCGGACCGACGACGCCAGCGTCTGTCCCTCGCCGAGCGCGCGCAGCAGGTTGCTGGTGAAGCCGAGCCGCTGCTCGGTATCGGCATCGCGATATTCGGCGCGGCCGTTCCACGACCAGCGCGGACCGCGATAGGTCGTGCCCAGCGTCAGCGCGGCATAGTCGCCGTTGGTCTGCGTCTGCGACAGGAAGCCGCCCGACGCCGCCGGCTGGAACGCGTTGACCGCGGCGAGGGGCGAGATGTTGCCCTTCACGGTGTTCGCCGCATCGATGGTCGCGTCGATCGTCCAGCGCGTGCCGATCGGCACCGACTGGCTGAGGCCATATTGCGCGAAGGTGCGGCTGCCATTCTCGCCCGCCGCCTGCTGGTTCAGCGTGCTCGACAGCTTCGCACCGCTCCAAGGAGTCAGGTCAAAACCGGCCTGCGCGGTGTGCGCGACGAAATCCCGGCCCGAGGCGATCTCGTACCCGCCGATCAGGCGGATGCCAGGCGTGATGCGATAGCCGGCGGTGACGCGCGTGCGCTCCGGGAAGTCGGTGCTCGCCTTGTCGCCGCCCGGTGCGATCTGCGTCTCCGCGCCCAGCGTCAGCTTGTCGCCGAACAGCGCCTGCGTGCCACCCAGCGTCAACAGCCGGCTGTCGCGGTCGCGCCCGTCGAGGCCGCGGTCGGACGCGATTTGGGTACCGGCATACAGCGTGCCGGTGTTGCGGCGGTACTCGACGCGCGCATCGGCGGCGATCCGCTCGCCCGGGCCGACCAGTTGCGTCTGGTACCAGGCGGTGCCGGTGACCGACAGGCGATCGCTCAGCTTCAGGCGGCCGTCGACGCCCAGCTTGCGCGTGCCCGCCTCGACCAGATTCTGCTGGCCGACGCCGAACATCGCATCCTGCTGCCGCGCATAGGCGAGCACGTCGATGCCGCCGGTGTGCGTGTCCGCCTCGACCAGATAGGCGGTGCCGGCGCCGATGCCGCCGCGTCCGCCTGCGGCCAGTTCGGCGCGCAGTTCGGTGACGCCGAGCTTCGCCTTCAGGTCGGCGCCGATCACGGTCGACTTGGCGATCGTCTCGTCGCGGATCATGCTGGTGCCGATTTCGACCCGACCGACGCGGGCGGCGACGCGCGCGGCGGCGGCGAGCTTGCTCGTCCGGCCACCCTCGACCTCGTAATCGGCGACGATGAACACCGGATTCTGGTTGCCGTCGCGGCTCAGGATCGGGTTGCGGAAGCGGACGGTGCCCGCCGCCGTGTCGATGTCGTAATCGATGTGGCGCGTCAGCTGGCGCACGTCGAGGATCAGCTCCGACCGGAAGCGGTCGCGCGTCTCGATGCGCAGCTTGTCGCTGTTCGGCACGATGCGGCGCGTCGACAGGCGATACGGGCCGGACAGGCCGTTGCCCTGGATCTCGTCGCGCGCATACAGCGTGTCGGTCTTCGCGGCGAAGCCGGTCGCGCGGATCGTGCGGCCTTCGTAGGCGGCCTTCACGCCGTTCAGCGTGCGGCTGTAGCGGGTCAGCTGCGTATCGGTGAAGCCGGTCTCGAAATCGCCGAACAGCGCGTACAGCTCACGCCGCTCCAGGCGCAGGTACAGCTTGCGGCGGGTCGGCGCGTCGTAGCCCTGCACGCTGCCGTCGCCATAGACGGTGTAGTAGCGATCGGGATCGATCACGCCGAGCAGGCCGCGCTGCGGATCATAGGCACGGTCGCTGTCATAGGCCATCGTCAGCAGCCACTGACCCTTGATCCGGCCCTTGGCATAAACGGCGAGCTGACCGTCGGTGACGAGCTTGTTGCGCTCCGAGCGAGGCAGCGCGGTCGACCGGCTCTTCAGCGTGTCGTAGCCGATCGTGCCCGCGCCGAAGCCGACCACCGACCACTGCTTGGCGGCACCCGACAGCCAGGCGCGGATGTCGCTCGACCGCACGGTCTTGTCTTCGGTCAGCAACACGGTCGCGTGGACCGCACCTGCCTGCGTCGTCGGCTCCAGCGCGATGAAGGCATAGCCGTCGTCGCCGACGACATTGACGAGCGTCTCGGTTTTCTCGCGCCCGGCAAGCTGGCGGCGCTGCTCCAGCGCGGCTTCGACCGCGGCGCGGTACGGCTGGTTGAGGCGGAAGGGCACCGGCGTGCCGGCGCGCACCGGGCGATTGTCCTTGTCGACGACGCGCACGGCGATCAGCGGGCGGGTCAGGCCGTCCGCGACCAGCCGGCTCTTGGCGGCATCGAACGTCGCACGGACGCCGGCGCCGGCATAATGCACGGTGCGCTCCAGCGTGGTCACGGTCTTGCCCCCGGCGTCGAGGACGCGGGCGGTCAGCAGGTTGTTGCCTGCATGCAGTGGCACGCCCGTCCACTTCGACACCGCGACACCGCCATCTGGAGCCGTATCGGAGCCGTCATAGGTCAGCGCCTCGACCGGCGTACCGTCGACGCTCAGCGCGATCCGTTCGGACGGGGCATGCTTGATGACGACGCGAAGCGCGGGGTCGCGGGGGTTGTGATCGGCGGCCGGAAACAGCCAGTCGGTGCCGGGCGTCTGTCCGCTGATCCAGTCGCGGTTGCCCGCGGCGGCGGCATCGTCGGCGACGGCGACGGGCAACGCATCGCTGGCGGCGGCGGTGCGGCCGGTCGGCTCCAGCTGGAAATCGACGCGCTTCAGCGTGCCGCCCACGCCCTCGACGAAGCGCGAGATGGCGGAACCGGCCGCGCGCGTATCGGCGTCGCAGGCCACGGCGCGGTGCGTCGCGGGCAGGCTGTTCTCGTCCAGTTGCACGACATGGCGGCCCGCGCGCAGGCCTTCGACATGGTACAACCCGTCCTTGTCGGTGACGGTGAAGGTGCCGTCTTCCATCATCAGACGGATTCCGGGCACGCCCTTGCGCTTTTCGACCGGATCGCCGCACGCACCCTCGGTGACGCGGCCGATCAGCGTCATCGCGTCGCTGAACAGCAGCGCGCGCAGGCGGACGGAGGCGGCGGCCTCGTTGCTGGTCACGCCGCTGCCGGCGACGCGGGCACGGTTCAGCGCCTCGCCGACCGGCGCACCGGGGGCGATCGACACGACATAGCGCACGTCGACGCTGCCGCCGACGCCGACGTCGGGGATCGTGAACGACAAGGTGCGGCCGTCGCTGGCGACGTCGGGCTCCGCCGCGCCGCGGGTCGATCCCCGCTCGTACCGCAGGCCGGTCGGCAGGGTGTCGGTGACCTTCAGCGCACGGGCGGGCGCGTCGCCGCGGTTCGACAGTTGCAGGCGGTACTGGACGAAATCACCCGGCGACGCGTCGCGGACGGAGGCGGTCTTGGTCAGCAACAGGCTGTTCGATCCCGGCCGGTCGAGCGGGATATCGGTCAGGAAAGGGTCGGGCGTCTCCAGCACGAAGGGCAGGCCGAACGACGCATCGTTGATGATGTATGCGCCGTTGCTGCCGGTCAGCTTCGCCAGATCCTCGCGCGGGACGACGGAGGGCGCGGTATAGTCGCCCGGCGGCTGGATTCGGATCGTATAGGTGCCGGGCAGGGTCAGCGGGAACCAGTAACGACCCTTGTCGGCGACGTAGACGCGACCGCTGGCGTCGGTCACCTCTTGGCCGCTGACGACGGTGGACGGATAGCGGCTGATGCCGTCGACGCCGAAGACGGTGGCGGGGGCACCGTTGGCATCGACCAGGCTGACGATCGCGCCGTCCACCAGCGTGCCGTCGCGCGAATCGAAGACGTAGCCGGCGGGATCGATCAGCAGCGAGTTGGTCGACGAAAAGCTGAAATTATCCTCGGTATAGCTGAAGCTCAGCCGCTCTCCGCGTTTCAGGATCGCTTCGCACGGCTTCAGCTCGGCTTGCGTGCCGACCTGCGGAACGCCGCCGGCGAAGACACCGCTGTCGGGGGCGGTTTCCAGTATCGGGATCTCGCCTTTGTAGCTGGGCGTGGAGATGCCGATGTTGGCGGTGTCGCGGACGGCGGGATCGCGATTGGCGCCGGGGGCGTCGAGCACGAAGATCATCGGCTGCGACAGGTCAAACGCGGCGAGGGGCGGGGCGGACGCCAGCATCGCTTCGTCGATCGGGGCGGGGGTGTATTGCGGGGACGGCGTCAGGTCGCAGCGCGCGCCGGTCAGTTCGCGACCGGGAGGGGCAAGGCGGAAGCTGATGCGTGTCGGGCGCTTGGAGCGCGAAAAGGGCAGGGTGACGGTGTTCGAGCGGACCGTAGCGGTTTCGCCGGTCGCGGCGCGGAACGACAGCGTCGCCGTATTCTCGACGCGTCCGCCTGTTGCCGTCTGCGCCAATGCCGCCACGCCCGCCGACAACAGGGCGAGGGGGAGCATGATCGGCAGGGCAAGGCGGTGAAGCGGTCGCATGATATCCTGAAAAGTGCCGGCACGCGCGAAACGAGGGGACAGACGGTCCGCGCGTGCCGGAGCCCGAGGGGGAGGGGCCTCGGGGAGGGGGAGGGGCTTAGTTGATCGTCACATTGAAGGCGGCGCTGACGGCGGCGCCGCCGTTCACGGTCGGGATGATCGCCGTGACCGTCTTGGTCTGCGTGTCGAAGCTGCCCTTGTACGTCGTGCCGTCGGTATCGTCGGTGGCGTCGTCGTCCTGCGCCTCGCCGCCGAGCAACACGCAGCTACCGCCCGGCAGGCCGATCTTCAGCGATCCGGGGACATAGGTGGTGTTGGTCGGGATGACGTCGGTCAGCGTCACCGCATTGGCGCCGGTGCCGAGCGTCGCGTTGCGGACGGCGAGGCAGTATTCGACGACGGCACCCGGGAGTGCCTTCGGGTTCAGCGTGCTGACGCCGTCGCTGACCACGAACGACGATTTGGTGACGCTCAGCGCGACGTCGTGAATACCGACGACATAGGCCAGATAGGCACGCGCCTGCCCGTCGCGCAGCAGATCGGCACCGACGCCGTCGGTGTCGGCGTCGGCGAAGACGACGTCGACATCGTCCTTGCTGTTGAGCAGCGTTGCGGTGAGCGCGGCCCCCTTGGTGCCGGCCTGCCCACCCGCCGCGACAGTCGCGTGCAGGTTGACGATGGCGAGCTGCGCGGAGCTGGCCGGCACGTCGCCGACCAGGAACACCGTCACCGCGCCGTCGGGAGCCAGTTCGTCGATGAAGGTCGCAGTGTCGACGCCCGGATCATACTGGTTGTTGCCGTTCGAATCGACGTACGCCTTCAGGTTCTGCATGTCGAAATTGTCGGTGCCGAGACCAAGGCCGAGCGACAGGTTCTGGTCGCCGTCCAGCAGGATGTCCTGAATGGCGTTGGTCTTGTTGGTGACGCGGTACGTCGTCACCGCGCCGACCTGACCCTGGTTCACCTGCGTGTCCGCCGATTGCAGCGCGACGACGGTCAGGTTGACCTTGCGATCGACCACGAACGTCGCGGCGTTGGACGCGGTCGTCTGCGACTGGCCGTTGACCGAATAGGTCGCATTGGCGGTGTTGGTGACCAACACGCCGGCGGCGGTGCCGTTGGGGGTGGTCTGCGCTCCTGCCTGCGACGCCGCGATGCCGGAAACGGCCGCGGTGCCGGTCAGCAGCAGGCGCATGGTACGCGTGAACATGGTGCCTCCTGTCGTTCGGATGGTGGTGGTGGTGGTGGTGGGACGGGTCATCGGACGATCGCCTGGAAGGCGAGTTCGCCGCCGGTGCCCGCGGTCACCGGCGAATTCAGGCGCCACCGGACGTGCGTGACGTCGTCGGCGGTGGCAGGACGCGTGCCGCCCGCGACGGCGGGCACGCGCAAGGTGGACAGCGGTCCAAAGGTGCGGCCGTCGACCGACACTTCCGGCGCGGCGCCGGCCCCGCGCGGACCGCGATAGGCAAGGCCGTTCGGCACCGGATTGGCGAGCACCAGCCCGGCGATCGGCGCGGTGCCGCGGTTGCGATAGGCGAGCTGCACGACGACGCGGTCGCCGGGTCCTACATGGTTCGGCGCGGCGAGTTTCATCGTGACGCTGCCGTCCGCCGCCGGCACCCGCGTCTCCGCGAGCATCGTCGTCGTCAGGGCGAGCGGGGAAGCGGCAGCGGCAGCGGGTTGGGGACTCGCTGCCGCCGCGACCGCGGCGAACAGGAACGGGATCATCGCAATTTCCTTCACTGGAGACGGACCTTGAACTGGACGGTGTGGGTGGTGGCGGGGCCGCCCGGCCGGTCGGGCAGGCGGATGGACACGGACTGGCCGTCGAAGCCGCCGGCATCGCCGTCGGCGGCGTCGCTGATCCTGGCGTCGTCGAGGGTCAGCGTGCCGGGCAGGTAGACCGCGTCGGAGGGGACAGGGTCGTCGATGATCGCCGCGGAGAGGGCGGCATCGGTGGGGATCCGGGCCACCAGCGTGTAGGTGACGACGGCGCCGCTGCCGGCGGTTGCCCCTGCTGTCAGCGGGGTGCCGTCCGCGGCGGCGACCGACTGCGACTTGACCAGCGTCGGGGTGGTGGAGGCGGTGGCGACGAACGGGATCGCCGCACTCGCGATCGCGCCGGTATCGCCGACGATCGCATCGCTGCCATCGTCGCCAAGACCCGGCAATTCCTGCCTGGGGTCGCCGTGACCGGTGGTCGCCTCCGCCGTCACCGTCAGGCTGCCGTCGGCCGGGGTGGTGCCGGCGGTCGGAGCGAGCACCGCGACGAGCGGCAGCGTCTCCCCGGGCGCGAGGACCGGCGTCGCCCCGGTCAGGACGATGTCCTGCTCCGGCTCGAACCGGCCATCGCCGTTGGTGTCGATCGCGACGGTCTGCACCGTCGTCGTCGGCGTGGAGGTGCCGGCGGTGACGGTGAAGCTTTCCTGACCAGAACCCTGATTAGTCAGTTGCACGGGCACCGACACGGGCGTCGTGTCGATCGTGACCATGCCGCCGTCATGAGACAGCCCGATGTCCAGGCGTTCCGCGACGACGATCGTGACGGTGTTGGAGGGCATGGACTGCGACTTGCCGTCCACGTCGTAGCGAAGCTGCGCGGTATTGGTGATCGCGGTGCCGGCGCGGGTGTCCGCCGTCGCGGGCGAAGCGGGGACGCACGCAGCGGCAGTAGCAAGGGCGGCTGCGGGAAGCCCCCCCATCCACAGTCGCAACGTTGTACCCGAACACGTCAAATTTCGCTCCCAGCGCTTTTTCGCGGGAACAAAATCGCTCGATTTATATTAAGCAGAATCTACCAAGTCACATTGGCGATCAACAGCTTCGCCATTCGCTTCCATAAGCAAAAGCGGACGTGGTTAACATCGTCGTAACCATGGAACTCACCGGAATACTGCGCCCCAACTCGGCTTTCGCAGGTGAAATGGCTCCTGAACTGACTGCAATTGCGCCATGTTACCGATCCGGATGTATTCCGGTTGGAATTTTGCTGTCGATGCAACCGCTTCTCAACGCGACCGTTGATCGATCACACCACGCATGTTCGTTTATGCGTGGTGACCATATTCCTCATTTCAGCAGGTCCAGCGTCGCCCTGTCGCGCTCGCCGCTATAAAACCGGTCCAGCCCGGCCGTGAACACGGCTTTCTGCGAATCGGCAGCGACCGCTTCGAACAGCGTGAGCGAGGACCGCAGCTTCATCGCGTCGATCGATCCGAAGATCGTCTCCGCCGACCCCGATGCCGTGATCGCCGCTCGCGTCGCTTCGATCAGCCGCGATCCGAGCAGCGGGTCCGCCAGATAGGCGCGGGCCTCGTCGGCCGAAGCGATCGCGTAATGCCGCGCGGTTTCGCTGCGCCCCAGACCGGCGATCTGCGGAAAGATCCACCACATCCAGTGGCTGCATTTCCGTCCTGCAGTGACCTCGGCGATCGCGGTCGGCCAGCTCCGGGCCTGTGCATCGATGAAGCGGGACAGGTCCACGGCACGGCTCCCATCGTTCTGTGCCGACTGCAACCGCCGTCCGTGCGGCGCGTTCCCACCGCCAAGACCATAATCGCAGGGAGGAACAGCTGCGCATGTCGCGTCACACGATCATCGCCACGGCGATCCTCCCCGTCGCGTTGTCGATCGCCGGGTGTGGCAAGGGCCAGCCGGACGGCAATACCCTCGCTCCCAGCGGCTTCGTGCCACCCGCGACCCAGGCGCCCGCGCCGATCGCCGGGCAGGCGCAGACGACACCGCTGTCCAATTATGTCGGGCATCTGCCGAACGACGCGGTCGACGGCGTGACCTTCTTCGACCGCAGCGAGGTCGCGAATGTGCTGATCGAACTGGTGCCGGACGAACGCCCGCGGCACCTGATCGCCGGGCGGGAGGCGACGACGACGCCGATCTTCCGCCGCGGCGCGCTGGTGGCGGCGCATGGGTGCGAGCAGAACAATTGCGGCGACCGGAACTGGACCGTGATGATCGCCGCGGACGCCAACGCCGACAAGGCGGTCGTGTGCTACCACGACGCGGCGTCGATGGGCGACGCCAGCCGCTGGACCACCCGCGCCCGCGCCGAACGCCGGCCCGGCGACTGCCCCTCCGCCTGAAGGATACGACATGCTGGAACACGTGCCGCATTGGCTGGGAAGTGCGCTGAAGGGCTTGCGCGCGGGCACCGACAAGCTGGCGGTCGCGCAGGAGGGGTTGGGGGCGTTCGAGGCGTTGACGCTGTCCAGCCCGGCCTTCGCCGATGGCGGGCGCCTGCCGGACCGGTTCACCGCGGATGGTGCGGGCGTGTCGCCGCCTTTGATGTGGCGCGATCCACCGCCGGGCACGGCCCGGCTCGCGCTGCTGGTCGAGGATGCGGATTCGCCGACGCCGCAGCCCTTGGTGCATGCGGTGGTCTGGGACCTCGCACCGGAGGCGGGGCATTTGGCGGAGGGGGCGATCGTCGCCGACGGGAAGGGCGACACGGCGGGCCGCGATGTCGGCCGCAATTCCTATTACCGGGAGGGCTGGTTGCCGCCCGATCCGCCGACCGGCCACGGCGAGCATCGCTATGCGTTTCAGCTTTTCGCGTTGGCGGAGGGGGCGGGCGATCCGGGCGATACGCCGGGTCGGACGGCCCTGCTGGCGGCGATGGCCGGGAAGGTGTTGGCGGCGGGGATCCTGATCGGGACCTATTCGCGGATGGAGGAGGCTCCGGTCGGCCCGGTAGGCGCTGGGGCGGGGGCGGCGGCGGCCTGATCGGCACACCGCCCGCGGTTCAGCTTCAGATCAGCGTGGCGTGCGCCGATCCCATCATCAGCATCACGGTCGAAGCGAAGCCGATCAGGCCGATGAGGATGCTCTGTTTCATGTCCGTTGCTCCGGGTGGATCGTTCAGGCGATCGGAACGATGGGAACGGCGGCGCTGACGGCGATTGCGGCGAAGCTCAGGGCAGCGACGAAGCAGACGGCGAAGCGCTGGGCGGACTGAAAATACTGGGTCATGGTCGTTCTCCTTTTGGCGGAACCGACCGTTCGGCTCCGATGTCAGCAGCTTTGCAGACACCGTGCCAATTTTCTAAGCCATTGATAACTATGACTTCTGTTCGCCCTGACCAAAGCGTCTGGCGTTCTTCGCCATTTCGCATGGGGTTCAGCGCCAGCTAATGGCGCGGCCTGCGTCAGGCGGCGCAGACCTTGTCCCGGCCCGTGTCCTTGGCCGTGTACAACAGCCGATCGGCGCGCTCGAAGGCGGTATCGGCCTTCTCGCCCGCCCGGATCGCCGTCACGCCCGCAGAGATGGTGACCATGCCCAGCGGCTTGCCGGTATCGCGGTCGCGGAACCGGCGCGAAGCGACCTCGGCCCGCGCCGCGTCGAGCAATGCGGCGGCACTCGCCAGGTCGCATCCCGCCAACAGGATCGCGAACTCCTCGCCGCCGTGGCGCGATACGATATGACCGTCGCACGTCTTGGCCAGCGCCTCGCCAATCGCCGAGAGCACGCGGTCGCCCACGGGATGTCCGAACTCGTCATTGACGCGCTTGAACCGGTCGATGTCGCACAGGGCGAGGCAGTGCGGGCCGCTGCCCTCCACCCGCTCCGCAAACGCGTCGGCGAAGCCGAGTCGGTTGCACAGACCGGTCAGCGGATCGCGCCGCGCGTCGTCGCGCGCCTGTGCAAGCTTGGCGCGCAAGGTGTCGGCTTCCTCGGTCGCCTGCGCCAGCTTCGCTTCCGATTCGCGGATGCGGCGGATCATTGCGGTGGCGATTCGCGTCACTTCGTCGCTGTGCTGGAACCGGGGCGAGCGTTCGATCGCGGCGGCGCTGGCGGCGAGATCACGACCGAAGTCGCGCGTTTCGACATGCATCGCCCGTGTCATGGCCGCGAACACGTCGACCTGCGCCTGGGTCTGCGCAACGAGCGCTTCGGCCTGACGGTCGAGCGCGACGTCGCCGCCAGCCCACCGCGCCGGCGGCATCCCGCCGGCGACCACCTCGCCGCCGAGCTGCTCGATCTGCTCGTGCGTCAGCCGATATCCGCCGTCGGTCAACAGCGCGACTTCGCGTGCCAGATCCCCCCCGGGCTCCGCCAACACGGCATGAGCGAACATGTAATGCGCAGGATCGGGGCTCAACCGGTGCGCGGCCAGAAATGCCCCGATCCGATCGTACAGGTCTTCCCCATGATCCTGTCGCCGCGCAATGCCGGCGTGTCCCATTCCCACCCTCCGCTGATCTCCAGCGAAGGCGTTTACGGGACAACCGTTAGCATCCGGTAATCATGTCGGAGCCGCAACATTAACGGTTGGCGCTGGGTCAAGAGCGTCAACCGACTGACAAAACGCGTAAAAAGATCAGGATTTCAGCTTCTGGACGGCCGCCAGCGTCTCTTCGACATGGCCGCTGGCATCCATATTGTCATGGACGAACGCGATCCGGCCGTTGCGGCCGATGACGTAGCTGGTGCGCTTCGTGATGTCGCGACCGGCCATCTGCTTGCCGAGCGACACGTTGTAGCCGGCGATGACCTTCGGCCCGGCGCTCGCGACCGCGAACTTGCCGGCGCACTTCTCCGACGAGAAGCGCTGGAGCGTCGGCACGTCGTCGGCGGACATGCCGATCACGGTCGCGCCCGCCTTGCGGAAGGCGGGCATCGCTTCCGCGAACGCATGCGCCTCCGCGTTGCAGCCGCCGGTGAACGCCGCCGGGAAGAAGTAGAGCACGACCGGGCCCTTCTTCAGCAGGTCGGCGAGGTGGACGTTGACCACCTTGCCCGCGACCGCGCCGCGCGTGGTGAAGTCGGGTGCCTGCGCACCGGGCGCCAGCGCCGCACAGGCAGGGGCGGCGATCGCAACGGCGGCAATGATCGGCAGCAGGCGCATGGAAAATCCTCTCGGGCGTTATCGGACAAGGCTGTAGCGCGGGCGCGTGCGCCGCGATAGGCCGGTGTCATGCCAGTCCGCCCCGCCGATATCGACCTCGCCCACCGCCTCGCCGACGCCGCGGGCGCGGTGATCCGCCCCTATTTCCGCAAGCCTCACGGGCTGGAGACGAAGGCCGACCACAGCCCCGTCACCCTCGCCGACAAGGAAGCCGAAGCGGCGATGCGCCGCCTGCTCGACGCCGAATGCGCGGGCGACGGCGTCCACGGTGAGGAATACGGGATCAAGCCGGGGGTGACGAACCGGCAATGGGTGCTCGACCCGATCGACGGTACGCGCAGCTTCACCGCCGGCCGCGCGATCTTCGGCACGCTGATTGCGCTGCTGGAGGATGGCTGGCCGGTGCTCGGCATCATCGACCAGCCGGTGCAGCGCGAACGCTGGGTCGGCGTTGCCGGCCGCCCGACGACGTTCAACGGCGTCCCCGTTCGCACCCGCGCCTGCCCCGCTCTGGAAGGCGCGGTCGTCGCCACCACCAGCCCGCATCTGTTCGCGGAGGGTGACGTGCCGCACTACATGGCGCTCGTCGCAGCAGCGTCGGGCGGGCACGTCCGGCAGGGGCCCGTCTATGGCGGCGATTGCTACAATTACGGGCTGCTCGCGTCGGGACACCTCGATATCGTCTGCGAATCGGGGTTGCAGCTATACGATTTCGCCGCGCTCGCGCCGATCGTGGAGGGAGCCGGCGGACGCCTGTGCGACTGGAACGGCGACCCGCTCACCGCATCAAGTGAAGGTCATGTCCTGGCGATCGGAGATCCCGCGCGGGCGGAGGAGGTGCTGGAGGCGCTGAGGGCGACTCCGCACGAGCACTGAGGCCTTAATCGGGGGCTTCCCCGAGAGAGGGTTGCCATTCGATCGTCGCTCAGGAGCGCATCGTGACGTTCAGCGTCGCCGATGAAGGGCACGCGAAGCCTTCACGAGAGACCCGCACGAACAGCAATGGTCGCCGGACCTTGCACTGCCCGATAATCAAGCCTCGCAGCCGATCGCGGTCCCACTCGACGCGCCGTCGATAAGGCAGGAAATGAGCTTGGCGCTGGCGGCTTGTACCGCCTCGCTGTGCAGCGTTCGGGTGAAGACCGAGCCGATCGATACGATCATGAACGATTCCGCGAGCAGCCGATGTTCGTGGGTGACGGTCGTGCTGCCCATCAGGCCGGCGAAAGCCCTGCTGATGTTGTCCGACATCATCAATCGTATCTTCGTGAATATCGCGTGGATGCGATCGTTGCGGGATGCTTCCGCTGCGATCTCCAGGAAAAGGCGGTCGCCTTCCTCGTCCTCCTTGCACGTCGCCGAATCGAGCCAGGTTCGCACGCCGGTCCGATCTTTCGCCGCCAAGGCTGCGTCCAGCGTGGCGAGGTCGGCGAACTTCCTGCAATCTTCCTCGACGATGGCCGCGATGATGTCCTCCTTCGACGGGAAGTCGCGGTAAAGTTGCTGGACGGCAACGCCCGATTCCTTCGCGATCAGTGCGATACCGGTGGAATGGAAGCCGTGCTCCACGAACAGCCTTCGTGCCACGTCCTTGACGTTTTCCCGGCGCAACTCCGCACGCGACAAGGGCGGGCATTCGACAATCGACAATTCAGAACCTCTCTCAAGCCTTGTTGACGCGTCCGAATGGCGCGGCTAACGACCGATTTCGTGAGTGATCGCTCTCTTCCCTTTTTTCAAGCAGGAAAATTTATGTTCTCCAAGCGGCTGATGGGCTGTGTGTTGGCGTCGTCCGCCTTGCTCGCCTTGTCGGCGTGCGGGGGCGGTGCACCGCAGCAGCAGGCTCCACAGGGCCCGGCGCCGGTCGGCTACGTCGTCGTTCGCGAGGAGCCGGTGCAGCTGACGACCGAACTGCCCGGTCGAACGACCGCGTTCGAAACGTCCGAGGTTCGGCCGCAGGTCAACGGGCTGGTACAGGCGCGCCTGTTCGTGGAGGGCGACGTGGTCCGCAAGGGGCAGGCGCTCTACCGGATCGATCCCGCCCCGTACGAGGCACAGGTCGCGAGTGCGCGCGCCGCCCTGACCCGCGCGCGGTCCAGCATCGCGTCGAGCGCCGCCCTTGCCCGCCGTTACGGCGAGTTGGTGAAGATCAACGCGATCGCGCGGCAGGAGTATGAAAACGCCCAGACCACCGCGGCGCAGGCGCGGGCCGATGTCGCCGCTCAGCAGGCGGCGTTGCGCACGGCGCAGATCGATCTCGCACGCACGACGATCCGCGCGCCGATCACCGGCCGCATCGGCCGATCGGTGTTCACGACCGGCGCACTCGTCTCCGCGGCGCAGACCAACGCGCTCGCCACGATCCAGCGCATCGACCCGATCTATGTCGACATACAGGAGTCGAGCGCCGACCTGTTGAAGCTGCGCCGGCAGATCATCAGCGGGCAATTGACCCGTGACGGCAATGCCCGCGTCAAGCTGATGCTGGAGGACGGCAGCGACTATGGTCCCGAGGGTACGCTGCGCTTCGCGGACGTGACCGTCGATCCGACCACCGGTTCGCAGGTGATCCGGGCGCTGTTCCCCAATCCCAACGGGCTGCTGCTGCCGGGCATGTTCGTCCGCGCCTCGCTCGTCGAGGGGACGCAGTCGAAGGCGATGCTGGTCCCGCAGCGTGCGGTCAGTCGCGACGAAAAGGGTCAGGCGACCGTGCTGGTCGTCGGGGCCGGCGACAAGGTCGAGCCGCGCACGCTTCAGACCAACCGCGCGATCGGCGACAACTGGCTGGTCACCGGCGGTCTGAAGCCCGGCGACAAGGTCATCGTAGAAGGCGGCATGATGCTGCGTCCGGGTATGCCGGTGCAGGGCAAGCCGTGGAATCCCAACGCCAAGCCCGCCGGTCAGCCGCCGCAGCAGGGTCAGGCGCAGGCGCAGGCGAAGTAGACGCTGATGGCACGCTTTTTTATCGAGCGCCCGATTTTCGCCTATGTGCTGGCGGTGATGGTCGTCATCGTCGGAATCCTGTCGATCCGCGTCCTGCCGATCGCGCAGTTTCCCGCCATCGCGCCGCCCGCGGTGTCGATCACCGCGAACTATCCGGGTGCCGACGCGCAGACGCTGGAGAACACGACGACCCAGATCATCGAGCAGCAGATGAAGGGGATCGACCACCTTCGCTACTTCTCGTCCTCGTCGTCGTCCGCCGGCATCGTCACGATCACCCTGACGTTCGAGCAGGGCACCGATCCCGACATCGCGCAGGTGCAGGTCCAGAACAAGTTGCAGGCGGCGACGCCGCTGTTGCCGCAGGAAGTGCAGCGTCAGGGCATCGTCGTGGCGAAAGCGACGCAGAATTTCCTGCTGTTCGTCGGCCTGTATTCCGAGAATGGCAGCCACGACGCCGACGATCTCGCCGATATCGTCGCCTCCAAGATCCAGGACCCGCTGTCGCGCGTCACCGGCGTCGGCGACACGCAGATTTTCGGTTCCCAGTACGCGATGCGGATCTGGGTCGACCCGCTGAAGCTCAACAATTTCGCGTTGACGATGGCGGACGTGACCAGTGCGGTCACCGCGCAGAACGCGCAGGTGTCCGCCGGCCAGATCGGTGCGCAGCCCGCCCCCAAGGAGCAGATGCTCAACGCCACCGTGTCGGTGTCATCGCGCCTGACCTCGCCCGAGCAGTTCGCGCAGATCCGTCTGAAGAGCAACGCGAACGGATCGGTCGTGCGGCTGGGCGACGTCGCGCGCGTCGCGATCGGGGCCGAGAACTACGCCTTCTCGGCGCAGTGGAACGGCAAGCCCGCGTCCGGCATCGGCATCAAGCTGGCACCGGGCGCCAACGCGCTCGACACGGTCGAGGCGGTCAAGGCGCGCGTCAACGAGATCGCCAAGCAGTTCCCGCCCGATGTGAAGGTCATCTTCCCGTACGACACGTCGCCGTTCGTCCGGCTGTCGATCGAACAGGTGATCCACACGCTGGTCGAGGCGGTCGTGCTCGTCTTCCTCGTCATGTTCCTCTTTCTCCAGAACTTCCGCGCGACGCTGATCCCGACGATCGCGGTGCCGGTCGTGCTGACGGGGACGTTCGCGGTGCTGGCGGCGTTCGGCTATTCGATCAATACGCTGACCCTGTTCGGCATGGTGCTGGCGATCGGTCTGCTGGTCGACGATGCGATCGTCGTCGTCGAAAACGTCGAGCGCCTGATCACCGACGAGGGCCTCACGCCCAAGGAGGCCGCGCGCAAGTCGATGGACGAGATCACCGGCGCGCTGATCGGCATCGCCGTCGTCCTGTCCGCGGTGTTCCTGCCGATGGCATTCTTCGGCGGCTCCACCGGCGTCATCTATCGCCAGTTTTCGATCACGATCGTGTCGGCGATGGTCCTGTCGGTCGCCGTCGCGCTGATCCTGACGCCGGCGCTCTGCGCCACGATCCTGAAGCCGCACGACAAGAACAAGAATCAGGGTAACGGCCCGCTGACGCGGTTCTTCCGCTGGTTCAACGACCGCTTCGATCGCGGCCGCGACCGTTACGAGCGTGGCGTGCGGTCCACCGCCAATCGCTGGGTGCGGTCGCTGATCGCCTATGCGCTGATCCTGGCGGGCATGACGTTCCTGTTCATGCGCCTGCCGACGGGCTTCCTGCCCGACGAGGATCAGGGCGTGATGATCGCGCTGGTGCAGGGACCTCCGGGCGCCACCACCGCCCGGACGCAAAAGGGGCTGGACCTCGTCCGCGATCACTTCCTGAGCGATGCAGGCAGCGCGATCCGCGGCGTCTATACGATCAACGGCTTCAGCTTCGCAGGGCAGGGCCAGAATAGCGGCATCGCCTTCATCCCGATGAAGGAGTGGAAGGATCGACCGGGCGCCGAGAACAAGGCGCAGGCGGTGATCGGCCGCGCGATGGGCGTGTTCTCGCGCTACAGCGACGGTCTGATCTTCGCGGTCATTCCGCCGGCCGTGCAGGAACTGGGCAACGCCACCGGCTTCGACCTCCAGCTGGTCGACGACGGCGGGCTGGGTCACGAAAAACTGCTCGCCGCGCGCAACATGCTGCTCGGCATGGCGTCGCAGAACAAGCAGCTCGTCGGCGTCCGCCCGAACGCGCTGGACGACGCGCCGCAGCTCAAGGTGGAGGTCGATCAGGACAAGGCGCGCGCCCTCGGGCTCGACCTGTCGACGGTGAACAGCACGATCGCGACCGCGTGGGGTGGATCGTACGTCAACGACTTCATCGATCGTGGTCGCGTGAAGCGCGTCTATATTCAGGCGGATGCACCCTACCGCATGGCGCCGGACGATATCGGCGACCTGTTCGTCCGCGGGGCGAGTGGGTCGATGGCGCCGTTCACCGCCTTCTCTACCCTGTCGTGGAGCCAGGGTCCGACGCAGCTCACGCGCTACAACGGACAGCCTTCGATGGAGATTCTGGGGCAGCCTGCGCCCGGCGTCTCGTCCGGTGCCGCGCTGAAGGCGATGGAGGAGATGCAGGCCAAGCTGCCGCCGGGCACGCGGCTGGACTGGACCGGTCTCAGCTACGAAGAACAATTGTCGGGTGGTCAGGCACCGGCGCTGTACGGCCTGTCGCTGCTGATCGTCTTCCTCTGCCTCGCGGCGTTGTACGAGAGCTGGTCGGTGCCGATCTCGGTGATGCTGGTCGTGCCGCTGGGTATCGTCGGCGCGCTGCTGGCGGCGAGCCTGACGGGTCTCAACAACGACATCTACCTTCAGGTGGGCCTGATCACGACGATCGGCGTCTCGGCGAAGAACGCCATCCTGATCGTGGAGTTCGCCGAGGAGAAGATCCGGCAGGGGCTGACGCCGTTCGACGCCGCGGTAGAGGCGGCGAAGCTGCGGCTTCGACCCATCCTGATGACCAGTCTCGCCTTCGTGTTCGGCGTGTTTCCGCTCGCGATCGCCAGCGGCGCCGGCGCAGGCGGGCAGAACGCGATCGGCCGGGCGGTGGTTGGCGGCATGATCTCGGCGACCGTCTTGGCGATCTTCTTCGTACCGATGTTCTTCATCATCGTGCTGCGCCTGTTCGGCCACAGCGCGGAGGTGAAGCCGGAGGATGACGGCCGGCATGACGACGATCGGTACGACGGCGGGCGCGATGACGACCGACGTGATGGGGGCGAGCATGGGCACACGCCCGCGCCGCAGGGAGCCTGAGTGGTGATGAACAGCAAGTGTGTCCTGGCCCTGCTCGCGGCGACCGCGCTCGCCGGGTGTAATCTGGCACCCAAATACGTCCGGCCGGTCGGCGCGGTCCCGGCCGCGCTGCCACAGGGCGGCGTCTATCCGGTCGCCGCGACCGACGCCCCGGACATCACCCGGATCGGCTGGCGGGCGTTCTTCACGGACGATCGCCTGCGCAACACGATCGCGCTGGGGCTGGACAACAATCGCGACCTGCGGATCGCGGCGGCCAACGTGCTTCAGGCGCGGGCGCAATATCGCATCCAGCGCGCCGATCTGGTCCCCTCCACCACGCTGTCGGGGTCGGGTACCTACACCAACAACATCCAGGGTGCGGCCGGCGCGCTGGGTGGCGCCGCCGGCGGTGGCACCGGTGGCGGCACCGGAACGGGGACCGGTACCGGCACGGGCGGCGTCGGTGCCGGGGTGGGCTCGTCCTCCTCGAATCTGGAATTCTATTCGGTCAATGCGGGCTTCTCCGCATTCGAGCTGGACCTGTTCAGCCGGGTGCGGAACCTTAGCCGCGCCGCGCTGGAACAGTATTTCGCCACCGAGGAGGCGCAGCGCTCCACGCGCATCAGCCTGATCGCCGAGATCGCGACCGCGTGGCTGACCTATGCGTCGGATCAGGATCAGCTCCGCATCTCGCAGGAGTCGCTGAAGTCGTTCGAACAATCGCTCGAATTGACGCGGGCGCAGTTCCGTATCGGCGTCGCGTCCGAGTTGGAGGCGCGGCAGTCGGAGACCAGCTACCAGACCGCGCGCAACGACATCGCGGTGCTGCGGACCCGGCTGGCGCAGGACAAGAATGCGCTCGACCTGCTCGTCGGAGCGCCCGTCACGACCGAGCTGCTGCCGCAGGGCCTGGGCGAAGGCGGTGCGGCGCTGAAGGCGTTGCCGGGCGGGATCACGTCCGACGTGCTGTTGCGACGTCCCGACGTGTTGCAGGCCGAACATCAGCTAATCGCGCAGAACGCCAATATCGGCGCGGCGCGGGCCGCGCTGTTCCCGCGTATCTCGCTGACGGCCACATTGGGCACGATCAGCACGGCGTTGAGCGGCCTCTTCGCGGGTGGCAGCTTCACCTACACCGGCGCGCCCTCAGTCTCGTTACCGCTGTTCGACGGCGGCCGGCTGCGCGGCAACGTGCAGGTGGCCGAGGCGCAGCAGCAGGCAGCCGTCTCGACCTACGAACGCACCGTGCAGACCGCCTTTCGCGAGGTTGCGGATGCATTGGCGCAGCGCGGGACGATCGACGAACAGGTCTCCGCGCAGACCGCGCGCGTCAACGCCGCCTCCGTGGCGCTGCGCATCTCGGATGCCCGGTACCGCGCGGGCGTCGAGTCGTTCCTCAACACGCTGGACTCGCAGCGCACCGCTTACGCCGCCCAGCAGCAGCTCGTCACGACGCGGCTGAACCGGGAGAGCAACCTCGTGGAACTCTACCGGTCGCTCGGCGGCGGGCTTGCGGACGATGATGTCGAAGGCACGCGCCGCCCCGGATCCTGACGCCACTGTGTCGCGGCCTTGGTCTTTTCGGCAGCCAATCACGGCCTTGATGCGTTATTGCCGCTGAAAAGGAGAGGAGCAGTGAACTCCGTAGACAAGCAGAAGCGACTGCATCTCGACGTCACCAACGTCGGGCTGCGGGCGCAGGCCACCGCCGTGGGACTGGTGCAACTCTGTATCGAGCTGCACAACGCCAACATCCTGAGCGACCTCGCCTTGCAGCGCATCAAGGATGCGATCGCGGACGAGGTATCGATCGCCGCGCCGCGACGAACCGCCATTCAGAACTTCCGTCGCGAGATCAGGGAGCGGCTCGACCGCCTGTTCGGTGGCCAGCAGCCGGTCGGCTCGGCAGAGGCTCTCGCGTTCGGCAGCAGTCCGCAATCGGAAGAGCGGCACGAAGGCTGACCGGCAGGAGCGTCGGCCACCGCCGAGCAGTCGGTTGCGTGATGGCGTCGTACCCCCCCGGCTCAAACTTGGTGATCGCTTGCGAAGCGCCGCGCCCCGATCCAAGGCGGCGATCATGCTGAACGCCGCTGCCAAGCCACCCTCCCGTCTTCGTCGCCTCGATGGCGCGCTCGCTGATCTGCCGATCGACGATGCGATGCTGCTCTCCGAACTGGACGGTTATCTCGCGGGCATCCTCGTGAGTCCGCAAAGCAGCGCACAGGCGGACTGGATGCCGGTGATCTGGGGCGGTGGCGACGCGCCGTTCGAAGACGCAGAAGACGCCCGCTGGTTCGCCTCGATGGTCACGGCGTATGCCGAAGAACTGTCGCGGGCGATGGAGCGCAGCCGCTACCAGCCGTTGCTGGACGTCGACGAGCGGAATGGTGAGCTCCTGTGGGAATTCTGGGTCGAGGGCTTCGAGAAGGCATTGGTCCTGCAACCGGAAGGCTGGGCCGTGATCGCCGATGCCGGGGACGACGAGACGCGCGCAGCGCTGACGGGGATGAACACGCTGATCGATATCGCCCACGAGCGTAGCGATCTGGCGCATCACGAAATCGATGCCATCGCAGACCGTGCGGCGGACCTGATCGCGATGTGGACCGCCGCGCTGCATAGGGATCGTTCCGCGCGTCGGGGCTCGATGTCTGCGCCCGCACCGTCGGTCGCCAAGGTCGGCCGCAACGACCCGTGTCCGTGCGGGTCCGGCAACAAATTCAAGAAGTGCTGCGGACGCAACTAGGCGTTGCTCGTCAAGGAGGTGCCGGGATTGTTGCACCACGGGGCTGGCGTCCGCGGGAGAAGCGGATAGGTTGCTGGAAACATTCGTAATGGAGAGATGTCGATGGTCCCGGTTTCCGCGCTGCTGTTGATGGCCATGATGCCGCAGGCGGAGAGCCAGGTCCCCGCCAAGGCTGAGCACGTCGCGATCCAGGCGGCCGATCTCGACAGGAGCGCGACGTTCTACCGGGAAGCGTTCGGATTGCGCATGATCCCCACCCCGCTCAAGAACCGGCGGTGGCTGGACCTCGGCAACGGCATGGCACTCCATATCCTGGACGGTCGGACGGCACCGAAGCCGTCGAACCGCAACGAGCATCTGGCGCTGCACGTCGACGATCTCGCGCGCGTGACGGCCTGGCTCGACCGGCACAAGCTGGTCTGGACGAATCTGGCGGGCGATCCCAGCACGATGCAGACCCGCTTCGACGGCGTGCGCCAGATCTATGTGCAGGACCCGGACGGATATTGGCTGGAAGTCGGCGACTCGCGTGGAACCGTGACGCGATGACATCGGCACAGGCCCAGATCTAAGGGCGCGCATGTCGGCGGCTTTCGCCCGAGCGGCGCCTTCGCCGGACAGGTCTAGGCATATGCATCGCGTCGGTTTCACGGTCTTCGCCGGTACCGCGCTGCTCCTGCTGGCAAACAGCCCGTTACCGGCGCGCCAGAACCCGCCGGGCGGCCCGGTCACGCCGCGCATCGATGTCGACGGTGCCTATCTGTTCGCGCACATGACCAAGGCGCGGTACGGCGTGCTGCATTATTCCGTCAGCCGCGACGGGCTGCACTGGCGGTCGGTGAATGGCGGACGGCCCGTGTCCGCGGACTATCACGGCCACGCATCGATCGCGCGCGGGGGCGATGGGCGTTATTATCTCGTCGGCAATCGCAGCGACGACGATCCGCTGATCCGCTTCTGGGTGTCGGACGATCTGATCCGCTGGACACCTTACGGAACATACCGGCCGGACCTGAGCGCGGTGCCGGGCCACCCGCATCCGCTGCAGCGGATCGGCGCGCCGAAACTGTTCTTCGATGCGCCGTCCGGCCGGTTCCTGCTGAGCTGGCACACGCCCAATCGCGACGGATCGCGGGAGGACCCCGAACGCTACTGGGCCAGCCAGCGGACATTGTACGTGCTGTCGAAGGATTTGAAATCCTTCCCCGACCGGCCGTTGCGGCTGTTCGCATGGCCGATGGCGACGATCGACACGGTCGTGCAGCCGAACGGGTCCGGCGGCTATTGCGCGATCGTGAAGGACGAACGCTACCCGTCGACCGACTGGCCGACGGGCAAGACGATCCGGATCAGCTGTGCGAAGCGGCTGCTGGGGCCCTATCCGCCGCCCGGTCCGCCTATCAGCCCCAATTTCCGGGAGGCGCCGACGGTGATCCGTTCGCCGCACTCAGGCGACTGGCTGCTCTACTACGAGCAATATGCCGGAACGAGCTATGGGCTGTCGACGGCACCGCGGCTGACCGGTCCATGGTATCAGGTCGCCGGCAATACCGGTATGCCGGAATGGGACCGCTATACGATGCCCGCAGGGGTTCGGCACGGATCGATGATCGCCATATCGAAGACGCAGTACGATGCGATCGTGGCGGCGTTTCCGGATTCATGAAAGGGTCGAGGCGATGAAGATCGCGACGATGATCGCGGCCGCGGCGTATACGGCCTTGCCGATGACGGGGAGTGCCGCACTGGCTCCCTCTGTGCGCAGTTTCACCAACCCCTTGCTGCGGTCCGGCCCCGATCCGTGGATCGTGCGGCATCACGACACCTATTATTACATGCACACGCTCGTAAACCGGCTCGCGATCCGCGCGACGAAGGATGTATCGCGCCTTGCCGACGCACCGGAGACGGTGGTGTGGACGCCCCCCGCGACGGGACCGAACGCGCAGTCGATCTGGGCGCCGGAGCTGCACCGGATCGATGGCAAATGGTACCTCTATTACACCGCCGCGGCGAGCGGGCGTGACGACGACGCGCATCGCGGCGTGTTCGTGCTGGAGAATGCGAGCGAGGACCCGCTGGCCGGTGAATGGGTCGATCGCGGCATGCTGAGGACCGCGCACCGGGGCATCGATGGAACGACCTTCGCGCATCGTGGACAGCGTTATTTCGTCTATTCGCCCTATGTCGGTCCCGACAGCGTGCTCGCGATCGTGAAGATGGCAAACCCGTGGACGCTGGCTGGGCCGGAGACGATCATCGCACGCCCCGACCTGCAGTGGGAGCGGCAGGGAGGTCGCCAGATCCTGGAAGGGCCGGAGTTCCTGTCGGGGCCCAAAGGCGATCTGTTCATCACCTATTCCGCCAGCGCCTGCTGGTCGGACGGCTATGCGATCGGACTGCTGAGCGCGGCGAGGGGCAGCGATCCACTGGACGCGCGGGCATGGCGAAAGTCGCCGCAGCCGGTGATCGCGACCGCGGGGGCGCAGGGCGTCTATGCACCGGGCCATAATGGATTCTTCACGTCGCCGAACGGGCGTGAAACGTGGATCGTCTACCACGCCAATCCGGGCCCGGATATGAAGTGCACGGCCAAGCGGTCGCCGCGTATCCAGCGTGTGGACTGGTCGGCGGATGGCAGGCCGGTGTTTCCGATGCCGACGGCGGGCGTTGCGTTGGATGCGCCCCGCTAGGCTACCCGCCCATCCAAGGACGGCCGCCGATCAGTGGCCGTAAGTCTTGATTCCACGCCGACGCAGTTTCTCGCGGTGACGCTTGCGACGGACGGCGATGATGATCGGCAATGCGATGATGACCACCACGCCGATGATGGCGTAGGCAATCAGCTTTCGGTCGAGGTCGATCATGACGCGCCTCTGACAAAAGATGAGCGCTTTGTCATCGTTGAATCCGGCGAGAACCCTGACCCATGTGGTTGGGCGCGATGTACCGCACGTTTCCTGCGACTAAATGCGACGCAAGTGCCAGCAGGTCATTGCGGCCGGTGGCCCGACAGCGTCGCCGGAAGATAGGCGGCGACGGCGGGATCGCCGTGGCTGACAACGGCGATCAGGGCATCGTGGCCGTCCGCCGCGGGTTCGCTCAGCCGCCAGCCGTAGAGCGTGACATTGCTACCGTCAGGTCCGGTTTCGACGAAGCGACGGGCTCGTCCGCCCAGCCCGTTGTCGATCGCCTTCATCACGGCAACGCCGGGTAGGCCGGGCTTCAGCACGAACCAGCGTGGCGTGCCGGGGGTGAACCGGCCGCGTGCCCAGTGCGCGACCGCGACGTCGATCGTGCGACGCGCTGCGGCGGGAGGGGCCTGCGTCTCGGTGCCGATCGCAGCGAGGCTGTTGACGGGATCGGCGGCGGTGCACCCGCCGAGCCAGAGTAACGATGCGAGCAGGATCGTCAGCGACTTGGGCAAGGGGCTCTCCCGGAGAGGGTGCGGATTCAGGCGAGCTCGGGCGACAGGCCGAACCCGGCCGGCGTGAAGCGCATCGCCTGATCGCTCATCTCCCGCGTGGCGAGCAGGCCGTCCCCGGTCGTGAGATAGGCCCAGCTGGAATGCGGGCGGGGCGGCGGTTTCAGCGCGGCGGGGTCGAGGACGGCGAGGTTCACGCCGCCCGTACGCCGGGCGGAGGGGGCTCGGATTGCCGCGACATCGTCGGCGCGCGCCCTGGCGGCGAGTGCCTGTGTTCGCGTATAGTCGGACGGGTGGGTCCAGCGATCCGGGTCGGCCAAGGTCAGGTCGATGCTGCGCGGGGCGTCGACCGCGACGGAAAAGGCGGACATCGGCGTCGGCGTGCGCGGTCGTGCAAAGCCCGGCGAGCGCGCGAATGCGACCAGTCGCCAATAGGCGGTTTCGGTGACGGCGGTCTCGATATCCTCCGACGCGTAGAAGATGCCGGGCAGCACATCCGCCGCGCGAAAGCGGGAGGGACGGCCCAGCCCGTAGCGGAAGGGCGAGGCGAGCAGCCACGGCAGGTGCCGTGCCGCATCGGGCAGCGGCGGCTTCACCTCGTCCGCCAGCGCCTCCAGCAGCGCCTGATCGACAGCTTCGGCGGCGAGGCGGTTGGTGGCGATCCGGTGCTGCGCCTCCACGATGCGGATGCCGCGCCCTTTATAGGGGCGAATGTCAGACGCGGGCACGCAGCGCGTCGACATAGTCGCTCGTTCGCAGCAGCCCGCGCACCGTTGCCAGTTGCGCGATCGGCGGGCCGCCGAGGTCGAGATTCGGCGTCTCCAACCAGGACCGTGCCGAAAGGTCGTCCTGCCCCAGCCAGCTGTCGAGCGAGCGGAACAGCCGCAGCAGATGCTGGGCGAGTTCGAATGGCTTGCTGCCCGGTTCCAGCCGATACTGCCCACCCCGCAGCCGCGAAATGGTCGGCGCCGATAGGCCGAGGATCGCCCCTGCCTGGGCGTTAGACAGGTTCCAGAAGCCTGCGATCCGTGCGACCGCTTCGCTCAACACGCGGGCGGCGTTGGATGTGTCGGCCGCTCTAGCCAGCGTCGCCATGACGTTCTCCTTGGAACGAATATAGGCGATACCGTTCACAGGAACAACCCACGGCTGAAACTTCGGGTTCACCTTCGGGATCACAGCCGCTATCGAACGATCGGATGGAGCATCCCGCCCTCGTGATCGCGCTGATCGGCGCGCTCGGTATCGGTGCGCAGTGGGTGGCGTGGCGCACCGGCTGGCCCGCGATCGCGCTGATGCTGGTGGCGGGGGTGGTCGCCGGCCCCGTGACCGGCCTGATCGATCCCAAGCACGTCTTCGGCGAGCTGCTGGAGCCGATCGTGTCGATCGCGGTTGCGCTGATCCTGTTCGAGGGCGGGCTGAGCCTCAACTTCCGCGAATTGCGACGGACCGATGGTGCGGTCACGCGGCTGTTGCTGCTGGGCGTGCCGATCGGCTGGGTGCTCGGGACGCTGGCCTGCTATTACATCGGCGGCCTGGTGTGGCCGGTGGCGGTGCTGTTCGCCGGTATCCTCGTGGTGACCGGCCCGACCGTCGTCCTGCCGCTGCTGCGCCAGAGCAACATCGCGGCGCGACCCCGCGCGATCCTGAAGTGGGAAGCGATCGTCAACGATCCGATCGGCGCGCTGTGCGGTGTCGTCACCTACGAATATCTGCGCCGGGTGGGGGAGGGCGGCACGATCGCCAGCGTCGTCGTGTCGCTGCTGGCGGCGAGCGTGATCGCCGGGCTGATCGGCTGGCTCGCGGCGCGTGCGGTGGGCTGGGCGTTCCCACGCGGATATGTGCCGGAATATCTGAAGGCGCCGGTGCTGCTGGTCGCGGTCGTCGGCGCGTTCGTCGTGTCGAACCTGATCCATCAGGAAACCGGGCTGCTGACCGTGACGGTGATGGGCGTCGCACTGGCGAACATGCGGCTGGCGTCGCTGCGCGACGTGCATGCATTCAAGGAAAACGTCACCGTCCTGCTCATTTCCGGCGTGTTCGTGCTGCTGTCGGCGACGTTGAACCTGGAGGTGCTGCGCCGCTTCGAATGGCGGTTCGCGGGGTTCCTGCTCGCGCTGTTGTTCGTCGTACGGCCGGCCACCGTCTTGCTGAGCCTGGCGTTCACGCGGGTGCCGTGGAACGAGCGGTTGCTGGTCGCGTGGATCGCGCCGCGCGGCATCGTCGCGGTCGCGATTTCCGGCCTGTTCGCGCTGCGGCTCGACCAGCTTGGGTATGGCGACGGGTCGATCCTCGTCACGCTGTCGTTCGCGGTCGTGGTGGCGACGATCGTCGCGCACGGGTTCTCGATCGGCCCCGTGTCGCGCTGGCTGAAGGTGACCGGTGCGGCGGAACGGGGGCTGCTGATCGTCGGCGGCACGCCGTGGAGCCTGTCGCTGGCCGACCAGTTGCGCACGCTGGAGGTGCCGGTGACGATCTGCGACACCAGCTGGCAGCGATTGTCGCCGGCGCGGCAGGCGGGGATCGCCACCTATCACGGCGAAATCCTGGCGGAGGCGACGGAGGACCGGCTGGATCTGCAACAATTCCAGGTGCTGGTCGCGACCAGTGACAACGAAGCGTACAACGCGCTGGTCTGCAACGAATTCGCGCCGGAGATCGGCCGCGACAATGTCTATCAGCTCGGCGGCGGCACCGACGAACACGACGAGGATACACGCGCCCTGCCGTCGTCCCTGCGCGGGCGGGCATTGTTCGCCAGCGGCCACGGCGTGGAAGAAATCGTGTCGCGGGAACGGCAGGGCTGGGGCTTTCGCAAGACGCGGATCACCGAGCAGTTCGACTTCGACGCGATCAAGGCCGATCTGCCCGATGAAGCGGACATGCTGCTGCTGTTGCGCAAGGGCGGCGCGTTGCGCTTCTTCTCGCACGCCAGCCGACCGACGCCGCAGCCGGGCGACACGATATTGTCCTACGCCCCGCCGACCCGACCGGGGGCGAGGCGCATGCAGGGGGAGGCGGCGTGATGAAACATGCGGTGCTGATGGCGGCGGCGGGGCTGGCGGCCTGTGCGCCGGGGCCGGACGGCAACCGGGTCGAGCCGGCGACGACGAACGAGGCGGTCGGCAACGACGCTCTGGCCAACGTCGCGCAGAACGCCGCGGAACCCGCGAAGTCGATCCTGCGGCCGGAGATCGTCGAGCCGGAACCGACCCCGCCCGCGCTGGAACCGGTCGCGGCGACGGTGGCCTTCGGTGCATCCGGGCTGGTGCTGGACGATGCGGGGCGGGCGGCGATCGATGCGGTGCTCGCCAACCCGACGATCGCGGCTGGTGGACCGATCACCGTGCGCGGCCATTCGGACTCGCCGGGCAACGATCGCGTCAACCTCCGTGCATCGCAATCGCGGGCGGAGGCGGTGCGCGACTATCTGGTCGAAAAGGGTATCGCGGCGGACCGGATCACTGTGGTGGCACTCGGCGAGACGACGCCGCTGGTTCCCAACGCCCGCCCGGACGGCAGCGACGATCCGGAGGCACGCGCCAGGAACCGGCGAGTCGAATTGGCGGTCGACCTGCCGCCCGAGCCGGTCGAGCCGGTCGTAGACGTTTCTGGAAATATGGCTGGATCGTAGGAGCTTGACCGAAATGCGTCTGTCGGTGCGCGCGGAAGGTTAGGCTAAGGTTAGTCCAACGACGCACATTCGGATCGAATGCGTTCGATGCGGGTGTTGGTTCACGATGCAAGGAGCGGCAGGCTGCGTTGATTGGGCGACGCCGTGTAACCCGGATCGACGCTTGTAGGACAGCCGCGATCGTGGTGTTTACGACGGCGAGGTCATCGTCGTCCCGATGCTGAGCCGATCGGTCGAGCGAAGGATCCTGCGATGCTGATGACGATCATCCTGTCGCTCGCCGCTCCGCAGGCGTGCGTCGCCGTGAAGCAGCAATGCCGCGCCTGCACGACGACCGGGGGCAAGATGGCCTGCTCGACGCCGTGCATCGCGTGCCAGCCCTTTCAGCGCATCTGTCCGACGAGCCGCGACGGGAAGCCGGCGAGCACCCGGCAGAGCAGTCCGTCAGCGAAGCGCTAGAGCCGATTGGCATTCAGCCGCCGACTTGCGGTTTCGTGCCGAAAGCCGCGCAGTAGACTCCGGAACGAGTCCGGGGTGACGGAGCCATGCTGAATGTCGGTCGGCACTGGCACGAATCCGACCCGTTCGCATCGATTTTTGCCGGTCTGCGCGGAGTTGAAGGCAATATCGCCCTGCCTGTGCTGCGACTTCGTTCGGTACCAACGGTGTGGGGTAATGCGACGCGTACCTGATGGTCGAGAACCCCAATGCCGCAGCCATTATCGGGACTTGCGCATGTCGGCGACGCGCGCGGCCGTTTCGGGTCTGGCGCAGAAGGCGCGGTCGAAGGCGTTCGACGGGGGCCGGAATGCGCAAGCGATGTCGGCTTCCTGCTGCGGGATCATGTCGAGCGGCTCGACGCCGGTGTCGCGGCGGGCGATGACCCTCTTCAGCTTGGTGAGATAGGCGTCCCAACCCTTTTTCTCGGGCAGCCTGGACAGCGACGCTTCAGCGGTTTTTCGCAAGGCTTCCGCGTCCCCGAACCGTCCCAACTGTCGGGCGGCGTTCGCGGCGCGGGCTTCGAGCCAGAAGCGGTCCTTGGCGGGCGTAGCGGCGGGCAGGCGACGGACCTCGGCGACGAACACCTCCTGATAGCGGCGACGCTGTTCGGCATCGCGGTCAGCCGTCGATCCTTCGGATACGTCCGGCGTGACCTGCCAGATCGCGGACAGCAGCAAGCCGAGTGAATCCTGGGGCGGCCGGCCGAGACGCTCCGCGAGCCACCAGGCGCGGTAGTAGGTGGTCTCGGTCGTGGTCAGCCGCGTGTATTCGACGGTGTCGATGATGCCGGCCAGCTTCGCGACCTCGTCTGGCGAGAAGCTATCGAAGGCGATCAGCCTGTTACTGGGGCATTCGGATACGGGGAACGGGAACGGCAGATAGCCGTAGGGTTTGCCATCGGGCCGCTCGCCATAGGTGCTGTACATCGTCGGCTGCCATATAGAGAAGCGCTCGCCACCGACGGGGCAGGTCATCTCGCGCGGGCCGCCGTGCAATGGGGGCGGTGTGTAGGCCGGCGGCGCCGTTGGAGGTGTGACGGGGGCGAGTTGCAGAAGCACCGCTAATATGACCATGCTTCACGCTCCCCGACGACAAACCCGCCCGCATGCTATGATGTGGTGACGCCTGCCGCAACGACCGGCGCGGTCCGGCCGTTTCCTATCGCACCCGCGCGGTGCTGTTCCGGACGACGAGTTCGTGGCGTAGTGTCACCTGCCGTACCGGGCTTTCGACGTCGCGCAGGATGTCGACGAGCAGGTCGACGGCGCGGCGGCCGATCATCGCCTTGGGCTGCGCGATCGTCGTCAATGCGGGCTGGAAGAAGCGGGCGAGCGGCAGGTCGTCGAAACCGATGACGGATATGTCCTGAGGGCAGGACAGACCCGCCTGCGCGATCGCGCTGATCGCGCCCATCGCCATTTCGTCGCTGAAGCAGAAGATCGCGGTGACGTTTCTCGCGATCAGCGCGCTGGCCTGATCGAAGGCGGACTGCGCCGAGTAATCGCCGGCGCGGACGAGCAGGCGCTGGCGCAGGCCGTGGCGGTCGGCCGCGGTCATCGCGCCGGCAAGGCGGTCGCGGCTGATCGGGCTGATCGCCGGGCCGGCGATGACGCCGATGTCGCGGTGGCCGAGCGCGATCAGGTGTTCGACCGCGTCGATGCTGGCCGCCGCATTGTCGATGTGGACGCTGGGGACGCCGATGTCCGGGCTGTATTCGCAACCGTTGACGATCGGCGCGGCGGCGCCCTGCGCGGCGAGCAGCGGCTTCAGACTGTCGGGCAGGCGGTGGCCGAGGAAGATCAGGCCGTCGACCTCGCGGCGCGACAGCATGTCGGCATATTGGTCCTCGACCTCCGGATCGTGGCGAGTGTCGCCGACGACGATCGCGTAGCCGGCGTCGCGCGCCGATTCCTCCGCGCCGCGGATGATGCTGGCGAAGAACGGATTGGAGATGTCGGGCACGGTCAGCAGGATCTTGGCGGCGCGCAGCGTGCGCAGCGTGCGGGCGGCGACGTTGGGCGAATAGCCGAGAGACTGCACGACCTGAAGTACGCGCAGGCGCGTCTGCTCGGCCACGCGCTGGGGCTGGCTCAACACCCGCGAGACGGTCGCGGTGGAGACACCCGCCATCGCGGCGACGTCGATGATCGTCGGCATTCCAACGTCATGGGGCCGGCCGGACGGCCTGTCGAGCCCGCATGATGTAATCCTTTACATCGCTTTACGATCTGCCTAGCCTGTTGTCCGACAAGCAGCAAAGCTGCGTGGGGAGGGTATGGCGAATGGCCACTGCGGACGCCGTGTTGACGGCGGGTGATCGGAACGGCGGCATGCTGACCGCACGCCTTAGTGCGTTGATGTTCATGCAATTCTTCGTCTGGGGTGCCGGGGCCGTCACGCTGGGCCTGGTGATGCAGACGGTCGGCATCGGCAACCTGATCGGCAACGCCTTCTCGGTCGGGCCGATCGCATCGATCGCGGGATCGTTCCTGCTGGGCATGGCCGCGGCGCGCTACGTCAGCCCGAAGATGCTGATGGTGATCCTGCACCTGCTCGGCGGCGTGCTGCTGTTCATCCTGCCGACCCTGCTGACGCCGGAAACCGGATCGACCTTCGTCTGGCTGCTGCTCGGCTATATGATGCTGTACATGCCGACGGTCGGCCTCGCGAACACGATCGCGCTGAAGAGCTTCGGCGACCGCACCGACAATTTCCCTTTCGTGCGCGCATTCGGAACGCTGGGCTGGATCACCGCCGGCCTCATCATCGGCTGGGCCGGACTGTCCGCCAGCCCGCAGATCTTCCGCGTCGCCGCGGTCGTGTCGATCGCGCTCGGCTTCTACAGCCTGACGCTGCCGAACGTGGAGGCCGACAAGCCGAGCGACGAGGGTATCGTCCGGCAGGTGCTGTGCGTCGAGGCATTCGGCCTGCTGCAACAGCGGTCGTTCCTGATCTTCATCCTCTGCGCGACGCTGATCTCGATCCCGCTGGCGATGTATTACGCCTATGCGTCGCCGTTCGTCGGCGCGGCGGGGATCACCAATGTCGGCGGCACGCTGGCGATCGGGCAGATGTCCGAACTGGTGTTCATGTTCTCGATGCCGTGGCTGTACCGCCGGTTCGGAGTGAAGCCGCTGCTGCTGGTCGGGATGCTCGCCTGGGCGTTGCGTTATGCGCTGTTCGCGATCGGCGATGGCGGCGGGTCGCTGTGGGCGGTGTATCTGGGCGTGGCGCTGCACGGCGTGTGCTACGACTTCTTCTTCGTCGCGGGCGCGATCTACACCGGCACGATTGCGACGCCGAAGGGCGTCAACGCGCAGGCGCAGGGGATGCTGACGCTGTTCACCTACGGCGTCGGGATGCTGCTGGGCTCGCAGATCGGCGCGTTCCTGTATTCGCAGCTTCCGGCCAATCCGACGATCGCCGACTGGCACCAGATGTGGTGGTATCCTGCTATCGCCGCGGCGCTGATCGCGATCCTGTTCCAACTGACGTTCCGCGACAACAGCAGGGGTGACCACCGCATGGGAGCGACGGCATGACGGCGATGAAGGGACCCGCGATCTTCCTGGCGCAGTTCCAAGGCGACACCGCACCGTTCGACACGCTCGACGGGCTGGCCGAATGGGCCGCCGGACTGGGCTATGTCGGGGTGCAGATTCCCTGCAATTCGCGGCTGATCGACCTTAAGACGGCGGCCGAAAGCAAGGAGTACTGCCAGGACCTGCAAGGCCGGCTGGCGCGGCACGGTATCGAGGTGACCGAGCTGTCGACGCACCTTCAGGGTCAGCTTGTGGCGGTGCATCCGGCGTACGACACGCTGTTCGACGGCTTCGCGCCGCCCGAAGTGCATGGCAAGCCCGCCGAACGTCAAATCTGGGCGGTCGAGCAGGTGAAGATGGCGGCGCGGGCCAGCGCCAATCTGGGGTTGAAGGCGCATGCGACCTTCTCCGGCGCGCTGGCATGGCCCTATGTCTACCCGTGGCCGCAGCGGCCGGCCGGGCTGGTCGAGGAAGCGTTCGCCGAACTGGCGCGGCGGTGGCTGCCGATCCTCGACGTGTTCGAGGAATCGGGCGTCGATTGCGCGTTCGAGGTGCATGCCGGCGAGGACCTGCATGACGGAGCGTCGTGGGAGCGGTTCCTGACCGCGGTGGGCGAGCATCCGCGCGCACGGCTGCTGTTCGATCCGTCGCATTACGTGCTGCAACAGCTCGACTATCTCGACTTCATCGATCGCTATCACGACCGCATCTCGTGCTTCCACGTCAAGGATGCGGAGTTCAACCCGACCGGGCGCTCTGGAGTCTACGGCGGGTATCAGGACTGGGTCGATCGCGCCGGCCGGTTCCGGTCGCTGGGCGACGGTCAGGTCGACTTCTCGTCGATCTTCAGCAAGCTGGCGCAATATGGCTATACCGGCTGGGCCGTGCTGGAATGGGAGTGTGCGCTGAAGCGGTCCGAGGACGGCGCGCGCGAGGGTGCGCCCTTCATCCGCGATCACATCATTCACCTGACCGACCACGCGTTCGATGATTTCGCCAAGAGCGGCGTTGATCGCGATGCGATCCGCGCGATCATGGGGCTCCCCGCCGCCGGATCGGACGCGGGGCAGGGGAACTAGGCGCGTGGCGGCGGTGCAACCTCTACGGCTGGGCATGGTCGGCGGTGGCGAAGGCGCGTTCATCGGCGCGATCCACCGCATGGCGGCGGCGCTGGACGGCGACTGGCGCCTGACAGCGGGTGCATTCAGCACCGACGCCGGGCGCAACGCGCGTACTGGCGAGCTGCTGGGGCTGGACGCGGCGCGCGTGTACGACACGCTCGACGCGCTGGTCGCGGGCGAGGCTGCGTTGCCGGAAGGGGAGCGCATCGACGCGGTCGCGGTGGTCACGCCCAATTACCTGCACGCGCCAATGGCGATCGCGGCGCTGAACGCCGGCTTCCACGTGTTCTGCGAAAAGCCGATGGCGATGAACGTCGCGGAGGCGGTGGCGATCGCGGATGCGGCGAAGGCGAGCGGGCGGCATTTCGGGCTGGCCTTCACATACAGCGCCTATCTGCTGGTCGAGGAGGCGCGGCTGCGCGTCGAGCGTGGCGATCTGGGCGCGATCCGGCTGGTGCAGGTCGAATATTTGCAAGGCTGGCTCAGCCTGCCGATCGACACCGGCGGCAACAAGCAGGCGGAGTGGCGCACCGATCCGGCGCGCGCCGGCATGGGCGGCTGTCTGGGTGATATCGGCACGCACGCGTTCCAGTTGGCGGAGCATGTCAGCGGGCTGCGCGTGGCGTCGGTCTCCGCCGATTTGTCGACGCATGTCGCGGGACGCCGGCTGGATGACGATGTCAGCGCGCTGCTGCGCTTCGACACCGATGCGCGGGGCATGCTGAAGGCGAGCCAGGTTGCGGCGGGCGAGGAAAACGGCCTGAAGCTGCGCGTCTATGGCGAGCGCGGCGGGCTGGAATGGGCGCAGATGGAGCCCAACACGCTGACGCTGCGCTGGCTGGATCGCCCGACCGAGGTCGTGCGGGCCGGCGGACCCGGGCTGGACCCGCGCAGTGTCGCGCTGGGGCGGACGCCGGCGGGGCATCCGGAGGGGTATATCGAGGCATTCGCCAACCTTTACCGTGCGTTCGCGGCGACGATCCGCGGGGATGCAAATCGTTGGTATCCGGGCATTTCGGACGGTTTGCGTACGATGCGGTTCATCGAAGCCATGATAACGAACGCATCGTCCGACCAGAAATGGACGATGGTCGATTCGGGAGAGAGTGCATGAAGCTGTTCATCGGTATGGCCGCGGCGGCGGCTGCTGCTTTCGCGGTGCTGGGGCTGTCGGAGCCCACGACGGCGCAGACCGCGCCCGCGGCATCGCCCCCGCAGTTCGCCGCGTGCAAGGCCTGCCACACGGTCAACAAGGGCGGCCGGAACGGCATCGGCCCCAATCTGTACGGCGTCGTCGGGCGTCCGGCCGCATCGGCAGCGGGGTTCAACTATTCGCCCGCGCTGAAGGCGTCGAAGCTGAAGTGGGACGAGAAGACGCTGAGCGAGTATCTCGCCGCGCCGCAGAAGAAGGTGCCCGGCACGCGCATGCCGATCGCCACGCCCGATCCGGCGAAGCGCGCCGCGATCATCGCCTATCTGAAGGCGGAAGGGTCCAAGTGATCCACACGCCGCTCCCTCGGTTTTCGGCATGACCGTTTCGCGCCGCGCGATGCTGGCCGTGGGGGCCGCGGCGTCGGTCATTCCCGGGCTCGTCGCGGCGCAGCGGCGTGGGTCGAATGCGGCGCGGTTCGCGCTGAAATACGCGCCGCACGAGGGCAGCTTCGCCAGCCGTGGTGGCCGGATCGAGCAGATCGCCTACGCCGCCGACCAGGGCTTCACCGCCTGGGAGGATAACGAGGCCGCCGGCCGCACCGTCGCCGAGCAGGAGCAGATGGCGAAGGCGCTGCAACAGCGCGGGATGACGATGGGCGTATTCGTCGCCAGCATGCCCAGATGGTCGCAGTCGCGGCCGGTGCTGGGCGGCAACGACGAGGCGGAGCGGGAGGGTTTTCTGGCCGATGTCCGCCAATCGCTGGATGTCGCCAAGCGGCTGAACGCGTCGCGGATGACGGTGGTGACCGGATTCCTCGACCCGAAGATCCCGGTCGAGATCCAGACCGCGCGGGTTATCGACGTGATGCGGCGCGCGGGCGACATCGTCGCGCCATCGGGCGCGGCGCTGGTGATGGAGCCGCTGAACACGCGGACCAATCATCCGGGCGTGTACATGCAGTCGTTCGCGGCGGGATTCGCGATCGCGCGGGGCGTCAACAGCCCGGCGGTGAAGATCCTGGCGGATCTGTATCACGAGCAGATCCAGTCGGGGAATTTGATCCCCTCGCTTCAGACCTGCTGGAGCGAGATCGGCTATATCCAGTTCGGCGACAATCCGGGCCGCAAGGAGCCGACGTCGGGGGAGATCAACTACCGCAACATCGTCACCTGGTTGAAGGCGAAGCGGTATGACGGCGTGATCGGCATGGAACATGGCAATTCTCTGGCCGGCCGGGCTGGCGAGGATCGCCTGATCGCGGCCTATCACGAAATCGATCAAGCGTGACGACCGCGTTGATAACCATCTATAGTTTCCGCAACATCTGGGTACGCCCGCACGCCGAGGTACCGGCCGCGCAGGGCATGGGAGGATATGGCCAATGATCGATCGCAGAACCGCCCTGGCAGGAGCCGTGGCGATGTTCGGCTCCGCACTGTTCGCGCCGATCGCCCGCGCCGCGGGCGCGTCGCTGGTGGCGAAGATGCCCGTCATCAACGACGGACCGCCGACCACCGCGATCTTCACCGCGCCGCAACGCGCGCTGATGACGGCGCTGAGCGAGCGGGTGATGCCGACCACCGACACGCCGGGCGCGATCACCGCGGGCGTACCGGCGTTCATCGAGAAGCTGCTGGCGGACTGGGCCTCGCCCAACGACAAGGTGCCGATCGTCGCCGGCCTCGACGCGATCGAAGCGCGCAGCATGAAGGACTACAAGGTCTCCGGATCGAAGGCGACGCCGGCGCAGCAGGATGCGCTGCTGACGCTGGCGATGAACGATCAGATCCCCGGTGGCGCCAATTTCTTCGAACCGTTCCGCCAGCTGGTGATCGTCGGTTACTTCACGTCGGAAGTCGGCATCACGCAGGAGCGCGAGTATCTGCCGGTGCCGGGCGAATATAACGGTGAGTTCCTCTACTCCAAGGTCAACAAGGTGTATTCCTCATGATCGTCTCCCGTCGACATCTGCTGGCGGGCGCAGGCGGTGTCGCCGCCCTCGCGCTCACCGATCTGGGGATCGCGCCGGCCTTCGCCGCGCAGCTCAAGGCGATCGGCATCCAGCTCTATACCGTCCGCGAACTGTTCCAGAAGGACCCGGTCGCCACATTGGAGGCGATCGCGAAGATCGGGTACCGCGAGGTCGAATATGGCGGTGGTGGCTACGACACGATGGACCACGCGATGCTGCGCCGGACCACGGACCGGCTCGGGCTGAAGGCACCGTCCGCGCATATCAGTTACGACGCGCTGCTGCGGCGTTTCGACCAGTCGGTGACGATGGCGAAGACGCTGGGCGCGACGACGGTCGTCCTGCCGTACATGACCGACGAGCATCGTACCGAGGCGGGCTGGAACGCGGCGCTGCCGAACATCAACCGCTTCGCCGCGGACCTGAAGAAGGCGGGGCTGGGCTTCGCCTATCACAACCACGACTTCGAGTTCACGATCAAGCCGGGTGGCGTCAGCCTGTACGACCGGTTGCTCAAGGAAACCGATCCGGCGCTCGTGAAGCTGGAACTGGACCTGTACTGGGCGGTGCATGCGGGCGAGGACCCGAAGGCGCTGATCGAGCGGCTCGGGTCGCGGCTCTACGCGTACCACGTCAAGGACATGCGCCCCGACCGCAGCATGACCGCGGTGGGACAGGGGACGATCGACTTCGCGTCGCTGTTCAAGCTGAAGGCCGGAGCGGGCGTCCGCCATTTTTACGTCGAGAACGACGAGGCGCCAGCGCCGTATCTTCCCGACATCACCACCAGCTACCGGACGCTGCGCGCACTGCGTTTCTGAGCAGCGATTCTGAACGATACGGGGAGAGGATATTATGGCTTCCACGAACAGGTTCGACGCGATCGTCATCGGATCGGGCGTCAGCGGCGGTTTCGCCGCGAAGGAATTGACGGAAAAGGGCCTGCGCGTCCTGATGCTGGACCGCGGCGTGATGGTCGAGCACCAGGAGGGCTATACCTACGACGGCAAGCCCGCCTACGAAGTGCCGGCGCGCAACATGATGCCGCAGTCGCTGATGCAGAGTAATTACTTCATCGCCAAGCACGGCTACGTCGCGCCGAGCAACCAGAAGTTCTACAACGACGACAAGGCCAATCCGTACGATTACGACGAAGGCAGCCCGTTCTACTGGATCCGTCCGGGTGCGGTCGGCGGCAAGTCGCTGATCTGGGGTCGCTGGAGCTTCCGCTGGGCGCCGGAGGATTTCGAGGCGAACAAGCGCGACGGGATCGATGGCGTCTGGCCCATCGGCTATGACGATGTCGCGCCGTGGTACAGCTACATCGAGAAATACATCGGCGTGTCGGGATCGCGCGAGAACCTGCCGTACCTCCCCGACAGCGACTTCCAGCCGCCGATGCCGATGAACATCGCCGAGAAGTGGGTGAAGCAGCGGCTGGAGGCGAAGTTCCCCGGTCGCAAGCTGATCAACACGCGCCTGTCGAACATGACGCAGGACAAGCCGGACCAGAACCGGACCAAGTGCCAGTTTCGCAACCAGTGCAGCAACGGCTGCTCGTTCGGCGCGTATTTCTCGACGCAGGCGGTGACGCTGCCGGCGGCGCGGGCGACGGGCAAGCTGACGCTGCGGTCCGACGCGGTCGTCACGAACCTGGAATATGATGCCGCGCGCAAGAAGGTGACAGGCGTCCGTTACGTCGATGCAAAGACCGGGCAGGCGCAGGTCGTGAATGCCGATCTGGTGTTCCTGTGCGCGTCCGCGATGGCCTCGACGCAGATCCTGATGAACTCCCGCGCGCCGGGCAGCGACAAGAGCTATTTCGACAATAGCGGCACGCTGGGCCGGTACGTGATGGACCACATCTTTCGCGTCGGTGTGCGCGGCGACATCCCGGGCATGGAAGACTATATCGAATATGGCCGTCGCCCCGGCGGAGTCTACGTCCCCAGATTCCGTAACATCGGCGGCGAAGAGGGTGTCGGCTTCAAGCGCGGCTACGGCTATCAGGGCAGCGCGCGGCGCGAGCCGGCGAAGCCGGTTGGCTTCGGTGCTTCGATGAAGGAAGGCATGCGCAAGTATGGCGGCTGGAAGTTCGACATGGGCGCATTCGGCGAATGCCTGCCCTATGCCGACAACCGCGTGTCGCTGAACGCCAGCAAGCTCGACCGGTTCGGGATGCCGGTGATGCGGTTCGACGTGACGTTCCGCGACAACGAGCTGAAGATGATGAAGGACGCGCGTCAGCAGGGTGAGATGATGCTGCGCGAGGCGGGCCTGCTGAACGTCTCCAGTTCGGAAAGCGAGCATGTTCCGGGTGACGCCATCCACGAGATGGGCGGCGCGCGCATGGGCGCAGACCCGCGCAAGTCGGTCTTGAACGGCTGGAGCCAGGCGCACGATGCGTCGAACCTGTACGTCACGGACGGCGCGCAGATGGCGTCGGTGTCGTGCGTGAACCCGTCGCTGACCTTCATGGCGCTGACCGCGCGTGCCGCGGATCATGCTGTGAAGGCGATGCGGGCCTGACCGGGTGGGGGGCTTCGTTCGCCGGCGGTGTGCCGGTGGCAAGCCCCCCTCGTCCTCAGCGGGCCGAGGCTTGGCTGGCCTCTGATTCGCTACCACCCCGGCGAAGGCCGGGGTCCAGTCTCGGCACAGGCAGTGAGTCTCACCGCATTCGTGGCAACTGGACCCCGGCCTTCGGCGGGGTGGGTAAGAAATATAGTGCTGAGGTCCTCGTCGCCGCCTATCGCGCCGTCGACATCGAGTACGGCCGCGCCTTCGCGTCGCTGCCCCAGACCTTGTTCGGCGTGCTGGCCATCGTGAACCGCAACGTGCCGCCGGCTCGGATGTCCTCGTCGCGGATCACGCTGCGGGTCAGGGGACGGTCGTTGAGCGTCACCGAAGCGACGTAGCGATTCGCGTCCGACAGGCCGTCCGCGACGATCGCGAACTGCTTGCCGTTGGGCAGGCGCAGCGTCGCGCGGTCGACGAAGGGGCGGCCGATGACATACTCGTTCGATCCCGGCGCGACGGGGTAGAAGCCGAGCGACGTAAACACCAGCCACGCCGACATCTGGCCGAGATCGTCGTTGCCCGACAGCCCGTCCGGCGTCGCCTTGTACTGCGACTCGACGATCTGCGCCAACCGCTCCTGCGTGCGCCACGGCGCGCCGGCGAAGTTGTACATATAGGCGACGTGATGGCTCGGCTCGTTGCCGTGGATATACTGGCCGATCAGGCCGGCGATGTCCTCGGCGTGGCTGTAGTCGAGCTTCGAGTTGTCGTAATCGAACATCTCGTCGAGCTTGGCTATCGTCTTGCGGTCGCCGCCGAGTAGGCGGATCAGCCCGGCCTGATCCTGTGGCATGAACCAGCTATATTGCCACGCATTGCCCTCGGTATAGTCGGACCCGTAGTTGATCGCGGTCGGATCGAACGGCACGCGGAAGCTGCCGTCGCTCTTGCGGGCGCGGAGCCAGCCGGTCTTGGCGTCGAAGCTGTTGCGCCAGTTGCCCGCCCGCTTGTCGAACCGGGCGGCGACATCGGTACGGCCCATCGCGCGCGCCATGCGGGCGATCGTCCAGTCGTCATAGGCGTATTCGACCGTCTTCGACGCCGCTTCCGGCTCCTTGTCGATCGGCACGTAGCCGCGCGCGATATACTCGCCGAGACCGCCATAGGCCTTGGCGTCGGCGCTCGCGACCATCGCGTCGAGCGCGGCGTTGGCGTCGAAGCCGCGCAGGCCCTTCATGTACGCGTCGGCGATGACGGGTACGGCGTGGTAGCCGATCATCGTCCACGTCTCGCGCCCCGCGAACTGCCAGACGGGCAGGATACCGTCGGGGCTGTAGCGCTGGCTGTCGACCAGCGAGCGGACGACATCGGTGGTAGTGCGCTCGGGCTGGATCAGCGTCAGCAGCGGATGTTCGGCGCGGAACGTGTCCCACAGCGAAAAGGTGGAGCGGACCGTGTAACCGTCCGCGACATGCACCTGATCGTCGGGACCGCGCCAGCGCCCATCGGCGTCGCTCCAGACGCTGGGCGCGAGCAGGCTGTGGTAGAGCGCGGTCGCGACGATGCGCTTCATTGGCGCCGCCGCCTTGATCGCGACCGCGCCCAGCGCGTCGTCCCACGCGCTGCGGGCGCGGGCGAAGACGGCGTCGAAATCGCCGGTTTCGGCGGCGAGGTTGGCGACGGCGCCCGCCTCGTCGACGCCGGACAGTGCGACCTTCACCTCCAGCGGGCGGTCGAGCTTGCCGAAGTCGAGCCGTGCTTCGAGCGCCTTGCCGAGCTTTTCCGCCAGCGCATCGCTGCCGCGACCGGGGCCCTGGAAGCCGCGATAGGGCACGTCCTTGTCGCGATCGACCAGCGCGTGGCCGGTCAGCGGCGCGGAGAATCGCATCGCGAAGAACAGCTTGCGGCCGGGAGCCCAGCCGCGTGTCTCGCGAAAGCCGGTCAGGATGCCGTCGGGGCGCAGGTGCAGCCCGGACCACAGGATCTTGCCCGGATAATTGTACAGCGACGAGCGCAGGTCGACGACCAGATGCGCCGCGCGGCCCTTGGGGAAAGCGTAGCGGTGGACTCCGCCCCGCGTGCCGGCGGTCATCTCCGCACGCACGCCGGGACCGTCGAGCGTGACGGCGTAATAGCCCGGCCGAGCCGTCTCGGTCGCGTGCGCGAACTTCGACCGATAGCCGGGCGCGGCGGGGGTGCCGGGGTCCATCGGCACCGTATCGCCCGAGACCGGCATGACGAGGACGTCGCCGAGATCGGAATGGCCCGCGCCGGAGAAATGCGTGTGGCTGAACCCCTCGATCGTGGGATCGTCGTAGCGATAGCCAGCGGCGTGGCCGTAACAGTCGCGGATCTGGCAACCGGTGTCGGTGTCCGGCGACAATTGCACCATCCCGAACGGTGCGACCGCGCCGGGAAAGGTGTGACCCTCTCCTCCGGTGCCGATGAACGGATCGACCGCGTCGGACGGGCGGACCGCGTCCTGCGCGGCGAGCGGAGATGTCAGGATCAGCGCGGCGGTCAGGCCGAGGCGGTGCAGCTTGGATGCCATAGTCGGACCTTTCCGGATGGGGATGTCAGAGCGCGTTGGCGGCGAGGACGATCGAGCCGAGCGGCCCCGCCAGATCGCCCAACGCCGGCGCGGTGATGAAGGGGCGGGTGTCGGGCAGATCCATGTAGCCGCCCAGACTGCGCTCCAGCGCCGCCTCGATTCGCGGCAGCAGATGCGGCTGGCGGTTGAGCACGCCGCCGCCGATCGCGATGCGCAGGGGGCCGGTGGTGGCGACGAGCGAATGACACATCGCCGCCAGCGTCGCGACGACCGGGTCCCAGACCGGATCGTCCGCCGCCACGTCGGCGACCGCGCGACCTTTGAGCCGCACGACCAGCGCGCTGCCCGATGCCAGACCCTCGACGCAATCGTCGTGGTAGATGCAGGCGCTGGCGACACTATCGTCCGGCAGGCGCGGCACCCGGATATGGCCGATCTCGCTATGGCCGATGCCGCGCGTGGGTTTGCCGTGGACGATCAGGCCGACGCCGACGCCGGTGCCGACCGTGACATAGGCGAAGTCGTGCAAGCCCTGCGCGCAGCCCCAGCGCATCTCCGCCAGCGCGGCGCCGTTGACATCCGTGTCGAATCCGACCGGTCGATCGACGGCGGCGGCGATCGGCCCGACGATATCGGTGTCGCGCCAGCCGGGCTTGTTCGTCGCCAGGATATGTCCGTAGCGGTGATCGGCGTGGTCGAGGCAGACCGGCCCGAACGACGCGATCCCGACCGCAGCGAAGCCATGCGCCGCATCCCAGTCGCGCAACGTCGTCAGGATCGCTGCGAGCGTCTCGGCCGGCAGCGTGGTCGGAATGGTTCGCTGATCGACGATCTCGCCGGGACCGTGCGCCAGCGTACAGACGCATTTGGTGCCGCCGAGCTCGATGCCCGCAAATGGGTGGCGATGCTGCGTGTCTGGACCCAAGCGTCCTGTCCCCTTACGTGCCGGCTTTACTAGCTACCGGTCGTCTGCTTCGCTCTTGTGCGATGATCGCAGCCGATTAAACAATCAAATTGCATAATTCAAACAGCGATCTTGCGGGGGGACGAATGGGGCAGCGGGTTCTGACGATCGGCCGGCCGGGTGCCGCCCTACGCTCGATCGCGATAGCGGCGTGACGCGCCGCGACGTCCCGCGGCTGTCGGGGACCAACCTGGAACGCGCCGCCGACCACAACCAGCGTGTGACGCTGCACGCGATCCGCGTCGGCGGATCGCTGACGCGGGTCGATCTGGCGCGGATCACCGGCCTGACCGCGCCGGCCATCGCCAACATCACGCGCCGGCTGTTGCAGGACGGATTGATCGAGGAGGCGGGCCAGCGTCGCGGCGGTCGGGGGCAGCCTCCGACCAATCTGGAGGTGCGGCGCGACGCGTGTTACTCGATCGGCGTCAATGTCGACCGCGACCACATGACGATCGTGCTGGTCGATTTCGCGGGCGACGTGCTGGCGCGCAAATCGGAGGAGATCGACTTCGCGTTGCCGGAGGATGTCCGCGCGCTCTACCGCCGCTCGATCAAGCCGATGTTGAAGAGTGCGAACGTCGATCCGGCGAAGCTGGTCGGGCTGGGCGTCGCGGTGCCCGATGATCTGGGGTCGGTCGATCTGCCGGGCCGACCGGCGGCCTATGCGGCGTGGAACGACGTCGACATGGCCGAGCTGTTCGCGCAGCCGCTGCCCCTCGCCGTGTTCGTGGAGAACGATGCAGCGGCGGCGGCGACGGGCGAGATGCAATTGGGGCTCGGGCAGAGCTTCAACAGCTTCTTCTACATCCTCATCTCCTCCGGGCTCGGAGGCGGCTTCGTGATCGACGGCGCGTATGCACGCGGCGCGAACGGGCGCAGCGGCGAACTGGGCTTCATGCTCGCGCCGGACGGTGACGGCGGGCAGGAGCAGGTGCAGGCGCTGGTCTCGTTATCGGGGTTGGCCGAGCATCTGCGCGGCGAGGGATTCACACTGGCCGACATGCTGCGCGGCGGTAACCGCGACGCTGCGCTGGCGGCGTGCGTCGATCGGTGGGTGGACCGCGCCGCGCAACGGCTGTGCACGCCGCTGGATGCGATCAATTGCCTCATCAATCCGGCGGTGGTGCTGATCGGCGGGCGACTGCCGAGCGCGATCGTCGAGCAACTGGCGGAGCGGGTGAACGCGCGGATCGGCGATGCCACGGATGCGCCGGCGATCGCACCGGTCGCGCGGGCCGCGCTGTCGGAGGATGCGCCGGCGGTGGGTGCCGCGATCCTGCCCTTCAGCCACTTCCTGCTGCCCAAGCCGGGAGCGTTGTGGAAGGCCGCGCAGGGCGACGGCGCGGTCACCCGCGTGGGCATACCGATGTAAGACACGTCGTGGCGCGCGCACCGGTCCGCGCCCGCGCGATTCGTTTCCCGCTTCGGAGACGAACCCAACTTCCCTTTCCGGCTCGCTACTTAATGGGAGCGATATCGCAATCATTTGCATCGCTTCATCTATGACCGGATAGGACCTATCTATATCATTCTATTGACAATTTGCTTTTCATATTGCGAAATGCGCCTCAGGCCGCTGCCGATCGCCGTCCGCCCCGTGGGGTAGGGACGCGGCAGCAGACGGTCGTGGGACTGGGGTTGGCGACGCAGTGCGCGTCCGGCCCGTGGGAGGATTTCGCATGACCGTTTCCGATCGCTATCGCCGCCGCGCGCTGCCGCATTTGCTGGCGACCGCCACTCTCGTCATCGGTGCGGGCTCTGCGCAGGCGCAGCAGGCCACGTCGCCCGCCACCGCCCCTGCGACGGCACAACCGGTGGAAACGCCGCAGGCGCAGGCGCCATCGAACCAGCCGGGCACCGAGAACCAGGCCGCGCCGCTGGGCGACGCCGCCACGGCCGCGCCGCAGGACGATGCGGCCGGGGGCGATATCGTCGTGACGGGATACCGTCAGTCGATCGAACAGAGCCTGAGCCGCAAGCGCGAGGCGAATGCGTTCGTCGACGTCATCACCGCGGAGGACATCGGCAAGTTCCCCGACAAGAACGTGGCCGATTCGCTGCAACGCGTGCCCGGCATCATCATCGATCGCGACGGTGGCGAGGGTTCTCGCGTCAGCATCCGTGGTCTCCAGTCGGACCTGACGCTGACGCAGCTCAACGGCAATTTCATCGCGTCCGCCGACGACAACGAGCCGTCGCGCTCGTTCAACTATCTGCTGCTGCCGTCGAACATGATCGGCAGCGTCGACGTGTTCAAGTCGCCCGAAGCGCGCCTCGACGAGGGCGGCGTCGGCGGCACGATCATCCTGCACACGCGCCGACCGCTCGACCTGAAGTCGCTCAGCGGCTTCATCTCCGCCGAAGGCACCTATGCCGACGTGACGAAGAAGGTGGAGCCGCAGATCGGTGGCCAGCTGTCGTGGAAGAATGCGGACGAGACGTTCGGCGTGCTGGTCGGCGGCACCTACCAGGTCCGCACCGTGCGCGATCACCGCGCCGCGGCGTCGAGCTGGAACTGGTGGACGTACGACCGCGCGAGCGAGCCGGCGACCGACGTCAACGGCAATACCTTCGCCAATGACGACGCGATCTCCTACTGGCCGGAGAATACCGGCGCGACGACGCAGTCGGGCCAACGTTATTCCGGGTACTGGGCGCCGCAGCAGGTCAGCCAGACGATCACCGACCAGCGGCGCAAGCGGCTCGGCATCCAGGCGACCGCGCAGATGAAGCCGTTCGAGGACTTCACCGTCACGGCGAACTACTTCCGCTTCCAGGTCAACGACAACTTCGTCAGCAACGGCATCCAGATCCCCGAATGGGGTTATGGCAACTTCTTCTCGGGCGCGTCGCTGGACCCCAGCGGCACGATCTTCCAGTCGGCGCAGTTCACCGTGCCGCAGGACGGGACCGGGTGCCGGGTGCAGGTCGGCAACCAGCCGCCGTGCACGATGGAGACGCCGCAGATCTACGGTACGTACAGCCGCGAGAAGTCCGTCTCCAACACCTTCGATGTCGAGGGCGCGTTCGCCCGCGACCGGTTCGAGGCGACGTTCAAGATCGGCAAGACGCGCGCCACCGGCGGCCCCTCCGGCCGGTTCAGCGTCGCCGCCAAGCCGCGCGTCGTGAACGGCACCAGCGGCATCAACGGCAACCTGTACAGCGCGTGGAACTTCACCGACCAGTCGGCCAATTTCGAGTTCTCGCCGGAGCTTCAGGACAACATCAACAAGGGCCTGACGCAGATCGATCTGGGTTCGACCAACTCGTCGTTCAACCGCAGCCGCATCGACCAGCGTTACGCGCAGCTGGATCTGACGCGGAAGTTCGAGACGTTCCTCGACTCGGTGCAGATCGGCGCGAAGTGGCGCGACGGTGGCGTGCATCGCTCCACCGGCCGCAACGAATGGTATGCCGATCCGGCGACGCAACTCCGCTATCAGGACACGCCGGGCGCCGCGACGACGCAGCCGGGGTTCTTCTTCGACAAACCGATCGGCAATATCGCCGGTGGTTTTACCGGCAATGCGTTCCCGGCGATCGATTTCCAGAACTACCTGAACTACCTGAACACGACGTACGGCGAGGCGGTACGCGTCGACGAGACCGACTTCGTCTACGACATTGGCGAGCGGATCTGGGCAGGGTACGTCCAGACCAACTTCAAGACCGATCGCTTCCGCGGCAATATCGGCTTGCGCTACGTCAACACGAAGCAGACGGGCGTCACGTCGGACCGGTTGCAGCTGCTGTCCGATTACTGCGTGAACGCGCCCGGTGGACCGTTCGAGACGCCGCCGGTCGGTGCGGACGGCAACTGCATCGTGCTGCCGCTCGCGCAGCGCGAGCAGATCGTCAACACGCGGCTCGACCAGACCCGGACGTACGACGACTGGCTGCCGAGCGTGAACGCGGCGTTCGACGTGACCGAGAACCTGCTGCTGCGCGGCGCGATCGCCAAGGTCGTCTCCCGCCCGGCGTTCAGCAACCTGGGATCGCAGCGCAACCTGACGTTCCGCACGCCGGAATATGCGTTCGACCGGCGTCAGTTCGGCGAGCGCGAGGGCTGGTCGGGGTCGGGCGGCAACAGTGCGCTCAACCCGTTCAAGGCGTGGCAATACGACATCGGCATCGAATGGTACTTCAAGCGCGGATCGGTGCTGGGCGCGACGCTGTTCCGCAAGGACGTGTCGGACTTCATCGTGCCTTTGGTGCTCGACGTGACGCAGACGGTGAACGGCGAGCAGGTTCTGATCCAGCCGTACAGCACGGTCGCCAACGGCTCCGACGCGCGGTCGCAGGGTGTCGAGGTGTACGCGCAGCACACGCTGCCGTTCGGTCTCGGCGCGCAGGTAAACTTCACCTACAACGACACGTCGGTCGCGCAGATCACGGTCGACGGGCAGAATGTCGGCAGCTCGCCGCTGGTCGGCAGCGCCAAGACGCAGGTCAACGCGTCGCTGTTCTACGAAACCGACAAGATGCTGTTGCGCGCGTCGTACAATCGTCGTGGCGAGGTCGTCCGCGGGCTTCAGTCCGGGTTGAACGTCTACGACAACCCGTACGAGCAGATCGATCTGAACGCGTCGTACAACCTGCTCGACAACGTCGTGCTGAGCGCGTCGATCATCAACCTGACCAAGTCGGAACAGCGCCAGCATCTGGGCAACGACACCGATGCGCGGTTCATCTCGAACCTCTATTCGGGTCGTCGCGCCTATGTCGGCGTGTCGTACAAGTTCTGATGCAAAATCGGGCCGGGATCGCGAGCATCCCGGCCCGGCCGTTCCGGAAGGACGCGAGATGAAGAAGGCGCTGCTGGCCGGACTGGCGCTGCTGACCCTGCCGGTGGGGGTTATCGCGGCGAACCCGATCGTCAAGGGCTGGTACGCCGACCCGGAAATCCGCGTCTTCCAGAACCGTTACTGGATCTACCCGACCTATTCCGACGACGATGGCAGGCCCGACGTCACGACGCACTTTTCCGCGCGCCAGCAGGAGGACCGCAAGCGCCGGATGGTGCGGCCGTCCTATGGGAAGCAGACGTTCTTCAACGCGTTCTCGTCGAACGATCTGGTCCACTGGACCAAGCACCCACACGTGCTGGACGTGACGAACGTCGCTTGGGCATCCTATGCGATCTGGGCGCCGACGGTGATCGACGCGCACGGCAAATACTACATGTTCTTCAGCGCCAACGACATCCAGAGCGATGCGGAGGTCGGCGGCATCGGGCTGGCGGTCAGCGACACGCCCGGCGGGCCGTTCCGCGATGCGATCGGCAAGCCGCTGATCGATACATTCCACAATGGCGCACAGCCGATCGACCCGTTCGTGTTCCGCGATGACGATGGGCAGGTGTACCTGTTCTCCGGCGGCTGGAAGCACTGCAACGTCGTGCGGCTGAGCGACGACCTGCGCAGCGTGAAGCCGTTCGCGGACGGAACGACCTACAAGGAGATCACGCCGCCCGGCTATGTCGAGGGATCGTTCGTCATCAAGCGCAACGGCGTCTATTACCTGATGTGGTCGGAGGGTGGCTGGACCGGCCCCGATTACAGCGTCGCCTATGCGACGGGGCCGACCGCGCTTGGCCCGTTCACGCCCAAGGGCAAGATCCTGGCGCAGGACATGACGATCGCGCGCGGCGCTGGGCATCATTCCGTCGTCAACGTGCCCGGCACCGACAACTGGTACATCGTCTATCACCGCCGCCCGCTGAACGACGACAAGGGCGAGCATCGTCAGGTCGCGATCGATCGCCTGAGCTTCGCCGCCGATGGTACGATCCGGCCGGTCAAGATGACGAACAGCGGTGTCGCACCCCGGCCGCTGATCGCCAGACGATGACGACGACACGCGCCGATGCGCGATGGGAGAGAATGACATGAAGCGCATCCTGACCACCCGGCCGCTGCGCGCCGCGGTCGCGACGCTGTTCGCCGGATCGATGCTGGCGACGGGCGTGATCGACGCCGGCGCGGCGTTCGCGCGGCCGCAAGCGGGGGCGACCGCTCAGACCGCGTCGGTCGATCTCGTCAATCCGCTGATGGGCACCGATTCCAGCTACGAGCTGTCCTACGGCAACACGTACCCGGCGGTCGCGGTGCCGTTCGGGATGAACGCGTGGACGCCGGTGACGGGGAAGCTCGGCAGCGGCTGGGGCTACACCTATGACGCGAACAAGATCAACGGCATCAAGCAGACGCACCAGCCCAGTCCGTGGATGAACGATTACGCCGCGCTGGCGCTGATGGCGATGACGGGGCCGCTGCGCGTCAAGCAGGACGAGCGCGTATCGTGGTACAGCCACAAGGCGGAAGAAAGCCGGCCATACAGCTACAAGGTGTATCTGGCCGATTACGACGTCACGGCGGAGGTCGCGCCGACCAACCGCGCCGCGCAGTTCCGCTTCACCTTTCCCAAGAGTGACGACGCGCACATCCTGATCGACGGACAGGCGGGCGGGTCGATGGTGTCGGTCGATCCCGCGCGGCGGCGGATCACCGGGTACGTCCGCAACAACAGCGGCGGCGTGCCGGCGAATTTCCACAACTGGTTCGTCGCCGAGTTCGACCACGACTTCACCGTCACGCGGACATGGGACGATAACGGACAGGTCACCGCCGCGCCGACGCGCGAGGGCGATCATGTCGGCGCGGTCGTCAGCTTCCGCACGGCCAAGGGCGAGCAGGTGTCCGTCAAGGTCGCATCGTCCTTCATCAGCGCCGAACAGGCGGCGCGCAATCTGGACGCGGAGATCGGCCGCGACGGGTTCGAGCAGACGAAGGCGAAGGCGAAGACCGCGTGGCAGCGCGAGTTCGATCGTATCCAGGTCACCGATCCCGACACCGAGAACCGACGCATCTTCTATTCGGCGCTGTACCGGATGCTGCAATTCCCGCGCACCTTCCACGAGGTCGATGCGGGCGGCCAGACGGTCCATTACAGCCCGTATGACGGCAAGGTCCACGCCGGCCCGCTCTATACTGACAACGGCTTCTGGGACACGTGGCGCGCGGTCTTCCCCTTCTTCGCTCTGATGTATCCGGAGCGGGACGGGGAGATCATGCAGGGGCTGGTCAACACGTACAAGGAATCCGGCTGGCTGCCCGAATGGGCCAGCCCCGGCCACCGCGACGTGATGATCGGGTCCAATTCCGCGAACCTGATCGCCGACGCCTATTCGGCTGGCGTGCGCGGCTTCGACGTGAACACGCTGTACGAGGCGATGGTCAAGAACGCGACCACGTCCGAGGGGCGCCCGCGCGACAAGAAGGGCAAGGTCGTGGGCGCGGTCGGGCGCGAGGGCGTCGAATATTACAACCGCCTTGGTTACGTGCCGTACGACGTCGACATCAACGAGAATGCGGCGCGCACGCTGGAATATGCCACCGCCGATTTCTCGCTGTCGCGCGTCGCCGCCGCGCTCGGCAAGACCGAGGACGCCAGGCTCTATGCGGGTCGCGCGCAGAATTACCGCAAGCTGTTCGACACAGAGAGTGGCTGGATGCGCGGTCGCAACCAGGACGGTTCGTGGTCGACGCCGTTCAATCCGTACAAATGGGGCGACGCCTTCACGGAAGGCAATTCGGTCCATTACAGCTGGTCCGTCATGCAGGACGTGCAGGGCCTGATCGACCTCATGGGTGGCGACACGGCGTTCACCGACCGTCTGGATTCGGTGTTCACCACCCCGCCGATCTTCGACGACAGCTATTACGGGCAGGTCATTCACGAGATCCGTGAGATGCAGATCGTCGACATGGGCCAGTACGCGCATGGCAACCAGCCGATCCAGCACATGATCTACCTGTACGATTGGGCGGGCCAGCCGTGGAAGACCCAGTTCCACGTTCGCGACGTGATGCGGAAGCTCTATTCCTCCGCGCCGGACGGGTATCCGGGCGACGAGGATAACGGCCAGACATCGGCGTGGTACGTGTTCTCCGCGCTCGGCTTCTATCCGGTGACGCCCGCGGTCGGGCAGTATGCGGTGGGCAGTCCGCTGTTCCGCAGTGTGCGGCTGGCGATGCCGGGCGGCCGGACGCTGACGATCGAGGCGCAGAATAACGGGCCGGAGAACGTCTACATCCAGTCGGTGCGCTTCAACGGAAAGACGCACGACAAGCCCTGGCTGTCGCGCGACGCGCTGAAGCAGGGCGGCAATCTCCGCTTCGTGATGGGGCCGACGCCGAACCGCAACTGGGGCGCGCGCAAGGCGGATGCGCCGTTCTCGATGAGTGCGCCCCAAAGTCCGCCCCAAAGCGCGGCGCGGAGTGCGGCGAAGTGAACCGGCGCGACATGCTGGCCGGCAGTGCGGCGCTGGCCGTGGCGGGCGCGATGCCGCTGCGGGCGGCGACGCCGGGCCTCGTCAGCAAGCGACCGCCGGTGTCGCAGCGCCGCTTCGTCAGTAAGGCGGTGGAGGCGGAGATCGCGCGCGTGAAGGCGAAGATCGCCGACCCCGAACTCGCGTGGCTGTTCGAGAATTGCTACCCCAACACGCTCGACACCACGGTCAAATACTCGGAAGCCGGCGGCAAGCCCGACGCGTTCGTCATCACCGGCGATATCGAGGCGCTGTGGCTGCGTGATAGTTCCGCGCAGCTTCAGACCTATGTCCATCTCGCGCCCCGTGACGCGAAGCTGCGCAAGCTGTTCGCCGGGCTGATCCAGCGGCAGGCGCGCTGCATCCTGATCGATCCCTATGCCAATGCGTTCATGGAGGACCCCACCGCGAAGTCGAACCTCGGCGCGCGGACCGACCGGACCGAGATGAAGCCCGGCGTGGCCGAGCGGAAGTGGGAGATCGACTCCCTTTGCTATCCGATGCGGCTGGCGCATGCGTACTGGACGACGACGCGCGACCGGACGCCCTTCGATGCAGTCTGGGCGCAGGCGATGGCCCGCGCCGTCGCGACCTTCCGCGAGCAGCAGCGCAAGGACGGCCCCGGCACGTACCGGTTCCAGCGGCTGAACGTGTCGCCCACCGAAACGCTGATGTTCGAGGGGCTGGGTGCGCCGACGAAGAAGGTCGGGCTGATCCATTCGATGTTCCGCCCGTCGGACGACGCCACTCTGTACCCGTTCCTGATCCCGTCCAACCTGTTCGCAGTGTCCGCGCTGCGCATGATGGCGACGGTTCAGCGCGAGGCGCGCGGCGACACCGCGGCGGCGACCGATGCGGAGGCGCTGGCGACCGAGGTCGAGGCGGCGCTGCGCCAGTGCGGGAAGATGCCGGACGGGCAGGGTGGCGAGGTCTGGGCGTACGAGGTCGACGGATATGGCAACGCCGTGTTTATGGACGACGCCAATGTGCCGTCCTTGTCTGGCCTGCCGCTGCTCGGCGCGGCGGATCGTGCCGACCCCCTGTTCCGCCGCACCGCCGTGCTGGCGTGGAGCGATCGTAATCCGTATTTCTTCAGCGGCACCGCCGCGAAGGGGATCGGCGGGCCGCATATCGGGCTGGACATGATCTGGCCGATGTCGATCGTCACGCACGCGATGAACAGCGACGACGAGGCCGTGATCCGGCAATGCCTGTCGTGGCTGAAGACGACGCATGGCGGCACCGGCTTCATGCACGAATCTTTTCACAAGGATGACCCGGCGAAGTTCACGCGAAGCTGGTTTGCGTGGGCGAACGGGCTGTTCGGCGAGTTGATCCTCGACCTGGAAAAGCGCAAGCCGGCATTGCTCGCCGCCAAAATCTGATTTCACCCGGAGACACGCTTTGACGACCACGACCCGCCGACAGGTATTGGCGACGACCGGGCTGGCCGGCCTCGCCGGTGCGCTGCCCGCCCCCGCGTTCGCGGCACGCGCCGTGGCGGGGAAGCCCGACCTGTTCGTCGGCACCGGCGGTCATGGCCATACCTTCCCGGGGCCGTCGATGCCATTCGGGATGGTACAGCTTGGCCCCGACACCGACAACAAACGCTGGGACGCGTGTTCGGGTTATCACCGGACCGACACGTCGATCATGGGCTTCTCGCACACGCACCTGTCGGGCACGGGCATCGGCGACATGCTCGACGTGCTGGTGGTGCCGACGACGGGGCCGCTGCAATTGCAGCCGGGGCCTCTCGACAATCCCGATGCGGGCTATCGCCAGCGGTTCTCCGAGGAGCACGCGGAGCCGGGTTATTACCGCGTGAAGCTGGAATCCGGCGTGCTGGCGGAACTGACCGTGACGGAGCGAACCGGGCAGCATCGCTACCGCTTCCCGGCCGGGCCGGGGCACATCCTGATCGACTTCGCACATATGATCCTCGACGTGTGGGACAAGGGGACGCTGGTCGACGAGGCGTCGCTGGCGCTGTCGCCGGACGGGCTGCTGACCGGCAGCCGCCGGGTGCATCGCTGGGCCAAGGGCCGCCGCATCCACTTCGCAATGCGGATGTCACGCCAGCCCGACCGCGTGCAGTTCTTCGGCGACAGCGATGCGCCGGCCGCGGCCGGCGCAACAGGCGTGACGGGCAACAAGCTGAAGGTCGCGTTCTTCTTCGACGAGGCGGGCGGCGCGCCGATCGAGATCAAGACCGGCATCAGCGCGGTCGATGTCGATGGCGCGAAGGCGGCTCTCGCGGCGGAGGCCCCCGGCTGGCGCTTCGATGCGACGCGCAAGGCGGCGGCACGTGCGTGGACGAAGGAACTCGATTGCGTGAAGGTGTCGGGCGGCACCGAGGCGCAGCGCACGATCATGGCGAGCGCGCTGTATCACAGCTTCGTGTCGCCGACGCTCTTCACCGATCGCGATGGCCGCTATGTCGGGCTCGACCGTCAGGTGCATAGCGTGCCGGCGGGCGAAAAGGCCTACAGCGCCTATTCGCTGTGGGACACGTACCGCGCGCTCCACCCGCTGCTGACGATCGTGCGGCCGGAGGTGGCGACGCTGCTGACCCGAGACCTGATCCGCCAGACCGCACAGAGCCCGTACGGACCGCCGATCTGGCCGCTGCAGGGCGTGGAGACCGGGACGATGACCGGCTGGCACGCGGTGTCGGTGCTGGCGGAGGCGAAGGCGAAGGGGATCGAGGCGGACTATGCCGCCGCCTGGCCGATGATCCGCCGCCGCGCGTTCGACCGCACGCTGAAGGATGCGGACAGCACGCTCGGTCGCGGTTTCTACTACGACCTGGGCTATGTTCCCGCCGACAAGATCTGGGAATCGGTCAGCCGGACGCAGGAATATGCGTATGACGACTGGGCGATGGCGGTGCTGGCCGATGCGGTCGGCGCAGGTGACGACGCGGCGGCGCTGCGCCAGCGCAGCCGCAACTATCGCAACGTCATCGATCCCTCGATCGGCTTCGCCCGCCCGCGCTTCGCCGATGGCAAGTGGTGGACGCCGTACGACCCGATCCAGCTCGGTCATAATCCGGAGAAGTACCGCGATTATACGGAGGCCAACGGCTGGCAGGCGACGTTCCTGAACCAGCACGACATTTACGGGATGATCGACCTGTTCGGCGGCGACGACAACTATGTGCGCAAGCTCGACGCGTTCTTCACCGCGCCCTCGACGCTGCCGCGCAATGCGCCGCCCGACATCACCGGGCTGGTCGGACAGTACGCGCACGGCAACGAACCGGACCAGCATGCCGCCTATCTCTACGCCTATGCCGGTGCGCCGTGGAAGACGCAGGCGATGGTGCGGCGTCTGTGCGTGGAGATGTACAAGGCGGACCCGGACGGCGTGATCGGCAACGACGATTGCGGCCAGATGAGCGCGTGGTTCGTGCTGTCGGCGCTCGGCTTCTATCCGGTCGATCCGGTCAGCGCGATCTACGTCTTCGGATCGCCCCTGTTCGACACGGCGGAGGTCGAAGTCGGCAAGGGGCGCAGACTGCGCGTCCGCGCGATTGGCAACGCGCCGAATGCGCCCTACGTCCAGTCGGTACGCTGGAACGGCCGGCCGTGGACGAAGAACTGGATTTCGCACGCCGACCTGATCCGTGGTGGCGAGCTGGAGTTCACGATGGGCACCGCGCCGTCGCGCTTCGGTATGGCGGTCGCGGACCGGCCGCCGTCGTTCGGGCGCGGGGCGGGGCAGGGGCCTTCCGCATGATCGCGTAGCCCGTCATGCCGGGTTCGTCCCGGCATCCTGCCGTGCAACAAACTCGACGCCGTCTGGCTCGGGGTGATGTGGATGTCGGCACCAGCCCGGCATGACGCTATCAATTCTCGCTGCTCGCGCTCACGCCTGCTGCGTCGACGGTCCCGCCAGCGCATCGTTCGCCGGCGCCGGGATCGGCTCCACCGCCAGTGCTGCGACCGGCGGCGCAACGACCGTCAGCACCCGCCGGTTCGATACCCAACGGTCGTGGAGGTGGCCGAGCCGGATCGCCGGGCGTTCCACGAAGCGGCGCATCAGGTCGGCGAGCAGCATGGTCACGGCCAATGTCGCAATCAGGTACGTTGCATAGCCCAGCGGCGGCAACACGGACCGGGCGATAGCGTAGGACAAGAGGCTCATCACCGGCACGTGGATCAGGTAGATGCCGTAGCTGCGGTTGCCGAGCACGGTGCCCAGCCACGATCCGTCGAATGATCGCAGGCACCAGAGGAATCCGCCGATCCCGAGCAGGTACGTGGCGGCGACGCGGAAGGTGTGCGGTTCGATGCCGTGCCGCATCTTGATTGCCGCGACGCCGACGAAGAAGCCGAGTTGCAGGAACAGATACGCCTTCAGCGCCACCGGCATGTCGCGCAGGAAGGTTTCGCGACGTGGCGTGCCGTCCCAATGATAGCGCAGCGCGCTGCCCGCGAACATCAGCGACAGGTGCAGCAATGCGAGGAACATCTGATCCTTGCCGATTTCCCCGGTGCCTTCGCGGATCGCCGTGGCGCCGGCGGCGACGATCGCCGCGAAGAACATGCCGAACGCCGTCAGCGTCACGGTGCGTGCTCCGTTCTGCCCCACGTTCCTGCCTGCCAATGCGATTGCGGAGATCAGCGCGTAGAAGAACAGCTCCAACTCCAGCGACCAGTAAACCCCGATCAGCATCGGCTCGTGCAGGCGGAGCGGGATCATCGTCATATTGGCGAGGACGATGTCGCGGCTGACCGGCGTCGCGAACGCGCAGCACTGGCTGCCCGCCACCAGTTGCGCGACGATCGTGGCGAGGATCACGGAAATCCAGAAAGCGGGAAACAGGCGGAAGAACCGGTGCTTCCAGAACAGGCCGACGGAGCGCGGTCCGTGGCCGGGTACCGCCTTGACGATCACGAAGCCGCTGATGATGAAGAATATGACGACGCCCAGCCTGCCCATGTCCAGATAGGCCGACAGCCCGGTCGTCGCATCGTTCACGTCGTTGATGAACGCCTGTCGCGAATGATGGAGCACGACCAGCAGCGCGGCGATCCCACGCAAGCTGTCCAGTTGCGCCACCCGCCGTGCCGATTCGACCAGCCCCCGTCCCATTCCAGTCTCCCCCGTCGTCCAGCCCCGCCCTCATCGTCGTGAGTGGTGGCGCATGTTCCCGCGTGTGTGGACGGCGAGGACATCAAATCATGCCGTTTCGGTGCTTTTCGGCTTTAGGCACGCCCGAAATTGGGCGCGCAAAAAAAGGCACCCCGGATGGGGATCCGGAGTGCCTCGCTCCGCCGTCGGGGAGGGGGGTGGTATACGGCGGGCGCTGCCCGTCAGGGATGTGACGGGAAGATCGAAAGCTCGGGTTGGGCGGGGGCGACGATGTTGCCACCGGCGGGGACGCCGTTTGGCCGAACGGCGCGGCGAGCGCGGTCTGTCATGGCCATCAGCGTCACTCCCCTGCGAAGGCGCCCGCGTCATCGGCCGGGCTGCACCCGTGCGATCGATTAAAGCAATTTGCTTGTCAATGCCAAAGCGTTGAATGGATGGGCTTTAGATCAGCAGGATGGGCGGGTGATCTCGCACCTGCCCATCCTGCGATCGGCCCGTCACGCGATCAGAACGTGACCGTCGCGCCTGCGAACACCGTCCGGCCCAGTGCGTCGTACACGCCCGGGAAGGTGTTGCCGTTGCCGAAGGCCGACAGGATGCCGCTGGCGATGATCGGCGGGTCCTTGTCGAGCAGGTTGTTGACGCCCATCCGCAGCGTGAACTGCTTGCCGACGCTGACCGTCCCGGCGAGGTCGAAATAGTTATAGTCGCCGATCCGCCGGTTGATGATGCTGGGCGTGCCCTCCAGGAACGAGTTGTCGGACAGGCTGGACAGCTTGGTCGCGCCCAGATGGCGCCACGACAGCGACAGCGTCGCGTCGTCCGGCAGCATCCACGTCGCACGCGCCACGTGCCGCCACTCGGGGTTCGGCTGGCCGCAGGTGTAGCCGTACAGACCCTTGCAGTCGTAGCTGCCGAGGCCCGGCAGCGGCTGCGACACCTGCTCGTTCAGCCACGTGCCGACGATGTTCATGTTGATGCGGCCCGCGCCACCCAGTTCCAGCGTATAGTCGGCGGTGACGTCGATGCCCGACGTCTTCAGATAGCCGGTGTTGACGGTCGTGGAGATGACATAGCCCTGATCGCCGAAGATCGCGCCGCTGCGCGGATCGCGGTTGAACAGGTTGCAGAAGAACGGATCGCTGGTCTGCGCGCACTGGGTGATCGCGAGTTGCGGCGCGACCGAGCTGATGTAATCCTTCACCTTGATGTTGAAATAGTCGATCGACAGCGAGAACGCCTTCATCTGCCGCGGCGTCAGCACCAGGCCGATGGTGTAGGTGTCGCCCGTCTCCGGCTTGACGTTGCGATTGCCGCCGAACTGGCCGGAGCAGGTGTCCGCCGGGCATGCGATGATGTTGCCATATTGAGCGGCCGTGACGCCCGTGAGCGAACAGACCGCCGCGCTGGCCGCCGGCGTTGCGCCCGAGCAGGGGTCCTGCGCCGACACGTTGCCGATGCTCTGCGCCGCGAACAGCTCGCCGATATTGGGCGCGCGGATCGCGTGGTTGTAGCTGGCGCGCATGCGGATGTCGCGGACCGGGCTCCACGTCAGCTCGCCCTTGTACGTCCAGACATTGTACTTGGACCCGAAGCCGGTCGATCCCTGCGTGTTCTTGTACGCGGAGTAGCGCGCCGCGCCGTTGATCGTCAGGTCGTGGAAGAACGGCCGATCCTGCACCAGCGGCACTTCGAGTTCGCCATAACCTTCGTTGACGGCGATGCGGCCGTCGCTGTCGCGGAAGCCACCCTGCTGCGCGACCGCGTCGCCGAACGCACGCAGCGTCTCGATGCGGCGCTCGGCACCCAGCACCAGCGATGCGCCCGCGGTCGCGAACGGGCTGGTGATGCCCAGTTTCCCGAGGTCGCCGCTGATCGTACCCGAATACACCGTCTGGCGATTGCGAGAACCGGTGTTGCTGGGGGAGAACAGATACTGCGCCTGTTCGGACGTAACGCCGTTCGCCTGGAATACGTTGACGGGGATACAGGCGGGATCAGTGCCGTTGACGACCGAGCGGCAGGTCGGGACACCGCCGACGGTCACCACGTCCAGCGCGCGCTGCGCCTTCACGTTGTCGACGTTGTTCAGATACGTCTCGTCGAACTTCACGCGCGATTGCAGGAAGCCGACATCGTAGCTGAAGCCGCTACCCAGATCGCCGCGAAGGCCGGCGGTATAGCGATAGTCTTCATGCCGCAGGTCGTCGCGCCGCGGCGCGATCGCCAGACGATAGCCGATGAATGCGGGTTGCAGCGTACCGGTGCCGGCATTGGCGCCGCAGAGCGCGTTCAACTGGCTCGTGCTGGCAAGCGGGTTGTTGCAGGGGATGTTGAAGGTGGTGCCCTGGAACAGGGCGGAGGGTGCGACCTGCGAGAAGGTGTGATCCTTCATGTACATCAGGCTGCCATACGCCTCCGCCGCATCGGCGATCTTGAAGCTGGCGAAGCCGCCGCCGGTGTAGCGTTCGTCCGAGCGCTGAAAATAGTTGGTCGGCGAGAAATTATACGCGAAGCTGTTGTCGTACGGGACCCAGGTGCGCGACCCGTCCTTGGCGTTGGTCAGCGTGCGGCCCTGGTTCGGCCCGGCGAGGGGTACGAAGGTGCCGAACGGCGTGTTGCTCGATCCGCCGCAGACGAAGGCGGAGTCTCCGTCGGGGTTGATACCGCACGACGACACGTCGCGGTTCGATTGCAGCACCGGATCGAAGTGGCGGTAGCCGCCGTAGAGGGTGATGTTGGCGCGACCGTCGAGGAAGGTCTTGCCGAACACCGCATTGATGTCCTGCTTGCCGCCATCCGCCACTTGCCGCGGCGCCAGCGCATATCCGCGTGCGGCCTGGACGGCGCGAATGTCCTTGTTATCGTTGATGTGCTGCGCGAACCCGGCCTGCGCATCGATCCGCAGCCCGTCGAATTTGTTGCGGAGGACGAAGTTGACGACGCCGGCCAGCGCGTCCGAGCCATACACCGCCGATGCGCCGCCGCTGACCACGTCGATCCGCTCGATCAGCGCGCTGGGGATGAAGTTGATGTCGACCGCCTGCTGCGGCAGCATGCGCTGACCGTTGATCAGCGTCAGGACGCGCGAACTGCCGAGATTGCGCAGGTTGACGTTCGCGGTGCCGTCCGATCCGTTGGAGACGTTCTCGTTCGCGTCGGCGGTGAACTGCGGCAGGCGGTTCAGCACGGCCTCCGCGGTCGTCGCACCCTGATACTGGATCTCCTGGCTGTCGACGGCGGTCAGCGGGCTGTTGCTGTTCAGGTCCGCGCGCTTGATGCGCGTGCCGGTGACCAGGATGTCGGCGCTACCCTCATCGGTACCGGTGGGCGCGCCCTGCGGCAGATCGGCCGGAGAACTCGCAACCTGCGCCATTGCCGTGCTGGTCAGCAAAGCGCCACACGCCGCCGCGATCGCACCCGCTGCTCGAATCCTGTAAATCATTGAAGCCCCCGTAAAAATCTGGATCGCTGTCCAGTGAGGTTGAGGATCGTATACTAAACCCGGTATACGATCAATGATTGTTGCGTATGCTTTGCTGCCCATGAAACATTCTTCATCAGTGGGTTGCCTCACATGGCTTGACCCGCCCGCAGCGTCGGGCGCACCACGGGCCCCCACGCGAGCGAAGGAGTAGCCGTTTGAACGCAACGCTGATCCGGGGTGTGACGGTCGGCGCGCTCGCCGGCCTGTTGTTTGGGTTCGACACGGCCGTGATCGCGGGAACCACATCGGGTGTGCGCGATGCCTTCGCGCTGGATGCGGGCGGCGTCGGCATTACCGTGTCCAGCGCCCTGTGGGGCACGTTGATCGGTGCACTGACCGCTGGCATTCCCGGCGACCGTTACGGCGCGCGCACGTCGCTGCAAGCCATCGCGCTGCTGTATATCCTGTCGGGCGTCGGTTGCCTGCTGGCGTGGGACTGGGGAGCGTTGCTGTTGTTCCGCGTCATGGCGGGGCTGGCGGTCGGCGCATCGTCGGTGCTCGCGCCCGTCTACATCGCGGAGATCGCACCGGCGGAGAAGCGCGGCGCGATGGTCGGCGCGTTCCAGTTGAACGTCGTGTTCGGCATCCTCGTCGCCTATCTGTCGAACTTCTTCGTTTCGAGCCTCGATCTGGGGACGTGGGACTGGCGCGTGAAGTTCGGCGTCACCGCGGTGCCGGCGGTGATCCTGCTCGCCCTGTTGTTCACGATCCCGCACAGCCCACGGTGGCTGACGGCGAAGCACCGGGCGCGGGAAGCGGCGGCGGTGCTCGCCAGCCTGGGCGATCCCGATCCTGACCGCAGCGTCGCCGCCTATCAGCGTGCCGATGATCACGCGTCGAGCGCGAAGCTCAGCTGGTCACGGCATCGCAAGCCGATGCTGCTCGCCTTCGCCGTCGCGGCGTTCAACCAGCTGACGGGCATCAATGCGATCCTCTATTACCTGAACGACATCTTCGCGGCGGCGGGGTTCAGTGGCACGTCCGCCGACCTTCAGGCGATCGCGATCGGTGCCGCCAATTTCATCTTCACCGGATTGGCGCTGACCGTCATCGACCGGCTGGGGCGGCGGACGCTGCTGATGATCGGGTCGGTCGGGCTGGCCGCCACACTGGCGGGAACGGCGGCGATCTTCCTCAGCGGGCAGGGAGAGCAGTATCTGCTGTGGCTGCTGCTCGCCTATATCGCCTTCTTCGCGTTCAGTTCGGGCGCGGTGATCTGGGTCTACATCTCGGAAATCTTCCCGACCGACGTCCGGGCGCGCGGCCAGTCGCTGGGGTCGTCGACGCACTGGGCGTTCGACGCGGTGATCGCCGGCGGCTTTCCGTTGGTCGCCGCCTATTCGCGCGGTGCGCCGTTCGTGGTGTTCGCGCTGGCGATGGTCGCGCAGCTGGTGATCGTGTTCCTGTTCTTCCCGGAGACGAAACAGCGATCGCTGGAGCAACTGGGGGAGGGGCTTTAGTCGCCCTCACCCTCCCGTCGCTGCACTCTTCCTTCCTTCTCCCTCAAGGAGAGGGAAGGGCCAACCGGCGTAGCTGGTGCGAAGGGTGAGGGTCACCGGCTTGCAACAATCCCCCGCACCAGCTCCAGATCAGCGACCTTGTCGACATCCACCGCCGCCAGCCCGAATGGGCTCGCCACCACCGTCGCCTTCAGGTCAGCGCGTACGCCGAGCGCCGCCACCGCATCGGCCAGCGTCAGCCGCCCCGCGACGTAGCGCAGCAACAGCCCCACTCCCAATCGCCGCACGATCCGCCACGGCCGCTTGCGATCCGCCTCCACCTGCTTCCACAGGTCCAGCGCGCGGGCCGCACCGGGCGTCGCCAGCAGGAACAGGTTGCAGCCGGACCACGCCCCGTCCGCGAAGCGCAAGTACGTCCGCCGCGTGCCCGGTGCCGCCGCCTCGACCTCGGCGCGCTCCGCCATCAGCGCGGCGACGTCGATACCGGCAGGCACGTCCGCGAGGAAACGCTCGACCCATGCTCCTTCCAGCAGCGCGTGGTCCGCCGTCGTGACCAGCAACGGCGCGCCGAGCGTCTCCAGCGCCACCGCAACGCTACCACTCGGTCCGGCGGCGGGGGGCAGCGCCTGCAAGCCGAGTCGGGCCGCTTCCGCCAGCACCGCGGGGTCGGACGCCGACACCGCAATCCGCTCCAGCCCCGCCGCTCGCAACGCCGCCGCCACCCGCGCCAGCAGCGTGTCGCCCTGAAGCACGATCAGCGCCTTGTGCGCGACGCCCGCCGCCGCGGCGAGCGGATCGGGCGCACCCGGCCGCGACCCGGCGAGGATGACGGCGGCGGGCGTCATCGCCGCGCTCGCCAGACGCGGTAGAACACGCCGGGCGCGGCCAGGATCGGGTGGCGTTCGCGCCACGGCGTCATCCCCACCGCGATGCCGGTATGCCGCTCGATCTTCCATGCGCCGTATTTCGCCGCGCCGTCGAAGGTGAAGGCCGCGCGTACCAGCCGCACGACGTTCAGCGGCTTGCCCAGCCGCCGCCGCCGCGCCCATTTCGCGCGCCACCGTGCCGCTTCGCTTGCGGGCATGCGCGCGATCAGGCTCGATCCGTCGCGCACGAACGGCACGCCGCCCGCCTCCCACGCCAGCGGCAGCAGCGTGTCATAGCGATCGCCGCCATGCGTCAGGATCTGCTCTTCACGCCCGCGCGCCTCGACACGCAGTTCGGCGGCATAGGTCTGGCGGAACAGCGCACGCCAGTAATCCGCCGAATTACCCTCTGGCGGACCCAGCGCAGCGGCGAACCGCGCCGCCGTCACCGCCGCCGCGGCGATCGCGTCGACAACCGCGGACGCTGCCGCGTCGGACCGCGCCTGCGCCAGTGCGGCGGGCTGCACGAAGCGGGTCCAGATCGTCGTGTCGATCGACCGCCCCTCGGCGGCGGTCGTGAAGGTGGCGAGCGTCATCGTCGCGATCTTCGCGCGCAGCGTCGCTGGCCCGACCGCGAACTCGCGGTAGCCGACCCGCGGCCAGATACCCCTCTCCCGTGCGCCTGCGGTCAGCACGTAGAAGTCGAGGACGCCATCCAGCGAGCCGGTGCGCAGGTTGGAGCCGTAGAACAGCACCGCCTCTGCGCCGGCATCCTTGGCCAGCAGCTCAGCCACATGGCGCACCGCCGCCGGCACGGGCGCGGCGAGCGTATCGGCGACGTACGCCCGCAGTGCGTCGGTCACGGGACGACGAAGGAGAGGCGCGGGCCCTGTCGAACCTCCAGCGCCCCGCCCGGAAAATGCTCGCCGTCGAGGATGAAGTTGGCATCCATGTCGAGCCGGAAGCCGGTCATGTCGCGGCGGTGATAGCCCAGCTTCGCCAGCCACCCGCTCGCACGGCCCGCCAGGATCGCCGGCACCGCCGCCGCCATCAGCCGCAGCGGCGCGTCGACGTCGAGCAGCTTCAGCCCCTCGCGCGTCGGGCCGAACGGCTTCAGCCCCAGCGGCATGCGCTGCATCGTCGAGGCGAGCAGCAGGTAGCGCGGGTGCGCCTCGACGGTGCCGGCGGGCGTCGTCAGCGTCATCGGCGTGCCGGAGCGCCATGCGCCCGAATCGCTGCCGAACATCGTCTGCACGACAGTCCAGCCCAGCGCGAGGCCGACAGCGACGCCGTTGAACGCACCGACCCGGTGCGTGCGCTGCGCCAGTTCGGTCGCGCTGACGAAGCCGCCCGCGCCCATCAGGAACCCGCGCAGCGCCGGCGTGCCGGGTGCGTCGGTGCGTGCGATCTCCAGCGGCCGGCGCGTCACCGTGCGGCCGACGCGCGCCGCGACCAGCGCGTCGTCCAGCGTCCAGTCGGCAGGCAGCCCAAGGTCGATCGCCAATGCGTTGGTCTTGCCTGACGGGATGACGACGATCGTCGGCCAGCGCCGGCCCCAGGCGTTGCCCGCGCCGCTCAGCACGTCACGCACGGTGCCGTCGCCGCCGTCGATCACCAGCAGGTCGATCCCCGCCTTGGCGAAATCGGAGAGCGTGTCGGCCAGCGCTTCACGGGTGGACGGCGCGGCGACCATCACCCGACCGGCACCGGGTACGCCCGCGGCATAGGCCGCACCGCGATTGCGATGGCTCTTGGGGTTGCAGACGATGCCGACGCGGAGATTGCCCGCCGCGGACGCGCTCGGCGCTGCCTTCACCGTGGGGGTAAAGTGCGGTTCGACCCCGGCAAAGGCAAGAACGGTGGCAGACATCGGCGTTGGGCTTCCGGACAGGCTAGGACATTATGCCTGACTACACATTTGTGACCAATTCAGGGCGGGAATGTTTCGCCAGCGCATCGGTTCCGATTTTCGGGGCAGGCAATCGAATGCAGGTTCAACGGCTTGCCGCATTCAACGGCGATAGCGCATCGCCATGCTCAGTGTTCGGCCCCCGGCGGGCAAGGTGAACCGCGCCGCGTCGAGCGCCGGCAACCCGATCGAGGTCGGCGCGTCGTTGGAGAAGCCGAAGCCTTCCTTTGGCGCCCACAGCGTCCGGTTGAAGTTCCGGTCGCCATTCTCGTCGTGATATTGCGCGACCGCGTATCGGCCGGCCGGCAGCCAGAAACAGGCGCTCGTCACCGGCGCGCGGGCGGGGACGCGGACACGGGCGAGCTTGCCGCCCTTGGCCAGGAACCGCTTCTTGTCATCGGCATAGACGGTGAACGCGACCTCGCCGCTACCGTTGCGCAGGCCGGTCGCCTGCACCGTCAGCTTCACCGCATTGCCGCCCGGCGTACCGGTGCAGCTCTCCGCCGCGACGGCGGAGGGGGCGAGCGCCAGTGTGCCCGCAAGCATCGTTTTTACCAGATTATTCGCCATCATGCGGTGGCAGATGGGGAGCAACCACGGCTTTATGAAGGCGCTACGAAGGCCGCCTTGCCCCATGTTTCGCAAGCCGTACAGCCACGATCGCCATCATCACCGCGACCCCCGCAGACCCGACCGCGACGCCGATCGCGACGCCGGTCGGTCCGAAGAACGGCATCAACGCGAACGCCGCCGCCAGCATCAGGCCGGCCCCCAGCGCCCGGATCGCGAAGACGGTGCCGGCGCGTTGCAGCGCGGTCATGACCGTGTCGACGCCGACCGTGGCGAAGTCGAGGCACCCCGCCACCGCCAGCCACAACAGGATCGGCCACGCGCCCGTGAAGTCGCGTCCACCAACCAGATTCAGCACCGGCCGACCCGCCACCGCGACCAGCGCCATGATGACGACCGCCGCCGCGCCGCTCGCGAGGAACAATCGCCTCAGCAACCGGCCGAGTTCGCCCGGTTTGGCGTCGCGCACCGTCTTCACGACCTCCGGAAAGGCGGCGCGGCTGATGAGTTGCGACAGCTTCGCCAGCGCCTGCGCGATCTGGCTGGCGAGACGGAACGCGCCCGCCGCCGCCGGCCCGGCCGCGGCCCCGACGACGAGCAGCGGGATCTGCTTGCTCGACAGGCCCAGCGTCGAACTGGCGTTGGTCGACAGTGCGAAGCGGACGATGCCGGGATGCTCGGCCAGCAGCCGCTTCATGCCGCGCCCGCGCCGCATCAAGGCGATCTCGCCGCGTTGCGCGACCATGATCCAATAGGTCGCCGCGGTCAGGATCTCCGCCAGACCCCAGGCGAACAGGAATCCCTGCACGGTCGGGTGTACCGCCCAGACCAGCACGGTGCCGACGAACCGCGCGACGGGCGTCACGCTGTCCGCCGCCGCCGACAGCGCGAACCGGTCGCGCAGGCGCAGGATACCAAGCGGGGTGGAGCGGATCGTGACGAGCTGCACGATGGCGAAGATCAGCGTCGCGCGCTGCAATGTCGGGCCGATCCCCAGCGCCTCGCCGAAGAACTCCAGGATCAGCCACGCCAGCACCGCGCCGATCGCGGCGCTGCCCGCATCGACCAGCGCCGACCCGCGGAACACGCGGCCCAGCGCCTCGTCGTCGCCGCGCGCCAGTGCGGGCGTGCCGTACTGGACGATCACCTGCCAGCTCTGGAACGCCACCAAGGTGGCGAGTGTCTGCGCCGCGCCGATGATGAGCGCGAACCGCCCGAATCCGTAGACCCCCAGCGACCGCGTCGCGATGCCCAGGTAGAACAGCGACAGCACCGCCAGCACGCCGCGACTGGCGAGCAGCCAGCCGAGGTTGCGCCATACCGCGCCCATCGCACCGCTGAAGCGGCCTTCCGGTTCCTCCACCATGTCGGCCGCCGTGCTCAATCGGCCAGCCAGCTGACGATCGGAACCCCGCGCGCCTTCATCGCCATCGCCTGCAACAGACGGACGAGATGGACGACCAGCGAGATCGCGGTCCATGCCGCGACGCCGATGATCCCCCAGTCGGGTCGCAGGATCAGCAGGCTGGCGAAGAGGATCACCATGTTCGGATTGCGCCGCGCGGTGACGAGCCGGAACTTGCTGTCGAACCGCTGCCAGACATGGATGTGCATCCTGAAGCGGACGATGAACGCCCCCTCGATCAACCGCTGCGCGACGTAGCCGAACAGCATCGTGCCGATAACGATCCAGAACGTCCCGTCGGTCAGCGGCCGCCCGTACGGCGCGCACCCAGCCGCCCATGCCCACCACCAGAAGGGCGGATGGACCAGATCGACGCCGTGGTCCCACGCATTGCCCAGCTTCGACGAGGTGATCGTGCACCGCGCCAGCTTGCCGTCGACCGTGTCCAGCACCATGAACACGAGGCCGATCGCCAGCCCCGACCAGAACCACCCGTACCAGAACGCGACCGTCGCGACGATGCACAGCACGCTGCCGATCGCGGTCACGCCGTTGGGCGAAATACCGATCCGGGCGCACAACCGCGTGATGTGGAACGCCCAGACCGGCCACAGGTACAGCGTCAGCAGGTCGGTGACGCCCTTGTACGCGCCCTGATAACTGGCGCGCTCGATTACCGGGACGGTCTCTGGCGTGAGCGGAAGCGCGAACGGCTTCTCCCGCTTGCGCAGGACGTCGTCGTAGATGCCGGCGGGATCGCTGGCGTCGATGATCGTCAGCGAGGGGAGGGGGGTGGCTGAACTTTCCAGGGGCGTAGACGTGGAGGCGCCCGAACCCCCGTTCGTACTGAGCGCAGTCGAAGCATCGCTGCTTGCATCCAGCATCCCCGCCGCCACCGCATCCGCTCGGCCGGCATCGACATGCGCCAGCACCGGCACGCCCGCCAGCATCAACACGCTGCCCGGCCGCGCGGCGACGTAGCGGCTCCACGCCGGATCGAACGCGTAATCGTCGTTCGCCAGCATCACGCCAGCATCGCCGCCGCCGTCCAGCTCCTGCGCCTTGGCGATCCGCCGCGTCCGTTCGGCATTGGTCATGCCCCAGATACGGGTCGGATTGTTGCCGACGGATGTCAGGCGGGGCTTGGTCACGGCAGTCATCGCCAGCGTTCCTAGCGGTTTCCGCTCCGGCTGCCACTATCTTGGCGCATTAGCCCGGCGACCACCATCGCCGCCCGGTCGCTGGCATGCCCGTCGTCGACGCCCATCATCCGCTCGACATAGGCGCGCTGCACGGGTTCATAGTGCGACAGCTTGCCCGGCGCGGCGTCCAGTGCGGCCGGCAGCGCGGCGATGTCGTCGATCACGTCGCCCATCGACCAGTGGCTGAAGCGGGGGTCGTCCGTCCAGGGGTGTCGGTCGGGGTTGAGAAACACGATCGGCCGCGGCTTCACGGCGGCGAACTCCACCACCTGACTGCTGCCGTCGCCCAGATACAGGTCGGCATGGCCGGTATAGCTCTGGTCGATCAGCCGGTAGGATGTCGCATCGACGACGATGTTCGGCCGGCCGCGATAGGGCGCGACGCGGCGCTCGAACTCGGGATCGAATTTCGGCAGGCGCACGTGCGGCGCGACGATGAGGTTGTAGCGGTCCTGCGCGGCGATCCACGCCATCACCGCCTCGCCCATCCCCCACCAGCTCGACTTGTCCCGCTTCCAGTGCGGTACGTAGACGACGACCGGGCGATCGTCCGGGAAGCGCGGCATCGCGGCGGCGGTGACGAGGTCGCGGACATAATCCGGCTTGATATAGCCGACGACGTGGATCGGCGCGTTGTCATGCCCCGATGCCCGCACGCGCGCGGCCATGCCCTCGCTCGGCATCAGGATCGCATCCGCCTCGCGGTTGCGCGGATCGGCGAAGTTGGCGTGCGGGGCCGCGCCATGTTCGTTGTAGACGAAGCGCGTCGGGCCTCCGATCCCCAGCCGTCGCGCGACCCGCGGCAGCCACAGGCTGGTCCGCTCCGCTACCACCACCACGTCGTGCGTCAGGAAGCGGCGTGCGTTCAGCGCCAGCACCAGCGGCTTGGAGGGCAGGGGCGGCGTCTCCCGCGATCCCGGTGCGGCTTCACGGAAGCCGCGCACGCGCCGGATCGCGACATCGATCCCCAGCGTCGCGACCGCCTCGCGCAGGATCTCCTCATGCACCGATGTCGCGACGTGCAGCGTCACGGCGGGCGCCTCCTCCCGCCGCGCCAGCGCCGCCGCGATCGGCAGCAGATGCGGGATCAGGTGCAGCTCGCCGAGGAACAGGAAGCCGACACTGGTCATGCGGGCAGTCCTTGGCAAACGCGCTGAGAGGTTGCTTCGTTGATCCGACGTTCGGCCCCGCCGTCTCTACAGACCCCACCCCGGCGAAGGCCGGGGCCCCGTTGCCGCGCACAGAGTTGGTGGCCGCTGTCCACGCCAACTGAAACCTTTGCGACTGGACCCCGGCCTTCGCCGGGGTGGCACAATGGTCGGACTTGAAGCCCGGCTCCATCGCTCACCCCCGACTCACCCACCGCCATGCTCCCGCCGCCAGCGGTCGATGTCCTCCGGCCGGTCGATCTCCTGCCAGTGGCCGTCCGCGGGAATCGTCACCGCCGCCACCGCATCCGCCTTCGCCAGCCGGTCGACGATCGCGTGATGATAGGCGTGGATACCCTCGTCCTCGCCGATCACCAGCCGCAGCGCGCGGGCATAGGCGTCGCCGCCACGCGAGAGTACGATCCCGAGCGATCGGTGCGTCGCCCCCTCCAGCGTCTTGCCCACCGCCAGCACGCGGCCGCGTTCCACCGCGACCAGCATGTCGTCCAGCTCCGCCGCGCCCAGCGCCTCCACCATCAACGTCACGCCGGACGGGGCCGCCTCGACCGCACTGCGCATGACGTCCGCGTCGAATACCGTATCGCCGTTCATCAGCGCGAACGGTCCGGCCAGATGCGCGCGTGCTGCCCAGACGCTGCCGATGCTGCTCGCCGCCGACCAAAAGGGATTGAAGACCAGTTCGGTCGCGATTTCCCGCGCGGACCGCGCCGCCAGATGCTCCGCGATCTGGCCGATGCGATAGCCGCCGACGATCACCGCCGTCTCGATCCCCGCCGCCGCGATCGCATCGAGCTGGTGGTCTAGGATCGCGCGACCGCCCACCGGCACCAGGCATTTCGGCGTCGTCAGCGTCAGCGGCAACAGGCGCGAGCCGTGGCCCGCCGCGATGATGATGGCCCTCATCGCTGCACTTCTAGCCAAAGCCGCGGGCCGAAAAAAGGCGCTGCTGTCCTACACGCGGCGACTCGTATAAATGGAGCGCCCTTTCCAGCAACAGGTGGGCACCTCATGAACATCGACGATCTGATCAAGGCCGTGATCGCCCGCGAAGGCGGCTTCGGCGACCATCCGGCCGACCGCGGCGGCGCGACACGCTGGGGCATCACCGAGGCGGTGGCGCGCGCCGACGGCTGGAGCGGGCCGATGCGCGACCTGCCGCGCGACAGGGCGGTCGCGATCTACCGCCGGCTGTACTGGTCGCGCCCGCGGCTCGATGTGGTCGCCGCGCTCGCGCCGAAGCTGGCGACGGAGCTGTTCGATACGGCGGTGAACATGGGGCCTGCGGTCGCGATCGGCTTCCTCCAGCGGGCGCTCACCGCGCTCAATCGCGGCGGCGGCGATTACGCCGACATCGCGGTCGACGGGCGGGTCGGGCCGGATACGCTGGCAGCGCTCGACGCGTTCCTGCGCCGGCGCGGTCGATCGGGGGAGGGCGTGCTGGTCCGCGCGGTCGAGGCGTTGCAGGGCGAACGCTATCTGACGCTCGCCGAGGGACGGCCGGCGAACGAGGCGTTCCTCTACGGCTGGCTCGCGAACCGCGTCGGCTGACGCGCGTCGTTGGACTAACCTTAGCCTAACCTTAGAAAGGATCGACATGGCCATCGTGGATGCCATCATCGGCCCCGTCGCGGGGCTTCTCGACAAACTGATACCCGATCCCAAGGCGCGCGACGCGGCCAAGCTGGAACTGCTCCGCCTTGAGAATACGCAGGATATCGAACGTCTTCGCCAGCAGATAGCGGCGGTGATCGCGGAGGCGCAGTCGCCCGATCCGTGGACGTCCCGGGCGCGGCCGATGTTCCTGTACGTGATGTACGCGCTGCTGCTCTGGGCGATCCCGATGGGCGTGATCGCGGCGATCGCCCCGGCGATGGCGACCAACATCGCGGCGGGCATGAACGCCTATCTGGCCGGTATTCCGGAGCCGCTCTACGCGCTCTTCGGCACCGGCTATCTCGGCTATACGGTGGCGCGCAGCTGGGGCAAGGCGAAGGGCGTAGAGCGGTAGGGGGTGACGCCTGACGCTATGGCTCAGTAGAAGCGCCGCAGCGTCAGGCGTCGCTCTTCGCCCCCGCACAGCTTCAGCCGCACGACGGTTCCGGGCGCGCCGATCGACCACGCCGCCATCCGGTTTTCCGCGTAGTCCGCCGGCACCGGCACGCCGTCGATCGCGCAGATCGTCTCGCCCGCGCGCCAGCCGGCTGCCGCCGCCGGCCCGCCGCGCATGACGTGCAGCACGTTCAGCCGGTCTTTCGCGACGCCGAGCAGGATACCGCTGGTGGAACGCAGCGGCGGCTTCGGATCGTCCAGCCTCAGCACCATACGTCCCGCGCCCGGATCGAGCAGGACGCGGTAATGCTGGAGGAAGCTGGACCCGATGCGCCCCGCGACGCCGATCGCCTGACTGAACCCGCCAGCCGGCTCAACGCGCAGCTCGACCTCGCCCGTCGTCAATGTGCCCAGCTTCAGGGAAGGAACGATCGCGAGGTCGGTGACCAGTGGCCCCGCCAGTCCGAAGCCGATCGCGCTGGTCGACGTCACACCCGGCAGCGCGGCGGCGCGCCATTCCGGTGCGGCGATCGTCACCGACGCGCCGTCGCCGGTATCGACGACCACCGGAGCCAGCCGCCGTGTGCCCATCGTCATGCTCGTCTCGTAGACACGCCGCTCGCGAGAGATCGTCAGCGGCGCGGTGGCACCTGCGAAGGGAAGGCGACCCGATGGCAGCACCCGAAAGCGCCGGTTGGCGAAGTCGATGTCGAGCGCGCCCTTCGCCAGCAGGTCGCGCCCGACCAGCAGGTCCACGGCCTCGGTCCGCCCTGTCGCGGCGGCGGGCAGGGCGGCGACCGCGACCGACCCGCCGCGCCGCTCGACCCCGCCGAAACTGACGCGGCCGGTCGTCATCCAGCCGATCGGCACCGCCCCGCCGATCGCCGCCGCGGTCCCGCCGGCCTTGACCTTGGCCGGGACCAGGGCGGCGGAGGTGCGCGCCAGCAGGGTGACGCTGACGCCGGTGTCGAGGATCGCGCTGACCTTTCGTCCGTCGAGCGTCGCGTCGAACAGGATCTGGTTGCCCGGCGTCAGCGTGAACGGCACCCACCGCGCCTCCGCATCCGCCGCGATCGTGACATTGCCCGCCGGCGGCTCGGCCGGAACGGGGGAGGCGAGAAGAAGGAACAGGGCCAGCACGCGGGTGGCTTTAGCCACTAATCGTGGTCAGGGCGAACCGCCGTGACGGTGCACTACAGGCACGCCTCCAGATACGCCTGATCGAACCCGTACTGCTTGGCCTTGTCCAGCGTGTAGGGACGCAGGCCCATCGAACGGTACTCGCCGAGGATCTTGCCGTCCGCCGACTCGTCCAGATACTCGAACTTGAACAGTTCCTGCGTGACGATCACCGGGCCTTCCATGCCGATCACCTCGGTGACGTTGGTCACGCGCCGCGAACCGTCGCGCAGGCGCTTCACCTGGATGATGAGGTCGACCGAATCGGCGATCTGGCGGCTGATCGCTTCCTTCGGCACCTTGATGTCGGACATCATCACCATGTTCTCCATCCGCGCCAGCGCCTCGCGAGGGCTGTTGCTGTGGAGCGTGCACATCGATCCGTCGTGGCCCGTGTTCATGGCGGCGAGCATGTCGAAACACTCGCTGCCACGGATTTCGCCCAGGATAATGCGATCCGGGCGCATACGCAGCGCGTTCTTGACGAGATCGCGGATGCTGATCTCGCCCTGACCCTCCAGATTGGCAGGGCGGGTTTCCAGCGGCAGCCAGTGCGGCTGTTGCAGGCGAAGTTCGGCCGCGTCCTCGATCGTCAGCACGCGCTCGCCCGGGTCGATCATCTTCGACAGGGCGTTGAGCATCGTGGTCTTGCCCGAACCGGTACCGCCCGAAATGACGACGTTGAAGCGGCTTGCGCCCGCGATCTTCAGCGCCGTCGCCATCTTGGGCGACATGCTGCCGAAGCCCGCCATCATGTCGATCGTGATCGGCTTGGCGGAGAATTTACGGATCGACAGCGCCGTACCGCGCAGGCTCAGCGGCGGTACGATGACGTTGACGCGGGACCCGTCCTTCAGGCGAGCGTCGGCGAGTGGCGAGGTCTGGTCGACGCGCCGGCCGACCGAGTTCACGATCCGCTGCGCGATCTGGAACAGGTGCTCCTCGTCGCGGAACTGGATCGGCGCCAGTTCCAGCTTGCCCTTGCGCTCGACATAGGTCTGCTCGGGGCCGTTGACCATGATGTCGCTGATCGACGGGTCGGCCAGCAACTCCTCGAGCGGCCCGAGGCCGAGCAGCTCGTCGACCAGCACCTTTTCCAGCGCGAACTGCTCGCGGCGGTTCAGCGTCAGCTTCAGTTCGGCCAGCACCTCGTGGATGATCGGCCGGAATTCCTCGGCCAGCTCGTCCTTGCCCAGCGTCGCCGCCGCTTCCGGGTCGACGCGCTCCAGCAGGCGCGGCAGCACCTGTTCCTTGATCTTGTGGATGGAGGCTTCGAAGCCCTCGACCCGGCTCGATCCCGCTTCGCCGCTGGCGGCCTGACGATCGGCCAGCCGCTGCATCGCATCGGCCTGCGGCGCGGCGAAGATGGCGTCCGATTCGCCCGGCATCGGCGTCAGCATGTCGATCGACGGGAATTGCGTGCCGCCCGACAGACCGGCATCCGCTTCGGGACGGGGAGCGGGACCGCCACCCTGCATCGGGCGAGCGACTCCGAACGCGGGTCGTGCGCCCTGACCCGTTCCCATTCCGCTCCGACGTCCGAACGCACTCATACCGGGACCTCAATCTGTTCGCGTCCCGGACTAATCGGCAAGGTTTTACATTTGCCTAACCAAACCCGCTTTGCCGCCGCCGGGATTTGCGGCAGCATCGACGCTTCGGGGACTAGGGAATGACGATGACACGCGGGATGATGCTGGGTTCGCTAGCCTTGGCTTTGGCGATGGTCGCGGCCCCTGCGGCGGCGCAGGATGCGACACCCGTTACGATTCCGGTAACCCTGTCGCCGACGATTCAGGGGCCGCAGTCAGGTCGGCTGATCGTCTTCGCCAAGCGCGTGGAGCCCGGCGCGAAGGCGGACGAGGCGATCGACACGTCACCATTCGAGCCGTCCGGCACCGCCATCGCCGCGCGCGAGACGACGCGGTGGACCGCGGGCCAGACCGCGCAGGTCGACGGGGAGGCGGACGCCTTTCCTGCGCCATTCTCGACCCTGCCGCCCGGAACGTACCGGTTCCAGGCGGTGCTCGATCGCAACCACAACTATAACTATCGCGGTCGCGATGCCGGCGATCTCGTGTCGCCGATCGTCGAGGCGGCGCTGCCCGGTCGCGCGCCGGTCCTGACGCTGGCGACGGAGATCCCGGCCAAGACGACGGAACAGGCGCTCGCCCAGATCCCCGATGTCGCCATGCGCGATCGGCTGCGCGCCAATCTGGCGAAGGTGCAGCCCGTCGAATTCGTCAGCCCGACGATGACCCGGTTCCGGGGGCAGCCGACCGCGATCCGTGGCTGGGTGGCGTTGCCGCCAGGCTATGGGGCCGATGGCCAGACCTATCCGACCGTCTATTCGACCGGCGGCTTCGGCAGCACGCTGATGAGCGCGCAGGGGCAGGCGGCCGGCATGAGCGGGAAGATGGCATCGGGCGCGGCCCCGCCGATGATCTGGGTGATCCTCGACGAAAGCTCCCCCACCGGCACGCACGAGTTCGCTGACTCGGCGAACAACGGCCCGTGGGGTCAGGCGCTCACGGAGGAGTTCATCCCTTGGATCGAGGGCCGCTACGCGATGGATGCGCGCGCCGGCTCGCGGTTCCTGACGGGCCATTCGTCGGGCGGCTGGGCCAGCCTGTGGCTGCAGGTCCGCTATCCGAAGATGTTCGGCGGCACCTGGCCCACCTCACCGGACCCCAGCGACTTCCACGACTTCACCAACGTCGACATCTATGCGGCGAAGGCCAACGCCTATCGCGATACTGCCGGACAGCCGATTCCGGTCGCGCGGGAGAAGGGCAAGGTCATCGCCACACAGCAGCAGTTCGCCGCGATCGAACAGGTGCTCGGCCCCGTGGGCGGGCAGTTCGCGTCGTTCGACTGGGTGTTCTCCCCCAAGGGCCCGGACGGGAAGCCGATCTCGCTGTTCGACCGCGCGACCGGCGATGTCGATCCCGCGGTAGCCACCCATTGGCGCGACCACTACGACATCGCGCATATCGTCGCGCGCGACTGGCCGACGTTAAGATCGGACCTCGACGGCAAGATCCACCTCATCGTCGGCACCGCCGACACCTTCTATCTCGACGGCCCGGCCCGCCGTCTACAGGCCGTGTTCGAGCGGCTGGGCGCGCATCAGAGCTTCACCTACGTCCCCGATCGCACGCATTTCGACCTGTTCCACAAGGGCAAGGACAATACCGGCCTGCTCGACGACATCGCGTGGCAGATGTACCGGTCGGCGCGTCCCGCCACGACGCTGAAGCCGCGCTGAGCCGATGCTGTCTTTCAGGTACCGGATCGCCGCCGCTGCGGCGCTGCTGGCATCGACGGCCACGCAGGCCGAATGGCGGCAGGCGAAGGGCAGGCATTTCGTCGTTTATGCCGATGCCACCGAGGACCAGATTCGCGAATCGGCGACGCGGCTGGAGCAGCTGGACGCGCTGATGCGGCTGATCAGCGCCACGCCCAAGGAACTGGACGAGGGCGCCAACGTCGTCACCGTCTATACCGTCCGCAACGAGGATGCGATCCGTAAGCTGATGGGGCGGGGCGGCCAGAACGTCGCCGGCTTCTACCTGCCGCGTGTCAGCGGGTCCGTCGCCTACACACCCGCCGCGACCAGTGCCGACGACTTCTCGCCGCAACTGGTGCTGTTCCACGAATATGGCCACCACTTCCTGCTCGGCAATTACGCGGCCCCGTATCCGGCGTGGTTCTCCGAAGGCTATGCCGAGTACATGGCGACGACGAAGTTCGACGCCACCGACGTCCGCTTCGGCGTGCCCGCACAGCACCGCGTCTACGGCCTTGCTTACGCCATGCCGGTCAAGCGCCTGTTCGATGGCCGCGATACGATCCGCGGACCGCAGGAGATGGATGCGATGTATGGGCGGGGTTGGTTGCTCACGCACATGATCGTGTCCGACCCCGCGATGGCGGGCCGGTTCAACGCCTATCTCGACAAGCTGTCCGCCGGCGTGCCCAGCGTCGAGGCCGCGACGCAGGCGTTCGGCAAGCTGTCCGACTTCAACCGCACGGTCGATGCTTATCTCAGCCGCAACAAGTTCGTCGTGAAGCAGATGGCGCGGTCGCGGCTGCCGATCGCGCCGATCGCGATCCGCACGCTGACGGCGGGAGAGGCGGCGATGATCGGGTTTCGGATGCGATCCGACCGCGGCGTCGACGAGAAACAGGCCAAGGCGCTGCTGGCGCAGGCCGCGCCGGTTGCCGCCGCTCATCCGAACGATGCCGTCGCGCAAGGATGGCTCGCCGAGATCGCCTACGACGCCAAGCAGGACGATCTGGCCGAGGCGGCGGCGGATCGTGCGATCGCCGCCGACCCGAAGTCGGCACAGGCGCTGCTGTACAAGGCGCGGGTTCACCTTCGCCGGGCCATCGTCGCGAAAGCAGAGCCGGATGCGGCGGCGTGGAAGGAGGCGCGAAGCTGGATCGTCCGGGCGAACAAGGTCGACACCAACGACGCCGACGCGCTGATGCTCTACTATGAAAGCTTCGCGATGGCCGGTGCGCCGCCGACCAGGTCGGCGATCCTCGGCCTGAAGCGCGCGACGCAGCTGGTGCCGCAGGACGGCTCGCTGCGCTGGCGCGCGGCGCGGCAGTTCCTGCTCGACGGGGATGTCGCCGAGGCGAAGATGCTGCTCCGCCCGCTGGCCTTCGATCCGCACGCCGCGCCCGACAACCCGGCGGCGAAGCTCGTCGCGCTGCTCGATGGCGGCGCGAAGGGCCCCGATGCCATTGCGACGCTGGAGGCGCAGGCGAAGGCGCCGAACTGACCGTTGCTCGCTCCTTTTACGGGATCGTTGCGAACTGGCTCCACTCGAGCAACACACAGCCACCACCCCGGCGAAAGCCAGGGTCCTGTTGGGCAACGTCCTCGATCGATTACCACTGGCATCACAACTGAGCCCCGGCCTTCGCCGGGGTGGTAGAGGAGGGTTTTGCAACGATCTCCTTCCAGAAGAGAGTGATGGTGGGGTAGAAGCTTGGCTATTCGTTCGCGGTGACGCCGTACAGCGCGCCCGGATGTCACAGTGGCCCGCGCTCCCGCTCCAGCAAGACCCGCTTCCGCTCTGGTCCATAGGCGTAGCCGCCCACCGACCCGTCCCGCTTCGTCACGCGGTGACACGGCACCACCACCGCGACCCCGTTCGCCCCGCACGCCGTGCCCGCCGCGCGGACCGCGCCCGGCCGCCCGGCCATCGCCGCCAGTTCTGCGTAGCTGACCGTCTCCCCCTTCGGGATCGTGCGCAGCGCGCGCCAGACCGCCTCCTGAAACGCGGTGCCGCGCACGTCGAGCGGCAGGTCGGCGGCGCCGGCGGGCTGCTCCACCTCCGCCACGACACGCGCCGCGAGGTCGGCCAGCGCCGCGTCGCCCGCGATCACGTCGGCGGCGGGGAAACGTGCCCGCAGCGCCGCCTCGTCCTCGTCGAACGCGACGCGGCACAGGCCCTTGGCGGTGGCCGCGATCATCAGCGGCCCGAGCGTGGTCGGCACTACCGTCCAGCGGATCGTCGCCCCCGCACCGCCCCGGACCCACACGCTGGGCATCATGCCCAGCCGCGGCGCGGCAGTATCGTAGAAGCGGCTGGCGGCATTGTAGCCCGCCCCGTAGATCGCGTCCGTCACGTTCTCCTCCCTCGACAGCGCTTTGACCGCGCGTTCCTCGCGCCGCGCCCGCGTATAGGCGGCGGGGCTCAACCCCGTGGCGCGCGTGAACAGTCGCTGGAAGTGATGTGGCGCATAGCCGACCCGCGCCGCCAGTTCTGCCAGCGGTATCGCGACACCGCCGTTCAGCAGTTCCGCCGCCGCCGCCACGGCCAGCCGATCGCGGCCGATGCTGTCGGGCGTGCATCGCAGGCAGGCGCGAAAGCCCGCCGCCCGTGCCGCCGCGCCGTCCGCATAGAAGCCGACATTCTCGCGCCGCGGATGCCGGGCGGGACAGCTCGGCTTGCAGTAGATGCCGGTGGTCCGCACGCCCACGACGAAGCATCCATCGGCGGTGCGGTCGCGGGCGGCGAAGGCGGCCCAGGCGCTCTCGGGATCGATGCTGTCCATACCGGTCGATCTACGCGCTTCGTCCGCCGACCGCATCCCGCCGCTTGCGATCAAAACCGGGCTTCGCTCCGCGCTCGCTTGACGTCTGCCATCTGGCGCTCGCCGGCGACCAGCCGCTCGACCCGGCGCAACCCCTTCTGCGCGTCGTCCGCATCGCCGGGTATCCACGTCGCGACGCTGGCATAGCCGGCCTGCGCCTGCGCGAAGTCGCCGCGCGACTCTGCGCACAGCGCCACATTGAAGCGGGTGGAGGGATGCGGCGCCCGCGCCTCGATCGCCGCGAACGCGTCGCAGGCCGCACGGACATCGGTCTTCGTCCACGCCACCGCTGCCTTGAATGCCGCGGCGTCCGCCTTGCTCATGCCGTCGCGACCCTCGCGGATGCGGGGCGTCCAGCTTTCTCGGTGCGGGGCGATGTCGACGCGGACCTGCGCAGCCACCGCGTTCAGCATCCGGTCGACCGTCGATCCGACATCCGACAGCGTCCCCGAATCCTCGCACGCCTCGTCGCTCGCCTCCTGCGCCATCGGGCGGGCGAACAGCACGCGGTCGTCCCGCCGCCGCACCAGCCGCCAGTCGCCGTGCAGCGCCACGCTCCGTCGCAGGCATTCGACGACATAGCGTTCGTGGCGCACGCATTCCTTCTTCACCTTCTCGGCACAGCGCTTGCGCGTTTCCGTGTAGCTGCTCTCGGAAATATCGACACTCGCCTGACCGTCGATCACGCCTTCCGCAGCTGCGGGGCGGGCGACGAGATCGAAGAAGGGGCGCGGTTCGTCGTCCGCCTGCGCCAGCCGCGCGCCGATCGCGCCGGCAACGGCGTCCCCGTCCGGCCCGCCGAAGCGCGCGACCGCGATCGTTCGCAACAGCGGTGCCTCGGACGTCGTCGCTGGCAGCATGCCGGTGACCCGGATCGTCTCCGCCGTTGTGGGCGTCGAAAGCGTCATCACTACTGTCGCCGCCCGCCAGCCCCGCATCGTCACTCTCCGTTTCGCTGCTGGTACGATAGCCGCGGCGGCTGAACGGTGGCTGGCCGCAGCCACCGTTCGGCCCGCATGGCTTGCACAATCGCGGACCTCATGCTAGCCGCCCGCCAGCCCTTCGGAGGCGCGTTTTGCGCGCCCCGTGGTGTTGGGCATCATCCGTTACGGCGACGAGGAATTCCAGGTCCGTGGAGACTTCCGGAGGTATTGCAGGCGGCGGCATCCAGGCGAGCCTGGGTGGACGCTACGCGCTCGCGCTGTTCGAGCTGGCGCAGGACGCGAAGGCGATCGACACCGTCGAGGCTAGCCTGACGACGGTGCGCGACGCGTTGGCGCAGTCGGACGATTTCCGCACGCTGACAACCAGCCCGATGGTCGGTCGCGGCCCGGCGGTGAAGGCGGTGCTTGCCACCGCCGACCAGCTCGGCATCGACGCCACGACGAAGAGCTTTTTGGGCGTGCTCGCGGAGAACCGCCGTCTGGCGCAGCTTCCCGCGATCATCCGCGCCTTCCGCAAGCTCGCCTCGCGCTACCGCGGGGAAGTGTCGGCGGAGGTGACCAGCGCCCACCCGCTCGACGAGAGCCAGATTTCCGAACTGAAGCAGCAGCTTCGTACCCGCGTCGGGCGTGAGGTGTCGGTCGACCTGTCGGTCGATCCGGCGCTGCTCGGCGGGCTCGTCGTCCGCATCGGTTCCCAGATGATCGATTCGTCGATCCGTACCCGTTTGAATGCGCTCGCCAGCGCGATGAAGGGCTGAAGATAATGGATATCCGCGCCGCAGAAATCTCCAAGGTCATCAAGGACCAGATCGCCAATTTCGGCACCGAGGCGCAGGTCTCGGAAACCGGTCAGGTGTTGTCGGTCGGCGACGGCATCGCGCGCATCTACGGCCTCGACAACGTCCAGGCGGGCGAGATGGTCGAATTCGCTAACGGCGTGCAGGGCATGGCCCTCAACCTCGAAGCCGATAACGTCGGCGTCGTGATCTTCGGCTCGGACGCCGAGATCCGCGAGGGCGACACCGTCAAGCGCACCGGCACGATCGTCGACGTCCCCGTCGGCAAGGGCCTGCTCGGCCGCGTCGTGGACGGCCTCGGCAACCCGATCGATGGCAAGGGCCCGATCGTCAGCGACCAGCGCAGCCGCGTCGAGGTGAAGGCCCCCGGCATCATCCCGCGTCAGTCGGTGTCGGAGCCGATGCAGTCGGGCCTGAAGGCGATCGACGCGCTCGTGCCGGTCGGCCGCGGTCAGCGCGAGCTCATCATCGGCGATCGTCAGACCGGCAAGTCCGCCGTCGCGATCGACACCTTCATCAACCAGAAGGGCGTCAATTCCGGTACCGACGAATCGAAGAAGCTGTACTGCGTCTACGTCGCGGTCGGCCAGAAGCGCTCGACCGTGGCGCAGCTCGTCAAGACGCTCGAAGAGAATGGCGCGATGGAATATTCCATCGTCGTCGCCGCGACCGCGTCGGAGCCGGCTCCGCTCCAGTTCCTCGCGCCATACACCGGCGCGGCGATGGGCGAGTATTTCCGCGATAACGGCATGCACGCTCTGATCGTGTTCGACGATCTGTCGAAGCAGGCGGTCGCCTATCGCCAGATGTCGCTGCTGCTGCGCCGTCCGCCGGGCCGCGAAGCCTATCCGGGCGACGTGTTCTATCTGCACTCGCGCCTGCTGGAGCGTGCCGCCAAGATGTCGGACGCCAACGGCGGCGGCTCGCTGACCGCGCTGCCGATCATCGAGACGCAGGCGGGCGACGTGTCGGCCTACATCCCGACCAACGTGATCTCGATCACCGACGGCCAGATCTTCCTCGAAACCGACCTGTTCTTCGCGGGCATCCGCCCGGCGATCAACGTCGGCCTGTCGGTCAGCCGCGTCGGCTCGGCTGCGCAGACCAAGGCGATGAAGAAGGTGTCCGGCTCGATCAAGCTGGAGCTGGCGCAGTATCGCGAGATGGCGGCGTTCGCGCAGTTCGGTTCGGACCTCGACGCCTCGACGCAGAAGCTGCTGAACCGCGGCGCGCGCCTGACCGAGCTGCTGAAGCAGAAGCAGTTCTCGCCGATGCCGTTCGAGGAGCAGACCGCGTCGATCTTCGCCGGAACGCAGGGGTATCTCGACACCGTACCGGTCGCCGACGTGACCCGCTACGAAGCCGCGATGCTGCAGGACCTGCGCGCCAATCACGCCGGCGTCCTGACCAAGATTCGCGACACGCGCGATCTGGGCGACGAGGCGAAGTCGGGGCTGAAGGCCGCGCTGGACCAGTTCGCGAAGAACTTCGCCTGATCGCTCGATGTGCTCCCGTGAAGACGGGAGCCCAGTACTGGGTCCCCGCCTTCGCTGGGACCCATGAAGGATAACGATGGCAAGTTTGAAGGCCCTCAAGGTTCGGATCAACTCGGTCAAATCGACCCAGAAGATCACCAAGGCGATGAAGATGGTCGCCGCCGCCAAGCTGCGCCGTGCGCAGGAGGCGGCGGTCGCCGCGCGCCCCTATGCCGACCGGCTGGAGGGTGTGATGGCCAGCATCGCCGGCCGCGTCGGCATCGCGCCGGGCGCGTCGCCTTTGCTGGCGGGCACGGGCAAGGATCAGGTCCACCTGATCGTCGTCGCCACGTCCGAGCGTGGTCTGGCCGGTGCCTTCAACACCAACATCGTCCGCGCCGCCCGCAAGAAGGCGGATGCGCTGATCGCCGACGGCAAGACGGTGAAGTTCTACATCGCCGGCAAGAAGGGCCGCGTGCTGCGCCGCTTCTATCCGACGATGATCGCCGCCGATCATGAGATGGGCCACATCAAGAAGCTGGCGTTCGACGATGCGCGCGCGATCGCCGACGACGTGATCGCCCGCTTCACCGCCGGTGAATTCGACGTCGCGCATTTGTTCTATGCCAAGTTCGTCTCGGCGCTGGTGCAGGAGCCGACCGGCATCCAGCTCGTCCCGGTGCCGCTGTCCAGCATCAAGGGCGCGACCGGCAAGGCCGATGCCCCGGCGGCGGTGACCGAGTACGAGCCGAGCGAGGAGGCGATCCTTGCCGACCTGCTGCCGCGCAACGTCGCCATCCAGATCTTCCGCGCGCTGCTGGAAAACGCCGCGTCGGAGCAGGGCAGCCGCATGAACGCGATGGAAAACGCGACGAAGAACGCGGGCGACATGATAAACCGCCTGTCGATCCAGTATAACCGCACCCGTCAGGCCGCGATCACGACCGAACTGGTCGAGATCATCTCGGGCGCCGAAGCGCTCTAAAAGTTTCGAAGCAGGAAGAACCGCAATGGCAACCGTCGTAGACGACATCCGCCCGACGCAGTCGACGGGCAGCAGCAACACCACCGGCACGATCTCGCAGATCATCGGCGCGGTCGTCGACGTGCACTTCCCCGAGCAGTTGCCGGCGATCCTGTCGGCGCTGGAGACCGACAACAACGGTAGCCGCCTCGTTCTCGAAGTCGCCCAGCATCTCGGCGAGAACACCGTCCGTACGATCGCGATGGACGCGACCGAGGGCCTCACCCGCGGTCAGAGCGTGCGCGACACCGGTGCGCAGATCTCCGTGCCCGTCGGCCCGGCGACGCTCGGCCGCATCCTGAACGTCATCGGCGAGCCGATCGACGAGCGTGGTCCGGTCGCGACCGACATGCGCAACCCGATCCACGCGCCCGCGCCGCTGTTCGTCGACCAGTCGACGGAGAACGCGATTCTGGTGACGGGCATCAAGGTCATCGATCTGCTCGCGCCCTATGCGAAGGGTGGCAAGATCGGCCTGTTCGGCGGCGCCGGCGTCGGCAAGACCGTGCTGATCCAGGAGCTCATCAACAACATCGCCAAGGGCCATGGCGGCACCTCGGTGTTCGCGGGCGTCGGCGAGCGTACCCGCGAGGGTAACGATCTGTACCACGAGTTCCTCGACGCGGGCGTCATCGCAAAGGATGCCGACGGCAATCCGCAGTCGGAGGGTTCGAAGGTCGCGCTGGTGTTCGGCCAGATGAACGAGCCGCCGGGGGCCCGCGCCCGCGTCGCGCTGTCGGGCCTGACCATCGCCGAGTATTTCCGCGATCAGGAAGGGCAGGACGTGCTGTTCTTCGTCGACAACATCTTCCGCTTCACGCAGGCGGGCGCGGAAGTGTCGGCACTGCTCGGCCGCATTCCGTCGGCGGTGGGTTACCAGCCGACGCTGTCGACCGACATGGGTGCGCTTCAGGAGCGGATCACGTCGACCAACAAGGGGTCGATCACCTCGGTGCAGGCCGTGTACGTTCCCGCGGACGATCTGACCGATCCGGCTCCGGCCACGTCGTTCGCCCATCTGGACGCGACGACGGTGCTCAACCGCGCGATCTCGGAGCTGGGCATCTATCCGGCGGTCGATCCGCTCGACTCCACGTCGCGCGTGCTCGAGCCGCGCGTCGTCGGTCAGGAGCACTACGACACCGCCCGTGCGGTGCAGTCGCTGCTCCAGCGCTACAAGTCGTTGCAGGACATCATCGCCATCCTCGGCATGGACGAACTGTCCGAAGAGGATAAGCTGACCGTCACGCGCGCCCGCAAGATCCAGCGTTTCCTGTCGCAGCCGTTCCACGTCGCCGAGGTCTTCACCGGCATCGCCGGCAAGTTCGTGCAGATCGAAGACACGATCCGCTCGTTCAAGGCTGTCGTCGACGGCGAGTACGATCACCTGCCGGAAGCGGCCTTCTACATGGTCGGTGGCATCGACGAGGTCGTCGCCAAGGCCGAGAAGATGGCGCAGGACGCGTAACCGACGACCGGCTCCTCCCGCTGCGGGAGGAGCCTGTTCCACCGGCTACGCTCCCCTGCAAAAGGCTCTCCCCCGGCTGCGGGAGGGGAGAAGGTAACAGACCATGCTGCACTTCGAACTCGTCACCCCCGAAAAGCTCGTCCGGTCGGAGGAGGTCCATATGGTCGTCGTCCCCGGCACCGAGGGCGATTTCGGCGTGCTGGAGGGGCATGCGCCCTTCATGTCCACCGTGCGCGACGGAGCGATCCAGGTCTATCGCACCGCCGGCGGAGCGCCCGAGACGATCGCGATTCAGGGCGGCTTCGCAGAGGTCAACGACAAGGGACTGACGGTCCTCGCCGAACACGCAGGCTGATCCGAGCGGCCCAGTCGCGGCGGGCTTTTCCCGGCATCCACGGTACAGCGTCTCTACCGCCTTGGTGCCGGTTTCGCTTCGAAGCGCGACGACAGGACGTTGATTTACCACGCCCGTTTGGCCCGATCCTGCCGAAGAGCATAAGTCTCACCTGTGCTTCGACGGGTTTGGCTCGAACGGTTCAAGCTGGTGTCATCACGCTCTGAGTCCCTCGTCGGAGATCGAAGACGAGGTAGTTTTCGCGTCCTTATTGCTGGTGCAGAGGCCCACGCCGATCCTCCACCAGAGGGTTCGTTACAGACCTCTTCTGCGGTCCCGCCTTCGCCAATGTAATGACGCGATGGCAGGCAGCGGAGTTATTTCGCAACGACCTTTCAAGCCGAGGGAGCAACAGCTCCGTCGTCCGGCGACAGACTCAAACGCTAACGGCTCGTGTCGCCGGGACGAGCCCCTCGGAGGACCCGCTACTTCCCGAATCCGCTCGGGGCCGGGGACACCGTTACGGTCGTACCACCGCGGATTTCCTGCACCTCCAGCGCGCGCTCGGCGACACCGTCGCGGCCGAAGCGGAACGCGCCGTCCAGACCCGCGAAACCGTCCCCATCCCGCAGTTTAGCCTCCGGGAACGGCGTGCCCACAGCCCAGTCGCGCGCGATCCGGACGGTCAGCAGCACGGAGTCGTAGCCGAGGCTCGACAGCCGATACGGCGCAGCCCCGAAGCGCGTCCGGTACTTGGCCGCATATTGCCGATACAGGCCGTTCGACACGCTGGCATACCACGCCCCGGTCAGGGTGGCGCGCGCGCCGATATTGGCCTCGCTGTTCCACAATTCGGTGCCGAGAATACGGGTACCCGCCCCGACGCCCCGCTTGACCAGCGGCGCCGCCGCCGCCGCCGTCGCGCCGCCATCCGCGATCAGCACCGCGTCGTAAGGCGCCTTGGTGTTCAGCCGCTGCACCGCCGTGGCGACACCGCCGGACGTACGGCCATAGGCCTGGAGCGACACGACCTGTCCGCCCGCCCCCTCGACCGCGCGCAGGAAGCTGGTCGATGCGCGCTCCCCGTACAAACCGTTCGGAACCAGTCCGGCGAAGCTGGTGACACCGCGCCCGCGTGCATAGCTGACGACCCGGTCCACCGACTGCGCGGGGACATAGCCCATGACATAGGTGCCGTTGCCCGCCACACCGGTATCGTTGGAAAAGCTCAGCACCGGCACCTTGGCCGCCTTCGCCACCGGCGCGACGGCGCGGACGTCGTCGGCGAGCAGCGGCCCGAGGATCAACTGCGCACCCTCGGCGATCGCCCGCTGCGCCGCGTTCGCCGCGCCGGTCGCCGTGTCGTAATTGGTGATCCGCACCGACCGGTTCTGCGTGTCCAGCAGAGCCAGCATCGTCGCATTGGCGATCGACTGGCCGACGCCTGCGTTGCTGCCGCTCAGCGGGACCAGCAGCGCGACACGGTTGCGTCCCTCATCGCGCGGCAGTCCGGCCTGCACGCCCGGCTCCACGCGTGGCGCAGTCGCGGCGGGTGCGCGCGTCGTCGGCGCGGGCGGCTCCACACCGCGCGGCAGCACCGTCTGGCACCCGCCGAGCAGCCCCGCTGTCGCCAGCGTGGCCCAGTGCAGCCGGCGGAACGCCCGTTGCGGCATCGATGCGGCCTCTGCCATGTACGTCCCCATGCAAGATTTTCTTCCCGGGCTCTACATCGTCGCCACCCCCATCGGCAATCTCGGCGATCTGTCGCCTCGCGCGGCGGCGGTCCTGAGCGCGGCCGACGTGATCGCGGTGGAGGACAGCCGCGTCACCGCCGGCTTGTTGCGGCACATCGGCATCAAGAAGCCGATGACGCCGTATCACGATCATAATGCCGAAGGCGTCCGACCGGGCCTGATCGCGCGCATGGCGACGCAGATCGTCGCTCTGGTGTCCGACGCGGGGACGCCGTTGATCTCGGATCCGGGTTACAAGCTGGTGCGCGATGCGCGGGCGGCGGGGCATCTGGTCGCGACGATCCCCGGCCCCTGCGCGGCGGTCGCCGCGCTGACGCTGGCGGGACTGCCGACGGATCGCTTCCTGTTCCTTGGGTTCCTGCCACCCAAGGAGAAGGCGCGCGCCGATGCCATCGCGGAGATCGCCGGCGTACGCGCGACGTTGGTCATGTACGAATCCGGGCCGCGCCTGGCCGCCTGCCTGTCCGCGCTCGCGGAAGGACTAGGCGACCGCGACGCCGCCGTGACTCGCGAAATCTCCAAACGGTTCGAGGAGGCGGTGACCGGGACCCTGTCCATGCTCGCCGCACGCTACGCCGAATCGCCGCCCAAGGGCGAGATCGCGATCGTGGTGGCGCCGCCGGGTGCTGCCGAACCCGCCAGCGCAGACGACGCCGATGCAGCGCTGGCGGACGCGATGACGCGTCTCACCGTTTCGCAGGCCGCAGGCGAAGTCGCCAAGGCGCTCGGCCTCGATCGCAAGACCCTGTACGCACGTGCGCTGGAGTTGAAAGCGATGCCGAGATAAACACCTGCCCGGAGATGATTGCTTAAGCGCAATGTGAGACATCGGCATCGTCGAACATGAAGCAACATCGCTGGAGGATGCCGTGTCGGACGGTCGCTATAAATTCGAAACCGATCCTGTTCGGAATTTCCTGCGCGTTGAACTCGCAGGGACTTGGGATCAACCATTGACGACCGTGTTCGTGGCGGATCTGGAACGCACGATCCGCGGGATGATCGGTGCCGGCGCGCGTACGGTCAGTTCCTCACGATCGTCGACATGCGCGAGAAGAACATCCTGCCGCAGCAGGCCGCGGCCGAATTCGCCAAGATCGTCCGGCCGGACTCTCCCTCGCGCAAGATCGCGCTGGTCGTGTCGGGTACGTTGCATCGATTGCAGGCCAAGCGCCTGTCGACGCAGGAAAAGCATCGCATCTTCGATCGCGAGGACGAAGCGCTGGAATGGTTGTGGGCCGAAGCCGCCTGAACGACGCGGAGAAGGGGCGCTTGAGTAGCGGCCCGCCCTCCGCCACGCTGCCGCGATGTCCCGCTCCACACCCCAGCGCCGCACCGCCGAAGCCGCCGGCCGGCGCGGCGAGCGGCTGGCCGGCTGGTGGTTGCGGCTCAAGGGCTGGAGCATCCTTGACCGTCGCGTCCGCACGCCGGCGGGGGAAGTCGACCTAGTCGCGCGCAAGGGCAATCTCGTCGCCTTCGTGGAGGTGAAGACCCGTCGCACGGTGGCCGAACTGGATCACGCCATCGACGAACGCCGGCTGGCCCGCGTCGCGGCGGCGGCGGAGGTGCTGATGCCGCGCTATGCCGGGCCGGGCGACGATATCCGCGTCGACGTGATCCTGCTCGCGCCGGGCACCCGACCGCGCCACATCGAGAATGCCTGGATCGGTTAGGGCTTGGGTGACTTCGCGGCGTCGCCCCCCTACATGCGCGGCAGATTTCAGGAGCCGTGCATGACCCTCACCGTCGCCGTCCAGATGGACCCGCTCGCCGGCATCAACATCGCGGGCGACTCGACCTTTGCGCTGATGCTGTCGGCGCAGGCCCGCGGGCACCGGCTGTTCCATTACGGTGCGGAGGATCTGAACTGGTCCGACGGGCGGCTCTGGGCGAAGGCGCATCCGGTGACGGTGCAGCGCGTGGTCGGCGATCATTTCCGCTTCGACGAACCGGTGTCGCTCGATCTCGGCGAGCAGGCCGATGTCGTGCTGATGCGGCAGGATCCGCCCTTCGACCTTGGCTACATCACCGCGACCCACTTGCTGGAGCGGATCGCCGACCGCACGCTGGTGGTCAACGACCCGGCCAGCGTCCGCAACGCGCCGGAGAAAATGTGGGTGCTGGACTATGCCCGCTTCATGCCGCCGACGCTCATCACCCGCTCGCTGGACGAGGCGCGCGCGTTCCTCGCCCGGCATCGCGAGGTCGTCGTCAAGCCGCTGCACGGCAATGGCGGCAAGGCGATCTTCAAGGTCGGCAGCGACGGCGCGAACCTGTCCGCGCTGATCGAGGTGTTCAACCAGACGTGGCGCGAACCGCACATGATCCAGGCGTTCCTGCCGGCGGTGGCGAAGGGCGACAAGCGGATCGTGCTGGTCGACGGAGAGGTCGCGGGCGCGATCAACCGATTGCCGGGGGAGGGGGAGATTCGCTCCAATCTGGCGGTCGGCGGATCGGCGGAGAAGACCGAACTGACCGCGCGCGAGCGGGAGATTTGTGCGGCGCTCGCCCCCGAGCTCAAGGCGCGCGGACTGATCTTCGTCGGTATCGACGTGATCGGCGGCGAGTGGCTGACGGAGATCAACGTCACCTCGCCCACCGGCATCGTCGCGATCGAAAAGTTCGACGGCACCGACGTTGCGGGCATGATCTGGGATGTGGTCGAGGCGAAGGTCGGCGAACGGAATGCCCCCGCGACGCGTTGAGGCGCGATGTACTCGTACCACCTGCCAGTCGACGCCCGGTGCCCGGCATGACCGACTTCATCGTCGATCTCATCGCCCGCGGCGGCTATCTTGGCATCGTCTTCCTGATGGCGCTGGAGAACGTCTTTCCGCCGATCCCGTCGGAAGTGATCATGGGTCTGGGGGGCATGGCGGTCGGGCGCGGTCACATGACGCTCGGCTGGCTGATCGCAGCGGGTACGCTCGGCACGGTCATCGGCAACTACTTCTGGTACGCGGTGGGGCGGAAGTTCGGCTATCAGGGATTGAAGCCGTTCGTCGATCGCTGGGGCCGGTGGCTGACGCTGGACTGGGAGGACGTGGAAAAGATCACCCGCTTCTTCCACGACCGCGGCGGCTGGGTCGTGTTCGTGTTCCGCTTCATGCCGACGTTCCGCACGATGGTGTCGCTCCCTGCCGGCATGTCCTGCATGCCGCACTGGCGCTTCCTGATCGCGACGGCAGCCGGGTCGGCGATCTGGAACGCAGTGCTGGCGCTGGCAGGCGTGTATCTGGATCGACGGTTCGAGATGCTCGACCGCTATGTCGGCCCGTTCGCGGCGGCGCTGACGGTCGCGATCGTCGGCTGGTACATCTACCGCGTCACGACGTGGAAGCCGCGGGAGGAACGTTGACCGTCGCTCAGGCTCGCGGATGCGCGTTGCGGTACACGTCGAGCAGGTGTGCGGCATCGACCGAGGTATAGACCTGAGTCGACGAGAGGCTGGCATGGCCCAGTAACTCCTGCAACGCGCGCAGGTCGGCACCTCGACCGAGCAGGTGAGTCGCGAAACTGTGGCGAAGCGCATGCGGCGTCGTCCGCTCACCCAGCCCCAGACCGGCGCGCGCGCGCTGCACCGCCGACCGGACCACGCCCGCGGACAGGGCACCGCCACGTGCCCCGCGGAACAGCGCGGCGTCGCGCTCCAGCCGCCACGGCACCTGCGCGACATAGTCGTCGATCGCGGTCCGTACCTGCGGCAGCAGCGGCACGACGCGGGTCTTGGCGCGCTTGCCGGTCACGGTCAGCGTCTCGCCGAGCGGCAGCACCGATGCGGTCAGCGCCATCGCCTCCCCGATCCGAAGTCCGGCGCCGTAGAGCAGCAGCAGCACCGCCCAGTCGCGCGCGCCGATCCACGGCGCGCTCGCCTCGTCCGCGACCTCGCCCGCCAGCGCGAGGACGTCGGCGGGGACGACCGGTCGCGGCACGCCTTTCGCCACCTTCGGCCCGCGCAATCTTGGCGCGTCCGCCCCCGCAAACGCCAGAAACCCGCGCACCGCCGACAGTTCGCGCGCGGCGGAGGCGTTGCCGAGTCCGTCCGTCCGCCGCCACGCCAGGAATGCGCGCAGGTCCGCCGCGCTGACGCCACCCAGCGCCTCCCGCGTCACCACACCGCCCCAGTGTTCGCCCAGAAACCGCAGCAGCCGCACGGCGGTGGCGCGGTACGCCCTGACCGTATGCTCCGACCGCCGCCGGTCGCGCGCCAGATGCGCGGCCCATTCTTCGGCGAGCGGAAAGGGGAGGTCCATTCCCGCTCCCTGCCACTGCCCAGCCTTTCGCGCGAGTCGATCCGTCGCCATATGGCGGGCGCATGACCCGCGCCCGCGTCCTCCTGCTCAACGCCGCCCTGGGGCCGCTCGACTACCGCGTGCCGCACGGTACCGAGGTCGAGCCCGGATCGATCGTCGTCGCGCCGCTCGGGCCACGCCAGTTGCTGGGCGTGGCGTGGGAGCCGGATCGGATGCCGTCCGATGCGGAGGTCGGCGACAACCGCCTGCGCAATCTGCTGGCGGTGGCCGACGTGCCGCCGTTGCGAGCGCCGCTTCGTCGGCTCGTGGAGTGGACGGCGGACTATTACCTCGCCAGTCCCGCGTCGGTGCTGCGCATGTGCCTTGCCTCCACCTCGGCGCTGGAGGGAGCGCGCACCGTCACCGAGTACCGTGTGACCGGGGAGGTGCCGCCACGCCTGACTCCGCAGCGCGAGCAGGCGCTGGAGCGGATCGCCGATCGGCAGGGCCTGATCCGCGAACTCGCCACCATCGCCGACGTGTCCGACGCCGTCATCCGCGGCCTCGTCAAGTCGGGCGCGATCGAGGCGGTGGAGGTCGATATCGACAGCCCCTTCGTCCCGCCCGACCCGGATCATGCCGCCCCCACGCTCAATCCCGGCCAGTCGGAGGCCGCCGCCGCGCTGGTCGCCGCCGTCGCGGACCACCGCTTCGAGCCGACGCTGCTCGATGGCGTCACCGGATCGGGGAAGACGGAGGTGTATTTCGAGGCGGTGGCGGAGGCGATCCGTCAGGGCCGCCAGACCTTGGTCCTGCTGCCCGAAATCGCCCTTACGGAGCCGTTCCTGAAGCGCTTCCACGACCGGTTCGGTGTCGAGCCGGTGGCGTGGCATTCGGGCCTGCGCTCGACCCAGCGCCGCCGCGCGTGGCGGGCAATCGCGGAGGGGCGCGCGCTGGTCACGGTCGGCGCGCGCTCGGCGCTGTTCCTGCCCTATGCCAATCTCGGCCTGATCGTCGTCGACGAGGCGCACGAGACCAGCTTCAAGCAGGAGGAGGGCGTCCACTACCACGCGCGCGACGTGGCGGTGATGCGCGGCAAGTTCGAACAATGCCCGGTGATCCTCGCCTCGGCGACGCCCGCGATCGAGACGCGGCAGCAGGTCGCGCTGGGCCGCTATGCCGAACTGAAGCTGCCCGACCGCTACGGCCCGGCGGAGATGCCGCACATCGCCGCGATCGACCTGATCGCCGAGCCGCCGGAGCGGGGACGCTGGCTGGCCCCCCGCCTCGTCACGGCGCTGACCGAGACGCTGGACAGGCGCGAGCAATCGCTGCTGTTCCTCAACCGCCGCGGTTATGCGCCGTTGACCCTGTGCCGGACGTGCGGCCACCGCTTCCAATGCCCCAACTGCACCGCGTGGATGGTGGAACACCGGCTGACGCGGCGGCTGGCCTGCCATCACTGCGGCCATGTCGAACCCGTCCCGCGCGCCTGCCCGGAGTGCAAGGGCGAGGACACGCTCGTGGCCTGCGGTCCCGGCGTCGAGCGGATCGCCGACGAGGTGGCGCTGCTGTTCCCGGAGGCGAAGACCGCGGTCGTCACCAGCGACACGATCTGGTCGCCGGCCAAGGCGGCGGAGTTCGTCGGCCGGATGGAGGCCGGCGACATCGACATCGTCGTCGGCACGCAACTGGTCACCAAGGGGTATCACTTCCCCAACCTCACGCTCGTCGGCGTGGTCGATGCCGATCTCGGACTGGAGGGCGGCGACCTGCGCGCCGCCGAGCGCACGTTCCAGCAGATCCGGCAGGTGTCGGGCCGCGCGGGCAGGGGGGAGAAGCCCGGTCGCGTGCTGATCCAGACGCACAGCCCGCAGGCGCAGGTGATGCAGGCGCTGATTACCGGCGACGCCGAAACCTTCTACGCCGCGGAAACGGAGGCGCGGCGCGAGGCGGGCGCACCGCCGTTCGGCCGCTATGCCGCGATCGTGGTGTCATCGGAGGACCAGCCCTGCGCGCTGGAGATCGCCCGCCTCGTCGGCCGGACCGCACCGAAAGTCGACGGCATGCACGTCTACGGCCCCGCGCCCGCACCGCTGGCGATGCTGCGCGGGCGGCATCGGTATCGCCTGCTGGTGCATGCCCGCCGCGCGCTGGACGTGCAGGACGTCATCCGCGAATGGCTCGGGGCGCTCGAATGGCCTGCCAAGGCGCGGGTGACGGTGGACGTGGACCCGTATAACTTTCTTTGAGGTCGTGCAGCGCGATGCTGACCAATCCGTCATTGCGAGGAGCGTAGCGACGCGGCATCCGGAGCCGCAAGCATGGGCCTGGATCGCTTCGCTGCGCTCGCTATGACGGGGGGATCGGCGGCCCCCGCCTTCGCATTCCATTAACCATTCGCAAACCGCTCGCCCGTACACGGGGCAGCATGGCGACCAGCATCTCTGCCGTCCGCACGCCGCGGCTCGTCCTGGCGGCGGAGCGTTGGGCGGAGCGACACTGGCGGCCGGCGCTGCTCGCGACCGCGCTGGCGCTGGGTCTCGCCACGCGCCTGTTCTTCAACCGGCACGCGCCCTTGTGGTTCGACGAAACCTTCACGGGCGTCATTGCCGGCCAGCACGACGCAAACGGTCTCTGGAACTGGTTGCGCGCCGAGCTGACCGGGCCGCTCTTCTATGCCCCGATGTGGCTATGGGCACGGATCGCCGGCATCAGCGACGTGGCCCTGCGTCTGCCCAGCCTCATACTCTCGCTGGCCGCGCCGGCGATGATCCTGTGGCGTGGCCACCCCGATCGTGACCTGCGGCTGTTCTGGGCGGCGGCGACGCTCCTGTGGTTGCCGGCACCGATCCTGTCGAGCGACGCGCGGCCCTATTCGCTGCTGGCGTTCCAGGCGACGGCGCAGGGGATCGCTTTCGTCGCGGCCATGCGCCGCACGACGACGTCGCGGATGCTGATCTGGACCACGATCACGACCGCGATGGGGCTGACGCATTACTGGGCCTTGCTGATCGGCCTGGTGCAGGGATCGATCGTCGTCGGCACGCGGCCCCGGCGTGCGCTGGCGACATGGCCGGCGCTGGCGCCTTTCGCCGTTCTTATCGCGTGGATGGCGGTGCATCTGCCGTTCGTGCTGCGGTTCACCGGCGGCTATGTCGGCAGCAGCTATACGATCCCGTGGTCCAGCATCGTCAGCCTGCCCGGCGTGCTGGCGGGGACCCCGGTGTTCGCCGGCATCGGCGTGGCGGCGATGCTGTGGACGCTGGTCGAGCGGCTGAGGAGAGGCCGGTCCGGGTTCGGCGGATCGTTGAGCCTCGATCCCTCGCCGGAGGCGTGGCTGGGCATCAGCGGCGTCGTCGCGGTGCTGCTGTTTTTCGTGATCGGCGTCTATCGGCCGGGATTCGCGCCCCGGTACCTGTTGCCGTCCTGTCCGGCTCTGCTGTTCGGCATCGCGGTCTGGGCTCGGTGGGCGCTCCGCTTCAACGCGCCCGCCGTCGCGGCGGCCTTCCTCGCGATGATCGTCGGGGCGGTCGGGCTGGTCGGCTCGTCCTTCGGCACCCAGGAGGCGGACCAGCGCCATTCGTTCAATCTCGAACGCCCCAGCGAATGGCTGATGCAGCGGCCCGTTCGCGAACTGGTGTTCGTGTGGAGCGATCCCGATGCAGAGCGATCCGACACCGGACGGATGGCGCAGGTCGCGCGCTTCTTCTTCGATCGCGCGGGGCGGCGCGTCGCCGTGCGCCAGATCATCGTGCCCGCCCATATCGACGCGAACGGCTACGTCCTCGGGCGGGCGGGCCATGCAGCGGGGACGGCGATCCTGTGGGTCGCGAACACGCCGCATCTGGGCGATGCCCCACGCAATCCGGATTTCGCCCGCGACGCGCGCTGGGATTGCCGCGATTTCGGGAACGGGCTCGCGGTATCGACGGCGTGCCGCCTCCGTTAGGCGGCGACGCGCGTTTCCACGACCTCCGTCAGGATCGCATCGAGCAGCAGCGCGCCTGCCTCGGTGACGCGTAGCCGGTCCGGCGTCGCGACGATCAGCCCCAGCGCCGACAGCCGCTCGATCGCGCGCTGGTCCAGCGGTGCGACCCCGCCCGCCAACGCGGCGATCCGCTTCAGGTCCACGCCCTCGGTCAGCCGCAGGCCCATCAACAGCGCCTCGACCGCGCGGGTATGGGGGCTGAGCGGGTCCTCGACCTGCGCACCGTGGCCGTTGCGCGCGACCGCGCCCAGCCAGTTCTCCGGCTTCTTGTGGCGCACCGTCGCCAGTGCCCCCGCCTCATGGGCACGCCGGCCATGCGCGCCGGGACCGATCCCGGCATAATCGCCGTAGCGCCAATAGGTGAGGTTGTGGCGGCTCTCCGCGCCCGGTCGCGCGTGGTTCGACGTTTCGTAGGCGGGCAGCCCCGCCGCCGCGGTCGTCGCCCGCGTCGCCTCGAACAGGTCGGCGGCGCTGTCGCCGTCCGGTATCGTCAGCCGCCCCGCCGCCGCATCGGTGGCGAAGCGCGTGCCTGGCTCGATCGTCAGCTGGTACAACGACAGATGCTCCGTCCCCAGCGCCAGCGCGCGGGCGAGGTCCGCCTGCCATTCGGCCATCGTCTGGCCGGGCAGCGCGTAGATCAGGTCGAAACTGACACGCGCGAACGCCGCCTGCGCGGTCGCCAGCGCGGCCAGCCCTTCGTCCACGTCATGCGCTCGCCCCAGAAAATGCAGCGCCTCGTTCCGCAGCGATTGTAGCCCCAGCGACACGCGGTTGACGCCGACGCTCGCCAGATCGGCGAAGCGCGCCGCCTCGACCGACGACGGGTTCGCCTCCAGCGTGATCTCGATCCTGTCCGCGAAGCCCCACGCACGCTCGGCCGCCTCCAGCACGGCGGCGACGGTGGACGGGGGCATGAGCGACGGGGTGCCGCCGCCGAAGAAGATCGACCCCAGCCGCCGGCCGGGCGTCAGCGCGGCTTCATAGGCGAGATCGGCCAGCATCGCGTCGCGCCACGCCGCCTGATCGACGGAATCGCGGACATGGCTGTTGAAATCGCAATAGGGGCATTTCGATATGCAGAACGGCCAATGGACGTAGAGGGCCAAGTCAGGTGCGGTCATCGGCCCCGTCTATGGAGATGCGAGGGATGCGTGGAAAGCTCTGGATTGCGGCGCTGTTGCTGCTGGCATCCTGTACCGACGGGCCACGCCGCGTGGTGGAGCCGAGGACGGACGCCGCACCGGCGCCGCGCGGCGCGGCGTTGCTGCGCGCGACGATGCTCGACGGGCAGAATGCCGAGCGCGCAACGCTGGGGCTGCCGCCGCTGACCTGGGATCCGACGCTGGTGACGAGTGCGCGCGCCTATGCACTGGAAATGACGCGGATCGGCCGCTTCCGCCACGCCGACCAGCCGCCCGGCCCGGATCACGAGGGCGAAAATTTGTGGACGGGCACCACGCGGGCCTACACCTACCAGGAGATGCTGGGGCACTGGCTCGACGAGCGAAAGGTGTTCGTGAACGGCATTACCCCGGCGTTCAGCACCACCGGCGACTACCGCGATGCCAGCCACTATGCCCAGATCGTCTGGCGCAATTCGCAGCGGTTGGGCTGCGCGATGGCGGGCGATGCGCAGAACGAGTATCTGGTGTGCCGGTACAGCCCGACCGGAAATGTCGTGGGCGAGCGGGTGTACTGATCCACGCGATTTGGCGACGCGCGCCCCGCACGCTACAGCACCGCGCGTGTCCGTACCCGCTTTCGCCAAGGCCCTGATCGTCGCAGCCGCCGCGCTGCTCGCCACCTCCGCCGCGGTCGCGCAGACCGGGCAGTTCGACCTTGTCGGCCCGTCGCTGCGCGTGTCGGTCCGGCACGGCGATGTCACGCTTCCGCTGTCGCAGGTGCCCAACCTGACGGCGGGCGACCGTATCCGTGTGGCGGTCGACCTGCCGCCCGAACAGGGCGCGCATTACCTGATGGTGCTGGCGTTCCTGCGCGGCGCGACCAACCCGCCCCCTAAGAACTGGCTGACGCAGGCGGAGACGTGGAAGCCTAAAAAGGCGATCATCGACACCGTCGTGCCGAAGGGCGCTGAGCAGGCCTTGGTGTTCCTCGTCCCCGATACCGGCGGCGCGATCGGCGCAGTGACGAGCGCGGTCCGCGACCGGCCGGGCGCATTCGTGCGCGCGTCGCAGGAGCTGAACCAGGCGATGCTCGACCGCGCGCGACTGGCGGCGTTCCTCGACGGCATCCAGCGCCACGATTCGACGCGCATCGCCGAAGTGTCGCCCCAACTCGCCCAGAGCCTTGCGGTGAAGCTCGACACCAATTGCCTGCTGCGTCAGGCGGACGTGCAGGCGGCGTGCCTGACGCAGAGCAGCAACGCCGTCGTTCTCGCCGACAGCCAGACCAGTTCGATCGCGGAAACGCTGGCGGGCGCTCCGGTCGACCTCGCGCTGCAACTCAGCGCGACGCCGCAGGGCGGGTACGGCTATTACAGCCCCTATATCGGCGTCGTCCGAGACCTCGCCCGTATCTTCGGCGCGTTCCAGTCGGCGCAGTTGCAGTTCATCCCCGCGCTCAGCGAGCAGGATGGCGGTGCGACCGGGCTGCTGCTGAACGCCGTTCCCTCGTTCCGCCGACCGCAATCGGTGCTGGTCGTCGCGTTGCCGCCCGTCTCCGCGCCGAAGCTGCCGCCGCTTCAGTCCGCCGCGAACGCTCCCCTGTGCCTCGGCCGCAGCGGGCTGGTGCTGCCGGTGAACGGCGCGCCTTTGGTGTTCGCGACCGACTATCCGCGCCGGATGGCGTTGCGACTGCGCAAGAAGGACGGCGCGAGCATCGACCTGCCGGTGGCGGTCGACGCGGCGAAGGGCGGCTATGTCCTAGCGAGTGCAGCGCCAGCCGACGTTGATACCGCCATGCCGGGCGTGCTGCACGGCCTGTGGGGCTTCACGCCGTTCGACGGACCCGGTTTCGCGATCGGCGACAAGGCCGCGTGTACGGTCAAAGCAGCCCCGCCGCGCCCGCAGGCTTCGCTGGTGACGAAATCGGTGGAGCGGATCGCCCCGCCGGGGCCGATGCCGTTGCGACTGGAGGGCGAGAACCTCATCGCGCAGGACGCGCGACTGACCTTCTCGTTGCGCACCAAGGAAAGGTTCGCGCCCGGCGACACGGTGGAGATCGCCGCCGCCGACGAGCGGCTGACGACGAGCGTCCCCCTGCGCTTGCAGGACGCCCAAGTCGCGGTCGCCACGGTCGCTCCGGGCACCGCGCTCGGGCCCTCCGCTTATGGTCCGCTGCGCTTCCGCCTGAAGCGGGGCGACGCGACCGGCGAGTGGCAGCCATTGATGACGCTGGTCCGCCTGCCGACCCTGAGCGGCTTCACCTGCGACGCGGCGCGCTGCACCGTCAGCGGCAGCAACCTGTTCCTGATCCGCGATGTCGGGACCGGCGGCGCGGAGCGGACGGCGGTTCCGGACGGCTTCACCGGCACGACGATCGACCTCCCCGCCGCCGCGGTGCCGCCGACCAGCCTGTCGCTGGCCCTTCGCGACGATCCCGATGCGCGCGCCGTCGCCACCCTGTCGCACTAGGCGCACCCGTCCTTGCGAGGAGCGGGGGCGACGCAGTAATCCAGAGCCGCGAGTGCAGGCCTGGATGGCTTCGCTGCGCCCGGAATGAAGACAGGTGGGTCTATCCCGCTTCGGAACCAGCAAGCGCCAGCATCCGCTCCACCGCCGGCGCAAGCTGCTCCGCGACCAGCGCGATCGCGCGGGCATTGGGGTGGACACGGTCCCACAGCACCATGTCCGGGTGCCCCAACACGCCCGGCGGGAAGAACGGACAGGTCGTCGCGCCGTGCCGCGCCGCGACGGCTTCGTGAATGCCGGCATACGCCTCCGTCCGCTGGATCAGGAACGGCGGCGCGGCGACCGTTGCCATCAGCACGGGGATCGCGCACCGCTCGAACTCGGTCAGGATCGCCTCCAGATGGGCGCGCATCCGTTCCGGCGGGATCGCCCGGAGGACATCGTTGGGGCCGATCTGCACCAGCGCCAGTTCGGGCCGCTCCGGCAGCGCACTCAGCACGCGCGGCAATCGCCGCCATGCGCCTTCGGTCGTGTCGCCGGACACGCCTGCATTGACCACCTGCGCGCGCGGACGGGTCGCGCGCAACCGCGCCTGAAGCCGGGCGGGCAGGCTTTCGTCGGGACGCAAGCCATAACCGGCGATCAGGCTGTCGCCGAATGCGAGGATGAGCGGTGAAGGGTCTGGCATCGTTATCAGTCACATAGGATGCCGATCGCCGACATCCATGCTTCCGATCCCGCGCTGATGCGTTTGAACGATATGGCTTCCGCCCCAACCGACACGCTCGCCACACTGCGGTCCGCGTCCGCCCCGCGCCTGTGGCGACCGCGCCGGGTCGTTGCGACCCGGTCGGCGCTGGAGTGGGAGCATGGCCGCGCCATCGTCGCTCGGGTTGAGGCGCTGGGGATCGCCGTCGAACGCCTCGCGACCGATCGCCTCGCGCTCGCCCAGCCCGGGGACCCGCGCGCCGCCTATGCGCTGGCGAAGCAGACGCTGGCGATCGTGGTCGCGCCGCCGTCGAAGCGCCGCCCGCAACCGATCGCGCCGTCCGCCGACTGGCGGATCGATCTCGCGGAAGGATGCCCGGCGCATTGCAGCTATTGCTACCTCGCCGGATCGCTGAAGGGGCCGCCGATCACGCGCGCTTACGCGAACCTGCCGGAAATCTGGGCGGAGCTGCCGCCACGGCTGGGGCAGGGGGCCGTGACCTCGCGCTCCGCCGCCCGCGCGCATGAGGGCACGACGTTCGAGGCGAGCTGCTACACCGATCCGCTCGCGCTCGAACATCTGACCGGCTCGCTGTCCGCGACGATCGCGTGGTTCGGGGCGTGGGAGGCCGACGTGCAGCTTCGCTTCACCAGCAAGTTCGCCGCCGTCGATCCGCTCCTGTCGCTAGACCACCACGGCCGCACCCGCATGCGTGCGTCGGTCAATCCGGCGCGATTCGCCCGGTTCGAGGGGGGCACCGATCCCGTCGCCCAGCGGCTGGCGGCGCTCGCCCGCATGGGCCGCGCGGGTTACCCGCTCGGCCTGACGATCGCGCCGATCATCGCGGTCGAGGGATGGGAGCAGGCGTATGGCGACCTTATCGGGCAAGCCGCGGCCTTGCTCGCGGATGCGCCGGACCTGACGATCGAACTCATCACCCACCGCTACACGCCGGGATCGAAGGCCGTGCTCGACAGCTGGTATCCCGGTTCCGCGCTCGACATGACCGGCGCGCAACGCTCGGCGAAGCGGACCAAGTTCGGATCGGTGAAGCATGTCTACGACGCCGCGACGATGCAAGACCTGCGGGCGTTTTTCCAGATGCGGATCGCCCGCGACCTGCCGCAGGCTCGCGTCCTCTACTGGACCTGATCGTGGCCGTGTTCTTCACCGCCGACACGCATTTTGGCGATCACCGCACGATCAACATCCAGCGCCGGCCGTTCGCCAGCGTCATCGAGATGGATGCGCTGCTGATCGCGAACTGGAACGCGGTCGTGGGACCGGACGATGTAATCTGGCACCTGGGCGATGTCTGTCGCCGGCTGGCGGACCTGCCGGCGTTGCTGGTGACGCTGAACGGCACCAAGCATCTGCTGCGCGGGAACAACGACCCGGCGGAGATCGGCGATATCGCGGGTTGGGCCAGCGTGCGCGACTATGCCGAGATCGAAGGGGCAGGGCGGCGGCTCGTTCTCGGCCATTATCCCTTCCGAAGCTGGAACGGCCAGCATCGCGGCGCGATCAACCTGCATGGCCATAGTCACGGACGGTTGAAGCCGATGTTGCGGCAGTTCGACGTGGGAGTGGATGCGCGAGGGTTCCGGCCGGTGGGGCTGGCGGAGTTGCTGGGGGAATAGTTTCCGTCATGCCGGGACGAGCCCGGCAGAACGGCGGAAAACAAAAACGCCGGCCGCTTGCGCGACCGGCGTTCCGTAATCGGCTGGCGAGCGAACCGCCCGCCGTTGTTCGATCAGGCGGCAACCGCTTCGAAGTGACCGCACCAGTCGCTGGCCTCGACCTTCGGCCAGACACCGGCGGTGTCGCCGCTCGGCTGGCTGATCGGCGGGTTGTAGCGGCACAGGCCGAGCTGCTCGCCCGAAGCCTCGGTGTCGAAGAACTTGCACTTGGCACAGGCGGCAACGCCAGCGGTGGTGAGGGCCATGAGAACTGCTCCTGTAGTCGTAATCTTGATGACAAAACGGCAAGTACGTCCGCAAAGTTCCCAAGACAACAACAAATCACCGTTGCGAGTTATTCTCATACAAGATGAGAGTTAGTGTCAATAACAGTATAGTTGTTTGCGACAGACTATCAAAAGCAACGTCGTGCATAGTTGCGAACGACTATCATTCACACGTCAGCCCGCCATGCGCAGCGCGACGTCGTTGACGAAGCGCACATCCTCGTTCGCGGCGAGCAGCGGCGCCTCGGCTGCGACCGCGCCCAGCATGTCGGACAGCGAGTCCAGCTCCACCTTCGCGAAATTGCCGAGGACATAGCCCGTCACGCGATCCTTGTGCCCGGGATGGCCGATACCCAGCCGGACGCGGCGATACTCCGGCCCCAGATGCTGGTCGGTCGATCGCAGGCCGTTATGCCCGGCCGCACCCCCGCCGGTCTTCACCTTGACGCGGAACGGTGCGAGGTCGAGTTCGTCGTGGAACACCGTCAGCGCCTCGACGCCCAGCTTGTAGAAGCGCAGCGCCTCCCCGATCGACCGGCCGCTGTCGTTCATGAAGGTGGCCGGCTTCAGCAGCAGAACCTTCTGCGACCCGATCCGGCCCTCCTGCGTCCACCCCTGGAACTGCTTCCTGACCGGGCCGAAGCCGTGCACCGCGGCGATCGCGTCGGCCGCCATGAAGCCGATATTGTGGCGGTGCATCGCATATTGCGGCCCCGGATTGCCCAGCCCGACCCAGACCTGCATGTCGTCATACCTTCTATTCTCCCCTCCCCTTCAGGGGAGGGGCTGGGGGTGGGGGGGTGCCGCGGGCGACCCGCCCCGGGGGAGAGGCTCCACCCCAACCCCCTGAGGGGAGGATTTCAGTCCCCATAAACGACGAAGGGGCAGGGGGCGTTGCCGCCACCTGCCCCCGAAACGTCGGTACGGTAAGGGGATCAGCCCTCGGCCGTATCCTCGTCGCCGGCCTCTTCGGCGGCGTCGGCAGCAGCCTCGGCGGCGGCCTCTTCCGACTGTGCCTCGGCGACTTCGGCGTCGAGCGCCTCGTCGGCGGCGGTCGGGACGGTCGGCGGCACGATCGTGGCGATCGCGAAGTCGCGGTCCTCGATCGCGGGCGTCGCGCCGTTCGGCAGCGTGACGTCGCTGATGTGGATCGCGTCGCCGATCTCACGACCCTTGAGCGAAATGGTCAGTTCCGCCGGGATGTCCGCGGCGTCGACGACCAGCTCGATCTCGTGACGGGTGATGTTCAGCACGCCGCCCTGCTTCAGGCCGCGGCACTCGGCCTCGTCCGTGAACACCACCGGCACCGCGACGGTAACCGTCGAATGCTCGGAAATGCGCAGGAAGTCGACATGCGTCGGGCGGTCGCTGACCGGGTGGAAGGCGACGTCCTTGGGCAGCGTGCGCTGTCCGGCGACCATCACGACCGTGTTCATGAAGTGCCCCGTCGACAGCGCCTTGTTCAGCGCCTTCTCTTCGAGGTGGATGGCGGTCGGCTCCTTGCCGAGGCCGTAGATGACGGCGGGCACGCGGCCGTCGCGACGCAGTGCCCGGGAGGCTCCCTTGCCAACCCGGTCACGCGTCTCGGCCGCGAGCGTGATGGTCTCGCTCATGTAACGTCTCCGAAAACAGTGTGTCTATCCGCGCCACGCCTCCAGGGATGGTGATGGCCGGAAGCGGGCGCGCCTAGCGGAAATGCGGATGAAAGGCAAGGTGCGGCACTCAATCCTCCCCGCTCGCGGGGAGGTGGCGCGCCGTAGGCGTGACGGAGGGGCAGCCCCAAGCCGTGTCGCCCGTGACTGCCATCCACCAGCTTCGCTGGTCCCCCTGCCCGTGCGGGGGGAGGACCAGAAGATCAGTACGGCACCCGTTCCGCCTTGACGCCGATCCGCTGCAATTGCGCCTGCACGCTCTCCGGCCCCGCCAGATGTCCCGCGCCGACCGCGACGAACACCGTGCCCGGCTTGTCCATCCGCATCTTCACCCAGTCCGCCCAGCGCGCGTTACGGTCGGTGAGCAGGACCTTCGCCACCTCCGGCGAGTCCTTCAGGCTGTCGTTCATCTCGCTCGCGAGATCGTCGGGCCGCCCCTTTGCCCAGTCGTCGACCATCCGCGCCATCTGCTTCTCGACGGTCGGCAGTTCGTCGACCGTGCTCTCGAGGAACTGGAGTTGAGCCTTCGCCGATAAACCCGCGAAATAGCCGAGCTGCTGCTCCGCCGTCTCCAGCCCGATCACCGGCTTGCCCGCGGCCTTGGCGGCGGCGGTGATGACTTCTTCCGGGCCGTTAGCCGAGTCGTAGCCGAGCTTGGACAGCGGCGCGACCGACAGCTGCGTCGCCGCCAGCCACGGGCGATAGCGATCCAGCGCGTTCGCCGGCAGCCCGAGATCGACCACCGCCTTCCCAAACGCGGCGCGCTTGCTCGCGGGCAGTTGCTCGGTCAGCGGCGGCGTGCCCGCGGGCGCGACGCCGGTCGCCTCGACCAGCCCCTGCATCTTGGCGGGGTCAGGCATCACCAGTTCCAGCACCACCTCTCCCGATCGATCGAAGGCGGTCTTCACCGCCTCGTCGAACCACGTCATCCCCGGCTTCAGGACATGGATCGTCCCGAACAGGTAGATCGTCGTGTCCGCGTCCTTCACCACCCACAAGGCCGGATCGGCATCCGCCTTCGCGGTCTGCGGGGTGGGCGCCTGCTGCGCGCAGGCGGGAAGGGCGAGGAACGCGGCGAGGGCCGTCGCGGTGAGTTTCAGCATGCGCGTCATGTGGAGCGTCCCGGGTGCGAGCGAAAGGGCGCGCGATCGATAATACCGGAAACGTTACGAACCCTTCAGCGGAACCGGTGCTCCCCTTGCGGGGGCGGCGGGGTTTCGCCAAAGCGCAGGGCATGTCCGCCGCTCCACCCGCCTCCCCGCCTGCTGCCCCACCTGCTCAGCGCCCGCTGTCCTTTCAGCGGATGATCCTCGCGCTGCACGACTATTGGAGCGAGCGCGGCTGCGTGATCCTGCAGCCCTATGACATGGAGATGGGCGCGGGCACCTTTCACCCCGCCACCACGCTGCGGGCGCTGGGGCCGGATACCTGGAACGCCGCCTTCGTGCAGCCGTGCCGCCGTCCGACCGACGGCCGCTACGGCGAGAACCCCAATCGCCTCCAGCATTACTACCAGTATCAGGTGATCCTGAAGCCCAGTCCGCCCGATCTTCAGGACCTGTACCTCGGCTCGCTGGCGGCGATCGGCGTCGACACCGCGCTCCACGACATCCGCTTTGTCGAGGACGACTGGGAATCGCCGACGCTCGGGGCATGGGGGCTGGGCTGGGAAGTCTGGTGCGACGGGATGGAGGTGACGCAGTTCACCTATTTCCAGCAGATGGGCGGTTACGACATGAAGCCTGTCGCGGGCGAGCTGACCTATGGGTTGGAGCGGCTGGCGATGTACATCCAGAACGTCGACAACGTGTATGATCTGGCGTTCAACGACAGCGGCGTCACTTACGGCGACGTGTTCCTGGAGAACGAGCGCCAGATGTCGACCTGGAACTTCGAGGTCGCGGACACCGACACGCTGTTCGACCTGTTCCGCAAGGCCGCGGCGGAGTGCGAGAACTGCCTTGAGCGCGGGCTGCCGATCCCCGCCTACGAACAGGCGATCAAGGCGTCGCACACCTTCAACCTGTTGCAGGCGCGCGGCGTGATCTCCGTCGCCGAGCGGCAGGCGTATATGGGCCGCGTCCGCGATCTGGCGAAGGGCGCGTGCGGGGCGTGGATGGACAAGAACGGATGGGCCGCGTGACCGACTTCCTCCTCGAACTCCGCTCCGAAGAAATCCCGGCGCGCATGCAGGACAAGGCGCGCGAAGACCTCGCCCGCCTGTTCGCCGCCGAACTCGCCAAGGCAGGCATCACGACTGGTGCGATCGCCACATACGCGACCCCGCGCCGCCTCGCGCTGATCGCGCGCGACCTGCCGCTGGAAACCGCCGCCGTCACCGAGGAGGTGAAGGGCCCCAAGACCGCTGCGCCGCCACAGGCGCTGGAGGGCTTCCTGCGCAAGACCGGCCTGACGCGCGAGCAGCTGACCGAACGGGACGGCGTGTTCTTCGCGATCACCGAAAAGCCCGGCCGCGCCACCGCCGACGTGCTGGCGGACGCGATCCCGGCGATCGTCCGCGCCTTCCCTTGGCCCAAGTCGATGCGCTGGGGCGCAGCGTCGACGTCCACCGAGTCGCTGCGCTGGGTGCGGCCGCTGCACGGCATCGTCGCGCTGCTCGGCGAGGAACTGGTGCCGGTGTCGATCGCCGGCATCGAGAGCGGCTATGCGACGCTCGGCCACCGCTTCCACCACCCCGGCCCGATCACGATCGGATCGGCCGACGACTACGTCGCCAAGCTCAACGCCGCGCACGTCATCGTCGATCAGGACGCCCGCCGCACGATCATCCGCGACCGCGCGTCCGCGCTGGCGGCGGAGGCCGGTCTGGTGCTGGTCGAGGACGAGGGGCTGGTGGGCGAGAACGCCGGCCTGACCGAATGGCCGGTGCCGCTGCTCGGCCGGTTCGACGCCGAATTCCTGAGCGTGCCGCCCGAGGTCATCCAGCTGACCGCGCGCGTGAACCAGAAGTATTTCGTGTGCCGTGATTCCGGTGGCGCGCTGGCCAACGCCTTCGTCTGCACGGCGAATATCGAGGCGTCGGACGGCGGCGCGACGATCGTCGAGGGCAACCGCAAGGTCCTCGCCGCCCGCCTGTCGGATGCGCGCTTCTTCTACGACACCGACCTGAAGGTGCCGCTGGAGACGCAGGCGGAGAAGCTGTCGAAGATCGTCTTCCACGAGAAGCTGGGCACCGTCGCCGACAAGGTCGACCGCGTCGCGAAGCTGGCGCGGTGGCTGGTGGAGGAGGGGATAATCCTCCCCGGCACGGGGAGGGGGACCAGCGAAGCTGGTGGAGGGGGCGTGCCTCATGGTGCGTCGCTTGCGGACGCCTCCCTCCACCATCCTGCGGATGGTCCCCCTCCCCGTGCCGGGGAGGAACTGGCCGACCTCGCCGAACGCGCCGCGCGGCTGGCGAAGGCGGACCTCGTCACCGGCATGGTCGGCGAGTTCCCGGAACTGCAGGGCCTGATGGGCGGCTATTACGCCGCCGCGCAAGGCGAAGACCCCCGCGTCGCAGCGGCGGTGCGCGATCACTACAAGCCGGTCGGGCAGGGTGACGAGGTGCCGACCGATCCCGTGACGGTGGCGGTATCGCTGGCGGACAAGCTGGATACGATTGCTGCGTTTTTCTCAATCAATGAAAAACCGACGGGATCAAAAGATCCTTTTGCTCTGCGTCGAGCAGTTCTCGGAGTCGCTTCGATTATCCAACAGAACGCGCTATCGGCGTCCTTGCGGAAGATGTTTGAGTTGGCGTTGGAGCAGAACCATCGCGCACGTCGCGCTCGTGACGTTACAACCGATGCCGATGCAGGGTACTCTCGATACGTCGATGAGTTGATCACTTTCGCCATCGACCGCCTCAAAGTCCAGCAACGCGAAGCCGGCGTCCGCCACGACCTGATCGACGCGGTGTTCGCGTTGGGTGGGGAGGACGATCTCGTCCGCCTGCTCGCCCGCGTCCGCGCGTTGCAAGCGTTCGTCGGGACGGAGGATGGCGCCAACCTGCTCGCCGGCTACAAGCGTGCGGCCAATATCCTGAAGAAGGAGGGCTATTCTCCCCTCCCTCCAAGGGAGGGGCCGGGGGTGGGTGGTGAGTCTCAGGACGGTTCCGCCAAGCCCCTACCCAACCTCTCCCCAGAAGGGGGGGGCGACGAAGGGGGCGGAAAAACGCTGTCCTACACGCCGGAAATAGCGGAAGCGGACCTGATCGCCGCGCTCGACGCCGCCGAACCCGCTGCCGCCCGCGCGGTGGAGGCGGAGGATTTCGAGGCGGCGATGGCGGCGCTCGCCACGCTGCGCGGGCCGATCGACGCGTTCTTTGACAGCGTGACCGTCAACGATCCGGATGCGGACAAGCGCGCCGCGCGTCTGGCGCTGCTCGCCCGCGTGCGCGACGCCGTGCATACCGTCGCCGACTTCTCGCGCATCGAGGGATAAAGCCGCGTTGGACTAACCTTAGACTAACTTTCCGCGGCCCATCGTGAAAATAGCTTGCCAGAATGTTGCGGCGCACAACATACGAATGCATCGATATATAGAGGGACGAGGGACATGGCGACGGCACCCGGAACGAGCACCGATCTGAACGGGGCCGACGACCGCTATGTCTACCGCTTCGGCGGGGGGGTGTCCGATGGGGGCAAGGGCGACCGGAACCTGCTCGGCGGCAAGGGTGCGAATCTGGCGGAAATGGCCTCGATCGGCCTGCCGGTGCCGCCGGGCTTCACCATCTCGACCGCGATGTGCACGCGCTATTACGAGGAGGGGGAGGTCTTCCCACAGTCGCTGCGCGACGAGGTGGCGCAGGGGCTGGCGCATATCGAGCAGGTGACGGGCAAGGCGTTCGGCGATCCCGCCAATCCGCTGCTCGTGTCGGTCCGCTCCGGCGCACGCGTGTCGATGCCGGGGATGATGGATACCGTCCTGAACCTCGGGCTGAACGACGAGACGGTCGAGGGGCTGGCTCGGGGTTCCGGCGACGAGCGGTTCGCGTGGGACAGCTATCGCCGCTTCATCCAGATGTATGCCGACGTGGTGCTGGAACTGGATCACGGCGCGTTCGAGGAAGCGCTGGAGATCGCGAAGGAAGACAACGGCTTCACGCTGGACACCGAACTGTCCGCCGCCGATCTGAAAGCGCTGGTCGCCGAGTACAAGGCGCTGGTCGAGGCGGAATGGGGCAAGCCGTTCCCGCAGGACGTGCATGACCAGCTTTGGGGCGCGGTCGGTGCGGTGTTCGGGTCGTGGCAGTCGGAGCGGGCGAAGGTCTATCGTCGCCTGAACGACATTCCCGCCGGCTGGGGCACCGCCGTCAACATCCAGGCGATGGTGTTCGGCAATATGGGCGAAACGTCGGCGACGGGCGTCGCCTTCACCCGCGATCCGTCCAAGGGTGACCGCGCCTATTACGGCGAATTCCTCATCAACGCGCAGGGCGAGGACGTCGTCGCCGGCATCCGCACGCCGCAATATTTGACGAAGACCGCGCGCGAGGACGCGGGCGCGAAGGCCGCGTCGATGGAAGAGGCGATGCCGGAAGTGTACGGCGAACTCGCCGCCGTGTTCGACCGGCTCGAAAACCACTACCGCGACATGCAGGACATCGAGTTCACGGTCGAAAAGGCCAAGCTCTGGATGCTCCAGACCCGGTCGGGCAAGCGCACCGCCAAGGCGGCGCTGAAGATCGCGGTCGACATGGCGAACGAGGGGCTGATTACGCACCGGCAGGCGATCGCCCGCGTCGATCCTGCCGCGCTCGACCAGTTGCTGCACCCGACGCTCGATCCTTCGGCGCCGCGCGACGTGATCGCCAAGGGGCTGCCGGCCTCGCCCGGCGCGGCGTCGGGCGCGACGGTGTTCGATGCCGACACCGCCGAACGCTGGGCCGCGGACGGCAAGGCGGTGATCCTCGTCCGCACCGAAACCAGCCCGGAAGATATCCACGGCATGCATGCGGCGCGTGGCATCCTGACCGCGCGGGGCGGCATGACCAGCCACGCTGCCGTCGTCGCGCGCGGCATGGGCCGTCCCTGCGTGTCGGGTGCCGGCAGCATCTCCATCTCGGCCAAGGACAAGATCCTGCGCGTCGGCGGGCGGGAGGTGCGCGAGGGCGACATCGTGACCATCGACGGCGCGACCGGGGAGGTCATGGCCGGCGCGGTCGCGACCGTGCAGCCGGAGCTGGCGGGCGATTTCGGTACGCTGATGGTCTGGGCCGACGAGGTCCGCCGCCTGAAGGTGCGCGCCAACGCAGAGACGCCGGCCGACTGCCGCACCGCGCGCGAATTCGGCGCGGAGGGCGTCGGCCTGTGCCGGACCGAGCATATGTTCTTCGACGCCGCACGCATCACCGCGGTGCGACAGATGATCCTGGCGTCTGACGAGAAGGGTCGCCGCGCCGCGCTGGACAAGCTGCTGCCCGAACAGCGCAGCGACTTCGCGGAAATCTTCGAAGTCATGGCGGGCCTGCCGGTGACGGTGCGTCTGCTCGACCCGCCACTGCACGAATTCCTTCCCCACGAGGAAGCCGAGTTCGCGGAGGTCGCAACGGCGGCGGGGGTCGATATCGATACGCTGAAGCGGCGCGCGGCCGAGTTGCACGAGTTCAACCCGATGCTCGGCCATCGCGGGTGTCGGCTGGGCGTGACCTATCCGGAAATCTACGAAATGCAGGCCCGCGCGATCTTCGAGGCGGCGCTGGATGTCGCCGAGAAGTCGGGCGAGCCGCCGATCCCGGAAGTGATGATCCCGCTGGTCGGCACCAAGCGCGAACTCGATCTGATGAAGGCCGTCGTCGACAAGGCGGCGGAGGCCGTGTTCACCGAGCGCGGCAAGCGCGTCGAATATCTCGTCGGGACGATGATCGAGCTGCCTCGCGCCGCGCTGAAGGCGGGCGAGATCGCGGAGACGGGCGAGTTCTTCTCGTTCGGTACCAACGACCTGACGCAGACGACGCTGGGCGTCAGCCGCGACGACGCCAGCCGCTTCCTCGGCGCCTATGTGGAGCAGGGCATCTACGCCAAGGACCCGTTCGTCAGCCTGGACGTCGAAGGCGTCGGCGAGCTGGTGGAGATGGCGGTGGAGCGCGGGCGCGCGACGCGGCCCGACATCAAGCTGGGCATCTGCGGCGAACATGGCGGCGATCCCGCCTCGATCGCGTTCTGCGAGAAGGTGGGCCTCGATTACGTGTCGGCGTCGCCGTATCGCGTACCGATCGCGCGGCTGGCGGCGGCGCAGGCGGCCTTGGCGCGATCCTGAACGACGGGCGCAACGATGGCGCTGTCGAGTCATTTCGGCTATAGTTGACGTTGCGTTAACCGGTGTGTTCGTTGGCGGATGGGAAGTATTCGGCAAAACCCTGATAGGGCTGTTAAATCCGGGTTTGCCCGATTCGCGGTGACGGCATGGTGGTTCGGCGCAGGACGTCATACTGTCAGGGGGAACCATCATGCTCAAGACCATCGTCACGACCGCATTGCTGCTCGCGCCATTGCCTGCGGCCGCGCAGACCGTCAGCAATGCCAGCGGCTTCGTCGGGTTCGACGCCAATGCCCGGATCGCCTCGAACGTCACTGCGCAGGATATGCCAAGCGATACGTGGACCACGACGCCGCGCACGATGGGCGTTCTTGCCCGTGCCGTCGCCTCCGGCCCCAGTGGCGGTACCGTCACCACTTTCGGCGGAACGACAGGCAGCTGGGCGACCGACGGCCTGTCGGGTGCGATCGGCACGAACGCCGGCTGGAGCTTCGCTGCCCAGCCGGGCGAGGATGGTGTCGGCGCCAATTTCGGCGACGGGCTGAGCTGGAGCTACGATTTCACGCTCGATCGGGCTGCGACGCTGTCGTTCAACTACGCCATCACGGCGGACGGCGCGACGTTCGGGCTGCAAAGCTGGAACTTCGTCATCAACGGCGCGATGACCAGTCTTGCCAGCGGCAACGCCGTGACGGATCCGCGGGGCACGGGGCTACTCACCTTCGCCCTGGCGGCCAACACGCCGTATTCGTTGCGCCTGACGACCAACGGCAACGTCAGCTCCGGTAACCCGCTGAACAATTACTCGGGCCGTCAGGATGGCGATTTCCGTTTCGCCATCGGCGGCGCGCGCGTGCCGGAGCCAGCCAGCTGGGCGTTGATGATCGCGGGCATCGGCGTGGTCGGCGGCGCACTGCGTCGTCGTAGCGCTTTGGTACCCGTCGCGGCGTAATGACGTCGATACGGACGGTGCCGCTTGCCGGCATCGTCCGTATCAAGCCGTTCCCTGCGGATGACCGACCGGCGATTGGGCGACCCAGAAGCGGAAGCCGTCGACTTCGGCACCCATGCAGTCCTTGCCGCCGCAGCCTGATGCGGCGTCGGCAAGCTGTGTCATCATGCTGGCGAGCATCCGGAATTGCAGGACCGTCATCGTGACCTTGGCGTCCCGGTTGTGGCCCTCGACGGCGGCGCGCATCTTGTCGGCTTCGGCGCGCACGGCCTGCGCCTGTTCGCCGATCCCGGCCACCGAACACCTCTGGCGCATCGTCCACTCCCGTTTCGTTACGGTCGCGACCCTATGCGCAGGAGGGTTAACGAGGTGTTGAGCATCACACGCGCGGGCGCTGACCCCAGTCGAACCAGCCGCGACGCTCGCCGGTCGGGTAGGCGGGGCGGGCGCGGTTGGCCGCCGCCGTGGCGCGGGGCGCGATCGTCGCGGCGGTGACGGGCGCGGTCCTGGCGAGGCGGGCATGCTCACGCTCCAGCTCGGCGTTGCGGCGGTCGGCGGCGGCGATCCGCGCCTCGGCTTCCTTGCGGTTGGCGGCGTGTGCTTCCCGCTCGGCGGCGTAGCGCGTCTTCCACGTCTTGCCGCCCGGATGGCTCGCCAGCCCGAGCAGCCAGCCCGCGACGAGCACCAGCGCGACGATCAGCCATTGGGTCGTGGTGAACATCGAAATCCCTCCTGTTACGCAGGGACAACGATCGTGTGTCTGGTGGGTTGCGGAGTGCGGGGTGCGCCGACGCGAAACGCATCGCCCGCTAAGCCGCTGCCTCGGGTCGGTCCTGATCCTGCTGAACGTCCAGCCAGGTTAGCGCTGCACTTTCCGAGATAAAGAAGTTCAGGATGTCGCCGCGCGACAGGGCTCTTCGCATCTGCATCTTGACGAGGCTTGAGGACACCAGGACCGCCACTTTGTCGCCGGCTTGATAGATCCTTCCCGTCGCATCCTGTACGCAGGCCTGACCCTCTGGACTGTGCGGCTTCAGGTCGACGGCGTTGATGAGGACCCTGATCGGACGGTCTGCCGCACGCCAGCGCTTCACCACCGCGGCATTTTCGGCGAAATGATCCCGCAGTGTCGGCAGGTCGAAGAAACCCTCGACATGAATGAGGATCACGCTCTGGAGCCGATCATCCTCGATCGTGTATTCGGGCTTGGTGGCGACAATGGCGATGGACATCATCGCGACCTATGCAGACGCGGTTGCCAAGGGATGTATGATCCAGAACGGTTGTGTCGGTCGAACGCGGATCGGTAATCCTGTCGGGCATTGCTGCCGTGCAAAAGGGGGAAGCATGACGATCAGCGTGGAGGGCGTACAGGTCGGCCAGGTCGCGCCGTTGGGATCGAAGGCCGTGCCGAGCGGCTATGTGAAGCGACCCGTTGTCGGCACGGTGTCGGTGTCGTCGCTGGGGTTGAGCGGGGACGAGCAGGCGGACCATTCCGTGCACGGTGGGCCGGAAAAAGCCGTCTACGGGTATTCCGCCAGCCACTATCCCGCGTGGCGAGCCGAGTTCCCGGAGCGGTCCGAGCTGTTCGTCGCTGGCGGCATGGGTGAGAACCTGACGATCGCCGGATTGGATGAAAGCGGGTTGTGCGTCGGCGACGTGCACCAGATCGGCTCCGTCACCTTGCAGGTGTGTCAGCCGCGTCAACCATGCTTCAAGCTTGTTGCGTATTTTGGCGATCCGAGAATGGCGCGTGCGATGGTCAGGAGCGGTCGCTCCGGCTGGTACTACCGCGTGCTCGAAGGCGGCGAGCTCCGCGTGGGTGCCGATGTCGTCCTCGTGCATCGCCCGCAGCAGTTCTCCTTCGCCCGCCTTGTCGCGATCGTGAACGGTTCGGCTGCTACGCAGGCAGAGGCGGCTGCACTCGCGGAGATGCCGGAACTGGCGTCGACGCTCAGACGGTCCGTCCAGCTCGGGTAACTCCGATACGCGCAGCGGTCGGGTACCTGATCCTGGTGCTGGTCGAGCGCATCGTCGAACAACGGCTTGGCAAACAGCTGACGCCGTTCGAATTCGTGCTGATCTTTTATCTCGGGGGGCTGACGCTCACCGGCATGGTCGGGATCGAGGCGTCGATGGTCAACGGCGTCTGCCAGATCCTGACGCTCGCGCTGTGCCACCGCACGCTGTCGATGCTGCGGTTTCGATCGGATCGCGTCATGAAGGTGCTCGACGGCGTGCCGCTGATCCTGATGGAGGCGCGCGGATGGCGCACGGATACGCTGCGCCGGATGATGGTTCAGGATGACGACGTGATGAACGTGGCGCGCGAGCAGGGCATTCGCGATCTGTCCGGCATCCGCATCGCGGTGCTGGAAACGTTCGGACAAATCGCCGTCATCCCCAAACCCCAACACCCCCCGCGAGACGCATGATGACGCGCGAGTCCTTCCTAAACCCCGTCGAAGACTCCGTGCCCAAGGTGGATGACGAAATCGCCGTGGGCGAGGACCTCGACTTCCAGCGGCGCTGGTGGCGGTTCGAGAAGCTCGTCTGGACCGTGTTCCTGATCGTCATCGTCTGCGATCTGGCAGGGCTGTTCGGGCGCGGATGGCTGGCCAAGGCCGAAGCGTCGACACCCGACAGGGCGCTGATCGTGGACTATGAGCGGATCGAACGGGCGAACACGCCCTCGACGATGACGTTGCGTTTCGGGCCTGCTGCGATCCGTAACGGGCATGTGCAGTTTCATGTCAGTGATGCGGTCGTGCGCGATCTCGGCGCGCAACGTATCGCGCCGCAGCCGTCGACCTCCACACCCGGACGGGGTGGCATCAGCTACGTCGTCCCGGTGACGGCGGCTCCAGCGGCGGTGCAAATCCAGCTTCAGCCGGCCGCGCCCGGTCGCTACACGTTCAAGATCCAGCTCGCCGATGCGGCGCCGATCACGCGACGCGTGCTCGTCCTGCCCTGAGCCACCTACATGGATACGATCCTGAGAGCGACCGCCGGATACTTCATCCTGTTGCTCGTCGTGCGTGTGCTCGCCCGGCGGGCAGGATCGCAGATGACGCTGTTCGAGTTCGTGCTCGTGTTCCTGATCGGGGGTGTCATCATCCTCGCGACTCTCGGGCCCGACCGGTCGGTGACGAACTGCACCTGCGCGGTGATCGCCGTCGCCTCCCTCCACCGCTTCGTCTCCTGGGCCAAAAGCCGGAGTCCGCGGATCGGTGCGATCGTCGACGGCACGCCGATCGTGATCGTTCAGGGAGGCGAGTGGCGGGAGGACGTGCTGAAGGGCATGGGCGTCCGTCGGGAAGGCGTCGTTGCCGCCGCGCGCATGCATGGCATCGGTTCCTCGTCCGACATCCAGTATGCCGTTCTGGAGCGGAATGGCGGTATCACCGTCATGACGAGAAGCTAAGCCGGTATCAGCTCGTCTTCTGCAATCGGGGTTCGATCCGGAGGTTGACGACGTCGGTGCCCGCCGGACGCGTCAGGACAAAGACGATCGCCTCCGCGATCTCCGTCGCGGTCAGCATCTCGTGTCGGTCGACGGCGGCGCGCTTTTCGTCGTCGCTACATTCCTGCATGTCGGTGTCGACGGAGCCGGGCTGGATCACGCTGACACGGATGTTACGCTCGGCGACCTCCTTGCGGAGCGTTTCGGCAAAGGCCTGGATGCCGGCCTTGGTCGCCGAATAGACGCTCTCGCCGGGGGCCTTGATCTCGGTGCTGATCGATCCGACGAACAGCAGGTGGCCACCGCCTTGCGCTTCCATGCGCGTGATCGCCGCCTTGGCGCAGGCAAGATAGCCGACGAGGTTGGTGTCGATCACGTACCGCCAGTCCTCGTCCGCCATCTCGTCCAGCGGATCGGCGCCCAGCGCCGCGCACGCCACCAGCATGTCGATCCCGCCCAGTCGTTCGTCGACGGCGGCGAAGACCCGGTCCACCTGCGCCTTGTCCGCGGAGTCCGCAATCATGCCGAACGCCTGCCCGCTGCCGGCTGGCCCGAACTCGTCCAGCGCCGAGTCCAACGCTTCTTGGTGCCTGCCGTAGGTTAGTACGCGCGCGCCCTGCGCCACCAGCAATTGCAACGTGGCGCGGCCGATGCCGGTGGTGCCGCCGGTCAGCAGCACCCGCTTACCGGTGAGCGAAGTCGGATCCGAGGTCATGGGTCACTCCCAGGTCAGGACGAGGCGGCCGGCCGCGGGAACGCGGTAATCGATGCGGTCGGTGGTGGTGGCGTTCGGCCGGATGCTGTCGCCGGTCGCAGTACGCACCGTCGATTTCGGCAGCTTGCGCCGCTTGAGACGGACCAGTCGCAGATTGGCGGCACAGGTCTCGCCGCCGTCCAGCGTGATCGTCAGCGCGCGATCGCCGGTCCGCTCCATCGCGCGCACGAAATGGTCGCAGAACAGCTGGAACGGCGCGCCCTCGACAGGATGGAAGGCCCGGGTCGCGAAGATGAACGCGGCACCCGCGCCGTATACCTCCTGCCCCACCTGCCCGGCGCATTGGCCGTCGGGGTAGAGGTCCTCCAGCGGGAAGGACAGCTTGCCATCGACATGGCCGTTGTTCTCACGCTGTTGGTCGGCGATCACGTCCGCGGGCAAAGCGTCGGGATAATAATACCAGGCCCGCGACAGCGCATATTTGCAATATTCGCTGACTAGCATCCGTGCAGCAGGTTCCAGATCGGGGCCGCTGTCGTTGCAGAAGCGCTCGAACGCGACGAACGTGTCGAAACACTCGTACATCGCCATGTACGGCGCATCCTGAAGACAGGTGACCGCCAGGAACGTCTCGTAATGTTTGGCGTGGCCGATCCGGCTGTCCCATATGATGCTGTTGTGGAAGAAACTGGCGAGATAGACGTAGCTCTGCTCGCGGTAGACCTCGTCGTTGGTGACCCGCCAAAGCCGCATGCAGGCGGTAGCACCCCAGGCGGTCAGGTTCGCCTGGTAGTTGACGTTGAACCGCAAACCCATCGCCGCATCGATCGCGGCCCGCGCCTCGTCCAGGAACATCTTGTCGTCCGTCAACTCGAACGCCTGCAACATGACCCACGCGTAGATGCCGCCGACGTCGGTCTGGCCGCGGCCGTCGGCAGGCGCGGTTTCGTCGATCACGCTGAAGTCGGTGATGTCGTACTGGATCGGCCAGCGGTATTTGAAATGACGGGCCGCGCGCACCGCGAAGTCGATCGAGTCGAGGAAAAGGTTGCGGGCCTCCTCGTCCTCGCCGAGCGCGAGGATGCCGAGGTTCAGCAGCGGGTGGTACATATACCAGCTGTCGACGGCATCGGCATTCTTGTCGTCGCCGACGTTCGGCAGATAGCGCCGGATCGTGCGCAGCTGTGGGTCGTAGAAGCGGCGGAGCCCCGCCTTCAGTTGCGCCTCCAGCGGATGTGCCTCGCCGCGCCATTCCCCCCAGCCGTGGAGCGCTGCGATCACCGACATCTGGACCATGACGTCGGGATACTCCGCGCCGGTATAGGGATGGACGTAGCGGTGGCCATAATGCTCGATCGTCGCCGCCGGTGCGGTGTCGAGATCGTGCGCCGACTTCTCCGCCCGCCCAACCCAGTCGCGGAACTCGACCGCGGGTAGATCCAGCAACTGATAGGCGGCGCCGAGCATCTGGAGGAACTGCCGCGCGGACTCCCGCTCGTGCGGCGGTGCCTCGTGACGGAGGACCAGAATGGCATCGGACAGGACGTACTCGACCCCTGCCACCAGCGCCGCCTCCGTCGCGCCTTCCTCCGGCGTCGGCAGCCGAAAACCAAGCTCAGGCCAGGTGCCCCCGACCGCGGCTTCGGGCTTGGTCCCGGTCGCCTCGAAATACGGGTTCAGCGCCGTCAGGTTCTGCATGTAGAGAACATTGCCGAACGGTGGCTCGGATAATCGAAAATACAGGATCCCGGCGTTCAAACCGCGTTGCCGCGCCTCGATCTCGCCGGATGTGGCAACCACATCGCCGTCTGCACCAAGCGCGTACAGATCTCGCGGCATCGGCGGCATCAGCATTGTCGCAGAAGGCGTAAAGCGTGTCGTGATCCGCAGTCGTTCCAAAGCCTCGTTGTCGGCCGAAAACGAGATGACGTATTCACCGAAGTCCGTGGTCACGACGACCCGCGCCGCCTCGCCCGATTCTGCTTCGGCCCGCCTGGCGTCGAAGCGTCCAACGATGAAGGCCGCCCGAACCGCGAGGCCGCCCCCGCCTGACCGCCGGATCACCGCGAAAATCGACTCGTACGACGCTATGACGTGGACCTTCACTTCGCCCGCCGTCATCCGCGTGATCGTCTCGGCAGAACCGTTCAAGGCGTCGCGAAGCGTCAGGGCATACGGGCTTGGTGCCGTACTCCTGTCTTCCACGTTCGTCGCCATACGCAGGTCTCGCTTACCGCTGTTACGATAGACGAAAAGCGAGCCGAAGCCTCTGCGTTCCCGCTGCCCAAAGCAGGTTAACGACTTTCCCGTTCTGCAAGGCAAACCACGGACGGACGTAGCTGAGGCGCCTGCACCTAGGTGTTGAAGAGCGGGCACTCTCGGCCACACAGCTTCATCGTCGAATTCCGTCGTGGACCGTCCCTGCTTCGTCTGGGAGTTCGCCGTTCACCTCGAACGAACCCTCCTTGTTTCCGGGGCGAGCCCAGGCACGAGCTAACGCTGTTTCTTGGCTATCGTCGCCGTGAAGTCGGGATCCTTGTTCGAGACCCAGTCGACGAACTTCCGCACATTGGGGTTGGCGAGCAAGGCCGCGACGTCCAGCCCATGTCGTTGAAGTTCCGAATTCGTGAAGTTGGCCATCAGGGTTTGCTGACAGATGGGGTGCATCGGAACAACGTCCCTCCCGCCCCGGCTTTTGGGCACGGGATGATGCCAGACGATCGTCTTGCCGGTCGGACGAGCGCAGAGCCAGCATGCTACGGGTGCCGGCGGCGCGTCATCCTCGGTTTCGGCTTCCGGGTACGGACCATGTTTCGGATGTTTGCGAGCCATCTGCTTTCCTGCATTGCATCATCGTGTGTGTTTCGGCACGTCGCAGGAGTTCATCCCTGAAATCGCAACGTGTTCGCAAACCCATCATTCGCCTTGATCATCTTGGCAAGCTTTCGGAGCACGGCACGAACGTGCCGCTCGAACCGCGTATCGTCATAGATGCCGGTGGTCGGATATCCGTCCTGGTTCAGCAGCGTCTTCACCTGTGCGGCGAACGCGGATCGGTCGTCGGTTTGTCCACCGACTTGCAAGGCACGGCACACCCATTCTTCGGCGGCCGCCTTGTCATAGTCGTCTCGCGCCGCATAACCCTGCCTGTCGGCCGCCGCCTGATCCAGACGTGCCGCGCTGAGCCGGCGCTCCAACCACGTGCGGACACGCTGACCGTCCCACGCTTCCGAAGAGCCGTCCATCATGTCGTGCAGTCCTGATAATTCTGCGAGGCTGGTTCCGGGCGGCGTATCGGTGTAGCCAGGTGGAAACAGTTCAGCGGTCGAGCATTATGCTTCGATCCGCTAACGAAGTTTGGAGCACCGATATACCCCGCAAACCAAATTACGACTTCGAACGTCGCGAGCGCGAGAAGGCGAAGACAGCAGACGCGGCCAAGAAGGCGCAGGCCAAGGCAGACAAGCGGGCTGGCGGGCAGGTGGCCGCGGATCCCGACCAGTCGGGTGATGCCCAGGATCAGTGATGCGACGATGACCACCATCTCTTCCGCTGTGGCGGAGCTCGGCTGGACGTCGTTCTTTGGCGAACAGGTTGCGGTCGAGGAGCTTGGCGACTGCACGCCTGTCCGCGTCCTGTCCGTTCATCGCGGAAGAGTGACCGTCGCCGGCGACGCGGGCGAGGAGTCCATTTCGTCCAGAATGCCGACAGGTGGCGTAGCGGATGACAGGCCGACGGTCGGCGACTGGCTGCTGATCGATCGCACGACCCGCAGTGTCGTGCGCCTGCTTACCCGAACGAGCCTGTTCAAGCGGCCTGCCCCTGGCGACGATCGCCGGACGCAGCTCATCGCCGCTAACGTCGACACGCTGTTCATCGTCACGTCCGGCAATCAGGACTTCAACGTCGCGCGGCTCGAACGCTACCTCGTGCTGGCGCGCGAGACGGGTGTCCGGCCCGTCGTGGTCGTGACGAAGATGGACCTTGCTGCCCCGTCAGAGCGGTTTGTCGATGCGGCGCGCGCGCTTCAGGCCGGCTTGCACGTGGAGCAGGTCGACGGACGTGATCCGAAGAGTGTTGCGGGTCTCGCGGCCTATTGCCGTTTCGGCGAGACGGTCGCGCTAGTGGGGTCGTCGGGTGTCGGCAAGTCGACCCTCGTCAATACCCTGAGAGGATCGGATCAGATCGCGACACAGGCTGTTCGCGACGACGACGGCAAGGGGCGGCACACCACGACCGTGCGCGAGATGCATCGCCTTGCTGGCGGTGCGGATGGCGGAGGATGGCTGATCGACACTCCCGGCATGCGGGAGCTTCAGATGTCCGAAGTCGCCACTGGCGTCACGGAGGTATTCGATGACGTGATGGCCGTGGCGCTGGAATGCCGGTTTACGAATTGCAGCCACGGGGAGGAGCCGGGGTGCGCCATTCGTCCGGCGATAGCAGACGGACTCCTCGATCCCGCCCGCGTCGATCGCTGGCGCAAGCTCGATCTGGAGGATGGCGTGAACAGCGTCATGGTCGCCACCCGACGTGCTCGCAGCGGAAAAGCGCCAAGAAGGGGAGGATGACGGCTGCGATCGACTGATCGACCATTCGGGATCGTCAGCCGGTGCTCAGCACGCCGATGAAGGCGTCATCTTCAAGAGCGCGTCCGGCGCCCAATGCAACGCACATCAACGGCGCTTCGGCGACGATCACCGGCAAGCCGGTGGCTCTGCTCAACACCTCGTCCAGCCGCAGCAAGAGCGACCCGCCACCGGTCATGACGATGCCCTGCTCGACGATATCCGCTGCAAGTTCGGGCACCATCTGCTCCAGCGTCTTCATGACGGCGTCGATGATCTGGGCGACGAGGTCGGTCAACGCGTCGGCCACTTCGGACTGACTGATGACGATTTCCTTTGGAATTCCATCCATCAGATCACGCCCTCGGACGTGGAGGTGGACTTCTTCTCCGTCGGTGGGCCGCGACGCCGCGCCGAGTTCGTGCTTGATCCGTTCGGCGGTGGCTTCGCCGATCATCAGGTTGTGCCTGCGCCGGATATGCGAAGCGATGGCTTCATCGAATTTGTCGCCGCCGACGCGCACCGAGCTGCTGTAGGCGAGGGCGCCGAGCGACAGCACCGCGACTTCCGTGGTGCCGCCACCGATGTCGAGCACCATGAAGCCGGTAGGTTGAGTGATCGGCAGGCCGGCGCCGATCGCGGCGGCCAGCGACTCCTCGATCAGGTGGACCTCGGCCGCCCCGGCGCTCGATGCGGCCTGGCGAATAGCCCTGCGCTCGACCTGCGTCGATCCGGCTGGCACGCAGATCACCATCCTCGGGCGTCGCTGGAAACGGTTCGAGCCGCCATGCACCTTCTTGATGAAGTGCTTGATCATCTGTTCCGCGACATCGATGTCGGCGATGACACCGTCGCGCAACGGGCGGATCGTCTCGACGTGTTCCGGCGTCCGGCCCATCATCAGCTTGGCGTCGGCACCCACCGCCAGCACTCTTGGAACACCGTTGCGGGTTTCGATCGCCACCACCGATGGCTCGTTCAGGACGATGCCCCGGCCGGCGACGAACACCAGCGTGTTCACCGTTCCGAGATCGATAGCCATGTCCTGAGAGGCAAAGCCGAAGGGCAGGGAAAGCCGCAAGATCGAGCTACTTCATTGGTGCGGCAGATACGTCCAGCCGGCACGGGGAAGCACACGCATTGGTGGTTTGGGAGCCGAGGTCAATCGGGAAGCGTCAGTCGACCTTTCTGGGCGGTCGATCGGTGCCGCCGTCCTGTTCGTCGCGGACGGCGATGGCGGCATGGCTAGGAACTGCGGGCCAGCAGCGGAAGAACCTGCTCATACGATCATGGCGACCCAGCCGCATCATGCGACCGGCCGCCGTTCCGAACCGCGGAAGCGTCGAGGTAGAGCAAGCTCGGCTAGGGCTGTACCGCTCCGCGAGCCCGGTTCCGCACGTGGCGGCGAGACACCGACGCGATGTCGCTGATACCCGCGAGCATCATTGTTCGAACAAATTCCTCCCTGAGCAGGGTGAGCAGGTGATCGACACCGGGCTGACCACCGGCGGCCAGGGCATAAAGATACGGGCGGCCGATCGAACAAGCGGTCGCCCCGAGGGCGAGCGCCTTGACGATGTCCGAGCCGCGCCTGATACCGCCATCGCAGATCACGTCGGGTTCATCGCCGACGGCATTGCGGACTGCCTCGATCTGATCGACCGGGGCGGGCGCGCCGTCGAGCTGACGACCGCCATGATTGGAGATCATCACGCCGGTTGCGCCCGATGCAATCGACCGGCGGGCATCGTCGGGGGTCATCACGCCTTTGATCGCAAGCGGCCCATTCCATTCGCGTGCAAGCCATTCGACATCGCGCCAGCCGATCGACGGGTCGAACTGGCTTCCGACATAGTTGAACAGGCTCATCGGCCCCGATGCCAGGGCGTCGATCTTGTGACTGACGTTCGCGAGGTCGAACTTGGAGCCGGTGAGAGCCGGAAGCGACCAGGACGGATGCAAGGCGAAGCTGAGCAAGGACCGGAGCGTCAGCTTCGGGGGTAGCGAGAGGCCGCTGACGCGATCTCGCTCGCGATTGCCGGCGACGGGTGTGTCGACCGTCAACGCCAGTCCGTGAAACCCTGCATCCCGACAGCGCGCCACGAATTCCGCGGTCAACCCGCGGTCCTTGAAGATGTAGATCTGGAAGACTTTCGGGCCTGCAAACGCCTGCGCGAGATCCTCCAACCGCGTCGTGCCCATCGTCGACAGGCTGTAGAGAAGGCCGTGTCGCGCGGCAGCGCCCGCCACGGCGAGTTCGGCCCGGTCATGGAACATACGGGTAAGGCCGGTTGGCGACAGCATCAGCGGCCAGCGCGACGATTGCCCGAAGATCCTTGTTTCCGTCCGGATATTCGACACGTCGTTGAGGACGTCGGGAACCAGCTCGTACTGCGCGAATGCCGTCGCGTTCCGACGCAGCGACACCTCGTCATCCGCACCGCCGTCGATATAGTCGAAGATCGGTCGCGGCAGACGGCGACGGGCCATCAGGCGCAGGTCGGCAACGTTGTTTGCACGTTCAAGTCGCGTCATGATGCCTATGATCTTTCCGGCCTGATGTCCGCGCAGGACTGCGGCTTGGGATGCGAACGGCGACGCTTCCGTCCTGCGTGCCACCTTCGACGTTTGTGGAGCAATCAAGGCTAGGTGCGCCTCTGACGCGAGAAACGACAACGATTTCGCTGTGCCTGGAAGATGACAATTTGTGCATGCCGGCTTCCGTGTCGATTGCCGGTTCGATCGGTCTAGGGCTCACTCACCGGCAAGAACCCGCTGATCCGGGAGGGCAGCCATGCTGCTCCTTCTGTGCCTGGGCAGGGCACGATTGTTCGGGTTCGGTCACTCTCATCGGGTTCTTGGCGGCATTGGTCCCGACGAAAGGCAACGAGTGACCTTCGCGAGGTGATCACGGGCGGGCTTAACCCTGCCCGTTGCTTCACCTGCGCTCCTGCGCGACGACATCAATCGGTCTCTGGTTGCCGCTGGTTTGATACGGGGGGCCGCGTTCAATCCCTGAGCGGTGTTGCGCCCACCGACACCACATAGCGCCCGACCCGTTCGTCTCCCCGCGCGACGGTCACCTCCGCACCGAAGAAGGGATTGCCGTGCGAGACCTGCTCGCCGGCGATCGCAATCGTCCCCGAGATGGCTGCCTGCCAGGCTTCGTTGTCATCGGCTTTCTCTTGCTCGCCGGACTGGGAGAAGTGCTCGTTCACGATCGTGATGGTGTAGATTGGCATAGCGCGGTTTTACGCGACGGGCGACTATGCGCGACAACGTGGGTTAGGCGGCAGGAGTGCGTACATGCGCCCAGTACACGCCCGACCTAAAAATTTTCGCTAATACTGGGGTAGATAATCAGAACTAAATTCTGCGATGGCCTTCAGCAAGCCCAGTTGGTCAATGTGATCGCCTTGCCGCTCCGGGCAATACGCGTGCGTTTGTAAAGCGCCTTGATCGTCCGGTTGACGTGAACGTCGGTTGGGGTCGTCGCATCGCCGGTCTGCGCCGGGGAAATGGATCCCGACGATCTGACGAGCGGCGTCGAGGAGGATCGGGCAGATGCCCGGCTTCTCCCCCTGCCGAACGAGGTAGGCCGCTGCCGGATATTTGCGGAGAACATGCGGTAGTCCGAGCAGGTCACGCGCAGGGGCTCGTACGTATTGCCGTGAAGGCATCTTCCCGGCTGATCACCCGTATCTCGTTAACCATAGAGATCGGCGGAGATCAGCGATGCACATCATGCTTTTGGCGGCGGCGCTCGTCACCGCGCCCCCGCAAGCTCGGACGGGGGTGCACTGGGACAGCAGCCGCCCCGCTTTCGACGAGACGGACATCATGGCGAAGAGCGAGCGCGTGCGGCAGGCGCAGATCCAGGCTCAGCGGCTTGAGATGGAAGCCGGCCCCGGGCTGCTACAACCCGCGGGGGCGAAGCGGCGGGCGAGAATTCCTGCGAGCGTCAAGGAGGGCTGAGCGAAAGCCATTGATCGCGACCGGGAAACGACAGCGACAATGCCCACGCTGCGCCGGGCACCGCACATCAGGACGAATGCCAAGCCAGGGTTCGGATGCGCGCACAGGCAGCGTCCGCCCGACCAGTCGGGAAGGCGCGCACCCTCTACGCATCTCCAACCATCTGTGCACGTCGAGCTTGGATTGCCGCTGGTCCGACCGGGAGCCGCGAAGATATAAACGGACGTTGGGCGATGATGGATCGGCGGCAATGCCGGTCAAGGTCTGACGGCGTAGCGTCCCGGCTGCGGAACAAGTCCAGCATGGGTCCGGCCGTGGCTAAAGCCATCGAACCATTCCCGGTGCTGCATGGGGCTGGACTCGCGATCGAATGGACAGTGCCCGGCCCACGCCGCGAGCGAAGAGCCATGCTGCCGACCATCCTCGAAAGCGGAAACGTGATCGCGACCAAAGCTATTCATAGCTGTGCCCCAAACTTCCGGCCTTCGCCTTACCCGCTTCGATGGATGTTTGCGCTTAAGTAGGTTTGGTATTACCGTAATCCCACGCGGATCAGATAGGTCGCGACCAGCGCGGGGGCTCTTGCATTTGAATATCGGGGGAGGCGAGCGTCGGCGCCGAAGCGGGGAACTTCGCGAACTCGCCCAGAGCGTGCGTGATCTGATTACCGATGAAACCGCGCCCGACGCGGTCGCGGCTTACGAAGAATACGCCGCAGACATCGATCGTCAGGAGGACGATGCTCGCAAGAGAGAAGATGATCGATCCGACAAGCGCTTCAAGGAAGCCTGATGCACCGGATGCTCGCGAAGGGCGTTAAAACTTAACTATGTTAATGGCGGGAACGTGATTGTTCCTTAACATCGGTCATGACCTTCGCCAACCTGACCGTAGCGCTACAGGCTCTCATGAACCGCACGGACGACCATTCCGTGGCTGCCTCTCGCTGTCGGAGGTTGGCGGCCGGCATATCGGACGAAGGGGCGTCGGCAGCGCTCAACGCGTTGGCCGAACAACATGACGAATGCCTTCGGCTGCTGGAACGCTAACAGCGAAGGTTTGAGATGGAACCTTGTCTCCAAATAGCCGCCGATCTTGCGATCGACGGCTTTCCCATCCCCGCTCGGGGAAACTGATCAGGCGAACACGGCTTTGGTGCTCACGCGTCGGCGGCGCATCGCACCACCGACCACGCCGAAGCCGCCGATCATCAGCGCCCAGGTGTCGGGCTCGGGAACCGCGCCAGCCAGCGCAGTGCCAGTGAACTGCGTGATAGTTGCTGCCGTGTTGGCAATCCCGCTGGTCGCCGCACCATCGAACACCGAATTCACGCTATAAACGCCGTCGTCGAAGCTGTTCGCCGTATCGTACGAGGCGAGGAAGAAGCCTGGGCCATCGACACTCGACCCAACCGGAATCGTTACGTCGAGCAACAGATTTCCCATCGATGGGTCGTAGCGAAAGGCGTTCTCGAAATTGACGATGTACTCGAAGCCGTCTGTAGTGGGCGCCGCGAACGAGATCGCACCCTGATAAACTCGCGTGACATCCGAGCCGATGTTGCTCGAGAAATCTGCCGACAGCGGGGTCCCGGTCTCATCACCGAACATCGTCGTTGAGAGGCTGATGTTGACGCTCGCATAGTTCGCGCCGTTGCGGAAACCAGGCGTCGAACGGAATGCGAGGCTGGTCAGCATCTGCGGTCCGGAGAAGAAGCTGGAGGCGTAGACCTGCTGGGTGCGGCTCCCGCTGGTCCCACGATAGGTGAACGGCGCAGGAGATTGAGCCTGGCCACTCGGCGCAGGGTTTGGAGTGATCGTGACGATATCCGCGGCAAAGGCCGGGCTGGCGGCGAGAAGCCCCAACGTGGCGACGATGTGAAAAACGCGCATGCGTATCCTCCCCTGTTGTGGCGACACGCGACCGATGAGCCGGCTCGTGGCGCCACCCTCGCTGCCTGATCGATGCAGCGTAAGACCCGAGTTACGCATGCATTAAGCATAAAGATGCACGGCGTGCAGCAGCCCGATGCCGCTACTCTGCCGCCGCGAGCAACGCCTCCTGCCCGCGGGCTTTCAACCGCCGGTACGTCGCCAATGCCTGCCCCACGACCTGATCCATATTGTAATATCGGTAGGTCGCCAGCCGTCCTACGAAGACGACGTTCGGCTCTGCCAACGTCAGCGCCTCGTAGCGTTTGAACAGCGCATGGTTCTCGGGACGCGGTATGGGGTAATATGGGTCACCGTCCGCGGCCGGATATTCATAGGTAACGCTGGTCACTGCGGACGTTTGACCGGTCAGGTGCTTGTACTCGGTCACGCGCGTATACGGGACGGCTTCGTCAGGATAATTGACGACTGCGACGCGCTGATGCTGCTCTACAGGCAAAGTGCGATGCTCGAACCGCAGCGATCGGTAGGGCAGGGGGCCGTACCGCTGTTCGAAATATTCGTCGACCGGGCCGGTGAAGACGAGCAGATCGTAGCTGACATCGTTCTTGATGGACGCGAAGTCGGTTGCGAGCCGCACAGTAATGTTGGGATGGTCGAGCATCGCTGCAAACATCGCGGTGTAGCCATTCCGCGGCATCGCCTGGAAGGTGTCGGCGAAGTAGCGGTCATCGGTGTTCGTCCGCGTCGGCACGCGTGCGGTCACGCCCTTGTCGAGTTCGGACGGGTCGAGGCCCCATTGTTTGCGCGTGTAGCCGCGGAAGAACAGTCGATAGAGTTCCTGGCCGACCGCAGCGACGACGACATCCTCCGACGTGCGAATGTCGGCCACCGGCTCGGCCCGCGCCGAGAGGAACCGGGCGGCATCGTCGTCCGTCTCCAGCCCCGCATCGAACAGCGCGTTCAGGGTCGTGCGGTTGATGGGGATCGGCACCTGTTGTCCGCGCACCTCCGCCAGTACGCGGTGCTCGTAGGGACGCCAGCCGGTAAAGCGCGAGAGATAGTCGAAGACCTCGGCCGAGTTGGTGTGGAAGATGTGCGGACCATATTGATGGATCAGGATCCCGGCTGCGTCTTCGACATCGAAGGCGTTGCCGGCGATATGCGGCCGTTTGTCGATGACCAGGACCCGCTTGCCGCCGTCAGCGGCCAATCGTTCGGCCATGACCGCGCCAGCGAAGCCTGCCCCGACGACGAGGCAGTCATAATGATCCGGCGCCGCGCGGGGCAGGACCTCGTCGATGGCGGCCATCATGGCGGCCGCGGTATCGTCCCAAGACATCGCCGCCAGAAGCGTGTCCGCGTCGTCGCGCCAACCAAGGTCGTCGTCGCGCACCAGTGCCAGCGCCTCCTCGCATGCTTCCACGAACCGTGCGCCGGCAGCCGCGATGCGGACGGCTGGCGTGGTGCCGTAGTGGCGGGCGACATCGATCACCGGCGTGGACACTACCGGCCGACCCGCGGCGAGGTATTCGGGCGTCTTGGTCGGGCTGATGAAACGCGTCGCTTCGTTGATCGCGAACGGCATCAACGCGACGTCCCAGCTCGCGATCGTGTCCGGCAACTGGTCGTATGTCCGTGCGCCGGTATAATGCAGGTTGGCGCGCTGTGGCAGATCGGCAGGGTCGATCTTGACCACCGGGCCGACGATCTCGATCGTCCAGTCCGGCCGAGCATCGGCCAGTTCCTGCAACAGCATCAGGTCCATGCGTTCGTCGACGACACCGTAGAAGCCGAGCCGCGGGTTCGCGGTACGTCCCGGTGCGTGGTCGCGCGCCCGTGCGAAATGCGCGACGTCGACGCTGGACGGAAACGGCCGGACATCGGCATGGCGCGTGCGCTTCGCCTCGTACAGGCTGTACCCCCCCGTAAACACCAGGTCGGCGGCGACCAGCAGGTCCTCCTCCAGTTGCAGCAATTCGGGCGGTGCGAAGCGAAAGGCGGAAAGCTCGTCCATGCAATCATAGACGGTGCAGTCCGCCGCGATCTCGCGTGAGAACGCCAGCATCATCGGCGTGTAGTACCAGCGGACGGCCACCGGGGGCTCGGCGGCCAGGAATTCCTGCAGCAAGGCTGCGAGGGCGGATTGCGTTCCGGCAGGGTCCAGTCCCCACGGAAGCTGCGGCGTGACAATCCTGACGCCGGTGGCGTCGTCACGGACGGAGAGGGACGGGCGATCCACATCGCCGGCGATCGCTTCTTCCCAGACGACGACCGAAAATCGCGCGGCGAAGCGAGTCAGCAGATGCTGGGGGCGCTGGAAGACGAAGTCCCATCGAAGATGCGAGAAGCACAGTAGAAGGCGCGGTTCGATCGCGGTGGTCGAACGGGTGCGCGTAGTAGCCATCCTGAGCATCTCCAAACCGGGCCCCACCCGGAAGCACCGTAGCCGGAGGATCGATTTTCCTTTCTAATCCAGGGCAATGCTCCCCACTTTAGGTGTTTGCGAAGGTCCACGTGCGATGCCCGTCCGTCGCACGGCATCGATCGTCGACATCTCGGTCCGGGCGAAAACGCTCATGCCGGTTCACCTACACCGTTCCGCTACGCGGAGCCGACGCGAGGGGCCGCGGAGCCGCCTCTCGAGCGACAACGTCGAAGCGGTCCGCCGACCGCGTCAGATAGCGGGGTCGCGGACCACCTCTCCAAGCTGGTCCATCTGCTCCGGCAATGCGGCTGCCCCGCCTTGCAGCGCTTCCTCCAGCGCCTCGGTCGACGGGTAGAGTTCGTGGAAGGTCAGCAACGTCTTTCCGTGCTGGTCCGTGAAGGTCACCGTCGTGATCGCGCCCTCCTCACCCTCGTCGTTGGTCCAGACGATCCGCTCGTTCGGCACCACGTCGAGATATTTGCCGAAGAACGACATGGTCTCCGGGCCCCCGGCGCTGAACTCCAGCCGGTATTTGCCGCCGGTGCGGACGTCCAAATCGCACGTGACGAGCGCAACGCCGGAGGCCGACTTCGGCATCCACCAGCGCCGGAACAGATCGGGCTGGGTCCAGGCCCGATAGACCGTGTCCGGCGGCGCGTCGAAGGTCCGGGTGATGACCAGTTCGCGGTCGCCGACCCGCTCGACCGAGGTGCGGTTCTGCGCCCCGAATGCGCTGCTATCCTGCCGATCCATCGCGTACCTCCCGTTGCAGCTCGTTGATGATGTCGTCCAGTGCTCCGAAGCGCGCCTCGAAGAGCATGCGGTGCGCCTCGATCCACTCCGCCTCCGCGGCGAGGCCCCGTTCCCCCAGCGTGCAGGTTCTGACCCGTCCGGCCTTGTGCGTGACGACGAGCCCGGCCCGCTCCAGAATCGCGACGTGCTTCTTCATGCCGGTCAGCGTCATCTGGAATCTTTCCGCCAGACCGGTGATCGACGCCGCCCCGCGCCCAAGCTGATCGATGATCCCGCGGCGGGTCGCGTCGGACAGCGCCGCAAACGAAAGATCGAGTATGGGACTGGAATACTGAACCATATGGTTCAGTATTAGCGTGTTTGCACGCGACGTGCAAACGCTTCACAGGTTGGTCGGTGGTCGCTCCCGCACGGGCCGGCGCGCTTGAACCGCTGCCTGAAAGCGCGCGGCGGACGGCCCGCGAGGACTAGCCGGCCGATCCGGCGCAATAGCGGTCGATGAACGCTTGATGGGGCGGAAGCTGCCGTACCGTGGTTGCGATGGTGTCGCTCATGCTCTTCATCACGGCCTTGAGCTGGTCGGGCGGCATCAGCTTGACGACCGGATGATGACTGTCCGGCGTGAGCCGCTGGCCGAGCATCACCTGCAACCACGATGCGACCCGGAAAAGCTCATGGTCGGCCTGGAACGCATTGCCGCTGTCGCGGAACAACGCGATGCGCTCTGCCAGACTGTCGGGGACCTTCATCTCCCGCCGGTCGCGCCAGAACGGCTCCTGACGATCGTTCAGATGGTAGTGGAGGATGATGAAGTCGCGCACGCCTTCGATCTCCCGTGCGGCCTGATCGTTGAAGCGCGCGATGACGGCCGCGCTCGGTCGCCCCGCCGGCAGGAGTTGAAGGAAGCGGGTGAGCGCGATCATGATCAAATGGATGCTCGTCGATTCCAGGGGTTCGACGAAGCCGCTGGCGAGGCTCAGTGCGATGCAGTTCCGATGCCATGCCGCCTTGCGCCGGCCGGTCCGGAACCGGATGAGCCGCGGCTCGATCAGATGCTCGCCCTCAACCGACGCGAGGAGGCGTTCGCGGGCGGCGTCGTCATCCAGATAATCGGCGCAATAGACCAGCCCGTTCCCGACGCGGTGTTGCAACGGGATCTTCCATCGCCAGCCCGCATCGTGCGCGATCGCCCGGGTATAGGGGACGGCGGGTTCGGTTGCGCTCGTCTGCATCGCAAGCGCGCGGTTCGTCGGCAGCCAGTGGCTCCAGTCCTCGAATTCGACCCCCAGTGTTTCGCCGATCAACAACGCGCGAAAGCCGGTGCAGTCGAAGAAGAGGTCGCCCTCGATCCGCTCGCCATTCGCCATAACGAGTGCGGCGATGTCGCCGCTTTCGGGATCCTGCTCGACGCCCGCTATTTTGCCCTCGACGCGGCGAAGCCCGTTCGCTTCACACCGCTGCCGTAGATACCGTGCGTAGCGGCCGGCGTCGAAATGATACGCATAGTTCAGCGCTGGCTGCCCGCCGGTGGCGAAACGCTTGGCAGCGGCGGCTTCGTGTTCGAGGCAGTAGGCACCGAAGGGCTTGGCAAGTCCGCGGGCGCGAGCCTCCAGCCAGAAATGCTGAAAGTCGCTCATCCAGGTCGATTTGCCGACATCCCCGAACGAGTGGATGTAGCGATCCCCATCGTGCGCCCAGTTCTCGAACGAGATCGCGAGCTTGAAGCTGGCGCCGGTGGCGCGCACGAACTCCTGCTCGTCGATGCCGATCAGCGCGTGGAACGCCCGGACCGTGGGAATCGTGGACTCGCCGACGCCCACCGATCCGATATCTTCGGATTCGACGAGCGTCACCTCGGCCAGCGCGCCGAGCTGGCGCGTCAGGATCGCGGCCGCCAGCCAGCCTGCGGTGCCGCCCCCGGCGATGACGATGCGGCGTCGATCCGTCGGTTCGGTCATCGGTTGATCCGTTGAAGAAGCTTGGCTCGCAATTGCCGTGCAGACATCGGGTCCAGCCTGGCCAACGGGCCCTGCGCCGCGTCCGGCAGATGCGCGGTCGGACGTTCCGCGGGCCCGAACACGTAATAGTCGAATAAGGCTGCCCATGCCCGTTTCTCGTGCGGCGACCGATCCCGCAGGCTCAACAGCCCGTGGAGCAGGGTGTTCATGGGGGAATCCATGAACGCTGGAGCATCGTTCCACCAGAAGTTGATCATCATGTTGAAGTCGGAAAGCGCCTCCACGTGATGCCACCACAGCGCGGGATAGATCACCGCATCGCCCGGCCCCAGTTCCGCGACCTGCGCGGCCTGTTGCGCCTTGGCGAAGTCGGGGAACCGCTCGAGATCGGGTGAGCGGAAATCGACCATCGAGACGACCTGACCGCCCGGTGTCGGCTCCAGCGGGCCCGGATAGAGATTCGCGATCTGCTCCGGCGGGAACAGCGTGAAGCGACGCTCGCCGACCGCGACACAGGCGATGTTGTTCGCCATGTCGTGGTGTGCGGATGCGGTGGTCCGCGTCCCGATCCAGATACTGCGCAGGACGGTGTCGAAGGCGGGGCCGTCAAGCTCGAAATCATTGCCCGCGGCCGCAAGACCGGGAAAATAGCCTTGGAGGTCGGTCGAGCCGATGTAGAATGACGGCGCGCCCCGGTCGCCCAGCCGCGTGAGCATGCCGCCGATATAGTCGTCGAGCCGGACCCGCTCCGCCTCGAAGTTCAACCGTGTGGCGCTGCCGTCATAGAAGCTGTCGTCATAGAAATAGCGACCGCCGGCTTCCGCAGGCGCCGTGTAGCCGACGCCCGGCCGGCCGTTGTAAAAGGACAAAAGATAATCCGCTGCGGCCTTCGCGCCATCGCGCCCGGCGGCCACCAGCGGCCAGTCCCGCGCGAGGCCGCGCACGACGACCGGCTCGCCTGCCAGCACGAGCGCCTGGGGATCGATCGACCCCGCCTGCGCGGCGTCGATCTCCCGCACGCGCCTCGACGTGATAGGCTGGCCGGAGGCGACGTCGTTCATTCGGCCGCCCTCTTGATGTTCTTCAGCTCGATCAGCCGCTGCACGTTGCCGAGCGAAGCCGCAGCCAGGAATGCGCCTTCCAGCAGACCCGATCGATGCAGCCTTTCGAGCATCTCGCCCGACAGGTCGGCGAGTGCCTGGCGATCTACGATGAACAGATCGGGGAGATCATAGGTCAGGTCGTCGTCGAGACTGATCTGCAACGTCATGGACCGGAGCAGGCCAGCCTCCCGCCACGCCGCATAGATGGCGGGTGCCGTCTCGAGTCCCTGATAGATCGTGCGCAGGACGCCGGTCATGTGGTTCAGCAACGGTGCGTTGCCGCCATGCTCCCGGAACACCGGCAATCCGTCCTCGGCTCCGACGCGGGGGTCGTCCAGGTCGATGTGGATCATCGGCTCGGCCGGTTCGCCGTCGTTTGCCGTGCCGGGGCTCACGGCGATCGAGAAGGGGCCGCGACGCTGAAACGCGGGCACGTAGCCGCTCGTCCAACGGTCACCGTCCAGAAACAGGTTTTCGTCGCGGTCCAGTCCGAGCAGGACATGCGCCTGAAGCCCTTCGCCCTCAGGCCGGAAGATGATCGGAAAGGATCGCTGGGCCGCCTCGAACTCGGACGGAAAGATCGGCAGCTGATTGACGCCGTCGCCGAACTCCGCCCCCGCGCGAATGGCGACGCGCAGATCGGCATGATCGACATTGTTGAGCAGCACGCGGTTCATCGGCTTGGAAGTCTCTTGGCTGGAGCGCGACATCTCACGATGCTGCCCGGTTTTTGCATCAGCGGCCAGCGAGCGAGGGTTCGGCCGCCTGAAAAAAAGGCCGCTTCGAAGAGCGGCCTTGAGGAGGGGAGTGGTAACGGACGCGCGGATCAGAAGCGGTAGCGGGCGCCGACCAGGATCCGCGGCTTGTTTTCCTGCGCGAAGAACGTCTGGTTCTTCGAGCGGCCGTAGCTGCGCACGGACTCGCTGGTGAGATTGATCCCCTCCAGCGAGATCGCGATCTTCTGGCTGATGTCCCAACTGACGTTCAGATCCACCGTGGTGTACGGCGCGAAGAACACCGGATTGCGATCGGTGGTGCCGCCGCGGCCGGTTTCCGACAGGAACTTGTCGCGCCAGTTGTAGGTGAGGCGGGCCGAGATCCCGTTCTTGTCGTAGATCAGCGACGCGTTCGCCGTGTCCGACAGGCCGAGCAAGGCGAACTGGTCGACCGTCGGCGCGGCGAGGACGTCGATGCCGACGTTGCCGCGCACCAGCGTGTAGGATGCCGCCACACCGATGCCCGTCTCTCCGAAGAAGTACTGGCCTGCAAATTCGCCGCCGTAGATCTCCGCGTCGCGGTTGTTGATCGGCGAGGAAATGGAGAACACGGCCAGCGGATCGTTCGCATCCGGCGTGATGTCGACTTCACGCGACAGGGTGTCGAAATAGCCCTGGTTGACGGCGGTACCCGAGCTGTTCGCGCGGATGTCGGCATCGGTCTGGCCGATATTGCCGCCGTTCTGGATCAGCCTCGCCGTATAGCTGAAGAGGTTGATGTCGGAACGATCCAGACCCAGCCGGGCCAGCGCCGCCGCGGCCGTTCCGGAGCGAGAACCGGGCGCGCCGGTCGTCGCGTCGCGGAGCCCGAACAGATTCCCGTTCGACAGGCCGGTGCCCAGGAAGTTGCGGACGCGCTTGTCGAAGAAACCGGCGGACAGGTAGCTCGACGGCTTGAAGTACCACTCGGCCGAGACATCGAAATTGTCCGAGATGAGCGGCCTCAGGTTCGGATTGCCCGTCGTCCCGTTCGGCTGGCCGCCGAACAGGGTCGCCCGGCTGCCCGCTCCCGCGGTCGAACTGACGAACTGGTTCCCGTACGACGGCCGCGCAATCGTGCGACTGAACGATACGCGCGTGATGACGTCCTCGACCGGCGAGATCTGGAAGTCGATGGAGGGGAGGAGATTGTCGTAGCTGCCGCGCCCGGACAGCGGCGTCGCCGTCGCCGATCCCGGCACGTTGAAGTCGTTGTCCGATGTCCAGATGATGGCGGACGGCCCGTTCACGCGCGAGAAGGCGCGAACCTTCGTGACTTCGTAGCGGGCACCCACGACCAACGTCGCCTCGGCGCCGGCGATCTGTCCCTTCCAGGTCAACTGGCCGTAGACGGAGGCGATCTTCTCCCGAATGCTGTCGTCGTTGGCGGAACCGGCGCTGACCAGGTTGCCGCGTGCCGAGTAGAGCGACGAGAAGATGTCGGTGAGGGCGACGGCGTTGCCGCGGAAGGCGTTGAGGCCGGGGCCGGTCACGCCCGGCTTGAACTTGTCGAACTTGCAGACGAGGCAGAACGTCTTGATCAGGTCGCCGGCCTGCGCCTCGACCTCGCCGGGATTGCTGATGCTCCAGTCACCCAGCGTCTGCGTCGTCTGCGTGCGCGTCGAACGCAGCTTCGAGTCGATGTAGCTGCCGCCGAATTCCGCCTTGCTGCCCTCGCCCAGATCCCAGCCCAAACCGAGCTGCGCCTGGTTGATGGTCTGCGTCTGCCGGGCGGTGTTGGTCCGGGCGACCTGCGTGCCGAGATCGCCGACGTCGAGCTGGTTGTTGCAATTGCCGATCACGCGACCCGGACCGCTGCTCGTCGCGAGCGCGCGGCAGTCGTTGATCGTCTCGTTGATCTGCGGGAAGCCGTTCGACCAGTCGATCGTCTGACCGTTGACCACGTTGGCGCCCATCGAGAACAGCGTCGAACTCGCGCCGTTGGACGCATCGGGCAACGCCTGCGACTTGGAATGCTGGATGTCGGCGATGAGCTTGAACGTGTCGTTCACGTCCCACGCGGCGTTGAGGCCATATTCCTCCAGCTTGTCCTTCGTCGCCCGGAACTGCTGCTCGTAGCCGGTGTCCTTCGGGTCGGGAACGGCCTGCGAGATGACGGTGGCGGTCGGAACCGGGCTGTTGTCGAACGTCACGCTGCCGAACGGGCGGTTGAGCCAGTTGGTCTGGTCCTGTCGCGCCTCGCTCTGCCGGTTCTGCGCCCACAGCACGTCCGCGGTGAGCAGCAGGCTTTCGACCGGCCGGAATTGGACGACGCCAGATGCGTTGATCCGCTCGCGCTCCGACTCCGAGAAGTGGTAGCGGGCGTCGTTGGGAAACGCGATCAGGCTGCCGCTGGGCGGCCGGTTGGTCACGACCGTGTTCGCGCCGATGATATCGCCCGGGTTGTCGATCGTGCGGATGTTCCACGCGTTCGACGTGGAGCTGGCGGCGGCCGAATTGCGCTTCTGGTAGCTGCCGAACAGCGACACGCCGAAGGTGTCGTTGTCGTTCTTCCAGTTCACGAGACCGGACACTTCCGGCGTGATCTTCGCCAGACCGTCCTCGTCCTTCTCGATGCTGGTGTCGTACACCGCCTTCGCACCGACCGATCCGGTCAGGCCGGCTTCACGGGAATCGAGCGGCTTGCGGGTGATCACGTTGATGGTCGCGCCGATGCCGCCCGTGGGGATCGCCGCGCGACCGGTCTTGTAGACCTCCAGCGTGCTGACGCCTTCCGACGCCAGATTGCCGAAGTCGAACGAACGGCCCGTTGCCGTCGCGAAGTCGACGCTCTGGTCGCCACCGACGCCCTGAAGATTGGTCGCCGGCAGCTGGCGGCCGTTCAGCGTGACGAGATTGAAGCCGCCGCCGAAGCCGCGGGCGGTCACTTCGGAACCCTCGCCGTTGACGCGGTTGATCGATACGCCCGTCACGCGCTGAAGCGACTCGGCCAGGTTGGTGTCGGGGAACTTGCCGATGTCTTCGGCGGAGATGGCGTCGACGATACCGTTGGAGTTCCGCTTGATGTCGATCGCGCGGTTCAACGAGGCCCGGATGCCGGTGACAACGATGTCATCGCCCGAGTCGGATGTCGCTGCGGCCGTGGTCGCACCGTCCTGCGCCTCACGGGCAGCGCCTTCGGACCCCGGCTGGGCGTTGGTCGCGGGAGCATTGGCGTCGTTTCCGCCGCCGACAACCTGCGCGGCCGCAGGTGTAGCGATGCACAACGCCAGCACGCCGATCGAAGATGTGCGGACGAGCGCGCCAATGAGCTTGGACTCTTTCATACTTCCTCCCCTTGCGGCTTGATCGCCGCTTATTGATAGCCAGCCGTTAGCCGACACCCTTATGGTAGTGCTACCATTCAGTCCTACGTTGTCAATGCGTTGTAGAGTATACTAAATTGTGTGTCCGCCAAGGCACAGGCAGTCACTCCACTTTATTAATCATATAATACAGAGGAGTTGAAGGAGCGGCACCGAAGCGCGACCTTACGAGCTGCATCCCGTCAGGTCAGCGGAACAATCTTCCCAGTGTACGACCGATGTTGAGGACGCTTGCGCGATCTCACCGGCAGATCCCATCCAGGCATGGCCGAGCGGCTGCTATCGCCCGATTGTGTTGAAAAAGGCTGGCTTGCAGTGGTGCCGGCAGTCTGATTCACTTGCCGCGAGGTGAGCGGAGACGG
>JAGSNX010000007.1 GCA_018139225.1 Microvirga sp. SRT01
TTGGAGCATCTGGCTCCTCTTTGACATTGTGAATGGGTTCTTAAAATCGATGCCGTGAAGGTATCGGCTTTTGAGTGGAGGTGAGCGGGCCGCAAGGCTGGCGCATCGCTGCGAGACGAGGTCGGTAATTCACTTTAAACGGCATGTCGGTCGGGGTTTTGCCCTGGGCGATGTGCTGTCACAATCTGGCTGAGATTATAATCATCCGCACCAGGCTGGCATATCCGAATGAGGGTATGATCCGGCGCCACAGCGACGTCGCTCTGCCGAGTTGATGGTCCGAGAGGACTGTCCGGCGTTGATGTTGGTGGTGTGGACTCTCAAGCGTGAGGTAAGGGCAATTCGTGGATGCCTTGGCATGTACAGGCGATGAAGGACGTGGCACGCTGCGATAAGCTGCGGTGAGGTGTGAGCAACCTTTGACCCGCAGATTTCCGAATGGGGAAACCCACCTATCCGTTTAATCTCGACCGTGGTCGCAAGACCGCGAGCGGGGTTAGGCGGAAACAGGTATCTTGAGACTGAATACATAGGTTTCGAGAAGCGAACCCGGTGAACTGAAACATCTCAGTAGCCGGAGGAAAAGACATCAACCGAGATTCCGTTAGTAGTGGCGAGCGAACGCGGACCAGGCCAGTGCCTTCAATTCAAGTAGCAGAAGCTTCTGGAAAGTAGCGCCATAGCGGGTGACAGCCCCGTATGCGAAACTGATGTTGAAGGACTCGAGTAGGGCGGGACACGTGTAATCCTGTCTGAACATAGGGGGACCACCCTCTAAGCCTAAATACTCGTACATGACCGATAGCGAACTAGTACCGTGAGGGAAAGGTGAAAAGCACCCCGATGAGGGGAGTGAAACAGTACCTGAAACGGATTGCCTACAAGCAGTTGGAGGGTCCTTGAGGCCTGACAGCGTACCTCTTGCATAATGGGTCTGTGACTTAATGTTTCAAGCAAGCTTAAGCCGTTAGGTGTAGGCGCAGCGAAAGCGAGTCTGAATAGGGCGACAAAGTTTGAAGTATTAGACCCGAAACCCGGCGATCTAGGCATGACCAGGATGAAGGTGCGGTAACACGCACTGGAGGTCCGAACCGATTAACGTTGAAAAGTTACCGGATGAGTTGTGTTTAGGGGTGAAAGGCCAATCAAGCCGGGAAATAGCTGGTTCTCCGCGAAAACTATTGAGGTAGTGCCTCGAGCGAATACCGTAGGGGGTAGAGCACTGGATGGATGCGGGGGTCGCGAGATCTACCAACTCTAACCAAACTCCGAATACCTGCGAGTACTACTCGGGAGACAGACGGCGGGTGCTAAGGTCCGTCGTCAAAAGGGAAACAGCCCTGACCTACAGCTAAGGTCCCCAAGTCACGTCTAAGTGGGAAAGCATGTGGAAATCCCAAAACAACCAGGAGGTTGGCTTAGAAGCAGCCATCCTTTAAAGAAAGCGTAACAGCTCACTGGTCTAAACAAGGGTTTCTGCGGCGAAGATGTAACGGGGCTCAAGACGTGCACCGAAGCTTAGGGTGTGGATTTATCCACGCGGTAGCGGAGCGTTCCGTAAGCCTGTGAAGCGATCTGGTAATGGGTCGTGGAGGTATCGGAAGTGCGAATGCAGACATGAGTAGCGATAAAGAGGGTGAGATGCCCTCTCGCCGAAAGACCAAGGGTTCCTGCGCAAGGCTAATCCGCGCAGGGTGAGCCGGCCCCTAAGACGAGCCCGAAGGGGGTAGTCGATGGGAACCACGTTAATATTCGTGGGCCTGGTGGTGTGTGACGGATGGTGTGTGTTGTACGTCCTTATCGGATTGGACGTGCTTCGAAACTGTCCCGGGAAATAGCCCCACCGTATAGACCGTACCCGAAACCGACACAGGTGGTCAGGTAGAGTATACCAAGGCGCTTGAGAGAAGTGTCCTGAAGGAACTCGGCAAATTGCCTCCGTACCTTCGGAAGAAGGAGGCCCTCACAGCGGGCAACCGTTATGAGGGGGCACAGGCCAGGGGGTAGCGACTGTTTAGCAAAAACACAGGGCTCTGCTAAGTCGGCTTCAAGACGACGTATAGGGCCTGACGCCTGCCCGGTGCCTGAAGGTTAAGTGGAGGGGTGCAAGCTCTGAAATGAAGCCCAGGTAAACGGCGGCCGTAACTATAACGGTCCTAAGGTAGCGAAATTCCTTGTCGGGTAAGTTCCGACCTGCACGAATGGCGTAACGACTTCCCCACTGTCTCCAGGACATGCTCAGCGAAATTGAATTCTCCGTGAAGATGCGGAGTACCCGCGGTTAGACGGAAAGACCCCGTGCACCTTTACTGCAGCTTCAGAGTGGCATTAGGAAGGAACTGTGTAGCATAGGTGGGAGGCTTTGAAGCCAGGTCGCCAGATCTGGTGGAGCCATAGGTGAAATACCACCCTGTTGTTTTCTGATGTCTAACCTCGATCCCTGAAGCGGGATCAGGGACCCTCTGTGGCGGGTAGTTTGACTGGGGCGGTCGCCTCCTAAAGAGTAACGGAGGCGCGCGATGGTGGGCTCAGGCCGGTTGGAAACCGGCTGCAAGAGTGCAATGGCATAAGCCCGCCTGACTGCGAGACTGACAAGTCGAGCAGAGACGAAAGTCGGTCATAGTGATCCGGTGGTCCCTCGTGGAAGGGCCATCGCTCAACGGATAAAAGGTACGCCGGGGATAACAGGCTGATAACCCCCAAGAGCTCATATCGACGGGGTTGTTTGGCACCTCGATGTCGGCTCATCACATCCTGGGGCTGGAGCAGGTCCCAAGGGTTTGGCTGTTCGCCAATTAAAGTGGTACGTGAGCTGGGTTCAGAACGTCGCGAGACAGTTTGGTCCCTATCTGCCGTGGGCGTCGAAATTTGAGAGGAGTTGACCCTAGTACGAGAGGACCGGGTTGAACGTACCTCTGGTGTACCTGTCGTCGTGCCAACGGCGCAGCAGGGTAGCTATGTACGGACGGGATAACCGCTGAAAGCATCTAAGCGGGAAGCCTCCCTCGAGATAAGATTTCTCAGAGCGGTCGAAGACCACGACCTTGATAGATCGGATGTGGAAGCGCGGTAACGCGTGAAGCTAACCGATACTAATCGCTCTATTCGCGCTTGAGAGTTCCACCATCAACATCAATCCCGGGCAACCGGCCGATGACGATGGTGCGGATGATAAGCTCGATGCCAGACTACGAATACAAGGTGCATCGATTTAAGAACCCCGTGCGAATATGCGCACCCCCTCGACAACGCACAGGCTTCATTGCCTGGTGACCATAGCGTCGGTGTCCCACCCGATCCCATCCCGAACTCGGCCGTGAAACCCGACCGCGCCAATGGTACTACTGCTCAAGCAGTGGAAGAGTAGGTCGTCGCCAGGCATTGCAGCTTGTGCGTCGTCGAGACACGCATACAACCCCCGCACGGGAAAGAACCCATTCACAACGTCATCCACCTCCCCACAAGGGAGGCACGCCCACAGGCGTCACCAGTGTCGCGGGGTGGAGCAGCCCGGTAGCTCGTCAGGCTCATAACCTGAAGGTCACAGGTTCAAATCCTGTCCCCGCAACCAAACACCGCCACTCAGCCCAAGCCAGCCCGCGTCAGCTCAACGCTGCCGCGGGCCTTTTCGCGTTCGGGTCGCTGAAGGTCGCTTCAACGCGCATCTCCAGAACGCCTGCCCGCTCGTCATTTGGGATTCCTCAAATCTACGATGGCTTTGAGAAGATGTTCATCTGCGAAAGCTACGATTTACAAAACTTCGGATGCTGGTACGCTGCAAGTCATATCAGCGTGGAGATCGGGCATGATCAACCTACTCGTTGCAGCCAGTGTGGCGTTCGCTGCGGCACCAATGGTTCGAGCGCCCACGTCGAATGAGATCGATCTTGGCCCTACCCAGCGGTGGGCGTTGATATCTGGATTGGAAAATCAGCTCGGCGGCAAATTCATAATTATCGGCCTTAAAGGAGCAAAAGCCGACTGTGATGTGCAGAAGGTCTGCGCCTCCGGAGATACCATTCTTCGTGATAACGAGGCCAAATACTTGCGCCCCAAAGATTTAAGCGTAGGCAGAAAGCCCGTTGCGGCTATCGTTTCTGTGCTGACGGCCAGCAATACACCGCAAGGGTTTGACGTCGTCCTGTCAGTTTATGATGTAAAATCAGGTGCCGTAACACAGCGCCGCGCCGAGATCGGATATCGCGGCGGTGAAGTTTCGACACAGGAGCTGCGTCGGCTCGTTATCATCGAAAGCTGAACTACGGGACAAGGTGCTCGTCGGACGCGATACGACGCGTATCGCAAAGCTACGGGTCTGGAAGAATGGCCACTCGGTCGTAGCAGGCCCGAAGCCTAACTCAGGCGTGTCACGGGTCCGGTGGCATTCAGCGATCAAGACTGGCCCTCCTGCTCTGGGCTTCGCAGGGTAGTTCGTTGGCCTTCTGGCTCGGGCGGATGAGATCAGCTGTGCGTCGCTCCATGAACGATAGAGATGACCGCGCCGTGCATATGGCCGAAGGCTGCAGTTCGAGTTGGTTTTTTTCGACAACGCGCAACAAAGGCGAGGCATGCGTCTGGCGCCAGGCGCTGACGGCGGTAGGCAATATGCTGATGGCAAGACCGGGCGGGGTACCCCGCGAGATCACGTCTTCTCTGGGCTCGTCGCTCGTCAGCCCCTGTTCGGCGCGACACAGTTCCTCCGGATAAGACGCGCATAAGCGTACAGCAATGCTCCCAGCGGCGTCGGCGTGACACCGGCCGGGCTGCGTTCAAGGACCTTTTCGCCCAGACTGGTTTCGAACCGTCCATCGATGTCAACAGGGCGGGCTGAGAAGTGACGAGCAGCTTGGCAGCTTTGTTGAAGCTGCCTTGCTCGACGATCGTGGCGAAATACAGGAGTTTGCGGGGGGCCATCATCGAGCCGAGAGACGACGAAGAGCACCCATGCACGACATCGTACCGACATTATGCCGTCTGTGAGATCCGCCCGCGCTCATGTCGAAGCGTTCTCGTTGAGGTTTAATCTGTCGTTGCGTGTCGTTCGCCTCCGCTTTCGTCGAACAGCACTGCTTCTCCGAGACATGGAGGACAGTCGGAATGCCGGTATTTTGCGCTGCCGACGCATAATGTCGAATTAGCGAGCAGTGATAGCTTTGAAGTAAATGTATACCTCCGGGCAGCGGGAGTGAACCTGTGCTAGGCAGACGCATTCCGAACGATGTATCGGTTGCCGGCTTTCGACGACAGCGATGTCGCCCGACAGGTCTGGCCGCCGATGACGCCCGTTCATCAGCCGATCGAGGCGATCGGAGCTGCCGCGGTGGCATCCTCACGCGCCCGACACTCAACGCGGGGAGAGGCAGCGAGCGCCTTTCCGGTTTCGCTTACGGTGCGCGGCTCGACGGGGCTTTCTCCGTCGCTTCGATGACGCTGCCCGAGCGTCGAATGCTGGGCCGGCTCGCCGATCCTATGGGTCAGCTACTCGCCAGCTTCATGTCCCGCAGCACGCGGTCGAGATGTGCCAGCGCCTCTCTCGACGGGCCCGGATAGGGGCCCTGCGTCGGCTGATCGCCGATATAGCCCATGTCGGCCTTTCCCTCCGGCAGGCTGTAGAAGCCGAGCACGAACAGCTTGCGCAGCGTGTCCATGAACGCGACCGGCGCAGCCATGCCGCCGACGGGTGCGGCGGTGCTCAGGCCATCGAGCAGTGCGGCACGCTGCGCCACCGTCGCCGCGACGAACGGCTGCCCGTTCAACACCCGGCTCTGTGCGTCGAGCCAGCCCAGTCCGCCGATCACCCGCTCGCGGTCGGCCCGCTGGACCGGATAGGGAGCGCTGATCCATTCGTCGACGAATGCGCCGACGCCGAGCTTGCCCGCGCCGGGCGAGACGTCGTCGGGCGGCAGGATCATGTCGCCGAGCAGATCAATCGTCGCGCGCTGCTGACGGTCCAGCGTCAACGGCCACACGATTCTGGGCTCCATCAGGTTCGGGTCGCGGCCATAGCCGGTCGCCGCCTTCGCAGCGGGCACGGCTGGCCACGGTGCGACGGTGTCGAATGGTACGGCGCCGCCGATGCCAGCGGCTCCGGCCGGCGACCAGCGCGCGAGCGGCAGCAGCGCCGCCGTCATCATCCATTGCATCGTGGTACGGCGTGACGGCGTCATGCGAACGCTCCCGTCTTCATGCGCGCGGCCAGTCGCTCCGACGCCCGCAGCGCCAGCGCCAGGATCGTCAGCGTCGGATTCTTGTGTGCGCCCGAGGCGAAGATCGCGCCGTCCATCAACACGAGATTGTCGACGTCCCACGTCTTGCCATAGCTGTCGACGACCGAGTTGCGCGCGTTCGATCCCATCCGTGCGGTGCCGAGTTCGTGGATGATCTCGCCGCCGGCGGTCATGATCTTTTCAGGCGGCAGGTCGGGATCGAGGATCGTCCCGTTCATGCGCTGAAAGACCGCGTGCGCGGTGCGGCGACCGTGCGCGACCTGGTTGATCTCGTTCTGCGACCAGCGGAAGGAGAAGCGCAGCACCGGGATGCCGAACCGATCCTTCACCGCCGGATCGATCTCGCAGAACGTGTCCTTGTTGGGGATCATCTCGCCGCGCAGCGTCAGGCCGATCGTTGCACCCGACGTGCTGCGCACTGCCTGCTTCAGCTTCGCGCCCCAGACCCGCGGCAGCGCCTCGGCGGGCGGTACGCCGAACCGGCCGCCAATTTCGAAGTGATAGCCGCGCGCGAAGTCGAGCTCGCCGCGTTTCTGTTCCCTGTAGAGCCAGAAGGGGATGTAGATGTGCTGCCCGCCGATCCCGTCCTCGTTGTAGCGGGGGCGATCGGCGAGCGCGGGGATGTAGGCGCGGAACGATGCGCCGGTGGAATCGGTCAGGTTGCGGCCGAGTTCACCCGACGTGTTGGCGAGGCCGCGACCGTCCTCGCCCGAATTGAGCAGCAGCCGGGTCGTTTCCCCCGTGCCCGCCGCCAGCACCACGGCGCGCGCCGTCACCCGGTGGCGCAGGCCGGTCTTGCGGTCGACATATTCGACGCCCGCTGCCTTGCCCGGCGCCGCCATCGTGATGCGCGACACCATCGCGTCGGTGACCGTCCTCAGCCGGCCGGTCGCCTTCGCCATCGGCAGGAGCGAGGTCGTCGTCTGGAACATCGCGCCGATCGTGCAGCCGCGGGTACACGGCGTGGCATTGAAGCAAGCGCTGCGCGGCGCGACGGGGTCGGGCATGTCGCGCGTCAGCACGGCGGTGTGCGCGGCGCGGACGGGGATGCCCAGGCTTTCGGCGGTGGCCTTGATCAGCATTTCCGGCACGCGCGGACGCGGCGGCGGCATCAAACAGTCGGCAGGCGAGTCCGGGTGGTTCTCCAGTTCTAGGCGACCCCCGTTGACGCCGATCATGCGTTCGACCCGATCGTAGAAGGGCGCGACATCGTCGTATCCGATCGGCCAGTCCACCCCCAGCCCATCCCGTGAGAACGGCTTGAAGTCGTACGGCCCCAGCCGGGGCACATGCCGCCCCCAATGGTTGGTGCGCCCGCCCAGCATGCGCGGCCGATACCAGCGGAAGTCGGACCCGGCGCGCATCGTGTACGGCTCGCCGTCGATCTGCCAGCCACCGCCGACCGTCGCATCGAAATAGCCGAACGGCTTGTCCGGGGTGGAGGCGCCGCGCAGGGGAGCGTCGCTTTCCGGCGCGAACATGTTCACCTCGGCCTGCGGGTCGTAATCGCGGCCGGCCTCCAGCATCAGGCAACGCAGGCCGGACTTCGTCAGGCTGAACGCGGCCATGCCGCCGGCTGCGCCCGAGCCGACGATGATGACATCCACCGGCGCGTCCGCGGCCGGGTTTGCGGCACCCGTCATCAGCGGATCGCCGTTGCGCTTGGCCCGATGGGGCGCAGCTTGATGTCGCGGAACGCGACCGGTTCGCCGTGATCCTGCAAGGCGATGACGCCGCTGTCGAACGTGCCGAAATACGGCATCTTCGCGAATTTCGACCCGGCGACCCGCTTGCGCCATGCATCATCGCCATAGGAGACGTGGGCGGTCATCGTGCCGTTCAGCCACTGGCGGATGCGACCCTTTTCGACCAGCAGGCGGGCGTGATTCCACTGACCGGCGGGATGCGACACGCCGGGTTTGGGCACGGTGATGTCGTAGAGCGCGCCGGCGTGGTGCGACGGGATCTTGCCGTCCGGGTGGCCGGCGTCGTCGAGCACCTGCATCTCCAGCCCGGTCTCGTACACCTGCTTCGTCTGCGGCAGGTTGCGCGCGAGGTACAGCACGCCGCTGTTGCCGCCGGGTGCGACCTTCCAGTCGAGCGTCAGCTCGAACGCGCCATAGCGTTCTGCGGTGACGAGGTCGCCGCCGCTCATCGTGCCGCTGGTCGCGGTGAGTTCCAGCGCGCCGTCCCGGATCGCCCAGGTCGGAGAGGGCGCGCCGCCGTTATACGAGGTCCAGCCCTCCAGATCGCGGCCATCGAACAGCAGCTTCCATCCGGCGGCGCGCTCCTTGGCGGTGAGGGTGTTGTTTGCCGCTTCCTGCGCGACCGCCATCGTCGGCATCGACCAGAGGGTCAGGAGGCAAAGGGCTATCGTCGACGATCCACGCATCAGGTCTCTCCACGAGCCACCCGTCCGGCGCGAGCGGTCTCCCATCGGGGTTACCCGATCATGTTCGACCAGAAATACCTGCGCGGAAAGCGAAAAGCGCCGAGCGGACGGGCGGGATGGAGGTGCAATCGATCGTCGCTGTCGAGGACCGGGCGAACGCGGCCCCCGTCGGCACCATCCGGGGGGATCAGGCGCCGCCGATCCCCTCGACGATCTGGCCCGTACCGCCGCAGAAGGTGCATTCCGCGCCATCGATCGTGCCGCTGCCGCCGCACTTCGGGCAGCTGTTCTCACCTGTGCCGGGGGTGCCCGGTGCGGCCTGATCGCCGGGGTTGGTGGGTGTGTCGCTCATGGTCCGCTCCTTGTTTCTTAACGGCTTGGATCGTTGTTTGGATCGTCAACGGTCGTGCGCGATCATCGTTCAGCGCGTTCGCCCGGCTCAAGCCCGGCTGTGGCGAAAACGCTGCACTTGCGACATTTGAGCCGTCGGAGGCTGCCCGGCGCATCGACTAAGCCCGGACCGGGCATTAAGCATGTTTCACAAGAGCCGATCAGCCGAGAGCTGGCCAACGACCATCGAGGGGAACGAACATGCTGTCCAGAACCAACGCCTGTCTGCTGATCGGTGCCGCCGCGGGCGCATTGCTCGCAGGTACTCCCGCCCTCGCGCAGGTCGCCGCGGATGCCACGCAGACGGCGGACGCCGCCCAGCGCGCGGAGCCGGAGCAGGGGCTGGTCGACACCAGCCAGCCGGACGGCGAGGACATCATCGTGGTCGGCACGGCTGGCGGCGGCACGCGCCGACAGGACGCGGCGTTCGCGGTCACGGCGCTGAGCAACGACGCGATCGAGCGTGCCGCACCGAACAGCACGGCCGACATCCTGCGCGCGGTGCCCGGCGTGATGGCGGAAAGCTCGGGCGGGCAGAACGGCGCGAACATCTTCGTGCGCGGCTATCCCTCGGGCGGCGACGCGCAGTTCGTGACGTTCCAGTATGCCGGCACGCCGATCTTCGTGCCGCCGACCTTGTCGTTCCTCGAGAACTCCCAGCTCATCCGCCTCGACGAGACGGTGCAGCGGATCGAGGCGGTCCGCGGCGGTACCGGCTCGCTGTTCTCGAACGGACAGCCCGGCCTGACGGTCAACGTCGTGCCCCGGATCGGCGGCAGCGAGCTGCACGGGCTGGCCAAGCTGTCCTATACCGATTTCGACGAAGTGCGCGGCGATGCCTGGATCTCGGGGCCGCTCGGCGACGACACCGGCTTCATGGTCGGCGGCTATTACGCGCAGGGCAACGGCCTGCGCGATCCGGGCTTTCGCGCCGAAAAGGGCGGTCAGATCACCGCCAATATCCATCACGACTTCGCCGGCAAGGGCTCGGTCGAGGTCTATGCCCGGTACCTGAACGATCGCGGCGCGTGGTTGCTGCCGATCCCAATCGTCACGAACGGCAATGGCGACATCAGCGCCTATCCGGGTTTCGACGCGGGTACCGGCACGCTGATGGGCCGCGATACGCGGATCACCACCAACGTGGTGGGGCGCACCATCGATCTGGCGGACGGTCGCGGTGCGAACATCATCAACACCGGCATCACCTTCGAATACGAGGTCGCCGACGGGCTGCGTCTGCGCGAGCGGACCAGCTATCTGGGGGGCGACGCCAACACGATCGGCCTCGTGCCGGTCGAGGGGCCGGTATCGGCGGCGGCGATGGCCGTGACGCTGGGCGGTGCCGGGTCGACGGTCGGCGCGCTGACCTATGCGACGGGCGGCGGCGCGGTCTCGGGTGGCGCAAGCGCGGCGGTGCTGCGCGCGGGGATCTGGGAGGTGCGCAAGAAGATCTCGTCCTTCGTCTCCGACAGCGCATTCGAATGGACGGCAGGGTCGAACAAGCTGACCGGCGGCGTCTTCTACACCAACTATACGTCGCGCGATTCCTGGGTGCTGGGCAATCAGGTGCTGCTCGCCGCGGAGCCGAACGCGCGCCGCCTGAACCTGACGCTGAACGGCGGGCGCACCGCGACGCTGAACGGCTTCACCAGCGGTCCGGCGTTCCAGGTGCAGGCGAACTATCAGGGCGAGGATTACGCCTTCTACGGCGTCGACGAATTGCAGATCACGCCCGAACTGCGCATCGACGGCGGTGTCCGGTGGCAGCGTCATCTGGTCGACGCAACGCTCAGCACGCCGCTGGCGGGCGGCAACGTCAACCTCGATGCCAATCCGCTGACGCTGTACGACAATGCGGTGACGGTGCTGGGGCCGGTGCGGTCGATCCGTTACCGCGACGATGCGTGGTCGTGGACCGGCGGCGTCAATTACGACTTCAGCCGCTCGATCGGCGTGTTCGCCCGCTACAGCCGCGGCAACAGCTTTCCGCAGTTCGACAATCTGCGCGAGGCGAGCGCCGACAACATCGCCAACGGCACCGGCCTCGCCGCCACGGCCGAAGTCGACACGTACGAGGGCGGGGTCAAGATCTCGACCGGGATCGCCAACCTCTACGCCACCGTCTTCCACAATAAATTCGACGGGCTCGCTACGACGTCGCTCATCAACAACGTGCCGGTCAGCTCCAACGGCGGCGCGAAGGCTACGGGCGTCGAATTGGAGGGTGCGTTGCGGCCGACCAAGTGGTTCAGCATCACTGCCGCCGGCACCTATCTCGATGCCACGTACCGCGATTTCTTCACCGGCAACGGCGCGATCGACAACACCGGCAACCGGGTGCAGCGCCAGCCGAAGTGGATGTGGCGTGTGACGCCGGCGATCGACGTCGATGTGGGCCGCTTCCGCCCGTCGCTGTTCGCGACGCTGCAATATACCGGCGATCGCTTCTCCGATCCGGAGAATCTGCAGGTGCTGCCGCATTTCTACCAGCTGGACGCCGGCGTGTCGGTGGAGGTCGCGCAGCGGGTGCGGTTGCAGGTCACGGGTAACAACCTGACCGACGAGATCGGCCTGACGGAGGGCAATCCGCGGATCATCGGCGGGCAGGGGACCGGTGCGATCCTGGCGCGGCCGATCCTCGGCCGGTCGTTCCGGTTCAGCGCAGCGGTCGAGTTCTGATCGTCCGGTGGACCGCTGCGGTCTGTTGAAGGGGCTTGCCGGGGCGGCGGCGCAACATGATGCTGGTTTATAACGATCAGCGTTCAACCTTGATCGCCACGGTGTCGTCGTCGAGACGCCGTGGCTGGACCAAAAAAGGCGAAAGGTGCCGCGCTGTTCCGCCCGGCGTATGCGGACCGATCGTCGCTTCTATGCGTATACCCTCAGGTCAGTTCGGGCAGGCGCGTGAGGTATTTGTCGAGGGTGATCGGATAATCGCGGACGCGGACGCCAGTGGCGTTGTAGACGGCGTTGGCGATTGCGGGCGCAACCCCGGTCAAGCCCAATTCGCCGACACCCTTCGCCTTCAAGGGAGACATGGTGGGATCAACCTCATCGATGAAGGCGACGTCCAGATGCGGGACGTCGGCATGAACCGGGACCTCGTATCCGGCAAGATCATGGTTCACGAACAGACCGAAGCGCGTGTCGACCGCCATTTCTTCCATCAGCGCCGCACCGATGCCCATCGTCATGCCGCCGATGACCTGACTGCGCGCGGTGACGGGATTAAGGATGCGCCCCGCCGCGCAGACGGCGAGCAGCCGTCGGACACGCACGACGCCGGTGTAGCGGTCCACGCCCACTTCGGCGAAATGCGCGCCGAAGGTCTGCTGCGCGAAACGCTGGGACAGGTCGCCATATTCCATGCTGTCCTCCGCGACCAGTTCACCCAGGCGGGCGGCGGAGGCGAGCGATACCGTTCGCCCGGCCGAGCGAACTTCGCCATCGGCGAACACGACATCGTCGCGTTCGAAGCCCAGCCGTTGCACGACGATGTCGCGAAGTTTCGCGCATGCCGCGTAAACGCCGGCGGTGACCGAGGCTGCACCCATCTGGCCGCCGGATCCCGGTGTTTCGGGAAAGGACGAGTCGCCCAGTCGCGCCTCCACCCGGTCCAATGGAACGCCCATCATCTCCGCCGCGGTCTGCGCGACGATCGTGTAGCTGCCGGTGCCGAGATCGGTCTTGTCGGTTTCCACGATCACCCTGCCGGATCGTTCGAGACGGACGCGGGCCCCCGCCTTCGCGATGGGGGCGCCCCGGATCGCGCTCGCCATACCAAACCCGATCAACCAATCGCCGTCGCGTCGGCTGGCAGGCGAGCCAGGTCGCTTGCTCCAGCCGAACCGGTCCGCGCCGGTCCGCAGGCACTCGACAAAGGCGCGCGTGGAAAAGGGGCGGCCGGGCTTCTCGGGATCGACCGCCGTATCGTTCGCGATCCGCAAGTCGACAGGATCCATGCCCAGCCGTTCGGCAAGCTCGTCCATCGCCATTTCCAGCGCCATCATCCCGGGTGCCTCGCCGGGCGCCCGCATGGCGTTGCCCTCCGCCAGATCGAGCGTGGTGAGATAGCGTCGCAACAGCCGGTTCTCGCCGCGATAGAGGAGCCGGGTCGGAATGGTGCTGGGCTCCGTCCGGCCTCCTGCGAGATTGCCCGACCAGTTATCGTGCCCGATCGCCGTCAGGCGTCCGTCGCGGCCTGCGCCCAGCCGGACGCGCTGGATCGTCTTGGGGCGGTGAATGGTGTTGTTGAACATCAGCGTCCGCTGCAACACCAGTTTCACGGGGCGTCCGGCGGCGCGGGCGGCGAGCGCGGCCAGCACGAGGTCGCTCTGTACCGTACCCTTGCCGCCGAAGCCGCCGCCGATATACGGAGAGCGAAGCCTGATATTCGCCTTCGGGATGCCAAGGATCCGGGCCAGGTCGCGGACACCCCAGTTCATTTGCTGGATCGATGTCCAGCACGTCAGCAGGTCGCCGTCCCAGCGCGCGATGGTGGCGTGCGGCTCCATCATCGCATGCGCCTGATCGGGAACGGTGTAGGTTTCGTCGAGCGTGACCGGTGCGGCGGCAAAAGCGCGATCGAAGTCGCCGACCACGATCTGACTGGGGCCACCGAACGGCTCCTTCGGTGCGATCGGTGCGTCGGCCTTCTGCGCGGAGAGGTCGAACGATCCGGTGGTGCGGGCATAATCGACACGGATCAGCGCGCTCGCCGCACGAGCCTGTTCGAAGGTGTCGGCCACGACCACGGCGACGGCCTGATGATAGTGATCGACTGCCGGTCCGGCGAGCATTCGCTGGACATAGAATTGGCCGACGCCGAGCGGCCCGGCGGTTCGGTAGGTGACGATCGCGCGAACGCCGGGTGCGGCGTCGGCCGCCGACGTGTCGATGGCGGCGATCCGACCCTTGCCGATCGCGGCACCCAGTATGTAGCCATAGGCGATATCGCCGCCCAGATCGTGATGTTCGGCGGCATAGGTGGCGGTGCCCGTCGTCTTGAGCGGCCCTTCGACGCGGGGATGAGGCCGACCGATCACGGTCTGACGATCGATCGGGGTGGTCCCGGCTGGCGTGTCGAACTTCATGCCGTGGCCCCTTCGTCATGCTCCGCCAGGAACGCGCTGGCTGTCATCGGTCGCGAGAACATCGGGAAGGTGCCGTTCACCGCCGCCTCTTGAGCCTCGATGCTCAGCGTTGCGGTGCAATCTGTCAGCGTGACCACGTCGTAGCCACGTTCGTAGGCCGAGCGCATCGTCGATCCGACGCAACAATTGGTGAGGAAGCCGGCAAGGGCAACGCGGGTAATGCCGCGCTGGCGCAGGATGAAGCCCAGGTTGGTGGTAGCGAAGCAGTCGAGCCCTCGCTTGCCTTCGATCACGATCTCGCCGGCGGTCGGTGCCATCGTCGCGTCGATCTCCGCTCCCCAACTATTCTTACGGAATGCCTTCGACTGAACGACCCCGGCGAGGATGCCATAGGGCTCGGACGGCAGCTCGGGATAACCCGCTGCGAACGTGATCGGTGCATGCAGGACGGTCATGCCACGGGCGCGGGCGCCGTCCAGCAGCACGCGGCTGTGCCGCATCATATCGGTGTGCGCCATCACCGCGCGGACCGCATCGTGCTGCACGCCACCGGGGGCGGTGAAGTCGTTCTGATATTCGATCAGGACGAGGGCCGATGTCGTCCCGTTCGCCGGTGCCGCCGTGTCCATCATGATCGTCTCCACATCGTCGCCGACAGCGACGGGTCCGATGAAAACCCCGCGCCCGTCGGCGACGTTGCGTCCCGTCACGCGACCGCGGGCAGCCGCTCGAAATGCTTGTCGAGCGTCAGCGGGTAGTCGCGCAGGCGCACGCCCGTGGCATTGTACATCGCGTTCGCCACGGCCGCGCCGACGCCGCACAGGCCCAGTTCGCCCACGCCCTTCGCCTTCATCGGGTTCGCCTTGTCGTCGACCTCGTCGAGGAACACGACCTCCTGATGCGGGATGTCGGCGTGAACCGGCACTTCGTAGCTGGCGAGGTCGTGATTGATGAACAGGCCGAAGCGCTTGTCGACCGCCAGTTCCTCCATCAACGCGCTGCCGACGCCCATCGTCATTGCGCCGATCACCTGGCTGCGCGCCGATGTCGGGTTGATGATCCGGCCGGCGGCGCAGACCGCGAGCATCCGGCGCAGGCGCGTCGCGCCGGTGTAGACGTCCACCCCGACCTCGACGAAATGCGCGCCGAAGGTCGACAGCTGCCATGTCTTGTCGAGGTCGCCGAATTCGATCTTGTCTTCGGCGGACAGATCCCCCGCCGCAGCAGCCTGTTCCAGGCTGGTCGACCGGCCGCCGCTGGTGATCTTGCCATCGGCCAGCGCGAGATCGGCGGGATCGTAACCCAGCCGCGTCGCGAGCGCCTGTCGCAGCTTGACGCAGGCGGCATAGACGCCCGCGGTGGCATTGGCCGCACCGAACTGGCCGCCGGAACCCGCGGATACCGGGAAGGCCGAGCTGCCGAGTTTCACCACGACGCTGTCGACCGGCACGCCCATCATCTCCGCCGCGGTCTGCGCGATGATCGTGTAGCTGCCGGTGCCGATGTCGGTCATGTCGGTTTCGACGGTGACCACGCCGTCGCGACCGAGGCGGACGCGAGCGCCCGAGGTCATGTTCATGTGATTGCGAAACGCGGACGCCACGCCCATGCCGACGAGCCAGCGCCCGTCGCGCACCTGCGCCGGTGTCGCGTTACGACGCGACCAGCCGAAGCGCTGCGCACCCTCTTCGAGGCAGCGGACGAGCTGGCGCTGCGAAAAGCGACGGGTCGGCGTCTTGGGATCGACCTGCGTATCGTTCTTCACGCGGAAGGCGATCGGGTCCATCTTCAGCGTTTCCGCCATCTCGTCCATCGCGACTTCCAGCGCCATCAGCCCCGGCGCCTCGCCCGGGGCGCGCATCGCATTGCCTTCGGGCAGGTCGAGCACCGCGAGGCGCATCGCGGTCAGGCGGTTCGCGCCGGCGTAGAGCAATTGCGTTTGCAACACCGCGGCCTCGGGACCGCCGTTCGGCAGGTCGCCCGAGCTGCTTTCGTGGGCGATGGCGGTGATCGTGCCGTCGGGGGTCGCGCCGATCCGGATACGCTGGCGGGTCGCGGGACGGTGCGTGGTATTGTTCGCCATCAGCGGACGCTGCAACGCGACCTTCACCGCGCGCTTCGCCGCCCGCGCGCCCAGGACGGCGAGCACCGCATCGCTGCGCAGGAACAGCTTGCCGCCGAATCCGCCGCCGACATAGGGCGACAGCAGCGTGATCTTGTCCTTGGGGATGCCGAGCGTCGTCGCAAGGTCGGTGCGGGTCCAGTCGACCATCTGGTTCGACGTCCAGAGCGTCAGCGCATCGCCGTTCCACGCCGCGATCGAGGCGAACGGCTCCATCATCGCATGGGTATGATCCGGCGTCGTGTAACGCTGGTCCAGCTTTACCGGTGCGGCGGCGAACGCCTGTTCGAAATCGCCGACCCGATATTCGGGTGGCTTGCCGGGCTCGCCACCCTTCAGCGGGGCCGTATCCGCCACGGCGGCAAGATCGAATTGCCCCTTGCTGCGGGTGTAGTCGACGCGGATCAGGCCGGCGGCGGCGCGCGCCTGTTCGAACGTCTCGGCGACCACCAGCGCTATCGCCTGATGGTAATGGTCGATGTCGGGGCCGCCGATCAGCTTGGCGGTATTGAACTTGCCCTTGCCCATCTTGCCGGCGTCGGCGGCGGTGACGATGGCGATCACGCCCGGCGCGGCCTTCGCTTCGTCGAGGTTCATCGAGCGGATGCGCCCCTTTGCGATCCCCGCGCCGACGACATAGCCATACGCCGGATCGGCGACCTCGGCCGGATGTTCGTAGGCGTAGGCAGCGCCGCCCGTGGTCTTCAGCGGACCGTCGATCCGACTGTGGGCGCGGCCGACCACCGTCATGCGATCGATCGGATTGGTCGTTGCGGGGGTGTCGAACTTCATGCCGTTATGCCTTGGCTTGCGCGATCACCGACGCCAGGGCGCGGGTGGCGAGGGGCAGCTTGAAACCATTGTCTTCGGTCGGCGTCGCACCGCGGAAGGCGCGCGCGGTCACTGCGGCGGCTCCCTGCGGCAGCAGCGCATCGGCCGCCTCGACGCGCCAGGGGCGCGGGGCGACGCCGCCGAAGGCGACGCGACCGGTGCCGTCCGGCTGGATGACGGCGGCAACCGACACCAACGCGTAGGCATAGGACGCACGGTCGCGGACCTTTTCATAGAAGTGCTTGCCGCCGATCGGGCGCGGCAAGGTGACCGCGGTGATCAGCTCACCCGGCTTCAGCACGGTGTCCAGATCGGGACGATCGCCCCACAGCCGGTGGAAGTCTGCGATCGGGATCGCGCGACGTGCGCCGGTGGCATCGACCGTCTCGACGACGGCATCGAGCACGCGCATCGCCACCGCCATGTCGCCGGGGAAGGTGGCGATGCACGAGGTGCTGACGCCGATCACGCCGAGCTGGCGCGAATAGCCGCCGATCGCGGCGCAACCCGACCCCGGCCTGCGCTTGTTGCAGGCCATGTTGGTGTCGTAGAAATACGGACATCGGGTGCGCTGGAGCAGATTGCCCGCGGTCGACGCCTTGTTGCGCAACTGGCCGGAGGCACCGGCGACGATTGCGCGAGTCAGGACGCCATAGTCGCGACGCACGCGCGCGTCGGCGGCAAGGTTGGTGTTGGTCACCAGCGCGCCGATGCGCAGCCCGCCGTCCGCGGTCTTCACGATCGTGTCGAAGCCGAGGTCCTGCACGTCGACGAGGTGCGTCGGCGTCTCGACCTCGATCTTCATCAGGTCGAGCAGGTTGGTGCCGCCAGCGATGAACTTCGCGCCCGGCCGGCCGGCGACCGCACGTGCCGCCGCGCCGGCATCCTTGGCGCGCTCGTAGGTGAAGGCCTTCATGCATTCTCTCCGGCGACGTCCGCCATGGCATCGGCGATGTTGGAATAGGCGCCGCAGCGGCAGATGTTGCCGCTCATCCGCTCGCGCATCTCGACGTTGGTGGCGCGGGGCTTGGCGGTGAGGTCGTCCTGCACATGGCTGGGGACGCCGCGCTTGATCTCGTCGAGCACCGCCACCGCCGAACAGATCTGGCCGGGGGTGCAATAGCCGCACTGATAGCCGTCGTGCTTGATGAAGGCGGCCTGCATCGGGTGCAGCTTGTCGGGGGTGCCGAGCCCTTCGATCGTGGTGATCTTATCGCCCTGATGCATCACGGCGAGGGTCAGGCAGGAGTTGATCCGGACGCCGTCGACCATCACGGTGCAGGCGCCGCACTGGCCGTGATCGCAGCCCTTCTTGGTGCCGGTGAGCTGAAGGTGCTCGCGCAGCGCGTCGAGCAGCGTGGTGCGCGGGTCGAGGCTCAGCTCGCGGCGCTTGCCGTTGACCTCGAACGACACCGGCAGCGACGTCGGCGCGGGAGCTTGCGGCAGGGGGGCGGCGTCGGATGCCGGGGCAGCCACGACGATCGCCGTGGCCGCGCTACCGGCGAGCAGCCCCCGCCGGGAGAGTTCGACTTCAGAAACGGCGGTCATGAGCGTCTTCCTTTTTGCGAAACCGCGCGTCCGCGGCCGGAACCTGATCCAGATCAACGATGCTGCTTATTGGTAACGCGACGGTTTCCCGATCGGAGCATGCGGATCGCTCAATGCGGTCATGAACCCGTCTCATGCGTGACTGGTCGCCAGCGTCCTTCGGGAACGCACGATCTCCAACGCAGCCAGCGTGGCGAGCGCGAGCAGGGCGGCACTGGCGAGGAACTCGGCCACGGGCCCTGCGCGGTCGAACACGATCCCGCCGACGGTCGCACCCAGCGTGATCGCCAGCTGGACGATCGCCACCATCAGACCGCCACCGGCCTCCGCTTCATCGGGCAGCGTGCGCGCAAGCCATGTCCACCACGCCACCGGGGCCGACGTCCCCGCCAATCCCCAGATCGCCAGCAGGATCGCTGTGGCGGCGGTGGATCCACCGAAAACAGCCAGGGCGACGGCTGTCGCCGCCATGATCGCGGGCAGGACGATCAGGGTGCGGTACAGCCCGTCCTCCAGCACGCGCCCGATCAGGATCGTTCCGACGAATCCGGACACGCCGAGGATCAGCAGCATCGTCGACAACATGGCGGGTCCGACGCCGGTCACCTGCTCGAGGAAGGGGCGCAGATAGGTGAACAGCGCGAACTGCCCGACGAACAGCAACGCGACCGCGCCCAGCCCGAGCAGTACCGGCGGGCGACGAAGCAGCATCATCATCCCGGTCGCGGTCTGCCGATGCTGCGCGGGCAAGCGCGGCAGTGACAGTGCCTGCCACACCACCGCCCCGACAGCGACGGGCACGACGCAGAAGAACGCGCCGCGCCACCCGATCAGGCTGCCGAGGAGACTGCCCAGCGGTGCCGCAACGACGGTCGCGAGGGCGTTGCCGCCATTGATGATGGCGAGCGCCTTCGGCACGGACGCGCTTGGCACCAGACGCATCGCGATAGCCGCGGACATCGACCAGAACCCACCGATTGCAAGCCCGAGAAGCGCCCGGCCAATGATGAAGACCGTATAGCTGGGCGCTAGCGCGACGATCGTACCGGACGCGACGAGCAGTGCGGTCAGCATCAGCAGCACGATCCGCCGATCGAGCGTGCCGAGCACCGCCGTCAGCGACAGGCTGGTGGCGACGGCGAAGATGCCGGACACCGCGATCGCCTGACCGGCCTGACCTTCGGTCAACCGAAGCGTCTGCGCGATCGGGCTCAACAGGCTGACCGGCATGAACTCCGACGCCACCAAGACGAAGCTGCACAAGGCGAGGGCATAGACGGCGCTCCACCGGGGAGCGACATCGTGGATGCCTGAACTGTCACCGACCGCCGGGGCGGTAGAAAGGCTGGCCATGCCGGCGCTCCTGAACTTGGATGGTGTGCCCGGACGGACGCGTGGGGGAATACGGTCCATCCGGGCGGAAGCCCGCTGCGGCAGGTTCGAGGGGCCGAGCAGCGGGCTGCGACCGATGCCAAACTAGGGCCCTGTGATAACGGCGACAATTCCGGGTTAGGTTGATGCTCCCATGAACTCTGCTCATCATCGGTCCGCGACGCGCCGATTTGCTCGCGGAGCTCGCCGTTCGACGACGCTGAAATCGGCTCATCGCGGCATCAATCCGCGCGTGGATTATCGCCCGCCGGGGGATCGACTAGCGCGTCCGACGACATCCGTGGGTAGCGAGGACGTTTCATGAGCAAGGTTTGGTTTATCACCGGTGCCGGAAGCGGACTGGGCGCTGGCACCGCGCGAGCGGCGTTGAAGGCGGGCGACAAGGTCGTCGCGCTGGGGCGGGACACCGGCAAGATCGAACGGGCGTTGCAGGGCGCTCCGGCGGATGCGCTGCTGATCGTCGCAGCGGACGTGACCGTTCCCGATCAGGTACACATTGCCGTGGCCGCCGCCATCGGACGGTTCGGCCGCATCGACACACTGTTGAACAACGCTGGCGGAGGCGTGTTCGGCAATTTCGAGGAACTGGCCTGGCCCGACATCGAGTGGCAATACCAAGTGAACGTCTTCGGCGTCATGCATTTGCTGCGTGCCGTTCTGCCGGTGATGCGGCGGCAACGTTCGGGCCTGATCCTCAACATCAGCTCCGGCGGCGGCGTTCAGGGGTTCGCCCAGAGCACGGCGTACGGCGCGACCAAGTTCGCCGTCGAGGGATTGACCCTGGCGCTGGCGCAGGAGGTCGCGCCGTTCGGCATCCGTGTCGTCCTCGTCGAACCGGGGATGTTCCGTACCGACCTGTTGAGCGACGCGTCGGTGCGATACGCAGACCCGTCGATCGACGATTACGCCCATCTGACCTCCGCCCGCGACGCCTGGGCACCCATCGACGGCACGCAAGTCGGCGACCCTGAGAAGTTCGGCGGTGTCATGGTGCAGGTCGCCGGCCTCTCCGAACCGCCCCGCATTCTGGCGGTTGGCCGGGACGTGCTCGACATCATCGACTCTGTGACAACGGAACGGCGTGAACAAGCCGCCCTGTACGCGACCCTCTCGACCTCGACCGATTTCGCCGATGCGCCTGAATAACGGAGGCAAGGAGTAGGATTCTGCATCTATGTTCAAACACCAATGGAAAGTCTGCTTGACGTAAAGCGTGCTTTCCATGACAAGCTACCTTCACATCGAATCGAAGGAGCTCGAACATGCGTTTCTCGCCGGCTCAACGCCGCTACAATCGTCGCGTCATCCTGCTGGCGCTGATCTACGTCACGTTGCTGTTTCCGGCGGTCTACCTGCTGGACCGGCATCTCGTCAGCGGCCCGGTGGCCTACATCGTCGGCATCTTGCCGGCGTTCCCGGTGATCGGTTTCTTCGTGGCCATCGGCGCCTGTCTCGTCGAGGAGACGGACGAGTATCAGCGCATGCTGCTCGTCCGGCAGTCGTTGATCGCCACGGGGGTCGCGATGACCGGCGCGACGATGTGGGGGTTTCTCGAAGGGTTCGAGCTGTTGCCGCATCTGGTCGGCTATGCGTGGCCGATCCTGTGGTTCGCCGGGCTGGGCGTCGGTGGCTGCATCAACAAGCTGATCGAGCGGCGGGAAGCATGAACAACCACCTCCGCGCGCTCCGTGCCGATCGCGGGTGGAGCCAGCAGCATCTGGGCGACCTGCTCGAGGTCAGTCGACAGAGCGTCAACGCGATCGAGACGGGCCGCTACGACCCGTCGCTGCCCCTCGCTTTCAAGATCGCCGAACTGTTCGATCTCGCGATCGAAGACGTGTTCACCAGCCCGTCCAAGGAGCAATGACATCATGATTGCGCATCTGTCCCTCCGCATCGTCGCGAGCATCTTCACGATGGCGACCGTGCTCGCCCCCACACACCCTCAGGCGCGGCCGGCCGCCGCGGCTTCCGCCGCGATCCAGATGCGGCACATCTCCATCGTCACGATGGGCGGCGGCAAACCGGTCGTCCTCATTCCAGGCTTGTCCAGCCCGCGCGCGGTATGGGACGATGTCGCACCGACCCTGGCGCAGACCCGCCGCGTTATTCTGGTCCAGATCAACGGGTTTGCTGGCGACGATCCGCGCGGCAATCTCGCCGCCGGCGTCCTCGACGGGGTGATCGCCGACCTGCACGATTACCTGACTCGGGAGAAGTTGACGGGTGCGGCCATCGTGGGACACTCGCTGGGTGGACTGATCGCGATGAAGCTGGCCATCCTGCACCCCGCGGATGCCGGGCGGCTGATGATCGTGGACTCGTTGCCGTTCTACGGACGGTTGTTCGGCCCGACGATGACGCCGGCGATGCTGGAGCCGCGGGCCGCGGCGATGCGGGACGCGATCAAGGGCCGCTACGGTCAAGCTGCGGACGTGGCGGGTGCCGAGGCGGTCGCCGACCAGATGGCACTCAAGCCGGAGTCCCGTGCGAAGGTGAAGGCCTATGCCGTCGCCAGCGATCCGCGCGTGACGGCGCAAGCGATGTACGAGGATTTGACGGTGGACCTCACGCCGCAACTGTCGCGGATCGGCGTGCCGGTGACGGTGGTCGTACCCTATCACAATGCCTTGCCGCAGGCCCAAGTCGATGCCCTGTACCGCAGCGCCTATACGGGTACGCCCGACCTGAGCATGGTCGAGATCGGCGATGCCGCGCATTTCGTCATGCTGGATCAGCCGCAACGGTTCGCCGCGGCGATGACCGTTTTTCTCGCCAAGTGACGACGACGCCGCGGTCGAGCCGATCGCCGGAGGCCCGGAACGGATCGCCTGCACGGCTCGCCCGTTGCCGCAGGGCGAGGTCGATACAGGAGATGACATGCTGCGGTCGGTACTGATGGGTCTGGTGGCGGGACAGCGGGCGATGACGCCATTGGCCGCGCTGGCCGGTGCGGCGCAGCGGGACACGTTGCCGTACGACAATCTCGAGGCGCGGTTGATGAAGCAACGCGTGCCCACGGCCGGGGCGGTCGTGATGGCGGCGGCGGAAATGGCGGGTGACAAGATGACGACGGCACCCGACCGGACCGTGGCGCTGGGCCTGCTCGCCCGGACGATCAGCAGCGGTTTCGCCGGCGCCGCGCTGGCCCACCCGGACCGGCGCTGGACGGGGGCGGCGTTGGGCGTCGGTGCGGCGATCGCATCGTCGTATGGCGGTTTGGCCGTTCGCAAATGGGCCATGCAACGTTGGGGTCAAACGGCAACGGGCTTCGCAGAGGACGCGATCGTTTTTACCGCCGCCAACCTCATCGCCAACGCCAGACCGGGACGCGCCTGACGTCCCCCCGGTCGGGCTAGCGGTTAGGCGTCACTCTCCACACGGTATTGGAAAGATCGTCGGCGATGACGAGGGCACCGCGTGGGTCCAGCGTCACGCCGACCGGCCTTCCGCGCGTCTTGCCATCCTTGCCCATGAACCCGACCGCGAAATCGACCGGCTGGCCCGCCGGGCGACCGTCGCGAAAGGGAACGAAGACGACCTTGTAACCGGACGGCGCGTCGCGGTTCCAACTGCCATGCTCGCCGACGAATACACCGTCCGCGAAGCGCCCGCCCATGACCGAACTGGAGAAGGCGACGCCGAGCGCCGCAACGTGCGCCCCGAGAGCATAATCGGGGCGGATCGCGGTGGCGACGAGGGCGGGTTTCTGGGGCCGGACGCGGGGGTCGATCGTCTTGCCCCAATAGCTGTACGGCCAGCCATAAAAGCCCCCATCGCGAACCGACGTCAGATAATCGGGAACGAGGTCCGGACCCAGTTCGTCACGCTCGTTCGCCACCGCCCACAAGGTTTGCGTGCCCGGCTGGATCGCGAGCGCAGTCGGGTTGCGGACGCCGGTCGCAAACGGGCGGTGGGCACCCGTTGCGGCATCGACCTGCCAGATCATCGCCCGATCGACTTCCGCCGCCATGCCACGTTCGGTGATGTTGCTGTTCGATCCGATCCCCACATACAGGAGCCGTCCGTCGGGGCTGACCGCCAGCGACTTCGTCCAGTGGTGATTGATCGCGGCGGGCAGGGCGGTCACCGTCGTCGGCGCGCCGTCCGCCCGGGTCTGGCCGTTGCGATAGTCGAGGCGGACCAGAGCATCCTGATTGGCGACGTAAAGCGAGCCGTCGTGCAACGCGAGACCATAAGGTGCATTGAGCCCCTCGGCGAACACGGTGCGCCCTTCGTACACGCCGTCGCCGTCGGCGTCGCGCAGCAAGGTCAGGCGGTCGCCCCCCTTCACGGACGTCGTGCCCTTGGCCTTGATGATGCCGGCGATGATGTCCTTGGGCCGCAATTTGGGGGCATCGCCGCCGCCCTTGCCCTCTGCCACCAGAATATCGCCGTTGGGCAGCACGAGGGTCTGCCGCGGGACTTTCAGGCCGGTCGCGATCGCCGTGATCGCATAGCCCTGAGGTACGGTCGGCCGCATGTCGCCCCAGCCGACGGGGTCTGCAATCTTCATGCTGGGCAACAGGCCGCGCTGCTGCTCCGGCAGGCCGGGATTGGCGCCGTAGCGGGCCGTGTTCGGCTCCCCGCCGCAGCCCCCGAGGAGTATCGACAGGCCGACGGCGGTCAGGAGGGAAAAGCGCATCATGCCGTCACCGCCGTGCGAGTGCCGGCGAACCCAAGCCATGTCGCCGCCAGGACGAAGATTGCAACGAGGGCACTGAGGATCAGCCCTTCCGGCATCGTCGCCCAGGCGTCCTTGGCATGCACCAGGGCGTTCACAAAACCGACGACGAATGTCACCAACAGCATCAGCGCGTACCCGAGCCGACGCCGGCCACGACGATCACGGCGAAGCACCTCCACGACCGCCCACAGCAACGCAAAGCCGCAGAAGACGAGCGCACCGGCGATCAGCCATGACGCGAAGTTCAGCCACTGGACCTCGTACGACCGCGCATAGGCGATATCGCTGAGCAAAGCGCCCAGGAACAGGGGGACGCATCCTCCCAGCAGCACCGCATGCACCGGGTGGAGCGGATGTGTCGGCGTTCGCCCGACGGAGATCGACACGATACCCTGCTACTCCCGATCCATGAGCGATTGACCCGGCTCGGGCCGGCTCGGCGCATGGTTCAGAAATGCCGCATCCCCCCGGATGTTCCGCGCGTCATCGCAGGCAGTTAGCCGGCGCGGCCAAAGCCCTGCTGTCAGCGCGGGGTGAGTTCGACAAGCGCCGCGCCAGTACCGTCGCGCAAGATCCAAAGCGATCCCGCGGGACCTTCCTCCACCTCGCGAACCCGCGCCCCGAGGCCGATGCGGGCGACTTCGGTCGCCGTGTTGCCAGTGACCCTCACGCGCACGATGCCCTGTTGCGCCAGACCCGCCAGGATGAAATCGCCCGTCCAACCGGCGAATGCGGCGCCACGATACTGGATCATGCCGCCCGGTGCGATCACCGGAGTCCAGCTGACGAGAGGCGGAGTATAGATCGGGTTCGTGGCGTGGCGAGGGATCGCCGACCCGTCGTAATTGTCGCCCTCTGATACGCGCGGCCAACCGTAATTCCGGCCGCTCTCGATCAGGTTGAATTCGTCGCCACCCGCCGGGCCCATCTCGGATTCGAACAGTCTGCCATCACTGGCGAAGACCAGACCATAGGGGTTGCGGTGGCCCAGCGACCAGATCTCCGCCCGCGCACCCGCCGTTGCGGTGAAGGGGTTACCGGCCGGGGGCGTACCGTCGAGATTGATCCGGACGATCTTGCCCAGCGTTCCCGACAGTTCCTGTGCCGGCGTGCCCTGCTGCCGCTCTCCGCTGCTGATGAACAGTGTCCGTCCGTCGGGAGCGAACGCCAATCGTGCGCCGAGTTGCCCACCGGTCGTCGCAGGTGTCGCCCGCCATATCACGGCAACGTCGTCCAGGCGCGGTGTCGCGCCCGCGCTCAGCGTCGCCCGCGCCACCGCCAGTTGTTGGCCGCCGGTCGCCGGTTCCGCGTAGCTCAGCCAGATGCGGGAGTTCGTGACGAAGCCGGGATCGAGCACCACATCCTGCAAACCGAGCTGACCCGAAAACGCCACCCGCGGAACGCCTGCGACCGGGGCCTTGGCACCTGCCTGAGTAACAAGCTGGAGCTGCCCCGGCTCCTCGGTGACCAGCATGCGACCATCCGGCAGGAACACCATCGCCCAGGGGTTGTCGAACGTCGCAACGACCCGTTGATTGACGGCGGTCACCGTGGGGGAGGGGGCGGGGGTCGGCGAAGGGGTCGTCGTGGCCGAAGGCAGCGGCGTGGGTGTCGCCGGTGCGGAAGCGTCTTCGTCGCTGCCGCCACAACCGGCCAGTGCGACGGCCAGGACGACCGTCATCAATCCCGTTCGGGTCATCGCCTTCACTCCTCGCGGCAGTCGGGGCCGCCATCCATGTCAACGTATGTCGCGTACAGAAGGATGCGGGCGTGTTCGCAAAGGCGATGAACGGTTGCCCGTAAAAGTCAGGTGCCGTTTTCTACAGCAACAGGCGGAGCGGTCGACTCCCGCAACGTCAGTTGCGCCGCCACGGTGACGGGCGTCCCGTCATGGGGTGATTGTCCGAGGTCTGCGATGATGAGGCTAACCGCGCGGGCGGAGACTTCGGCGATGGGTTGGACCACCGCAGTGACAGGCGGGCGCGCCAGGCGGATGATGGGTGTGTCGTCGAAGCTGATGACGGAAAGATCGCGGGGGACGTTCATCCCCCGCTCGCGCGCGACGTCCAGAGTGGCCAGCGTCATCTGGTCGTTACCGCCGATGATCGCCGTCGGCGGACGCGTGAGGGCGAGCAGTGCCTGCGCCGCCGCCCGGCCCGAGGCATAGCTGAAATCCCCATCGCCCAGCAGATCGACCGCCTCCAGGTCGGCCGCCGCCATCGCTTCACGCCAGCCATCGACGCGCCACGCGCTGAGTTCATAGTCATCCGGGCCTGCGATGAAGCCGATCCTGCGATGGCCCTGTGCGATCAGGTGTTCCGTCGCGATCCGTGCGGCACGCGTGTCGTCCATGATGAGGCGGATGCCGGGTCCCTCGGTCAGCGAGCCGATCCGGGCGAAGCTGATGCCCTGCGCGGCCAGCAGGTTGATGATGAGCGGATTGCCGGAATGCGGCGGCGTCAGGATGACGCCGTCGGGCTGGAGAGCGGCGATCGCGCCCATCAGTTCGCGTTCGATATGGTCGCTGTGCGTGTCGACCAACTCCACGATCATGCGGTAGCCGTGCTCGGCGCAGGTCAGCATCCCGCCCAGCAGCATCTGGTCGAGCCAGTCGGTGCCCTGACGCGCGCGCCAATCGGCGATCGTCCGCTCCCGGTCGTTGAGCGCGAGGATCAGGTAGGATCGCGATCCCGCCATGCGCTGCGCGGCGATCGACGGGACGTATCCCAGCTTGTCGATCGACGCCTGTACGCGGCTGGCCATTTCGGGGCGGACGCCGGGTTCCTTGTTGACGACCCGGCTGACGGTTTGCAGCGACACGCCCGCGTCGCTCGCGACGTGCTTGATCGTGACAGCCTGCCGCCGCTTTGCCATCTAGCGGGCCGGGCCGCAGTAATTGGCGACGTAGGCGGCATGCTCGGGCAGGCTGTCGACGGTGGCGTTGGTATGATCGCGCAGGCCGGTCAGCAGACGGGCCAGTTCGTCGTCGCGCAGCTTGGTGGCGATCGGATGATAGCTTTCCGGGACGATGCCCTGACCCAGCATGACCTGCACCCAGCTGTTTTCCGCGAACAGCTCCTCGTTCTTGCGGAACACCCGCCCGGTTTCGCGGAACAGTTCGATCTTCTGGTCCAGCGTGTCGGGGATCGGCATCGCCGCGCATTGCCGCCAGAACGCGCTGTCGCGCCGCTCGGTCGCCTTATAGTGCAGGATCAGGAAATCGCGGATCTGGAGCATGTCGGTATGCTGCTGATCGTTGAATTCGGCCACGTCGCGCGGGCTGATGCCGGTCGACGGGAACAGTCGCAGCAGGCGCAGGATCGCGCGCTGGATCAGGTGGATGCTGGTGGATTCGAGCGGCTCCATGAACCCGCCCGCCAGCCCTACCGCGATGCAGTTGCGGTGCCATTGCCGCCGCCGCGCCCCCGTCACGAAGCGGAGTATGTTCGGCTCCGTCAGCGTCCGCCCCTCGATATTGCCGAGCAGCCGTTCGAGCGCGGCGTCGCGGTCCAGATAGCGGCTGCAATAGACGATGCCGTTGCCGGTGCGGTGCTGGAGCGGGATGCGCCATTGCCAGCCGGCGTCGTGCGCCATCGCGCGGGTATAGGGCAGGGCGGGGCGGACGCTTTCGGTCTGGACGGCGATGGCGGAATCGCAGGGCAGGTAATGCGACCAGTCGTCATAGCCGGCATGCAGCGCCCCCTCGATCAGGAGCGCGCGAAAGCCGGTGCAGTCGAGGAACAGGTCGCCTTCGATCCGCTCGCCGGAGTCGAGCAGCAGCGCCGCGATGTCGCCGCTGTCCCCGTCCAGATCGACCCGCGCGATCCTGCCCTCGATACGGATCGTGCCGTCCTGTTCGGCCATGCGGCGCAGGAAGCGCGCGTACAGCGTCGAGTCGAGCTGGTACGCGTAGTTCATGCGGTCGTCGGGCAGGTGCGCGAACTTGCCCTGCAACGCGGCGCGTAGTTCCAGGCAGTAATCGTCATACGGCTGGAGGTGGCCGCGGCTGAGCCCGTGCATCCAGAAATGCTGGAACCCCGCCGACCAGTGATCTTTGCCGGTGATGCCGAAGGAGTGGAAATAGCGTTCGCCCCGCTGCTTCCAGTCGTCGAACAGGATGCCGAGCTTGAACGTCGCCTGCGTCTCGCGCATGAACTCGGCTTCGTTGATGCCGAGCAGCCGGTTGTAGGTGACGAGCGGGGGAATGGTGGACTCGCCGACGCCGACCGTGCCGATCGCGTCGGATTCGACGAGGGTGAGGTCTACCGTCCGTCCCATCGTCCGCGCGATCGCGGCGGCCGCCATCCAGCCCGCGGTGCCGCCCCCGGCAATGACGACGCGGCGGATACCCGGCTGCGTCATCGACTGAGCGCCCTTAACAGGAACGCGCGCAGCTTGCCGGCGGTGTCCGGGGTCAGGGGCGCGAGCACGCCGCGCGCCGGTTCCGGTATATGCGCGGTGACCTCCGCTCCGTTGTCGAAGACATAGTGATCGAACATCGCGCGCCAGTGCACCTTTTCGTCGTCGGGCAGATCGCGGATCGCGAGCATGGCGTGGTTGAGCGCGTCCTGCGCCTGCCCCAGCCAGCGCGGTGCGTCGCGCCACCAGTAGTTCACGAGGACGTTGAATGGCGCCAGTGCCTCGACATGATGCCACCACATCGCCGGGATGAAGAGCGCGTCGCCGGCGTCGAGCTCGGCGACCTGGGCGTGGTCCAATGCCTCACGAAAGCGGGGGTGCGCGGCGAAGTCGGGATCGTGAAAATCGACCATGCTGACCGCCCGACCGGCGGGGGTGTTGTCGACGGGGCCGAGGTACAGGTTCCGGAACTGGTCGCGCGGAAACAACGTGAAGCGGCGCTGTCCCACGGCGACGCAGGCGAGGTTGTGCGGCACGTCGTTATGCGCCGCGATCCGCGTCGGCGTGCCCATCCAGATGCTGGCGAGCGGCGCCCGGTCGCCGAGATCGACATGGTTCGCCTCGTGCAGCCCCGCGAAGAACTGGAGCATGTCGATCGAGGCGAGATAGATCGACGGCGCTCCGTCGACGCCTTCGTTGGCGTCGATGCGTGCGAAGATGTCCGGCAGCTTCGCCGACAGCGTCTGGAAGTTCATGCCGTGCGCGTCGTCGTAGAACAGCCGGCCGCCGCTTTGCGACTGGCCGACCGATACCGCGAACGGCACCGGCCGTGCGAACCCGGCGATGTGATCGCGGGCTTCGCGCGAGGATCGCTGCCCGGCCTGCACGAGCGGCCAGTGGGCCGTCAGGCCACGGAAGACAAACGGCGTCGTCGCCTCGCGCAGCAGTGCGTCCAGTGCCGCAGGGGTGCCCGCGACGACGTCGCGGACCGGCGGCAGGCTGGCGAAGATGCCGGGGGTGCCGTCAGCCATTCCGCCGGTTCTTGCGCACGATCAGGTCGCCGATATTGCCCAGCGACGCGAGCGCCATGAACATCGGCATCAGGTGGCCGGCGGCGTGCAGCTCGCCGACGATCGTCGGATCGAGCCGCTCCAGCTTTTCCTCATCGATGATGTGATACCCGACCAGCCGGTGCTGCGCGCCGTCGTCGAGCGTGACGTCCAGCGTCAGCGGTTCGAGGAGGTCGTAGCGGCGGAGCGCCGCGAAGAAGTCGGAGGAGGCGACATAATCCTCGTCCAGCGCGCGCAGCTGGTCGGCGATGCGCTCCAGATACGGGGTCGGGCGGCCGGTATCGTCGAACACCCGCATGCCCTCTCCGCCACCGATGCGCGGGCTCGCCATGTCGATATGGACCTGACGAACCGTCGAGTCCCCGGCGCCGTGGCCGACGAGGAAGGGCTGGCTGTCGATCGCGAGCGGGCGATACCGTGCGTCCCAGCGGCCGTTATCGAGGAACAGGTTCTCGCCGACCTCGAACCCGAACATCGCTAGCGCGGTGAAGCTGTCAGTCGCGTGATCGCGCTGGAACAGGATGGGGTAATGCGCCTGCACGCGGCGGAATTCGCTCGGCACGGTGATGCAGGCCATGACGGCGTCGCCGAGTTCCGCCGCGCGTTCGGTACGGATGCGCAGATCGCGGTGGTCGTCGGGGGTGAGGATCACGTGGGACATCAGCAGATCGGTTCCGGAATTGGCCGTGCGCTTGCGAGCAGGGCGTCGAGATAGGCACGATTGGTCGGCAGGCCGGCCGCGAGTGCCCGCTTGCGCCGCTCGACCTGCGCCATCGCAGCATCGACGCGCGCGCGGCTCCCCGTCGCGATCGGCCCGCGCGGCGGCGGCGGAAAGCCCATGCCGTACAGCACATATTGGTAGCTGGCGGCGGGAAAAACCTCGTCGATCATCGGGAAGTCGGCACCGGAGGGCGGCTGGTGACGCCACAGCGCCAGGAGTTCGCCGAGCCGTCCGGGGATCGACCCTGGGTTGCGGTGGTCGCGCCAGTAGGGCTCGTCGCGCTCGCTCAAGACGTAATGCAGCTTCAGGAACTCGACGATCCGGTCCCAGCGATAGCGGAACAGCGCGTTGAAGCGGGCGGCGTGGATGTCCATCGCCCCGCGTGTGGCGGGAAAATTGTCGAGCAACGCGTCGAGCGACAGTTCGATCAGCACGATCGCGGAAGCTTCCAGCGGCTCCAGAAAGCCGGCGGACAGGCCGATGGCGATGCAGTTGCGTTCCCAGAACCGCTCGCGGTGTTGCGACTGGAAGCGGAGTTGCCGGAACGACGCCGCGCCCGCACGGGGCAGCGTCGCGCGCAGATACCGCGTCAGCGTATCCGCCGCCGCGTCGTCGCTCATATGCGCGGACGAGTAGACGCAACCGATGCCGCGGCGTGTCGGCAGGCCGATGTCCCAGATCCATCCCGCTCCGTGTGCGGTCGCGTTGGTCTGCGACGCGATCGGGGTGTCGGGCGCGACGGGCATCTGCACCGCCAGCGCTCGGTCATTGAACAGCTCGCGACCGCGATCGATCGTCGCGATGCGGAAGTGATCGCCGATCAGCATCGCCGCCTGACCGGTGCAGTCGAGGAAAAGGTCGCCGTGGATCGTGCCCGACGCGCGCGTCCGTACGCCCGCGATATCGCCGTCGTCGGCGGCATCGATCCCGACGACGTGGTCGCGGAGATGCCGCACCTTCAGGCGTTCCGTCGCGTGGCGCATCAGCGTCGCGGCGAGCTTCCCGGCGTCGAGGTGATAGGCGTAGTTCAGCGTTCCGGCATAATCGTCCATCGCGCGCTGACGCGGGGCGAGGTCGCGGGCGGCGATGTCCCCCTGCACGCCGACCGCATCGGCGAACGCGCCGCCGGCGTCCGCCCATGCCGCGACGATGTCGCGCGGGTCGCCGTCGACCGGCGGGGTGAAGGGGTGGAGGTAGCTGTCGTCCTTGGCACCGGTTCGCCAGCCGTCGAAGCGGGAGCCCTGTTTGAACGACGCATCGCAGGCGGTTAGGAATTCGGCCTCGCCGATGCCGATCCGCTCCAGCGTGCGGCGCATCGTCGGCCACGTGCCCTCGCCGACCCCGATCGTCGCGACCTCCGGCGATTCGATCAGGGTGACGTGCAAAGGATGCACCGCCGTCCGGTCCGCACGCGCCGCGATCAGGCACGCGGCGAGCCAGCCGGCCGTACCGCCGCCCACGATCACGATGTTGGCGATCGACCGGTCCATCGTCTGCCTGCCTGCTTCCTTCACCCGATCAGCTTATGCGGGACGGACGCGCGCCGGAACAGCCGTCCTGTGGACGATCCGTTCCGGCGCGCGGTCCTTCAGCGGATCAGAAGCTGAAGCGGACGCCCGCGGCATAGCGTGCGAAGCCCGGCTGCGCGAAGGTGACGAAATTGTCCGATCGCCGATGCCCGCGCCGGCCCTGTCCGGTGAGGTTGATGGCCTCGCCGAAGACGGCCAGCCCCTCGGTCACCTGCACGCTCGCGCTGGCGTCGATCTGGCCATAGTCCTCGACATAGGTCGGGTCGGGGTTGCCGCCGGCGTAGAATTCGGCACGCCAGTTGTATGCGATACGCGCCTGGATGCCGTTCTTGTCGTAGAAGGCCACCGCGTTGGCGCTGTCGCTCAGCCCGGCGAGCGCAAACTGGCCGATCGACGGATTGGCAGCATTGTTGAACCGCGCGTTGCCGTTGACGATCGTGTAGTTGAGGATAACGCCGAGACCGGTGTTCCAGAAGTTATGCTGGATGGCGAACTCGAAGCCGTCGATCGTCGCCTTCTGATCCGAATTGAACGGCGTCGCGATCTGGAAATTGACCAGCCCGTCTTCGGGCAGACCGAAGATGTTGCCGTTCAGATACTCGACGCCGCCGATCGTGGAGCTGCCGGTGACCTGGGTCGATCCCGGATAGTTGCGCAGGATGTAGTCGCGGATGCGGATGACGTCCGTCGTTCCGCCCAGTGCCGCCTGCGCTGCACGGAAGCGGGGACCGTCCGCCGGGTTGCGCAGGTCGAAGGCGGGCTGGTCGATCTGTTGCGAGTTGATGAAGTTCGACACGCGTTTGCGGAAATAGCCCGCCGACATGTAGCTTTCGGGGCCGTAATACCATTCCGCGGAGACATCGATGTTCTTCGACAGGAACGGCACCAGGTTCGGGTTACCCTGATTGCCGCCGCCGCCGACGATGCCGAACTGACGGTTGAGCGTCAGACCGCCCTGAAGGCTGGTATAGTCAGCACGGGTGATCGTGTGGCTGTACGAGGCGCGCAGCTTCACGTCGCGCAGCGGCGACACGTCGACGTCGATCGCGGGCAGCCAGTTGTTGTAATTGCCCTTCACCTTCGTGAAGTCGGCGTTCTGCGAATAGATGATGCCGAACTCGCCGGCCGCCACCCACTGCGTTCCGATCGGGATCGGGATCAGCGCGGACGAACTGACGGTCGTCTCGTCGTAACGAACGCCGGCGATGACGTGCGCGTCGCGGGAGAACAGGTCGAACGTGTTGTTGAACTGCACGAACGGCGAGATCGTTTTCTCGGTGATCCGCCGGTCGGTATCGTACGGGGCGAGGCAGTTGCCGTCGCCTCCGCAGATGTTGAACTTCTGGTCGAGCAGCGTCGCAAGACGTTCGAAGTTGAAGCTGTAGAAGGCCGGGATGATCCCGTCCTTCGCGCCCGAGACGCCCTTGAACTTGTCGGGCAGGGTGACGAGCTGGAAGATATCGTCGGGCAGGTCGGCGGGCGTTCCGACGCCGCCCCAGGTGTCGTTCTGGACGAACCCGTAGGCCGATCGAACCTTGTTGTTCACGTACGATACGCCGAAGTCGATGGAGTCGAGGAACGCGCCCTCGTGGTCGTAGTGTCCCTTCAGCTGAACCTGATTGATCCGGTCCTTGAAATACGCGTTGCGGAACGAGTTGCCGGTGGCGTTGATGTTGCCGGCGTTCAGCGGGTCGATGCCGGGATACATGGTGTACGAGATGATCGGCAGATCCTTCTCGAAGTTCACGGTCTGGTCGGCGACGCCGAAGATCGCATTGCCGATCGACGTGCTGGTGCCGAACTGGTTGGTCGGGCGTGACTCTGCGGTGGAGTGATGCGCATCGAGCGACACGGTGACGCCGCCCGGCGCCTCCCACGTCAGATTGCCGCCGAGCGACTTGTTCTCGGACAGGTTGGCGGTCAGCGATCCGCTGTACGACAGGTCCTTACCCGGCCCGAACCGCTCCGTGTAGAAGATCGGGCCGGCGGCGGGACCGTCGGTCCACGCGCTGGACGTGTCGGCGAAGTTGAACCAGATGCCGACGCTGTTGTCGCGGGCGACGACCTTGTTGCGAGAATAGGTGAAGTCGACGGTCGCGGTCAGCGAGTCGAAGGGCTTCGCCTGCAACACGACCTGGCCGTTGATCCGCTCGCGGTCGATGTTGGTCAAGTTGTAGGCGGCGCTCTGCGGCACCTCGTAGACGTCGTTCTGGCCGGGGCGGTTGGTGACGTTCTGCGACCCGGGCTGACCCGCCTGCGGCAAAGTGCCCCAGTCGTTCTCGGATCCGAGGAACGCGTTACCGAACCCGACGCTGCCCGTGTTCGTGCTCGCCTTGCGCTTCTGGTAGACGCCGGTCAGCAGGATGCCGATGCGATCGTCGGCAAAGGTGCTGCTGATGATGCCCGATACTTCGGGCGTGATCGGGTCCTTGCCGTTGCGCGAGCTGTCGAGCACGCCCTTGGCGGCGATGCTGCCGCGCAGGCCGGGTTTGTCGAGCGGCCGCGGCGTGCGGATGTTGATCGTCGAGCCGATACCGCCCGACGGCACGGCGGCGCGGCCGGTCTTGTACACCTCGACCGCAGCGATTCCTTCCGACGCCAGATTGGCGAAGTCGAACGAGCGCGACGCGGGCGGGCTGGCGCCGTCGCCCAGCGTCGAGGTCGGCAACTGGCGGCCGTTGAGCGTGACGAGATTGTATTCGGGGCCGAAACCGCGGACCGTTACGGTCGATCCTTCGCCGTTCGATCGGTCGATCGACACGCCGGTGATGCGTTGCAGCGATTCGGCGAGGTTGGTGTCGGGAAACTTGCCGATATCCTCGGCCGAGATCGCGTCGACCACGCCCTGACCGTTGCGCTTGATGTCGATCGCCTCGCGCAGCGACGCGCGGATACCGGTGACGACGATGTCGTCGGTGACTTCGTTCGGATCGGCGGGGGTCGCCTGCGGCTCGGTGTCGGCAGGGCCGGGGTTGCCGACCGTGGCGGCGGCGTCCTGCGCCAGTGCCGTGCCGGGCACTGCAGCCAGAGCCAGGACCGACGTTCCGATGACGAAGTGCGAAAGCGAGCGAGCGGCGAAGCTGCGCATGAGTAATCCCCTCCCCAGTGTTCGACGCTATGGATGCGCCTCTCTGTGAACGTTCACTTTTCCGGATCGGCTGCGCTTGTCAAGCATGACAACGCAGTCATGGGAACGTTCACGTGATTTTGTTCGGCTGTGACTGCGGCACCACAGTATCGAGGTGGCGCAGGTGGTTGGGAGGGAGACGGTAGGAAACTACCGGTTCGATGGAAGCCAGTAGCGGACATAGTCGACCGCCATGCGCTGCGGGAGGGCGGCATCGTCGATGCCCTGCTTGCCGCCCCAATCGCCGCCGACCGCGAGGTTGAGGATCAGTTCATACGGCCGATTGAACGGCCACGCCGCCTCGCCGCCGGGCTGGTCGTTCCTGACGCGCATCACCGCGCGGCCGTCGACTCCGATCGTGATCGCATCCGGTCGCCATTCGAGCTGGTAGCGGTGATAGTCCGTGCAGGCCGTGGCGATGCGCGTCTGCGCGCCGCGTTGCGTTCCCTTGGCGTGGTTGAACGCTCCGCTGTGCAGCGTGGCATGGACGACGTTCGGGTCCCAGCCGACCATCTCCATGATATCGATCTCTCCCTTGTCGGGCCATTTTCCGGTTTTCGGCAGCATCCAGATCGCCGGCCAGGCGCCGCGCCCGCACGGCAGCTTCGCGCGGACCTCGTAGAAGCCGAAGCCATAGGATTGACGCGTCACGAGCTTGGCGGAGCTGTAGTGCTGACCGCCCCAGTCCGGAAAGCGGGCCTTGGACAGCGTCTCCCGCCGCGCCTCGATGATCAGCGACCCGCCCTCGATGCGGGCGTTCTCCGGGCGGTCCTTGGCGTAATATTGCTTCTCGTTGTTGTACCAGCCCTCGGCGTTGCGCGAGGTGTCGTACCGCCAACGCGCGGTGTCGATCGTCACCCCATCGAACTCGTCGGCGAAGGCAGGTTTGCCCTTGGGCGCATTCATCGGTGCATCGACGCCGTAGTTGGTGGCGCCCAGCGAGACGATCTGGGTGAGGAGCAGGAAAAGGGACATCGTCAGAGCGCTTCCGGATTGCGATCGGGATCGGGGGTTAGGGCTTTGGTATCGTTGCCCAAATCGTCGCGCCCGCCAAGTGGGATCGTCCTTCCGGCGGGTGCAGGCGCGCCCCGGACGTCCAGCCGAGTGCGGATGCCACTGCACGCCGATGAGCCGTATTCATCGCCGCATCAACCGCCGAACAGTTGCCGTTCAACCCCCTGAATGGGAGAAGATCGACTGCGGTCCCGTCCTCGCCCGCCTCTGTCGAGGGCGCGGACGGGACTTCCTGGATGGCACAACGAACCCTGCAAGCGCTGACGGCTCTGGTCGCCGTGGCCGGGATCGCGCTCGCCGCCGCGCAGGCGCGACGGACGTCCGGCTTGCCTGCCGCAACGGAGCCGAAGATCATGCAACGGATCACGATCATGGCCGGTGATCGGCCTATGACGGCGACGCTCTACGACAATCCCACGGCGCGGGCTTTCGCCGCGACGCTGCCGTTCGCCGTGACCATGCATGACCACCGCGATCAGGAGAAAGCCGGGCCGTTGCCTCGCCCCCTGTCGATCGGCGGTCCAGCGCAGCGCGACTTCACCGCCGGGGAGATCGGCTACTGGTCGCCGACGGCCGACATCGCCGTCTATTATCGCAGTGGCGACGGCTTGCCGTCCCCCGGCATCATCATGATCGGCAAGGTCGATGGCGACTTGATGCCGATGAAAGCGAAGGGAAACCTGCGCGTGCGGTTCGCACGCGCCGAGTAAGAGAGCGGCTTCGCTGATCGCCCCGACTACATCCGGTCGAAGCGCCCGCCGTCGACATGGATGGTGTGTCCCGTCACGTAGCTGCAATCGTCCGACGCGAAGAACAGGATCGGCGCGACCAGCTCGTCGAGGCTGCCGATGCGGTTAAGCACGACCGTCTTCTTGCGGTGGTCGAGATGCTCCTGCACCTGCTCGGGCGTGCGCGTGGTGGCGGACATCGGCGTCAGGAAGGTGCCGGGCGCGACGCAGTTCACCGTCACGTTCGCCGGCCCGACCTCGCGGGCGAGCGTCTTGGTCAGCATGATGACCGCGGCCTTGGCGGCGGCATAGGCCGAACTGCCGCCCGGCGAACCGGCGGTGCCGTGTGGCGTCGCACCGGTGCCGAGCGCCGAGGAGATGTTGATCATCCGGCCGTAGCCGCGCTCGACCATATACGGCGCTGCGGCCTGCGCGCAGAAGAATACGCCCTTCAGGTCGACCGCCAGGACGATGTCCCAATCCTCCGAGCTCATCGTCGCGAACGGGCGGTAGCGCGAAATGCCCGCATTGTTGACGAGGATATCGATCCGGCCGTGCCGCTCGACGATCTGGCGGGTGGCGTCGTGGACCGCTTCGCGGTCGGACACGTCGAAGCATTGGCCGGTGGCGGTGCCGCCCGCGGCGCGAATCTCCTCGACGGTGCGCTCGATCCCCTCGGCATTGAAGTCGGCGACGACGATCGTCGCACCCTCCGCCACGAAGCGGTCGGCGATGGCGCGACCAATGCCGGATGCGGAGCCGGTGACCACCGCCACCTTGTCGTTCAGTCTCATGCGTCATGTCCCAGTTGAGCGGTCGTATCGCCGTCGCGCAGGGCGACGAGTGCGGCGTAGATGCTGTCGTCCACCTCGATCGTACCGGCGGCGAGCGCGGCGCGACGCTTGGCGGCGCTGGAGCGGCCCGGCACGCGGACCCGCTCCACGCCCGGCGCGGGGCGCGACGCCTCGATCTGGGCGGCCAGCGCGGTGACCTGCGCCTTGAACGCATCGGCCGGGCCGAGCAGCGCAGGGTCGAGGACGAGGAAGAAGAAGCCGCAGGCGGACACTTCGTCGACGACGATGCGACTGCCGCACATCACGCCGAGCAACTGCACGACCAGCGACAGGCCATAGCCGCGGTGGCCGCCCCAGGGCAGGAACGCGCCGGCGAGGGCGGCGGAGGGATCGGTGGTGGGTTGCCCGTCCGCATCGACCGCGACGCCGCTGTCGAGCGGCTGGCCGAGCTTCTCGCGCAACAGCACGTCGCCCCACGTGGTCATGCCGGTGCCGAAGTCGATCACCAGCGGATCGGGATCGGCCGGGAAGGCGAAGGCCAGGGGGTTGGTACCGAACAGCCGATCGACGCCGCCTGCTGGTGCGACGCGGGCCATCGTGTTGGCGGTGTGGAACGCGACCATGCCGGCACGGGCGGCGCGCTCGACATAATAGGCCAGACGGCCGCTGAACCAGGTGTCGTTGATCCCGACGATGCCGACGCCGTTCTCGCGCGCCAGATCGATCGCGGTGTCGATGCCGATCAGCGACGTGACGTAGCCGTTGGTGCCGCCGCCATCGATCACCGCGGCGTTGGGGCTGCGCCGGTCGATCGTGATCGGGCGGGCGGGCTCGCGCTGGCGCAGATGCTCGACCAGCGCGAGCACCCGCGGCAGCCCCGCGAACGGATGTCCCGCCGCCGCCGCATCGACCAGATGATCGCCGACGATGCCCGCATGATCGGTGCTGACGTCGAACCGGGTGAGCACGTCGATCACGAGTTGGCGCGCCTGTGCCAAGGGAAGCTGCATCACCGGATCGTCCGCTCCAAATCCGTTATCGTTATGCAGCGCAGACTACACGGCAAGGCGCGCAGGTCTTAGCCTGCGTGATGCGGAACAGCTTTCCGTTTGGCGGGACAATAATGACGCCGCGATCTTTGCGCTGGCCGTGAAGATGTTGAGCGCGACCGACGATAGGTGCCGTCCGTCCGGCGCGATACCGACATTGTAGGAGAGCGACGGAATCTCGGCGTTCGATCCCGTGTCCACGGCCCAGCGAGGCATCATCGACCATGCTAGCACGCAGCACCAAGCCCGCCCCGTTCAACTGGGCCGATCCCTTCCTGCTCGACGATCAGTTGAGCGAGGAGGAACGCCAGATCGCCGACGCCGCGCGTGCCTTTGCCGAGGCCGAGCTGCGACCGCTGGTCAACGACGCCTATCTCGACGAGGTGACGCCGCCCGAACTGTTCCGCAAGATGGGGCAGGCCGGCCTGCTCGGCGTGACGATCCCGGAGGATTATGGCTGCGCCGGTGCGAATTACGTATCCTACGGCCTCGTCGCGCGAGAGGTGGAGCGCGTCGATTCCGGCTATCGCTCGATGATGAGCGTGCAGTCGAGCCTCGTGATGTACCCGATCTACGCCTATGGATCGGAGGAGCAGCGGCGGAAGTACCTGCCCGGCCTCGGTGCAGGCGAACTGATCGGATGTTTCGGGCTGACCGAGCCGGATGCCGGGTCCGACCCCGGCGGCATGAAGACCCGCGCGACGAAGATCGACGGCGGCTATCGGCTGAACGGCGCGAAGATGTGGATCAGCAACTCGCCGATCGCCGATGTCTTCGTGGTATGGGCGAAGTCCGATGCGCATGACGGCGCGATCCGCGGGTTCGTGCTGGAGAAGGGCATGAAGGGCCTGTCCGCGCCCAAGATCGGCGGCAAGCTGTCGCTGCGCACCTCGATCACCGGCGAGATCGTGATGGAGGATGTCGAGGTCGGCGAAGATGCGCTGTTGCCCGGTGTCTCCGGGCTCAGCGGGCCGTTCGGCTGCCTCAACCGCGCGCGCTACGGCATTTCCTGGGGTGTGATGGGGGCGGCGGAGGATTGCTGGATGCGGGCGCGGCAATATGGCCTCGACCGCAAGCAGTTCGACAAGCCGCTGGCGCAGACGCAGCTGTTCCAGAAGAAGCTGGCCGACATGCAGACCGAGATCACATTGGGCCTGCAAGGTTCGCTGCGCGTCGGGCGGCTGTTCGACGAGGGCCGGATGGCGCCCGAAATGGTGTCGCTGATGAAGCGCAACAATTGCGGCAAGGCGCTGGAGATCGCCCGTCATTCCCGCGACATGCACGGGGGCAACGGCATCCAGATCGAATATCAGGTCATGCGCCATCTGGTGAACCTGGAGACGGTCAACACCTATGAAGGCACGCACGACGTGCACGCGCTCATTCTGGGCCGGGCGCAGACCGGCTTGCAGGCGTTCTTCTGACCCAAGATCGGACACAGACGATGAAGCATTACGGCCAGATCTATATCGACGGCGCGTGGGTTCAGCCGATCGGCACCGAGCGGCGCGAGTTGATCGATCCTGCGACCGAGCAGGTGTTCGCGACGATCACGCTGGGCGATGCGGGCGATGTCGATCGCGCGGTGGCGGCGGCGCGACGTGCCTTTCCGGCGTTCTCGGCGACGAGCAGTGCAGAGCGGATGGCGCTGCTGGAGCGGATCATCGCCGGCATGGAGGCGCGGCGGCCCGAGCTGATGGCGGCGTTGACGCAGGAGATGGGCGCACCCGCCAGCCTGATCGCGCAAGTCAATGCCGGCATCGCGTCGCTGCGGCAGGCGGTCGTGACCTTGGGCGAGTACCAGTTCGAGCGGCGCGAGGGTGCCTACATCCTCCGGCATGAATCGATCGGTGTCGCCGGGCTGATCACGCCCTGGAACTGGCCGATCCAGATGATCTGCAACAAGCTGTCCTCCGCGTTCGCGGCAGGGTGTCCGGTCGTGGTGAAGCCCAGCGAGACGACCTCGGTCAGCGCGCTGGTGCTGGCGCAGATCATCCACGATGCGCAGGTGCCGGCGGGTGTCTTCAACCTCGTCATCGGCAACGGCCGCGGCGTCGGCACGCCGATCGCGGCGCATGAGGACGTGGATGTCGTCAGCTTCACCGGATCGACCCGCGCGGGCGGGCTGGTCGCGGCGGCGGCGGCGCCGTCGATCAAGCGCGTGACGCAGGAACTGGGCGGCAAGTCCGCCAACATCGTGCTGCCCGATGCCGACCACCGCGTCGCGGCGGAATACAACGTCACGCGCGGCTTTTCGAACAGCGGGCAGTCGTGCCATTCGCCCACCCGACTGCTGGTCGAGCGAAGCCGGCTGGAGGAGACGCTCGGCTATATGACAGCGGCGGTCGCCAGGATGTGCGTCGGCGATCCGAACGATCCGGCGACGACCCACGGCCCGGTGGTCAATCGCGCGCAATATGACAGCATTCAGGACTATATCCAGAGCGCGATCGACGAGGGCGCGCGGCTGGTCTGCGGCGGTCCAGGCCGACCGGAGGGGCTCGATCACGGCTATTTCGTGCAGCCCACCATCTTCGCGGACGTGACGCCGGACATGACGATCGCGCGCGAGGAGATCTTCGGGATGGTCACGGCCGTGATGACCTATCGCACGGTCGACGAAGCGCTGGAGATCGCGAACGACTCGCCATACGGCCTCGGGGCCTATGTGTTCGGCAGCGACGGTGATGCCGTGCTGGATGTCGCGCGACGGATGCGGGCGGGGCGCGTGTTCCTGAACGGTGCGCCGGCGGATACCGCCGCGCCGATGGGCGGCTATCGCAAATCGGGCAACGGGCGCGAGATGGGCGTCTACGGTCTGGAGGAATATCTGGAGGTGAAGGCGATGCTCGGCACGCCCTGACCTGCATCATTCAGTTTGGTGGTGAAGACGCACCCCGCCGCGATCGATCGCGGCGGGGTTTTTCGTCGGCATTCATAACCCCATAGATTGTCCCGTAAAACGCGAAGATGCTTGCCGTGGCCGGGCGTAGGCGTGTCGCTCGCTTTTGCGCCAAACCCTGGACGACCCGGCGCGTGATGGCGCGGGCGTTGAGGGAGTGGAGCGAATGGACCCTGCGCGTAGGCCGCAGCTATCGGCAGCGTATGCCGATCATGCGGAGCCGGACCTGGGCGCGTTGGTCGATCGCTGGCTGGCATCGTTCGAACAGGCACTGGTCGCCCGCGATTCCGCCGCTTTGCACGCGGTGCTGGGCGAGGAATGCCATTGGCGCGACTTGCTGGCGTTTACCTGGAGCATCACGCCGCACGACGATCGCGACACGGTCGTCACCGGGCTGATCGAGGCGCAGGCGCGCGTGCAGGCATCCGGCTTCACGCTGGCGCGGGATCGCACCCCGCCCCGCATCGTGACGCGCCACGGCCGTGAATCGATCGAGGCGATCTTCACGTTCGAGACGGGTAATGGCCGCGGCGACGGGCTGGTGCGGTTGCTCGCGGACGACCCGACGCGGGCTTGGGTGCTCGCGACATCGCTCAACGAATTGAAGGGCCATGAGGAACCGGTCGGAAAGCGGCGGCCGGTCGATCCGGCATCCTCGCGCACCTTCGGCGGGGCGAACTGGAGCGACCTGCGCGCCGAGGAACAGGCGTTCGAGGATCGCGAGCCGGCGGTGGTCATCATCGGCGCGGGGCAGGCGGGACTGGCGATCGCGGCGCGGCTGGGTCTGCTCGGCGTCGGTACGCTGGTGATCGACCGCAACGCCCGTGTCGGCGATACCTGGCGCAACCGCTACCATTCGCTGGCGCTGCACAATCAGGTCAATCTGAACCAGATGCCGTACCTGCCGTGGCCACCCAACTGGCCCAAGTACCTGCAAAAGGACATGATCGGCGGTTGGCTGGAAAACTACGCCTGGGCAATGGAGTGCAACGTCTGGACCGGTACGTCCTTCCTGGGCGGCGATCACGATGCGGCGAGCGGCACGTGGAACGCACGCGTGCGACGTGCCGACGGCAGTGAGCGCACGCTGCATCCGCGCCACCTGATCTTCGCCAACGGCGTCGCGGGCAAGCCGACGACACCGCACATTCCCGGCCTCGACGATTTCGCCGGGACGGTCATGCACACCAGCGACTTCACCAGCGGAGCCGAATGGGCGGGCAAGCGCGCGCTGGTGCTCGGGGCCGGAACCAGCGGCCACGACGTGGCGCAGGACCTGCACGGCCACGGTGTCGATGCGACGCTGATCCAGCGCGGCCCGTCGACGATCACCAGCGTCAAGGCGGCCGGCCTCGTCCATTCGCTCTATTACGACGAGGAACTCCCCACCGACGACGCCGACATCATCGCGGCGGCGGGCAGCTATCCATTGCTCGTGCGCGGCTATCAGGCGGCGGTGAAGCGGATCAAGCAGGTCGATGCCGATCTGCTCGCCGGCCTCGCGGCGCGCGGCTTCAAGCTGGATTTCGGTGAGGACGAGACCGGCCACCAGATGAAGTTCCGGCGGCGGCACGGCGGCTACTACCTCGATTGCGGCTGCGCGCAACTCATCATCGACGGCGATGTCGGCCTGATGCAATATGAGGATATCGAGCGGTTCGTCCCCGAAGGCGCGCTGATGAAGGACGGCCGGGTCGAGCCCGCCGATCTGGTCGTCACCGCGACCGGCTTCCAGAGCCAGCAGCAACTGGTCCGCGACCTGCTCGGCGATGCGATCGCCGACAAGCTCGGGCCGATCTGGGGCGTCGCGCCGGATGGCGAACTCAACAACATGTTCCGCCCGACCGCGCAGGACGGATTGTGGTTCATCGGCGGCGGCTTCGCCCACGCCCGCATCTATTCCAAGTACATCGCGCTTAACATCGCGGCGCGCGAGTTCGGGCTGGTCGCGTGATGTCGGCCGCGCCCTTCGACCTTTCCGGCAGGGTCGCGCTGGTGACCGGCGCGGGTTCGGTCGGCGACGGCTGGGGCAATGGCAAGGCCACCGCGGTGCTGCTCGCGCGGCATGGAGCAGCGGTGTTCGGCCTCGACCTGAACGAAGCGGCGCTGGCGGATACCGGAGCGGTACTCGCCGATGAAGGAATCGCCGATCGCTGGGCGGCGCGGCGTTGCGACATGACGGACGGCGCGGATGTCGCTGCGGCGGTGGCCGCGTGCGTGGCGCGGTTCGGGCGCATCGATATCCTGGTCAACAACGTCGGCGGCAGCGCCCCCGGCGATCCGGTGACGATGGACGAGACGCTGTGGCAGGCGCAGATCGACCTCAACCTCACCACCGCGTTCCTCGCGTGCAAGTATGTGCTGCCGGTGATGACGGCGCAATTCGACGCGGCGGGACGCGGCGGCGCGATCGTCAACATCGGCAGCATCGGCGGCATGACCTATCAGGTCGGCGGCCGGGTGAGCGCGGGCTACGCCGCGGCGAAGGCCGGGCTGGTGGCGTTCGGGCGATCGACCGCCATCGCCTTTGTCCGGCAGGGTATTCGCGTGAACACGGTGGTGCCGGGCGTGATGTATACGCCGCTGGTCGAGCATCGGCTGGTCCGGCAACTCGGCGCAGACGACGCCGCCCGGCTGATCGCCGATCGCCATGCGAGCGTGCCGATGGGACGGATGGGCGATGCCTGGGACGTGGCGAATGCCGCCCTGTTCCTGGCGAGCGACGCGGCCGGATACATCACCGCGACCGAATTGGTGGTGGACGGCGGCATGACCGCCGCGCGTCCCGGCTGATGCCGTCACAACGATAAACAACCGGCCCTCGAGAGCCGGCGCAGGAGAGTATTCGTGAGCAGACCCGTCATCATCAGCTGCGCGCTTACCGGTTCGGGCGACACCCCCCGGCTGAGCCCGCACGTGCCGATCACGCCCGAACAGATCGCTTCGGAGGCGCTGGCGGCGCATGAGGCCGGCGCGGCGATCGCGCACATCCACGTCCGCAATCCCGAAGACGGATCGCCCAGCCGCGACATCGCGCTGTACCGCGACGTGGTGCAGCGGATCCGGGCGGCGGGCACCGATCTCGTCATCAATCTCACCACCGGCGTCGGCGCGCGCTACATGCCCGATGCCGGCGACCCCAATCGCAACGCCAACGACGGCGGCATCGCCGCACCGGCGGATCGCATGGATCACGTGCTGGAATTGCTGCCGGATATCTGCAGCCTCGACGTGGCGACGATGAACTTCGGACGGCATGCGTTCGTCAACGTCCCCGACCATATCGAGGCGATCGCGACTGCCGTTCGCGCCGTCGGCGTGAAGCCCGAACTGGAAGTCTTCGACCTCGGCCATGTCGCCCTGGCGTTGCACATGTACCGCAACGGACTGTTCGCGGACCCGCCCTTCTTCCAGCTATGCCTCGGCATCCCCTGGGGCGCGCCGGCGACGTCGGAGGGCATGATCGCGATGCGCAACATGCTGCCCGGCAACGCGCATTGGAGCGCGTTCGGCATCTCGGCGCAGCAATTCCCGATGGCGGCGCAGGCGGCGGTGCTCGGCGGGCATGTGCGCGTCGGGCTGGAGGACAATCTGTTCATGGCGAAGGGCGAACTCGCGACGGGCAACGCGCCGCTGGTCGCGCGCGCGGCGCGGATCGTGCGCGAACTGGGCTACGAAGTGGCGACGCCGGCGCAGGCGCGCGACATCCTGAAGCTCGGCTGATGGCACGGCTCGCCATGCCCGATGTGCTGACTGACGAGCAGCGTTGCGTGTGCGACGAGGCGGCGGCGGGCAAGCGCGGCAAGGTGCCGGCGCCGATGATCGCGTGGCTGCGCAACCCCGAACTCGCACGGCGCGGCCAGCGCGTCGGGGAGTTGCTGCGCTACGACACGGCATTGCCGGCGCGACTGACCGAACTGGCGATCCTGATCTGCGCGCGCCACTGGACGTCGCATCACGAATGGACCGCGCACAGCCGCCTCGCCCTCGATGCCGGGCTGGAGCCGGAGGTGATCGCGGCCGTCGCGCGCCGCGACCCGCCACGTTTCGCCGACCCCGAGACGGAGCTGGTCTACCATGTGTCGCAGGAGATGCTGGCGAACGGCCGTCTGTCCGCAGCGCGCTACGGCGAGGCGATCGACCTGCTCGGCGAACGCGCCTTGGTCGAGCTGGTCGCGACGCTCGGCTATTATTGCATGGTGTCGTTGACGCTCAACGCGTTCGAGCTGGGCCTGCCCGAGAATGTCGCTCCCGCGTTACGCGATTTGGCGATGGCGCGATGATGACGGAGGCGATCGTCGAACCCGATCGGCCGATCGTCGATGCGCATCATCACCTCTACGATCGACCCGGCACGCGCTATCTGCTCGACGATTTCGCCGCCGATCTCGACAGCGGGCATGCCGTCGTCGCGACGGTGCTGGTGCAGGCACGGCATTGCTATGACATCGCTTCGGGTGAGGCGCTCGCGCCGGTCGGGGAGACGCGGTTCGCGCGGCGGGTGGCGGAGGCGGCGGGACGACGTAACGTCGCCGCGGCGATCGTGCCGTTTGCGGACCTGACCCTCGGCGATGCGGTGCGGCCGGTACTCGACGCGCATCTGGCGGCGGGGGAGGGGAGTGTACGCGGCATCCGGCATATCCTGGCATGGGATCGCAATTCTGCGCGGCTCAACCCCGCCTATCCCACCAGCGAAGCGATGATGGACGACATCGCATTTCGTCAGGGGTTTCGGCATCTGGCACCGCTCGGGCTCAGCTTCGATGCGTGGGTGCTGTACCCGCAACTGCCACGGCTCGCGCGCCTCGCCGGCGACTTCCCCGACACCGCGATCGTGGTCGATCATTGCGGCGGGCCGATCATGGGCGACACCGACGTCTTCGCGACGTGGCGCACGGGGATGCGTGCGCTGGCCGAGCGGCCGAACGTGTCGGTCAAGCTGTCCGGGCTCGGCATGCCCTCCGCCGGCTTTCCGAAGGCGGAGCGCGCACGCGATCTGGCGGCGGCGTGGCGGCCGTGGATGGAGACGTGCATCGAACTGTTCGGGGCAGGGCGGGCAATGTTCGCGAGCAATTTCCCCGCCGACCGACCGGGGCATGGCTATGCGACGGGTTGGAATGCGATGAAGCTGGTCGCGGCGGGCGCAAGCGAGGCGGAGAAGGACCGGCTGTTCCGGGGTACCGCCACGCGCTTCTACCGGCTCGCGACCGATCAGCGGAGGGATCATTGATGCGGCTCTATTATCAAAGCTTCGGCGTATCGCGCGGCTCGACCGACGGCCATTATGGGCGGCAGTTGAAGGCGATCGTCGAACAGGCGGCGGCGCCGGGGACCGAGATCACGATCGCCGGGCTCAGCCCGCATCGCGCCGTGGCGGACCAGTATCGCTACCTCGAACTGCTCGACACGATCGAGGTGACCGAACGCGGCATGCAGGCGGAGCGCGACGGCTATGACGCGTTCCTGGTCGGCAACATCTTCGAACCCGGCCTGCACGAATTGCGCGAGCTGCTGAACATCCCGGTGCTCGGCCTGCGGGAATCGTCGGTGCAGATGGCGTGCCTGATGGGCGCGAGTTTCTCGCTCATCAACGTCAACCCGAAGTTCGTGCCACGCATCGTCGAGGGCGTGCAGTTGCAGGGCCTGTCCTCGCGCATGGTGTCAGTCGAGCATATGACCGTCGAGCGACCGGGCGTGTTCGACCTCGCCTTACGTGACGAGACCGCGCGGGCGGAAGTGGTGCGCCAGTTCGTCGAGGTGGCGCAGGTCGCGCTCGCCAAGGGGGCGGAGGTACTGATCCCCGCGGGCGGCAGCCTGATGACGGTGCTGACGCAGGCGGGCATCCACCAGATCGACGGCACGCCGGTGCTGAACGGCGTCACCGCATTGGTGAAGACGGCGGAGATGGCGGTGGGCATGCGCGCGGTGACCGGCGTCTTCACCAGCAAGCGCATGAAATACGCCGCGCCGACCGGCAAGCTGCTCTCCGACGTGCGCGCGGCCTATGGCGACCACGTCTATCTGGGGGCGGAATGATGCGGAAGCTGTATTCCGATGCCGCCGCCGCGCTCGACGGCCTGCTGCACGACGGCATGACGATCTGCGCGGGCGGGTTCGGCCTGTGCGGTATCCCGGAGCGGCTGATCGACGCGATCCAGGCCTCGGGTGTCAAGGACCTGACGATCGCCAGCAACAATGCCGGCATCGATGGCGAAGGGCTCGGCAAGCTCCTGCGCACGCGTCAGGTCAGGAAGATGATCTCCAGCTATGTCGGCGAGAACAAGGAATTCGAGCGCCAGTATCTCTCCGGCGAACTGGAGGTGGAGTTCTGCCCGCAAGGCACGCTCGCCGAACGCTGCCGGGCCGGTGGCGCAGGCATCCCCGGCTTCTACACCAAGACCGGCGTCGGCACGTTGGTCGCCGAGGGCAAGGAGGTGAAGACCTTCGACGGCGAGGAGTACATCCTCGAACGCGGCATCCGCTCGGACATCAGCATCATCAAGGGGTGGAAGGCGGACGAGAGCGGCAACCTCATCTTCCGCAAGACCGCGCGCAACTTCAACCAGCCGATGGCGACCGTCGGCCGCATCTGCATCGCCGAGGTCGAAGAGGTGGTACCGGTCGGTTCGCTCGATCCCGATGCGATCACCTGCCCGGCATCTACGTGAAGCGGATGATCGTCGGCAGCCCGTACGACAAGAAGATCGAATTCCGCTTCACCCGCGAAAGGGAGGTCGCCTGATGCCCTGGGATCGCAACCAGATGGCGGCGCGCGCCGCACAGGAATTGCAGGACGGGTTCTACGTCAACCTCGGCATCGGCATCCCGACGCTGGTCGCCAACAACATCCCCGCGGGCATGACGGTGACGCTCCAATCCGAAAACGGCATGCTCGGCATCGGCCCTTTTCCATATGAGGACGAGGTCGATCCCGACCTGATTAACGCCGGTAAGCAGACGATCAGCGAGCTGCCGCAGAGCGCCTATTTCGGCAGCGAGCAGAGCTTCGCGATGATCCGCGGCGGCCATATCGACCTCACCGTATTGGGGGCGATGGAGGTCAGCGAGGGCGGCGACATCGCCAACTGGATGATCCCGGGCAAGATGATCAAGGGCATGGGCGGGGCGATGGACCTCGTCGCCGGGGTCAAGCAGATCATCGTCGTGATGGATCACAATGCCAAGGACGGCAGCCCCAAGTTCATCCCGTCCTGCACGTTGCCGCTGACCGGCAAGAACGTCGTCGACATGATCGTCACCGACTTGGCGGTGTTCCGGCGGCCGGATCATATATCATTGTTTAAGCTAGTCGAATGCGCTCCAGGTGTTAACATGGATCAGATTCGCGCGAACACGACCGCGGCGTTCGCCGTCGCATGAACGCCGCCGGCCATCGCGCGACCGACCATGACAGGGAGGGTTGCGATGGCGAGCGCACTGGATGAATTGAAGCTGGATCGCGCGTTCGTGCAGATCGTGAAGAGCGGCAGCATGTCCGCCGCGGCACGGCAGCTCGACACGTCGGTGACCTCGATCGCGCGGCAGTTGAGTCGGTTGGAGGCCTCGCTTGGCGTACGGCTGCTCAACCGCACGACGCGATCGCAGTCGCTGTCGGAAGCCGGCACGGTCTATTATCAGCGGCTGATCGAGGTGCTCGACCAGATCGACGCGATGAAACGCGATGTCGCATCCTATCAGCAGGGGACGAAGGGACGGCTGCGCGTCCATCTTCGCACCTCGATCGGGTTGCAGGTCGTGGTGCCGGCGCTGCCGAACTTCTTCCGTCGCAACCCCGACGTGACGCTCGACCTGACGCTGACCGACGAGCGCGCCGATCTCGTCGCCGAGGCGATCGACGTCGCGATGTGGCTGGGCAATCTGCAGGATTCCAGCCTCGTCGCACGACGGCTCAGCCCCAGCCGACGGGTGATGTGCGCCAGCCCCGATTATCTCAAGCGGAACGGCGAACCGCGCCTGCCCAACGATCTCGACGCGCACAATTGCCTGCTGTTCCTGGCGCGCAACTACCTCAATCGCTGGCGGCTGACCAAGGACGACGAGACGATCGAGGTGCCGGTCAACGGCAACCTCCAGACCGACAATGGCGCGGTGTTGCGGACCAGCGCGATCAACGGGCTGGGCATCGTCATGCTGCAACGATCGATGGTGCAGGAGGATCTGGACGGCGGGCAACTGGTGCAGGTGATGACTGATTACGAGGTCAGCCCGACCGAATTCGATACCGCGCTGTACGTCGTCTATCCGTCGAGCCGCCGGCTGTCGCCCAAGACGCGCGTGTTCGTCGACTTTCTCGTCGACCTGTTCCGCCGCCATCAGGCGCCGCTGACATGAGCGCCGTTCATGGCCGCATTAAGCCGGGCGCGGGGATCGGCCCGCAGTGCGCGATGCTATCCCAACCCAACATACGACGGGCGACGCAGCCCGCGATCCTTCAGGAAAGATGATCATGGCAGCCCCGGACGGAACAGGAGCGCGGCTGGTTCGCCGCGCGGTAGCGATCATCGTGGCGGTCGTCGGCCTTGCGCTGACGGTCGGCGGCGTGGCGCTCGTACTCGACGGAGGCTCGCTCTATTATCTCGTGACCGGCATCGCGGTGCTGGCCAGTGGCGTGCTGATCTGGCGCGGCGATGCGCGCGGGCTGACGCTGTACGCGGCGATGCTGGTGTGGACGCTGGCGTGGAGCCTGTGGGAGGTCGGCTTCGACGGCTGGCAACTGGCACCGCGGATCATCGCGCCGTTCGTGCTCGGCTTGGCCCTGCTGTTGCCGCCCGTCTGGCGACTGCGCGCCGGCAAGACACCCGCGGCGCGTCGCGGGCTCCCAGCATTTGCAGCCGCATCGGCGGTTGCGCTCGTCGTCGGCACCGGGCTGCATGCGATCGGCCCTGCCGATCCGGAGAAGCCGGTCTACCGCACGGGCATGCAGGGAGCCGCGCCGTCGCGCCTGCCGCAACCGCTCGCGGCGATCACCGCCACCGACTGGCAGGCCTATGGCAACGATCAAGGCGGAACGCGCTTCAGCCCGCTGACCGACATCAACGCCGGCAACGTCGCCGGGTTGAAGCAGGTGTGGGAAGCGGATTTCGGCCCGGCGGGGCGGGGCAAGCCCAACGGGCTGGAGGTGACGCCGATCATGATCGGCGACGCGCTCTACGCGTGCGACGGCTATAGCCGCGCGGTATCGTTCGATGCGGAAACCGGTGCTGTGCGCTGGCGCGTCGACACCTCCGGCGGCGCGACCGAAACCGGCAAGCCCTGCCGCGGCGTCGCCTATTACAAGGTTCCCGGCGCGACCGGCCTGTGCGCCGAACGCATCTTCATGGCGAACCAGACGCCCAACCTCGTCGCGCTCGATGCGCGCACCGGCCGCTTCTGTCCCGGCTTCGCCGCGGGCGGTCGCGTCAACCTGAAGGACGGTATCGGCCGCTACCCCTACGGGCAATATTACGTCAGCTCCGCGCCGCAGATCGTGCGCGGTAAAGTTGTCGTCGGCGGCGGTATCCCCGACGGCCAGCAATGGGGCGGGCCGTCGGGCGTGATGCGCGCCTATGACGCGGTCACCGGCCAACTCGCCTGGGCGTTCGACGCGGGTCACCCGGAGCGGATCGGCGCGCCGCCGGCCGGCGAGACCTATACCCACTCGTCGCCCAATAGCTGGGCGCCGATCAGCGCGGACGAGACGCTGGGGCTGGTCTATTTCCCGATCGGGGGCGCGACGCCGGACAATTTCGGTGGTCAGCGCCGGCCGTTCGACGATGCGCTGGGATCGTCGGTGATCGCGCTGGATGCGGAGACGGGCCGGCTGCGCTGGCGCTTCCAGACGGTGCATCACGACATTTGGGATTACGACGTGCCGTCGCAGCCGACGCTGGTCGACCTGCCGACGCCGAACGGCATCCGCCGCGCGCTGATCCAGCCGACCAAGCGCGGCGAGGTGTTCGTGCTCGATCGCCAGACCGGTCGCCCGATCCTGCCGGTCACCGAACAGCGCACGCCGCAGGGCGGGATCGTTCCCGGCGAGCGGCTGTCGCCGACGCAGCCCGCGTCGCTGTCGCTGCCCGCCTTCCGCGGCCCGGTTCTGCGCGAAAAGGATATGTGGGGCGTCACGCCGATCGACCAGATGATCTGTCGCATCCTGTTCAAACGCTCGCGGTATGAGGGGCAGTTCACGCCGCTGACGCTCAACAAGCCGGTGTTGCAGGCGCCGGGTTCGATCGGCGGGGTCAATTGGGGCAGCGCGTCGATCGACGTCGATCGCGGCATCATGATCGTCAACTGGATGCAACTGCCGGACCGTGTCGAGCTGATGACGCGCGAGCGGGCGATCAAGGAGAAGCTCAAGCTGTCGGACGGCCTTGATGCAGGCGGATCGAAGGATCGGCCGATGGAGAATACGCCGTATGGCGCGATCGGCACCAACTTCCTGTCGCCGCTCGGATCGCCGTGCACCGCGCCCCCCTGGGGATCGATCTCCGCAATCGACCTGCGCACCGGCAAGCTGTTGTGGTCCAAGCCGCTCGGCACCGCGCGCGATCTCGGTCCGCTCGGGATCCCGTCGATGCTGCCGATCACGATCGGCGCGCCGAACGGCGGCGGTGCGGTGACCACGCGCGGCGGCATCGTGTTCATCGGCGCCGCGGCGGAAAAGGCGTTCCGCGCCTTCGACACCGCGACGGGCAAGGAATTGTGGCACGTCCGCATCCCGTTCAGCGCCAGCGCCACGCCGCTGACCTATCGCGCGCCGCGGAGCGGGCGACAGATGGTGGTGGTCGCGGCCGGCGGCCGTCCCGCCTTCTCGATGCCGGCGGGGACGAAGCTCGTCGCCTTCGCGCTGCCGACTCGCTGAAAGGACGCTCGCTCATGATCGCTGTTCGTATGCTGGTCACCGGCCTGATCGCCGGAGCCGCCATCATGCCCGCTGCCGCCCCGGCGCAGCAGGCGCTGACCTATGACGCGCAGACACGCACGCCGGTGCCGATCCCGCCCGGCGAGCGCGGCGTGCAGACGGTCACGGCGGTGCCGTGGCTGGAACTGCCCGGCGTGCGCGATCTGGAGGGGCCGGCGTTCGAACGCGACGGCAATCTGTTGTTCTCCGATGTCGCCGGGCGGCGCGTGTTGCGGGTGACGCCGGACAAGCGCGTGTCGACCGTCGTGACGTTGCAGGGACTGGGGCCGGGCGGCCTCGCGATCCACCGCGACGGCCGCATCTTCATCGCCGCGATCGATATCCCGGGCGAGAAGGGCGCGATCCTGAGCATACGGCCGGACGGCAGCGGGTTGACGACGATCATCCCGGCATCGGCGGGGTTCATGCCGAACGACGTGGTGTTCGACGCGGAGGGCGGGCTGTATTTCTCCGACTTCCGCGGCACGGCGACGGAGCCGAAGGGCGGCATCTATTATGTCGCGCCCAACGCAAAGACCGCTACCGTCGTGCTGCCGAACATCGCGATGGCGAACGGCGTGGCTTTGAGTCCCGACGGCAAGACGTTGTGGGCGACCGAGTTCGGCCGCAACGCGCTGTACCGCGTACTGCTGGCGGATGCGACGCATCCGGCGCCGCTCGGCACCGCGCTCGCCTATCGCTTCACCGGGCCGGCACCGGACTCGCTGCGCACCGATCGCGACGGCAACCTGTATGTGGCGCTGTACGGGCAGGGCAGGGTGCTGGCATTCGGCCGCAACGGCGTGCCGATCGGTCAGGTGCTGCTGCCGGACCGCGATGCCGGCCACAACCTCGGATCGACCAACAGCGCGATCCGGCCGGGCAGCACCGACCTGTATATCGTCACCAGCGACGGCACCGGTCAGCCAGCGCGCATCCTGCGTTCGCGGACCTTCGCACCGGCAGCGATGCCCTATTCCCACAGCGGCGGGTAATCGACGTCCATCTTGGCGTCTGCGCGCAAGCACCTTCCCACGTAGGCGCCTTGGTCGGTTTCGTTTCGCAGCCATACCTTTCCCTCAACACCTCGCTGCGCCGGGGGCCGATCCAGTCTTCAAAGGACTTGTCGGACCCTCCAACGACAAGCGGGTGAATAAACATCCGGATGTCGGATGGTAGAGGAGGGGATTGCAGTGAAAGCATTATACGCGTCCGTCGGTGCCGCCGCGCTGATGGCATCGGGAGCCGCCGCAGGTCAGGACGTCCCAGCGGCTGTTGCAGCCGCGACGGCACAGGATAGCACGACACCTGCCTCGGCCGCCGGGAGCCAGGTTGCGGACACGAACCCCTCGACCCAGCTGGAAGATATCGTCGTGACGGCGCAGCGCCGTTCGGAACGCCTCCGCGAGGTGCCGATCGCGGTAACCTCGATCTCGCCGGAAATCGCCAATCAGCTCAACATCCGCGACGTGCAGACGGTGCAGATCGTCACGCCGGGCCTGTCGATCACCACCGGCATTGGTTACGCCATGACCTACATCCGCGGCGTCGGCGCGGCCTTCTCCAGCCCCGGTGTCGAAAACCCGATCTCGGTCTATGTCGACGGCGGCTATGTCGAGCGCGGCAAGGGCGGCAACCTCGACGTGATGGACCTTGCCTCGTTGCAGGTGCTGAAGGGACCGCAGGGAACGCTCTGGGGTCGCAACTCGACCGGTGGCGCGATCCTGATCAACACCGCCGATCCGGAGTTCGAGAAGAGCGCGCGGGTGACGGGCGAGATCGGCAACCAGGGTCACCGGCTGATCGAGGGCGTGCTGAACGTGCCGCTCAGCGATACGCTCGCGCTGCGCGTCTCGGGCCGCTATCGCACGGACGGCGGCTACATCCGCAACCTCCCCGATAACTACATGTTCGGCTGGGCGGACAATTCCTCGGTCCGCGGCAAGCTGCTGTGGAAGCCGACCGCCGACTTCACCGCGATCGCGATGATCCAGCACGACAGCCGCAAGAATTCTCTGCCGGCTAATTCGCAGATCCTGCCAAACAACCTGTGCAGCCTGTGCTCGCTGACCGGCTTCACCTATCCGCTCGCCGATCCGTTCACGACGACGATCAACCTGCTGAACGGCGGCGTCGGCACGGTGGCGAAGAACGACCTCTACAACCTGCGGCTGAAATATGACGCGGGCAAGGTGACGATCAGCACGGTCACCGCCTATGAGAAGAACCGTACCGACGATTTCGTCGATGCCGATCTGACCAACGTCAACGGCACGCCCGGTCCCGGCGGATTGAATTTCGTCATCCCCTCGACCAACCGCACCTTCAATCAGAACATCACCGCGACCTCCAGCTTCGGCGGGATGATCGAGGCGCTGGCGGGGATCGATTACCTTAACGACAAATCGACCTATGCGCTGCATGTCGTGCCGAACCTGCTGCCGCCGTTCTCGCCGGCCAATCTCGCCTATATCGACACGACCAGCTTTTCCCCGTTCGGCGAGGTCAACGTCAAGCCGATCGATCGGCTGACGATCACCGCGGGCGGGCGCTACACCTGGGATCGCCGGACCGGTCGCCGCACCGGCGAACCGAACCAGCGCGTGACCTTCAAGAGTTTCTCGCCGCGCCTGGTCGTCGCCTACGACACCGGCCCGGTGAACCTCTACGCATCGTACAATCGTGGCAACAAGGCGGGCGGATTCAGCACGCCGGCGGTGCCGCTCCAGGCGTTCCTGCCGGAGACGCTGGACGGCTATGAGGTCGGCGCGAAGTTCGAATCGTCGGATCGCCAGTTCCGCTTCAACATCGCCGCCTACCATTACGACTATAAGCAGTTGCAGACGCAGGCGATCGACCAGGGCGGACCCAGCGTCGCGCTGTTCCAAAACCCGGATGCGAAGATCAACGGTATCGACGCGGATGCGGGCTGGAAGCCGGTGGAATGGCTCCAGTTCCTGGGTGGTGCCACGCTGATGAAGTCGCGTTACGTCAACTTCGACAATGCCGGGGTGCAGGTCGTGCGGCGTGATGCTGCCGGACGGATCATCGGCACGACACCGGGAACCGAGAACCTGACCGGCTTCGCGCTTCCGCACGCGCCGACCTTCACCGCATTCATCGGTGCGACGCTGTCGGGTGATATCGGCGGCGGCTGGATCGGCAACCTGACGGGTCTGGTCAACCACTCCAGCTCGTTCACCTTCTTCCCCGGTGGCGGTGGTCCGTTGCGTGCCGACACGCAGCCCGCCTTCACCACCGCGCGTATGAGTGGCTCGATCGGTCCCGCCGACGAACGGTACGCGATCGGGTTCTACATCGACAATCTGACCGATCAGGTGACGTACAACATCCGCTACACCACCGCGCCCTATGGCACCGGGCAGCAGGTGAACCGCCCGCGCACCTACGGTTTGCGGCTTACCGCGCGCTACTAACCGGGGCTCTCTCCGCCCGGCAGCCTTCCAGGCCCGGCGTTCCTTCAGGATCGCCGGGCTTTTTGCGTGGGGCTTAGCGGCGTAAGAGGGAGGGGCGAGTGAAGTCCCGAAAGACGTGGAGTGCTTCAGGTTGCCTATCCCCGCGCAGCGAGTCCCGGACGGCGTAGAACGCCTCCGGTTGCCTATGCCCGCGCGGCGCTCCTCGGCACGCCGCGCCAGCGGATCATCGCGAGCGGCAGCGGGCTGAGAGCGAGGGTGGGGCACGTCTGCCATGCGCCCGCTTACCCATACGCCGTCGATGGCGGCAGCATGGGCTCACCCTACGTGTCATCATCCGCGAGCGATGCAGACAAAGAAAAAGCCGCCCGGCGATGACGCCGGGCGGCTCGCATCAGGCGTCGCGGTGATCGGTGTCAGTGGATGACGGACGTCCGCAGATCGGTCTGGCTGCTCTCGGGGATCGTGCGGGCGACGATCGCACCGACGATGCCGATGAAGACCAGATAGCCCGCCGGTGCCACTGGGTCGAACCGGTGCGACAGCCAGGCGGCGACCAGTGGCGCGGTGCCGCCGAACAGCACCGTCCCGACCTGATAGGCGATGGCGTGACCGGTCGCGCGGAAGGCGGTGGGGAACAGCTCCGGCATCGTCGTGAACGCCGTGCCACCATACAGTCCGACGCCCAGCGCCAGCATCACCTGACCCACAAACGCGGCATAGACGTTCCCCGACGCTGCCAGCATCAACGCGGGGAAGGCGACCAGCGCCATCAGCAGGCCGCCCGCGAACAGGATCGGCTTGCGGCCGAAGCGATCGCCCAATGCGCCCGATATCGGCATCATCGCGGCCAGCACCATGATCGCCGCCGCGTTGGAGAACAGTGCCGACGGTGCGGACAGTCCGCCCTCGCGGATCAGGAAGGGATAGAGGAAGGCGATCATCATGTTGGCGCCGACCGCGAGCGGGGCCTGCACCATGATGACGTTGAAGATCGAACGCTTGCCGGTGCGGCCGAGCGATTGCAGCGAGTTGACCTGCTCCGCTTCCGGGGCCGTTTCCTTGAGCTGTTGGGCGTCCTTGAATTCCTGCGGATCGTCCAGCGTCCGGCGCAGCCAGAACCCGACCAAACCGATCATGCCGCCCATCAGGAACGGCACGCGCCAGATCCAGTCGGCATAGGCTTCCGCGCCGCCGCTCAGTTGCAGGATCGTGATGAGCAACGCGGCGGCGGCGTTGGCGGTATAGCCGAAGAACCAGGTCCAGCCGATCCAGCGGCCGCGACTGCCGGGCGGGGCCGATTCGAGAACGAACGCGCTGTTGCCCGTCGTCTCGCCGCCCATCGCCAGCCCCTGCGCGCAGCGGCACAGCACCAGCAGGATCGGCGCGGCGACACCGATCGACGCATAGACCGGCAGCAGGCCGATCACCATGGTGCCGAGCGCCATCAGCCAGATCGAGACGCTGAGCACCGCGATCCGTCCGACCCGATCCGCCATCATCCCGAACAGCAGCCCGCCGAACGGCCGCGCGAGGAACGCCACGCCGTACGCGCCGAACGTGCTGAGCAGGGCGGTGACCGGATCGGCGTTGGGAAAGAAGTGCTGCGACAATACCGGCACCGAAAAGCCGAAGATCGCGAAGTCGTAGATCTCGCACAGATTGCCGATCGACGCCGCCGCCAGCGACCGCTTGGTCGTATTGGCGGGGATCGGTTCCGTCGGGGTGTCCGCCGCGATCATCGCGGTCGCCCCGTTCGACAGGCTGGTGGCGTCCGTTGCGGTGGTCATGATCGGCCGAATCCTCTCCTCGCCGCCGCCGTTCGCCCTGTTCGCCGCGGATCGGATGAGGATCCGCGGCATCGACGTTCATGCAGCGGTGGTATCTGCGCATCATCCCGCACCGACTTCGTACGAGCTAGCGAAAAACACCCGTCATCTTACCGTTTGACGGGAAAGCTCTTTCCGCCCGATGTGGCAGGTCTTGCAAAGTCCTGATGTTACAGCGGCATCTTCGATACGACCGGCCTCGCGCAAGGGGTGCGATGGCCGGCATGAGAGAGGAGCTGCGATATGCAGATCCACGATTACATCGTCGTTGGCGCCGGTTCGGCCGGTTGCCCGCTGGCGCGCGGCCTGTCCGACGATCCGGACATCAGCGTCCTGCTGCTCGAAGCCGGTCCACATGCGGATCGCTTCTGGGTACATACCCCCGCCGGCATGGCGAAATTGTACTTCGACCGCGTGCGCAACTGGAATTTCCGGACCGAGCCGATGCCGCGGCTGCATGATCGTCAGATGTACTGGCCGCGCGGCAAGATGCTCGGCGGATCGAGCGCGATCAACGGCATGGTCTTCATCCGCGGTCATCCCGGCGATTTTGACGGCTGGCGCGCGCGCGGCAATCCGGGCTGGGGCTATGACGATGTCCTCCCCTATTTCCGCGCGATGGAGCGGTTCGAACGTGGCGGCGACGCCTGGCGCGGCGGCGGCGGACCGCTGAGCGTCAGCGACCCGGTCGAGCGCATGGCGAGCAGCCACGCCTTCATCGCCGCCGCGCGCGCGCTGGGCGTTTCGCCGACCGAGGATATGAACGGAGAGGTGCACGACGGCGTCGGCTTCATGCAGCACAGCATCCGCAACGGTCGCCGCCACTCCGCTTACAACGCCTTCGTCGAACCCGTGCGCGCCCGTCCCAATCTGACGATCCGGACCGGCTGCGCGGTGCAGCGCGTGCTGTTCGACGGACGGCAGGCGATCGGCGTCGAGGTCAGGCACGGCGACGGACGGATGGAGACGATCCATGCCGCGCGCGAAGTGATCCTGTCCGCCGGTTCGATCAAGTCGCCGCAGATGCTGATGCTGTCCGGCATCGGACCGGGCGAACAGTTGCGCCGCCACGGCGTGACCGTGCTCCACGACCTGCCCGGCGTCGGCCGGAACCTCCAGGATCACTTCTACGTCCACACCGCGTTCCGGGCGACGGCGGACAGTTCGTACAACGCCCGGCTGAGCGGCTGGCGCAAATTCCGCGAGGGGTTGCGCTATCTGGCGACGCGCAAGGGCTGCCTCGCGCTGGGATCGTCACAGGTCGCGGCGTTCGTGAAGGGGAAGGCGGAGGAGCCCTATGCCGATCTTCAGATCAGCTTCCGCCCGATGACCTTCAACTATCATCGGGACGGGCAGGTCGCGGTCGATAAATATCCCGGCATGGGCGTCTCGGTGTACCAATTGCGGCCGACCGCGACCGGCACGGTGACGCTGGCATCGCCCGATGCGGCGGACAAGCCGCTGCTGACACCCAATTTCCTCACCAGCGCCTATGATGTCGAGACGATGATCGAGGGCATCCGCACGATCCGCCGGATCATGGCCGCGCCACCGATGGCATCGCGCGTCGTCGCCGAGGAAATTCCCGGCCCCGGCATCGCAAGCGACGACCAGATCCACCGCTTCATGGAGGAAACCGGCAATTCCGCGCACCACCAGGGCGGCACCGCCAGGATGGGCGACGACCCGCTGGCGGTGGTCGATGCGCGGCTGCGCGTGCACGGCGTCGAGCGGCTGCGCGTGGCCGATGCGTCGATCATGCCGTTCCTGACGTCGGGCAACACCAATGCGCCGACGATCATGATCGGGGTCAAGGCGGCGGCGATGATCCGCCAGGATGCGGTGCCGCGTCGTCCGATCGCCCGGGCTCAGGCGGAGACATAGGCCCGGTAGGTCGCCTCGGTCAGACCGGCCGCCGGCCCGCTCTCGCCGCCGGCGTCGGCGATCAATGCGGCGGTGTCGGCGGAATCGGTGACGAAGCGCCAGCCCGCCGGTGCCGCGGCGGGCGCACCCACCACCGCATCGATCGCCGCCCGCAGGCGGACGCCGTCGGGCAGCACGACCACGCTTCCTTCGTTGGCGAGCGCGACCGCGTGCAGGCCCAGTGCCTGCGCCAGCGACGCCTTGGCAGCGGCATCCGTTTGTTGTGCATCGGTGAGCGCGGCGATGGCGCCGCCGACCTCCTCGTCCACGATCCGGCCGGCCGCATCGATCAACGGCGGCGCGTCGGGAGACCACGCCTCCGGCGGACACAGTTTCGCCGCGGGATCGACGATGCGATCCGGCCGCATCTCGGCGGGATAGATGCGGCAGGCGCTCGGGCGTTCGGCATAGGCGCCGCACCGCATGTCCGGGAGAAGCCGCGGGCAAGGCCCGTCGAACGCGGCGACGAGCATCAGGCGGACGCGGATCGGCAGAGTGCCGCTGACGCCGGCAAACCCGCTCGCCCAGCGGTGCAACGCCGCCGGATCGTCGGGCGGGCCGAGATCGGGCGCGGCTTCGCAGAACAGCTCGACCACGCCGCCCGCCTCGCTCCAGTCCCGCGCCTCCCGGATCGACAACGGCAGGCGCAGGCCTTGGCAGCAGCGGCCACAGGCGGTGCAGGCGAATGTCAGGACGGGTGCGCCGGTCGTCGTCATCGGATCGCTGCTTGAACCATCGCACGGCCGATCGCGAGCCGGCTGGTCGTTGATACCATCATGAAGACCGCTCACCATCAGGCTGCGCGCGTCGGATCGGTCATCGGTTCGCGCGTCGTCGGTTCGTCGAGACTGGTGGGCACGACGCCGACCGAGCGTTCGATCAGGCGGTGGACGACCGACGGCAATCCCCCGATCCGCAGCCGGCGCAGCGCGTCCTGGTTTTCCGCATCGGCGATGGTCCGGCGCTGGTTGTGGCGGACATAGTCGAGCCACGTCGCGAAATCGAACCGCTCGACCCACAGGGTGGGATCGGCGAGATCGCGCGACAGCAGCCAATGCCGCGCGCCATCGCGCATGCGGATGCGGCGGCGTTCGCTCATCAGCGCCAGGAAAGCGACGATGTCCTCCGGCGCGACGCGGTGTTCGACCGCGATCGTGATCGGGCCGCTGCGCATGTCGACCGGAACCGCCGTATCCGGCTCCTTCCAGTCGTCGAGCGGGTCGAGCGAGACGTCGTCGGTATCCGACAGCGGATAGAGCCGGCCGCTCAGCGCGCTGACGATCAGCACGCCGCCGGCCAGCATCAGCGCGATCGCCGGGCCATGATCCTGCGCGGCGATCCCGAACAGCCAGCTGCCCAGCGCCATCCCGCCATACGCCGCCATCTGGAACAGCGCGAGCGCGCGGGCGACCACCCAGCGCGGCGTAGCGAGCTGGACGCTGACGTTGAGCGTGGCGAGCGCGAACACCCAGCCGGCCCCCGCCAGCGTCATCGCCGGCAGCGCCAGCAGCAACGATCCACCCAGACCCGCGCCGATCGCGCCCGCCGCCAGCACCAGCGAGGCGAGCGTCGTCACGCCCTCCGTCGACCAGCGCCGGCGCAGCGGTTGCAGCACCAGCGCACCGACCACCGCGCCCAGGCCGAACCCGCCGAACAACAGGCCATAGGTCAGCGGCCCGCCGCCGATCAGGTCGCGTGCGACCAGCGGCAGCAACGCCGGCACCGCGCTGGCGCCGATGCCGAAGATCGCCGCCCGGCCCAGCACGACGCGCAGGTGCGGCGACATCACGGCATAGCGCAGGCCGGCGGTCATCGCCCCGCCCAGTTGCTCGCGCGGCAACAATCGTGGTGGGCGCACCGGACGCCACCGCGCCAGCACGACGATCAGGCCGACATAGGACAAGGCGTTGACCAGGAACGCCGCCGCCGCGCCGGCCAGCGCGATGATCGCGCCGCCCACCGCCGGGCCGACGCTGCGCGCGATGTTGAAGCCCATGCCGTTCAGCGCCACCGCCTGCGGCAGGGCGGCGCGCGGCACCATGTCGCTGACCGACGCCTGCCACGCGGGGCCGTTGATCGCGGTGCCGCAGGCGATGGCGAAGGTGAAGAACAACAGGATCGCGGGCGACAGCCAGCCGATCCACGCCAGCACCGCCAGCGCGGCCGACAGCGCCAGCATCGCCAGCTGCGCCCACAGCATCACCTTGCGCTTGTCGAGATTGTCCGCCGCGGCGCCCGCCCACAATGCCAGCAGCAGGATCGGCAGCGTCGTCGCACCCTGCACCAGCGCCACCTGTTGCGGGGTGCCGCCGACTGTCGTCATCATCCACGCCGCCCCGACCGACTGGATCAGCCCGCCGAAGTTGGACACCAGGCTGGCGATCCACACCGCCCGAAACACCGGCTGGCGGAACGGTGCGAGCGCCGGGTCGGCGGCGTTCGTATCGGTGTCGTGCGGCGTGGTTCCGTCCTCCAAGGGCGCTCGCGACTCAGGCGCGGACCATCTGCTTCAACACCGTCTTGGTCACCTGATAGGCGTCGAGGCCCTGTTCGCCGCCTTCACGACCGACGCCGCTCTCCTTGACGCCGCCGAACTCCGCCTCCGCACCGGACACGGCGAAGCTGTTGGTCGCGACGACGCCGCAGTGCAGCTCGCTCCACAGGTGATCGACCTTGTCGATCGCGTTGGTGAAGACATAGGCGGCGAGCCCGACATGCGCGTCGTTGGCGATGCGCAGCGCCTGATCCATATCGTCGACCGGCGTGCAGAGCGCGAGCGGACCGAACGGCTCGGTCCACATCGCCTCGGCATCGAGCGGTACGTCGGCGAGGACGGTCGGCGCGTAGAAATGGCCGCGATTGCCGACCCGACGCCCACCGGCTGCGATCCGTGCGCCGCGCGCGACGGCGTCCGCGACCAGCCGCTCCATCTCGATCACGCGCCGGCCATTGACCAGCGGCCCCATGCCGATTCCCTCTTCGAAACCGTCGCCGACGGTCAGCGCGTCCGCGCCCGCGGCGAAGGCGGTGACGAACGCATCGTAGACACCGCGATGGATCAGGAAGCGGGTCGGCGATGCGCAGATCTGCCCCGCCATCCGGAACTTGGCGACGACCGCCTGTGCCGCGACGTTGGCGGGATCGACGTCTCCGTCGATCAGCACCGGCGCATGACCGCCCAATTCCATCAGCGCGGGCTTCACCCCCTCCGCGGCGAGGCGGGAAAGCTGCTTGCCGACCCCGACCGATCCGGTCAGCGTCACCATGCGGATCACCGGCGACAGCACCAGCTTGGTCGAGATATCGCCGGCAACGCCGTGGACGATATTGATCACGCCGGGCGGCAGGCCCGCATCCATGAAGCATTGCGCGAACAGGCAGGTCGTGGCGGGCGTTTCCCCCGCCGGCTTGATGATGACCGAACACCCCGCGGCGAGCGATCCGGATATCTTGCGCGACGGCGCGCTCAGCGGCACGTTCCACGGCGTGAACGCGGCGACGGGTCCGACCGGTTCGCGCACGACGAGTTGCTGCATCGGATGCGCGGACGGCACGATCCGGCCGTAGCGGCGCAGCAATTGCTCCGCATCCCAGTCGAGGAAGCTCGCCGAACGGATCACCTCGGCGCGCGCATCGGCGAGCGGCTTGCCCTGTTCGCGCGTGATCGTGGCGGCGAACAGCTCGATCCGCTCGCGCACCAGATCGGCGACGCGGTGGAGCAGCGCCGACCGATCGGGCGGCGACACCTTGCGCCACACGGCAAAGCCCCGTTCGGCGGCGGCAAGCGCGCGGTCCAGATCGGCTTCGGTCGCGTGGGTGGTGCGACCGATGACGCTTTCGTCGCTGGGATTGACGATATCCTCGCCGCCCGGACGGTCGTAGATCCATTCGCCGTCGATCAGCAGCCCGACGCGCGGATATGGGTAGTCGGTCATTGTGCGAACGTCCTGTGGCTCGGCACCAGAGCGGCAATGCCCGCGCCGCCACGCTGGGCGGCCTGAAGATATCCGGTGCGGATCGTGTTCGTCATCATCAGCGTGACGCCGTGCCGCGCGCCGAGTGCGGTCAGCCGCGTCAGCGCGTCGACCGTGGCGGCCAGCGGCGGCCCGGCGGCCGCCTCCCCGCGAACGGCGGCGAATGCGGCCGCGGCCGCCGCGCTGTAGGCGGAGCCGCTGGCAAGGATTGGCTCGATCGCCGTGAGGTCCAGACCCATCCGTTCCGCCGCCACGGCATTCTCCAGAACGATGAAGAGGTTGCTGGCCGCCAGTGCCGTTTCGATCAGGGTGATCGCCGCGCCAGCCTTGGCTGCGGACGGGGCCGCGCCTTTTGCCGCAAAATCCTGTCCGGTCGCGCGCTCCATGAACGGCACCACGTCATCCAGCCGCGCTTCGGGTCCCAGCAGGTTGAATGCCAGCCGGATCATCTCGCGCGCGGTGCCCGACGCCGGCATCGCGGCACCCGCCTCGACCCCGAGCGCGATCGCCTGATCGAGGTCCTTGACCATCAACGCCAAGGCGAAATCCGTGGAGGATTTCCCCGCCACTACCGCAGGCAGGAGTTTCCCCGTGATGAAGTTGCGCCCGCCTCCGCTGTCGAGTGCCGTCGTCATCGCTGCGATCGACAAGCCGAGCGCCCGCCCGACCGCTACGATCTCCAGCGTGCTCATCCGATAGGCGGCGTTGATGATATTGTTGATCGACTTCAGCGCCTGGGCGTCGCCGACCCGGTCGCTGCAGCGATGCACCTTGGGCGAGATCGCGTGCATCAGCGGCAGGGCCTTGCGGTAGGCTTCCGGCGCGCCCGACGCCATGATCGTGATGCTGCCGGCAATCGCGGCGGGGACGCCGCCCGCCACCGGCGCGTCGATCAGCGCAATCCCTCGATCGGCGAGCACCGCGGCGAAGCGGCGGGTTTCGCTGGGGATCCCGCTGGTCTGGTCGACGACGACCGTCCCCGCGGCCAGGGACTCCGCAAGCCCGCCGGGCGCCAACAGCACGTCTTCGACGTCGGCGCTGCGAGGCAGGCAGAGGAAGATGCAGGCGCTGTCGCTTGCAAGGTCGGCAAGCGAGCTGGCGGCATGGGCTCCCGCCGCGACGAGCGTATCCATCGCCGCTGTGCTGCGATCATAGACGTGAAGGTCGCACACCTTCGGAAGATGCGCGGCGAGCGAACGACCCATCGTCCCCAGGCCGATATAGCCCACCTTCATCGTGCGCTGGTCCTTGACCCGAGTTTCGTCGCGGCACTCGACACTTCGCCCGTCATCCTCATCCCCATCGCGGTCCGACGTTTCACGGACTTGCACGATATCAGGGTAAGCCGGGACGGATCGATGAGGAACGTCATGCACGCGGTAAGATGTTTGGCGGTGGGCGCGAAGGAGTTTCGTTTGATGCCGGCCGGTCCGGTCCTGTACCGTCAACACCTTGGCAAAGAACGGAACGGCCGACGCAATGATCTGGGCGATTTACTGTACCGATGTACCCGAATCGCGCCCGTTGCGCGACGAGCATCGCCTCGCCCACCGTGCCTATTTGAAGCTGTATGCCGAGCGCATCTTCTTCTCTGGGCCCCTTTGGGACGACGCCTGCTACGACCAGATCGGCAGCCTGTTCCTGATCGACCTGAACGGCCGTCCCGAGGCCGAGGCGTTCCTCGCGGAGGAGCCCTACACCGTCAACGGCGTGTTCGCGTCGATCCGCGTGACGCCGATGACCAAGGGGCATTTCAGCGCCGGCCTGTCCGGCGACAAGCGCGAGCGACCGGCCGCCGTATGAGCGACCGGTCGGGTGGTCTTCGCCCGGATTATGACGGGGTAAGCTCGACCGTGGTGGAGCGCGTGGCCAGCGGGATCGAATAGCCGCCGCGTACCACCGCCTTGCCGACCGGTGCATAGACACGGCCACCGGCGGCACCTGCCTCCACGAACAGTCGCGCGGCCGGGGTCGTGGGCGTCGCGGGATCAAGCGTCAGCGTGATGCGCCCCGTCGCCGGCGTGTACCGGGCCTGCGCGATCTTGCCCGCCTCCAACGTGATCCATGCCCCCGCCGGCGCGACGAACAGCCGGCTGCGTGCACCGTCTTTGGGGACGACGGTGACGGACCCGGCATTCTCGCGCAGGTTGCCGCCGTACGCCAGCCAGCCGAACTGCGCGTCCTTCACGACATAGGTCGCGGCGGTCAGCGCGTGGCCGTAGAAGCCCATGCCGTAATCGCCGGAATAGGCGTCCCATGTCATCATGTCGGGCGCGGAGTGGAATGCGGCGGACGAGAACCCTTCGCCGTCGACATTGGTGATTCCGCCGAGCAGGCCGCCATATGCGACGCGCAGAAGGTGCGTGTCCGCCGGGTTCTGACGATAGGCGTCGAACAGCGGCACGGCGTTCAGCGTCGATCCGTAATGGTGGACCTGCCGCTCGATCCGCGCGACCTTGCCACCGTACAGGAAATCCCAATATCGGCGCGCATTGCCGTTATAGCCCCAGTTCGGCACCGTCGGGTCGTATCCCAGGATCACCTCGCGCGTGACATCCGCCTGCGGCTGGTGGCCGAAATACCGCATCCACGCATACACCTCCGCCTGACCGGTCGAATCCCACGCCATCTCGCTGCCGAACGGATATTTCAGCGTCTGCCAATGGTCGGCGCGCTTGCGCATCAGCGCTTCCATGTTGGTCGCCTCCGCGGTCAGTCCCTCGCGCTTCAGGTCCTTCAGGATGTCGACGAACACGTCGCCCTCCATCAGCCCGAACTCGGCGTAATAGGGCGCGTCGCGCATCATCGCGACGGTGGTCTGGTACGCCTTGTCGAGGTACCAGCGCCATCTTTGCGTCTTGACCAGCCCGGGATGATTGCGCGCGGTGCGGTACAGCACCCAGTGCCCGATCGCGACGTGCGGGTAGTTGTAGGCGCGCCCCAGATCGCCGGCGTCCTTCTTCGACCAGGAGGTCCACGTCTTCCAATTGGCCGCCGCATTGTAGAAGCCGGGGTGCAGCTTCGGGTCGTAATAGAACAGGCTCTTCTTCACCGCGCCCGCGGTCGGACCGGTCGCGACCTGAAGGCCGCCGACGACGGTTTCGTTCACCAGCCGCTCCAGCCGGGCGATCTCCACCGCGTCGGGGTGATCGAGCTGCTTCATCATCGCCGCGACCCAGCTGCCGCCGCCGCCCTCGTCGCTCATCCCCGCGATCCAGACGCGCGGTTCCTGCGTCACGATGGCGTTCGCCTCGCGGTCATAGGTCAGGATCGCAGGCGAGCGGCCGAACGGATCACCTTTGCCCTCGAACCACTGCTTCGTCGTCGAGAAGCGGCCGATGTCTGCCATCGTCTGGTCCAGCGGCTTCGTTACGAAGTAGCTGACCGTCTGGACGCTGCCGTCCGCATAGCCGATCGAAAGCCGCGCCCGGCCCCAGCCGGTGCCGCGCACCGCCAGCTTCTGCCAGCCATTGACCTCCCCCGCGCGGGTCACGGTCAGCGCGTCGGCCGGCTCCACGGTCAGGCTGGTGATGGCTTTCGGCGCCTTCACGAACAGCGACGCCTCCAGATCGGTGGGCACGACATAGCCGGGAATTCCGATGGCGACCGGCCGCTGCTGCGCCGCCAGCGTCGTCTCGATCGCCCGGATGCTGGGAGATGGGACGAGGCGGACGCCGACCGTCCGCCGCTCGCCGGGGGCCAGCGTGAAGCTGGTCGGCGTATTCCACTGCTCCGCGGCCTTCGCCCATTCGCGCTCGGCGAAGCCCTTGCTGGCGACCGTCCAGTCGTAGAACCCCTCGGAGGTCTGGCCGCGATCGCTCCGGTCGGTGAACGCCGCCTCCTTCGCCCACTTGTCCTGCAGGATCGGCCGCCACGCCTCCAGCGGACTCGCCGCATCGGGCAGGACGAGCAGGGCGGGGCCGGCGCCGTTCAGCCGAGTGACCTGAAGATATCCCGCGTCGCGGCCGATATACGGGTCGACGAAGCTCGCCTGAGCATGCGCCTCGTCCAGCGAGCGATCGGTGATGATGTTGTCGAACACCATCGGCATGCCGAGTGCGCCGATCTCGACCGGAGCGGCGCTGCTGTTGATAATGGTAAAACGCAACGTCGGCACGCCGTTGTCGTTCATCCAGCGGCGTTCGATCGTCAGCGGCAGGCCGTCGCCCATTGTCGCGGTGATGTCCGCCCCTGCGATCATCCCGGCCGCAGCCGGAAGTGCGGTAATCGGGCGGCGTGCCTTGGCCGACGCGAAGTCACGCCATTCGCCGCCGCCGCTGCGCAGTCGCAGATGGAGGTCGCCGATATGGACATAGCCGTCGCCGGCCCGCTCTGCCTCCCGCGCGGACGGGACGAAATCGAAGCCGGGCGCGGCATCGGGGCGAAGGCTGGCCAGCGTCTGCGTGTCGCTGCGCAGCGCCAGCGCGAAGGTACCGACGCGGTACGGCGTCGTCGCGATCGGCGGGTAGCTGGGCTTCGCGGGCTTATCCTGTGCCGTGACGTGCACCGCCGGACCGAGCAGGGCGGGGACGACCGCGATCATCGCCCAAAGGCTGACCGACCGAAACATCCTCATTCCGCATCCCCTGAATACCGTATACCATCGCTATTTGTCTGAGCAGCGTCCACAAAGCAAGGGCGCTCTAAGGCGCGGTCAGCAATCGCCAGCCGGTCGGCAGATAATCCGTCGACATATAGAAGTAGAACGCGCAGCTGCCGTCCGTGCGATAGCTGCCGCCCTTCAGGATGCCATAGGCGGTGGTGCCGAGAAACACCGGGCTGCCGCTGTCGCCGCCCTTGCAGGTCGGCCCCGCCACCGTCGTCCACGTCGGCAGGCACGCACCGCCGCACAGGTCGCCGGCGGGTGCGAAGTCGGTCAGCTCCACCAGCGAGCAGCTATAACCGGTCCGCTCGCCGCGATGGCAGACGATGTCGCCCGCCCGCGTCGCTGCTCGCCCGCGCGCGCCCGTGACCGGGCGGGTCAGCATCTTCGCGGTGTCCGCGAAGAACACGGGCTGGAGGGGGCGGGGGCTGAGGTTGATCTGCACATCCTGGTTGCCCCAACCCCATTGTCCGGCGAACTCCAGCATCTCCTCGCCTCCGTCGGCGGTGCGGACGCTGACCGAGTCCGCACAATGCGCGGCGGTGGCGATCGCGTCGCGCGTGCCGTCGGTGACGACGAAGCCGGATGTGCAGACATAGCGGCGGGTGTCTCCCGGCACGCTGCCCATCAGCCGCATGCCGCCCGACACGTCCTGCAGGTCCAGCGCCGGCTGATCGACCACGCGCAGCCGCACCGGGACTCCCGCCAACGTCGCGAGCCGATCACGCAGCAGCTCGACGCCCTCGCGCTCGACATCGCGGCCGGAAACCACCGCGACGAGTTCGCCCGTGCGTTGATCGACGCCGAGCCCCGGCGGCCCGATCAGGCTGGCGCGGATCGCCGCCTGATGCGCGGTGATCGCCTGCACCAGCTCGGTCTGGCTGGCCTTTGCTCCAGTGACGAAGCTGACGACCGCGGTGTCGCCGGCGAGGTTCAGCGTTTCCTCGGCCAAGGGCGTGTCGCCGGTGAGCAGCACGACGATGCGGAACGTCGGCCGATGATCGATGGCGATCCCGGCGAGGCGGTCGGCATAGCGGCGGGCGATGTCCTCCGTCGCGGGGATGCTCGCCTCTTGCAGGCGCAGCTGCCGGGCGGCTTCTTCCGGCGTGACCGCTAGCCTTGCCGCGATCGCACCGGCGTCCTGCATCCGCGCCGCATCGGCGGTTTGCAGGACGGTCGGCGGCGGCGGCAGCGGCGGGATGACAACGGATTGCGCCGCCGCGCCGCCCGCTACCAGCACCGCCGCCGCGACGATGATCGATGTTACGCCCCAGCCCACGCTTGTGCTTTAGCGGGGCAAGCTAACTGGAGCGTGAACGATCCTCCGGCCCCCTATTCGCCGCGCGCCTTGGCGGCGAACTCGTTCAGCTGCACCAACGTCTCGTCGAACCGCCCTTCCGCTTCGGCACGGCGCAGGAAGCCGACGCGCTCGACCAGGATTTCGGGCGGGGTCGGCTGTTGCCGGAACAGCGTGATGACCTCGTCCGCGAACTCGTCCAGCGGCTGATAGCCGGGGCGGTTTTCCTGACCCGGCGTCAGGCCGGTCTGCACCGCCGGCGGCGCGAGTTCAATGACCTCGACCTTGTCCTTCAGCACGTGGCGCATCGCGACGGTGTAGGAATGGATCGCCGCCTTCGTGGCATTGTAGGTCGGGGTGGCGACCATCGGCACGAACGCCAGGCCGGACGTGACGTTGACGATCGCGGCATCCTGCTGCTGCGTCAGGTGATCGATCAGCGCATCGATCAGCCGGATCGGACCGAGCAGGTTGGTCGTGATCGTCGCCTCCGCATCCGCAAGGTCGCGCGACCGGTCCAACGTCTCGAACCGCATGATGCCGGCATTGTTGATGAGAACGTTGAGCGTGGGATGGTCGGCGAGCAGGCGCTTGGCGAAGTCGGCGACACCCTCCGCGCTTTCCACGTCCAGCGTGATCGCGTGCATGTTCTCGCGATCGGCGCACGCCTTTTGCAGCGCATCGAGACGACGGCCGGCGACGATGACGGTGTTGCCCGCATCATGGAAACGGTGAGCCAGCGCCTCACCGATTCCCGATCCGCCGCCGGTGATGAGGATGGTATTGCCGCTCGTTTTCATGCGCTTCGCTCCTTCGACGTGGAGCCGGTGATGTAGCGCGCGGTTGTTGGCCGATAAGATGCTCGCAAAAATATGGCTCGCGCTAGCGCCCGTCCTCCTCGACGATCGCGACATCCCAAGGGATCAAGGAAAGCGGTGCGCCAGCCGCGACCTTACGCGTCTTCAGCAATTCCGTGCCGCCGCGAGTGAACGACAGGTGTTGCGGGCTCGCCGAATAGTTGAAGACGTAATGGACGCGGTGCCCGTTCTTCAGCGTGCCACCCTTCACGATCAACGGGAAACGAACGCCAGGCAGGGTCGGCTGCACGCCCGCCCGCTCGACCTCCGCCGCGACGATCCTTTCGACCAGCGCATCGCTGGGCATGAAGCCGATATAGCTGACCTCGCCCTTGCCCCAGTCGTTGCGCGTCATCGCCGCGGACGCGGGCCACGACGGATGCTTGTAGCGCGCGACGACCTTGGCGGTGGTGGGGGTCAGCATCTCCATCCACCAGCGTGCCGTGTTGTCCGTCTCGCCGACGCCGAACGGATCGCCGTCGAGCGTGACGCCCTCCGGGATCGTGAACTGCTGATACGTCACGCCCGCCGCCTCCGCGATCGCGCCGGGCTGCGTCGCGTAGCGCACTTTGGTGTTCTCGTCGGAAAAGCCGCTCTTGAACGTATAGAGCAGGTGGCCGCCGCGCTTGGCGAAGTCGTTCAGCCGGCCGATCTCGGCATCGCTGGCCGCGTAAAGGGCGGGCACCACGATCAGCTTGTAGTCGTCCAGCTTCGCGGTGGAGTCCGGCGACAGAATGTCGACCTCGACGTTCATCCGGTACAACGCGTCGTAAAACGGCCGCAGCACCTGATTATAGTCGACGCCACCGTCCGGCTTGAACGAGTCGAAGGCGCTGAGCGCGATATTGCTGACGTAGATCGCGACGCGGTTGCGCTTGGACATGCCCGCGAGTTTCGGCCCGATGCGTTTCAGGTCGGCCCCCACCGTCGATGCCTCCGCATAGACGGCGTTCGGCTTGTAATCCTGCGACAGCAGCCCGCGCCAATAGGTTTCGATCGCGTTCGCGGTCGTTGCCCAGTGCCAGTATTCGACCATCTGCGCGCCCGACGCCAGGTGGCTGAACGCCTGCAAGCGCAACTGGCCGGGATAGGGAGTCCAGTGCGCAAAACCCTGCGCCTCCGTCTCCAGCACCAAGTAATTCTGGCCGTTGCGCATGGATCGGGTCACGTCGCCGCCGAACGCGATTTCCGCCCCCGTCAGCTTGTCCTGACTGGGATGATAGATGTCGATGCCCGCGATATCGAGCGGCCTCGCCGATTTCCAGTGATCGACCTCCGGCTGGATGCCGAACGAATGACCGCGCCAGCCGAGATCGAAGTTCTGCGTCAGGAACTGACCTGGTTTCGCATGCGCGCGCACGAGCTTCGCCTGCCACGTCAGGAAGTCGGTGACGAGGCTGCGCTGGAACGTTGCGAAGGCGTTCGACAGGCTGGCGTTGATCGATCCGTTGACGGAGGGGAAGTCCTCCCACCTGTTGATGCGGTTGCTCCAGTAGTCGAGGCCGTATGCCTTGTTCATCGCATCGAGGCTCGGCCACTTCGTCTTCATCGATGCGACGAAGGCGGTCTGCACGTTCGGGCCGCTGGTGTTGTAAGCCTTGGTCTCGTTATCGAGCTGATAGCCGATGACGGCGGGATGATCCTTCACGTGATCGATCAGTGCGACGATCACGCGTTCCGACGCGGCGCGGTAGTCTGGATCGGTGATGTCCATGTTCTGCCGCCGGCCATACTCCGCGCGACCCTGCGGCGTGACGACCAGCACGTTCGGATGGGTGCGCGCCAACCACGTCGGCACCGCATAGGTGGGCGTACCGACGATGACCTTGATGCCCTGACGATGCATCGCCGCCAGCATCCGATCGACATGGCTGAAGTCGAAAACTCCCGGCTGCCGCTCCAGCGTTCCCCATGTCGACTCCGCGATGCGGACGACCGTGATGCCCGCCGCCCTCATCATTCGCGCATCCTCGTCGACCCGGTCGACCGGCGTGTATTCGTCGTAATAGGCGACCCCGTAGAGGATCGTGTTCGGCAACTGAGCTGCGGCCGGAAGCGATACGACAGCAGTCAACGACAGTCCGACCGCACCTAAAATCCGCATCGCCGTCACTCCATTTTGTCCGAGTATAAGGCGCTGGTTCGGAACGACAACACCGTGTCAGTGGCTGGCGGCTTCCGCCAGTATCGCGATCAGGTCCGCCTGACGGAACGGCTTCACCAGCCGCGGCAGGTCGGGCGCGATCCCTTCGACATCGGCATAACCGGATACGATCAGGACACGCGTGGCCGGCAGCCGGCGTAGCACGTCGCGCGCAAGCTCGGTGCCGGTCTTGCCCGGCATCAGATGATCGGTGACGAGCAGGTCGGGCCGCAACCCGGCATCCAGCCGGCTGAGCGCATCCTCAGCAGAGTTCGCCTCGATTACCGCATAGCCCAGATCGGCGAGCATGTCGGCGGTGCTGGAGCGCACCAGTTCCTCGTCGTCCACGACCAGTACCGATCCCGCGCGCGGCGTGGTGGCCACCTCGTCCGCACGCTCGATGCCATCCGGGCTGGCATCGGTACTCGGCAGCCACAGGACGACGGCGGTTCCAAGCCCCGGCCGGCTGTCGATCGTCAGTGCACCGCCGAGCTGCGCCGCAAGGCCGTGGACCATCGACAGCCCAAGCCCGGTTCCCTTCCCGATACCCTTGGTCGAAAAGAACGGCTCTACCGCGCGCCGCAGCGTATCCGGGTCCATACCGGTGCCCGTATCCGCCACCGCCAGCCGCACGTAATGGCCCGACCGGAGCCCTGCCCGTTGCGCCTCGTCCGACGTGGCGGGGCGCGCCGTGATGCTGAGCCTGCCACCCTCCGGCATCGCATCGCGGGCGTTCACGCTGAGGTTCAGGATGGCCATCTCCAGCTGGTTCTGGTCGGCGACGGCCGCGGGCAGGTCGTTCGCGACCTCGACGTCCAGCTTGATCTGCGGACCCGACGTGCTGGCGACCAGATCGGCCATCCCGCCCACCAGCGCCTTCAGGTCGACGGCGCGCGGCTGGAGCGGTTGCCGGCGCGCGAACGCCAGCAACCGCTGGACCAGCGTCCTGGCGCGATCGGCCGACTGGATCGCACCGGCGATCAGGCGCTGCTCCCGCTCGCCGCCCAGTCCCTTGCGCTGGAGCATGTCGAGGCTGCCGACGATCGGCGTCAGCAGGTTGTTGAAATCATGCGCGACACCACCGGTCAGACTGCCCATCGCCTCCATCTTCTGGCTCTGGCGCAGAGCTTCCTGCGTCGCCGCGAGATCGGCTTCGGCGCGCAGACGATCGGAGATGTCGTTCGCCAGATGGAATGCGCCGATGATCCGGCCGCTGTCGTCGCGCAGCGGCGTGTAGGTGATCTCCCAGGCGGGCTGACCCAGTTCGGGACGGCCGAACGTTTCGACGATCGTGAACGTCTCGCCGTTCAGCGCGCGCCGCATCAGTCCGCGCATGACCTCCCGCTGTTCGGGTATGAACAGGTCGGGAAAGACGTCGCCGATCTTCGTGTCGAAGCCGTTGACGCGGCGAAACTCGTCATTGTGCGCCTTGTTGAAGGCGATCAGGCGCAGATTGGCATCGAACGCGCAGATCGGCGAGCCCGTCGATTCAACAATATCGTGATATTGGCGGATCTGCGTAGTCCGCTCCAGCACCTGCCGTTCCAGCGTCTCGTTCAGGTCGAGCAGCCGGTCCTCGGCCTGCTTGCGCGCGCTGATGTCGTTGAACAGGATCGCGACACGGTTCGGATCCGCGTCGCTCGGACGGAAGGCGTGCACGTCGAACCAGCGGCCCATCGCCCGGGAGCCGTTTTCGAACCGCACAGGCTCGCCCGTCTGCGCGACCCGGCCGTAAACGTCGAACCAGTGTTGCTCATGCTCTGGTACGAGGTCGCGCATCCAGCGACCGACGGCCCCGATCAGGCCCGTCTGCCGTTCGAACGCGGGGTTCACCTCGTCGAAGCGGTAGTCGACGGCGCGGTCGCCCTCGAACCTCATCTCCACCACGCAGAAGCCGACATCCACCGCCTCGAACAGGGTGCGGTAGCGTTCCTCGCTCTCGCGCAGCCGCGCCTCCGCGCCGACGCGCTGGACGTGCGCCCAACAGCGTTCGACCACGGTCTCGACCAGGGCGACATCCTCGCCCCGCCACGTGCGCGGGCGATCCTGATGCACCGCCATCATCGCCACCAGCCGTCCGTCCTTGACCAGCGGGCAGCAGATGATCGCGCCGACGCCGATCGACAGGAACATGTCGCGCCCATCGGCCGGGGCAAGTTCCGCCGGGACGTCGGATACGACCAGCGTCCGACCCTTGCGCATGTCGGCGGCGGCACGCGATCCGAACAGGTCCAGGCTGTAGGTGCCGGCGGAGCTGGCGATGCCGGGCGCGACATAGTCGTCGCGGATGAAGAACCGGTCGCTGTCGGCGTCGACATCCGCATAGGCGCAGCGCGAGGCGTCGACATGCCGCGCCAGCAGTTCCGCCGCGGCCAGCATGGCGGTGGGGGCGTCGGTCGCCGCCTGGAGCGTCTCGTCGAGGTCGCGCAGGAAACGCAGGCGCCGCTCGCTGGTGCGAAGGACGTCCTCCGCCCGCTTGCGCTCCGTCACATCGACGGCGGTGCCGACGATCCGCATGCAGCGGCCATGCTCGTCGAACTGACTGCGGCCCTTGGCGGCGATCCAGCGGACGACCCCGTCATCCTTGCCGACCGCGCGATACTCGACATCGTAGAGCGTGCGCCGGTCGGGATCGCAGGCGGCGGCATAGGCGGCGAAGGTTCGGTCGCGATCCTCCGGATGAACGCCCTCGCGAAAATCCTGCATCGTCACCGGCACGTCCGCGAAGATCCCGAACATCCGCTTCACGATCGGCGGCCAGATCAGCACGTCGGCGACCACGTCGACGTCCCAGAACCCCACATCGGCGGCCTCCGTCGCCATCCGCAGCCGTTCCTCGCTCCTCGCGAGCGCGGCGCGGTTCTCCTGACGCTCGGTCATGTCGAGCATGGCGCCGATCATGCGCTGCGCGACGCCATCGTCGTCGCGGATCACATGGCCGCGATCCAGCACGCTGGCGTAACTGCCGTCGAAGCGGCGGAACCGATACTCGCCGCTCCAGCTTTCGGCGCCGCCGTCGATAGCGGCGTGGATGCTGCCGTCGATCCGTTCGCGGTCATCGGGGTGGATGTGCGCGATCCACCACTCGCCGGTCGCCTCCACCTCGTCCGGCTCGTAACCGTAATGGGCCGCCAGCGCAGCATTCCAGATCACGTGATTGGTCGCGAAATCCCAATCCCAGACGGCATCGTTGGTGGCGCGCGCGACCAGCCGGTACCGCTCCTCGATCGCCCGCAGCGCGGTTTCCGCCTGCTGCTGCCGCGCGACCGTCCGGGTGAGTTCCTCGCCGCGCTGTTCCTGCTCCCTCAACGCGCGGCGAAGCTCCAGCTGCGTCATGACCTGACGCGCCAACACCTCCAGCACCAGCCGCTGATGCGCCGTAATCCCATCCGGCCGCGGCACCCGGTCGAGCACGCAAACGGTACCAATCGGCAAACCACTCGCACTACGCAGCAACGCCCCCGCATAAAACCGCAAACCACCCTCCGCAGTGACCAGCGGATTGGCCGCGAAGCGTTCGTCCGCACGCGTATCGGGCACGACCATGACGTCGTTCTGGAGGATGGCGTGCGCACAGATCGACACGTCGAGCGGCAGTTCGCGCCCGCCGATCCCCAACTCGGCCTTAAACCACTGGCGATCGGTCGACACTAGGTTCACGACCGCGATTGGCGCTCCGAAGGTTTCCGCCGCCAGCCGGACCAGGTCGTCAAAATCGGGCTCGCGCGGGGTGTCGAGGATCGCATAACTTTCTAGCGCCGCGATCCGCTCCGCCTCCGACCAGGATGCGGGATTGAGCGGGGTACGGCGGGCCGGGGCCGCAATGTCGTGCGCATCCATTGCGCGAGGCTAGCAGCCCAAGCCGGTCTCGGCAGCCGGAAAACGCGCGCCAATCCGGGTGCATTTGCTGCCGGATCGGCCTACCAAGCGATATGGACCCGCAGGCACGAATACGGCGCGTCGTAATCCTGGGGGGTGGGACTGCCGGCTGGATGACGGCGGCGGCGCTGTCGCGCAGCTTCGGCCGCTCCGTATCGATCACGCTGCTGGAGTCGGAGGAGATCGGCACCGTTGGGGTCGGCGAGGCGACGATCCCGACGATCCACTGGTTCAACGACCTGATCGGTCTGGACGAGGCGGAGTTCCTCCGCGCGACCAAGGCGACGTTCAAGCTGGGTATCGAGTTCGTCGACTGGGCGGCGCCGGGCAGCCGCTACTTCCACCCGTTCGGCCAGTTCGGCGCGTCGCTGCCGGGGGTCGCCTTCCACCATCGCTGGCTGAAGGCACAAGCGGAGGGGCTGGACATGCCGCTATCCGATCTATCGCTGGCGGGCAGACTGGCGGCGCAGGGACGGTTCGCGAAGCCTGCCGGCGATGGGCGATCGATCCTCTCGACGCTCGGCTACGCCTATCATTTCGATGCCGGCCTCTATGCGGCCTATCTGCGCCGGCTGAGCGAGCGGCACGGCGTGCAGCGGGTCGAGGGTAAGATGCAGGCGGTCGAGCGGCACCCGGAGACGGGCTTCGTCACGGCGCTCACGACGGAGCGCGGCGAGCGGCTGGAGGGTGACCTGTTCGTCGACTGCTCGGGTTTCAGTGCGCTGCTAATTGGAAAGGCAATGGGGGAGGTGTTCGAGGACTGGTCCCACTGGTTGCCCTGTAACCGCGCGGTGGCGGTCCCGTGCGCGCGGACCGCGGCGACGACGCCCTTTACGCGGTCCACGGCGCGTGCGGCGGGATGGCAGTGGCGGATCCCGCTCCAGCATCGCACCGGGAACGGGTATGTCTATGCGTCACGATATATCTCGGACGACGAAGCGGCGGCGACCCTGCTTGCGAACCTCGACGGCGAAGCATTGGCGGAACCGCGCATGCTATGCTTCGCCGCGGGTATGCGGCGGCGCGCGTGGCGGGGCAATGTCGTAGCGGTCGGGCTGTCATCGGGGTTTCTGGAGCCGTTGGAATCGACCAGCATCCACCTGATCCAGAGCGGCATTACCAAATTGCTGACGCTGTTCCCCGACCGTAATTGCGACCCCGCGCTCGCCGATCGGTACAACCAGTTGCTGGGACGAGACATGGACGGGATCAGGGACTTCCTGATCCTCCACTATCACGCGACAAGCGGACGTGACGAACCGCTGTGGCGACACTGCCGGACGATGACGCTGCCCGACACGCTGCTGGCGCGAGAGGAGCAGTATCGCCGCTCCGGCCGGCTGATGCTCGACCCCGAGGAGCTATTTCGCGACGCAAGCTGGCTGGCGGTGCTGAACGGGCAGGGGATCACGGCAACGGGGTACAACCCGCTGGCGGACGCGATCGACAGCGCCACCAATCGCGCGCAGGTGCAGCAGATCGCCGACGTCATCACGCGCGCGGCACCGACGCTGCCGCTGCACGACACGGTGCTGGCGGAGCTGATGGCGTGATCCGGCCCGACATCGCCGCACGGCGGATCGGACAGGAGGCACAGCCGATCGCGATCATCGACGGCTTCCACCCCGATCCGGATGCGCTGCGTCTTGCGGCCGCGCGCGCCGCGTTCGAGCCGAGCCGGAACCACTATCCTGGCATCCGCGCCACGCTGCCGGTCGATTATTTCGACCGCGTCCGGCCCGCCCTGACGACGGCGCTGAGAGGTGTGTTCGGACTGGCGGGCGACGTGGCGCTGATCGACGCCAGCTTCTCGATCGTCACGCACCCGCCGGAGACGCTGAGCGTGCAGCAGCGACTGCCACATATGGACGCCGTGGACCTGAACCGCATTGCGCTCGTCCAGTATCTGGACCCGGCCGGTGGCGACGGCACCGCGTTCTTCCGGCATCGCGCGACCGGGTACGAGACGATCGACGCAATGCGGTCCGAGCGGTACCTTGCGACGCTCAATGCGGAGTTGCAGCAGGGCGGAGCGCCGCCGGCGAGCTATGTGACGGAGTCGACGCCGCTGTTTGAGCGGATCGCGCAGGTCGACGCACGGTACAATCGTGCGGTGCTGTATCGTAGCGCGTTGCTGCACAGCGGGGCGATCGCACCCGACGCAGTGCTGAGCGACGACCCGACACGCGGGCGGCTGACGGTGACGGCGTTCCTGTCGCTGGGCTGAAGTCGGACGGATCGACATTCAGGCTGGAATTCAAACGATTACCGCAGGTGCGCCGTCACCCGGACTTGGTTCGGATCATGGGCCTTCGCGGGAGCACATCGAGTGCCGGGGCAGGTCGTTGTCCTTGCCCGAACACGGCAGGTATTCAGCACGTCCGGAGTGATGAGCTTATAAGAATGAGGAGGGCAAGAAAGCCGGATCGAGCCTGAACGTCGATCCGGTCTACTTCGGCGGCTGCACGGCGAGGTACACGGTGCTCCACAATTGCGCCGCGTTGGACTCGTCCACGTCCTGCTTGCCGGCTCCGAATGCCACGACCTTATAGCGTCCCCCCTCGAATGCCCAAGACCAAAGCTCGGAACTCTGCGTCGCCCGCGTTGCCGAGATTGCGCGCCACAGCGTCGATTGCGCGCGCGTCAGCACCGATCGGGTCGACGCCGGCAAGTCGGGCCGAGCGAGTTGCCGCTCCAGGCCGGCGGCGAACAGCGCCTGCTGCCACGACCACACGACCGCACCGTGATAGGCGGCGGGGGTGAAGCGACCTTGCGTCGCCGCATCCGCCTGCGCGGAGTTCGCGACGAGCAGGCCGATGTCCGTCATCAGCCCGGCCGGGAAGGGGCGCATCGCCGTGCTGACGTAGGTATCCAAGTCGGCCGCCGATGGTTGCGCAAACAGCAGCGCGAAGCCTTCGTCGGAGTTGACGATCTTCACTGGCCGCCCTTGCTGATCGAGCGAGAGCGCGTGGAAGACGAGCGGCGAAGTACCCAGCGCGGCGACCGCCGGCTCGGCGGGAATGGCGAGGTTCTTCGCGTAACGGCGAACCGCCGGCACGGCGTCGGCGTTCGGAATCGTCACGCTGAATAGAGCCGGCGCATGCTCGCGCCAGACGCTCGCCATGCGCCCGGCGTCAGCTAGCAGCGCGCGGTCGGCAGGCATCAGATAGGGATCCAGCAGTCCTGCCTTCATCATCCGTGCTGCGGCATCCAATGCGGCGGGGACGAACACCGCGTTGACGTCATAGGCGTAACGGCCGCGGCCAAGTCCCTCTTCGCTGTCGCGCCACTGGCCTGTCAGGCGGCCCGGCTTCAGCGCGATCAGGTGCTCGACAGCGGGTGCGTCGGCGAAGGCGCGAGCATGCCGAGTGACGAAGCACAGATTGCGGACCAATGCCGCCCCGGTCGGTTCAGTCCTGCCCTGCACGCCTTCGCTGACCAGCGGCGCGCGAAGGAAGCGGCGTGCGGCGGCCCGGTCGGCATGATCGAGCAGGTAGCTGCCGGCGACGGGGGCCAGCATGTAGTCGTCGTCGATCATCGCGTAATCGAGCACGGCGGCGTCGCCGCTGCCCTTGTGCTGACGACGGTCGACGACGGCGAATTCGCCGATGCCCTCTTCGTGCGCGACATCGCCGCTCGCATCGAGGCGCGCGAGCACGGAGCCCAGCCCCGCCTCGATCGCGCGCGGCTGCAGGACGGGCATCAACAGTCGCAGCGACATCAGCGTGTCGCGGCCGAAATAGGTCTGGAACCGCCACGAACCGGCGAGGAACTTCTCGCGGTAGCTGAGGAAGCGCAACGCGTTGCGGGCGGTACTGTCGTTCGCGGCACGGGCGTTGAGCAAATCGGCCTGCGCGAGGCCGGTCAGCGGTGTCTCGCCGCTCGATGCGGTGATCTCCAGCCGGATCGGTGCGCCGCCGTTCGCGACGATGCGCGATCCCTGCACGCGGCCGGCGAGCACGCGCAGTTGCAGCAGATAGCCCGGCTTGCCGTCGAGCCGTGGCCGGCTCCAGCGGATCGTGTCGCCCGCGAGAACCGGGGTAGACGAGACGTCCGGCGGGAAGCGTCCGATCGCCTGATAGTCGCGCAGGAAGCGGACGCTGGACATCACCGCCTGCTTGATGCGCAGTTCCGGCGCGGCGAGGCTCGCGATGGTAACGACCGCTGGCTGGGGGCCAGCGATACCCGGCGCGGTGGTCGGGTGGGGAGGCTGTTCCAGCCGCCACGTCGCCGGCTTCGCCAGCGGCTCGAACCACAGGCCGACGCCGCTATTTCCCGCAGGAAACGCCACGAGAATGCGAGGGTCCGTACCGTTGCGCAGCAACAGGTGCGCCGCGACGCGGCCGTCGCGAACGAAAGCGTTGAGGTTCTGACCCTCCGTCACCTGATAGGCGAGTTCGGGTTTCGCCTGGGCGATCACCGGCCACGGTGCAACGAGTGCCGTGCCGGCCGCCATCATCATCGCGCTGCATATCGTCTTCATCGCCTGCGCCCCGTCAGAAGCGGAACGTCACCGATCCGCCGTAGGTCGGTCCGACGATCCCGCGCGCGTAGAAATAGCCGTCGGTGATCGCCTGTGTCTGGCCCTGTCGCGGATTGCCCTCGGTCAGGCCGACGACGTCGAAGATGTTCTCCGCGTTGAAGCTGACCTGCAATTGCTGCGTGACGTTCAGGTTCACGCCGACGCTGGTCACGCCGTAGCTGGGCAGCGCGACGCCGTTGCCGGCATCCGCGAAGATCTTGCCGACATATTTGTAGCGGCCATAGATGTCGCCGAGGCCGTTCGGCAGCTGGATCGCAGGCGTCACCGTCCACAGGCGCGCCGGCGTGCGTTCCGGTCGATTGCCTTCGAACCCGGATTGCGTCGCGCCGTCGATCTGGAGGTTCTCCAGCTTCGGGTCCTGGAACACGCCCTGGAAATCGACCGAGAACCAGCGCACCGGTCTAACCACGACATCGACCTCGACCCCCTTGGTGCGCAGATCGGCGTTGATGTTCTGTTGCTGCGTCGGGTTCGCAGGGTTGGCGAAATTGTAGCTCTGGTTGTTGAAGTTGGTGCGGAACACCGTCACCGAACCGCTGAACAGGCGCCCATATTGGTAACGGACGCCGGCCTCGTAGAGTTCGATCGTCGTGATCGGGTCGATGTTGTTGGTCTGGAACCCGTCGGCATAGCGCGCGTAGACCGCGAAGCCGGGCGTAATCAGATAGTTGGCGCCGACCGTCCAGGAGATCTTGTCCTGCGTCAGCTTGCCGTCCGCACCGGTACGGCCGGCGTTGGTGGGCGAGAAGGTGCCGTTGAAGGTCGAGCCGACGTTGCGCACGACGCCGCCGACGCTCGGCTGCACCGCCTGGTTGACCGCCGCGCTGTTGCCGTCGAACGCGGTCGCCGTATCGCTCTCCCAGCGAATGCCGCCGTCGATGCGCAGGTCGCCGAACGCGATTTCGTCGTTGGCATAGAGCGAATAGCTCTCATCCTTGCGCTGGCGGATGCCGTTGCCCCAGTCGCCATAGGACACGAGGCCGCTATCGGTCAGCGACCCGACGACTCCATTGCCCGCGTCGAGCGCGACGATGTCGTAGATGTCGCTGTTGTTCTTCACGTCGTTGACGACGCTGGCGGTGGCCGACTGGTCCTGGTTGCGGCGCACGTTGTAGTACATGCCGCCGACGGTCAGCGAGTTCTTGATCGAACCGGTGCCGACTTCCCACCGCGTGCCGACGTTGATGCCGAGATCGCGGCCGTCGACATAATCGTGGTTGAGCGTCGTGCGTTGCAGGAATCCGTTGCCGTTCAGCGCGTTCAGCGCCGCGGTCTGGTTCGAGCCGATGACTTCGCCGGTGCGGATGTTGCGGATGCCGAACCGCTGGGCGGTCGGATAGGCGGCGAAGCCGGCGCGGAGCAGGTCGATGACCGGCGATACCGCCGGGTCCGGCGTCAGGTAGTTGACGGCGCTGGCGAGACCCGCGTTGCCGGTGCCCGAGCCGGGGAACAGGCCGTTGAAGTCGTAGCTATAGTCCATGTAGCGGCCGCGCCCGAAGATGCTGAGCGTGTCCGAAAGCGGAACGTCGATGTCCAGTCGCGCCTGGTTCGACAGCGACCGGATACCGTCCTTGTAGCGGAACTGCCGGAAACCGTCGGGGTCGACCGCGGTCGATACCGGCACCTGGATCGACCGGAAGGCATCGCCGCCGATATTGTCGCGCTGGATGTTGAAGCCGGGGATGCTCGCGGGATCGCCATCATCGAAGCGGTACGGGGCGGAGGCGTAATAGGCGGTTTCCATGTCGCCGCGCCGTCCGGACAGGCGAATGGAACCGCCGCTCGGCAGGCGATATTCCAGCGATCCCTTGATCCGGTAGCCGGCATAATCGAACGGGTTCTTGCGGACGCCGGGGCTGCTCTGGACATAGCCGCCGAAGTTGAAGGCGAGATTCTCCGCCAGCGGCGCGGAATAGTAGAAGTCCGCGCGCTTCAGACCGTAGCTGTAGCCGGTCAGCCGCATCGCGCCCTCGAACTCCTTGAAATTCGGACGCTTGGAGATGAAGTTGATCGTCGCGCCGGCACCGTTGACGGTCAGCACGCCGGACGAGCCACCCTTCACCGCTTCCAGACGGTCGATCGTCAGATCCTGCTGGAAGAAGAAGTCGGCACCGCCGCCGCCGTAGAGGATCGGCATGCCGTCCTCTTCGAGCTGGACGAAGCGCTGGCCACCGCCCTGAAGGCCGCGGACCGAATAGTTGTTCGACGCCTCGCCCGCCGTCGCCTCGACGAAGATGCCGGGAACGAGTTCGAGCATGTCGGCGGTCGAGCGGGGCGCGCGGCGATCGATGTCCTCGCGCGTCGCATAGGTGATGTCGGCGGAGGCGGAGATCAGCGGCCGATCGCGCGAGGTCTGGCCGGTGACGACGATATCCTGAAGGTCGTCGTTACTCTCGCCCGAGGGTGCGGCGTCGGGCGTGGTCGCCTGCGTCGTGGGCTGATCGCCGGGCACGGTCTGCGCGACAAGGGTGGTGGGGAGCAGGGTGGCCCCCGCCAGCAATACGGCGCGCGGACCGAAGCGGTTGAAGGCGGACATGCTGCTCTCCCGTGGTGGTTCTGGGCCACTCTGCGGCGGCTGCCACCGGGCTAGACCTGCGTCCCGTCCCCTGCAATGCGCTGATTTGCACCCATCCGAGAATAGGCTTTTACTGTGGCGAGCGAGCCACAGAATGGTTAACGGGCCTCTCGGTTACGCGGTCGAGCCTAGCTCAGGCGTAGTAGTTCCGCACCATGCGCGGCAACCGTGCGCGCGACGCGGCCGGTCGCCTGGCCTGCATCACGGCCCGTCCAGAGATCGCGCACCGACACCGGACGCGACAGGCCGAGCCAGCGCAGGTCGATGCCGACTTCCTTCGGTTTGTCGCTGGTGTTGAACAGCGCGAGGTAGCGATCCTGCGACCCCTCCGGCCGCGCGGACCAGATGCGCGTGCCATCCTCCACGAAGTGCGGCTGGTTGTCGGTGGACGACTGGTTCACCGCCAGCACCTCGCGGTTGGTCAACAAGGCAAGCGTCGGCGCGTCGAGGTGGCGCAGGTCGCCGCCCATGATGAGCGGCGAGCGCGCGATCGACCACAGGGTCATCAGCGTACGCTGTTCGTCCGGCGTGAACTTCGTGTTGCGCTGGCCGAGCGCGAGGCGACCAAGGGGCAGCATGTCGGCGTCGGGCCACGCACCGGGGCGGCGCCACTGGTTCCAGTTCTCCAGCCGGGTGAACTGCGTCTCCAGCATCCACCACTCGTCCCAGAAGTCGTCCGAGATGCGCCACATCTGCGCGTGTTCGCGGACGTGCCCTCCGCGGGCCACCGGCGTCTCGCCGGGCGACAGGCTGAGCATCATCGGCCGGCGGCTGTTGACGATCGCCTGATGCGCGCCCTCGATCTCCGGCGCATGCGCGTCGTAGGGGCGGCTCATGTCGTCCATCTTCACGAAGTCGACGCCCCACGACGCATACAGCGCAAAGACGCTGTCGTAATAAGCCTGAGCGCCCGGTTTACGCATGTCGACGCCATACATATCCGGATTCCACGGACAGACGCTGGACGTATCGGCGATGTCGGCGGCGCGGTATTTGGTGCCGAGCACAGGCAAGTTGCGCTTCACCGCCAGCCGGGGGATGCCGCGCATCAGGTGGATGCCGAACTTCATGCCCATCGCGTGGACGTCGGCCGCCAGGTTCGTGAAGCCGGAGCCGTCCGCGCTCGACGGAAAGCGGTTTGGGGCAGGGAGCAGACGGCCATAGCCGTCCATCGCCGGCACCGGTTCGGCGTTATACTGGTAGCTGGATGCTTTCGGCTCGTACCATTGAATGTCGACGGTGAAGATGTCGTAGCCGAACGGCAGCAGCTTCGCGCGCATGATCGCGGCGGTTTCGCGCGCCTGCGCCTCGGTGATCGTCGTGGCGAAGCTGTTCCAGCTGTTCCAGCCCATCGGGGGTCTTGGGGCGAGCAGGGCAGGGGACTGTTGCGGCGACCCCGCCGCCCCGACCTTGGACGCGGCGATCAGCGATCCGGTCAGTGCGGCGCCGGCGAGTGCCTGCCGCCTGTTGATTGCCGAAGTCATCCGCGTCTCTCCTGCCCTGTTCCCCCCTATCAGTGACCGATCTCCTCTTGTCGGACAAGTGGCAGCAGCATCAGTAACGGACGCTGATCGTTCCGAGCGCCGTGCGCGGCGCGCCGTAGAAGCTCTGGTCGTACGTCAAGCCAGTGATATACCGGCTGTTCGTGACGTTCCGCAGATTGGCGCTGAGCGAAACATTTTCGGTCAGGCGGAAGCTGGCGAGCAGGTCGAGCAACGCGTAGCTGCCCTGCGTGATCCGCGCCCGTACCTGCGTGGCGGTCGTTGCCTCGTAGTAGATGCGACTCTGATACTGGAACGATGCACCCAGTTTCAGGCGGTCGAGCGACGGCGGGGCGTAGCTGACGCTGAGCCGGCCGGTGTTACGCGGCACGAAGGTACGGACCGGACCGCCATCCTCTCCATCGACGCGCATCAGGGTGTAGCCGCCGGTGATCTGGAGGCCGGGGGCGATTTGTCCGCCCACATCGAGTTCGATACCCTGCGACCGGGCATCGACACCGGTATAGTAGCTGCGCCCGGCGGCGAAGCCGGCATAGGCGGCGGTATTGTCCTGCCGTGTCTGGAAGATCGCTGCGGTGGCGTTCATCCGGCCGCCGAACCACGCGCCCTTGATGCCGAGTTCGAGGTTGTTGCCCTTGATCGGCGACAGCACGCGATTGTCGACGTCCACGTCCGTCTGCGGATTGAAGATCGTCGCGAAGCTTGCGTAAGCCGTCAGGTTCGGCGTCAGGTCGAGCGTGGTACCGACGAACGGCAGAAAGCGCGTGTTGTCGAAATTGACCGGAACTTCATAGGACACGCCGCTGCTTTCCGCATGCGTCAGGTTGCCGCCGACCATCAGCTTTAAGGGATCGGCCAGACTGAACCGCACAAGCCCGTAGGCCGTTTCGCGCCGTGTGTGCCGGTCGAGGCTGAGGGCATAAGTCTCGGGAAAGTCCGGCCGGACCGCACCGCCTGCCAACGCCACATCGAGGTTGATCGGCTGGTCGACCGCGCCGTAGCTGGAATACTGCCGGTACTGCTGCGCGCTGCGATTCACGCCGATCATCACGTCGTGCTGACGGCCGAACAGCGACACCGGGCCGGTGGCATAGGCCTCCAGCGTCAGATTGCGGGTCGGGGCCTTGAATGCGCCAGGATATGTGAAGAGGCCATCACCGGTCGCGCGATCCGGGTTGCCTGAGAGGTAGAATAGCGTGTTGTCCTCGTCGGTCGCGCGACGGATCGCACTGGCGCGGGCGACCCAGCCATTGTCGAACTTGTGCGTGACATCGCCGAAGATCTGGCGATCGATGACGCCCCAGCTCGACCATTCCGGTGCGGTGCTGCCGGACCGATCGAATTCGGTGCGCGTGCCGTCGGTATAGAGCAGCGGCACCGCACCCCAGAGCGCGCCCCGGCTCTTGTGGTCCTGATGCCCGTAGCCGCCGCTGATCGTGGTGCTCGCCCCCAGATCGGCCTCGACGATGCCGTAGCCGGTCCAGCGACGGATGTGATTGCGGTCGAGATTGGTGTCGGCATCGTAATAGACGCCGACGGCGCGTGCCCGGATGCTGCCGTCGCGGTTCAGCGGTACGCTGACATCGCCCTCCAGACGAAGGTTGTCGTAGGAGCCGTATTGCGCGCTGGCGCTGGCATGCAGATCGCGCGTCGGCCGCTTGCGGATGAAGTTGATGACCGCCGAGGGGTTTCCGGTGGACGACAGCAGGCCGGGGGCACCACGCACGACCTCGATATGATCGTAGATCGCCGTGTCGATCGATCCGGTCTGAATGCCGAACGCGAAGGGCACGCCGATGCCGTCGATCTGGAACGTCTGAATGTCGAAGCCGCGCGCCGAATAATTGACGCGGTCCGTATCGGAGAACTGGATCGTGACGCCAGGGACCGTGGCGAGCAACGCGTTCACGTCGTTGAGCTGGAAATCTTGGATCTGGGCTCGGGTCACGACGCTGATCGACTGTGGCGTTTCGCGCAGGCTGAGCGGCATGCGCGTCGCGGTGGTCTGACCGTCGATCGTATAGTCGTCGCTGCCTGCGGTCTGGGCGCCCGTCACAACGATGTCATCGCCCGACGTCGGTTCGCTCGCCCGTTGTCCCTCGTTGCTGCGCTGCGGTTCCGCAGCGGCAACGGGGGTGGTCGAAGCTGCCGCGGCCGTCGCCAGCAGCGCCAAGATCGCTGTCATTTCTCTGATACTCCCTGAACGCGGAGGGCCTTTGCGGCCGATCTATCGTTATTGCAAGTCATTATCGATGGTTGCGGCATTCGCTGAATGACGAGCGGCGTGATCCTGTGGTGCCGCGGCGGTCATTGGGTTTGCAAAGCGAGATCAGCGCGTTAAGCTCTGGCCGGGAAACAGGGGATCAAGGTTGGACGCGCTTCGCCGAAACAATGTTCAAATTGCAGGAAGCGGAACGAAAACGATTGTATTTTCGCACGGTTTTGGATGTGATCAAAGCGCATGGTATGATATCGTCCCGCGCTTCGCGAATGAATACAGGACGATATCTTTCGACCATGTTGGGTCGGGCGGCTCTGACCTATCCGCGTATGATCCTGCCAAATACGATAGCCTGCATGGCTATGCACAAGATGTCATAGAATTGTTCGATGCCTTGAATCTGGAGAGCGCGACGTTCGTCGGGCATTCGGTCGGGGCGATGATCGGGCTATTGGCGGCGATTCAGCGTCCGCAATGCTTGTCTTCGTTGATCATGCTGTGTCCGTCACCATATTATGTGGACGAACCCGGCTATGTCGGCGGGTTTACGCCGACTGATCTCGAAGAGTTGTTGGAGGTAGTCGACAGCAACTTCCTTGGCTGGTCCCGCGCGACCGCACCGATCATCATGGGCAATCCCGAGCGGCCCGAACTGGGTCAGGCGCTGGGCGCGAGCTTTTGTCGCACCGATCCCGCCATCGCCAAACGCTTCGCGCGCGTCACCTTCCTGTCCGATCATCGCGCCGATCTGCCGCTATGTGGGACGCGCAGCCTGGTGATGCAGACGCGGGCGGACATGATCGCGCCCGAAGAGGTTGGCGCGTACATTGTCGGGCGGATGCCGAACGCCGAACTGGCGTTGATGGACGCGACCGGCCATTGCCCGCATATGAGCGCGCCGGCGGAGACGATCGCCACTATCGAACGTTTTCTGGAGCGTTAGCGGTGCCGCCGGGCGAACCACCGCCGGACACCCTGCCGCCCGAGGAGACTCTGGCGGAACTCTATGACGACGCGCCGTGTGCGTATCTGACGATTGATGGCGACGGCCGCATCATCCGGGCGAACAACACGGCAATCGGCTGGATCGGTATCGCGCGCGAGGCGCTGATCGGGTTGTCGCTGCGGACGATCATGACGCCGGCGGCGCGCATCTTCTTCGAAACGCATGTCGCGCCGCTGCTGGCGACCGAGGGTCTGGCGCAGCAGGTGGCCATCGACCTGAAATGCTCCGACGGGCATCGCATGCCGGTTCTCAGCGACTGGCGCAGCGTGGTGCGGGATGGACGCACGATCGGTATCCGCGCGATGTTCGTGGATGCCACGGATCGGCGGGCCTATGAACGCGATCTGCTCGCCGCGCGCGAACGGGCCGAGGAGACGGCGGCAAGGCTGACCGCAAGCGAGGCGGAACTGCGCGAACTGAACGAGACGCTGGAGCGGCGTGTCGCGGAACGCACCGCCGATCTGGAACGCGCTCACGAACAATTGCGCCAAAGCCAAAAGTTGGAGGCGATGGGTAGCCTGACTGGCGGCGTCGCCCATGATTTCAACAATCTGCTGACGCCGATCCTCGGCTTGCTCGATACGCTGCAGCGTCACCACATCAGCGACAATCGCGAGCGGCAGGCGATCGCGGGTGCGCTCGCATCGGCGGAGCGCGCGAAGACGCTGGTGCAGCGCCTGCTGGCCTTCGCGCGGCGACAACCGTTGCAGGCGCGGGCGATCGATGTCGGCGACCTCGTCGGTGGTATGGCTGAATTGGTGGCCAGTACCTCCGGCCCGCGTATTCAGGTGCTGGTCGAGCGCGATCCGGCGCTGCCCCATGCTCTGGCGGATGCGAACCAGATCGAGATGGCGGTACTGAATTTGGCGGTGAACGCACGCGATGCGATGCCGGCCGGGGGTACGCTGACGCTGGGGGTGTATGCCGAGGAGTCCGGCAGCGGCATGATCCGGCTGGTGGTGGCGGACACCGGCATGGGCATGGACCGCATGACGCTGGAACGGGCGGTGGAGCCGTTTTTTTCGACGAAGGGAATTGGCAAGGGGACCGGGCTGGGGCTTTCGATGGTCCACGGGCTGGCGGCGCAATTGGGCGGGAACCTGACGCTGCACAGCGAGCCGGGCAGGGGGACGACAGTGGAGCTGCGCCTGCCGGCCGTCGATCGCCCGACGCCCGTGCTGCCGGCGGCGTCGGAGGCCGCGGTACGGTGCGGCGCACCCGGCAGCGCGTTGCTGGTGGACGACGAGAAGCTGGTCCGGTTCGCGACCGCGTTCATGCTGAAGGATCTGGGCTTCACGGTGGTCGAGGCGGACTCGGCGGAGGCAGCGATCCGGATGCTGGAGGACGGATTGCGGCCGAACATCGTCGTCAGCGATCACCTGATGCCCGGGATGAGCGGGACCGAACTGGCGTTCAAGGTCCAGGAATGGCTGGGCATTCCGACGCTGATCGTGTCCGGTTACGCCGATGTCGAAGGGGTAGCGGCGGGGTTGCCGCGGCTGAGCAAGCCGTTCCGGCGGAAGCATCTGGCGGAGGCGCTGGAGCGGATGAGCGGGATCAATCTCGCCGCCTGACCCCCAGTGCTGGCGCTAACCGCCCTCCTGGCGCTACCCTGAGTGCGGGCGGTCCAGCGTCAGTGTGCAGCAGGTGCCGCCGTTGCCATGAGAGATGGCGATGCGGGCGGAGATCACCTCCGCCAGCGACTGCATCAGATCGCCGCCGTGCCCCGCCATGTCGGTCGCGGCATCGCGCCCGCCATCGTCCTGGACGACGACCTCGATCGTGGAGGTGGTGGCTGTGACCTTCACGCCGATCAGGCCGCCACCGTCGTCGAACGCATGTTTGAGCGCGTTCGTAACCCATTCGTTGACGATGATGCCGATGACGATCGCCGACTGGACGGGAACGTCGATCGGGTCGACGCGACAGATCACCTCGACGTGATCGGGGGCCGCGCCCGTCCGCAACAGCGACGCGATCCGGCAGATATGGCCGCCGAGGTCGATGACCTGCGGCGTGGCCATCCGGCTCGACAGGTCCTGATAGACCGAGGCGATCGTTTCCAGCCGCGACGCCGCCTTGTCGAGTTCGTGCGCAAGATCCGGATTGCCGGTCGACTGATGCGCGAGCAGGCCGGCCGCAATCTGGAAGTTGTTCTTCGTGCGGTGGTCCATTTCGTCGATGAACAGCGACAGCGTCTGCACGCGCCGCTCGCATTGCGACCGGACCAGCGCCGCGGCGCTGCGGTAGGCGGCGGTCGCCCAGATCGACCCGGCGAGCGCCGCCGTCGATAACAGGATGTTGGCAAGGTCGGTGGTGATGCCGCCGTGCACGGAGACCCAATTGGGAAAGACGTAGCGGATCGTCAGCAACTGGCAGCAGACCGCAGCGATCGTTCCGGCACGTCCGCCGGCCACCAGTGTCGCTATCATGACCGCGGGAAAGGTCAGTACGAACGGCGCGACACCGCCAACGACTAACTCAATCCCGAGACGCGCGAGAACCGTACTGGCGGCCGCAAGGAAGGCGACGAGGCAGTCGAACGCAAACCGTTCCGACTCCGTCCTCGATTTGACGAACTGCGCCGTCATCCATGCAGGCGGTGTTCTCGCGATGTTCGACACAGACTGTCCTTGTTCGAAGCGCGTCCAACGTATCGACCAGCGATATGGCTCCACCAAAACCTTGTCCTGTCAACTATCAATGTCGGAAAACTATATCTAGCGAAGTATTTACCTTCATTTATCAGTGCTCACGGCTCAACTACCCGGGCCGTTACTCGCCAGCGGGGATCGCGACATCAGATGATGATCTCGGATCATTGCGCCCGTAGGTGTTGCCGCACTGCAACAGGTCCCGATCTATCGATTGCAACCGATGGACCTATTCCCGCCGATCCCGGTTCTTGCCCTCGACGCGACAGTCTGGGAAAAAAATTCTATGCGCTTTCAAGTAGTTCTAGCCGCAGCCTCGATGGCGTTCATGGCCTCTGCTCCTGCCGCCGCGCAGGAGACGACCGAGGACCAGCCGTTTTCGGGCCTCTACGTCGGCGCCGCCGGCGGCTACGACGTGCAGGGCAATGATCGTGGATCGCAGATCCAGTTTGACCGCAATCTCGACGGCCGCTTCGGCGATCAGGTCCTAACAGGCACCGGCGCGAACGCCTTCGGTCCGGGCTTCTGCAACGGTGCGGCCCGGTCGCAGCTGTCGCCGGCGAATGGCGGCGGCTGTTACAAGGACAAGGACGGCTGGGCCTATTATGGTCGCGTCGGTCTGGACGCACAGCGCGGCAACATCGTGGTCGGTGTGGTCGGCGAGTTCGGCAAGACCGAGATCACCGATGCGGTGACCGGGTTCTCCAGCACGCCCGCCAGCTATGTGATGTATCGCAACGTCGATTGGGAAGCGTCGGTCCGTGGCCGCGCCGGTTACGCGGTCGACACCACGCTGTTCTACGGCACGTTCGGTGCGGGCTATGCGAAGATCGACCGTCGCTTCGCTTCGACCAACACCACGAACACCTTCACCGGCAGCGGCGACCGCAACCAGTTCGGTATCCTTGGCGGCGGCGGCATCGAGCAGAAGATCGGTCGCAACTTCTCGATCGGGATGGAATATATGTTCCACCAGTATCAGGATAACGACTACCGCGTTCGTGTGACCGGTGCCGCCGGCACGCCGTTCACCAATGGCACCAATGGTGGCACGACGAGCGGTACCGACTTCCGCCGCGGCGACGACAATTTTCGCTGGCACAGCCTGCGCGCGACGGCAGCGTTCCGCTTCTGACGTTACGCTGTGCTTGAAGGAGGGGCCGGGTCACGCGAGTGGCCCGGCCCCTTTTTTCGTGGCTTCGATGCGAGGCGCAAAAAACCCGGCTTCCGCGAGGAAGCCGGGTCTCTTTTTTCAGGGTAGCGCGTCAGGGATTGGCGACCGTGGTCCTGATGTTGCCGTTGACCCCCTCTGGAAAGAAGCCGCCGCGCTGCGTGCCGACGGCGGCATTCAGGAACACGACGTTCAACACCTGATTGGCCGTCCGGCCCAGCACCAGCCCGTTGGCGTCGGTGGGGACGAGGTTGGCCTCGCTCGCTGTACCGATGCCCTGGTCGGTGTCGGTCGAGCCGTCGAGCGCGTCGCGCGAGTCCGAGATGCGCTGGATGCGGTCGAAGATCGAGGTCGCCGGTGCGGACAGACCCAGCGCATACAGCGACGAGCGGATGACGCCGTCGTGATAGGCCTCGGTCGCCAGGATGCCCGCCGATGCGTCGAGATACGTCTTGTTCGTGATCAGGCGCGCCGACCCGCGATAGGCGGTGACGCCGACATCCGTCAGCAGGTACGATCCAATCAGGAAGTTGATGTCGTTCGCGAATGGGTCGAAGATCTCGTTCGCACCGATCACCCCGGCCGCGCGTGCGGCAGCGGTGAACGCGCCCGGTACCGTCGCGCCTCCGGGCGTAACGACCGCTGCGCTGCCCGACAGGTTGATGCTCGGCTGCGCCACCGCCGCCGATCCCAGCTGGGTGCGGAGGAAGGTGATGTGCGCCAGCTCGTCATACGCGATCTCACGCGCATACTGCGCGATCACCGGGTCGGAAAAGTTGACGGCGCGCGCCGCTCCGTCGCCGGAGCCGGTGATGACGCCGCTCTGGAAGCCGGTGCCGGTTCGCAGATTGGCGGGGATGCCGGCGCCCGTCACCGCGTACGAATAGTAGTTGCCCTCCAGATATTCGAGCTGGAGCGCGAAGTTGAGGATGTCGGCGTCGGTCACCGGGGCCTGCGTCGGCGCGGGGGTCGGCGTGACGACCGGGTCCGGCGTGTCGTCATCGCCGCAAGCCGACAGCAGCGACAGGCCGCCGGTCATTGCCGCCGCGCCACCGCACATGCGGATGAAGTTGCGGCGCGCCATGCGCTGATGTTCCGCCTTTTCGATCGTGGCGAGGAAATCGATCTTGTCGTTCATGATGGTGACTCCCCTGCTCACTTGGCGGCGCTGACGCGGATGCCGCCATTGACCCCGGCGGGGAAGAACCCGCCCAGTTCCGCGGCCGCGTTCGCGGTGTTGAGGTAGACGATGTTCAGGACCTGCTGCGCCGTCCGGCCGAACGCGATCCCGTTCGGATCGGTCGGCACGAAGTTGGAGCCGGTGCCGGTCGACGTGCCAGCCTCCGTCGTCACCGGCGTCGGCCGTGGCGCGACGCCCTGATCGTCGTCGGCATAGGTTTGCGGCGGGCCGGCCTGATCGGTCGAGCCGTCGACCGCGTCGCGTGCGTCGGAGATCTGCTCCGTCGCGGTCACCAGCGCCGGGATCGCCTGGCCGCGGCGATAGAGCGCGCCGCGGATGATCCCTGCGTGGAACGCCTCGGCGGCGAGGATGCCGGCCGCGGCGTCGAGGAAGGTGTTGTTGGTCAGGAGCGACGAGGAACCCTTGTAAGCGGTGACCCCGACATCCTCGAACAGATACGCGCCGAGCAGGAAGTTGTCGGGCGAGGCGTAGGGATCGAACACGCCGTTGGTCAGCGTGACGCCCGCCGCCGCCGCCGCCGCGGTGAACGGGCCGTCAGCGTCGCCGGCGATGTTGATCGTGGGCTGCGCGACCGCCGCGGAGCCAAGCGCCGTGCGCAGGAAGCTGACATGCGCCCGTTCGTCGGCGGCGATCTCGCGCGCATATTGCTGGATGAGCGGTTCGCCGCTGAAGTCCACCGCGCGCGCCGGGTTGGTCGTGCCGGTGATGACGCTGCCTCGGGCACCCTGCGACGTGGATCCGCCGAGCAGGTCGTCCGGAAGTCCCGATCCGCTGAAGGCGTAGCTGTAGAACTGCGCTTCCAGATATTCGAGGTTGAGCGCGAAATTCAGGATGTCGGCGTCGAGGTTCGCGGTCTGCGCCTTCGCCGTCGACGTAAACGCCACCGCGCTGGCGCCGATCGCCGCCGCACCGATCGCGGCCCTGAAGAATTCGCGGCGCTCGCCCCGTCGCTGCACGCGGCGGTCCAGAACCCCGATCAATTGTGAATCATCCGACATGCGGCATCCCCTTTTGAGAGCATTGCGCCAGACGCCGCGTCCATCCGCGGTCGTCATCAGGATCGCCCGCGGTCATTCACGGACGATCGCCGAGAGAACGTTTTGGCGCCTAAAAAGATACAGTGAAATCAAACTGATAAGGATCATAGACGTGCATCAGGCATGTCATCCCATCGGGATGGCGACGCCGCGCGCATCCCATCCGCGGCTGGACCGTTACCCCGGAGAACCGACGTTTTCCGGAGACCTCGCGTGCCCGACACCAGCCTGCGCCTGAACAATCATGCCGCCATCGTCACGGGGGCGAGTTCCGGCATCGGTCTCGCCGTGGCGGAGGCGCTGGCGGGCGAGGGGGCGGCGGTCGTCGTCAACTATCGCTCTCATCCAGAGCCTGCCGACGAACTGGTCGACCGGATCAGGGCGGCGGGAGGTCGCGCCGTGGCGGTGCGCGCCGACGTGTCGCAGGAGGAGGATGTCGTGCGCCTGTTCGACGAGGCGACCGAGGCGTTCGGTCGCGTCGATCTGCTGGTCGCGAATTCGGGCGTCCAAAAGGACGCGGGCATCGCCGACATGACGTTGGAGGACTGGAACACGGTCATCGGCATCAACCTGACCGGGCAGTTCCTGTGCGCGCGCGAAGCCGTCCGCCGCTTCCGTGCGCAGCCCGAGGACGGCCGGCCGGCGCGCAGTGCAGGGGCGATCATCGCGATGAGTTCGGTGCACGAGGTGATCCCCTGGGCGGGACACATCAACTATGCCTCCGCCAAGGGGGGCGTACGGATGCTCACGCGATCACTGGCGCAGGAGGTGGCGGGCGACGGCATCCGCGTGAACGCGATCGCGCCGGGAGCGATCCGCACGCCGATCAACAAGGACGCTTGGGAGACGGACGAGGCGCTGACGAAGTTGCTGCGCCTGATCCCGTATGGCCGGATCGGCGAGCCTGAGGATGTCGCGCGCGCGACAGTGTGGCTGGCGTCGGACGAGGCGGATTACGTGACGGGTACGACCTTGTTCGTCGATGGCGGCATGTCGCTCTACCCGGAATTCCGCGATAATGGCTGAGGCCGCCACGGCCAAGGCCGGAAGGGTGCCGCCGCTCAGGACGATCAGCGATCACGGAATCATCGGCGATCTGGAGACGGCGGCGCTGGTCGCGCGGGACGGGACGATCGATTATCTGTGCTGGCCGTCGCTCGACAGCCCGTCGATCTTTGCCGACCTGCTGTCTCCCGACGCCGGTGGTGCCTTTACGATCCGGCCGAACCTGACGTCGGCGCGCAACCTGCAACTCTACGTTCCCGACACCAACCTGCTGCTGACCCGCTGGATGGCGGAGAGCGGCGCGGCTGAGGTGCTGGACCTGATGCCGCATCCCGATGCCCGCGCGCATCCGGACCGGGAGGCGCGCTGCCTGATCCGGCGGGTCGCGGTGACGCGTGGGACGGTGGATTTCACGATCCGGTGCGCGCCGCGCTTCGACTATGCGCGAGAGGTGCCGGAGATGACGGAGGAGGCCGGCGGCATTCGCTTCGCCGGCCGCGACCTGACGCTGCGGCTGTTCGCGTCTGTGCCGCTGACCTGTGAACCGGGCGCGGTGGAGGCGCGTATTACGCTGTCCGCGGGCGAAACCGCATGGTTCGCGCTGGGCGAGGAGGCGTTGTTGTGCCCCGACGATGCGGGGATCGCGGCGGAGATCGTCGCCACGACCGACGCCTGGCGGGGCTGGGCCGGGCATTCGACCTATCGGGGCCGCTGGCGCGAGGAAGTGCTGCGCTCCGCGCTCGCGCTGAAGCTGCTGACGTCGCGGCGGCACGGGTCGATCGCGGCGGCGGCGACCTTTTCGTTGCCCGAAGCCACGGGGGCGGGACGGAACTGGGACTATCGCGCCAGCTGGATCCGCGATGCTTCGTTCACCGTCTATGCGTTCATGCGGCTGGGCTTCTACGACGAGGCAGAGCATTTCCGGAAATGGGTCGGCCAGCGGATGATGGCGGCGGATGCCGATAACCCGATCCGCATCATGTACGCGATCGACGGGTCGGAGGCGCTGGACGAATCCGAGCTCGATCATTTCGCGGGCTACGCGGGCAGCCGACCGGTGCGGATCGGCAACGCGGCGCATGCGCAGAGCCAGCTGGATATCTTCGGCGAGCTGATGGACAGCACCTATCTGTCGAATAAATACGGCGCTGCGATCAGTCACGAGGGCTGGGAGCATGTCCGCGGCATCGTCGACTATGTGATGCACAATTGGGATCGGCCGGATGCCGGTATCTGGGAGATGCGATCCGAACCACGCCACTTCCTGCATTCGCGAGTCATGTGCTGGGTCGCGATGGACCGCGCGATCCGGCTGGCGAAGAAGCGGTCGCTGCCCGCCCCGATCGTAGAGTGGGCGGAGTGTCGCGATGCCATTGTCGCGGATGTCTGGGCGAACTTCCGGCACCCGGAACACGGCTATTTCGTGCAGGAGCGGGGCGGCACCGAACTGGACGCGGCCCTGTTGATGATGCCGCTGATGCGGTTCGTATCCTCAACGGATCCGGTGTGGCTCAAGACGCTCGACGCGATCGAGGAGCATCTGTGCGACGACGGTTTGGTCTACCGCTATCGCAACACCGACGGGCTGGAGGGCGGGGAGGGCGCGTTCACGACCTGCACCTTCTGGTACGCCGAATGCCTCGCGCGTGCCGGGCGGCTGGACGACGCGCAGATGATCCTCGCCAAGGGGCTGAGCTATGCCAACACCTTGGGCCTGTTCGCCGAGGAACTGGACGAACGTGGCTTGCAGCTCGGCAATTTCCCGCAGGCCTTGACGCATCTGGCGTTCATCAGCGCGGCCTTCTTCATCGATCGCCGGATCGACAAGAACTACCAGCCCAATTGGCAACCCTGATGCCGGTCGATCGCGACCACGACGACGCGCTGCGGGAGGCAGCGGCGCATCGCGGCATGAAGCTGGTCAAGTCGCGCCGGCGCAAGCCGGGAGCGGGCGACTATGGCAAATACGGACTGACGGATACTGGCGGACAGGCCTTGCTGGGCATCGGCGACAACGGCCTGACCGCGACGGCAGACGACGTTCGACGCTATCTGCGCAAGGCGGAGGGATCGACATGGGCAGCGTCCGCGGACGTCACGCCGGTGCGGTTGCCGCCGCGGCCGGTCGTGGAAAAGGCCGAGGAGGAGGAGTCCGCGGAGACGATCGTGGCGGCGCGCAAGCCGCGTCAAGTTCAGCAAGTGAAGGAGAGAGAACCCGAACCCGAACCCAAACCCGAACCTGAACCTGAACCTGAACCTGAACTTCGTGTCCGGCCTGCCGTGAAAGGCGACCTGAAGGCGGTCGCGGCATTGCTCGATGCCCAGCATTCGGAGTCGGTGTCGGCGGACCGGTTCGACGCCTTGCGCCGAAGCGGCGGCGGCGTGCTGGTGGCGGATCGCGGCGGGGTGATCGGCTGCGTTGCCTGGCACCTCATACTGGGTCTGCACGCGCCTCCTATCGGGCGGATTACCGCGATCGTGGTCGACAGGGCTACGCGACGCCGGGGCGTCGGGCGGGCGATGTTCGACGCGGCGGTGGCGGCGATGGTCGATCAAGGGTGCGGGAGCGTCGAGGCGGTCGGCGCGATCGCGGTGCGCAACGCGAACGGTTTTTACCGGGCGGTCGGGTTGGGGCAGGAGGGATATCGCTTTGTGCGGGATGTCGGGGAATGAGGTGGTAACATGAACTACGACCCCTCACCGGCCCTCTTGTTCACCACCCCCAGGGCCGCTCCCGGAACCACTTCGTCACGACGTATTTGGCGCCCGCCCGGACCTTCATGCCCTGATGAAGCGTGGCCGGGTTCATGGTCCGGTCGGGGCGGCGGTTGTTCCAGCATACCAGTTTACCGGTCTCCGGCTGGATGATCTTGTCGACCGCCTTGAACCGGGTCGCGCCGCCGGCCTCGGGTTCGTTGAGGTAGATCATCACCGTCCACGTCCGGTTGCCCGCGACCGAGCAATAGCGCTCGAAATCCGCGCCGTTCGGCTCGAAATAGTCGGTATGCCCCTTGAACTCCTGCCCGACGGCGTAGCGTTGTCCCTGCAACGGCTCGCCATGCGCCGGATCGAGACCCGTCAGCGCCGTGATCGCCGCCTCCACCTCTCGGACGGCGGGATCGTCAGCGTCGAGATCGCCCGTCTCGCTGGTCCGGAAGCCGGCATCGCCCGTGGCGTCGGCGATCGTGGAGGGCCGGCGCACCGCATCGATCTGCGCGATCAGCGCCGCGCAAAGCTCGGGCGACAGGAAGTCGCGGCGGACGAACAGCGTCAATTTGGGGCTGGGGATGCGCTGTACGCCGGACTGGCGGAGGATGCTGGCCGCCACGGGGGCTTCGTCGATGCCGGAACCGGATGTCGTCATGCCGTCACCCTGCCAGCAGGCGTTCGTTCTCCGCCAGCGCCTTTTTGTTTCAGTCCGCTGACGCAATCGCGTAACATGGCGTCGATAGGGCGATCGGGCGGGATGGGATTGCGATGCAGTTGAAGCTCGACGCGCGTGCGCGCCGCTGGTTGCGGCGGCTTCCGCGCGTCAACGTCTACTCGGTGGCCGAACTGGCGCTCATGGCCGGTTTCGCGACGCAGGTCGCGCGGCTGCTATGGGTCGTCGCCACGCCCGTGACGCCGCTGGGCGACTGGCGGCCGGCGGGTATCGCACTGCCGGGCAGCCCCCTGTCGATCCTGTCCGGCTTCGATCCGTTCTTCCGTCTGGGTGCCCCTGCCGACGCGCCCGCCGCCGTCACCAGCCTGCAACTGACGCTGTTCGGCATCCGTCTGGACGAGGCGACCGGCCGCGGATCGGCGATCGTCGCCGGCCCCGACGGCGTGCAGCAGAGCGTCGCGGTGGGCGAAGAGGTCCAGCCCGGCGTCCGCCTGAAGGCGGTGGCGTTCGATCACATCACGCTCGACCGGGGTGGCGCGACCGAGGACCTGTTCCTCGACCAATCCGGCGCAACTCCGGCGCCGCCTGTTGCGGGGGCCGTACCAATTACGGCTGCCGCGCCCGGTGTAGCTCCACCGCCAGTGGCCGATGCCGTGCCCGCCAGCCGTATCCGGCAGGAAATCGGCTTCATCCCACGCCTCGACGGCGGCAGGATCAGCGGACTGATCGTTCGGCCACAAGGTAGCGGCATCGTGTTTCAGAAGGCGGGTCTGCGCGAAGGCGACGTCGTGACGTCGATCGGCGGCCGTCCCGTCAGCGGCCCCGGTGATCTCGACCGGGTTACCGCCGATTTTGCGGGTGGCGGCAACGTCCCCATCACCGTCGAGCGCGGGCAGCAGACGCTGTCGCTCTCCATTTCCGTTGCAGGCTCCCGTCCGTGAAGTTTTCCCATCTTTTGATTCCAGCTGTCGTATTGGCGGCTCCCGCGTTCGCACAGACCACGCTCAACGTCCGCGATGCCGATATCCGCGCGTTCGTCGCCGACGCCGCTCGCGTCACGCAGCGCACCTTCATCATCGACAATCGCGTGCAGGGAAAGGTGACCGTCGTCACCGACCGGCCGCTGTCCCGCTCCGAATATTTCGAGGTGTTCCTGTCGACGCTCAGGGCCAACGGCCTCGTCGCGGTGCCGACGGGTAACGGCGCGCTCCGTATCCAGCCGATCGACAATGCCGCCAGCCAGCCGACGCGGATCGGATCGGGCGGCGCGGCGCGCAACAGCTTCGTGACGGAGATCGTCCGCCTTCGCTCGGTCGACGCCGCCAGCGCGGTCGAAACGGTGCGGCCGCTGGTATCCGCGCAGGGTGCGGTGACCGCCAATCGCGGCGGCAACAGTCTCGTCGTCGTTGATTTCGCCGACAATATCCGCCGCATCCGCGAAGTGTTGCGGCGGATCGATACCGATAACTCATCGACCCGCGTCGTGACGCTTCAGAACGCCGGCGCGCGGGAGATCGCGACCGCGCTTCAGGCGCTGGCCTCCGGCGGATCGGCGGCGGCTGGACAGCCGCAGGGGCAGGGCGGCGCGCCGTCCGCTGGCGGCGGCAACGCAGGCGGCATCTCGATCGTGTCGATCGACAGCAGCAACTCGGTGGTCCTGCGCGGCGACCCCGCGACCGTCGGCCGGTTGGCGCAGATCGCCGCCGACCTCGATCGCAAGGCGCGCAGCGGCACCGAAATCCGCGTCGTGTTCCTGGAGAATGCCGACGCCGAGCAATTGCTCCCCGTCCTGCAACAGCTCGTCGGTCAGACGCCCGATCCCGTGCAGGAGACGACGCTGTCGCGCGGGTCGTTCCAGACCAGCAACTCGGCCAGTGGCACCGGCGGCGGCACGAGTTCGCGCACGGTACAACCCGTGCAGCAGGCCGCGCCGCAATCCTCCGGCAGCGGCGGCCAGCCCAACGCGCAGAACGCCGCCGTCACCACGCAGGGCGGGCGGACGGCGGCGGTCGTCACCCGCTTCCAGGGCGCCAACGCGATCGTCATCGCCGCCCCCGCGGACATCCAGCGCCAACTGACCGAGGTGATCCGCCAACTCGACACCCGCCGCGAACAGGTGCTGATCGAGGCGATCGTCGCCGAAGTGTCGGACCAGACCGTCAGCCGGCTCGGCGCGCAGTTCCTGCTGGGCAATCTTTCGGGCGGTGCCTTCGCCGCGTCGACCTATACCAATACCGCGCCCAGCCTGCTGACGATCGCCGGCGCCGTCGGCGCGCGCGAACTGGCGACGACGACGACGACCATCAACGGCAACACGACGACGACGACGACCAACAACACCGTGTCCGACACGCTGGCGCAGTCGGCGGTCAGCTCGATCCTCGGCACCACAGGTGGCTTCGCGGGCTGGGGCGGCAAGATCGGCGACACGATCTTCGGCGCGATCATCAATGCGGTGAAGAGCGACAATACGTCGAACCTGCTTCAGGTCCCGCACATCATCACGCTAGACAATCAGCAGGCGCACAGCCTCGTCGGGCAGGAGGTGCCGGTGACGACCGGGCAGGCGCTGTCGCCCGGCAATTTCGACAATGCCTTCCGCACCGTGCAGCGCCAGAATGTCGGTATCCAGCTCGACGTGAAGCCGCAGGTGAATACCGGCGGCTCGCTGAAGATGTATCTGCGGCTGGAGGTCAGCTCGGTCGCGGGTCCGGTTTCCAGCGACAATTCGGAACTGATCTTCAACAAGCGGGCGTTCGAAAATACCTTCACTGTCGACGATGGCGCGATCACCGTCATCGGCGGCCTGCTGGACGACAACGAACGCCGCACGATCGAGAAGATCCCGTTCCTCGGCGATATTCCGGTGGTGGGTAACCTGTTCAGGTCGAAGGCGAAATCGCGTACGAAGACGAACCTGATGGTATTCATCCGCCCCACCATCCTCCGCAACGCCGAAGACAGCCGCCGCGTCACCGAACAGCGCTACGGCTACCTCCGCGCGTCGCAGGGCTATGCGGAGCCGGGCGCGGAGCCGTCGATCGACCAGTTGGTGCGCGATTATTTGAACGCCGCCCCGCCGATTCCCCGCGCACCCCTGCCAGGCAATATCGAGGACCCTAATATTGCCGCTCCGCTGCAAGGCGCGAAGACGATCCGCCCGGAGCGGAAATGATCGTGATCCGGATGTCGTTACTCCGTCACACCGGGCTTGTCTCGGCATCCACCGGCCCGCGAAGCTTCAGGTCGGGGGACCCGCTGAACCGCGGATGCCGGGACCGGCCCGGCATGACGGTACGCGGGGGTCGACCGGCATGACGATCCGCACCGGCGAGGAACTGGCGCTGGCCGAGGAGCAGGCCGTGCAGGCCGCTATCCTGCCGCCACCGCCGACCGGCGGCGTCGCCGACCTGCCGCAGGTGACAATCCCGTATCTATTCGCCCGCCGCTTCGGCGTGGTGGTGCAGGCGACCGATACCGACGGGCACCTGACGATCGGCTTGCGCGAAGGCGCGGACCCCAAGGCGCTGATCGAGGTGCGTCGCCATCTCGGTCGCCCGTTTGACGTGGCGATCGTGCCGCAACAGGCGTTCGACCGGCTGCTGTCGGATGCTTACGCGATGGACGGTCAGGCGAACGCGCTCGCCGCGGTCGGCATGGGCGACGAGCTCGACCTGCTGGCGGATGGGCTGCCCACCGCCGAGGACCTGCTCGACACCGCCGACGACGCCCCGGCGATCCGCCTGATCAACGGCATCATCGCCGATGCGGCCCGCCACGGCGTGTCGGACATCCATATCGAACCATACGAAACCGGCCTCGTCGTGCGGATGCGGATCGACGGCGTACTGCGCGAGACGTTGCGGATGCCGCCGCACGTCGCTCCGGTCGTGGTCAGCCGCATCAAGGTCATGGCGCGCCTCGATATCGCCGAGCGGCGGATACCGCAGGACGGACGCATGGGCCTGACGCTGGGTGGCAAGCTGCTCGACGTGCGCGTGTCGACATTGCCAAGTCGGGCGGGCGAGCGCGTCGTGCTGCGTATCCTCGACAAGGAGAATGCCGGGATCGACCTCGATGCTTTGGGCATGACGCCGTCGATGTTCGCCCTGTTGCGCGGTACGTTGGCGGAGCCGAACGGGATCATCCTCGTCACCGGACCGACCGGTTCGGGCAAGACCACCAGCCTCTATGCTGCACTGCGCCTGCTGAACGACGGCAGCCGCAACATCCTGACCGTCGAGGACCCGGTCGAATATGCGGTCGACGGCGTCGGTCAGACCCAGGTCAACGCCAAGGTCGGCCTCACCTTCGCGGCGGGCCTGCGCGCGATCCTGCGTCAGGATCCGGACGTGGTGATGGTCGGCGAAATCCGCGATCGCGAGACGGCGGAGATCGCGGTGCAGGCGTCGCTGACCGGCCACCTTGTGCTGTCGACTGTCCACACCAACGACGCCGTCGGCGCGATCACGCGCATGCGCGACATGAAGGTGGAGCCGTTCCTGCTCGCCTCGACGCTGCGCGCCGTGATCGCGCAGCGGCTGGTGCGGCGGCTCTGCCCGGTCTGCCGCGAGCCGGTGCCGGCGCGCGAGACGGTCGCGCCGCTGCTCGGCATCGATCCGGCGGCGACGGTGCGCCGCGCGGTCGGATGCGAGAAGTGCGGCCATTCGGGCTACAAGGGCCGCATCGGCGTGTTCGAGGCGGTGCGCGTCGACGAGACGATCCGCCGCCTGATCAACGAGGGCGGCGACGAGCAGGCGATCTCCGATCACGCCTTTGCGCGCACCACGAACCTAGCCACTGCCGCACGCGAACTGGTGCTGGCGGGCGAGACGACGCCGGAGGAAGCGGTGCGGGTGTCGCGGCGCGATGTCACCGATGTCGTGGACGCGGTGGATGCGTAATCACCCTTACCCTTGGCCGGCCCCTCGCTCTCCCCGCGGGAGAGGGAGAGAGGAGCGAAGAGACGGAAGGGTGAGGGCCCCCCTGTCCAATGGCTGACTTCGACTACATCGCCATCGACACGCGCGGTGCGGAAAAGCGCGGACACGTTGCCGCAGCGTCGATCGACGCCGCGCGGACCGCGCTCGACCGGCAGCGGCTGTATGTAGTCCGTCTCGAACCCGGTTCGCCGCCGGTCGCGACCGCGCGGCCACTGTTCGGGCTCAAGCTGGGTCGCGCGAAGATGAGCGGCAAGCAGTTGACGCTGTTCACGCGCCAGCTCGCGACGCTCAACCGCGTATCCCCGCTGGAGGAGTCGCTGCGGACGATCACTCGCCAGACCGAGCAGGACAGCGTCCGCGCGATCGTCGCTCAGGTACATGTCGGTGTCGTTGAGGGGCGCCGCCTCGCCGATTCGATGGCGCGCGAGCCGAAGAGCTTCCCGCCCCTCTACCGCGCGATGGTCGCGGCGGGCGAGAGTTCGGGCACGTTGCCGACGATCCTTGACCGCCTCGCCGCGCTGCTCGAGCGGCAGGCGGAAATCCGCGGCAAGCTCATTACCGCGCTAGCCTATCCTGCGATCCTGGCGATCGTCGCACTCGGGGTCGTCACCGCGCTGATGATGTTCGTCGTCCCGCAGGTCGTTGAGCAGTTCGACACGGTCGGGCAGGAACTGCCGTTTTTGACGCGCATGGTCATCGCCTTTTCCGATCTGCTGGTCGGGTGGTGGTGGGCGATGCTGCTGGTCGTGGCACTGGCCGGCGTGGTGCTGTGGCAGGCGCTGAAACAGCCGCCCATCCGGCTCGCCTTCGACAGCTGGCTGCTGCGCATTCCGCTGATCGGGCGGCTGCTACGCGACCTGCATGCGGCGCGGATGGCGCGGACGCTGGGAACGATGGTCGCCAGTCGTCTGCCGCTGCTCGACGGGCTGATGCTGACGGCCGGCACGATCCACAACCGCCGGCTTCGCGTCGCGTCGGACGACATCGTCGAGGCGATCCGCGGCGGTGGCAGCTTGTCGGCCGCGATGCGGCGCGCGGGCGTCTTTCCGCCGCTGCTGACGTATCTGGCGGCGTCCGGTGAAGCGGCGGGGCGGCTGGACGAGATGCTGGAGCGCGCGGCCGACTATCTTGAGCGCGAGTTCGATCGCTTCACCGCGACCGCATTGTCGCTGCTGGAGCCGGCGATCATCGTCATCATGGGTGGCATCGTCGCGACGATCGTGCTGTCCATCCTGCTGCCGATCCTGCAACTGAACACGCTGGCCGGCGGGTAGCGGCCGGACAATGAGAGGTTACATGCGTACCAAGGACAAGAAGCCGCCGAAGCGTAACGGCTTCACGCTCGTCGAACTGATGGTTGTGATCGTCATCATCGGCCTGCTCGCGACGATCGTCGCGCTGAACGTGCTGCCATCGGGCGACACCGCGCGCATCCAGAAGGCGAAGGCCGACATCGCCCAGATCGAGGGCGGGCTGGAACTGTATCGCCTTCAGATGAGCGTATTTCCGACGACTGCGCAGGGCCTGAACGCGCTGGTCAGCGCACCGTCCGGCGTCGACGCCTCCCGCTATCAGCAGGGCGGCTATATCAAGCGCCTGCCCGACGATCCGTGGGGCAAGCCCTACCTCTACGCGTCGCCCGGGCAGCACGGTGAGGCCGATGTCTGGACCTATGGTGCGGACGGCAAGGAAGGCGGCGAAGGGATCAATGCCGATATCGGCAGCTGGCAGTAAGCGAGCCCGCGACCGCTTCGGCGAGCGCGGCTTCACGCTGATCGAGCTGATGATCGTCGTCACGATCATCGGCTTGTCGGCGGCCGTCGTCGCGTTCGCGATGCCCGACCCGAGAGGCCGCGTGCTCGACGAGGGGTTGCGCTTCGCCGCCCGGATCAAGGCGGCGCGCGACGTGGCGATCGTCGGCGGGGCGCCGGTCAGCCTGTGGATCACCAGCGGCGGCTATGGCTTCGACCGGCGCAGCGACGGCGCGTGGGTGCCGCTCGCCGAGAAGCCGCTACGCGTCGAGCGCTGGTCGGAGGGGACGCGCGCCAGTATTCCCGACGCCAGCGGCCGGGTGCGCGTGACCTTCGACCCAACCGGCACCGCCGATCGTGGCGCGGACATCCGGCTGGCGCGCGGGACTGCCGACGCATTGGTCAGCATCGGTGCCGACGGAGAGGTCCGCGCCGATGCCCAGTAACCGGCGGGAACAGGGCTTCACGCTCATCGAAATCATGGTCGCGCTGGCGGTATTCAGCCTCGCGGTGCTGGCGCTCGTCCGGCTGGAGGGCGCGACGGTGCGCGGCGCGAGCATCATCGACGAGGATGTCGCGGCCGAACTCGTCGCCCGCAACGTCGCGCTCGATGCCCTGACCGAGGCGGAGGCGCCCGTGCCCGGCCGCACCTCCGGGGCAGAAACCAACGGCGGCCGTGCGTGGCGCTGGACGCGGCAGGTGTCATCGGTCGGCGATGCGCGCGTGGTCCGCATCGACGTGGCGGTCGCGAACCGTCGCGGGCAGGTGGTCGGTCGCGTGACGATGATCCGCCCGCCGAACGTGCCGGTGCTGACGACATGACGCCGCGCGGGCCTTCACCAGACCGGCAATCCGCCGACCACGGCTTCATGCGCCCGATGCGTTCCGCCGAACACGGCTTCACGCCCCCAATGCGTTCCGCCGAACACGGCTTCACGTTGGTCGAGGTCATGGTCTCGCTCATGATCTTCGGGATGATCGCGGCGGCGGGGGTGGCGATCCTGTCGTTCAGCATCCGGGCGCAGGCGGCCACGACGAAGCGGCTGGACGACGGCGCAGCACTGGTGCGGACGATATCCGCGATATCGGCTGACCTCGGTCAGGCGCTTCCGCGTGCCGCGCGCGACGAGTCCGGCACGCTGCGCCCTGCCTTCGTGGGAGAGAACGGGACGCTGGCGCTCGTCCGGGGAGGCTGGACCAACATCGATGCGGCGGCGCGGCCGGGTGCGCAGAAGCTGGTCTGGCAGATCGTCGACGGTACGCTTCAGCGGATCGGCTATCCGCAACTCGACGGGGCCGCGCCGCTCTCCGCGACGCCGATGCTGACCGGCGTTCGCGACCTGACGCTTCGCTATCGCTACAACGGTGCGTGGAGCGACCGGTGGGACGGGGCGGGGGGCGTGCCGTTGCCGCAGGCGCTGGAGATGCGGCTGACCCGACGCGACGGGACGTTCTACCGCGCGATGTTCCTCGTCGGCACTGGCTATGCGCCGCCGCCCGTGCAGCCGGACAGCGACGTGCCGCAGGCCGACAATGCGAATTGATCCGCGCGAACGCGGTGCGGCGCTGCTGACCGTGCTGATGCTGGTCGCGGTGATCGCCGTCATGGCGGGCGGCGCGCTGGAGAAACTGCGCCTGTCGACCCGGCTGGCGTCCAACGCCGCGTCGGGAGAGCAGGCCCGTGCCTATGCAGTCGCGGCGGAGGCGATGGCGGTGGTGCGGGTCGGCGACCTGATGGCGGGCAGCCCGAAGCGCATCACACTGGCCGGCGGGTGGAGCGGACGGCCGTTCGGTCTGCCCCTACCCGGCGGCGGATTGGCGACGGCGCGGGTCAGCGACGGCGGCAATTGCTTCAACCTCAACGGTCTGGTCACGCAGGTTGCACCGGGGGTGTATTCCTCCGGCGACATCACGCAGCGCGTTCGCTTCACGCGGCTGATGGGCCTGATCGGCATTCCGCAGCAGGTCGCGCAGCAGGTCGCGGGAGGCGCGGCGGACTGGATCGACACCGATCAGGACCAGCAGGCCGGCGGTGCGGAGGATGCGCGCTACACCGGGTATCGCACGGCGGGGACGCTGATGGCCGACCCCAGCGAATTGCGCGCGGTCGCGGGCGTGACGCCGGAGATCTACGCGGCGCTGCGTCCGTGGGTCTGCGCGCTGCCGACGACCGAGGCCGCCAAGATCAACGTCAACACGCTGCTGCCCGAACAGGCCCCGTTGCTGGCGATGGTCGGCCCCGACACGCTGTCGGTCGACGCGGCGCGGGCGCTGCTGATGAGGCGCCCGCCGCAGGGTTATGGCGACGCGAACGCCGTCTTCGGGGGGCTCGCGAATGCCGGTAGCCAGGACACCGCCGTCACCTCGACCTGGTTCGACCTCCGGATCGACGTGTCGGTGCCGGGCGCGACGCTGGAGGAAAGAGCGTTGATCGACGCGACGAGGCTTCCCGTCCGGCTCGTGTCGCGGCAATGGGGCGAGGATATATGACGACGCTCCTGTTCCTCCCCGCCGGCGATGCCGGGTTCCGCTGGCTTCGCGTCGGCGACGGCGGGACGATGGCGCGCGGCGACGGCGTACCGGAGGGTGACGATCCCATCGTCGCGGTGACGCCGGCCGATGCGGTGACGCTGCACTGGGCCGACCTGCCGACCCGCAGCGCAGCGCAGGGCGTGGCGGCAGCGCGGCTGCTGGCGGCGGAGGCGAGCGCCGCGCCGGTCGGCGAGCTGCACGTCGCGGTGGGCAGCGAAGGCGAGGGCATGGAGCGGCCGATCGGCGTCGTCGGTGCGGGCACGATGCAGGCGTGGCTCGAACAACTGGCCAGCGCCGGCGTCGATCCGGTGGCGATGATCCCCGCGCCGATGCTGCTCCCGCGCCCCGACGAAGGATATATCCGCGCCGACATCGGCGGTCAGGGCGTCGTGCGCGGTCGCACCGCCGGCTTCGCGGACGAGGCGCGGCTGACCGATCTCGTCACCGGCGACACGCCTCCGCAACCACTCGACCGCGCCGCGCTGGATGCGGCGCTGTTCCGGGCGGCGGCGGAGCCCGCGCTCGATTTGCGGCAGGGACCGTTCGCGCGGCGGCGCGGCTTCGCGATCGACTGGCGGCTGGTTCGGCGGCTTGCGGTGCTGGCACTCGCGATCCTGGCGGTGACGCTGGCGATCTCGCTTGTGCGACTCGCCAAGTACAGCTTCGCCGCCGATCGGCTGGAGGCACAGGCCGACGCGCTCGCCGCCACCGCGTTGCCGCGTGGCGAGACGGTGACCGATCCCTCCCGCCAATTGACGGAGCGTCAGCGGCGGACATTCGGACCCGGCGTCGGCTTCTCGACCACGACGGCCGCCGCGTTTGCGGCGATACGCTCGGTGCCGCAGACGGAACTGACCGGGCTGGACTTCGCCAACGACGGTGCCCTGCGCCTGTCGGTCGCGACCGAGCGCGAATCGGCGGCGACGGACCTGAAACGAGCGTTGGAGCGCGCGGGCTTTACCGTCCGAGCCAGCACCTTCGTCGCCAACGGCAACCGGGTCAGCGGCGAACTGACGGTGATCGCGCCATGATCGCCCTGCGGACATGGTTCGTGCAGCGTTCCAAGCGCGAACAGCGGCTGTTGCTGGTCATGGCGGCGCTCGCGGTCGTGACGATCGTCTGGGGCCTGATCATCCGTCCCGCCGCCAATGCCTTGTCGAGCGCGCGCGAACGGCATGCGGCGGCGGTCATCCGGCTGGGCGAGACTCACAATCTGGTCGATGCACTGCGGCAGGCACGTCGCGCCCCGCCGATCGTCGGCACGCTGACGGAGATCGTCCGAACCCGCGCGGAGGAAGCGGGCTTCCCCCTCGCCAGCATCGATCCGGACGGCGGCGACGGCGTGCGCGTGGCGATCGCGTCCGCACGCGGGGCGGCGCTGTCGACGTGGCTGGCGCGGCTGGAGCGCTACGGCATCGTCGTCGAGAGCGCCGCCCTCACCGACAATGGAGACCGCACCGTCGCGGCGCGGCTGGTGCTGAGGAGCCGCGGCCAATGAGGCGCATCCGGCTGACGACCGGTCCGACCGCGCTGTTCGGCGCGATGCTGGTGGCCGCGCTGATCGTGTTCCTGCCGATGCGGCTGGTGCTGGGCTGGGCCGGGGTCGGCGATCAGGGCGTCGTCGCGCGATCGGTCAGCGGCACGATCTGGGGCGCGACGCTCTCGGAGGTGAAGTTCGGCGACCTCGCAGTGGGCGATCTGCGTGCCCGCTTGTCGCCGCTGCCGCTGCTGGCGGGCCGCGCGACGATCGTCATGAACGGACCCGGCGGGATCGGCGCACCGCCGCTGTCGGGCAAGGCATTCGTCAGCCGCAGCGGCATGGGAGTCGACGGACTCACCGCACGCCTTGCGACCGGAGCCTCGTTCCAGCCGCTGCCGGTGTCGACCATCGACCTCGACGCGCTGACCGTGCGTTTCCAGGATGGCCAGTGCGTCGCTGCGCAAGGCCGCGTCGTCGCCGCGCTGGCCGGCGAATCGGCGGGGATCGCGCTGCCGTCGTCGGTCAGCGGCAACGCCCGGTGCGACGCGGGGGCGCTGCTGCTGCCGCTGGCCAGCGCGGGCGGGACGGAGGCGATCGCACTGCGAATCACTGGCGGGGGACGCTACCGTGCCGACCTGTCGCTGCGGCCCACGGACCCGGCCGCGATCGAGCGGCTGACCGCCAGCGGCTTCACCGCTGGACCGGACGGATATCGGCTTTCGGTCGAGGGACGCTTCTGATGGCCTTGACGGCGGGGCGCCCGGGACGCTAGGGGCGCTGCTCTTCGCGGCGACCGTAGTTCAATTGGTTAGAGCGTCGGCTTGTGATGCCGGAAGTTGCGGGTTCAAGTCCCGTCGGTCGCCCCACTTCTTCACAGCCGAGAACCCGTGATGACCGATTGGGGCTTTCCCGATTTCGACGACCATGAGGGCGTCCACCTGTTCACCGATCCGGCATCGGGGCTTCAGGCCGTCATTGCGATCCACTCGACCTCGCTCGGACCGGCAGCGGGCGGCGCCCGCTTCTGGCATTACGCGACCACCGACGCCGCGATTACCGACGCGCTGCGCCTGTCGCGCGGGATGAGCTACAAGAACGCCATGGCCGGGCTGGAGCTGGGCGGCGGAAAGGGCGTAGTTCTCGCCGCCAAGCCCGGTGACGTCATCACCACCGCGCAGCTGGAAGCGTTCGGCCGCTCGGTCGAGTCGCTGGGAGGCCGCTACGTGACCGCCGAGGATGTCGGCATGTCCGAAGAGCGCATGAAGGTGATCGCCGGCCAGACGAAGTACGTCTCCGGCCTGCCCGTCGCGAGCGGCGCGGCGGGCGGCGATCCCGGCCCCTACACCGCGCATGGCGTATATCTGGGCGTCAAGGCGGCCGCCGCGCGTGGCCTCGGCGCGACCGACATGAAGGGTGTCCGCGTCGCCGTGCAGGGCCTCGGCTCGGTGGGCGGCGGCCTCGCCAAGCTGCTGGCGAAGGACGGCGCAATCCTGACGCTGGCCGATGTCGATTCTGCGCGTGCCGACCACATGGCCGGGGAACTCGGCGCGACCGTGGTGTCGCCGGACGTGATCCTGACCCAGGATGTCGACCTCGTCAGCCCCAACGCGCTCGGCGCGATCCTGACAGAGGCGAGCATCGCCGCCCTGACTGCCAAGGTCGTCGCCGGCGGCGCCAACAACCAGCTTGCGACGCGCGGCGAAGGCCAGCGGCTGCACGACCGCGGCATCCTCTACGCGCCGGACTACGTCATCAACGCAGGCGGCATCATCAATGTCGGCCTCGAATATCTCGGCCACGGCGACGAATCCGAAGTCATGGCGCGTATTGCCCGGATCCCCGAGCGCCTCGTGGAGGTCTGGGACGAGAGCGACCGTGCTGGCCAACCGGCCTCGGACGTGGCGGACCAACTGGCGAAGCGCCTGATCGGCCGCTGAGCGTTCGTTGGCCGCCTACGCATCGTCGGTAACCGGGAAGGAGAGGGCGATGTCCTCCCCGTCATCGGTGAAGCCCCGCTCGGCAGGATGATGCGGCGTGGCGTCTACGCTCCAGGAGCATAGCGCCGGGTCAGCCGTGATCGCCGCGCAGAGGGCATCGCTGGTCGGTCGTGCCATGTGCACGACCTGCCGAGCCCGTACCCAGCCGGTCGAGACGGTCCTGACGGATTGCCGCCGGCGATGGCCAGCGCGACGGCGGCGTCGATGGCGCTGGAAGATGTCGTCACGGGTCGAACCTTCGTGGTGGAGCGATTCAGCGCAAGGGCGATCACGCTCGTTGGAAAGGCTGGCTCGCCCTCGGTCGCCACCTTATCCAAGTCTCCAGTGCCGGCCCGGTGGTCGCGCCATCCCATCTTCAGGCGTCGCCCAAGCAAAAGCTGGGGGCTCCACGTCGAGAAGGGGCCGGTTTCAGCACCACATGAACCCAGTGTTCGCTGGGGTGACGGATTGGGCGGTGGGTGGCCACGCGACCGGTGCCGCTGTCGCCGCCGGTGGGGTGTAGTTGGGTAGTCGGGCGGCTGGGTCGCTAAATGTCTGCTACATCCGCGGGCAACGGTGGAGCGCATCAGTGCTCTTTGCCGCCCGCCCGCCTTATTACAGCTCCAAACGTCACCCCAGCGAAAGCTGGGGTCTTCATGAGGCGAGGGGCGTCCGCCACGGCGAAGCAAACCTAGCTCTCGCCGGACTGAGGGACGGGAGGGTGGCCGATAGCGGACCGGCCAGCACCTCTCCGGCCGACAGGCGACATCCACCACGACGCCCCGCATCAAACCGGGCATTCACCGCAATCCGCCCGCATCCCCAAGTCGTGCGTGACGAGGCGGGATTTTCACCATATTAGTGACCGTTCAGTGCCGACGCTTCACGCCCTCGCCAATCCCGCCCGTTTCCTTCGAATCGCGCGCCCGCTGACGCCCATCCTGTTCTGGGCGGGCGTGGCGCTCATCGCGGTCGGCTGCTGGGCCGGGCTGACGCAGACGCCGCCGGATTATCTTCAGGGCGAAACCGTCCGCATCCTCTACATCCACGTGCCCACCGCGTGGCTGGGGATGGGAGGATGGACCGGCATCGCCCTGTCCTCGATCGCGTTGCTCGTCTGGCGGCATCCGCTCGCTGCGATCGCCGCACGCGCCATTGCGGTGCCGGGCGCGCTGTTCGCGGCGCTGTGCCTCGTCAGCGGCGCGATCTGGGGACGGCCGACCTGGGGTACCTATTGGCAATGGGACGGGCGGCTGACGTCGATGCTGCTGCTGTTCTTCGTCTACTGCGCCTATATCGCTCTCGCCCGCGCCGATGCGGAGCGGGGCGGCGACGGACGACTGCCCGCGCTGTTCGGGATCGCCGGTACGGTATTGCTGCCGATCATCCGCTACTCGGTGATCTGGTGGAACACGTTGCATCAGGGGCCGAGCATCGGCCTGACCAAGTCCACTATCGCAGGATCGATCCTGTGGCCGCTGCCGATCATGCTGGTGGGCTTTACCTGCCTGTTCGGCGCGATCGTGCTGATGCGGATGCGAACATTGCTCGCTTCGGCCAAGTCAGAGGCGCGGATGCGCCGGATGGCGCGGGCATGAGGACGGCGGCATGAATCCCTGGCCCTTCGTGACCGCGGCCTATGCGGTGGTGCTCGGCGGCGCGGCGGTGCTGGCGTTGTTGTCGTTCATCGCCATGCGCGCGGCGGAGAAGCGCCCGTGAAGGCGAAGCATCAGCGGCTGACGCTCATCCTGCTCGCGCTCGGCGCGGTAGCGGTGTCGGCGGTGCTCGCGCTGTCGGGATTGCGGGATCAGGCGGCGTTCTTCTACGCGCCGTCCGATGTCGCCGCACAGGGCCTGCCCCTCGGCCGCGCGGTCCGGCTGGGCGGGATGGTCGAGGCAGGCTCGGTCAAGCGCGCCGCCGACGGCGTCACCGTCCATTTCGTCGTGACCGACGGCAAGGCGACGACGCCCGTCACCTATGCCGGCATCGTCCCCGACCTGTTCCGCGAGAAATCGGGCGTCGTCGCGGAGGGCCAGTTCCAGCGTGACGGATCGTTCGTGGCCGGCAACCTGCTTGCGAAGCATGACGAGAAATACATGCCGCCCGAACTGGCCGGCAAGATGCACGAGACGAAGACGCTGGAACAATGATCGCCGAGGCTGGCCTTGCTGCGCTGTGGCTCGCCGCCGCGCTCGCTGCCTTGCAGCTTGCCCTGGCCGCGATCGGCCTGCGTCGGGGCGAAGCGCCGGTCCTCGCCACCGTCCGCCCTGTTGCGCTGGTGCAGGGCGGGCTCGTGGCGCTGGCGATGCTGGCGCTGATCCTGGTGTTTCAGGCATCCGACATGTCGGTGAAGCTGGTCGCCGAGAACAGCCATTCGGCCAAGCCGTGGATCTACAAGGTCGCCGGCGCGTGGGGCAACCACGAGGGGTCGATGCTCCTGTGGGTCACCATCCTCGGCCTCGCCGGCGGCGCCGTCGCGTGGTTCGAGAAGACGTTGGCGGAACGCACGCTGATCGCAACGCTCGGTGCGCAGGCGGCGATCGCGCTCGGCTTCTACGCCTTCCTGTTGTTCGCCTCGAACCCGTTTGCGCGGCTCAACCCGGCGGCGGTGGACGGCGCGGGGCTCAACCCGCTGTTGCAGGACCCCGGCCTCGCCTTCCACCCGCCGACGCTCTACGCCGGCTATGTCGGGCTGTCGGTCGCCTTCTCGTTCGCGGTCGGCGCGCTCGTCACGCGCGATGTCGGCCGCGAGTTCGCGCGGGCGATGCGGCCGTGGGTGCTGAGTGCGTGGATCTTCCTGACGCTCGGCATCACCGCCGGCAGCTACTGGGCCTATTACGAACTGGGCTGGGGCGGCTGGTGGTTCTGGGACCCGGTCGAGAACGCCTCGCTGATGCCGTGGCTGGCGGCGACGGCGCTGCTCCATTCGGTGACGGTGCTGGCGACCCGCGACGGTCTTCGCGCGTGGACCGTGATGCTGGCGGTCGTCGCGTTCTCGATGTCGATGCTCGGCACGTTCCTGGTCCGCTCGGGCATCCTGACCAGCGTCCACGCCTTCGCCGTCGATCCGCGGCGCGGCGCGTTTATCCTCGTCCTGCTCGCACTCTACATCGGCGGCGCGCTGGCGTTGTTCGCAGCGCGGGTCGGCACCGTGCGGCAGGGGACGACCTTCGACCCGGTCAGCCGCGAAGGGGGCCTCGTCGCCAACAATCTGTTGCTGTCGGTGATCCTCGGCATCGTCCTGATCGGCACCCTGTACCCGATCGTCGCGGCCGGCTTCGACGTGCAATTGTCGGTCGGGCCACCCTTCTTCAACAAGGCCGCGGGGCCGCTCGCATTGATCCTGATCGTGGTCATGGCGGTCGGGCCGCTGGTCCGCTGGCGACGCGACGATGCGCAGGCGCTGGTCGTCCGCGCAGTCTGGCCGATCGGCGTCACCGCCTTCGCCTTCGCTGCGCTGGTCGTCTTCGCAATGCCGATCGGCGTGCTGCCGCTGCTCGGCCTCTCCCTTGCCGCCGGGCTGGCGGTGGCCAGCGTCGCGCCCTTGTGGGGGCGTGACCTGCGTCGCACGCCGCTATTTACCTGGGGCATGGTCGTCGCGCATCTCGGCATCGCCATCAGCCTCGCGGGCATCGCGTGCGACTCCGCCTTCACCGTCGAACGCCTGATCGCCCTGCGCGGCGGGGACTCGACGAGGGTCGGTCCGTACAAGGTCACGCTCGACGGTATTTCGCCTGTCGTCGCCGACAATTGGTCGGCACTTCAGGCGCGGCTCAGCGTCGAGCGCGACGGCGACGTGACCCGCCTCTATCCGCAGTCGCGCACCTTCTCCGATCCGCCGACCACGACCAGCGAGTCGGCGATCATGACCGTGCCCGACGGCCAGCTCTACACCGTGCTCGGCCAGCCCGATGGGACCGGTCGGTGGCAGATGCGGCTGTGGTGGAAGCCTTTCGTGACCCTGATCTGGGCTGGCGGCGTGCTCGTCGCGATGGGCGGCGCGCTGTCGCTAGTCGGGCGTCTGCGCAAGCGGCGGCCACGGCGGGAGGCGTGGACGTGAGGCGCTGGCTGTTGTGGCTGCCGCTCGGGGCATTCGCCCTGCTCGTCGCGGTAGTGGCCAGCGGGCTGATGCGCCCCGCCGACCGCGCGGTGCACTCGGCGCTCGCGGGCAAGCCGCTGCCCGCCTTCACGCTAGCGCCGTCCGTCCCCGGTAAACCCGGCCTGTCTTCGACGGCGATGCGGGGGCAAGGGCCGCGACTGCTCAACGTCTTCGCGAGCTGGTGCATCCCGTGCATCGCGGAAGCACCGCAACTGTTGAAGCTCAAGCAAGCCGGCGTGCCGATCGACGCGATCGCGGTGCGCGACACCGCCCGCGCCGTGCAGGGCTTCCTCGCGCGCAACGGCGATCCGTATGCGCGGATCGGCGACGACCCTCAGAGTGCGGTGCAGCTCTCGCTCGGCTCCTCGGGCGTGCCGGAGACGTTCCTGATCGACGGCAGCGGCGTCGTCGTGAAGCAGTATATCGGCGACATCCGCCCCGATCAGGTCGACGCGGTGATCGCCGACTGGCGAGCGGCCCGATGAAACGTGCCCTGTTGCTGGCTGCGATGTTCGCTGCACCGGTCGCTGCGCAGACCAGCGCGCCCGCCGCCTATGCCGACACCCAGCTCGCCGACCCTGCGCAGGAAGCCCAGGCGCGCGGCCTGATGGAGACGCTGCGCTGCGTCGTCTGTCAGGGGCAGTCGATCGCCGACAGCGACGCGCAGATGGCTGGCGACATGCGCGCGCTGGTCCGTCAGCGTATCCGTGCGGGCGAGCGACCGGAGGGGATCCGGAACTGGCTGATCGGCCGCTACGGCGATTACATCAGCTACGATCCGCCGTTCGTTGCGGCAACCGCGGCACTGTGGCTGGCCCCGGTGGCGCTGCTGCTTGCAGGTGTGTGGATCGCGCGCGGCAGTTTCCGAAAGCGGCGGCGGGCATGATGGGCTGGATTGCACTGGTCGTGCTGGCGGCGGCGGCGTTCGGCGCGATGATCGCGTTGCGCGTGCCGCGGCTGTTATGGTCGATGGTGGGCGCGGCGCTGATGCTCGGCGCGACCGGCTATGCCTTGCAGGGCAGCCCCGCGCTTCCGGCGTCGCCGGTCTTGCCCGATCGCAACTCGCTCGTCGTGGACGAGGCGCTGGCCAACCTGCGCACCGACATATTCGGCCGGTACGGAGCGGACAGCGCGTATCTGACGGCGGCCGACGCGCTATCACGGGGTGGTAACCCGCGGTACGAGGTGGAGGCGCTGCTCGGCGGCATCCGTACGTCGCCAAAGAGCGTGCAGTTGTGGACTGCGCTCGGCGACGCGTTGGCCCGGCACGACCGGCAATTGTCGCCCGCATCCCGCTTCGCCTTCGACCGCGCAAGGCAGTTGGAGCCCGCCAATCCCGGACCCTATTTCTTCCTTGGCGTGGCGCAGCTTCGCTCCAACGACTTTCCCGCGGCTCGGGATTCCTGGCGGGTGGCGCTGGCGAAGACCCCCGCCGATGCGCCATACCGCACGGCGATCGCCCAGCGTCTGGCATTGCTGGACCGATTGCTGAGTATCGATCCGGCAGCGGATACCACTAAGTAGCGCGCGACAGGGCCGTAGAGACCCCGGCATCAAGTGTTGCGAACGCGGTTTAGGTAGTCTGATGGTGACCGGCTCGCCGCTCCGGCCGCGCAGGCGCAGTGTCTGGAAAGCGGTGCAGCGCTTCCATCATGTTCGCTCCACTGGCTTTATAAGAACCGCAGCGATAGCGTTTTTGCCGGGCTCGCCGACACTATGGTCACGGCAACGCCATCGCTGAATCCGCAACCCGAGGCCGAGCCGCGAGGACCGATTCCGTCATTCCCCGCTCGGGGTAAGTTTCTACACCTGCGCCAGGCGACCGCTATTCGTCACGGTTGCCGCAACCGAGTTCCACGCCAACGATGTTGCCGTCGCACCTCAGCGGAAGGTCACGTTTGGGCGATAAGAGAGTGCGAGCGCATCGCAACGCCCGAAGCTCGGCGATAGCAGCGCCGCCTTGCTATGGCCGGCTGCTGCCTCGGAACCCGCGCACCCTGCAACGAGCGTGCAGCGCCATATTCAGCAGGCAAAAAAATAGCGGCCCGAAGGCCGCTATTTCCTTAGCCGAAGCTAGAACAGCTCAGTTGCTGTCCGAATCGTCATCGCTGTCAGCAACGATCACGATGCCGGCAACGACCGCAGCAGCGGCCAGAGCGGCAACGATGAAGCCGCCACCGGCCAGCTCGTTCTTCTTGGCCGAAACCGAACCGGCGCGAGCCGACTTGGCGACCGACAGGCTCGAGGCCGCGTTCACCGGAGCGGCAACCGCAGGCGCAACAACCATCGTCGCAGCGGCCGCAGCCGCGAGATACTTACCAAGACCCATGTAGAACTCCCTTCAAATGTCCGTCGATCAGCGCAGTGCCATAAAGCCAATGGCCTTGCAACAGTTCCACCCGACCGGCCCGTTTACGTCACCACATGATGCGGCGATGCAACACTCCAGTCGCGATTGTCTTACAGCAAAAATCGAGAACAAAAAGTAGCAAACTGCCGTAATGCAGCAATTCCGCGACGATCAGATCGTATCGAGATGCCATGTTCGCTCGGCTTCCAGACCCAGAGCGCTCAACCGGCCGGATTCGTAGGCGCCCGTATCGACGCCGATGCGATGCGGCAGGAACTCTACCGTAGATGAAACCGTGTGACCGTGGACGATCATCTTCTCCAATGGGGTCCGATGATCGAGGAAGGGGTTGCGAATCCAGCGTAAGTCGCTGCTGCGCTGCTCCGACAGCGCGCGATCCGGGTGAACGCCGGCGTGCACGAACGCATAATCACCGATGACCTCCATATCGCTCGCGCCCGCCAGCAAGGCCTGATGATCCGGCGGCACGACATCCGCCAGCGCCTCGGCAAGCTCATCATAGTCCATCGCTTCGTAGTTCGGCGGCGCGATGCCGTAGCTGATCGCCGTCTCGCGACCACCGATGCGGCAGAACAACCGCAATGCCTTGTCCTCGCCCCGGATCGCACCGAGGAATATCTCCTCATGGTTGCCAGCGAGGAGGCGCACATCGGGCTTCTCCTCCGCAAGTCGGCGTATCCGTTCGACGACGCCGCGTGAATCCGGACCTCGATCGACCAGGTCGCCAAGAAAGACATAGGTCGTACGTGCGGGACCGCGCGCAGTGTCGTCCGCGTCGATGGCGTCGAGCAAGGGCTCGAGCAGATCCAGCCGTCCGTGGATATCACCGATCGCATAGACTCGTTGGCCCGGCGGGATCGTCGGCGCGCTCCGCGGGGGCGTCGCCCGTTTGAGAAACTTGAGCAGCATCGCTTTTCAGGGACATGGCCAGCGGGACACCGCCGGCAGGAGTCGTCGCCCTACGCGTTCGCAGGTTGCGCCGCAATGAACGCGATCAACTCGCCAGCCGTAGCTCCGGTCGCATCGCCACGGTGGAGTAGGGCGGCTGATCGGGCCAGATGCCGCGCGTATCGAGTACCGCCTTGCCCTGCCGCTCCTGGAGCGGGATCGAGCGGAACAGATCGTGGTCCACCAGCAGGATCATGATGTCGCACGTTTCGATCGCGGTATCGACGTCGATCAGGCGAGCGCCGGTGCCGTCGAACGCCTTGGGCAGCACGTCCGCATAGGGTTCGACGATGCGCACCCGCTCGCCGAAGCGGGCGGCCAGCGCGCTCGCGACGCGCAGCGCCGGGCTCTCGCGGAAATCGTCGATATTGGCTTTGAAGGCGAGGCCCATGCAGCCGACCGATGCGCCCGGCATCGCGTCGATCATCGCCGCCGCCTGTGCGATGACATGATCGGTCTTGCCGTCGTTGACCTCCCGCGCGGTGCGGATCAGCGGCGTGCTGTCCGGCGCGGCGGCGACGAGGAACCACGGATCGACTGCGATGCAATGACCGCCGACACCCGGACCCGGCGACAGGATGTTGACGCGCGGATGGCGGTTCGCGAGCCGGATCACCTCCCAAACGTCGACGCCCAGCCGATCGGCGACGAGGCTGAGTTCGTTGGCGAACGCGATGTTGACGTCCCGGAATGCGTTTTCCGTCAGCTTCGTCATCTCCGCCGCACGAGCGGTCGTGGTGACGCAGGCCCCCCGCACGAAGCGGCGATAGAAGCCCAGCGCCTTGCGGGCGCAGCGCGGCGTGATGCCGCCGATGACGCGGTCGTTGTCGATCAGTTCGACGAGGATGCGGCCCGGGAGCACGCGCTCGGGGCAATAGGCGATGGCGATGTCCGCGCCCTCGCCGCTGCCGCCGCGGCCCGGCACGCGCAGATCGGGGCGCAACGTGGCCAGCAGATCACGAACCTGCTCGGTGGTGCCGACCGGCGAGGTCGATTCGAGGATGATCGTGTCGCCCGCTTTCAACACCGCGGCGATGCTGGTGGCCGCTTGCAGGACGTAGCCGATATCGGGCTGATGATCCGCGGCGAACGGCGTGGGCACGGCGATGACAAACACGTCGGCGGGGGCGACCTCGGTCGCGGCGCGCAACGTGCCGCGGGAGACCACGCCCGAGACGAGGCCGTCGAGATCGACCTCCTCGATATGGACGCGCCCGGAGTTGACCGTCTCCACGACCGAGGCGGTCACGTCGACGCCCAGCACCTGCGCGCCGGTACGGGCGATCACCGCCGCGGTGGGCAGGCCGATATAGCCCAGCCCCATGACGACGACGTTGAGTTCAGCGGCGGAAGCCATCGGCGATCACCTTTCCGATCCGGGCCGAAGCGTGACCGTCGCCGAACGGGTTGTGGGCGCGGGCCATGACGGCATAGGCGTCGCTATCGTCCAGAAGCGTGAAGACTTCGGAAACGATGCGGTCCTCGTCGGTGCCGATCAGCTTTGCGGTGCCGGCGGCGACGCCCTCCGGCCGCTCCGTCGTTTCGCGCATCACCAGCACCGGCTTGCCCAGCGCGGGCGCCTCCTCCTGAACGCCGCCCGAATCGGTCAGCACGATGTCGGACGCGGCGAGCACGGCGACGAAACCGGGATAGTCGAGCGGCGCGATACGGGCGACGTTCGCACGATCGCCCAGCAGCTCGTCCATGACGGCGACGACATTGGGGTTGGGGTGTACGGGAAAGATGACGCCGACATCCTGTCGCTCGGCGATGCGGTCGATCGCACGGGCGATCGCAGCCATGCCGTCCCCGAAATTTTCACGGCGATGGGTGGTGACGAGCACGATCCGCCGACCGGCCATCTTGGCGAGCACCGGGGCGACCGTGTCGGCGAGGCCGGGTTCGGCGCCGATCCGGTCGCGGGTCCAGTGCAGCGCGTCGATGACGGTGTTGCCGGTGACATGGACCTTGGTGGGATCGATCGCCTCCCGGATCAGGGCGTCGGCGGCGGTCTGGGTCGGGGCGAAGTGGTGCTGCGCGATCGGTGCGACGATGCGGCGGTTCACCTCCTCCGGCCAGGGGTGGTAGATATCGCCGGAACGCAGCCCCGCTTCGACATGGGCGACCGGGATGCGTCGGTAGTAGGCGGCGAGGGCGCCCGCCATCGCGGTCGCGGTGTCGCCCTGGACCAGCACCATATCGGGCTGTTCCACATCGATCGTCTCGCCGATGCCGGTCAGCAGCCTGGCCGTCAGCCGGTCGAGCGATTGCCCCGGTTCCATGATGTCGAGGTCATGATCGGGCGTCAGGCCGGCGATCGCCAGCACCTGATCCAGCAGGCCGCGATGCTGCGCCGTCACACAGGTCCGCACGCGCAGGCCCTCGATCGACGCAAGGGCACGGATGACGGGAAATAGCTTGATCGCTTCGGGACGCGTGCCGAACACGACGAGGATTGTATGAGCCATGCCGCGGCTTTACGGCCGCAGGGTTTACCATCACGCTAACCGCGCATCGTGCAACAATTGAGGCGCGCATGGCTTTAGGTGGCAGGGTACGAGCCTGTGGTCAGCAGGCAAAGGGAGACGAATACCGATGACGATCAAGCCGTTGCGCAAGGCCGTGTTTCCGGTCGCGGGGCTGGGCACCCGCTTCCTGCCGGCGACCAAGGCGATGCCGAAGGAGATGCTGACCGTCGTCGACAAGCCGCTGATCCAATATGCCGTCGAAGAGGCGCTGGAGGCGGGTATCGACCAGATCATTTTCGTCACGGGTCGCAACAAGTCCGCGCTGGAGGATCATTTCGACATCTCCTACGAGCTGGAGGACACGATGCGCGCGCGCGGCAAGTCGCTCAGCGTGCTGGAGGGTATTCGGCAAAAGCCGGGCTCCCCCGTGTACGTCCGCCAGCAGGAGCCGCTGGGACTGGGCCATGCCGTATGGTGCGCGCGAGAGATCGTCGGCGACGAGCCGTTCGCGGTGCTGCTTCCGGACGAACTGATGGTCGGGCGGCCGGGCTTCCTGAAGCAGATGGTGGAGGCTTACGCTCGGGTCGGCGGCAACGTCATCGGTGCACTGGAGGTGGCGGACAGCGAGACCGACAAATACGGGATCATCTCTCCCGGTGCGCGGGTGGACGATCGTACCGTCGAGGTAAGCGCGCTGGTCGAGAAGCCGGCAAAAGGCACTGCGCCGTCGAACCTGATGATCCCCGGCCGCTACATCCTGCAACCCGAGGTCATGCGTATCCTCGAAGGGCAGGAGAAGGGTGCGGGTGGGGAGATCCAGCTGACCGACGCGATGGCGCAGTTGATCGGCAAGCAGCCGTTCCACGGTTTCACCTTCGACGGCGAGCGTTACGACTGCGGCGACAAGGCGGGCTATATCTGCGCGAACGTCGCGCTGTCGCTCGCGCGTGACGACATCGGGCCGGCGGTTCGCTCGTTCATCGAGACCAAACTGGGGTGAGCCCTCGGCATGCTCCGGTCAAATACCGGAGCACGCCGAGCAGGCGGGATCCTTCGGCAGGCGCAGCGTACGGAATCGTCCCGACAGGAAATCGAGCAACATGACGTTGCCCGCCGGGTCGTCCCCGAAGGGGGCGACGGCGCGCAGCACCTCTAGCGCTGCGAGGCTGCCGAGGACGCCGGTGACCGGGCCGAGCACACCCTGTTCGGCACAGCTCACCCCCTCCCGGTCGGGCGAATCGCCGACGAAACAGCGGTAGCAGGGCGCGGCGGGTTCCCAGCCGCGGAACACGCCCAACTGCCCGTCGAACTGCCCGACCGCCGCCGACACCAGGGGCGTGCGCAGCGCAAGCGCGGTGTCCGCCACGAGCAGCCGGGTCGCGAAATTGTCGCACCCGTCGAGGATCACATCGACGTCAGCCAGCACATCGCGCGCGTTGTCGGCGTCGAGCCGGATGGCATGCACCACGACATCGACATGCGGGTTGATCGCGGCGACCGCACGGGCGGCGGCAGCGGCCTTCGACAGGCCGAGATCGCCGCCGGAGAAGATCGTCTGCCGTTGCAGGTTCGACAGATCGACTCGGTCGTCATCGATCAGGACCAGCCGTCCGATGCCCGCCGCCGCAAGATACTGGATCGCGGGCGAGCCGATCCCGCCGCAGCCGACGATCGCCGCCGACGCCGCCCTGATTCGCATCTGGCCGCTGCCACCGACCTCGCGCAGGACGATGTGGCGGGCATAGCGGGCGAGTTCGTCGTCGGAGAGTGGCGTCACCAGCGGTAAGCGACCGACAGCCGGTACCAGCCGGGACGCGAGGCGGCGCTGCCGGTGCGGGTCAGCGCGATCACGTAGCCGACGGTATATTGCTCGACGGTGGGGCAGCCGATCGCTGCGGGCACGACCTGACGCACGCCGCCGGCCGGGCCGATCAGGATCGCCACCGGCGCGACGACGCGGACACCGTCTGCCGGTGAGGTGGCGATGCGGCAGCGTTCCGACTCCACTTCGCCACGGACATAGGCCGTCGCCTCCGGCGTGATCGCCGCACGCACCAGCGGGAAGGGCGGCAGGACCGTCCAGTCCTGCGGCGGTACTGGGGGCGCGGGCGTCGTCGCTGCCGCCTGAGCCAGGAGCGCCAGCGCAATCATCCGGCCAGTCCGCTTGTGCCTGTCGAGCCGAACCCGCCCGAGCCGCGCGCCGTTCCATCCAGCGCGTCGACCTCGATCATGTCGGCCCGTTGAACGGCGGCGGGTACGAGCTGCGCGATGCGGTCGCCGCGCGCGATCTGGAACGGCTCATCGCCCAGATTGGCGAGGATCACCTTCACCTCGCCGCGATAATCCTCGTCGATCGTGCCGGGCGTGTTGAGACATGTGATTCCGTGCTTCAGCGCGAGACCGGAGCGGGGCCGGACCTGCACTTCGTAGCCCGCGGGAATGGCGATGGCGAAGCCGGTGGCGACGGCGGCACGCGCACCCGGCGCGAGCGTCAGCGCCTCCGCCGCGACCACGTCCATGCCCACTGCGCCGGCTGTCGCATAGGCGGGGAGGGGGAGGTCGCTGCCGTGCGGCAAGCGCTTCAGCGCGATACGGATCGCAGTTGTCATATCGCCCGACAGGTAACGTCTGGGGGGCTTCAGGACAAGGTTGGGGCCGGTATTCCGGTCAGGCTTTCCGCGATCCGGTCGACCAACCGCGCCGCAACCGCGTCTTTCGGCAGGCGCGTCCAGCTTTCCACGCCGGCGTCCGTGACGAGGTGAACGCTGTTGTAATCGCCACCGAAGACGTCGGTCGAGACGTCGTTGGCGACCAGCCAGTCGCAGCGCTTGCGCACCCGCTTGGCGATGGCGTGTTCGAGGACGTTCTCCGTCTCCGCCGCGAAACCGATCAGCAGCGCCGGCCGCTGCGACGAAGACGCCAGACCGGCCAGGATATCCGGATTCTCGACCAACGTCAGCGCGGGCGGGGCATCGCCCTTCTTGAGCTTCTGCGGCAGCGTCGCGACGCGCCAGTCGGCAACGGCGGCGACCATCACGGCGGCGTCGACGGGCAGTGCGGCGTCGACCGCAGCGGCCATGTCCAGCGCCGACTGCACATCGACGCGGTCCACCCCGGCGGGCGTGGACAAATTTACCGGTCCGGCGACGAGCGTCACGCGCGCACCGCGGCGGGCAAGGGCGGCGGCGATCGCAAAGCCCTGTCGGCCGGAGGAGCGATTCGCGATGTATCGAACGGGGTCGATCGGCTCGTGCGTCGGACCGGCAGTGACGAGGACGTGCCGGCCGGAGAGCGGCCGGGGTGCGGCGGGATTCGCGGCCTCGATCGCGTCGAGGATCGCCTGCGGCTCCGGCAGGCGGCCGGGGCCGTATTCTCCGCAGGCCATTGCGCCTTCGTCAGGGTCCATGACGGTGATGCCGTCCGCGCGTAGTTGCGCCACGTTGCGGACGGTGGCGGCATGCTGCCACATCCGGACGTTCATCGCGGGCGCGCAGAGCACGGGCGTGTCGGTCGCGAGCAGCAACGTGGTGGCGAGATCGTTCGATAGCCCCGCCGCCATCCGCGCCATCAAGTCGGCGGTGGCGGGAGCGACGACGATCAGGTCGGCTTGGCGGCTGAGCTGGATATGGCCCATCTCGGCCTCGTCCTTCAGGTCCCAGAGGGTGGTGAAGACCTGATCCTCCGACAGCGCGGCGAGCGTCATCGGCGTCACGAAATGGCTGCCGCCCTCCGTCAGGACGCACCGTACACTGTGGCCACGCTTGCGCAGCAGTCGGATCAACTCGCACGCCTTGTACGCGGCGATGCCGCCGCCGACGATCAGCAGGACGCGCATCAGCGTACCACCCGCGTGACGGTGATGCGTCGTCCGTCGCGCGCGGCGGCGATCAGGTCGCGCAGGGAATCGACCGCGAAGATCAGCCCGACGACCGACAGCGGTGCGATCAGCAGCGCCCAATAATAATTGTCCGCCCGCGCGACGATCGCCAGCACCAGCGCGTAGGCGGCGATCGTCACCTGCACGCGAACGGCGATCGGCTCCCGCCATGCCGACCACCCCGCGAGTGCCAGCACGAGGAAGGGCGCGGCGAGCCAGAGCGGAACGAACTGCAAGGCGCTCGACAGGATCGTCGCCCGGATCGCAAAGCCGAGGCCGAGCAGCCCGCCCCAGCCGGGCGATGCCGGATCGAGCGGGCGGACGACCTCCGCCACCGCCTGCGCATGGAAACCGAGAATGACCGCGAGCACGACGAGCGCCGCCGCCCATCCGATCGCTTCCCGCCGGGCGCCGTCGCGGGCCGCAAGCACGAGCATGACGACGAGGTACAAAGCCGCCGTCTCGCGGATCAGCGCGGCGGCGAGGCCTATGGCAACCGGCTCGATCCAGCGATCGGGCCGGCCCGCGGGGCGATGCAGCGCCAGCGACAGGGCGATCAGCAGCCCGGCCCAGAGTTCGTGGAAGATCGCGAGTTCGGGCGCGCTCGCCGCGGCGAGGCCCGCGAGCAGCAGCAACATCGCCGCGACGCGGGCGGGCGTCTGCGCCAGCGCAGGCGCGAGGCGGGCATACCAGGCCAGCGCCACCGCGACCGTCAGCATCCACAAGAGCACCGTGACGACGAACGCCGGCATCGCGCCCGCCACGACCGCCAGCGTCGGCAGGCGAAAGGCGACGAACGGGCGGAGCGGGTAGCTGCTGGAGCGCAGGGCATCGGCTGCCACCGCATAATAGTCGCCGCCGTGGCGTACATTGTCGACGATCGTACCATACAGGACCGCGTCGCTCATGCCGTCGCTCGGCGCGCCGACATCCGGATTGGGAGTGCCCATCGCCACCAACGCCGCCAGCAGCAGCGCGGCGAGAGCCGCCAGCATCATCCGCGCGGCATTCTGGGGCCAGCCGGCGAAGCGCGACGGTTGGGCGAGCAGCAGCGGGGCGAGCGGGCGACGGCGCATGGCGGATGCGCGGTAGCATGGATTTCGTGACTGGCGAATGCTTTGGCGAGCGCTCGCGATTGTCGCCGCACCGCCCGCATGGCAAGCCACTGGCGTTCAGGGAGATAACGATGCGCAGCGGTGTCATTACGGGCGGTGTCTTGGTAAGCGGTCTGGCGTTGGTCGCGGCGATGCCGGCCGTGGCAGCGGAGCGGCAGGTGCTGCCGGCGGACGTGGTGCCGCTGCATTACGATGTGGCGATTATGCCGGATGCGGCGGCGCTGAGCTTTTCGGGCGAGGTCGGCACCGACGTGCAGGTCGCGACAACGACCGGGCGCATCGTCGTCAACGCCGCCGATCTGGTGCTGGATTCGGCGACGCTGGACGGCAAGACGCCGCTGACGATCGCGATCGACAAGGCGGCGGAGACCGCGACACTGACCGCGCCGGGCATGATCGCGCCCGGCAGGCACCGCGTCACGATCCGCTGGCATGGCGCGATCAGCAAATTCACGTCAGGCTTCTTCGCGCTCGACTATGACGATGCGGCTGGCACGAAGAAGCGGATGATCGCCACCAAGTTCGAACCGGCCGCCGCGCGCCGCTTCATGCCTTTGTGGGACGAGCCCGCGCGCAAGGCGAGCTACACGCTGACGGCCGATGTCCCCGCCACCGATCTGGCGCTGTCGAACACGCCGGTCGCGAAGGAGGTCACGCTGCCGGGCGGGCGCAAGCGGGTGACGTTCGCGAAGACGCCGAAGATGTCTTCCTATCTGCTGTTCTTCGCGAGCGGCGATCTGGAGAGGCTGTCACGCAAGGACGGCAAGGTCGAGGTCGGGATCGTCACCCGCCGCGGCGTCGCGTCGCGCGGGCAGGAGGCGCTCGACACGGCGGTGCAGTTGCTGCCCTATTACAACAGCTATTTCGGGGCCGAGTACCCGATCGCCAAGCTGGACCTGATCGCCGGGCCGGGATCGGGCAGCTTCAGCGCGATGGAGAATTGGGGCGCGATCTTCTTCTTCGAGAACGCGTTGCTGCTCGATCCTGCCAGCATCACGGAATCGGCGCGGCAGCAGATCTATAGCGTGGTCGCGCACGAGATGGCGCACCAGTGGTTCGGCAATCTGGTGACGATGGACTGGTGGAACGACCTTTGGCTGAACGAGGGCTTCGCGAGCTGGATGGCGACGACCGCGACCTCGCGCTTCCATCCCGAATGGAAGCCGTGGCTGGGCAGCCAGATCGACCGCGCGGGAGCGATGCGGCTCGATGCGCTGCCCGGCACGCATCCGGTGATCCAGGACGTGGCGAGCGGTCCCGCCGCCAATCAGGCGTTCGACGGCATCACTTACGGCAAGGGCGAGGCGGTGATCCGGATGCTGGAGGCGTATGTCGGTGCGATGCCGTTCCAGCGCGGGGTGCAGGCGTACATGGCTGCGCACGCCTACGGTAACACGGTTAACGACGACCTCTGGACCAGCATCGAGGCGGCGAGCGGCCAGCCTGTCGCGGCGATCGCGGCGGATTTTCTGGGGCAGGCGGGCGTGCCGCTGGTGAATGTCGCCGGAGGTGGCCCGGTGTCGCAGGGCCGGTTCAGCTTCGATCCGGCGGCGACGGCAGGGCGCTGGACCCTGCCGCTGACGATCCGGCCGCTGGCCGGCGGCTCGGGCCAGCCGTGGTTGATGACGGCCGCCACCACGCGGCTGCCGACCGCCGCGCCGACGCTCGTCAATGCGGGCCAAGCGGCTTATGCGCGCGTCTCCTATGCGGCGCCGGCCTATGCGCCCGTGCTGGCGGCGTTTCCGAGCCTGCCGGCGGCGGACCAGATCGGGTTGTTGTCCGATGCCTGGGCGTTGGGACAGGCGGGAAAAGGCCCGGCCGCGCGTGCGCTGGAACTGGCCCGCGCGTTGCCCGCCGATGCCGATCCGCTGGCGTGGACGCAGGCGCTGTCGGCGATCGGCGAGACGACCGGTCTTGAGGCGGGCACCCCCGGTGACGCGGCGTGGCAGGGATGGGTGCGCGCGACCGTCGCCGCACCGTTTGCGCGGCTCGGCTGGACCGCGAAGCCGGGCGAGAGCGCCAACGACGCGATCCTGCGCGAGGCGCTGATCTACACGCTGGGTCGCGCCGACGAGCCGACGGTGCTGGTGGAGGCGAAGCGTCGCTTCGCAGGCTGGCAGCGCGACAGGGCGAGCCTGCCCGCAGCGCTGGTGGATCCGGTGCTGATCCTGGCGGGGCGGAATGCCGACGCGGCGACGTTCGCGATGTTCCGCAGTGCAGCGAAAGCGGAGGCGGACCCGGAGCGCAAGGCGGCGCTCTACGCGTATATGGCAGGCGTACGGGACCCGGCGCTGGCGGCTGAGATGCTGACGATCGCGACCGGTGGAGAGGCGCCGCCGGCGCGCGCGGCGCGGCTGGTGGCGCAGGTCGCGCGCGTTCATCCCGACCTCGCGTGGACGCATGCGCTAGCAACGTTGCCGGCGGTGGCACCCAATCTCGACCTCCGCCAGCGCTTCCAATACCTGCCTTCCGTAGCGTCCGGCTCGGCGAGTGCAGCGCGCGCCGACGAATTGCATGCCATCGCCGCGCGCGATTTCCCGGAAGGGTCGCGCCGGTTCGCGGATCAGGCGGAGGCCGGCATCCGACAGCGCGCGCGGTTGAAGCAGACGATGCTGCCGAAGGTCGATCGCTGGATCGCTTCATCGGGACGTTAGATCAGAAAGCGCGGGGTGATCGCTTCTGCCGATCACCCCCTGCGGCAATCTCAATTTTGCGATGCAGCATTTATCCCTACATGGGGGAGGCAATTCTAACCTGACAAAGGACATCGCAATGTCGCTCATCGGCACCAAGCTGAAGCCGTTCACTACCCAGGCCTACCGCCAGGGCAAGTTCGTCACCGTCAGCGACACCGACGTTACGGGCAAGTGGGCGGTCTTCTTCTTCTACCCCGCCGATTTTACGTTCGTCTGCCCGACGGAGCTGGAGGATCTGGCCGACGTGTACCCGACCCTGCAAAAGATGGGCGTCGAGGTGTACAGCGTGTCGACCGACACGCATTTCAGTCACAAGGCGTGGCACGACAGCTCGCCCGCGATCGGCAAGATCGATTATTACATGCTGGGCGATCAGAACCACAGCATCAGCACCAGCTTCCAGATCCTGCGCGAAGGTCAGGGCCTCGCCGATCGCGGCACGTTCGTGATCGATCCGGAGGGCGTGATCCAGCTGATCGAGGTCACCTCCGAGGGCGTCGGCCGCAATGCCGCCGAACTGCTGCGCAAGATCAAGGCTGCGCAGTACATCGCCGCACATCCGGGTGAGGTCTGCCCCGCCAAGTGGGAAGAGGGCGAAGAGACGCTCGCCCCATCGCTCGACCTCGTCGGCAAGATCTAAGCATATCGGTTTCCGGTCTCCATCTCTCCCCCGACGGGAGGCCGGATGACGGCCCGGGGCACCCCCTCCGCCCCGGGTCGTTTCAATTTACAGCGGAGTTTTTCGCCATGCTCGACGCCAATCTGACGCAGCAGTTGAAGGCCTATCTGGTCAACATCCGCGAGCCGATCGAACTGGTCGCCAGCACGGGTGACGACGCCAAGAGCCGCGACATGGCGGCCTTGCTCGACGAGATCGCGGTGCTGTCCGACGAGATCACCGTGGTGCGTGGCGACGACAAGCGCGTACCCAGCTTCCTGATCCGGCGGGCGTCGGACGCCGCCGTCGCCGTGCGGTTCGCCGGTCTGCCGATGGGGCATGAGTTCACGTCGCTGGTGCTGGCGCTGTTGCAGGTCGGCGGCCACCCTTCGCGCGCGGCGCAGGGGCTGCTCGATCAGGTGCGCGCGCTGGACGGCGATTACGCGTTCGAGACCTATTATTCGTTGACCTGCCAGAACTGCCCGGACGTGGTGCAGGCGCTGAATCTGATGGCGGTGCTGAACCCGCGCGTCACGCACACCGCGATCGACGGCGCGCTGTTCCAGAGCGAGGTCGCGGACCGCAAGGTGATGGCGGTGCCGACCGTGTTCCTGAACGGGGAGAGCTTCGGTCAGGGCCGGATGGAGTTGGAGCAGATCGTCGCCCGGCTCGACACGGGTGCGAGCGCGAAGGCGGCGGCGAAGCTGGCGGAGAAGGAGCCGTTCGACGTGCTGATCGTCGGTGGTGGTCCGGCCGGCGCTGCGGCGGCGATCTATGCGGCGCGCAAGGGCATCCGCACCGGCATCGCGGCGGAGCGGTTCGGCGGGCAGGTGCTCGACACGATGGCGATCGAGAACTTCGTGTCGGTGCAACATACCGAAGGGCCGAAGCTGGCCGCGCATCTGGAGAGCCATGTGAGGCAGTACGATGTCGACATCATGAACCTGCAACGCGCCACGGCGCTGGTGCCGGCGACCGAGGTCGGCGGGCTGCATCGGGTGACGCTGGAAAACGGCGCGACGCTGTCGGGCCGAACCGTGATCCTGTCGCCGGGTGCGCGCTGGCGGCAGATGGGCGTGCCGGGTGAGGACGCGTACAAGAACAAGGGTGTGGCCTACTGTCCGCATTGCGACGGGCCGCTGTTCAAGGGCAAGCGCGTGGCGGTGATCGGCGGCGGCAATTCCGGCGTCGAGGCGGCGATCGATCTGGCGGGCATTGTCGCGCACGTGACGTTGATCGAATATGACGCCGATCTGCGCGCCGACGCGGTGTTGCAGCGGAAGCTTGCCAGCTTGCCGAACGTCCGGATCGTCACGTCCGCACTGACGACCGAAGTCACCGGCGACGGCGAGCGGGTGACCGGCCTGACCTACCGCGATCGCAATCACGACACACTGCACGAGGTCGCGCTGGAGGGCGTGTTCGTACAGATCGGGCTGGTGCCGAACACCGAATGGCTGGGCGATGCGCTGGCGTTGTCGCCGCGCGGCGAGATCGAGATCGACCATCGCGGGCATACCTCGCGGCCGGGCATCTTCGCCGCCGGCGATGCGACGACGGAGCCGTTCAAGCAGATCGTCGTAGCAATGGGGGCAGGATCGACGGCGGCACTGGCGGCGTTCGACCACCTGATCCGGCTGGCACCCGAGGATGTTCTGGCGGCTGCGTGAGGGGTGACGTGGCGCGGCCGGGCTAACCCTCGTCATGTTGGGCGGTGGGCGGCTTTACGGAGTAGGTTTCGGTAAGCGTTCCCCGACATGCGCAAGCCGTGACACGACGATCCAGGGCCGATCGACATTCACGGTTTGTAGTGCATGTCGCACTCCACTCACCGTCACCCCAAATTTTCCCGTTGTCTGCCGGGCCAAGCTCTGAGGGTCGTTCACCTTACGTGCGAAAATCCCCCCGTCGGGCCCTGAACAGCTACGTTGCCGCGCTGCCTTACTGCATCGTTGAACGACGATATGTGGGATCAGCGTTGTCTAGCGGATGGCCTGGCGTCGTCGGCTTCTTCTGAAGGGTATGTCTGGAGCGATGAGCAGGCGAGGTTTTCGGCGACCAGCAGCCGCTCGTGAAGCCCCGTGAGGGGTGTAAAGCCTAGATCGTTGGCTCTAGCGAATGCTCTGAACGTCGGCAGTCTTTCTTCCTAGCCGGCCACTTCGCCTACGCGCCAGCGATGCGGCCGGTCGGACGTCCTCAGACCACCTCGACCGGCTCCGCAACGCTTCCCCGAATGGGAGGGAAGGCCCGGAACGAAACCTTCCGAACCTACGCCGGCAGACAGGATCAGTCGTTCTTGCCGCGCCCGGTCTTGCTCTGAAGCTCGTCAATGCGCTTCGACGCATCCGCTTTGCTCAGCGTGTCGTCGAATTCTTCATGCGCCTCTTCGGACAGCGTCTTGAGATAGCTGGCCTGCGCGCCGGTCATCGCCTCGTCGCCGGTCGTCCAGTCGTCGGGGTCCTTCTCTGCGTTGGAGAAGGGTTCGGATTTCGGGTTGTCGGTCATCGTGAATTCCTTTCGCGATCGACCAACAACCCTGTTCCGTGTTCGTTCCATCAAGCCGGTGCGAAACTCAGGCCGGTTCGAACGTCAGATCAAGCGCTTCGGCCACCGCCTGATGGCGAATCTTGCCCTGCGACACGTTCAGTCCAGCCGCCAGATGGGGGTCGGCGGCCATCGCCGCCTCGGCTCCCAGATTGGCCAGCTTCAGCGCGAACGGCAGCGTCGCGTTGTTGAGCGCGAACGCGGAGGTCCGCGCGACAGCACCCGGCATGTTGGCGACGCAGTAATGGATCACGCCGTCGACCTTGAACACCGGGTCCTCGTGCGTGGTGGCGTGCGAGGTTTCGAAACAGCCGCCCTGATCGATCGCGATATCGACCAGCACGCTGCCGCGCTTCATCGTCTTCAGCATCTCGCGCGTGACCAGCTTGGGGGCGGCGGCACCCGGCACCAGCACCGCCCCGATGACGAGGTGCGCGTTCTTCACCGCCGCCGCGATCGCCGCCTTGCTGGCATAGGCGGTCTTGATCTGGCTGGAAAAGAACATATCCAGCTCGGCCAATCTCGCCATGTTCAGGTCGTAGATCGTCACGTCGGCGCGCATGCCCACCGCCATCTGCGCCGCGTTGATACCCGATACGCCGCCGCCCAGGATCGCGACCTTCGCCGGCGCGACGCCGGGTACGCCGCCGAGCAGGATGCCGCGGCCGCCCTGTTCCTTTTCCAGATAATGTGCGCCGACCTGAACCGACATCCGGCCCGCGACTTCGCTCATCGGCTTCAAGAGCGGCAGACCGCCGCCCTGCGCCGTCACCGTCTCGTACGCGATGCAGGTCGCGCCGGACTTCATCAGCCCCTCCGCCTGCGGCTTGTCGGCTGCGAGGTGGAGGTAGGTGAACAGCAGGTGGCGTGGTTCCAGCATCGCGATCTCGACCGCCTGCGGCTCCTTCACCTTCACGATCATCTCGGCCGCGGCGAACACCGACTTCGCATCCGGCAGGATCGTCGCGCCGACCGCTTCGTAATCCGCATCCTCGAAGTCGATGCCGGCACCCGCCTGCGCCTCGACCACGACCTCGTGACCCGCCGACACCAGCTCTGCAACGGACGGGGGCGTCAGACCGACGCGATACTCGTGATTCTTGATTTCCTTGGGAACACCGATTTTCACAGAACCGCTCCTATTCGATTGTTGCGCCGGCTATAGCGGTCTGCCTGCGGCGTTGCACGCGTCGCAGCACAGGTGTAGGCGAAGCGGCATGACGAACAGGGGCGTTGACGGGCTGAATAGCCCCTATCGTACTGATAACGCACGACTTGGAGCGTCGCGGCCGTGACCGCGACGCAGGTGGCGACGGAGTCGGTTCCGTCGCCGGGCGACAGCAGCCATCACCACGGTGACGGCATGCTGAAGCTATCGCTGGGCGCGATCGGCATCGTCTTCGGCGATATCGGCACCAGCCCGCTCTACGCTTTCAGGGAGACGTTCGCGGGGCATCACCCGCTGACGCTCGATCCGGCGCACATCATGGGCGTGCTCAGCCTGATGTTCTGGTCGATGATGATCGTCGTGACCGTCAAATACGTCATCATCATCATGCGTGCCGACAACAAAGGAGAGGGGGGCAGTCTCGCGCTGCTCGCGCTGATCTCCGGCAAGACCAAGGTCAAACGCTGGAGCAACGGCATCGTCCTGCTCGGCGTCTTTGCGACAGCCCTGTTCTACGGCGACAGCATGATCACGCCGGCCGTGTCGGTGCTGTCCGCGGTCGAAGGGGTGGCCGTCGCGGCGCCGGCGTTTGCCGGCTTGGTGCTGCCGATCGCCGTCATAATCCTGATCTTCCTGTTCTCGATCCAGCGTGGCGGCACGTCGCGGGTCGGCCTGTATTTCGGGCCGATCATGCTCGTTTATTTCGGCACGATCTCGGTGCTGGGCACGCTCAGCGTCATCCAGAACCCGGGCGTGCTCTGGGCGTTTTCCCCACACTACGCCGTCGAGTTCTTCCTGATGGACCCGCTTCGCGCGTTTCTGGCGCTCGGCTCCGTCGTGCTTGCAGTGACCGGGGCAGAGGCGCTGTACGCCGATATGGGCCATTTCGGACGGCGACCGATCGGGCTGTCGTGGCTGTGGTTCGTGCTGCCGGCCCTGATGCTCAACTATATGGGGCAGGGCGCCTTGCTGTTCCGCGAGGGTGCGGCGGCGCTGGAGAGCCCGTTCTACATGCTCGCGCCGGAGGGGCTGCGCCTGCCGCTCGTCATCCTTGCGACGGCGGCGGCGATCATCGCCAGTCAGGCGGTCATTTCGGGCGCGTTCTCCGTGACGCAGCAGGCGATCCAGCTCGGCTTCATGCCCCGTCTTCGGATCGAGCATACCAGCGCCTCGACCGTAGGTCAGATCTATATCCCGCTCATCAACTGGCTGTTGATGGTAATGGTGATCCTGCTCGTCCTGAGCTTCCGGACCTCGTCCGCACTGACCTCGGCGTACGGGATCGCGGTGACGGGGGCGATGTTCATCGACACCTGCCTGCTCGCGGTGGTGCTGTTCCGCCTGTGGAAGTGGCCGCCCTATGCCGCGGTGCCGTTGCTGACCGTGTTCTTCATCGTCGACGGCGCATACCTCAGCGCAAACCTGACCAAGATCCCCGCCGGCGGCTGGTTCCCGCTGCTGGTCGGTTTCATCGTATTCACATTCCTCACGACGTGGTCGAAGGGGCGCAAGTTGATGATCGAGCGCCTGCGCGAGGCGGCGATGCCGATCAAGGTGTTCATCGCGTCGGCCGCCACCTCCGCCAGCCGGGTGCCCGGCACGGCGGTTTTCATGACGTCAACGGCTGACGGCGTTCCGCACGCGCTGCTCCACAACCTCAAGCACAACAAGGTCCTGCACGAGCGGATCATCCTGCTGACCGTGGCGATTGCGGGTCAGCCTTATTGGCCGGAGGCCGATCGGGTGCAGCATGACGATCTCGGTGACGGTTTCCACCGCATGGTCCTGAAGTTCGGCTTCATGGAGGAGGCGAACGTGCCTGCCGCGCTCAAGCACGCGCACAGCGTGGGGCCGGAGTTCCGGATGATGGAGACGAGCTTCTTCCTGTCGCGCCAGACGCTGATCGCGTCGGAACGGCCGGGCATGGCGCTGTGGCGCGAAAAGCTGTTCGCGTGGATGCTGCGTAATGCCGAAAGCGCGATGGAGTTCTTCCGCCTGCCCACGAACCGCGTCGTCGAACTCGGCAGCCAGGTCGAGATTTGACGCGGGTCGCGGTGTCGTCGGGCACGCTCGGGGAGGGGCCCGCCCCGATCATCGTCACGGCGCTGTTCGGCCGCAACGATCAGGGCTGGTTCGATGCGCAGCGGGCGGAGTTCTTCCCGCCCGAACGCAACGTGCTGGCCGCGCATTGCACGCTGTTTCACCACCTGCCGCCCTCCGCAGCGGACGAACTCAAGCATCGGCTGTCGCAGGCGACCCGCGGCGTCCGAGCCCCCGACGCGCGGGTCGGCGGCCTGATGTCGCTCGGCCGCGGCGTCGCCTATCGCATCGAATCGCCGGCGCTGGTTGCGATCCGGTCGGACCTCGTCGAGGCGTTCGCCGGCCTGCTGACGCCGCAGGATGCCGGTGGTTGGCGTCCGCACGTGACGATCCAGAACAAGGTCACGCCATCCGTGGCGAAACTGCTGCTCGACCGCCTCGGCCGCGACTTCAAGCCGCGCACTGTCGAGCTCGCGGGACTGGCGACGTGGTGGTATCGCGGCGGCCCTTGGGACCCGTTGTCGCGCCACATGTTCGCGTGACGCGGAATCCCGCCAAACCCGCTTGACCGATTCCCGAAGCCCTCCTATCAGCGCCGCTCCTTCGGGCTGTGGCGAAGTAGCTCAGCTGGTTAGAGCACGGGAATCATAATCCTGGGGTCGGGGGTTCAAGTCCCTCCTTCGCTACCATGCCCGAAGGTTTTCCAAGGATCGTTGGCCACCAGGATCGCGTCGCCGCGGGCGAGGGCGAGCAGCGTTAGATCATGCGCGGCGGCATGCTCGATCGCCAGCGTCGTCGGCGCCGAAACGCCCATCAAGAGCGGCGCACCGGCGACCAGCGCCTTGTCGACCATTTCGAAGCTGATCCGCGACGTGACCACGATGAATCCGTCGATCGCGCTGCCGGCCAGCGCCGTCGCCCCGATCAGCTTGTCGAGCGCGTTGTGCCGGCCGACGTCTTCATATGCCGCGACGATCCGCCCCTCTGCGTCGCACACGGCGGCGGCATGGACCGCACCCGTTGCCGCGTTCAGCGGCTGGTGCGCACGAAGCCCTGCCAGGGCCGCGAACAATGCCGCCGGCTGGACGGTGGGGCGGGGCGGACTGCCCGCGATCGGTCGCCGCAGTTGTTCCAGCCCGGAAATGCCGCACAGCCCACATCCCGTGTCGCTGGTCCGGTGGCGGACGCGGTCGTGGATGCGCCCGCGACACCGCTCTGACAGCGCGATGCGCAGGATCCAGCCGGTATCCGCCTTGAACGGCTCGATGGCGATCACATCGGCGGCGGTGTCGGCCAGCCGCTCGGTCAGCATGAAGCCGGTCGCGAACGCCTCCAGATCGGCCGGCGTCATCATCATCACGGCATAGCCGAAGCCGTCGACCTCGACCGCCACCGGCGCCTCCAGCGCTATGCGTCGCGTCGTATGCGAAACCCCATCGGGCCGGAGGACGACGATCGTTCGGTCGTCAGCCGTCCTAGCCCAATCGGTCACAGTGCCATCAGGTCGTCGCGCGTGTTGACGTTGGGGATCACCACATCGGATGCAATCGGGATCGCCCCCACCGCGCGCGCCCAGCCGCGCACGGAGCGATCGCCGCCGACCTCCAGATACGACAGCAGATGAGCGCCCAGCGCGGACGGCCACAACCCCAGCACCGGCGCGTCGCTGCAATAGGCGGGTGCCCGGTGGAGCAAAGTCTCGAACACCTCGTCGGGCACGCGCGGCATGTCGCACCCGATCGTCAGCACGCAACGGAAGCCCCGGCTGGCGCCCCAGTCGAGCGCCGCCGCAATCCCGCCGAGCGGCCCGAGGCCGGGTCCGGGGAGGTCGGGCACCGCCTCGCCGCCGATCATCACCACCTCCTGCACGAACGGCTTAAGGGCGGCGGCGGCGTGTTCCGCCAGCGATCGGTCGCCGAACATCGCCTGCGCCTTGTCGGAGCCGAACCGCGACGACCGCCCACCGATCAGGACCGCGCCCAGAATACCCGTCACCGCCTGATCCTGACCGGTACCGACTTCGCTGCCGGCACGTGGCTGTCGAGCGCGTGATGCTCGACCGGGATCAGATAGTTGAGTTCCGGATAATAGCCCGCGATGCAGCCCGCGGGGATGTCGTATTCCACCACCATCAGCCCCTCGACGACGCGATCGGTCTGATCCTCCGCGTCGCTTTCCAGCGCGATGAAGTCGCCGCCCTTCAAGCCCATGCGCGCCAGATCACCGCGGTTCATCATCGCCACCATGCGCGTGCCGCTGATGCCGCGGAAACGGTCGTCATAGCCATAGATCGTGGTGTTGAACTGATCGTTGGAGCGCAGCGTCACCAAGCGGAACCGCCCCTCCGCGTCGGCGAATCCAGCGGCGTTCAGGGCGCGCGGCACGTTGAACTCGGCCTTGCCGCTCTCCGTCTCCCACTGGCGGTGCGAGGCGGGGTTACCCTTCCAGAAGCCACCGGGCGTGAACAGGCGCTCGTTGAAGTTCAAGAACTTGTCCGGATAGGTGTTCTCGATCGCGCTGCGGACCAGACCGTAATCGTCGACCCACTCGTCCCACGGGACGTTGGAGTTGGGCTCCAGCACGGCCTTGGCGATCCCCGCGACGATCGCCGGTTCGGACAGCAACGTGTCCGCCGCCGGCGTCGCCTTGCCGACCGATCCGTAGATGTGGCTGAACGAATCCTCCATCGACACGGCCTGCCGGCCGCTGCCCTGCATGTCCTGCTCCATCCGGCCGAGGCACGGTAAAATCCAGCTTTCCTCACCGGGAATGAGATGGCTCTTGTTGAGCTTCGTCGCGATGTGGACGGCGATCGGCAGCTTCGCCCAGCCTTCCCGCATCGCCGCATGCTCGGGCGTCGCGCGCAGGAAGTTACCGCCGAGCTGGACGAAACCCTGACACTCGCCGGCGATGATCTTGCGACAGCAATCGACCGTGTCCCAACCCTTTTCGGTCGGCGGCTCGAACTCGAACAGCTCCTTCAGCCGCTCGACGGGGGCGAGCTCGGTCTTTTCGGTGATACCGACCGTGCGCTGACCCTGCACGTTGCTATGCCCACGCACCGGCCCCGGACCTGCACCCTCGCGGCCGATATTGCCCCGCAGCAACAGCAGGTTGACGATCATGTACAGGCTATCGATCCCGTAGCGGTGCTGGGTTATGCCCATCCCGTACACGGCGATCACCCGCTCCGCCTTCATGTAGACGCGCGCCGCCGCCTCGATCGCCTCGCGGCTCAGCCCGCTCTCGCGGACGATGTCCGACCAGTCGGCCTTGCGGCAGTAGGCGGCGAACTCCTCGAACCGCACCGTATGCTGTTCGACGAAATGGTGGTCGACCACACGCGGCGCACCACTGGCCAGCGCGGCATCGTCCGCCTCGATCACGATCTTGCAGATGCCGAGGATCGCGGCGATGTCGCCGCCCGCGCGAAGCTGGTGGTACTGCGACGCAATGCGCGTCGATCCGCCGGTGGTCATCTCCACCGGGTTCTGCGGGTCGGTGAACCGCTCCCAGCCGCGCTCGCGCAGCGGATTAAAGTTCACGATCTCGACCCCGCGCTTCACGCAGTCGCGTAGCGTGTGGAGCATGCGCGGGCTGTTCGTGCCGACATTCTGCCCGAACGCGAAGATCGCGTCGCACTTTTCGTAATCGTCCATCTGGATCGTCGCGACCGGCGATCCGATCGCGTTCTTTAACCCGACCGACGTCGTCTCGTGGCACATATTGGAGGAGTCGGGCAGGTTCTGGCTGCCCCACATTCGGGCGAACAGCGCATACATGTACGACGTTTCCAGCGAAGCGCGCCCCGACGCATACAGGACGACCTTCTTCGGGTCGCAGGTCTTCAGCTTCGCGCCGATCGCCGCGAACGCCTCGTCCCAGCTTGCCGCGACATAGCGGTCCGTAGCGCGGTCGTAGCGCATCGGATGCGTTAACCGCCCGGCCTGCTCCAGATCGTGGTCCGGCCACGATTCCAGTTCGGTGACGCTATGCTGCTGGAAGAACTCCGGCGTGACGCGTTCGCGGGTCAGCTCCCACGCCGTCGCCTTGGCGCCGTTCTCGCAGAATTCGGCGATGTGCGGCTTGGCGGGTTTTCCCCACGCGCAGCTGACGCACATCACGCCTTCGGGTTTGTTCTGGCGGCGCAGCGCATCGAGCAGATCGGGACTGATCCCCTCCCTCGGCAGCACCTTCGACATGCCCTTCATCGAGCCCCAGCCGCCGGCCGCCCCGGTATATTTCGTGATCTCGATGTCGCTCATGAATCCTCCGCAATTTCATAACGAAGCGGGTGCGGTTTCGGTGCCGTGACTGCCGGTTCAAATTCACGGTCGGAACGCCTAGATGAGGTTCGATTCGGACAGGACGCAATTGATGACGACGCACACCACTCGCATGCTCATTCTCGGCTCCGGCCCCGCGGGGTTGTCGGCCGCGATCTATGGCGCGCGAGCGGGGATGCAGCCGATCGTCGTGCAGGGCATCCAGCCCGGCGGTCAGCTGACCACGACCACCGATGTCGAGAATTATCCCGGCTTCGCGGACGTGATCCAGGGTCCTTGGCTGATGGAGCAGATGCAGAAGCAGGCGGAGCATGTCGGAACGCGCCTGATGTGGGACACGATCACCGAGGTCGACCTGACTCAGCGGCCGTTCCGACTGATCGGTGACGGCGGCGACGTGTACGAGGGCGAGGTGCTGGTGATTGCCACCGGCGCGCAGGCGAAATGGCTCGGCCTCGACAGCGAGGAAGCCATGAAGGGGAAGGGCGTCAGCGCCTGCGCGACCTGCGACGGTTTCTTCTATCGCGGCAAGAAGGTCGCGGTCATCGGCGGCGGCAACACCGCGGTCGAGGAGGCGCTGTACCTGACCAACCACAGCGACGACGTGACCCTGATCCATCGCCGCGACACGCTGCGCGCCGAGCGCATCCTGCAGGAGCGGCTGCACGCGCACCCGAACGTCAAGGTGCTCTGGAACAAGGAAGTCCGCGAGTTCGTCGACGGCGGCGGCAATGCCGGCCTCGTCGCGCTGGACCTGGAGGACACCGTCACAGGCGAACATTCGCGTTTGGATGTCGAGGGCGGCTTCGTCGCGATCGGCCATCATCCGGCGACCGAGCTGTTCCGCGGTCACCTGGATCTCGACAGCGACGGCTACATCACCGTGGAAGTCGGCTCGACCCGCACCAGCGTCCCCGGCGTATTCGCGTGCGGCGACGTGCAGGACAAGGTCTATCGTCAGGCGGTGACCGCGGCGGGCACCGGCTGCATGGCCGCGCTGGACGCCGAACGCTTCCTCGCGGCGGCGGAGTTCGAGGAGTTCAAGGAAGCCGCCGAATAGCCTTGATCAGCAGGCGGTGCAGCGTGTCGGCATGGCCGACGAAGCTGTGCGAGGCGGTGGCGACGCGTTCGATCGCATAATCGCGATCCCGCGCCGCCTCGGCGAAGGCGATCGCGGTGGCGTCGCCCTCCGCCAGCACGATCCTCGCGGCATCGCCCCACGCGTCGATCCCCGCCAGCACTCGGTCGGCGAGCGGATCGGGCGCGGTGCGGCGGCCGAGCTTCGCCAGACCGCCCGCCAGCTTGCCCAGATCGACACCGCCGGTCAGCAGCCGCCGCCATTCCGCCGGATCGCGGAGCCGCTGGGCATAGCGCGCGCGGATCGCGGCGTTGGGGGGCAGGGCGTCCGCCTCTTCCCGCAGCCACGGGTTGGCGAGCAGCACCGCATCGACGCCGCCAGCGCGCCCGCCGAGCGCCAGCGCGCTGGCCGCATCGCAATTGCCGAAGCCGACGACGTGTCGCAGACCCGGCGCTTCCCTGCGGAATGTTGCGCAAGCCGCGCCGATGTCGGGCAGGCTCCCCTCGAATCCTGCGTCCTCCCCAGCCGAATCACCGACGCCGCGCCGGTCGAAGCGGAATACCGGCACGCCATCCGCCGCTAGACGTGCCGCCAGCATCGCCATGCCGCGATGCGCCCCCATGCGCGGCTCGCTGCCACCCGATACGATCAGTACGCCCGTCCGACCGTCCGCCTCGTCGAGCGTCCCGACGAGGTCGCATCCCGTCGAGGCGAAGCGGATCACCCTTCGCATGAGCGCACCCACGCCGCGATATCGTCCGCCAAGTGCTTCGCCAGCGCCAGATCGTTGCCCGGCTCCGCCCGCCGCCAGAGCGGCGCACCCGCGAGTTTCAGGTCGGCCGTCCGCGGATCACTCTCCAGACGCACCACCCGTTGTGGCACATGCTCGCCGTCATAGACGCGCGCCCCGGCCAGATCGGCCAGCATCGCCGGCGACAGCAGATTGCCCGCCAGTTCCACCGCCTCGGTGGCCTGCATCAAGGTCGATACGTCTATTCCCGGCCGCGTTCGCGCCATTTCGCGCAGCACCGCTTCGCCCTCCACCGGCGACAGGTGCCAGCGTCCGTCCATCGGGGCCGATGCGTCAATCAACGCACCGCTCCGCACACCGACCGCATAGGCCGGTCGCGCGATCTGCTCGACCAAGGCCTCGCATGCCGCGCGCATTGCCAGCAATCGCGCATCGCGCGTTTCAATCAGGCTCTCGCCCGTGCCCGGCCAATCGGGCAGCACGCTGCCGATATTCTCGTCCGCCAGTGAGCGCAGGATCGACACCGTGAACGCCCGCGTCCGGTTCGCCTCTTCGAACAGCGGCAGCGATGCGATCACGACCGGGCCGTCGTCCGGCCCGAAGCGCAGCATCGCCTCGCGGCCGCCCGCCCAGTCGTACGCGTCGATCAGCTGCGCGCCTTGGAGGCGGCGAACGCGGTCAGCGCGCCGAAGGTCTCCAGCATGTCGCCATCGACCTCGTCATCCTCGATCAGGATGCCGAGACGATCCTCCAGTTCCGTCAGGACGCTCGCCACCGCCATCGAATCCAGTTCCGGCAGCGCGCCGAACAGCGGCGTCTCCGCATCGAATGCGGCGACGCGCGCGGGCGACAGGCCCAGCACGTCGCCCAGCACGGCGCGCACCGCATCCTCGACCGTCGTTTCGCTGCGTTCTGGAAGCAAGGTCCCGTTTCCCGGCTGGTGTTGCAGCGCCCCTATCGTCCGCCGCAGGAAACGGCAACGTCCAGCCGGTCACACCTGTGCTGCGAATACAACGGCTCAGCCGCAATCCCGTGTGAGGGAGCCCGCACTCGGGGACAGGGAAAGTGGGCCCCGTGCAACGTCGCGCACTTGGCGCTACATCACCGCGCATGATCCCGCTCGACCCGGTTGCCCACCCGCTCGACCATCTGACAAAGCGCGGTGCACCGGATGCCGTCGCGCTCGTCGATCGTGCCGGCGACATGACCTATACCGAACTGGAGGTCGCGGTCGGCGGCATGGCCGCGTGGCTGTCGCCGCGCCACCAGCCCGGCGAGCGTATCGCCACGTGGCTGCCGAAGACGCGTGCCGCCTGCATCATGCCGCTCGCTGTGGCGCGGGCAGGGCTGATCCATGTGCCGGTCAACCCCGCGCTCCGCCGCGCGCAGGTCGCCCACATTCTGGCGGACAGCGGCGCGGCGATGCTGCTGACTCAACCGACCCGTGCGACAACACTGGAGCCCGGCGACGTGCCGGCCGGCTGTACGATCGTCGCCGAAGCCGACGTTATGCGAGCGCTTCCCGACCACGTCGGACCGTCGTCGCTCGATCCGCAGACGCTGGCGGCGATCCTGTATACTTCCGGATCGACCGGCCGGCCCAAGGGGGTGATGCTCAGTCACGCGAACCTATGGCTCGGCGCGATATCCGTCGCCCACTACCTTGAACTAGAAACGAAAGATCGTGTCCTCGGTGTGCTGCCACTGGCGTTCGACTATGGTCAGAATCAACTCTTCTCGACCTGGGCGGCGGGCGCGTCGGTTGCGCCGCTGGACTATCTCGTCGCTCGCGACGTCGTGAAGGCGGTAGAGCGCACTGGAGCGACCACTCTCGCCGGCGTGCCGCCGTTGTGGGTACAGTTGCTAGACGCGGATTGGTCGTCGGAAGCCGCTGCCCGCCTGCGCCGCCTGACCAATTCCGGCGGCGCGCTGCCCCCGCGCCTCGTCGGCGCGCTGCGGGAGCGCTTCCCGAAGGCGGACCTCTACCCGATGTATGGCCTGACCGAAGCCTTCCGGTCCACCTATCTGCCGCCCGCGCTGGTCGACGCACATCCCGAAGCGATGGGACGAGCGATCCCTTACGCCGATGTCGCGATCGTCCGACCCGACGGCACGCGCGCCGCGCCGGACGAAGCGGGCGAACTCGTCCACGCCGGACCGCTGGTCGCGCAGGGCTATTGGCAGGACCCCGACCGCACCGCGGAGCGCTTTCGCCCGGCACCTGCGTTCATGGCGCAGGGGACCGCCGTCTGGTCCGGCGATACGGTGAAGCAGGGCGCAGACGGCCTGTTCCGCTTCGTCGGACGTGACGACGAGATGATAAAGTCCGCCGGCAACCGTCTGAGTCCTCAGGAAATTGAGGAGGCCGTCCTGTCCGGCGGCGAAGCACGCGAAGCCGTCGCGATCGGCGTTCCTGACGAACGCCTCGGTCAAGCCATCGTGGCTGCAGTGGCCGGCGACCCTGCCAGCGAGGAGGCTTTGCGCAAGCGGCTGAAGGCGGACCTCCCCGCTTTCATGCAACCCGTCCGCTACGTCTGGCACGACGAACTTCCCCGCAACGCCAACGGCAAGCTCGACCGGGCGGGCATCCGCAGGAGCATGACATCATGAAGCCGACCGGTCCGATCCCGCCAGAGTTCGCCAATCAACGCGGCGACCTGGCGATCGCCGGCCGTCCGGCGACGGCGTGGGCCTCGGCAGGCACGCCGCTGTTCGTCTACGACGCGGCGATCGTCGCCGCGCGCGTCGCCCGCTTCCGTGCAGCGATGCCCGCGGTCTATCTCCACTACGCGATCAAGGCCAACCCGCACCCGAATCTCCTTGTCGCGGTCGCGCCGCTGGTCGACGGTCTCGATGTGGCGTCCGGCGGCGAACTCGCCCGCGCCTTGGCGGTGAAGCCGGCAAACGCGATCAGCTTCGCCGGCCCCGGCAAACGCGATCCCGAGCTCGAAGCCGCGATCATGTCCGGCGCCACGATCAACCTCGAATCCGAGGGCGAAGCCACCCGCGCGCTCGCCATCGCGCACCGCGCAGGCGTGACCCCCAACCTCGCAGTTCGTGTGAACCCCGATGTGGAACTCCGCGGATCGGGAATGAAAATGGGCGGCCGCCCGTCACCGTTCGGTATCGACGCCGCCCGCGTGCCGACCTTGGTCCGCGACCTCGTCGCCAGCGGTGCGAATTGGCGCGGTTTTCACATCTACGCCGGAAGCCAGGCCCTCGACGCCGACGCGATCGCCGATACCCAGGCCGCGACGCTCGCGCTCGCCGCCCGCCTCGCCGAGGAGGCCGGCCACGCCCCGCCACTCGTCAACCTAGGTGGCGGCTTCGGCGTGCCCTACTTCGCCGGCGACCGCCCGCTCGACGTCGAGCATGTCGGGCAGCGTCTGTCCGAAGCACTCTCCACCCGCTCCACCGTCCTCAAGAAAAGCCGGTTCGCGATCGAGCTCGGCCGCTGGCTGGTCGCGGAGGCGGGGGTCTATCTCGCGCGGATCGTCGATCGGAAGGAAAGCGGCGGCGAGACTTTTCTGATCCTCGACGGCGGCCTCAACCACCAGCTCGCCGCGTCCGGCAATTTCGGCACCGTCGTCCGCCGCAACTACCCGGTCGTCGTCGCGCACCGAATGGGCGCGGACGCCGCGGAAACCGTCTCCGTCGTCGGTCCGCTCTGCACCCCGCTCGACCGGCTCGGTGACCGCGTCGCCCTGCCGCGGGCGGAATCGGGCGACCTGATCGCCATCTTCCTCGCCGGAGCGTACGGCGCGACCGCCAGCCCGGCGGCATTTCTCGGCCATCCGCCTGCCCTGGAACAGGTCGCCGGCTGACGCGGCGTCACTAACGCTATCTTCACCTCTGCCCCGCATAGCCGACCCTGAAAGCCCGTCCTGCGTCCGCGCCGGATCGGCCGATGGAGAAGTCGATGCGTTCGTACCGTGCCCCTCTCGCCTTCGCGACCACGATGATGCTCGCGGCCTGCGCCGGTGCCGGCGGCAGCCGGCCGGAACTGCCCGCTGCGGGGTATGTCGCCAGCCGTGAGACGCCGAGCGAGGAATATGTCATCGGCCCGCTCGACCAGTTGTCGGTGTTCGTGTGGCGCAACCCGGAACTGTCGGCGAAGGTGCAGGTCCGCCCCGACGGCCGCATCACCACGCCGCTGGTCAGCGACATGCCCGCCGTCGGCAAGACTCCGTCGCAACTGTCGGACGACATGAAGAAGGCGCTGTCCGCTTATATCAACGCCCCGATCGTCTCCGTCATCGTCGAGAATTTTTCCGGTACCTATTCGCAGCAGGTCCGCGTCGTCGGGGCGACCGAGAAGCCCGCGTCGATCCCGTATCGCGCCAACATGACCCTGCTCGACGCGATGATCTCGGTCGGCGGGCTCAACCAGTACGCCGCGGGCAACAAGGCGCGGCTGGTCCGCTACGACCGCGGCACCGGCAAGCAGAAGGAATATCAGCTTCAGATCGCCAACCTGCTGAAGAAGGGCGACAGTCAGGCGAACGTCCGGCTGGAACCGGGCGACGTCATCATCATCCCCGAGTCGATGTTCTGAGCGCCGGACGGTGAACGGCATTTATGACGAAGCGCGTCTGGCGCTACATGCGATCTGGACGCGGCGCTGGCTGGCGCTCGCGGTGGCGTGGGGCGTGTGCGTCGCCGGCTGGCTGGTCGTCAGCCAGATCCCCAGCCGCTACGAAAGCCGCGCGCGCGTGTTCGTGCAGATGCAGACCCTGCTCCCCGCCGGCCTCAGCGGCCAGCCGCAGGACCAGAACGCCGACATCGACCGCATCCGCCAGACGCTGATCTCCGCCGTGAACCTGGAGAAGGTCGTGCGCGGCACCGATCTGGCGAACAGCGTCGCCAGCGACCGCGACGTCGCCGACCGCGTCGCCGCGCTCGCGCAGAACATCAAGGTCACCTCGACCCAGGACAATCTGTTCGAGATCACGACCAGCGCCGCCAGCCCGAAATTGGCGCGCACGGTGACGCAGAAGCTGATCGACATCTTCGTCGAACAGAACCTCGCCGGCGACCGGACCCAGACGTCGCAAAGCCTCGCCTTCCTCGACAAGCAACTCGCGACGCGCCAGCAGCAGTTGCAGGACGCCGAATCGAAGCGCGCCGATTTCCAGAACCGCTATCTCGGCAGCCTGCCCGGCACCGGCTCCGTCGGTGACCGCATCGGCGCGGCGCGGGCGCAGGTCGCGCAGGTCGACGGTGACCTCGCCGCCGCGCAGTCGGCGTTGTCCGCCGTGCAGGGCCAGATGGCTGCGACGCCGCAGACGATCGCCGGGGCAGGGGGCGTCACCGGTGGCCCGGCCCGCGCACGTCTCGCTGCGATCCAGGGCCAGTTGGCGGACGCGCACGCCCGCGGCTTCACCGACGCGCATCCCGATGTCCTCGCGCTCAAGAGCCAGCTTGCCGCTGCGCAGGCCGCCGCGCGCGGCGAGCCGACCGGCGTCGCCGGCGGCGGAACGGGCAATCCGCTCTACCTGTCGCTCCAGTCGATGCAGGCCGACAAGCAGAGCCAGGTCGCGGCGCTGCGCATCCGCCGCAACCAGCTGCAAAGCGACCTCGACCTGCTCAATTCGAAACTGACCGAGGACCCCGAGGTCGCCGCCGAGCAGGGCCAGATCGAACGCGACTATCAGGTGCTGAAGGATCAGTACGACCAGCTTCTCGTCAATCGGGAGCAGATCGCGTTGCGCGGTCAGGCTCAGTCGCAGACCGATCAGGTCAAATTCAGCGTGATCGATCCGCCGACGACGCCGCGTGTGCCGAGCGCCCCGAACCGCGTGCTGCTGCTGACCGGCGTGCTGCTGGCGGGACTGGCGGCGGGGATCGGTGGCGCGTTCGCACTGGGCCAGCTTCGCGCGACCTTTGCGACCGCGCCCAAGCTGGAGAGGGCGACCGGCCTGACTGTCATCGGATCGATCGGCGAAGTCGTGACCCGTGCCCAGTCCGACCTGCGCCTGAAGCATCTCAAGATTTTCGGCGGCGCGACCGTCGGCCTCGTGCTCGCCTACGTCCTGCTCCTCGGCGTCGAGTTCCTCCAGCGCGGGATGGCCGCATGACCCTGCCTCGTCCCGTCGACCGCCAGCCCTCGCTGCTGGAACGCGCCGCCGCGGTCTACGACTTCGGCGAACATTATCGTGCGAAAGTCGGGGACGCGTCCTTCGGCCATGCCCGGGGCGGGCCGGAGGAGGAGGTCACGCCTCCCCCTGCGTTCGTGCCGGGCGGGGTCGAGGCACAGGCCACACCGCAATCCGCTGCGCACGCCGCTCCCGACCTGTCCGCGATCCCGGCCGAGTTCCTTGCCGATCCGAACGCCGACCCCGACGACGTCGTGCCCCCGCCGCTGCCCGCCGGGATCGTGTCGATCGACCGTGGCATGCTGGCGGAACACGGCATGATCGTGCCCGGCGCGCCGGTCGGCCCGCTGGCGGAGGAATTCCGGCTCATCAAGCGCCAGTTGCTCGTTACCCGCCGCCGCGTCGCTGACAGCGATCAGGCGGACAAGGCGCGCAGCGTCCTCGTCTGCTCGGCGCGTCCGCGGGACGGCAAGACATTCTGCGCGGTCAATCTCGCGCTGTCGATGGCGGCCGAGCGCGATACCGAGGTGCTGCTGGTCGATGCCGATGTCGCCAAGCCCGACGTGCTGCGCCGGCTGGGCATGCAGGACGGTCCCGGTCTGCTCGACGCGCTGGCCGACCAGACGATCGACGTTGAGTCGCTGGTGCTCCACACGGACGTACCGCAATTGTCGGTGCTGCCGGCCGGGGCGAAGACGGCGATGGACACCGAACTGCTCGCCAGCGCGCGGACGGAGGTGGTGATCCGCCGCCTGCTCGACGCCAATCCGCGCCGCCTGCTCATCTTCGACTCCCCGCCCGCGCTCGCCGCGTCGCCCGCCGCCGTGCTGGCGATGCTCGTGGGGCAGGTGATGCTCGTCGTCCGCGCCGACCGGACGCCCGAAACCGAGATCGGTCAGGCTGCCGACCTGCTCGACGGGTGCGAGCATATCCAGCTCGTGCTCAACGCCGTCTCGTTCGTCCCCGGGGGTGCCCGCTTCGGCAGCTATTACGGCATGGAGGAGCGCGCGTGATCCGTTCCGTCTTCGTCCTCGTGCCGGCGCTCGTGCTCGCGAACCCGGTCGATGCGCAGGATGCTCCTCGCGTCGCCCTCGCGCCGTATATCGAACTCAGCCAGGTCGTGACGGCCGACCTGAACTCCGGCGATGTCCTGACCTACAGCTCGCTGGCCGCCGGCATCGACGCGTCGATCGCGACGCGTCGCGCGAACGGTCAGCTATCGTACCGCTACGAGCGGCGGATCGCCTGGGACGATCGGATCGGCGACTCCGACATCCACTCCGGCCTCGCGCGCGGACAGGTCGCGCTCGCCCGCGGCCTGACGCTGGACGGCGGCGCAATCGCCGCACGCGCGCGCAACGACATTCGCGGCGACGCGCCCGGCATCCTCGCCGGCAATGTCGGCAACACCAGCCAGATCTACGGTGCCTATGTCGGCCCGTCCTACACGACGCAGGTCGGCGCGTTCGGCCTGAATGCCGCCTATCAGCTCGGCTATACCAAGGTGGAGACGCCGACGGTGGACGGGGCAGGCCCGGACCGCCGCCGGCTCGACTATTACGACGATAGCTGGGGACAGCTCGCCGCCGCCAGCATCGGCACGGCGCCCGGCGCGATCCTGCCCGTCGGCCTCACCCTGTCGGGCGCGTATAGTCGCGAGACGGCGTCGCAGCTGAAGCAGCGGTACGAGGGGTTATATGGTCGCGGGGACGTGCTGCTGCCGGTGTCCTATACCGTCGCCCTGACCGCCGGCGTCGGCTACGAAAAGATCGAGGCGTCGCAGCGCGATCCTCAGGTGGACGCGAGCGGCGCGCCGGTGGTCGACGGCAATGGCCGCTTCATCACCGATCCCGCCAGCCCGCGCCGGATCGCGTACCGCACCGACGGCGTCTATTACGATGCCGGCGTCGTGTGGCGTCCCAACCACCGCACCGAAGTCCGCGGCGCGGTCGGTCGCCGCTACGGCTCCACCAGCTACACCGGCAGCGCCACGTGGCAGGCGTCGCAGTCCACCGGGGTCGGCGTCGTCGTCTACGACACCGTCACTACTTTCGGCCGCCAGCTCCGCACCGGTTTGACCGCGCTGCCGACCAGCTTCCAGGTCCGCCGCGATCCGTTCGGGCAGAACTTCAACGGCTGCACCTTCGGCACGTCCGGTGCCGCACCCGGCGGCTGTCTGAACGACGTGTTCCAGTCGATCTCGACCGCCAGCTACCGCGCGCGTGGGATCGAGGGCGTGCTGTCGTCGCAGCGCGGGCGCAGCACCTACGGCGTCGGCATCGGCTACGCCAACCGCCGGCTATATGCCCCGGCCAATGGCCCGGGCATCATCGTCACCGGGCTGGAGGACGAGAATTACTTCGGCCAGCTATTCTTCACGCGCGCGCTGTCGCGGGTGTCGGGCTTCGATTCCAATGTCTTCCTGACCTATTCGGATACCGAGCTTCAGGATGGCGACGGCACGTGGTCGGGCGGAGCGACGGCCAGCTACTATCACGGCTTCGGCCGGCTCAGCACCACCGCGTCGGTCGGCCTCTATGCCTTCAAGGTCGGCGATTTCGAGACGAACTGGTCGGCGCAGGCGCTCCTCGGCGCGCGCTACACCTTCTAAGGACTGGATGATGGACGACGCGCACTGGGGCCTGACGGATCGCCCGTTTCAACTGACGCCGGACCCGCGTTTCTGGTTCGAGACGGCGACCCACCGCAAGGCGATGGCCTATCTCGGCTATGGCCTCGCGCAGGGGGAGGGGTTCATCGTCGTCACCGGCGACATCGGTGCGGGCAAGACGACGTTGCTAGGCCATTTGCTGGAGACGATTGATCACCAGCGGCTGAACGCGATCAAGCTGGTGTCGACCGCGATCGAGGCCGACGACCTGCTGCGCATCTGCGCAACCCAACTGAACGTCGACGCCGCCGGCCTCAGCAAGGCCGAACTGCTCGTCGCGATCGAGCGCGGCCTGCATGCCGTCGCGCGGACCGGTCGCCGCACGCTGCTGATCGTGGACGAGGCGCAGGCGCTGCCGGTCTCCGCGGTCGAGGAACTGCGGATGCTGTCCAACTTCCAGGCGGGTGGCCACGCGCTGCTCCAGATCCTGCTGCTTGGCCAGCCGGAATTCCGCGATCGGCTGCACGGCCTGGAGCAACTGCGCCAGCGCATCATCGCCATCCACCACCTCGACCCGATGGGCGAGCATGAGGTCGAGGACTATATCGCGCACCGTTTGTCGGTGGTCGGCTGGACCGGCCGCCCCGATTTCGCGGACGATGCCTTCACCGCCTTCTACGAGGGGTCGGGCGGGGTGCCGCGCCGGCTCAACCTGCTCGCCGGTCGGGTCATGCTGCACGCCGCGCTGACCGATCTCGACCTGATCGACGGCGCGACCGTGCGTCAGGTGATCGCCGATCTTGCCGCCGATCTGCCCGCGCCTGTGATTCCGTCGGTCGCGACGCCCGTCGTCGCGGCCGAACCGGCGGTGGAACGTTCGGAACCCGTCCACCCGGACTCGACCGTCGATGCTCGCATCACCGCATTGGAGGATCGCATCGAGCAACAGGATGCGGCGCTGCGCCGGGTGTTGACCCTGCTGGTCGACTGGATCGAGGCGGAGGACCCGCACCGCGTCGTCGCGCCGGAAAGCTATGTCCCCAACCGCACCGTGACGGCGTGGACCGATGCGGCCTGATCCACGCATTCTCAATGGCATGTCGGTGGATGTGGAGGACTGGTTTCAGGTCGGCGCATTCGAAAATGTGATCTCGCGTGACGACTGGGACCACCTCGACCGCCGCGTCGAACGTAACACCGATGCCGTGCTGGACCTGTTTGCCCAAGCCGGCATTGCGGCGACCTTCTTCACGCTCGGCTGGGTCGCGGACCGGCACCCGGCGCTGATCCGTCGCATCGCCGCTGCCGGGCATGAGGTCGCGAGCCACGGCTGGGATCACCGCCGCGTCTTCACGCTCTCGCCGGGCGAGTTTGTCGTCGACCTGCGGCGGGCGCGCGAGGCGCTGGAGCAGGCGAGCGGGCAGGCGGTCACCGGCTATCGCGCGCCCAGCTTCTCGATCGACGCGCGCACCCCGTGGGCGCACCCCATCCTCGCGGAGGAGGGCTATGCCTATTCGTCCAGCGTCGCTCCGCTCGCGCACGACCATTATGGCTGGCGGGACGCCCCTCGCTTCGGCTTCCGCCCGCTGAACGACAGCGCGCTGACCGAGGTGCCCGTCACCGTCGCGGAATGGCGCGGCAGGCGCATCGCAACCGGCGGCGGCTTTTTCCGCCTGCTGCCTGCCAAACTCACGGATATCGCCGTCGGCCAGTCGAACCGCGCCGGCCAGCCGGCGATGTTCTACTTCCACCCGTGGGAGATCGACCCCACCCAGCCACGCGTCGCCGATGCACCGCTACGGTCAAAGCTGCGCCATTATTCGCGGCTCGGTGCGATGCGCGGCAAGCTTGCCGGGCTGCTGCGGCGGCATCACTGGGGCCGCGTCGACCGCGCGATCGGACTGTGACGATGCCGCTCGTCACCGCCCCGCTCGGCATCCGCGAAGCCGCGCTGGCAGACCCGGGCGAAGCGGCGCGGATCGACGCGTTCGTGCGGAACACGGAGGGCGCGACGCCGTTCCACCTGACCGGCTGGAGCCGTGCGGTCGAACGCGGCTGTCGGCAACGCGCGCGCTATCTCGTGGCGGAGCGTGCGAACGGTACGCTGGCGGGAGTCCTGCCGCTGACCGAGATACGGTCGCTGCTGTTCGGGAAGGCGCTGGTCTCGACCGGGTTCGGCGTCGGCGGCGGCGTGCTCGGCGAGGGTGTCGAGGCGCTCGCGGCCGGCGCGTGGGACCTTGCGACGCGGCTCGGCTGCCCCGACGTCGACCTGCGCGGCGGCCCCGCGCCTGCGGGCTGGACGATCGACGATACCACCTATGTCGGTTTCGTCCGCGCCTTGGGGGCCGATGCGACGGCCGATCTCGCCGCGATCCCGCGCAAGCAGCGTGCCGAGGTTCGACGTTCGCTCGGCCTCGACCTCACGGTGGAGACGGGCCGCGATCCGGCCACCCATCACCGCGTCTACGGCGAGTCGGTGCGCAATCTCGGCACGCCCATCTTCCCGCCGGCGCTGTTCCGCGCCGTGCTCGACGAACTCGATGCCGACATCCTCACCGTCCGGCACGCCGGCGAGCCGGTCGCCAGCGTCCTGTCGCTGTATTTCGGCAGCACCGTCTTCCCCTATTGGGGCGGCGGCACGGCGGCGGCGCGGGGGCTGCGCGCCAATGATCGCATGTATCTGGCGTTGATGAGCCACGCCCGCGATCGTGGCTGCACCCGCTTCGATTTCGGGCGTTCCAAGACCGGCACCGGCGCGGCGGCGTTCAAGAAGAACTGGGGCTTCGACCCCGTGCCGCTGGCCTACGCGCGCCGGCACGAGGGGGAAGCGCGCAGCGTCAATCCGCAGAACGCCAAATACCGGATGATGGTCGCTGGCTGGAAGCGCCTGCCGCTGCCGGTCGCGCGTCTCGCCGGGCCGTGGCTGTCGCGGGGCCTAGGGTGACCGACCTGCTGTTCCTCGCCCACCGTGCGCCGACCGCGCCGGATCGCGGCGACCGCATCCGCAGCTACCATGTCCTGCGCCATCTCGCTGCGCGTGCCCGCGTCCATGTCGTCGCCTTCGACGAGGGAGAGGCACCGCGCCCCGCGCTCGATCTGGCGAGCTGGACCGTGATCCCGCGCACGAAGACGCGCGTCCGTGCGGTGGCGGAGGCGCTGGCGACCGGCCGCCCGGTATCGCTCACCGCCTTCGCCGACCCGCGCCTGACCGCCGCGCTCGCCGCGCTGCCGCCGGTCGACGCCACCTACGTCTTTTCGGGCCAGATGGCGCAGCACGTTCCGGTCGGGGCGACGACGATCATGGACTTCGTCGATCTCGACTCGGCCAAGTTCTTACAGCAGGCTGAGGCCGCGCATGGCCCCATACGCTGGCTGCTGGCGCGGGAGGCGAAGCTCCTCGCCCGGTTCGAACGCGATATCGCGTCTCGTGCAGGTTCAACGCTGTTCATCAGCGATGCGGAGGCGGCGCTGTTCCGGTCGACGGGCGGGCAGGGGCACATCGGAGCGCTCGGCAACGGCATCGACGCGCGCCACTTCGACCGCGGCGATGTCGTGCCCGTCCCGAGCAAGCGTCCGCTGATCGTCTTCACCGGGCAGATGGATTACCAGCCGAACGTCGATGCGGTGACGTGGTTCGCCGATCACGTGCTGCCCCGCCTTGCCGCCGATTTCGCGATCGTCGGTCGCGCCCCGACCGCCGCCGTCCGCGCGCTCGGTAGGCGCGAAAACATCGTCGTCACCGGCGAGGTTCCCGACACCCGTCCGTGGCTCGCCGCCGCGTCGGTCTGCGTCGCCCCGCTGCGACTTGCGCGCGGCGTCCAGAACAAGGTGCTGGAGGCGATGGCGATGGGGTGCCCTGTCGTCGCTACCCCGCAAGCCGCCGAGGGTATCGACCACGGCGGCACCGTACGCGTCGCCGAGCCGCGCGACTTCGCCGCCGCCTGTGCCGCGTTGCTCGCCTATCCCGGCACCCTCGGCGTCGAGGCCCGCGCCCGCGTGCTGTCGCATTATGACTGGGCGGCCCGGCTTGCCCCGCTCGACGATCTGCTGGGGATCGTTCGGACGCTCGCCGCATGACGTCGCTCGCCATCAACCCTACCGACACGACGGGCCCTTGGCCGCGTCACCTCGGCGTACTCGCGGGCGTGGCGGCGATGATCCTCGCGCTGTTCGCGAACGATGTTGCGCAAATGACCGGCATCTGGTGGACGAGCACCACCTACGGCCACTGCCTCTTCATCGGCCCGGTCGTCGCATGGCTGGTCTGGACCCGCCGCGCCGACCTCGCCACGCTGACGCCGGTCGCGTGGTGGCCGGGGCTGGTGCTGGTCGCGTTGGGCGGGTTCGGCTGGCTTTTGGGCGATGCGGGATCGGTATCGCTCGCCCGCCAGCTCGGCCTTGTGCTGATGCTGCAGGGGGCGGTCGTGACGCTGCTCGGCCCCAATGTTGCGAGCGGGCTGCTTTTCCCGCTGTGCTATGCGCTGATCCTCGTGCCGTTCGGCGACTTTCTCGAACCGCAGCTACAGGCGGTGACCGTTGCGATCGTGATGCCGCTGCTTCACCTCGTCGGCGTCACGGCATCGGTTGACGGTGTCCTGATCCACGCCGGCCGCTATCATTTCGAGGTCGCGGAGGCGTGTTCGGGCGCGAAGTTCGTCATCGCCATGTTCGCCTTCGGTATCCTCGTCGCCGCGACCTGTTTCCAATCCTGGCGGCGGCGGGCGGTGTTCATGGTCGTCGCGCTCGTCGTGCCGGTGCTGGCCAACGGTGTCCGCGCCTGGGGGACGATCTACGCTGCCGATATCTGGGGCATCGAGCGCGCCACCGGGCTCGATCATATCGTCTATGGCTGGCTGTTCTTCGGCTGCGTCATGGCCGGCGTCCTCGCACTCGGCTGGCGCTGGTTCGATCGCGCACCCGACGCGCCGGTGTTCGACTCGCGCCGCCTGCAAGCTCCGCCCCGGTTTGTAGCCCCTCTGGCCTTCGCCGCCGCCCTGACGCTCGCAACCGCTGCCCTGTTCCCCGCCTGGAGCGGCGCGATCGCCGGCCGGGCCACCGTGTTGCCGCAGACCACCGATCTTCCGCCCGTCGCCGGGTGGAGCGTAGCTTCGCCCGATCGCGAAGCGCCGTGGCAGCCGCATCACCCCGGCGCCGACCGCAGACTGTTCGGCCGCTACACCGACGGGCGCAACAGCGTCGATGTCGGCATCGCGATCTATGCCGACCAGCATGAGGGCAAGGAACTCGTCACGTTCGGCACCGGCGTCCTTCAGGAGGAAGACCGCTGGGTCCGCGTCGCCGATCTGCCCTTCGTCGCAGGCGGTTCCGCGATGCGGATCGTTGTGCCGGGACCGGTGGAGCGGACCGTCGCGACATGGTACCGCGTCGGCTCTACGGTCACGGCGGACGAGCGACGGGTGAAGCTGGAAACGATGCGCGCGCGCCTGATGGGCGGCAACCAGGTCGCGGTGGCGCTGCACATCGCCACGCCCGGCGGCGGCGACCCGGCGGTGATCGCGCAATTCGTTGCAGCGGCGGGTGGCCCCGATGCGCTGATCGAGCGGACGCTGCGCTAGCATGTGCGGCATCGCGGGGATCTTTCACCCCGGCATCCCAAAACCCGTCGACCCCGCCCGTGTCCGGCGGATGCTCGACGTGCAGGCGCATCGCGGGCCGGACGGGCAGGGCGTGTGGACGGCGCCCGGCGTCGCGCTCGGCCATCGCCGGCTGTCGATCATCGACCTCGCCGGCTCGCCGCAGCCGATGGCGGACGGCGCACTGACCGTGACCTACAATGGCGAGATCTACAACTTCGCCGCCCTGCGCGCCGAGTTGACGCAGAAGGGCGCACGCTTCCACACGAGTGGCGATACCGAGGTGCTGCTCCACGGCTGGCGGCATTGGGGTCCGGCGATGCTTGACCGGCTCGACGGCATGTTCGCCTTCGCGATCCACGACACCGACGCCGGCACGCTCTTCCTCGCGCGTGACCGGTTCGGGGTGAAGCCGCTGCATTATGCGGAACTGTCGGACGGCAGCGTCGCCTTCGCGTCGGAGCTCAAGGGGTTACTCGCGCACCCGTTGCTGCGGCGCGTGCCGGACATATCCGCGGTCGAGGATTACCTCACCTACGGCTACGTGCCCGACGACACCTGCCTCGTCGCGGGCGTGCGCAAGCTCGCCGCCGGTCATACGCTGCTCCTGCGCCGCGGCCACCCGCTGCCCGCGGCTAATCAATGGTGGGACATCAGCTTCGCCGATCGCGCCATCGGCAAGACCGATGCGCTGGCCGAGGAACTGATCGAGCGCATGCGCCTTGCGGTGCGCAGCCGGATGGTCGCCGACGTTCCGCTCGGCGCGTTCCTGTCCGGCGGCGTGGACAGTTCCGCGGTCGTCGCGCTGATGGCGGAGGCGTCGCCGCGCGCCGTGCGCACCTGCACGATCGGCTTCGACGAGGCGGATCATGACGAGCGCCGCTTCGCCACCATCGTCGCGAAACGTTTCGCCACGGATCATGTCGACCGCGTCGTCGATGCCGACGACTTCGGACTGATCGACACGCTCGCCGGCCAGTTCGACGAGCCGTTCGCCGATGCGTCCGCGCTCGCGACGTGGCGCGTCTGCGCGCTCGCCCGTGAGAGCGTCACCGTCGCACTGTCCGGCGACGGTGCCGACGAAGCGCTGGCTGGATATCGCCGCTACAGGTTCCACGCCGCCGAGGAACGTGCGCGGGGCCTGTTCCCCGCCCAATTCCGTCGAAACGTATTCGGCACACTCGGGGGCATCTACCCCAAGGCCGATTGGGCTCCACGCCCCCTGCGGGCCAAGTCGACGCTGCTCGCGCTCGCCAGCGACGGCGACGAAGCCTATGCCCGCGCCGTCGGCGTCACCACGCCCGAGTGGCGCGGCCGCCTGTTCACCCCCGCCGCCCGTGCCGCCTTTTCCGGACATCGTGCCGAGGATCGCTACGTCGCGGCCATGCGCGCCGCGCCCGCTCGCGATGCGCTCGACCGGGCGCAATATGCCGACGTGAAGATCTGGCTGCCCGGCGACATCCTGACCAAGGTCGATCGCACCAGCATGAGCGTCGGGCTGGAGGCGCGCGAGCCGTTGCTCGACCACCGTCTCGTCCAGTTTTGCGCCACGCTGCCCGCATCGATGCGGCTGCGGGGCGGTGAGGGCAAATGGCTGATGAAGCGCGCGCTCAAGCCCTATCTGCCCGACGACCTGCTCCATCGCCGCAAGATGGGCTTCGTCACGCCGGTCAGCGCGTGGTTCCGCGGACCGCTGGCCGAGCAAGCGGCCGCCCTGTCGCGTTCCCGCATACTGACCGAGACCGGCTGGTTCGACATGCCGACGATCGCGAAGATGGCCGCCGACCACCGCGCGGGGCGGGCGGAGCATGGCCGCACGCTGTGGCAATTCATGATGCTGGAACGCAGTCTGGGGCGGCTGTTCGGCTAGCGGAGAGGCTTGAACGGCGCGCAAAAGAAAGCCTCCCCCGGTCGCCCGGAGGAGGCTTCTTCAAACGCCGACGAGAAAGATCAGGCGAACAGCTTCGCCCAGCCGCGCTTCGCACGGTCCTTCCAGTGGCCGCGGTGATAAGCGTCCGACGCCAGCAGCGGCATCACCGAACCGGCTTCCGCGAACACCATCTGCTCGATGCCGGTGTTCACCTTGCCCCAGCTCGCCGCTTCCTGCAGCGTCGAGGACGAGCAGGCACCGTCGCGCACATCGGCGACGGTGATCTGCACCGCGTACTTGTGCACCGCGACGTCCTCGTGGCCCAAGATTTCGGCGCAGACGACCGTGTCCTGGATGAAGTTCTTGGGCACGCCGCCGCCGATCATCAGCAGGCCGGTGGTGCCCGCCTCGATCTTGATCTGCGTCAGCTCGCGGAAATCCGCGATCGCATCGAGCAGCAGGTACGGCTTGCCGGCCTTGGCCCGGTCGACCTGATGCTTGACGAGGCCGAACCCCGCCGAAGAATCGACGAAGGCCGGGCAGAAGATCGGCACGTCATGCTCGTACGCCAGCTTGACGAGGCTGTTGTCCTTCTTGCCGTGCTCGACCAGGTACTTGCCCATCTCGCGGATGAACGCGCGGCTCGAATAGGCCTTGGGCTCCAGCGACTCCGCGATCTCGAAGATCGTGTGGTCGACGTTCTGGAGCGCCTCCTCGTCGATATAGGTGTCGTAGATGCGGTCGATGTACAGCGACCGCAGCGTATCGTCGTCGGGGATTTCCAGCGCCTGATAGTGCTTGTGGCCAAGCCCTTCGAAGAAATCCATGTCGACGATGGTCGCGCCGGTGGCGACGATGCAGTCGACCATGTTGTTGCGGACCAGCTCCGCATACAGGTCCATGCAGCCGCCGGCCGAAGTCGATCCCGCGATGACGAGGCAGACCGTGCAGTCCTTGTCGGCCAGCATGTCGTTGTAGATCTTCGTCGCGCGACCCAGGTCGCGGCTGGTGAAGCTCATGTCCGCCATCGCATCGACGATCGGGCGCGCGTCGAAGCTGGTGATGTCGATATGCTTGACCTGCTTCGACAGAAGCTCGGCCTTGCGGGTATCGTTGATCGGCGCGTTCGCCGCGGCGGTCTTGTTCAGGGTATCGGTCATGGCTGGCCCTTGGCTATCCAGAACCCGTCGTCGTTCGAAATGGGGACGCGGAAACCCAAAGCCGCCCCCTCCACGCAACCGCGCGGAGGGGGGCAGAACTGCAATATAGGTAAGCCGTTACAGCTTGACGACGTTCGACGTCATCTCAAGCTCGACGGGAACGTACAGCGACACCATCGGCTCGTCGTCGACGATCACGGTTTCGTCGCAGCCGAAGCCGTTGAAGGCGGTGCGCATCGCCGCGCCATACGCGCCGAGCATCCCGATCTCGATATAGTCGCCCGCATTGACGTCGGCCGGCAGCAGGAACGGCCCTGCCATATGATCCATGTCGTCGCAGGTCGGACCATAGAACGAGAAGGGATGATCCCGCACGGTCGATTCCGGCTCGCGCAGCAGCGTCGTCGGGAATTGCCAGCCGAGATGAGCGGCATCGAACAGTGCGCCGTACGCGCCGTCGTTGATGTACAGCTCGTTGCCACGGCGACGCTCGACGCGCACCACGACCGACGAATATTCCGCACACAGCGCCCGGCCCGGCTCCGCCCACAATTCCGCCGAATAGCTGATCGGCAGCGATTCGAACGCACGGTGGATCGTCTCGAAGAAGCGTTCCAGCGGCGGCGGCTCCATCCCCGGATAGGACGACGGGAAGCCACCACCCACGTCGATCACGTCGACCGTCACCGCCGCATCGACGATCGCTGCACGCACGCGCTCCATCGCCGCCGCATAGGCTTCCGGCGTCATCGCCTGGCTGCCGACGTGGAAGCAGATACCCAGCGCGTCCGCCGCCTGGCGGGCCGCGAACAGCAGTTCCTTCGACTCGCCTGGGCCGACGCCGAACTTCGATGCCAGCGACAGCTTCGAATGCTCGGACGACACGCGCAGCCGGACGCACAGCGTCAGGTCGGACGCGTTGCGGGTGGCGCGCATGATCTTCGCCAACTCTTCCATGCTGTCGAGCGAGAAGGTGCGAACACCGTGCGTGAAATACGCCTCGGCGATCGCTTCCTCGGGCTTGACCGGGTGCATGAAACAGCAGGTCGCCTCCGGGGCCACCGACTTCACCAGACGAACCTCGGCGATCGACGCCGTGTCATAATGGGTGATGCCGTTGTCCCACAGGATCTGGATCAGGTCGGGTGACGGATTCGCCTTCACCGCATACATCGAACGGCCCTGGAACTTCTCGACGAAGAACCGGGCGGCCCGCGCAGCGGCGTGGGGACGAGTCAGCGTCACCGGATCGACCGGTTTCCGCTTGGCGATGTCGATGCCTCCACGAACGACGGGGAGGACGGTCGAATGGGCTTTCGCTAGCCCCAGCGCGCTATGGTGCTTGTGCAATTCAAGGGACCTCCAAGTGCCTGACGGCTACGGTTCGAAAAACACTGCCTTGCGGTTGGAAGTCCCATGGGGCAGCGGAAGCGCGATCTATGGGCGCGCGCCCTCCATGTAAAGCGACTTGATGAAGGAGTCGGCAAAGAGTGACGATTTTGCGACAGCCGACGCGTGCGGGCGTGCGCGACGCTGCAGCCAAACTGGCGCAGGTGGTACCGCCGACCCCGCTCTACGTCGCTGAAATCAGGGGTGTTCCGGTAGCGCTCAAGGCCGAGTCGCTGCAACCGATGGGGGCGTTCAAGCTGCGTGGGGCGTGGCATCGGCTGACCGCGCTGAACGAGGCCGCCCGGCGTCGCGGCGTCGTTGCCTTTTCATCCGGCAATCACGCTCAAGGCATTGCGTGGGCAGCCAAAAAGCTCGGTATCGCGGCGACGATCGTGATGCCGTCGGACGCGCCCCGGTCGAAGCGGGAAGGTACGCTCGCACTGGGGGCGGAGGTGGTCGATTACGACCGTGCAACGCAGAGTCGCGAACAGATCGCCGCACAACTGGCGGAGGCGCGCGGCGCGACGCTCGTCCCCAGCTTCGACGATCCGTGGATTATCGAGGGGCAGGGCAGTTGCGCGCTCGAAGCCGCGACCCAGATGGTGGCGGCGGGCCTGCCCTCACCGGCGCACGTCGTCGTTCCCTGCGGGGGCGGCGGTCTGGCGGCCGGTACGGCGCTCGCCCTGCCGGACGCGCGTGTCACCGTCGTCGAGCCGGAGGGCTGGGACGACATGCGCCGCAGCCTGGAGGCGGGCTGGATCGAGCCGGTCGGCCCCAATCCGCCGCCGACCGCCTGCGACTCGCTCCAGACCCCGCGTGTGTCGCCGCTGACGTTCGACGTTCTCTCCCGTCGTGGCGCCGAGGGCGTCGCGGTGTCCGAGGCGGGGATCGCCGCCGCGCAACGCTGGGCTGCCGAGCGCCTGCGCCTTGTCATCGAACCCGGCGGGGCAGTCGCCCTGGCGGCGCTGCTGACGGGCAAGGTCGCGCCCGCCGCCGGAACGCTCGCGATCCTGTCCGGCGGCAACGTCGACCTCGACGCCTATGCGAAGGTCCTTAAAGCATGAGCGGCCCGCTGGGCACGATCGCCTCCGCCGCCCCGGCGATCGCGATGCTGGGCTGCTTCGCGTGCGTCGCTGGCGGTGCCGTCCTGATCGTCCGTCAGCGCAACTACTTCAAGGGTGCGCTGATGCTGGTGATGGCCGCGGTGCTGCTGGGGAACGTGCTGATCTGGACGATGTGAGTTGGAGCCAATTGCCGGCGACCTCCCGCAGGCTTCGAGGACTTCCGCTCAGTCTCAGGGAGCGCTGGCGATGTCACGGCCCGCCGCGGGCCAAGCCTGCGTCGTCGGACGGCGCGAAGCGCCGCCGGCCGGGCAAAGGGTGCGCGTTTCGCGCACCCTTTGCCTCACTTGATCGGCGACTTCGGGTCCAGCCGCATGTCCAGATACTTGTCCACGGACCCCATCAATTCCGGCATCTCGTGCTCGAAGAAGTGGTTCGCCTTCGGGATCGTGTCGTGATGGATGGTGATGTGCTTCTGCGTGCGCAGCTTGTCGACCAGCTTCTGGACGGCGCTGGGTGTCACGACCTCGTCCGCCTCGCCCTGGATGATGATGCCCGATGAGGGGCAGGGGGCGAGGAAGGTGAAGTCGAACATGTTCGCGGGCGGCGCGATCGAGATGAAGCCGCGAATCTCCGGCCGCCGCATCAGCAACTGCATGCCGATCCACGCGCCGAAGCCGGTGCCCGCGACCCAGGTCTGCGACGCCTCCGGGTGGAAGCTCTGCACCCAGTCGAGCGCCGACGCCGCATCGGACAGTTCGCCGATGCCGTTGTCGAACGTCCCCTGGCTCTTGCCGACCCCGCGGAAGTTGAAGCGCAGGGTCGCGAAACCGCGCCGCTGGAACGTCTTGTAGAGTTCCTGCACGATCCGGTTGTTCATCGTCCCGCCGGCGCTGGGATGCGGGTGCAGGATCATCGCCACCGGCGCGCGCGGACGCGGTGCGGGGGCGAAGCGCCCTTCGAGACGGCCTTCGGGACCGGGGAAAATGACTTCGGGCATAAGAGACTCGTCCGGGAAAGCGCGACCGAGGTGGAGCGCGGAAACTGGCGCGCTATATAGGCACGGTCCCTTCTTTCGCAAACGAAACGGCCCACCCGCTTGTCCCGCACCTATCTCGACCATGCCGCGACCACGCCGATGACCCCCGCCGCGCGTGCCGCGATGGCGGAGGCGGCCGCGACCTGGGCCAATCCGTCGTCCCCGCACGCGGAGGGCCGGGCCGCCCGCGCCGCGCTGGAGGATGCGCGGCGCCGGATCGCGGCCGCGTACGGCTGGACCGGCGAAGTGATCCTGACCAGCGGCGCGAGCGAGGCGCTGGCGCTGGCCCTGACCCGCACGCAGGTCGCGCATCACCGCATCACCGCAGTCGAGCACGACGCCGTGTTCCGCGCGGCCCCGCAGGCGGAGGTGCTGCGCGTCGGCACCGACGGCCAGCTCGCCGCGATCCCATCTGCGGCCGACACGCTGACCTGCGTCCAGTGGGCGAACAGCGAAACCGGCGTGCGCCAGCCGATCGCAGCCGTCGCCGCCGCGATCCACGAATCGGGTGGCCTGCTGCTGGTCGACGCCGCGCAGATGCCCGCTGGCGTCGACGCGGACATCGCGAAGGCGGATTTCGTCGCCGTCTCCGCCCACAAGCGTGGCGGCCCGCCCGGCATCGGCGCGCTGCTGGTCCGCGATCTCGCCACGCTGATGCCGACCGGCGGGCAAGAGCGGGGCTACCGGCCGGGAACGGAGAACGTGCCCGCCGCGATCGGCTGGGCCGCGGCGCTGGCCGAGCCCGAAGACGTGAACGCGTTGAAGTCCCTCCGCGAACGTCTCGACGATGCGATCCTGCGCTCGGGCGGCGAGGTCGTCGCGGCCTCCGCACTGCGCCACCCCGCGATCGGATCCTACCGTCTACCCGGCGTCGCCTCCGCCGCGCAGTTGATCCGCCTCGACCTCGCCGGGTTCGCGGTATCGGCCGGCAGCGCGTGTTCGTCGGGCAGCATGAAGCCCAGCCACGTCCTCGCCGCGCTGGGGTACACAGAGGAGGCCGGTCGCGAGGTCATCCGCGTCAGCTTCGGCCGCACCACGACGGCGGCGGAGGTCGACGCCTTCATCGCCGCGTGGCGCAACGTCGCCCGCGCCACGCGCAGCTTCGCGGCATGATCTACCTCGACTATCAGGCGACGACCCCGCTTGCGCCCGAAGCGTTCGAGGCGATGCTGCCGTGGCTGCGCGACCAGCACGCCAATCCGCATTCCCCGCACCGCCCCGGCCGTGCTGCCAAGGCTGCCGTCGAAGTCGCCCGCGCCGAGATCGCCACGTTGCTGCCGCCAGGGGGGCGCGTCGTCTTCACCAGCGGCGCGACCGAGGCGCTGAACTGGGCGATCAAGGGCAGCCGCCGGCCGATCACCACGATCGCCACGGAGCACGCCGCCGTGCTCGACACCGTCGCGGCGGTCGGCGACGCGACGATCCTGCCGGTCGAGCGCGACGGCCGCGTCGCGACTCCGCCGGTGAGCGATGAACTCGTCGTGGCGATGCTCGTCAACAATGAGATCGGCACGATCCAGCCGCTGGACGCGATGCGCGGTGCACCGCTGCTCTGTGACGCCGTACAGGGCTTTGGCCGTGTGCCGATCCCCGACAACGTCGACCTCGTGGCCATCTCCGCGCACAAGATCCACGGGCCGAAGGGGATCGGCGCGCTCTGGATTCGTGACGGACTCCACCTCGAACCGCTGCTCCACGGCGGCGATCAGGAAGGCGGTCGTTCGGGCACGCTCTCGCCCGCCTTGTGCGCGGGCTTCGGCGCCGCCGCTCGCCTGATGCGCGACCGGGCCGTTCAGGACGCCGAGCATGTCGAACGGCTCTGGTCGCTCGCCACCGACCGGCTGAAGGGGTGGACGATCAACGGCTCGACCGAGCATCGCTACCGCGGCAACCTCAACGTCCGCCGACCGCGGCTCGATGTCGCGCGGTTGATGAGCGACTGCCGTGACATCGCCTTCTCCGCCGGCTCGGCCTGCGCCAGCGGCTCCGGCCGGCCCAGCCACGTGCTACGCGCGATCGGCCTGACGGATGCGGAGGCGCGCTCGTCGATCCGGCTCGGCTGGGGCCGCTACACGACGGAGGCGGAGCTTGGCGACGCGCTCGACCGCCTGATCGACGCCGCGGACGTGCAGGCATGATCCGTGTCCGCCTGGAGTCGCCTGACGGCATCGTCGTGGAAGCGGAGGGCGCGGACGGTGCCCGCCTGCTCGACGTGGCGCAGGCCGCCGGAATGCCGCTGGAGGGGACGTGCGACGGCGACATGGCCTGCGCGACGTGCCACGTGATCGTCGCCGCCGACGATTTCACCCGACTGCCGCGGGCGACGGAGGCGGAGGAAGACCTGCTCGACCTCGCCCCCGCCGCGACGCGCACCAGCCGGCTGTCCTGCCAGGTCCGGCTGACCGCCGCCCTCGATGGCCTGACGGTCCGGGTCCCCGCCGACTGATGGTGGCCGCAGACGGCGTGAGCTGCGCCCCAACCCACCGACAAAGCTGACGATTCCACAACGGCGGGTTCAGCCATAATGCATCGGCCGGGGTCCATCTCCCCTTCATGCCCGCACCGGGAAGCGGGTCAGTAAAGGAGTATGGAGCCATGAAGATCATCGCATCGATGAAGATCGTGATGGGTGCCGGCCTGATCGCCGCCAGCGGCCTCGCCGCCGCGACGCCGGCCGAGGCGCAGCGCTGGGACCGCGACGGATATGGGCGCGGCGGTTATGATCGCGGCCACGATCGGGATTATCGGGACGATCGCCGCGGCCGCCACTGGAACCGTGGCGACCGCTGGGATCGCGGCGACCGCTGGCACCGCGGCAACGCGCGCTGGGATCGCGGATCGCGCTGGGGCGGCCGGGATTATCGCCGCGGCCGCACCGTGTGCCGCTACGACCGGACGCGTCACGGACCGGTCCGCAACTGCTATCAGGTCTATCGCTGATCCCATTTGACCGGATCGGGCCGGATGGAACGGGCGCGTCGCCCGGACATTCGGCCCGGACCGGGAGCTAGAAAAGGAAAATCGTCATGACATTCAAGTTCGTTCTCGCCGCCGCGCTCGCCGTCGTCGGTGTGTCGCCGGCGCTTGCCAGCCCGGCCGCCGCCGCACCCGTCGCAGCCACCGCACCGCTGTCCGCCGCCGCATGGGAGCCGCAGCGCACCATCGTTCACGAGCGCACCGTCGTACGTCGCGGACCGGGCTATGGCCGCCACGGCTATCGCGACCGCGTCCGCACCCGCCGAGTGTGCACCAACCGCTGGCGTCATGGCGAGCGCGTCCGCGTATGCCGCACGGTGCGTCGCTACCGCTGACGACTTGATCGCGCCGCCCGGCTCCGCCATAGGAGCCGCGGGAGTCGGGCGGACGTGGTCGTCGCCAACCCGGTCAGGTCCGGAAGGAAGCAGCCGCAACGATTCCGCCACGGGTCGTCCCGGCTCCCACCGCGCAGTCAGCGAGAGCGCAGCAAGCTGCGCCACGCTGACAAGCGCGGCCGGCGGGCGACGCCCGACCGACGGCGCGGCTTAGCCGCGACGCCCCTTCTGCGCAGCAAGCGAGAGCACGTCCCGACGTGCCACGCGCGCAAGCACGGCCAGCGGTGCGCAGCACCGTCTGACGGCGCGGCTTAGCCGCCACGCCCCTTCTGCGCAGCAAGCGAGAGCACGTCCCGACGTGCCACGCGCGCAAGCGCGGCCAGCGGTGCACAGCACCGTCTGACGGCGCGGCTTAGCCGTGACGCCCCTTCTGCGCAGCAAGCGAGAGCACGTCCCGACGTGCCACGCGCGCAAGCACGGCCAGCGGTGCGCAGCACCG
>JAGSNX010000008.1 GCA_018139225.1 Microvirga sp. SRT01
TGATATCTGGATTGGAAAATCAGCTCGGCGGCAAATTCATAATTATCGGCCTTAAAGGAGCAAAAGCCGACTGTGATTTGCAGAAGGTCTGCGCCTCCGGAGATACCATTCTCCGTGATAACAAGGCGAAATACTTGCGGCCTAAAGATTTAAGCCTAAGTAGAAAGCCCGTCGCGGCCATCGTTTCTGTATTGACGGCCAGCAATACACCGGAAGGGTTTGACGTCGTCCTGTCAGTTTATGATGTAAAATCAGGTGCCGTAACACAGCGCCGCGCCGAAATCGGATATCGCGGCGGTGAAGTTTCGACACAGGAGCTGCGTCGACTCGTTATAGTCGAAAGCTGAACTACCGGATACGGTGCTGACCGCGATCTGTGACAATCCCGCCGTGCAGTCGGTAGGGGTGGAGGATGACCACCTTCACATCCAGTATCGCTAGCCGCACGTTCGCGCCGCTGCTGCTGCCCGTCCTGCTCATCGCCGGATGCGGACCGGCCGGCAACGGAAGGGCGGAAAACGCGTCGGCAACCGCACCGGACAGGGTTGCTGATCGCCCGGCCACCGCAACGGCGCCGGCGACGCCTGTCGCGATCGCTGGCACACTGGGCGGAAAGCAAGACCTCGCCGTCGTCTACACCGCCGATCTGGCGCAGGCGGTAGCGGGCGCAAGGAAGATCCCCTTCCGGGCAAAGGGTGACATCGGCGGCATGATCTGCTCGCCTGCGACGATCAGCGGCAAGGACGCCGCATCACGCGCGCTGACGCTGACGCTGCCGGAGAATGCCGAGACGCGGGCGCATGTCCTGACCGTGGTTGCGCCGGAACGCGGCCTGCTGGAAATCTATTCGCCCTATGACGGCGCGGCCGAGGCGGACGACCTCGTCATACCGTCGCAGACGATCGCTTGGGCCAAAGCGCGTACCCGGAACGTCTTCACCACTAACACCGACCAACTGGACGGTCTACGCCCGGGCCGTGACGCACCCGAGCCGCTGTTCCTAGAGGCGGGACGTTATCGCTTTGCACTGGTGAGCGGCATTGATGCCGCCCTACTCAAGGCGAACGGCGCCCAGGTTGAGGTGATGGCGGCTTGCTCGTTCGACTGGACGCCGTGATACAAACATCGCAGCAATATCGACAATATACGAAAAACTGATGGTGGAGGCGTTGCACAGCCATCGGGCGGGCCGGGTGAGCCACGGGGCGATCTGAGTGGAGAAGGTGCCGGCTGCGAATTTAGCAGGGCTTCGGCCGACGATGCTCACGTGGATTCATTTGACCAGAATCCGGTTGGATGCATGCGGCAGTGGTTCGAGGACCCGGGTGTGCCGATCCCGTCGGCGATCAGCGCGCTGATCGGGATCAGCGACGCCGATGTCACCGGGCAGCGGATCGACGAGCACGAAGCCACCGGGATCATCGCTGGGTGCGACGTCGTCATTGCCCACAACGCCGCCTTCGATGCACCGCGTATCGAGCAGCGGCTGCCCACGACGGCAGGGCGTGCCTGGGCCTGCTCCTGCCACGAGGTCTCCTGGCCTGAACACGGGCTCGACGGCCGCAAGCTTGGCCATCTCCTCATGCAGCTCGGCCTCTTCCACCGGGTCACCGCGCCGCAGCTGATGTATGGGCGACGGTCAACCTCCTCGCCCAGTCGTTGCCGGGCGGCGATACCACCGGGGTGCTCGAGCTCGTCACCCGCGCTGGGCAGCCCACCCTCAAGGTCGAAGCCTGTGACGCGCCGTTTGCCGCCAAGGACGCGCTCAAAGCGCGGCTACCGCTGGCATGTCGCACGACGCACATGGTGGTCCGAGATCGCGACCGCGGACGAAGCGGTCGAGCGGCAGCGGCTGGCACAAGTCTGCTAGTGCCGGTCACTGCGCATCGCGACGGTTACGTGGTGTGAGCGGCATCGCTGACAGTGGGATGCACAAGGTATCTTGAACAATTTGTCGATGATAATCGGTAAGCTTGGCCCGTTATTCACCGCAAAAAACTTGTGTTTTGACGTCCTAGCGAATTCGCCCCCACCCGCGTTGTCCGCAGGTGGGGGCGAACTCGCAGCCACAGTCATGCCGCAGCCGGGGCTTTAGTTGCTGTCGGAATCGTCTTCCTGATCGTCGATGACGAAATAGGCGCCGACGGCGATGCCGACTGCGATGAGGCCGGCTGCGATCGGGCCGGCGCTGGGGCCGCCGAACTTGTTGGACTTGCCGCTGGTCGACGAGGCGCGGGCGCTGGACAGCGACAGCTTGCTGGCGGCGTTCGACGACGTTGCTGCGGGGGCGGCGCTGGCAGCGACGGGAACGGCGGTCATGGCGATGGCCGAGGCGGCCAGGGCGATGGATTTGAACATAGAGATACTCCCGGGGTTTTCTGCGGCGCGGTGCCGCGGGTCGATCGACAAACAGGTCGACCGGCACCCACCAAACGCCGGCCGCGCCGAAAAGTTTGAAAGCGAGAAATCCGCAAGCGATTATGCTGGCAGTCCGATACGTATCGGCCGTCGATCCGATCATCACTGTGGCGGAACCGCCAACATACTTCCGATTCGGATCGATCGTAGAACTGGCGTTTTGCGAGTCCGATCAGACTGTTAATGGCCAGCATGGGTCACATTGGAAATTTTTAGCGTTGATAGGGCGCTCAAATGGTCGGTCAAACTAGCATATTGAGAAATAACCGAAAACGCTTGGTGGCGATGCGCGGCCTCCCAGTAACGTGTTGCGAGAAGGCAACAATTCCGATTGCGCATGTGGATCGTTGCTCCAAAATCGATTGACAACGAATCCTCTAGTCCGACAAATCGGATCGATCTCAGGACCGCGGCAGAAACAGCGGCCTGATAAGGGGGGATATTCTGATGAAGCATGTTCTGCTGCTGGCTTCGGCCGCACCGATGGCGCTGTTCGCTGCGTTCGCATCTACGCCGGCACTTGCCCAGACAGCCACGCCGCAGGAACAGCAACAGGCCGTACAGCCCGATGCCGGCGTCGACGAGCAGGCTCCCGTCGCACAGGAACGCGCCACGCGGTCCGCGCAGGGACGCAGCCCCGGTACGCAGGCCACCGAAAACCTCGGCGACGACAGCAACGCCCAGGTCGCCGACGAAGGCCGCAGCCCGGAAGAGATCGTCGTCACCGGCTATCGCGCCAGTCTCGGCAGCGCGCAGGCGATCAAGCGCAATTCGGACGCGATCCTCGACGCGATCGTCGCGCAGGATATCGGCAAGCTGCCCGACAACACTGCCGCGGAATCGCTGGCGCGCGTCACCGGCGTGCAGGTCAACCGCTTCAGCGACGAGGTCAGCCAGGTGCTGGTCCGCGGCCTCCCCGACGTCGCCACCACCTTCAACGGTCGCGACATCTTCACCGCCGAGCTGCGCCGGTCGCAGTTGCAGGATTTCCCGGCGGGCGCGCTCGCCGGTCTGGAAGTCTACAAATCCGGCACCGCCGATCTGCTCGAACCGGGTCTCGCCGGCCTGATCAACGTGCGTTCCCGCCGGCCCTTCGACTTCACCGAGAAGTTCGTCCTCGCAGGCGGTATCCGCGGCACGTACAACGACCAGAACAAGAAGTACGACCCGCTGGGCAACGTCCTTGTGTCGGCGCGCGGTGACACGCCGCTGGGCGAGGTCGGCGTGCTGCTGAACGCCTCCTACCAGCAGGCGCATTACCGCAACGCGGTGCGCTGGGCCGATGGTTTCGTGACCAACCCCAGCGCGGGTACGACAATCGTCCCCGCCTCGGTCGGTCGCGACTTCAAGATCCCCGCCGCGGTCGGCGTCTACAACGACAGCGGCAAGCGGTGGCGGCCGGCGGTGAATGCCAGTGTGCAGTGGAAGCCGGCAGGGAATTTAGAGCTCTATTACGACTTCCTGTATCAGGGTTACCGCGGCGACATCGCCAACGACTGGTTCCGCGCGCCGCTGCTCGACAACAACCCCACGCTCAGCAACATCGTGCTCGTCGACGGCAAGCCCGATCAGGTCGAGAGCCTGACCAAGACCGGCGGGTTCCGGCCGGAGGCATATCGCAGCACGCAGCACGGCTACACCAACACCTATCAGGCCGCAGGCGGCGCGAAGTGGGATATCGGCCCGGCGCACCTGTCAACCGACCTCGCCTATACGCGCAGCGAATACGGCTCCGACGAATGGAGTTTCGACACGGCGTGGACCGCCGCGCCGCAGGTCGATGTCGACTTCTTCGTGAAGGGCGGCTCGTCCTTCGCGCTGCCCGGCTTCGACGCGGAGAACCCCGCCAACTACAAATGGCGCGGCTATTACGAGAGCATCTACCGCGTGCAGGGCAAGGGCTGGCAATGGCGCGGCGACCTGGACCTCGACACCAACGTGTCGCTGTTCCCCAAGCTGCAATTCGGTGCGCGCTGGACCGATCGCGAAGCGTCGCTGGAGCGCGGCAACCGCTATGCCTATACCGAGACGCTGGGCCTGACGCTGGCGCAGACTCCCGCCCAGCCGCTGGGGCTGACGCAGAACGTGTTCCGCGGCGATCAGGGCTTTACGAGCTGGCTGATGCCGACCCGTGCCGGCGTGGCGGGCAATGCCGAGGCACTGCGCCAGTTCTCCTATGACTCGCTGGTGAAGATCGTCGCCGCCAACCCGAACGATCAGGGCTATCGCGACGCGCTGGCCCGGTTCGCGACGCCGAACATCCAGCTCAACCCGCAGGACTCGTTCTTCGCGGAGGAACAGACCTACGCCTTCTACGGCCAGACCAAGTACGAGTTCGATGTCGGCTCGCTCAGGGTCGACGGCCTGATCGGTGCGCGCGTCGTCAACACGGTCGGCAAATACAGCGGCATTTCCAGCGTGTTCTTCGACGGTGTCCGGGTGTCGGAGCCGCGCGTGACCAAGGCCAATTACGTCGACATCCTGCCCAATGTCAGCCTGCGCTTCCGCCCCGACGACAAGCTGCAGGTGCGCTTCGGCTTCACGATGACGCGCACGAAGCCGGAATTCGGCCAGCTCAACCCGGCGCTCCGGATCGACCAGAACACGGCCCCGATCACCGGCCCGATCCTGCCCGATACGCGCTTCCCGTTGGCGTTGCAGGGCCGCCCGGTCGCCTATGGCAGCGGCGGCAACCCCGACCTGCAGCCGTTGACGTCGAAGAATTACGACGCGTCGGTCGAATATTATTTCAGCCAGACGGCATCGATCACCGCCGCGGCATTCTACCGCGACCTCAATGGCTTCATCAACAATTTCACCACCCGTACGATCGACCCGGTCTATGGCCTGATCGAGATCAGCCGGCCGGAGAATTCGGGCAAGGGCCGGATCAAGGGCTTCGAGGTCGGCGCGCAGACCTTCTTCGACTTCCTGCCCGGCCTGCTCAGCGGGTTCGGCGTCCAGGCGAACGTCACCTATCTGAAGGGGGAAAACCGCTTCCCGGCCAATCTCTTCCTGGCAGCGACCGGATCGGCGACGCCAGCCCCGTTCGTGAAGATCCCCGGCCTGTCGAAATGGACGTACAACACCGCCCTGTTCTACGAGAAGGGCGTCATCTCGACGCGCCTGTCGCTCAACAACCGCACCGCGTTCCTGAACAACCAGTTCCTGCCGACGTCCGATTTCTACGACGGCGAGGGTACGCAGAATATCGAGCGGCTGGACTTCTCGTTCAACTACACGCCGATCAAGCAGATCACGCTGACGTTCGACGCGGCGAACATCCTGGCGAAGCCGTTCAACAACTATCGCCAATATGCGCAGGATCGCTCCTATCCGCGCGATATCCGCGAAGAGGGCCGCTATTACGGTATCGGCGCTCGCTTCCGCTTCTGATCGACCGGGAGAAGCACAGTGGGTGGCACAGGCGGGACGTTCCCGCCTGTGCCACCCCGATCGTTTACGCCGGGGTCCCTTACCCCTTCAGGCCCTATACCTTCAGGCCCTGCGCCTTCGGCAGCACGGTGATGTCGGACGATCCCGACCAGATGTTGATCTGACCATCGGGGGCCGCGGCGTCGATCGCGGCGAGTTCGTCGCTCTCGAAATCAAGGTTGCCGAGCGCATCGAGCGCATCGTCGAGCTGTTCCACGGTGCGCGCGCCGATCAGCGCCGAGGTGACGCGCGGATCGCGCAGGACCCAGGCGATCGCCATCTGCGCCAGCGTCTGGCCCCGTCCCTTCGCGATCGCGTCCAACGCCCGGACCGCGTTGATATTGCGGTCGGTCAGCAGCGTTTCCGACAGCGACCCTCCACGCGCTGCGCGTGCGTCCTTGGGGACGCCGCCCAGATATTTGTCGGTCAACATCCCCTGCGCTAGCGGCGAGAAGGCGATGCAGCCGGTGCCGAGATCGTCGAGCGTCCCCAGCAGCTCACGCTCGATCCAGCGATTGAGGATCGAATAGCTCGGCTGGTGGATGAACAGCGGCACCTTCTCCGCGGCGAGGATCGCGGCCGCCTGTCGCGTCAGGCCCGGTTCGTAGGAGGACAGGCCGACATACAGCGCCTTACCCTGCCGATGCAGCTGGACGAGCGCGCCCATCGTCTCCTCCAGCGGCGTGTCGGGATCGACGCGGTGCGAGTAGAAGATGTCGACATAGTCGAGGCCCATGCGCTTCAGGCTCTGCTCGCAACTGGCGATCAGGTATTTGCGCGACGATCCGATGTCGCCGTACGGGCCGGGCCACATATCCCACCCCGCCTTGGTCGAGACGATCAGCTCGTCGCGGTGACCGGCGAAGTCGGTCGCGAGGACGCGGCCGAAATTCTCTTCCGCCGAGCCGTAGGGCGGCCCGTAATTGTTCGCGAGATCGAAATGGGTGACGCCGCGATCGAACGCGCGCCGCAGGATCGCACGGCCTGTCTCGAACACGTCGGCACCGCCGAAATTCTGCCAGAGCCCGAGGCTGATCGCCGGCAATCTGAGGCCACTGCGGCCGGTACGCCGATACGGCATCCGGCCATCATAGCGCGCGGGATCGGGAACATAGGGGGCGGGATAGGGCATCAGGCAAACCTCCGTAACGGAGGGCGGGGTTACCGCGCGGGAGCATAGACGCCAACCGCGCCGGGCGACGAAAGTCGCATGGGATCAGGCAATTGATCGGTTGGTGGCGTAGCTGCCGTCTGCCGCGAATGGGGATAAATTTGGAGTGGGCCCGACTTCGTCACGCTCCCGTCTACGGGCTTCGCCATTTGCCGATTGCACCCGGAATCCGCGTGATTCATGGTGGTGGCGCGATGATGCTGAGCCCCCTCTCCCCTGCGCCCGCGCTGACCTTGCCGGTGCTGATCGCGGAGGCGGAGCCGCAGGCGCAGATGCGGTTCCTGGAGTTCTTCGCGGCGACGATCCGGAACGTCCACACGCGGCGCGCCTATGCGCGCGGCTGCGGCGACTTCCTGGCGTGGTGCAGCGAGCGGGGCGTCACTGCCCTGCCGCAAATCCAGCCGCTGCACGTCGCCGCCTGGATCGAGGAACTGGGCCGCGAGGTTTCGGTGCCGACCGTCAAGCAGCGGCTGGCGGGGGTGCGGCATCTGTTCGACTGGCTGGTGCGGACGCAGGTGGTGCCGACCAACCCCGCAGTGTCGGTGCGCGGTCCCGCCTATAGCGTGCGGCGCGGCAAGACGCCGGTGCTCGACCCGCACGAGGCGCGCACCCTGCTCGACAGTATCGACGTGTCGACATGTATAGGATTACGCGACCGCGCGCTGATCGCACTGATGACGTACAGCTTCGCGCGCGTCGGTGCGGCGCTGGCGATGCGGGTGGAGGATGCCTTTACGCAGAACCGCCGGCTGTGGGTGCGGCTGCACGAGAAGGGCGGCAAGCTGCACGAGATGCCGTGCCACCATAATCTGGAGGAGTATCTCCACGCCTATATCGATGGCTGCGGGCTGGCGGAGGATCGCAAGGGGCCGCTGTTCCGCACGATCGCGCGCGGCACCGGCCAATTGAGCCGGACCCCCCTGCCCCAGGCCAATGCCTATCAGATGGTCCGCCGGCGCGGGCTTGCAGCGGGGATCGGGACGGCGATCGGCAACCATTCGTTCCGGGCGACGGGGATCACCGCCTATTTGAAGAATGGCGGCACGCTGGAACGCGCCGCGGCGATGGCGAACCACTCCTCGACCCGCACGACGCAGCTCTACGACCGTCGCCACGACGGCGTGACGCTGGACGAGGTCGAACGCGTGATGATCTGACGTGTCGAGGTGTCGACAGGTATACGCAGGTAGAGGCTACTGGCCGTTCGTCTGATCTAGGCCCACCCGCTTATCGGACGGACGCTTCGAGGTCGGCGTCGGGCCAGCGATACAGGGTGCCGACACGCCATGGATCGGATCCTTCGGGTTCGGGATGGTCCGCGGGATAGCGATAACGCGCCTCGGCATCCTCGGGGAACGCGACGCCCTCGCCCAGCCATAACAGCCGATAGGCGAGTGTGCTGCGGGCAGGTTCCATCGGTCGCACCGGCGCCTGCATCAGCCAGGCGACATCGGCGCGATAGGCATCGAACGCGTCGATACAGGCCCCGATCAGCGACAGGAGAGTATCCCGTGCCTGCATCTGCGGCGGGAGGGCGGGAAAGCGTATTTCGTTCGGGCGCCGGGGAAGGCGCGGGTGTGCCGGCCCGCCGGGCTGGTCGTAGTGGATCTCGACGAGCTGGGCTTCTCCCTCCGCCCGCCGGCGATTCCAGAAGACGATCGTGGTACCGGGATCCGCGTCCGACCGGCGACCGTGCAACCGGGCCAGATCCAGCCATTGTTCGACCGTGAGGTCATCGACCAGCGGCATCGCCTCCATCGTTTCGAAGCTGCCGCCTCGCCCGCGTGGGGAAAGCTCGGCGAACAGCGGATGTACCTGCGCCAGCGCTTTCGCCATGTCGCGCGTGCGCGCGAGATTCCATGCCGGAGGACGCGCTCCTGCCGGCCATTCTACCGAAAGGGACAGATGTTGCGTGATCGAGTCCGTCATCGCGGTTCTGGTGGCATCGGATCATGCAGCACCGGCGTAGCGATGCCGGCCTGCGTGAATATGCCGGCGATGGCCGCCGTGTCATGGGCCGTCTGCACGTGCCATTCGTTACGAATGCCCAGCACGGTAGCTGCCGCCTGCTGATCCCGACCCTGGCCCTCGATGCCGATCGGCGCGTCCGACCAGATCGCATGCGGGCATCACTGAACTCGCGCGATGCGGAGGCTGGGGGTGCCGTCGAAGGAGGCGAGATAGGTTCCGAGTGCGGCGCGCTTGATCTTGACGCTGTCGCCCGTTTCGGGCGGAAAGCGCGAGGCCTCCGCGGTTTTCCAGGTCGATCCGTCGGCCAGGACGACGACCCAGCGATCGCGGCCGGAACGCTCGACGCTGCGCACCGTCGAGTCCAGATTCTGGATCTCGGGCATCTTCTCGCCGGCGCGTCCGAACAGGTTTGTCGTGGGAAGCTGAAACCCGAACAAGGAGCGTCGCTTTTCGGCCACTTCCTCGCGACTGAGGATGGCGATGTCGTTGCTGGCACGCGCGGTTTCGAGCGCCGAGGAGGCCCGATCGAAGCAGGCCAGCCGTTCGGTCGGGCCGGTGATCGAGCGGCAGCGGGTGACGGCCTCGATGAGCTTATCGCCGGTGTCCTTGCCAGCCGTCTGCCCTGTCGAAGGCGCGCTTAGAACCATAAGCGGCACCGCCAACATCACGCGCTCAAAACGTCGCATCGACCATAATCCTATCTCTTTTCCAGTCATCTGCGTCATGCACGATGCCCGGTCGGATCACTGTGCCTGATATGCAACATCGCCTGTGAAAATGGCCGATCCGAGCGCATTATCCCGTCGTCTACGTTGCAATAGTGTTTCACTCGACGCTACGTTTGTAACCAATAAGGGTGCGATCAGAACATCCGGGGACCAAAAAATGCGTCACGCGCACAAGCGCGGGCGCAAAGTCTTTGTTGTAGCTAAAGGGGTGATTTTACATGAACTTCCGTTCGCGTCTGCTGGCGACCACGCTGGCTGCCAGTGTTCTGGCCATCGTACCGGCCCATGCCCAGACCGGCCCCGGCCCGGATTCGGGCACCGGCACGCCGACCAACAACATCGACCAGAACGCGACCGGTGAGCCTGCCGAAGGTGGCGAGATCGTCGTGACCGGATCGCGCATCGCGCGCCGCGACCTCGAAACCGCCGCGCCGATCGCGGTCGTCGGCCAGGAAGAGTTCAAGCTGTCCGGCACGGTGAACGTCGAGCAGGTCATCAACACCCTGCCGCAGGTGATCCCGGGCAGCACCGCCTTCTCGAACAACCCGGGTGGCGGCGTCTCGACGCTGAACCTGCGCGGTCTGGGCGAGAACCGCACGCTGGTGCTGGTCAACGGCCGCCGCTGGATGTTCTACGATGCGAGCCAGATCACCGATCTGAACACGATCCCGGCCTTCCTGCTCGAGGGCGTGGACGTCGTCACGGGCGGCGCATCGGCGGTCTATGGTTCGGACGCGCTGGCCGGCGTCGTCAACTTCCGCCTGCGCACCGACCTGAGCGGTGTCGAAGCCGGTGGCCAGTACGGCCTGACCGAGCGCGGCGACGGCCGTCGTTACGAGGGCTATGTCGCACTCGGTACGGCGCTGGCCGACAATCGCGGTCACGCGACCGTGTATGCCGAGTATTTCCGCCGCGAGGCGATCTTCCAGGGCGCACGCAGCTACTCGCGCGAAGCTCTGGGCGATAATGGCGACGGCAGTGCGCTGATCCCCGGCGGTTCGTCGACGACGCCGACCGCTCGCCTGACCTCTACCTATGGCGCGGCCTGCCCGACCGGGAACATCTTCTGCGGTGGCGGCGCGTTCTTCACGGAGCCGGGCGTCAGCCGTCCACGCGTGGCGACCGACCTCTACAACTTCGCGCCGGCCAACTATTTGCAGGTCCCACAGGAGCGTTACCTTCTCGGCGGTTATGCCGATTACGACATGGGCGGCGGCAACACGGCGTATGTCGAGGCGAGCTTCGTCAACAACCGCGTTGCCAACGAACTGGCGGCGACGCCGGTGACCGGCACGTTCCAGGTGAACATCAACGCGGTGTCGCCGTTCCTGTCGGCCGCCAACATCGCGGCGCTGCGTCAGCTCGACACGGTTGCGATCGCTGCCAACACGGTCCTAGGTGACGGGATCGTGCCGCTGTCCGTGCAGCGGCGCGTGCTGGAGACGGGTGGCCGCAACTCGCTCGACGAGCGCAACGCGTTCCGCATGCTGGTCGGCGTCAAGGGTCCGATCGCCGAGGGCTTCAACTACGACGCGTACTATAGCTATGCGCGGACCCGGAACGCCAACGTGCAGGCGGGCAACATTTCGCGCGCGGCATTCCAGGCGGGTCTGAACGGCTCGGCGGATGCGATCAACATCTTCGGCCCCGGCACGCTGACCCCGGCGATGGTCGATCAGATCTCGATCGTGGCGCAGAACGGCGACATCTCGGTGTTGCAGGTAGCCAACGCCTCGGTGTCGGGCGGCCTGTTCAACCTGGGCCTGGGCGGCGGTGACGTCAGCATCGCGGCCGGTGGCGAGTATCGCAAGCTGTCGGCGGAGTTCATCCCCGACACGGCGCTGTCGTCGGGTGACGTCATCGGCTTCAACGCCGGCGATGCCACCATCGGCAGCTACAACGTCAAGGAAGTGTTCGGCGAGCTGCTGATCCCGGTCGCAGCGCGTATCCCGGGCGTCTACAACCTCGAACTCACCGCTGCGGGTCGCTATTCCGACTATTCGCTCGGTAACGTCGGGGGCGTCTGGACCTATGCGGGCGGCGCGACCTATTCGCCGATCCGCGACATCACCTTCCGTGGTCAGTACCAGCGGGCGGTGCGTGCGCCGAACGTGGCGGAACTGTTCGCCGGCGGTGCGGTGAACTTCCCGCAGGCGCAGGACCCTTGCGCCCTGGCCTCCGCCGCGGCCAACGCGACGATCCGTGGCCTTTGCGTCGCAACCGGCGTCCCGACCAATCTGGTGGGTACCCCCGGACTTCAGATCAACAATCAGATCCAGATCCAGACGGGCGGTAACCCGAACCTTCAGGAGGAAGTTTCGGACTCCTACACCGCCGGCGTGGTGCTGCGTCCCAGCTTCCTGCCGGGCCTGTCGATGACGGCCGACTATTTCAACCTGAAGGTCGAGAACACGGTGTCCTCGCTGGGCGGTGGCTTGGTCAACACGCTGGACCTCTGCTATAACGTTCTACAGGACATCAGCAGCCCCTATTGCCAGGCGTTCGTCGGGACCCGTAACGCATTGGGCCAGTTCGACGGCACGGTCCTGCCGCTGATCGGCACCGCCAACGTGTCGACGTTGAAGGCCGAGGGTGTCGACGTTCAGGTCGATTACCAGACGCGCTTCCCGCTCTCGATGATGGGTCGCGACGACTCCCGCTTGGCCTTCTTCTTCCTGGGCACCTACACCCGGAAGAGCGACCTGACCCCGGTCGCCGAGCAGCCCGATATCGTCACCAAGTGCGCGGGAACCTTCGGGCTTACCTGCGGCAACCCGACGCCCAAGTACAAGTGGACGTCGCGCGTGTCGTGGATCGACGGCGGCCTGACCACCAGCCTGCGCTGGCGTCACCTGTCGGCAGTGCGGGACGACGACGATACGTCGGACTTCTTCGTCGAGCGTATCCCGGCCTACAACCTGGTCGACCTGAGCTTCTCGTTCAACATCACCGACCAGTACAATCTGTCGATCGGCGTCAACAACCTGTTCGACAAGAACCCGACGGTGCTCGGCAGCAACCAGCAGCAGGCGAACACCTTCCCCGGTACGTACGACGTGCTCGGCCGCGATTTCTTCGTGTCCACGCGCTTCAAGTTCTGATCGCGGACGGCGGGCCTAGCGCCCGCCGTCCTTCCGGAAACGGAGCGTAAAGCGCCTGTACGGGACACCGTGCAGGCGCTTTTGCATGCGCGCTGTCGGGCGAAATCATGTTCGCAGGTGAACGCTGGACTCGGGCACGGACGCGGCATCATAAGGTGCGGGTCATGATTGCGGCTATTGTCACTGTCGGCATCCAGGCCGCTACCAGGCTGGTGCTCGGTCGTAGACCGACGCCGTCGTCAGATCACCTAACGTGCTGACGTGTAGGAAACGACTGATGTCCGGTTGGACATGCCACCTGCGCCATTACCGGTCACGAAGCCAACCGGTGATGGCGAAGCGGGTCGCCCGCGCGAATGGCGGAACATAGGTGACGTGATGCGCCTGCGGCACCCGGAATAGGTTCAGCGCATTGAACCGCGGCCGCCAGCCGGCAATGATATCGCCGTCTGCGTCGAGGAAGTTCAGATAACCGCCCCAATCGGGCCGCCAGTCCTCGTCGCAGAGGTTCAGGACATAGGCGACGCGCCGACCTTCGTTTTCATGACTATCGTTATGCACCGCCAAAAAATCGCCGGCGCTGAAGAAGGTGGCCTGTGCATCCGCCTTGATGATCGACGCGATGCCGGTGATCGCGCGAGCCGTGTCGAGGAAGGGCGTGTCGTTCAGATGTTCGACCAGCGCGTCATGCGGCCCGCTTGGCTGCCATGCCTGGAGATAGGCGTGGATCATCGGATAATGCGCGAACCGGAACGCATAATCCTGCCCGGCGGCCGCGGTGTTGACCGCCACGGCCAGCGTCGTGCGTTGTTCCGGCGACATGGCGCGCAGTTCTTCGCGGCGCATCGACGACGGACCGCCAGCGCCGGCCTGCCACGCCGTTCCCCACGGTGTCTCCGATGCGAGAATGCGGCGGATGGCGTGTGCGCACGGGTCGGTCAGAAAATCGCGGATCTGCACGCGGCCGTCCCGCGCGAACGTCGCGGCTGCGGTGCCGATGTCGATCGTCGGCGCGATATCGAACAGCCGCTGCATCCCCTACCCTCCCCATCTCGGTTCGAAAATATGGCAATCTCTTCGATTTGCCGGCTGGGCGTGGCATAAGGCCGGACCGATGTCATCGCCACCTTTTGCCCTGAACCCGGCGCTGGACGCGACCGCCCTCGCCGCCCGCTTCGCGCGGGACGGGCGGTTGCAGATCGTCGATATCCTCGCCCCTGAGTCCGCGACGATGCTGCACGCGATGCTGCGGGAGCGGACCGACTGGCGTCAGGTTTTGAACAGCGGCGGGCGTGTGATGGAGCTGGATCGCGCCACACGCGCAGCGATGTCCGAGGAGCAGCGCGCCGCGCTGGACACGGCGGTGTATGCCGCGGCGCGTGCCGGCTTCCAGTATCGCTACGAAACGATCCGCGTGCCCGACGACGAGGCAGCACGCCGCACTAGCGACGATCCGCTGGCGGCGTTCGCCTCCTGGCTGTCCTCGGGAAAACCGCGAGCGTTCCTGCGGATGGTGACCGGTGCGGACGGCATCGATTTCGCGGATGCGCAGGCCACCGCCTATGCGCCCGGCGATTTCCTGACCGGGCATGACGACGCCGTGGCGGGGCGCCATCGTCATGCGGCTTATGTCCTCAGCCTCAACCCCATGTGGCGGACCGAATGGGGCGGATTGCTGCTGTTCCACGCCGGCGATGACGGCTGGGCCCAGGCGGTGGAGCCGCGCTTCAACACGCTGAACCTGTTCCGGGTACCTCAGATGCACAGCGTGTCGGAGGTGACCCGCGCTGCGGCTTATCGTCGCTATTCGATCACGGGGTGGCTGCGAGGCCAGTGAAAACGGATACATTTTACGAGTGTGACTATCGACTCGTCGAACTGTCGACAATCAGACGATGCGGTGTCTGATTGCAGCGCATGGCAATCTTTGCCATGATACTGGCGGAGACACCGGCATGGCATCCATGAACATATCGCTGCCCGACCCGATGCGGGATTACGTGCAGGACCGGATCGACAGCGGGCAGTATGCGAGCGCCAGCGACTATGTGCGCGACCTGATCCGTCGCGACCGCGGCGGGATCGAGAACGAGGAGCGCTGGCTGCGTGATCTCGACGGCTCGATCGCGCAGAGCCTGGCGGAGATGGCGGCGGGCGGCGGGGTCGACCTCGATGCCGCATGCGACGCGGTGCTGATCGAACTGGCGACGACGGACGGCCAGCACCGTTCGTGAAGGTCGTCCTGTCGTCGCAGGCCGTGATCGACCTACGACACATCGCCCGCTTCATTGCCCGGGACAATCCACCCCGTGCCGTCTCTTTCGTCGCCGAACTGCGCGATGTTGCGGGGCGGCTGGGCGAACTGCCGCACGGTTTCCCGCTGGTGCCGCGTTACGAGCGCCACGGTATTCGCCGACGATCGTGGAAGGGCTATGGCATCCTCTATTCGGCACTGCCCGACCGGGTGTTCGTCCACCGCATCGTCGGGCCGGGGCAGGATCATGATCGGGCGTTGGGACTGAGTTGACGTCCAGTCGACGTGTCGTGATGTAGACGTGTATACTACGTCGATTAGGCCGTCCCTCTCCCCGGCCGACCGAATTCATGCGCCCGTTTCCGTTAAATGGCGTACCCTGCACACGAGCGTATCGCTCCGAGGATCACGGGCATGGCGAAGAGCCAGCGTAAGTCGAACAAGGAAGTCCGCAAACCCAAGGCGGAAAAGATCAAAACCAACGCCTCGGCGGTTTCTACCAAAAATGATCCCGTGGCGATGCTGACTATCAAACGATAGGCGCGCACGACGACGATCGCGATCGTCAGCTTATTTTCTCCCCCGCCAGAATTATGAATGGAACGACGATGTCGCGAGCGATCAACATCACCGCTACCGAAGCCGAAGTCCGCGCCAGCGCCCTGAAGAACGGTGCCGCCATCAGCGCGATCGAGACGATCCTGTCCGGTGGCACCCGGGTCGTGTTCATGAACGGCGACGACGCCGAACGCATGCGCACGGTGTTCAAGAAGCAGGTCATCGCCGGCGCGGTCACGCGCACGCGCTGGGTCCGCAACGTCTGAGCCGGTCTGTGCGTGAACCGGGTAGGGCCTGAACCGGGTAATGCTTGAACCTGACCGCGCGGCCGCGGCGCAGCGCCGCTGGACGCAGACCGACATCACGACGCTTCGCGGCCGTCTGGAGGCCGGCGAGCGCGTCGACGATATCGCATCGGCGCTCGCTCGCACCACCGACGGCGTCCGCCAGATGATGGTGCGGCTAAATCTCGCTCGCTAACGCCTCTACGTGTCGACAGGTCGACAGGTCGACATGTCGACCTGTCGACCTGTAGAGGCGTGGTGCCGATGGTCAATACATGGCTGGCGAGCTACTGCTGAATTCCTACTCGAAAGCACGAACTTTCGATTTTTGAACCCACCCGCAACTCGATATTGGCAACGCCGAGCGATTGCGGCTCGTGACGGATATTCCGACCTCGTCGTCCGTCCTCCAAGAGCAGTATATCGGCTTTTGTCGAGTGTACGAAGAGGGTTGGGAACCCCGAAAGACGGGGTTTGGCACCGATAACGGCACCGGCTCGCAACGTCATCCTTTGCGGCCCATCGTCATAGCCTGCGACGGGGATGCCAAAAGTTCGTGCTTTCGAGTAGGAATTCGCAAATGGCCCGATCGACCACCCCGACCCGTTCCGCAGCCCGGCCTCGGGATAGCAAGAAGCCGGCCACGCCGCGTTCGCCGCAGCGCGATCTGTTCCAGCTCGACAGTCCGCTGACCGCCGAGATCCGCGGCGAACGGTCGCTGATGGCGTTCCCGTTCTTCGCGCTCAGCAAGAATGCGTGGATGAAGCCGCTGACCTATGATCACGCGACCGTCTCGATCGAGGTTCGCCCGTCGGCCAGCGGCGTCGCGACGATCTACGACAAGGAGATCGTGCTCTACATCGCCAGCCTGATGGCGGCGAAGATCGAGGCGGGGGAGGATGTGGTCCAGGACTTCGTCTTCACCGCGCACGACCTGTTCTCGGTCACCGGCTCCAACCACTCGGCGCGCTCCTATGGGCGGCTGTCGGAGGCGCTGGAGCGATTGCAGGGCACCCAGATCAAGACCAACATCGAAGCGGGCGGGGAGGGCGAGGAAGGCTTCTTCTCGTGGCTGTCCGAGGCGCGACTGCACTATTCGCGCACCAAGACCGGCGAGCGCCGGCTGAAGGCGGTCAAGGTGCGGCTGTGCGACTGGCTGTTCCGCGCGATCCTGCGCGATCGTCAGGTGCTCGATTATGCCGCGGCCTATTTCCAGCTCGGCCCGATCGAGCGGCGCATCTACGAGGTCGCACGCTCGACCTGCGAGGAGGGCCCGGACGGACCGGTGCCGCTGGAAATCGATCTCGCCACCTTCCGGCTCCAGATCGGCTACCAGAACCCGCTGTCGAACTTTCGTGCCGCGCTGAAGCAGATCGCGGGCACCGACACGATCCCTGATTACGACATCGCGCTGATCGAAACCGCGCCGGACGCGGAGCCGCGCGCGGGCCGGGGGCGCAAGACCGCCCCGGTCAGCGTCGTTATCACCCGGCGCGAGCGGGTCGAGCCCGAATCACCTGCATTAGCCACACCGATCGATTCGGTAGCGGCTCAGTAATTCCTACTCGAAAGCACGAACTTTCACGGTAATTGTTACTCGAAAGCACGAAGTCGCGCACCAATTCCTACTCGAAAGCACGAACCGGGTGCGACATTTGCATCGGAAATGGTGAAGTTTTTCGAATTCCTACTCGAAAGCACGAACCGGGAACACTTTCACTGTTGGTTTTTTGCTGCAACAAGCGGGGTCACGGCCGGTTGGGCCGGCTACACAAAGCTAATGGAGCGGCTGTGACCACATAAAGGAAAGCCCGGCACGAAGGCCGGGCATCCCAAGGGTATCATTGGAGCGACGTCGCCAAACGTCGAACCGGAAGTAACAACTCCCTCCATCTACCCCCGAACGAACGTCAGTTCAAGGATGCGCGTTTCGCGCCACGCCCTCTTTTTGTCCCGGTCCCAGCCCCTGAAGGGGATGGAAGATGACGGCGTTTACTCTCGGGGAGGCGACGGCGCTGGCGCTCGGCCGCGTTCGGCCGTCCGGAACGGCGCTTCGTAGCGGTGGGCGGACGCCCGCCCGCTCGGGTGCTCCTCACCGTACTGGCGCACCGGTGCTGCGCGGCAGTATCGAGGCGGGGACGTTCGAAGACCTGTTCTTCGCGGTGCCCGCCAAGGGCGAGACCGACCGGCTGCTGCGCATGGCGCGGGCCGCGCTCGATGCCGGACGACGCCTGAAGCGGGCGGCGCGGGTCGAGGCGCGCGAGCTGTCCGCGACCGAACGGACACTCGCCGCGCTGACCGCAGGCGCGGTACGCGTCTATGAGGAGATCTGCACGCTGGCGCGCCTCAACGCCGGCCGCGTGTTCCCCACCTACGATCATCTCGCCCAAGCGACTGCGCTGGGCCGCGCGACCGTGGCGCGCGCGCTCCACGCGCTGGAGGCGGCGGGCTTCCTTCTGCGCCAGCGCCGGTTCAAGCGGGTCGAGGAGGCGGGGGACGAGCCAGCACCAGCAGCATCGGGCGGACGGGGCAGGGGGCCGCGTTACGCCCAGACCTCCAACGCCTATCGCCCGTTGCTGCCCGGCCGCATCCTCGGCCTGCTACCGCGCTGGCTGCGTCCCGCACCGATCCCGGTCGACGCGCTCCAGCATGCCCAGGTCCGCGACGAGGAGGTTGCGGCGATGCATGCCACGCTGTCCTGCCGCGAACTGGCGCAGGCGACCGTCGGGGGCGCGCTCGGCCGGGTCCTCGCCTCGCTGGGGGCACGGATCGACAGCATAGCCTGTGAGTCTCAAAACCATCCGCAACCGCTACTGGATTCCTATATCCCGAGTTCAAACGGAGTTGGCCTGAACGGCCAACAACGAAATTGATGACCACAGAAAAGCGCGTGATCGCGAAATACCCAATCAACAGCACAGCGCCAGTTCAGGAGCGTCGGCTTCGCCGCCGCAATGCTCCCTAGAGGAAGCAGGCGGTTTTCGGTTCGGACGATCGCCAGCGGCGTGCTGGCTGAAACGCCGTCGATATGTCGGAAAGACGTTGAAGTGTTGGTGTCGACATGTAGAGGTACCGACATGAAGACAGCCAGTCGGACGATCGCGATCATCAGCCAGAAAGGGGGGGCGGGGAAAACCACGCTCGCGCTCCACCTCGCCGCGGCCGCCCAGGATGCCGGCGCGGTGTCGCTGATCGTCGACACCGACCCGCAGGCCACCGCCAGCCAATGGGCCGCTTGGCGACGGGACGCTCCCCCAGAAGTGATCGACAGCCCGCCACCCCGCCTCGCCGCCAAGATCGAGGCCGCGAAAGGGCAGGGCGCGCAGGTCATCGTGATCGATACGCCCCCCCACGCCGACAGCGCCGCCCGCGCTGCGGTCGAGGTCGCCGATCTCGTCCTGATACCGTGCCGGCCAAGCGCGTTCGACCTGTCCGCAATCCAGACCAGTGCCAAGCTGGTGCAGTTGCTGCGCAAACCCGCCTTCGTCGTCTTCACCGCCGGGCCACCGAATGCACCGCGCATCTATCAGGAGGCTGGCGAGCTGGTCGAAGGGTTCGGAACGCCGCCCTGTCCGGTGCTGCTCCCCGACCGCGCCGCCTATCGTCACGCGTCCGCCGAGGGCCGGTCGGTGATGGAAGCCGAGCCCGCCGGCAAGGCCGCGGAGGAAGTGCGCGAACTCTACCGCTGGGCGTGTCGACAGCTCGACATGCCGACACCCCGTTTCAGGAAGGTCAAACCATGAGCCGCAAGCCCAGCTTCGCCAATTTGCGCGCCCGCACACCGGAACCGGTCGCTGCGCCTGCGTCGGAGCCGCCCGAACCCCGCGCGAACAGCCGCGAGGGCCGCAAGCAGATCGCCGGCTTCTTCACCCCCGACATGTCCTTCGCGATGCACACCCTGGCGCGGCGTCAGGGGCGGAGTTTACAGTCGCTGATGGCCGAGGCGTTCAACGACGTGCTGCGGAAGCACGGGGAGAGCCCGGTGGGGGAGTGACCCGCTCAGTTGAAGCTCAGTCGCCATTCGCCGCATTGATGATAGCCTTGCCATATGCGGTCTTCTTGAAGACCTCGCCTCTGGCCCGTGCCTGATCGGCGGAGATGAAGCCTTGCTGGAAGGCGATTTCCTCGAGGCAGGCGACCTGGATGCCCTGGCGGTGCTGGATGGTGCGGACGAACTCGGAGGCTTCGAGGAGCGAGTCGTGGGTGCCGGTGTCGAGCCAGGCATAGCCGCGGCCCATCTGTTCGACGAACAGGTCGCCGGCCTGCATGTAGAGGCGGTTGAGGTCGGTGATCTCGAGCTCGCCGCGGGGCGAGGGTTTCAGGTCGCGGGCGAACTGGACGACGCGGTTGTCGTAGAAATACAGGCCGGTGACCGCGTAGTTGGACTTGGGCGCGGCGGGCTTCTCCTCGAGGCTGATGGCGCGGCCACCCTCGAGTTCGACGACGCCGTAGCGCTCCGGATCGTCGACGCGGTAGGCGAAGACGGTCGCGCCGTCCTTGCGTGCGACGGCGCTGGCGAGCAGGTCGGTGAGGTGCGCGCCGAAGAAGATGTTGTCGCCCAGCACCAGCGCGACGTTGTCGTCGCCGATGAAGTCCGCGCCGATCGTGAAGGCCTGCGCGAGGCCCTCGGGCCGGGGTTGCTCGGCATACTGGATGGTCAGGCCGAGCAGCGAGCCGTCGCCGAACAGCTGGCGGTAGTTGGGCAGATATTCCGGCGACGAGATGATCAGCACGTCGCGGATGCCGGCGAGCATCAGCACCGACAGCGGATAGTAGATCATCGGCTTGTCATAGACCGGCAGCAGCTGCTTGTTGATCGCCAGCGTCGCGGGGTGGAGCCGGGTGCCCGAGCCGCCGGCGAGGATGATGCCCTTCATGCGGGTACTCCCAGAAGTTCGTCGAGGATGTCGGAAAGCGCCGCCTGCCAGTCGCGTGGGCGGATGCCGTAGGCGCGCTCGATGGCACCGTGGCCGAGCAGCGAATTCATGGGCCGGCGCGCGGGCGTCGGATAGGCCGCGGTCGCGATCGGCTGGACGGCGGGGGCGGGGCCGCCGCGCAAGGCCGCCTGCCGGAAGATCTCCTCGGCGAAGCCCGCCCAGCTGGTCGCGCCGGCGTTGGAGAAGTGGAAGGTGCCGACGGGCGCGTCCGGGTGCTCGACCAACCGCACCGCGATCGTCACGAGCGCCGCGGCGAGATCGGTCGCCGAGGTCGGGCTGCCATGCTGGTCGGCGACGACCGACAGGGTGGGGCGGTCCGCGCCGACGCGCAGCATCGTCTTGATGAAGTTATGCCCGGTCGCGCTCACGACCCAGGCGGTGCGGACGATGACGTGGCGCGCGGTGCCGGTGCGGACCGCCAGCTCGCCGCCCAGCTTGGAGGCCCCGTAGACGTTGAGCGGTGCGACCGCATCGTCGACCTCCCAGGCCCCGTCCTTGTCGCCGGGGAAGACATAGTCGGTCGACACCTGCACCAGCGGGATGTCCGCCGCCTTGCACGCCGCGGCGAACGCGGCGGGCGCCAGCGCGTTGACCGCCCAGGCGGTGACGAGGTCGTCCTCGGCCTTGTCGACCGCTGTGTAGGCAGCGCCGTTGATGACCGCGGCGAAGGGCTGGCCATCATGGCCGGCCGCGACCCTTGCGGCGATGGCGGCGGTGTCGGTCAGGTCGAGATCGGCCGCATCGCTGGTGACGACATGGTAGCCGTCGGGCCAGACATGTTTGGCGAGCGCGGTGCCGAGCTGGCCACCGCCCCCGGTGACGAGGATGGCCTTCACGCGGCGAGGCCGCGGCGCTGGTCCGCCTGCCGCTCGTCGACGATGGCGCGCCACCACGCCTCGTTGTCGAGATACCAGCGCACGGTCTTGGCGATGCCGGTCTCGAAGGTCTCGGCGGGCTCCCAGCCGAGTTCGTCGCGGATGCGGGATGCGTCGATCGCGTAGCGCGCGTCGTGGCCCGGACGGTCGGCGACGAAGCCGATCTGCGTCGTGTAGCTCTCGCCGTCGGCGCGCGGGCGAAGATCGTCGAGGATGGTGCAGATCGTCTCGACCACCGACAGGTTGGTCTTCTCGTTGTTGCCGCCGACATTGTAGCTGCGCCCCGGCTGGCCACGCTCGAACACGGCGCGCAGCGCGCGGACGTGATCCTCGACGTAGAGCCAGTCGCGCACGTTGGCGCCGCGGCCGTAGACGGGCAGCGTCTCGCCCGCGAGCGCCTTGACGATCATCAGCGGGATGAGCTTCTCGGGGAAGTGATACGGCCCGTAATTGTTCGAGCAGTTGGTCACGACGACCGGCAGGCCGTAGGTGTGGCCCCAGGCGCTGACGAGATGGTCGGACCCCGCCTTCGACGCCGAATAGGGCGAGCGCGGGTCGTAGGGCGTATCTTCGGTGAACAGCCCCTCGTCACCGAGCGAGCCGTAGACCTCGTCGGTCGAGATGTGGTGGAAGCGGAAGCGTGCGCGCGCGTCCTCGTCCAGGCCCGACCAGTAGGTGCGCGCGGCGTCGAGCAGCGTGAAGGTGCCGACGATGTTGGTCTGGATGAACGCGCCCGGCCCGTCGATCGAGCGGTCGACATGGCTCTCGGCGGCCAGATGCGTGATGACGTCGGGGCGGAACCCGGCGAGCGTCTTCGCGACCAGTTCGGCGTCGCCGATATCGCCCTGCACGAAGCGGTAGCGCGGGCTGTCGGACACCGCCTCGACGGTCGTCAGCGTGCCGGCATAGGTGAGCTTGTCGAGGTTCAGGACCTCGTGCTCGCTGTCCGCGATGAGGTGCCGGACAAGCGCCGAGCCGATGAAGCCGGCCCCGCCGGTGACGAGTACGCGCATGCGAATAACCTCAGGAAAGCGGCGCCAGCGGGCGGCCGTCATAGGAAAAGGGGCTGTTGAAGGCGGCGAGCGCGGGTTGGGCCGCGTCCTTGGGCGAAATTTCAGGACTGATGCCGGCTAGCATTAGCTAGTCAATGAAAATCTATAGAACACTAAAATACATTATTTTATTGATAAACAATAGCAACTAAGGCAGAATAATTTCATTGGTTGGAGTTTCTCCCAACGAAATGGTCAGTATTTACGATAAGAAGCCTTCGAAACTTGGTTAAAATAGAGGAAAATGTATAATGCGCTAGAACAGCTTCTCGACCATTAATCCCACGACTAGTAGCATCATATTCGCCATGCGCCTCGGCTAAGGCGGTGACTAGCTCGGTTAACGCATTGACATCGCCCGGTGCAAGTATCCAGCCGGATTGCTCTTCGCGGACGGTCAGCGACAATTCAGAATCTGGGTCAGCGATTGCAATGATTGGCGTGCCGGCAGCCATAACATTGTACATGCGGCTTGGAACAGATAAGCCCTTCATTTCATCGACGAACGAGATGATCGTTGCCGTTGCACTCGCAAGCATCGGGCCAAGCATCTCTCTCGGTTGACGCGGTAAAAAGCGAACATTGGGTAGTTCTCCCGAGGCAATCGCGTTGGCGACGGTGCTAGCTTTCCCACCATATCCGACGAATAGAAAAATAATGTCGTGCCGATTGCGCAGATTGTGTGCGGCCGCGAGGATCGTCTCGATATCGTGCGTACGGCCAATGTTGCCGGAAAACTGAATGATGCAGCGCGCTCGGATATTATTGATCAACAGGAAGGGATTCGTATCTCGGGGTATTGGCTTGATCTCGTCGGGGTCGCCCCAATTCGGGATGATGGTGATCGGCCGCTTAACGTTGCCAATTTTTTGCTGAATTAGTTCGGCCATATCGCGACCGAGCACGATGATGGAATCGTATGCTCGAAAAGTCGCGGAGAACACACGCGAGAGCAAACGATAGGTGATACTGTGGGGGTGAATTATGCCAGTCGCTGCAAGGACTTCGGGATAGACATCGTGAACTAACAGATGAGTATTCATATTTTTGAACCGTGCGATCAAACCGAGCAGAGGCGGCAGCGTCGGAGGATTGGTGACTATGAGCAACTGATCAGCCCGGCGGAACCGGATGAGTGCAAACCAGCCGATCGACAACGTCAGAGTCAGCGTATTGATTGCGCGCAGCAGTAGGCGGTCCTTGTTGAAATGCGTTGCGCGCGCACGGTGGATGCGGACGCCGTTGCGATCTTCATTAGCGGGTGCTAGGATGCCACGCTCGCTGTAGGTCGGTTGGCCGCTGACGACGTTGACAGCCATCGAGGTGGCCAGACCTTCAGCAATGGCAGTTAGGAAATAGCCGGTCGAGGTCTGTTCTGGATAATAAAGTTCGGACACTATCCATAGGCGTGGTGGTGGCATCGTCATCCTTGGCAAATCAGTCGAAAGTAGCGGCGGCTATATCGCGATAGAGTCGCGTGGTGAGATCGTACCGAACGGCGATATTGTCATGGTCCGATAGCCTGCTGTCCGCAAACAGGCGTCCGCCAATCGCGGGCGCTGCGCGTTCGGCGAGGCGCGTAGCCGCGCGCGGCAGGCGCAGCCGGTACAGCCTTTCGCCGCGCGCTTGCGCGGTCAGCGCATAAGTGAAGGGCAACGGGTCCGCCGCAAAGACCACGCCGCTATGGGGCACTTGGGACAGATGCGCGATGACCTCTGCCGACAAGTCGATTCCTATCATCGCGCGAGCGACATCGCCGGTTGGAACGGGCATAATGCGCAGGCGCTGCCAAAGCCGGACAAGCTGTCCAAGCTTTCCTGAAATATTTTGCCCATAAATCAGCGGCAAGCGTAGGATGGTGACCGCGAACCGATCGTCCGTCAAGGCGAGCAGCCCGGTGTCGGCAGCAAGTTTGGAGTGGCCATAGTCGCTGGACGGCGCCGGTAACGTATGGCGATCGATGGCGCGCGCGCCGCCATAGACGGAAAAAGACGAGACGTGGATCAGATGCGCGACACCGGCCGCCTTTGCGGTGGCCGCCAGCCGTAGCGGTAGGTCGACATTGATAAGATGCATCATGCTGCTACTGCCGGTGCTGATCCCCACGCAGTTGATGACGCAGCGAATTCCGTTGAATAGGTACGCCGGGATATCGGCATAATCGCCGACCAACACATGTCGAGGCCGCTGGCTATGTTGTCGGCTAACGTAGCGGGCGCAATCGCCTAGCAACGGTTCCAACGCGGCCGCGATGCGGCTTCCTCCACCGATGACGAGAATTGAGATGTCGCACCCCGGCATCGCATTGTTATACCCGCGCTATAGCTGAGCAATGCTGTAGGAACAGCCCTTTCGTGCGAGGCCGTCAGCGCATATGCGCTGCACATGATTGTGGCACAGGCGGTAATGTGAAGCGTGCGGTGGATTTCATGGCGGCGGGGCTGGCTGCCATCCTGTTGCTGCCGTTGTTTGTCCTGGTCGGCGTGGCCGTGCGCCTGACGTCGCCAGGCCCCGTGCTTTACTGGTCCGACCGCGTCGGGCGCGGCAGCGTCCTCTTTTCCATGCCCAAATTCCGTACGATGAATGTGGGCACTCCCGCTGTTGCCACGCACCTGATGCGCGATGCCAAGTCGGCGTTGACGCCAATCGGGGCACTGTTGCGCCGCACAAGCCTCGACGAACTGCCACAGTTGTGGAGCGTGATGAAGGGTGACATGAGCATCGTCGGGCCTCGGCCTGCGCTGTTCAACCAGGACGACCTGATCGCGCTGCGTCGTGAGGTCGGGGTCGATATCGTCCGCCCTGGCATTACCGGATGGGCGCAGATCAACGGGCGCGACGAGCTCCCGATTCCCGATAAGGTGGCGCTCGACGCGGAATATGTTAAACGCCAATCGTTTTTATTCGATCTCCACATTATTCTCAAAACGGCGGCAAAGCTGCTCGGGGATAAGACAGTAACTCACTAATCTGACTGTTAAGTCAGTTCCATTCAGTAGGACTTACACTAAAATTAGGGTTGACGTTTGCGTGGTAATGGCATCGATAACTGAATTTGCACTGACGCTATCACGACCGGTGAAGCGTGCGATAGCGCTCACGGCCGATGCAGTCCTGTGCGTCGTGAGCGTGCATGTCGCCTATTACCTGCGCACCAACGAATGGCCTGAGTTCTTTGGCCCCGCGTTGTATCCGGTGATGACGGCAATCGTTCTGGCGGTGCCGTTTTTTATCGTGTCAGGGCTGTATCGCGCGATCTTCCGCTACGCAGGTGCGGCCGCGCTTATTGCCATCTTGAAAGCCGTAACACTGTTCGCGGTGCCGTTCGCCTTCATCTACACCTATGTCGGTATTGCCGGCGTTCCGCGTACCATCGGCTTGATCCAGCCCTTGCTGTTGCTGTTGTTCGTCACGGGATCGCGGGGGCTTGCGGGAGCGTGGCTGGGGCGGGGCTATCGCAATGCGGTGCTGGAAAAGGACAAGCCGCGCGTGCTGATCTATGGCGCAGGGGCACTAGGGCGCCAGATCGCCTCCGCACTGCAGGTCAGTGGGCAGGTCCGGCTGGTCGGCTTTCTCGATGACGATAAAAACCTGTGGAAAGCTATCATCAATGGCCAGCGGGTACATGCACCCGCCGAACTCGACCGCCTTGTCTCACGCTCCGGTGTGACAGACGTGCTGCTGGCGATCAACAAGGCCTCGCGGGACCGGCGCAACGAAATCGTCAAGCAGTTGAAGAAGTCGGGCTTGCACGTGCGTACGATGCCCGGCGTCGACCAGCTTGCTCGTGGCACAGTGTCGTTTAGCGATCTCAAGGATCTAGAAATTGAGGACCTACTCGGCCGGGCGCCTATCCCGCCGCACGAGGAACTGCTGCGACAGAACATCAGCGGCAAGGTCGTCCTCGTCACGGGTGCGGGGGGGTCGATCGGCAGCGAAATCTGCCGCCAGATCGCGCGGCTTGGCCCTGACATCTTACTATTGGTCGATTCCAGCGAATTTAATCTCTATACTATTCATCAGCAATTGCTGCATGAGATGACGATTAAATCCGCCACGGTTCGGTCCGTCGTACCGCTGCTGGCGAATGTGCGTGACACGCGCCGGATCGATGAAATCGTCGGCAGCTGGAAACCATATACGATCTATCACGCGGCTGCGTACAAGCATGTGCCTCTAGTCGAGCACAATGTGCTCGAAGGCGTCGCCAACAACGTGTTCGGCACTCTGAACGTCGCGACCGCGGCCCGGGTCCATGGCATTGCGAATTTCGTCCTCATCAGCACTGATAAGGCAGTTCGTCCGACCAACGTGATGGGCGCCAGCAAGCGACTCGCTGAGATTATCCTGCAAGCCCTGGACGCGGACGGGCTGCCCGGAAAATTCTCGATAGTGCGGTTCGGCAACGTGTTGGGATCGAGCGGATCGGTTGTGCCGCTGTTTCGCCGCCAGATTGCGGCTGGTGGTCCGATCACGATAACCCATGCCGACATCACGCGGTATTTCATGACAATCCCCGAGGCCGCGCAACTGGTTATTCAGGCAGGCGCCATGGCCGAGGGGGGCGATGTGTTCGTGCTGGATATGGGTGATCCCGTCAGAATTGTTGACCTTGCGCGCTCCATGATCGAATTGTCGGGACTGAGCGTGCGCGACGACCATTCGGGCGATGGCGATATTGCGATCGAGCAGATCGGCCTGCGGCCAGGCGAAAAGCTCTATGAAGAGTTGTTGATCGGGAACAACCCGAGCATTTCCGCGCACCCGCGTATCCTGCGTGCAAACGAACCGTTCATCGCGTGGAACGAACTGCGCAGCGAACTGGACCGGTTGCGCGCGATGATCGATCACGGCGCCTCACCCGCTGCGCGCAACCTGCTGCAAAAGCTGGTCGTCGAATTCGAACCCATGACCGAGGTTGTCGATTTTGTGACGTTGCGCCAAGAGGAGGTGACGGTTGACGACTAAGCCCCCGCGGAAGGGCAGGGCCGATGTATCGCAACATCATACCCATTCATCACTTCGATCGGGAACAGCGTGACCAAGACTGCACTCATTACCGGTATCACGGGCCAGGACGGCGCGTATTTAGCCGAATTGTTGCTCGCCAAGGGGTATCAGGTTCATGGTCTCAAGCGGCGGTCATCGTCGTTCAACACCGGGCGCATTGACCATATCTATCAGGATCCGCACGAAAACGGCGCGCATTTGCACTTGCACTATGGTGACATGACCGACGCGACGAACCTCATCCGGATCGTCCAGGAAGTCGCTCCTGACGAAATCTATAACTTGGCGGCGCAAAGCCACGTCCAGGTGAGTTTCGACACACCCGAATATACCGCCAACGCCGATGGTCTAGGCACGTTGCGCATTCTCGAGGCAATCAGAATCCTGAACCTCACGGAAAAGACGCGCTTCTACCAGGCGTCTACGTCAGAACTGTACGGCTTGGTCCAGGAGGTGCCGCAGCGTGAGACAACGCCATTCTACCCGCGCTCACCGTATGCGGCGGCCAAACTGTACGGCTATTGGATCACCGTGAACTATCGCGAGGCCTATGGGATGTTCGCGTCGAACGGCATTCTGTTCAACCACGAAAGCCCGATCCGCGGCGAAACGTTCGTCACGCGCAAGATCACCCGGGCGGTGGCTGCCATCCACCTTGGTATCCAGGACAAGCTGTGGTTAGGCAACTTGGATGCGCAGCGCGATTGGGGGCATGCGCGCGACTATGTCGAGGGAATGTGGCGCATTCTCCAGCATGAGCGCGGGGACGATTTCGTGCTTGCGACGGGACAGACCCAGACGGTGCGCCTGTTTGTCGAGCGCGCCTTCGCGCATGTCGGGATCACGCTCGATTGGCAAGGCGAGGGCGTTGGGGAGTGCGGTGTCTGCATGCAAACGGGCCGCACGCTCGTCGAGGTGGACCCACGCTATTTTCGACCGACCGAAGTCGACCTTCTAATCGGTGATCCTACTAAGGCGCTGAACGACCTCGGCTGGCAGGCGACGACCAGTTTCGAGGAGCTGGTGACTGATATGATGGCAGCGGACCTCAAGATCGTTGCGCGCGAGGCCGATCATCGCCGTATCGACGAGACATTGCTGCGCCATCGCGAGAAAGACCGCGTCCATGACTGATTTCGACCTGACCGGCTGCCGCGTCTGGGTTGCCGGCCATCGCGGAATGGTCGGGCAGGCACTTGTCCGTCGGCTTGAGCGTGAGCCGTGCGATTTAGTTGCACCGGACAGCCGAATCGACCTCCGTCGCCAGGACGCCGTCGACTGCTGGATGGCCAATGCGCGACCCGATGTGGTGTTCGTTGCGGCAGCGAAGGTCGGGGGGATCCACGCCAATGACACGCGGCCAGCCGAATTTTTGTACGACAATCTGATGATCGAGGCGAACGTCATCGAGGCGGCGCGCCAGGCCGGGGTCGCCAAACTGGTATTCTTGGGGTCGTCGTGCATCTACCCAAAGATGGCGCCGCAACCGATCCACGAGGATGCATTGCTGACGGGGGCACTCGAGCCGACTAACGAATGGTATGCTGTTGCCAAGATTGCGGGGATCAAGCTGTGCCAAGCGTATCGTCGGCAATATGGCTGCGACTTTATTTCCGCCCAACCGACCAATTTATATGGCCCGTTTGACAATTTCGACCTTACCACCAGCCATGTCCTCCCTGCCCTGATCCGCAAGGCTCACGAAGCGATGGCTGCTGGCGCGCGTGACCTGACCATTTGGGGCAGTGGCACGCCGCTGCGCGAATTTTTGCATGTCGATGATCTCGCTGATGCTCTGGTCTTCCTGGCAATGCGATATTCGGGCGAGGACATCGTTAACATCGGCAGTGGGATCGAAATCACGATTGGTGACCTCGCGCAGATGGTTGCTCGAATCGTCGGGTTCAAAGGGCCAGTCGTGACCGATCCGACGAAGCCCGACGGGACGCCGCGCAAATTGCTCGACACCGGGCGGCTAGAGCAGCTCGGCTGGCGCGCTTCGATCGGCTTGGAGCAGGGTATTACCAGTGCCTATGATTGGTATCTTAAGAATACCCTCTCGACGAGGCATGATGTGTCCCATCAGAATCGCTGACAACGTCAATTCGCCAGTCCCTTTGCCTTCAGCTCGGCGGTCGCCTTGTCGAGGCCGTCTGCGTAAACCGGTTCCGATTTCGCCCATGCGCAGAAACGGGCCAGTCCATCGGCGAGGCTTACCTGCGGCATGAAGCCAAGGAGTGCGCGCGCGCGCGATATGTCGGCGAAGTTGTGGCGAATGTCGCCAACGCGGAATTGCCCGGTGACCTTGATTGGGACGTCCAGCCCGGCAGCGCGCAGCAGCTGCCGCGCCAGTTCGTTGACTGGCGTCGCGATGCCCGAACCGATGTTGCAAATCGTGCCGCTGGGTACGTCGTTCGTCATCGCTGCCATCAGGCCGGCGACGACATCTTCGACGTGAACAAAGTCACGCGTTTCCTTGCCATCCTCATAGATCGGCAGCATCAGTCCCTGCCGCGCGCGGTTGAAGAAGATAGAGATGATGCCGGTATAAGGGTTCTGTAGCGATTGGCCGGCACCATAAACATTTTGCAGGCGCAAAGTGATTGCATCGAAATTCAGCGCCTGTGACGCGGCGTTGAGGAGCAGTTCCTGCGACGCCTTGGTCGCCGCGTAGATCGAGCCAGGGGCGAAAGGCAGCGTCTCGGGCGTCGCGATTGCGCGCAGCGGCACGCCGGTGGCGTCCCGTGGTTCCCAGTGATTGGCGTCCAGTTGCTCGCGCGTGCGTGGGGCCGGTTGGACGATCGCACCCGCCGCATCGATAAAGGCGCCTTCCCCGTACACGCTGCGGCTCGATGTGAGGATGACCTTGCGCGGCCGGTTCGTGCACCGTGCGATTGATTCGAGGAGGGCAGCTGTGCCGCGCTCGTTGACGTCGACATAGCGTTGTATCTGATACATCGATTGGGCGGTGCCCGTCTCGGCTGCGAGGTGATAGACGATGTCGACCCCGCACAGCAGATCCGCTTGCTCATGAATGTTGCGTACGTCGAGCCGCACCAGCGTCGCGCCGTCGGGCAGAACGATCGACGGAGTGTCGCCGTGGACCTGAACCGTCATGCTGTCGACGATCACGACGTCGTGTCCCGCCCGGGTGAGCGAGCGGCAAAGCTGGGTGCCGATGAAGCCGAGGCCGCCGGTTATGAGTACGCGCATGTTGTTCCTTTAGTGGGTAGAGTCAGGATGAAGCCGCATTGGAGGCCGTGTCGGCGATAAGCGCAAAGGTCCGGCGCGCGGTCTTGGCCCATGAATAATCCGCGGCCAACGTCATGGCAGCATGGCTACGGGTTAGCGTTGCTGCCCGATTGCGAAGCACATCACGGATCGCCGTCGCGATTTGGTCCGATTGCGTCGGGTCAAAATACACGCAGGCATCCTGCGCGATTTCCGGCATCGGCGAACGACTGGAGCAGCAGATCGGGATGCCGCACGCCATTGCCTCGATCAGGATGTTCGGCAGGTTTTCACAAGACGACGCGAACAGCAGCAGATCGCTGTCGGCATAGAGCGCGGGCAGGTCTGCGTTGGGCACTTCGCCGACGTAGCGCAGCCTCGTGCCTGACGGATCGACGCGCCCCATCGCCTCTTCAACCTGCTGGCGGTATGGCGGGTTTGCTGGTCCGCAGAAGGTGAGCGAGGCCAACGCAAACTCATCCATGACCGCTGAAAAGGCGGCGATCACCTCAAGCTGGTGTTTGTAGGGTTCAAGGCGGCTGGGGTAGACGATCGCGATCGGTGCGCCGGGATCGGGTGCCGAAGTTCGTGGAACGCCGGAAAAGCGGCCATGATCCACGCCGTGGGGAATGACCGCGACGCGTGGCGGCTGTCGGCGCAGGGCGGCGGAGATGATCGTCCGCGCGGTATCGGACAGATAGATCATGCCATCGGCATCGACAAACGTCGCGGTGTTGCGCCAGCGCAGAAGCTGCAACCGCAGACGCTCAAGGCTGAACCGGGGATACATTCGCCAGAATTCCGAACGGAAAGGCAACATATTGCGGCTGATCGTGACGTAAGGGTGAATATTACCGAAGGCGATGCCACCCGGACAGTAGAGGATATCACACCCAGCCGCCTTGAATTCTGTTGGCAGGCGGCGCGCGACGAAGCGTAGCCGCGCCCAGAGCGACCGTTCGAGTTCGGAATAGGCGTGTTTGATGATCCATGGTCGATCAGGGAAGGCATCCAGCACCTTTGCCGCACCGAACAGATGGATCTCTGCGAAACGGTCTGCCACCGGGTCCGCCGCCTCGAGCAGGTTGCGGATATAATTCATTCCTCCGCCATCGCGGATGTTGTGCAGGTCAATCCCGACGACCATGGCGCGCGTAGGGGTCATGCCCGGCCTCCCAGCCGGTTGGTAGGCGGGTTGAGATCGCCGGGTCGGAGTAGGCGCGGTATCGGTGTGACTGCCTTAGGCATCGCGAGTTGCATGGCCGTGCACGCGAAGACCGCAATTGTAAGAATGATCGGGGTCAGCGGGTCGAATATGACGTCGGTCGCCACCGACAGCGCGACGGCGCGAAAGCCGGTCGCACCGAGAATGATGCCGAGCAGGCTGCCCGTCATCGCGAATCGGATTAGCAGCATGACCGCCGCCCCAGTGAGAAAGGGCAGGATAGCAAAACCCAACCAGCGAAAATCAGCCCATCCGTACAGCAAATACGTACCGGTATTCACGCCTTCAAAATAACGCGTGGCGCTGAATAGATCACGATCGATGAAATGCCATAAAATCGGGCGCAGCAGATAACCGCCATGCAAGGCCGGATCCGACGGAAGATAACCGTCGATCGTGACCGACAGGTTCATGATCGCTGATGCGCCCGAATAGATATAAAGCTGTTCTACCACGGGTCCCGATGCACCTGTCATTTGCACATCGCCAAGACCTCGGGCGTGATTCATCAGGAAGAATCCGACGAACACGCCGATGATTACTGTAGCTACCGTCATCTTGCGCAATTGGGTGCTCAGTAGAAGTTCATAGCTCGCTTTTGGTTGCAGCAGCGCCGAAACCGAGTAGGCAATGACGAGCCAAACAACCGGGCTTTTCTGTAGCGTCAGCGAGTAGCAAATGACCGTAAATATCGGAATGACCAAATATTTAATCTTCTTAGAGCGGATAAAATACGCAAACATAGCGATAGCCGCCATATCCATGAACAGTTCGAGAAAGCTGATTAGCCCGAGGTGAAGGTTATATTGGCTTTCAGCAATCTGCTGATTGTCCAAATTGGAAATATCCGCCAGCCCGGATGACAAGTAGCTGTAGACGAAAACCAGAAAGCCGACGGAGAACAACCCCATGGCCACCACCGGGTTGAAGTCGATGCCTGTAGTACGGCGGGGCACGTCGAAGGCATGAGTCGGCGAGAGCGATTTGATAAGCGAACACCCCGCCCAAAAGGACAGCAGCGCGACGGCCATGGCGATGTACACATAGAGGCTGACCGGGCGATTGAGCTGAATGTACAAAGGCGAGAGGAAATACGGTGGCCAATTCAGCATCACCAACGCGGGCGTCCAGGCAAGAATACCAAGGCTGACCGGGTTGAGCAGGCTGCGCCACCACCATTGCGACAGGGCCAGCAACCCGAAGCAGACGACCAGCGTTATCAGTGTTCCAATCAAGGCTGGAATCCTTGCGGGGGTGCTACCCTTAAATTTGTCATCAGATGCCGACGATAGGTGTCGTAGGAAAGGTGTGCGTCCGCGAAAGTCAGCGACTGTTCGACCATCGAGCGCCGTGCCGCGTGATTGGTGATCGCACAGTGTAAAACGCTGGACCAGGCCGCGTCGTCGGCGACACCGAACCCGACCTGGCTTTCCACCATCAGATCGTGGGCTATGCCGAAATCGCTTGCGACGAACGGGACGCCTGCCGCCATGTAAATGAACAATTTGCCCGCGCCCCTCCACTTGGCATCCTCCGTATCCTCCAACCGAAACAGGCCAAGATCGAATGAGGGCACCACCGTATACTCGGAGTCTTCATTCCACGGCACCAGAGTCAGTTGGGCGTGGCGGAAAACATGGTCGATCGCGCTGACCCCGATCAACATGACCTCAATCGGGTGATCCTTGGCGATCCCGTCGATGATGCGCATGAGGGGCGCGATGAACCGGTATGTTCCCGGGCTGCCTGTCCAGCCGATACGGATCGGTGCAGACGCCGGACGCGGCGCCAAGCGCGCGCGCGCCGCGGCGTAGCGCGACGCATCGATCGGCCCATAAAAATGCGCGCGCACATTCGCCCGATCACGCAGCAGGTCGATATAGGACCGATTTTCCACCATCACGACATCGGCGTGACGGACGATCATGTCGAAGGCCGTGCGGCGCAGTCGTCCCTTCCAGCCGGCACCGTGACGGTCGACCGGGTCGGAAAAATCGAACATGATCTGTCGCCGCTTGCCGAGGTTTTTGATCAGGGCAAGTGGCCAGAGGAGCAGCGATTCCTGCAAAACGACAGCGTCCGCCCAGAAGAAATTCGCAATCCACGCGGGCAGCCGTCCTGCGATTCGCGCAGCGAGGCGCGCTGACAGCGTATTGGCCCCGACAGAAACCAGGCTGTCGACGCGCACCTGGTTCCCTTGCGCTGCGAGCGGACCGACATGGTCCCACACACGAAGCCGTGAACTGGCACGATCGCGAGCGCCGATCGCGAACAGGAAAATATTCACCTCCCGCGCCTGGTGCCTGACACGAATGCCCATGGCATGTAGACATCGCCCTTAAATATCATGTCGCCGACCGGACGGGAGACGCGGTTGCTGTAAAAGTGATCAGTTTTCTGCATCGGCACGCTGTGCTCGGCCAAGCGCGTGACATCGAATAGGTCGGGCAGCCGTTCAAGTGTCCAGTCATCGCCAAGCACGGACTGCAGGTAGGCAATCGAATAGATGTTGTTGTGTTGGTAGCCACGCGCGAACATTGCGTCAAAATCAGTGCCGCTCAGATGCTTCTTGATCTGAACGCATTCGTCACCAATCAGCATCCGAAACAGGAACGAGTGCACCTGCTCACTATTGCGGATCGCTTCCAGCAAGGGCGCGACGGTGGGGATGTGAGGCAGCGTGTTTGCCGAAACGACGCAGTTGCGATCGGTAAGAAAGGGAGCAGGATCAAGAACTGAGCCAACCGTAAAGTCAGCCTTTTTGTCTCCGGCAAAATGACGAAGGCCAGCATCTATGTTAGCAGCATCGATATCCACGCTACGATACGTTATGCCACCATTTTGATACAAACGCGAAATAACAGGATAGTAATGTCCTGGACCACCGCCGAAGTCGACGATATCTAAATCACCACTGGCATACTGGTTGAGGTACCGGCCCATGGCGAGTGCGGAGTCCATTTCCACCTTGTTTTCGAGACGCAATTTTAGAACGTTCGAATATTGTGGGTCGGATGAAAAATAGTTCCACGGCTTATCGGATTCGGTGTTCACATTTTTAGGCATCGATCAAAAGCTCCTCAACGACTCGCCGTACGACATTTGGGTAAGCCCTTGAATTTTCTGGGACATATAATTTCTCGAACGCCACCATATCGGGCGTGTCCCCGTCGGTCAGTGCGTCGCTGCCCGTCATGGACCGTTCGACGAAGCGTGTGACCTCATTGGCGTCATGCGCTAGCGGAAGATGAACCGTGGCGATCAGGTCGCGAAAATGATTGAATCGATAGAAATTGCTGATCATCCCCGGTGCAGCGCCATCTGGTTCAAACGCCACGTTGATCACCGGGCGCCCAACTGCCAGGGCATCAATGGTCATCGTCGATGCCATTGATACGATGCACTCACTGAACCGCAGCTGTGCGGCAAGATGGACCTCGTCTGCCTCGCTCATGACGCGTTCAACATAACGATCCCCGCGGCCGGGTACGAATACGCGCAGATGCGGGATGTCGGCGAAGAATGACTCATCCTCGGACTTGCTGAATGGGTGCAGTCGAACCAGGATGCATGTATCGTTGGGCAGCGTCGGAGCGAGCCGAGCCGCAACCTCCCGAATCAGCCGATATTCCCGCGGGACTGGGTCGCCGGCGACCCGGGTCAGTTCGGCATAGGACGCACTGTAGAGAATGAAGCGGCGGTAGGATCCGAGGCCGATCCGCCCGAGGTAATCGGGGCCATCGCGAATCGTTCCGCTGTTTTCGAGGAGCCGCAGGCGGGGATAGCCCGCCTCTACAATCGTATCGGCGTCGACGTCAAAAATCTGTTCCAGTTCGTCCGCCATCTTGCGGTTCCACACGACGATGCGCACCACGGGAAAGGGGAAAAACCCCTTCGTTGTGAAATTATCCCAGCTACTTGCCGCCGTGAGCTGCGGCAGCCTGCGCCGAGCCGCCTCGACCAGTAGACCATAATCGAGCGAGTTGATCGTCGAGCGCGTTGCGATGACTAGGTCGGGGTCGCCCACAATCTGGTTGGCAGTTGGCCGTGGCGCGGTAGCCAGCAGCAGTCGGGCATACAATCGAAGCGTTCGCTGGGTGCCGATGATCCGTCGCATGGCGACGAGCCCCTTGGCCAAAATACGCTTGAGGCGCGATGCGGCGAGCGCCTGACGCACATAGTAAAATGTGTCGTAGAACATAAGGGGGTAGATCGTCTTGAGCAGTTGCTCAACCCGCGAATCGTGCGGTTCGGCCATTTCGAAGATGCTAACCCGGTCGGATCGGATCGCATCGAATTCGGGCAACGCCGGATTTTGTGTGTAGATCTGCATGCGCACATCCGGGATCGACAGCAGCTGGTCGAGCGTACCGGTGTGGACGAAGTCACGAATTGACACCGCATAGGGCAGGATGACGGCAAGGTTACGCATGGAGGTCAGGAATCCGCGGCATCATAGGCCGTGTCGTCAGTACAAGCGACGCTACGGTCATCAGGATAAGAAAAGGCGTCAGGATAGGAGTGGTGCTGCCTTTACAGACAAAAAACACACTCGGGCAACTGCGGAGAGGATAAGGGCAGCCAAGAAAACCCATATCGATGGTAGCGCATACAGCGCCAATGACAACAGGCACAACAGACTCACCGAGACGATATAGGCACGGTTGACAGTTTGATGCGCCCCTTCCTGCATCAGAAGGATCATGTATCCCTGTTGCAAGGCTGCCGGGATAAACGCGATAAACGCTGCCAACGTTACAAACTGAAAAGTCCAGACGTTAATGTCAGGTTTGTGCAATGCATAGCCGAGTGCAAATGCGGCCGACACGGGATACAGCGCTAAGCACAATAACGTGGACACCCGTTGCAAGTGGTGAAGTAAGCCGCGCTTGTCCGAATGCGTCGTCGCGCGCGCGAGTGCGGAATAGCTGCGCTGATACTCGACGTTGATTGCCGCATTGGCGACGCCCTGAGTCGATTTCGCCAGTCGGTACATCGCAACCGCAGCAGGGGAGCAGAAGGCGGCTAGAATTATCGTCTCGATTGACACACTGCCGTTCTTGAGAAAATTGGTGAGCTGCGCGCCGCTTAGAAAATTGCCAATCGCTGCACGACAGCCCCAACTCAGGGCAAACGGTTGTTTGTCGGGGTCCTGATGGCGATAGGCCGCCACGAGGAGCGCGACTGTCCGAATCGCGTTGGGGGTGGCACCGATTATGAGCATCGTTAGCACCGGTGTATCTCGCACAAACAGCAGCGTAGTGCCCGCGGCCAGCCACGCCGCCATACATGTCGCGTCGGCGACCATGATCCGCCGGCCGTCGACGAGATAGCGTAGCTTGGCAACGACGGCCCCCTGTGCGCTACCGATGCCAGCGAGCAACGCTAGCGCAGCGACCTCCGGGCCCGTACCGGCGGGGATATAACCGATCGCTGCGCCTCCAGTGCAGGCTAGCGTTGCTAGCAGCGCGGCGGTTATCTCAATCGCGAGGCCCGTTCGAAACGCTCGCTCTACGCTGGCGTCGTGTTTCGACACGAGAAAGAACACTAGGTCATGCGTGCGAAGCGTAAAGGCAGTTACAATTAGGAAGACGGCAGCCTGTACCGTCATCATCGTCCCGTAAAGCCTGGCCGGCATCATGAACGCGAGCACCAGCCAGAACACGCTCGATGCGCCAAAATTGGCGACCGCAAATAGCGTTTCCAGATTGTCGCGAACGAGCCGAGTTATCTTATCGCGCACTGGCTGCTTCGATAAAAACATCGACGATATAGTTTTCAACCATCTCAAGCGATTCATACGTGAAGCCACCGATATGCGGCGTCACGAGGAGCCGGCCCTGCAACGCGGCCAAGCGGGCCTGCAGCGCGGTGTCGATCGGCGTGGGTTCGCCCCACAGCACATCGAGGGCGGCCCCGGCGAGGTTTTCCCGCTCAAGAGCAGCCAGCAGCGCGGGCTGGTCGATGATTTCGCCACGCGCGGTGTTCACGACAATGGCGTGTCGGCTCAGACGCGCTAGCAATGTGGTATTGACGATCCCCATCGTCGTGTCGTTGAGCGGCAGATGGATGGAAAGAACGTCGATTGCTGACAGGATGCCGGGAAAGTCACAGCGCATGTCGTCGGGTACGCGATCAGGGATGATGTCACATCCAAGAACGTGGCATCCGAATGCGCGATACAGCGGTGCGACCATCCGGCCTATGCGTCCGTAGCCGTAAAGGAGAACAGTCTTCCCAAACAGTTCGCGTCCCTTGAAGGGATAGCGATTCCAGTTACCCGCCGCGACATCACATGCCGCCGGAGCGAGGCGGCGGATCAAGGCCAGAGCTAACGCCAACGTGTGTTCGGCGGTGGCGTGAATATGATCGAGAAAATCGACACGGCCACGCAGCGAGATGACTCCAACTTCCCGCGCTGCGAAATGGGCAAGATCGATGTGGTTGAGGCCCGTCGTCGGCGAAACGATCCAGCGCAACGCGGGGTAGCGGGCGTGAAAATTGGCGTCCAGTGTCGTTGACAGGCGCACGAACACGACCTCGGCCGCACCGGCACCTGGCGCATTCGGGCCAATCGCGACGGTACCTAAACCGCGCAGCCGATCGATTGCTTCTGTGGGAAAGCCATCAGGCTCAAGGATAAGGATCTGCACGGCGTTGCTCCAGCATCGCGTTCACCAGTAGTAAGTCAATTTCGGTGTCGACGTTGACCGATGAGACGCTGGGCATGACGTAGGGTGCCATGTTGTCGCTAATGATCTGACCCGAAGCGACTTCGCGTGGCCCGAAGACATAGATCGAGCCATTTCGATGGTATATCGGAGGTAGTTCCTGCCGCCGAATTGATGCAAGTTCCGGCATCAGCGATACGAGCTTGTGGTCCACGATCCGGTACATGCGCGCGGGATGCGCATCCTCGACCTGATATACGCTGCATACGGGGATTTCCCCGTTTTCGAAAAAGACGCCGACGGCGCATTCGATGTCGCCCGGCTCCCGGAACGGAGAGGTCGGCTGGAGCAGGACGATCGCCGCCGGTGCGGCAGCGCCCTGATCGGTACGCGTCATGATGACGTGCCGCACCGCATCGATTACCGGACTGGTATCGTCGGCATACCTTGCCGGGCGGACGAGCGCCTCAACACCCTCATCCTGCGCGATTTGGACAATCTCCAGATCATCGGTCGAGACAACGATCGTCGACAGACAAGATGCGTCGCGAGCGGCGCGAATCGTGTGGACTATAAGCGGGACACCCCCAGCCATCCGCCGATTCTTTAGTGGCACGCCCTTCGACCCGCCCCGTGCAGGGATGATGCACAGCACCTCAGACATCGTGAAATCGTTTTCGCGTATCAGGCGTCTCTCCGGCGACCAACGCAGCGATTCGGTCACCCGCAAAGCCATCGCCGTAAAGCGTGCTCGATGCATAGCGTCCGTGATTGACCTGCGCGCGTACCGCCCCGAAAATTGCGTCGGTTTTGCAAGCAACATCAATAACATTGTTGCAGCGCTCGCGACCCAACTGGCGGTCGCCGATATTGACAACGGGCACGCCCAGGTACGCCGACTCACGGATGCCGACGCTAGAATTGCCGATCAGACACTGCGATTGTCGAAGAAGTGCCAGGAACTGACGCCCCTCTAGGTTCTTAATAAAGCGGATCTTATCGTCGCCGCCGCGTTCGCGAAACATGCGGATCGCCTTTGACGTGCCATCTGACCCTGCATCGACGTTCGGCCAGAAGAGAACCGCCGGAATGGCAAGCTGATTAACAGCGTCGAGAACGGTGGCCATCTGACTAAAGCTCTCACCATGCGCGTCGGTTTCGGGATGCTGCATGACCACAAGGAAATCTTGTTCGATGTCGACATGCGCGCCCGTGCCTAGCGAGTCGAGCACCGCCTGAAGATCGACCACCGAAACATCAGCAGATTCGCGAGCGAGATCTACAGAAGGACATCCGGTGACGTGAATCGAGCAGGGTGCTTCACCCATGCGCGCGACACGGTTGCCCGCCAGCGCTGTCGACACGAAATGCATGTCGGCCATCTTGGTGATGGCATGCCGCACCTTTTCGTCGATATTACCGGTGATCTCACCACCTTGAACATGGATCAACGGGATGCCGAGATAGGCGGCTGCGACTGCCGTACCCATGGTCTCATAGCGATCGGCGATCGTGACGACCACATCTGGCTTACCGCGGTGCAGCGCCGCGGCCGTATGATTGGTAGTGGCCGCCATCGTCAGCGCCATATTCACCAGGTCGTCGCCCTCCACGAATGTGTAGAGCTCGTCAACGACACGAAAGCCATCGGCGCGGATCAGGTCGATGACGCGCCCGTAACGGTCGAGCAGCGCCGATCCTGAGCATAGAATGCTCAGTTCGACGTCTTCGCGCCGCTGCAGCGACTCAAGCGCGGAACGGATTCGCGAATAGCTTGGTCGTGCGGTGATCGCTACCCAAATGCGCTTTTTACCTGACATCGTCGGTTCCCAGCATATGATGGACCGGCATATCGCGGACCGCTGTCCGGCCGATCAAAGCATCGCGTTCAGCGTAAGGCAGGCCACCGCCGGGTTTCTTGTAGCCGAGCATTGCATCGGTGATCCGCGTGCCCTTGGGGATGGGTACAGTGGTAAACAGGCTACGCCCGAAGATGCTGCGTTCCTTGCCCAGCCCCCCCAACTGGCGGCCCTTGTCGACGGGATTCTGCCGCATCTGCCACGCTATCGTCGTACCATCCACCAGCGCGCGCAGGCCGCTTGGCGTCAGCGATGACGATATGTCAGGGCCGAACATTCCCTTGTGCAAGGCAAGGTGAACCTCGATGATCGAGGCGCCAAGATAACTTGCGATGACCGCTGGATGTGGCGTTCCTGAATGGTCCGACAGACCGACTGGTATGTCGGGCAACGCCTGGAGATAATCAGACAGGAGATTAAGACCTTCCTCTTCAGGCGGTGTTGGATACCGAGTGGTGCAATGCAACAACGCAACTGAATTGCCGTTGGCCTGCACTCGCCGCGTCGTCGCTAACGCTTCGTCGTGTGCGGCAAGGCCGGTAGACAGAATGACCGGCTGACCAGTTGCTAGGATGCGCTCGAGTAACTCGTCGTTGTTGATCTCGCCAGATGCTACTTTCCAAGCCGGCATTCCCAGTCGTTCAAGCCAGTCGCATGCCGTGAGCGAAAAGGGTGAGCTGAGAAAGCTGATCCCTCGTTTATCGCAATGTGCTTTCAGTATTCCCCACTGCTCTAAGGTGAACTCCATCCGTTTCCAGTAATCGTATCGACTGGCGTCTTGACGGCTAAATGCGACCCGCCAAGGTTCTTGGGGGGTACTTTCTTCAGCGGCGATATGGGTTTGAAATTTTACCGCATCGGCACCACTTTCCTTAGCGGCATCAATGAACGCCATCGCATTGCCCAGACTGCCTTCGTGCGCCTGCGCAATCTCCGCGATGATGTAGGGCCGATGGGCCCGGCTGATGTCTCGGTCGTCGATTCGCATCACAGCCGCAGGTCCGACTGGCCGCGCGGAAGGATGTTCTTGAGATCGTATAGCACGTGACCCTGCTTGCCGAAGCTCCGCAGCGTATCTTCACTCATCGCGACGATCTGGTCATGGCGGACCGCAAGGAGGATCGCGTCATATGTGCCGAATCCCGGCGCATCGACCAGCGACACGTCGTAATGGCTTTTTACTTCATCGGCTGAGACCCACGGGTCGTAGACATCGATCACGCAATTATAGTCACGAAGTTCATTAATGATATCGATCACGCGCGTATTGCGGATATCGGGGCAGTTTTCCTTGAAGGCAAAGCCCATGATCAAAATCCGGCTGGCGTCGACCTGCAGACGCTGCTGTAGCATCTTTTTGACAAGCTGGGCCGTAATGTAGGTGCCCATGCCATCGTTCAAGCGGCGTCCGGCGAGAATGATCTGAGGGTGATAGCCGATCGCCTCCGCCTTGTAAGTCAGATAATAGGGGTCGACGCCGATGCAGTGCCCCCCAACGAGACCCGGGCGGAAGGGGAGGAAGTTCCACTTTGTGCCCGCAGCCTCCAGCACAGCTTCGGTATCAATGCCGAGCTTGTTAAAAATGATCGCTAGTTCGTTGATCAGGGCGATATTCAAATCGCGCTGGGTGTTTTCGATCACCTTGGCCGCCTCAGCGACGCGTATGCTCTCGGCTTGGAAGGTACCGGCGGTGATGATCTCACTATACAGGGCATCAATCAATGATGCGACGGCCTGGGTCGAACCGCTGGTCACCTTGCGGATGCTCGGCAGGCGATGGTTCTTGTCGCCTGGGTTAATCCGTTCCGGACTGTAGCCGGCAAAGAAGTCGTGGTTGAAGACCAAGCTGGACACCTGTTCCAGGATCGGTACGCAAACTTCTTCTGTCGCACCGGGATAGACGGTTGATTCATAGATGACGATGTCACCCCGCTTCAGCACACGGCCGATCGTCTCAGAGGCCTTGACCAGAGGGGTCATATCCGGGCGCTTATGCGCGTCGATCGGCGTCGGAACGGTGACGATATAGCAATTGCAGTCTGCAATATCGTCTGCTGATGCAGTAAAACGCAGGTGCGTGGCAGCCGCTAGCTCGTCCGCCTCGGTTTCCAGCGTATGGTCAATACCCTTGCGCAGCGCAGCGATCCGCGCGACGTCGATGTCAAACCCCACGACCCGACGCCGCTGGCCAAATTCCACTGCTAGCGGTAAGCCCACATAGCCTAATCCAACAATGGCCAAGTTAAGATCGGCCAGTGCGGGCATCGGCATCTGCATAGAATCGTTCACTTCTGATAATACTCCCGAAACCAGCAGACGAAATCGTCGATACCCTGCCGGTAATGCGTTTGTGGACGATAGCCGGTCAAGCGCTGGAGCAGCGATGCGTCGGCCCAAGTGGCGGGAACATCGCCAAGCTGCATCGGCATATAGTTGCGTATGGCTTTGATACCCAGACTGTCCTCAATCGCCTCGATAAAGTCCAGCAGCCGCACCTTGTCTGAATTGCCGATATTGACAATTCGCCAAGGCGCTACCGGGCTTAGCGAATCCCCCTCTGGTACCGCAGCGACGTCGGCCGGACGCACCGGCACTGCATCGATCAGCAAACGGATGGCGCGGACTAGATCGTCAACATAGGTGAAGTCGCGGTACATCTCGCCGTGATTGTAGATGTCGATCGGCCGCCCCTCGAGCATGGCGTCGACAAACTTGTACAGAGCTAGATCGGGGCGGCCCCAAGGGCCATACACTGTGAAAAACCGGAACATTGTGGTGGGCAGGTTCCACAGATGCGCATAGGCGTGGCTCATCGACTCGGTCGCCTTCTTCGTGGCGGCGTAGATCGTCAGCTGGGTGTCGGCCTTCTCGGTTTCGATAAATGGCATTTCCTCGTTGGCGCCATAGACCGACGAGGTGGATGCCATCAGCAGATGGCCTATCCGGTTCCGTCGGGCGGCTTCCATGACGTTAAACGTACCAATCACGTTCGCATCAAGATAGGCGCGGGGGTTCTCCAAACTGTAGCGTACCCCAGCCTGTGCCGCGAGGTGAACGATGGCGTCTGGCGCGAAGGTGTCGATCGCGGCATCCAGCTGCTCGCGGTTCTCTAGAATCGCCTCGATAGCCGAGAAGCCTGGGTCCTGCGCCAGAATGGCATGGCGCCCTTGTTTAATGCGGACGTCGTAATAATCGGTCATGCCGTCATAGCCGCATACGACGAAACCTTCCGCCAATAGCAGGCGGCAAAGGTGAAAGCCGATGAAGCCCGCGCTTCCGGTGACAAATATGCGTCTCATCAATTTACGCTTTCCTGGTCGGACGTTCATGGCAAAATGGAACTGGTTCTAACCGATCCGGACCAGCGAAACTCCGGCAAGGGTGAGAATGAGGGCAGACGCGCTGTCCATGTCGGCACTGGCGAGGATCCGCAACTCGATCGTCCGGCATCCTTCGGGAATCGCTATATTGGCTTGCACGGTTGTGGCTTGGTGCGGCATCGTCTGCGACCAGAAGCTTTGCTGCCCGGAACTGTCCAGGCAATAGCCTTCCCAGCGGACGTCGAGCCCGGATGAGTCTGCTCCCGGAGTAATGGTCTGGCGCAGGCGCCATGTGCCGGGCTGCCTAAAGATGATACGCCGCGCCACGATACCGCCCGTGCCACCGCGGGCGCTGATTCGTAATCGGTCGCCCTCGTCGTAGCCGGCACCGAGGTCCGGGTCGTCGGTCAGCTCCCAAGTTAGCGGCCGCAACCGCCGGTCGACCGTCGACTGGGAAAAGCCGATTGAACGAATCGATGCTTGGTCGGCCGACGGTAATGTCCCCGCATAACTGTTTAGACCTGGGTAATCTTTGTGGACGACGAACGCGCCAATCAGGCTTGCTTGTACCGCGCGGAACGCCGGATCGTTACGAGCAGAAGCGACTTCGGCAACGAGGGCAGCAACGTCGCGTGGTTGGCCGGTCGCGACCGCCTGGGTCAAGAACACGTCGCTCCAAGGGCGATGCCAGCGCAGATAACGCGCCAGTTCAGCCCGGATTTCGGGATTGCCGAGAGCGCCGATGAGCACGGGAAATAGCAGAGCGGGCGCCCGCCTTGATGTCGTCAGCGCGAGGTCATAGTGCGACAATGCACGGTTAATATTGCCATCTGCCACTGCCGCCTCGATCATCCAGATCTGCGTCGGAAGATCGCGGCGCGAGGTCCGCTCGGCCAAGGCCATCAATAGACGGGAATTCGCGGTATTCCCCTTCAGGCTACGCATCATCGCAAGCTGGCGGATTAGGTCGGCGCTCAGCGGTTCCTGGCGCAGTGCAGTCGCGACGGCGCGCGCCTCCGGCGACTGCGGGCCCCCGACGGCACCGGTCGCAATTAGGGTGTCATCAATGCGGTGAGCTAGCGCGATGGGGTGGTCGGGCACCGCGCGCAGCGCGAGGTCGGGCCGGCTGCGGGCGAACGCGTTCCCCGCCGCGTCTCGCGCGACAACGACGGCACCCGCTAGCGCCGCAAGACCGCCGAGACCAATCGCCAGCGATTGGGAGAGAGGGAGAAAGCGCATCGCGACAGGTCAGCGATCAGGTCCGGTCGTCGCCGTAGCGGTCGCCGCCATAGCCGTAGCCGTAGCCGTAGCCATAGCCGCCGCGGCGCTGCTGGAGCTTGGTAAGGATTACGCCAAAAACGTGCGCATGTACCATTTCCAGCCGCGCGATCGAGGACCGAATGCCGCGCACGGGCACGCCGCCGGCTTCCACGACAAGGATGCAGCCCTCGACCGCCTCGCCCAAGATCGGCGCGTCGGTGAGGCCAAGAATCGGCGGGGAGTCGATCACGACATGGTCATACTGGCCCGCGACGCTGGCAATGAAGCGCGGCAGCCGCTCACCGGTGAGCAGTTCGGCCGGGCTGGGCGGCGTCGGTCCTGCGGCGATGAGCGAGACGCCCTTGTACAAAGTTTCCTGGACGTTGCGCTGCCAGTCATCGTCGCCTGCCAGATAGTTGCTGAGGCCGGCGGTGTTGGGGCAGCCAACCAGATCGTGCTGCGACGGCGAACGCATGTCGGCGTCGATCAGCAGGACGTTCTTGCCGGTGCGGCCCATCACCAGCGCCAATGCTAGCGCGGTTGAGCTTTTGCCCTCCGCTGGGCGTGTGCTGGTGACCGACAGCGTGCGGGGCAGGCCGTGGCTCGTCGTGAACGCCAGGTTCGACCGGACGCTAAAATACGCCTCGTAGAGATGCGACTTGGCATCGTTCAGTTCGTGGACGACGTTGCCTTCCACGTTGGGTGTATTCCCCAGCAGCGGCAGGCCGAGCAGCGTCTGCACCTCGGCTGGTTCGCGCACGCCGTCATCCAGCTGTTCTAGCGCGATGACCACGACGCCGGCAACCATCAGCCCGCCGACTAGCGCCAGCGCCAAGTTGAGGAACAGCTTGGGCGAGGACGGTACGACCGGGATCTGCGCGGGTTCGACCACGCTAATGTTGTTGGCGCCGACATTGGCGGCGATGCCGATTTCCTTATAGCGCTGGAGAAGCGCGTCGTAGAGTTGCCGGTTGGTGTCGGCATCGCGCTGGTACACGTTCCACTGGATCCCGGCGCGCTGCTGCTTGGTTAAGCTGCCGCGCAGGCGTTCCACTTCGGCGCGCAGTTCCGTTTCGCGTTGCAGCGACTGGCGGTATTCCTGCGTCCGGCCACCGGCGATTCGATCGGTTTCCTGGCGGATTGCGGTGTCTAGCGCGTCGCGCTGGCGTGCCAGCGCTTCGACGGTTGGATAGCCCGCCTCGTACTGGACGAGCATCTTGGCATATTCGGCTGCGACTTGGGCGCGCTGCTGCCGCAGTCCGGCCAGCGCCGGGCTGGACAGCGCTTCACTGGTGGTGCTGCCCGCAGCGCGCAGACGGCTTTCTGCCAGCACCCGCGCATCGATCGCAACGTTGAGCGCGGTATTCAGCGCATCGAGATTGTTCGCCGCCAGCGTGCGGGTGCTTTGCGTCTTGCCCTCCGAATCGCGGGTCTGGTCGAGCGTGACGATCCCTTCGTCCGAAGCGTAGGAGACGACCATACGCTCTGATTCCTCGAGCCGCTGGCGCAGGTTGGCCAACCGTCGTTCCAGAATGCGCCGCGCATCGGCTGTGGAATCCAGCTGCCGTTCCATGCTTTTGGCGATAAAGGCGGCGGTCCAGGCGTTGGCGATGCGCGCCGAAAAATCTGGTGATCGGCTGGTATAGTTGACGTTGACCAGCCGCGACGTGCGGACCGGCACGATGTCAACATTAGCCAGCAGCAGGTCGATGGCCAGCTTCTCGCGCACTGCGATCCGTTCGCGACCGCCAGCTGCCAGATCGCCGCCAGCGTTCTGAACACCGTGCGCCGCGAAAAACTCGTCGTTGCCCGCCAGACGCAGGTCGCTCGACACTCGTTCGGCAATCGGCCGGGTTTTCAGCAACGCATATTGCGTCGCATAGAACTCCATGTCGCGCCCGGCTTCCTCGGACTCGATGCTCTGGACATTCGTAATCCGCTTCTGCTCGCGGCTGATCTCGAGCTGGACGCTGGCAGTGTAGCGTGGCGCGGTCAGCAGCGTCGCAACCAGCGCCACGACGACGAACGTCGCGACGATGCCGACGATTGTCCAGCGACGGCGCAGGACGGCGTTCCAGTATTGGAGTAGCAGCGGCGAGATGGTCGAGCGCGCGGGTTGAGCCGCGGGTCGTGCGCCACCATCGGGATCGTCGCCCCGATATGGTGAAACCAGAGCCGGGTCGCGAAGCATGTTCATAGAATATCCAGACGATGGCCCCGAATGGCGGGGTACGACGCAGCGTGTATTTGTCTCATGGCTATTGCAGCGCCACGATCAGCGGAGTCGTCAGCAGCGGGGCGGCCGATAGCAGGTCGCGGAACAATCGACGCCCACGTGATTCCCCCACCATGACCACGTCGTTGGCGAACACTTCAGGATCCGGATAGACGCCGTCGCGGATCGCGCGCAGATTGTAGAGTGCTGCGTATTTACGGCCGCCCGACGTGCGGAAGACCACGATGTCGTCCAGCTTGGTGAATTCGGTGGTCCCCTTGGCAGTCGCCACCGCGCGCAGCAGCGTCATGCGGCCGATCACTGGGTAAAGCCCCGGTTCCCGGACCTCACCCTCAATCGTGATGACTTGGCTAACGGTTTCCTTCAGGTTGACCGTGACTTGGGGATTGCGGATAAACTTGCCGCGCAGCCGTTGCTCGATCAGGCTTCCAACCTCACCTGGCGTCTTGCCGGCGATCTCCAGCGTGCCGACCAACGGGAAGGACATCCGTCCGCTCGCATCGACTTGGACCTCCTTGCCGCTGAGCGCGTCGATCCCGAACACGTCGATCGACAATCGATCGAACGGGCCGACATAATAGGGCCGTGCGGCGTTGTCGGTCCGGTCAGGCGCCGGCAGTTCGCTGCTTTCCACGACGTTCAGCCCGGCCGCGCCGCCGAGCTTCGGCTGGTGCGCACACCCGGCCGCGATCAGGTAGGCAGGCAACAGCAAAGGCACCAATTTTCTCATGCGTAGGTCAAATCCTGAACAGGAAGAACCGAGGGGTCGCCGGTATCGCGCCCGCTATCGTCTCGACGGCCACGTCGGGGCCTTGTAGAACCTTTGGGTGCAACCTCTGGCTTATGTGGCCGCCGGTTAGTAAATCGCGCATCAGTATGCAAGGATATGCCGTCGGCGTCCGCCGGCTCCACTCTGTCCGTATGCCGTCGCGGGAATATTGCGTAAAGGTTCGATCGCTGGATGACCGTTGCATGATATCACGTCGCGCCACGCTTGCCGGCACGCTGGGGACCGCGGCCGCAGCTGCCGCCGGCTGGACTCTGGACGGCTGGCCCACGCCGCCAGAACCCGACCATCCCCGGCCCGCCGGTCCGGTTCGAACCGTTTCCGTTCGTGCCTTCGGTGCGACGGGGGGGGGGCTTAGGGATGACACGGCCGCATTTCAGGCGGCGCACGACAGCCTGCCGGATGGCGGGGTCATCGTGGTGGAAACCGGTCGGTACGACTTGCGTACGGTTGCGATCACGCACCGCTACGTCACGATCCGGCTGGCACCGGATGCCGTGCTGCGCCGCATCGGCCCGATCGATTTGGCCAGCCGTGGCATGTTCATGCTGGAATTGGTCGGTGCGCATTTCACGCTGGAAGGCGGTACGATCGACCTGAACGGCGAAGGCCCGATGGCGATCCGGACTTTCGGCCGGCTGCCAAACCGCTATGGCGAGCAGACCGTTGCCGGAATCCGCGCGATCGCAGGACCGGCGAACGCGGCGATCTATGCCGTTCGTACGTCGTACGTCGTCGTGTCCGGTGTGACGATCCAGAATTCGGGCGAAACCGCGCTGTTGTGGCGCAATTGTGGGCATATCCGGGTCGAGGCATGCCAGTTCGCTAATATAGCCAATTTCGGTGTTGAGTATTCGTTGGTTGCCGCCGATCATGACGGTGCCACCGGACCCATGCCGATGCGCGGCGACTGCACCGTCGCAGACTGTACCTTCGAGGATATCGACGATTACGGCTTGGGTACGGGCAACGGCGTCGGGGTCGGTGGTGGCGGTGGCAGCGATCTGGGGACGTTTGCTGGTTTCGAGATCGTGGATTGCGCGTTCGCGCGCTGCCAGCGTGACATCCATATCGAGTTCCTGTCCGGTAGCCGCATCGAACGGCTGATCATCGCCCGCATCCGCTCACACGATGCGCGCCAAGGCAGTTTCGGGCTGATCGGCGTGCGCGACGTGATCATCGACGATTATGTCGCGATCGATCCCGGATCCGCACCGACGGCCGCGCTGGCTGGCCATTATCCTAGTATCTATGGCGGTATCCTGTCGGGCGATTTCGATCGTGTGCGGCTGGAGAACCTGCGGATACTGGACCGTCGTGACCACGGCGTCCGGTCCGGGCGACAGGCGGCGATCACTGCGGGAAGCCGGGAGTGCATTGCGCAGGACGCGACGTTCGGCGCCGGTGACGTCGGGGCGTTGCTGGGGATCCGCGGCGCCAATCCGGACGGGGCATGGTATGTCGGCAGGATTGCTGCGGTCTTGGCACCCGATCGCGTCAGGCTGGACCTACCGGCGGGCGCGACGGTGCGGGCGGCCGCCTATGCCTATGGTGGAGCAACGCGGGAAGGACTGGTGCTGACGCATGGCGGCCGCGTCACGCTGCGGGCTGTGCGGATCACGGCGGGTCGTGGAAGCGGGCTGCCGGGCGAGCCGCCCGCTGCTGGCTTGCGCATCGAGGCGCTGACTGCACCGCTCCAGGCGTCCACCACGACGATCGCCGCACCCCCCGGCAACACGGGCGGGGCAGCGGGTATCCGGTCGCCGGATGGCGGCCGGTTGCGAATGGCTGTCTCGATGCCCGGAATTGAGGTACGCGGGTTTAGCGTTTCCAGGCCTGTATCCTGACGGTCTGGATGTTCCCGGATCAGCGTGGCCGACGTCGTCTGCCGCGCTCGTCACCGTGGCCGATCCGCTCGAGCGCTGGCCGTGCCTCCAGCCAGAGCAGGGCGATCACGAAGAACGTCATCATCGATGGAACGCGCAACGGATAGTCGCCGATGCTGGCCAGTCCCAGCAGCAGCAGGACGATCGTGGCGGTTCGCGCCAGGAGCGGATTGGTCTGCCCGCCGCGCCGCCATGCTCGCCACCCCAGCACGACAATCGTGGCCATCGCGAACAGAAGGATCAGCAGTCCGGGCAGCCCGGCCGTCATTACCACCTCTAGCCAATCGTTATGGACATGGTTTGAATAATTTAGCGTCAGCACGTCGCGCGGCTCGTTTGCCTGAAAAACCTTGATGTAGCTGCCAATTCCCGATCCGAACGGGAAATACTGGCGCGTCATCGCCAGCACCGGCTCCCAAACCTGTAGTCGCCGGTCCCCGCTCGCATCGGACGCTAGCAGGCGTTGTAGCGACTCCGCGCGGGCGGCAAAGACGAAGACGAGCCCAAGCAGGACGAGGCCAACGCATCCGCCGGCATAGACCAGCATCGCCAGCCGCCGCGTGGCCTTCGGTAGCGTTGCCAGGCGATCCATTGCGAGGAATGGAGACAACAGGATTGCCAGCACCGTGCATAGCAGTCCGGCGCGGGAGCCGACCACCAGGACGAGCGCCACCAGGACAACCGCGACTGCGCTGGCCAGCCACAGCGTTCGCTGTCCGTCCCGTGCGGCCGACCGGCTGATTGCATAGGTCGCCAGCAGCGGGAACATGCACGCCAGAAGTACGCCGCCATGGTTGCGGTTCGCGAACAGCCCGTTGGCGGTCCCCATGGTGGTCTGTGCGTACAGGAACAGAGGGCCACCGGGATTACCGGCAATCTGGAGCAGGCCGAGCAGCCCGGATGCGATGCCGAACAGGATGAACACCGGCACCAGCATGGCCCGTTCGCGATCATCCAGGCGAACCGCCAGCAGCAGAACCGCCACAGGTACGGTCAGCGAATACAGGGCGTTGCGCGTCATCGCAGGCACCATCGTCAGCGGTCGCCATAACGGGCCAATGCCGCTGGCGCGATCGATTTCCACAATTAGATCACGACCGGGCATCGCCGTCCAGAGCGCAGGCGGCAGCGGCATAAGATGGAGCACAGTCAGCAGTGTGGCAGAGCCAAGCAAGGCAAACGCCATGGGAAAGCGGCGGACATCGTCCAGACGTATCCCGAACAGGCCATAGGCCATGACGAGCAATGCCAGCGGCCGCAAAAAGACGAGCGACTGAACATCAGTCCGCGAGGCGCCGCCGCCAAGGAAGACGACGATCAGAAACGTCGTGAGGATTCGGAACGTTGGGCTGGTCCGCACCACACGGTTTCTGGATGACGCGAACGAGGGCATCGCGAGAGCACTTCCTGCCAGTTTCCGAAGGAGGCGCGCTTATGCAGACCCGCCGGTCAAAAGAAAAGCCATGGGCAAGGGTTAGAGCATTCGCCGCTAATAATATGATAATGTCCTTTATCATAAGCGAGTGGGCAGGCGCTAATCCCTGGCGGTTTGACGGTGCGATCCTGTCGTTGGAGCCGTCAGCGGTTTTCCTCACTTGTCGCTACGCTGGTAGTGCGAAACTCAGCACATTTGCGACACGCCAATGCCAGCGCTTGGAAGCGGCCGGTCTGCTAACGCTTAAGTGCGGTCGTTTAGGCCAGCGTTCGCGTTGCCCGAGAGCAGTCGCCCGTTCAGGTACCGGCCTCGTATGCTTTCAGTAGCCGCCATAAACCCGCGCAGTCTGCGCCCTGCTGCTCGACGGCGTTGCGAAGGGCGTAGAATTCATCGTCGCTTTTGATGTGACCCCGGCGAACAACTCGCTGCACTAGCTTAGAAGACCTTGTGCGTATTTCCGACAGTGTTGGTAAACCCGATTGCAAGAGCTCGTGGTCGCACGCGGTCACGTCGTTCGAGGACCAATCACTCGTAAAATCCACAACGTCGCCGATCGCCATACCGAGGCCGCTCCGCGCCTTGGCCGGTGTTTTTACTGCCATTCTGTCAAGAATGGCTATCGGATGAGTATCAGGGTTGAGCAGGTCCGAAGGGAAAACCTTGGGAACCATATAACTGAACCACGACCGCAGGCGCGCATATTCGGAGGGATCGATCCGCATAGCCGTTATGCTGCCAGCGCAGGGCTTTTAGCGCAACGGCAGCTTGCCGGCCTTCAGTTCCCGAAAGCAAACCGTCCGCTCTCCACCACTTCCGGACATGCCAGTGTCGCCCAATTGCGGATATTGCCTAAGCCCTACGCCAACTTTGCGCGCCGGAATGGCTTGAAGGACGCTCCGCTTCGGCTAGCCTTGCTCGATAGGAGATCGTGATGCTGCTGGCGCTCGTCGGATGGACTCTCATTGCTGGCTTACAAGGACCGGGTGGCACGCCTCCAGCTCCTCTCGCTCCAGGTACCGCACCAACATCTGCACAGATTGAGCAACGGCGTGCGCAATCGTCCAGCCTTGGGCGCATGCTCTACGAATACGATCGTGCCGCTTGGCTCAGCTCGGATGCGCTCACAGCGAAGATCCCAAAGGAAAAGCTCGCAGGAGCTGGCGGCTATATCGTCGAGCAAATTGGCGACCAGTTGCTCCGCGTCACCTACTACCGTGGTGGGGTTGCTGATGCGCAAGCCTTCTTCGTCGCTGACGTGCGCGGGGGGAAAGTGATCCGGAACGAGGTGCTTGCCCAACCGATCGCTCTGACGCGGGAACAGACTGTTTTGGCGCGTGCCCGGGAAATCGGCGCAGTCACAGCGCAAGAGCGATCTTATCGACCCTGCAACTCACGGCCTTTCAACACCGTCGTTCTGCCCTCGCGTAACGGAGGCCCGACTGCCGTCTACCTGTTGTCGGCCCAGCAGGATGCCGGAACATACCCGCTGGGTGGGAACTACCGTGTTGTGGTGGGATCAGACGGCAAGGTTCTCAGCTATCGGCCCTACAGCGTGAGCTGCTTGAACATGAAGGTGCCCAAGCTGCCAGCCGGTGCGACACCGGTCGGCTTCATGATCAATCACCTGTTGGATCCTGCTCCTACCGAGCTCCATGTGTTCGCCTCCTACAGCCTTGGCATGCCGTTGTATGTGGCCACGCCTGACAAGAGAGTTTGGCAGGTAAAGGGAAGTGACATCATGCTTTCGAAGCCGAATTAGCAATTAGCTCGGGCCACTGACGCGACGTCCCAAAGCGGCGAGTAAGCCACCTTCGCCCAGAGAGCAGATGTTCCGCCTTCCACCAGGTTCGGGCATGCGGCTGTCGCAAAAGCGGCATCATATGCGACGTCCGAAATCCAGGACATTAGCGACATTGACGTCTCAGAGGTTGAAAGCGCCGGATCGCACCGACCATTTGCAGCTCTTATCTAGCCAACCTACAATTTGGCGGATGTTAGCTGCTGTAGCATTTTACCGAGGTATTGAATGAAGCTCATATGCGCCTTCCTGACGGCTGCACTGACGGCGCCGCTCGCAGCGCGCGACCTGAATGTGCCGGTCGATAAAGGATGGATGCACGCCGAGACCGGCATCGTGCTGCGACCGCAGCTTGCTGGCCTGATGCGCACGGCACTCCAGGATGCCACGCAAAGCGAGCGCGACGTCACCGCTCAATTTGGGGCGCCCGACAAGAGCGTTGTCGCCACAATCTACGTCTTCCGCCCTGCCATTGCTGACGTCGGCATGTGGTTCGACCGGTCGCGGACCGCGCTTGAAGGCAGGAGCACCTTCAAGAACACGTCGCCCGCAACGGCAGACCCCGTCGCCTTCGCGGCGGGCGGCTCGTCGTCACTTTTGTCGCTGCGTCAGGTGTACGCCAGCCCCGACGGACCATTTCGCAGCACCGCGCTCGCGGTCGTACCCGTAGGCCAGTGGATTGTCGGGATCAGGATGAGCGCCGCGACACTTAGTGCGGGCGAACTCGATGGACGGCTTTTGCAGGTCATTAGCGCAATCAAGTGGCCGAACACATCAGACATCCCTTCGCTCGCCGCAACGCCGATCAATGCGTGCGCCACGCCGATAGCTTTCCACAAAGCCAAGCAGATCAAGCCAAGTGGATCCGAAATGCTTATGTCCCTGATCGGCGGCAGCATGGTGGCCAAGCAGCAAGCCGAGCAGAAAGACTCGCCGGCACCCATCTCCACTTGGTGCCGCAACGGGACGGCAACCACGGAGTACGGCATCTACCAATCGGACGGCCGCCTGAAGGGCTATGTCCTTGCTCTGTACGACGCCGGCAGGGTCGTGAGCGTCTATCCTTCGATCATGGGCCAGATCGACGACACTGGAACCTACTCGGTCACGCTAGAAGACGTGGATGGCACCGTTTCCACGTTTCCATCCTTCAGCGCGCTGCCTGATCCAAAGCAGGTCTGGGAGTTGATCAATAAGGTCAGTCCTTCCGGCTTTGCGAAAGGGAAGACCATAACGCTCGACCCGAAAAGCCTCCGCTAATTTATCCGATTAGCCCGTGCTGTCGACCGCATCACAGCCCTGAGGGGCCTTGGCTGCCTGCGATTACGGTTTGCTGCTCAGAGGGGCTCACAGGCGGCTCAACGTACCGGTATGTTGCAGAGGAGGGCTGTCAAACTCCTGCTAGCGGCTCAGGGCTTCAATCCGTCTTGCACAGATCATCTCCACCACGCGTCCAAGCTCAGCCACCCGATCGCCGAGCCAGCTGAGCTCGTCCTCGTCGATGCTGTAATGGCGCGAATAGCGTGCCTTCACATAGGCCTCCTTCAGCTTTTCGAACATGGCGCGATCCCGCTTTGCGTCGCGGGGCCACACCTCTGCCAGCTGCGGGTCGATCCGCTCGGCCTGAGCGCGCAGGACGCCAAGGTTGTGCGAGTGCGGTGTGTAGAAGGTGTGGACCAACAGCACGCAGTGGTAAAACCGCTCGGCCGCTTGGTGGAGCTGAAAGGCTGCTTCTTTGAGCCGTCCTTAATCAAGGACGTAGCGGGCAGTGTCGAGTTGGCCTGAAGCGCTCGGCCACCATTCATCCAGATATTCTTGTGCCAGCGCGAATGCCTCGGCCGGCGTTTTGGGGCGAGGTTCGGCCAGGCCGTTCGGCTCCGATTGGTAGTGCGCGATCCCGTCGCGGGCGATGTCCATGAAGAAGTAGCGGCCCTGTGCCAGGCCGGCATTCACCTGGTCGAGACTGTGCACGATGAAGCCGACCGGCGTGCGTAAGTCGCCCGTGATCATTAGCTCGCGGTTGAGCCGATCCTCGGCCGCCGACCAGAACTCGACGCGGTCGGTCAGCTTGTCGTGATTGACGATGATCAGCAGGTCGAAATCCGATTGATAGCCCTTGGCGGTATGGGGTTCATCGACCCAGCCGCCACGGGCATACGACCCGTACAAAATGACTTTGAGGATACGGGCCTGACGCTTCCAGTCCGCGGTTGCGATCGCGGTGGCGGAGGCGAACTCCTCGAACAGGATCCGGACCACCCGTTCGAGCTCGCGCTGCTTGGCGGGCGGCAGGTGATCGAGGGTGGTGCGCATGGCATCACCTCTAGCGGGAGACAGGCTCTTTCGCGAGGTCAGGCGTGCGTGGAGACGGGGGGCAAAACCAGCGACCCGGGCGAGTTTGCTTCAGTCGGTTCGAAGCGTTCTGGCATCGCTACATCCTTGTCGATTTCGGCCGATCACCAAAGCTTTCGGGCGAAGGATGAGGGCAGGGGCCATGCCCGCCAAGTCCACCATTGCGGCCCGTTCGCCCGCCGCTGCAACCGTCGGTATCCACGACGATCCTGCACCTGCCTCCGTGTCAGTTTCCGGATCGTGCGATGCGCTGGATTCCTCGTCTGCCAGTCGCGACCTTGTTCGTGAGCCGCCAAAAGCTGCGACTGGCGGCTTCCGAGACCATCGCGGATCGCCGTGCCGCGCTGCGTAGTGCCGACAGGATGCGGGGCAGGGCGATCGGAGAATGCACACAGCGCAACGGAGTGCAGGTTGGAGCGGGCAGTGTTCCCTTTAGCGGGGAACAGGCTTTTCCTTGAGGTCGGAAATCCGAAATCCGGGCGAGTTTGCCTCAGTTGGTTGGAGGCGTTTCGGGCATCGCTGCACCCTGGCCAATTCCGCAAATCACAAATCTGTCGAGGGGGTCATGCTCGCTAAGTCCAGCATTGCACCCCATTCGCCCGGTGCGGAAACCTGCAATATCCACGACGATCCTGCACGCTGCTGACCATCAGTTTGCCGATCGCGCGACGCGCGCAATTTCTCTCTCAATGACCTCAAGGTGGGGGCCCTATTCGTGAACCGCCGAGGGCTGCAACTGACGGCTTTTCGGACCTTCAGGACATCGCCGTCGAGGACCGATTGGAACGAGAAGCAGGCGGCCGGAAATGCACCGCGGCAGGGATGTCGAACTTGAGACCTACTGGCGAACTTTCATGCGCCCGGGTCAAAGCCGAACGCGAAAATCGTCGCGAAGGTGAAGGGCGACAGGGCGACAATCCGGGCCACAGCGGCCGACCGTTTCTCGTCGATTTCCGCTTGGCAGCGGCGCAGCGGCTCCCCGGAATCCTGGACGCCGCGCATCGCCCGGAGCCGGGTTTCAACGCCATCATCAGCAACAACGATTGAGGACTACAGTAGTGCACACCCTATGCAGGCTCCGCCTGCCTTTTTCCCTTATAGTTCAGTGGCTTAGACGTTTTGGGGTCGTGAGAAGTCCGGCGTCTGATTGTCTGACACGTGTCTGCCATATGTCTGACGCCCAAAAAACGGCTGATTTCTGCGGGCTTGCGCGTCAGCCATTTGTCGGACGCGACCGCGTTAGCCATTTTTCAACCTCGGCATCACCGACCATTCATCGTAAGTGTCTTGCCTCGACGAAGAGCTCACCATTCTCCCTGCAAGAAGGTTGGTATGCGAAATCGCTACAACGCTGCACCATCAGCCTCTCGCCTCTGCAAAGGGCGAAACTTGATGAGGTGGCCGCTCTCGAAAAGCGCAATTACTCTGCCGTCATTCGCGCAGCGTTCGACTGGATTATCCAGCAGGACCACCCGGAAGTTAGGGAACGTTTGATCGCTGAAGCTGATCGCCGGATGGCGATTCATCATGGCGCGCGATGATCCCGAAAAACCGCGCAAGGACTTAGAAATGATGGCCGTCATATTCCGCAGGAGCACCACTCGCCGCGAGGGTCAGCGCCGCGGAAAAGCGAACGCCTCCAGACGTCCTGAGGCTGCCATTTGGTGCACGGGAATTCGGTGGAATCTATCGCCCCCTACACAATCGCCATCACCCCTACACAATCGCCATCATCCAAACCCAGACCGCCTTGAGCAGTCCCACACGACGCTGATCGAGCAGACGCGATCGACAAAAACTACCGCTCTTCGCGAGCACATTTTTTTCGGAAAAACCGTCGTACACCGCTGTCGTTTTCGAATTCTTCGACGGCTCCCTCGCTGTACGATCCTGAAGCCATTCGATGCCCGCCGCCCGGCAATAGTCGATCTTCAACGACTGCTCGACCTGAAGCGGATTGACCGTTGCCGCTGTGGCCCTGGTCCCGTCTGACGGCGGATCATCAGAGCCGTTTCGGGCGCTGGCTGCGCGCACGTTGTTAGGTCCCTTGTCCGTCAAGATGATGCGGGGCGACGGGGCTTCAGTCCGTCGCAGATACGCCGATCACGATACCCTCCACAGCCACCTGATCCCGGCCGTGTTGCTTGGCGCGGTGCAGCTGCGTTTGTGCAGCCTCAAGGAGTTCTCCGGCGCTGCGGCTGCGCATCGCCACGACGCCGGCGGAGAGCATGATCCGCCCCAGAGGCTGATCGTTTTCTCGCACCTTCATCTCGCGCGCGCCGATCGCCGCGCATGCGTCCGAGACGATGTCAGCAGCGGTTTTGAGGTCAGTACCCTCCATCAGGATCGCGAAGGTTCCGCCCTCCCACCTGGCTAACAGATGGCCGCTGCACTGCTCCGCTAGCGTTCGTGCCACCACCGTCAGGAGACGATCGCCGACGGCTGGCGAGTGGCTCTCGTTCACTGCCCGCAGCCGATCGATATCGACGAGCGACAGGCATGCAGGCTCGCGTGCTGTGTCGGCCGCCAGCATAGTTTGAAGCCCTGCGGCATTCATCAAGCCCGTCAAAGGATCGCGCTGACCCGAGGTCTGCAATGCAGCCAGTTCCGTGCGGATTGCCCGTGCACGTTGGCCGGCCTCCGCGAAGCTCGCCTCCGCCTGCTCGGCGCGCTGCATCATCGCGGAGATCATGCGGCCGACCTCGCTGGTAGGCGCCTCGAGCAGCGTGGCGGAGGCCATGACCAGCTCGCGGTTGAGGTCGGTGGACATCGACATGGCATCACCGACGACGTCGAGTACGCGCAGGGTCAGATGATCGAGTTGCGGCGCGATCGGATGGGCTGTGCCGACTGGCATCAGCTTCTGAACCTGATCCTCCGTCAGTCGCACCCCGCCGTCGACGGCCCCGTCGACGCGCTCGCGAAGCTCTCCGTCTGCGCCGTTCAGATACTCATGGGCGAAGGCATAGTGTTCAGGCGTATGGGCAAGACGATGATGATTAAGGAAGGCGAGGACGCTCGTCCCGTGTTGCCCCTTCCTCCAATCGACCATCCTGTGTCTCCGCCCTGAGTGCCGCCTGAAGGCAGTTCAGATCCACGTGGCAGTGCAGCACCGGCCGCGGTGAGAGGCAACAGCTTAGAGGTCTATATCTCGTCCATTTATAACCTGGGCTGTCGGATTTCGGACCGGGCCTAACCGTCCCGTGCAGCTCGTGGGCGCGACGGTGCCGTGGGCGGCTCGATAGCGTCGCTCCCTTCCAGCAGATCGACCACGCGAAGGTTAAGGGGAACGGTTATGTCCTGCATCGTCAGCAGGGTCGGATTGCGCCGTCCACGTTCGATGTCGCTGAGGTAGGTCCGATCCATACCGGCACGGAAGGCAAGCTCCTCCTGCGTCAGGCCGGCAGCCAGTCGGTGACGACGAACGTTGAGGCCAACTAGCGTGCACAGCTCCATGGAGCGTCAAGCACCCCATTGTCGACTATATCTCTATCGGATATAGTCGACATATGACTAAAAATACGGCTACAGGCCTGACAGCGCAGCTTGATCGGGAAGCGCTGATCGCGCGCAACGAAGCCCTTCAGGAGCTTGCCGCACTACATTTCTTCGCTGCCTTTCCGTTCATGTCATCTGCACGCCTGCGAGATCATGTCCTGCAGATCTCCCGCTGGAATCTGGAGGGATGGGACGAAGGCAACGAAGAAGGTTTGCTTGTGTTCGAGTTGGCGGGCTGGACTGCCGCGAAGGGGCGCAGCACAGCCCTACAGCGCTATGCCCAGCAACGATCCGCACCGATGCAACCTGAGGAAGCAGCCGTGCTCGCCAGTATGCAGATGAGCGTCATATCATTCTGGAAGGTGCAGGAAGCGCATCCCGTTGTCGGATGGATTGTTCGAGATGTGCTACACGGGGGAACGCTCTGGATCATTGCGGAAACTCTTAGCCGATACTTCGACGCAGGCGAACGCCCCACTTTCGTCACGCGCCTATTTCGCGATGTGCAGGAGGGGTTCTGGATGACCTGCGGTAGTAATTTCCTAATATCAGAGGGGGTGGTCACCTTCTCATCAACGGGGAAGGACTCGTTTTATACTGGCTCCGAACAGCATGCCGCATATAGCCGAGAGAGCCGGTACGTCTCTGCCCTCTATGCGGTAATTCCAGAGCGAGCCGGCAGCCCGTCCAACTTCATGACAGAGAAGAGGGCGTCGAGATGTTTATTCCCGGCATCTGGTGGATCGGATTGACGATTACTGGTTTGGCTCTGACGTCCAGATCTTGGCGACGTATTCGTATGGCGTTAGGCCGCTGAGCGTCTTGAGCCGGGGAGCAAAGTTGTAGGCGGCCATGAAGTCGGCAAGGTGCGTCTGGAGCTTTTGGTAGATCTCGTAGTGGAAGCGTTTGACGGTTGCTTCATTGATGGTTCGATTCATCCGGCCGACCTGACCGTTGTTCCACGGATGGTTTAGTTTCGAGAGCCGGTGATTGATGCCATTTGCCTCACGGATCATGTCTCAAAATTATAATTAAGGGATTGTAGATAATAGTACGAGCTAGCGTCTTAAATCCGCACATCGCTGAAAGAATATTGTTGGTAACGCGGCAAACGGCCGAAATCACCTCTTTCGAACGGACGGGCTTGGAAGAGATAGCCATAATAGAAGGCCCGCAAGCGCCGGTGGAAGTCGCGGATGCGGTCCTGGTACCCCAATTGCGCGGTGAGGTCCGTTTCGGCGAGCCGCGTCAGCAGCGCCTGAACGCCGACCGATGGCAGCACCCAGCCGAGAGCACGGCCCGCCGCATCGCGCGCCTCCAGCCCGGATCGATAGGCGCGCACCCGGTCGTGGACGCTGTCGTCGCCATTCTGGTGGAAGGCGAAATACCATTTGTAGTGGAAGTCGGGTCCCAGCGGGGCGGAATCGGCCCATTCGGGGTGGCCGGCGTAGAAGCGGCGCATCGTGTCCTCGCGCGGAATGTCCCAGGCGCGGTTCACCGCCTCGCGCTGCGCCAGCGCGATTTCCGCGCCCTGATCGACGGGGATCGCCGTGTTGATCGCGACGTTGGCCAGCGTCGGGGCGATCAGCACCAGCACGAGCCATGTCGCCGCCAGCGTCGCCGCATTCGTGACCGAATTCCAGCGGAGGCGGCCCACGAAGACGGCCAGCGCGACCCAGAACAGCAGATAGGCCGGGATCAGCGCCAGCACGATCGCGATCGTGGACCCGGCGACGCCCTCGATCAGCGCCGCGATGCCGAAAGGTATGCCCAGCGCCGCCCATAGCAACGCCAGCCGGAGCGCGGATCGCCGGCGCCACAGCGCCCGGCCACCGTTCGGCAGCGCGTCGAGCGTTCGCAGCCGCCCCGCCTCCCGCTCGCCCGAGACGAGGTCGTAGAACAGCGCAATCACGAACAGCGGCGCGAGAAACACCAGCACGAAGGCGAAGTCGAAACGGCCCGGCAGCGCCAGCTCCGGATTGAAGATATCGCCGTCGTAGATCTGCGCCTCGAGCCCCAGCGCACGCACGCGCAGGATATAAGGTGCGACGTCGCGCATCCCGAGCGCGGCGAAGGCGAGCGGCGCGGGTGCGTCCCAAGTCGGATGGAAGCTGTAATAAGCAGCGCTGCCGGCATCCTTGGTGCGGTCGACATAGGCGGCGACCGCCGCGATATCCTCCGCCTGCGCGGCCGGGATCGCGGCGATGGCGGCGCGCTGGCGCGACACCTCGACGATGCCGGCCGCCAGCGCGGCGCTGGTCAGCAGCGCCAGCAAGGCGAGCGCCATCATCGCCAGCCGCTGACGCGAGAACAGCCGCCATTCCTGCATCCAGAGGTTCATGACCGTGCTCCCAATCGGCGGGTGGCGAGCGCGAGTAGGGTCAGCGCCAGCGCTAGCCAGCCCACCACGATCACGAGGCCCGGCAGCGCCGCGGTGGCGAGCGTCCTGCCGTCGGGCGGGACGAACCGGAAATCGGGCATCGCCCGCCAATGATCGCCGGACACGCGCTTGCGGCGGTCGGCGCCCGCGTCCCTGGCGGTGTCGTCGGCATAGCGGACGCCCTCCGCCTGCATGCGGTTCAGCCGCTGCACCAGGGCGTAGCGATAGGCCTCCGCCTGTTCGAGGAAGCGGCGATGTCCGGCGACATCGGTGCCGGCCGCGGCCATCGACAGCGAGCGCAGCGCAATCGCCGGGCTGAGCACACCGATCGCCGCGACGATGCCGTTCTGCCGCGCCTGCGCGGCGAAACTGTCGGTGGCATAACGGTCGAACAGCGACGCGGTCATCCGTTCGCCCTCCATCGCCACCACGCCCTTGTAGTTGACGGGCAGGTCCTCGACCCTGTCGACGCCGTAGCGCGCGAGCACCGATTGCTGGAAGGCGGCGAAATGCGGGTCGTCGGGATCGTGGCTGTCGCCCATCGTGCGAAGGTCGCGCGCGATCGCGACATCGGTCTGCAACCGGTTCGCCAGCGGCACCGCGGCGCTCGCCAGATCGGGCGCGACGCGCGGCACCAGCACCAGCGTCACCGCCCACACCGCCACCAGCGCCAGCAACGCATCCCGGCTGCGCCGGACCAGCGCCGAGACGAGCAGGATCAGGACCGCCCACGCTGCGAGATAGATGGCGTAGCCCAGAGCGATGAGGGACATCGGCGCCAGCATGTATTGGGCCAGCGCGCCCGGCTGGCCGGCGATCAGCAGCAGCCCGATCATCGCCGGCGCGCCCGCGATCAGCGCGACCGTACCCAGCGCCAGCAGCTTGCCGCGCACCACCTGACGCCGGCTGGCCCCCTGCAGCATCAGCAGGCGCAGCGTGCCGCGCTCGGTCTCGCGGGCCAGCCCGCCGTAGCCGAGGAAGATCAGCAGCAGCGGCGCCACCACCTGCAACACGAAGGCGGGCGTCAGCTGGCCGAAGCGGACCAGCAGCGAGCTTTGCCGCACGTCGCCGAAATTGGCGGTGTTCTGGCGATGCCCCTCCAGGAACATGCTGTTGCCGGTATAGGCGTCGACCCCGGGATCGAACGCCGCGAGCGGCCCCGGCGGGCGGAAGATGAAGGTGCCGTAATGCACCATCCGGTGCGGATGCCGGTCGGGCTGCGCATCGAATGCGCGTTCGGCGACATGGGCATGACGGTCGCGCAGCGCGGCGACGCCGTTCCGGTGCGCCCACGAACTCGCCACCGCCACCAACGTCAGCAGCACCAGCATCGCAAAGGCGATCACCGCGACGCGGTTGCGCGCCATCATCCGCAATTCGTCGCGCGCGATCAGGCGAACGGTCCGATCCCCGACGCTCATGCGGCCACCTGCCCGCTATTCTCTTGGGCGTCGCTCACTTGCCCATCGCTCATCTGCGCGCCGACCGCCTGGAAGCGCGCGTGGAGGGCGCGCACATCGAACCGCTCCGGCCCGCTCGCGGTCACTTCGTGCGCGACGCGCCCTGCTTCCAGAAACGCGATCCGGTCGGCGACATCGGCCGCGGACAACAGGTCGTGCGTCACCATCAGCACCGCGGTGCCCCGCGCGCGCACCGCGACCAGCAGCGCGTTGAAGTCCGCCGTGGCACGCGGATCGAGCCCCGAGGTCGGCTCGTCGAGCAGCAGCACCGGCACCTGTCGCAGCAGCGCGACCGCGATCGCGACCTTTTGCCGCATACCCTTGGAAAAGCCGCCCAGCCGCTGGTCCCATGCGCGGTCCTGCAACCCCGCCGCGGCCAGCGCATCGGTGATCGCGGTGCGGTTCCGGTGGTGTCCCGATCGCCCGGCGGGCTGCTGACCGGCCCCCTGACCGGAGAGCGCGAGCAGGTAATCGACATTCTCGACCGCTGAGAGATGCTCGTAGAGCGCGACATTCTCCGGCAGGTACGCGATGCGGCGACGGGCCTCGTCCGGGTTCGCGGCGGGATCGATCCCGCATACCGCGACCATTCCCGACTGCGCGCGGGTGAAGCCCAGCAGCGCCGACAGGGTGGTCGACTTGCCCGCACCGTTTCCGCCCAGCAGCGCGGTGATGCTGCCCGCCGGCACCGCCAGTGACAGGCGATCCAGCACGCGATGCGCACCATAGGCGAGCGTCAGATCGTCGATGCGGATCGGGTCCGTGACGGACGAAGAGGGCGTCATAAGGGACGAAGGGGGCGTCATCGGGAACCTCGGCATGGCGTCCGGAGTCTCATGCCGCATCGCAAAAAATGTAACAAGGTATCATTGACGATGTTACAACATAACCGCCATAGCGCGGCCGATCAGGTCCCTCAGCGGCCCGATATGTGTTGCCGAAGGGGGATATCGTTTGCGTCGTTCCATGCGCACCACCGTGATGGCGGGTGCTCCGTTCGCCGTCGCGTTCTCCGGCTCGCCCGCGTTCGCGCAATCCGGGCCATTCGAACCGGCCGGGCAGGCTGAGCAGATTGGGAAGGCCGACGACGATGCCCGCCGCGAGCGCGAGACCATCACCATCACCGGCGTCCGCCAGCCCTATCGCGGCAATTTCGCGCTGCGCGAGATCCCGCAGGCGATCGCGACGATCGACGACAGCGTCATCGAGGAGAATGCGATCCTGCGGTTGACCGACGCGCTCGACCTGAAGGCATCGGTGGTGCGGCAGAATACGCTAGGCGGCCTGTGGGACAGTTTCGCCGTGCGCGGGTTCGTCGGCGACGAGAATTTGCCGAGCGGCTATCTGGTCAACGGCTTCAACGCCGGGCGCGGGTTCAGCGGTCAGCGCGACGTCGCGGGGATCGAACGGGTCGAGGTGCTGAAGGGGCCGGCCGCGGCGGTGCTGGGGCGCGGCGAGCCGGGCGGATCGATCAACATCGTCACGAAGCAGGCCGAACTCGGCCGCAGTTTCGGCACCGCCTCGCTGCAGTATCGCAGCTTCGACACCGTCCGGGCGGAGGGCGACGCCAATCTGGCGCTGACCGGCACCGTCACGGCGCGGCTGATCGGCTATGCCGAATCCGGCGACACGTTCCGCGACACGGTGGAGCAGAAACGCTGGGGATTCCTGCCGTCGATCGGCGTCGGGCTGGACGAGGCCACGCGGCTGACCTACGACTTCGAATGGACGCGGGTGGAGGTGCCATTCGACCGCGGCATCGTGGTGCTGAACGGGGATTTCGACACCGTACCGCGCTCGCGCTTCCTGGGTGAGCCAAGCGACGGCGATACCGTGGCGCGCGCGACGGGGCACCAGCTGCGGCTCCAGCATGATTTCAGCGATACGTGGAGCCTGCTGGTCGGGGCCAGCCACCGCGACACGCTGCTGACCGGCGCGTCGTCCGATGCGGAGACGGTGCGGTCGCGCCAGAAACTGTATGTCGACGGCCGGTCGCTGTCGCGCCAGCGGCGGACGCGGCGCTACACGTCCGAACACAGCGTCCTGCGCGCGGAGATCGCGGGCGAGTTCATGACGGGGCCGCTGCGTCACCGTGTGCTGGCGGGCGGGGATTTCGACTATTTCGACACCGACCAGATGTTCACCCGCTATCGCGGACCCGTGGTGACGGCGACCACGACGGACCGCGCGGGCTATGTCCTGGACCTGCAAAACCCGGTCTATGGCCGATATCCGGTCCCGGTCACGACGCCGACCACCGATCGGCTCGACGTGCAGCGCACCGCCGGTGCGTATGTGCAGGACCAGATCAGCCTGACCGACCGGTTGCAGGTGCGGATCGGCGGGCGGTACGACGATTTCCTGCTGCGCGTGGACAATCGCCTGACGGACGTACCGGGCCGGCGCCAGCGCAGCCGCTTCAGCCCGCAGGCGGGCATCGTCTACGAACTGACCGCGCCGCTGTCGCTCTATGCCGCCTATGGCGAGGGGTATCGCGCCAATATCGGGGCGGATGCGACCGGCAACGTGTTCGAACCGGAGACGAGCCGGTCGATCGAGGCGGGCGTGAAGCTGACCGCGTTGGGCGGGCGGCTGACCGGCACGCTGGCGGTCTATCAGTTACAGAAGTCGAACGTACTGGCGACCGATACGCTCAACCCAGGCTTTTCGGTCGCGATCGGCAAGGCGCGCAGCCGCGGCGTCGAGCTGGACATCAATGGCCGCCTGCCAGGCGGCGTCGACCTGTTGCTGAGCTATGCCTATACCGATGCGGAGGCGCGATCGCGCGTGCTCGACCCGAATTTCTCGTTCCAGATCGAACCCGGTGACCGGCTGATCAACATACCCGATCACAATCTCAACGTGCAGGCGACGAAGCGCTTCACGCTCGGCGCGCGCGACGCGACGCTGGGGGCGGGCATCCAGTATCTGGGGAAGCGCAACGGCGAGACGGGGACCGGTTTCACCTTGCCGTCGCACACGCTGGTACGTGTATTCGGGCAGATCGGGGTGACCGACGATGTCGAGCTGTTCGGGTCCGTCGCGAACCTGTTCGACGAGCACTGGTATGCGAACAGCTATGCGCCGGTCTGGGTGCAGCCGGGTACGCCCCGCACCGCCACGATCGGCCTTCGCGCCCGTTTCTAATCGCGGATCCCCGACGCCCATCTTCGATCGAGTGGCAAGACGCGTCTTCCGTCTCTTGGCGGTGCGAGACGTAGGCGTGGCGGACCGGATCATGTGAGGGCGACCGCTTGACGGACAGGGGGGAGTGCGATCGCCCTCGGTCACCAGACGGAGACGATCCCGGTGAACCTTGGGCCCCTTACCCCTGCCCTCTGGCCCCGCCCCGGATCGTGCGTCGAAAGCGAAAATAAGCGCTTGACGGGGCGGGTCGCCTTCCATAGATACGCCGAACCGCAGCGGTTGCCCTTACGGGTTTGGTGCTGCGGTCGCCAAAAACCAGATGCTTAGGGGCTTTCCGAAAGGAGAGTTGTCGGAGCGTCGGGGTATTTGTGTCGGTTCTTTGACATTGTTGGTTTAGATGAAGGGACATGTGGGCGGCGGCCTGCGGGACTTGTGGCGTTATCAAGGCGTTGCGGGTGTCGTAAGCATATAAGCTGTTCTCATATGTCCTTCACGTATCCATACGTGATGGGTTCTATCGAAGTAATACTTCGATGGGCTCATTA
>JAGSNX010000009.1 GCA_018139225.1 Microvirga sp. SRT01
TCTCGCGAACCCGTGACGGTTATCGCGAGAGAGATGGGCCGGACCCAGGATGCTATCCGCGGCCGGGCGGCGATGCTGCGTATCGCCCTGCCGTCCACGATGCGCCCGTGGCGCGAGACCGTGAAGCGGGGACCGCGGATGCCGCGATCGATCCCTCAGCCGACCGGGAAGGAATGAAGACGGGGGCGGTCGCCCGCCCCCGTCCCGTCGTCTTACTTCATGTTCGGCATGGCGTGGCCGGCATGATCGCCGCCCTTCGCCTTGTCGCCATGATCGCAGCAGTCAGCACCGTCCTTGCAGCACGCCATGTCGGCGCAGCAGTTCGCGACCGCGGCGAACGCGCCGGTCGAGAGCGTGAGGGCGAAAGCGGCGCTGATGAGCTTGATCTTGGTCATGATATTCTCCGTTTGAATAGATTCGTGTGGGGTCGGTTCGACGTCACACGATCTGCGGAGGGGGTGTAGCCGGCGCGCTGGTCAGCCCAAGCAGGCCCGAATGGGCGACCGCCCAGGGCGAGAGCGGCGCGAACGGTATCGGTTCGATCTGCGCGATCGTTTCGCCAGGCATCGCCGCGCACGGCATGGCACACGCCGAGGGTGGGATCTTCTTGGTTGGCGTATGGCCCGGCGTGTCCGCACAATCCATCGTCGCGGACGCGATCGGTGTCGCGGCCATCGCTACCGTCTCGCAGAGCGGGCCGAGCCTCACCAGCATCATCACCGCCAGGACGACGATCGCCGCGGTGCGCGCGAATTGGAAAAACGGGACGACCCGGAGCGACATGCCAGCCTCGTAGATCGACCGTCGATCGCGCACAACCATCGGCGATCAGCGGACCTGCCGAGTGCGGGGCTTCGCCCCGACAGCTTTCATCGTTTCGGTCGCTTCCCGCTCGGTCGGATAGACGAGATCCAGCCAACGGTTACGGGCGTCCGAGTAGAAGCCCCACGAGCCGGCATGATCGCCGTCGTTCCGTCTTGCGACCCGATATCCCTCCAAGCTCATTGGTCTTTATACCGCAAAGCGTACGCGCCTCTCGCCTCGCTACACGACACGGCTTGGGCTGAAAGCGCAGACGTGACTGCTTACTGAAACGAACCTCACGTCGGTAGTTCCGCCTTAGGCCCCAGACTGACATGATGGAGCATGACGATTGGAATCGACGGCTCAATTTTGAGCGCTAACGCTGACTATCCGCTGCATCGGCTTGGCTGGAAGTCGTTTCAGGACCTATGCGTCAGTGTGGCGGAGGAGTGCCTTCGCCGACCCGTGCAAAACTTTCTGCCATCGGCAGATGCAGGGCGTGACGGTGCTTTCGTGGGCAAGTGGGACGGCGACGATCCAGCTTCCGGCGAGTCGACCATCCAATGTAAATTCACGTCCAAGGAAGGTTTGAACCTTACCCTTTCAATGTTGTCCGACGAACTACCGAAGGCAGCCAAACTTGCGGCAAAAGGCCTAGCGCATGATTATATAATACTGACCAACCACCCGGTCACCGGTGCAAGCGATCTTGTTATCCGGGAAGCTTTTCAGAAAGAAGGTGTAGGGCGGTGCCGCATTTTCGGTAGCGACTGGATCAGCCGACAAATCAAGACGTCACCGCGACTCCGGATGATGGCTCCGCGCTTATACGGAATGGGCGATCTCACTGAACTGATAGACGCCCGGGCCTACGAGCAGGCGCAGTTGATCCTGAGCGCCATGGGGAACGACCTGGAGCGATTGGTTGTGACCGACGCTCATCGGCGTAGTGTCAGGGCGATAAGCGAACATAACCTTGTGCTGCTCTTGGGAGCACCAGCGGCCGGGAAGTCGACCATCGGGGCTAGCATTGCGATCGGCGCGGCCGACATTTGGCAGAGCAATACCATACGTGCGACCTCACCCGAGGACGTGCAGCGGCATCTCGACCCCAAGGGCTCCCAGTTTTTTTGGATCGACGACGCTTGGGGCAATACCCAATACCAACAGCAAACGGCAGAGCGCTGGAACCAGGTCTTTCCCCTTATGCAGGGTGCTATGCGCCGGGACACGCGGTTTCTGATAACCTCTCGCGACTACATTTGGCACGCAGCGCAACGCGACCTAAAGCTCAGCGCCATACCAACGTTGCGCCAAAGCCAAGTTGTCATCAATGTCCAAAAGCTTTCTACCGCCGAGAAGGCGCAGATGCTTTACAATCATCTAAAAATGGGTGATCAGCCTGCCACATTTCGAGCAGCAGTAAAGGACTTGTTGCCGACCTTGGCTGAGCGTAAGGACTTTTTGCCCGAAACGGCCCGGCGCTTTGGGTCACGCTTCTTCGCTAACGGCTTAAAGCCAGATGCAGCGAACGTCGAGAAGTTCTTTGCAAAGCCACAGGACTTTCTTTTTGACACGGTGGTATCGCTCTCGATCGACTGCCGGGCAGCGATCGCGACCGTTTTCCTGAATGGCGGGATCGCCCGGTCGCCCGTCAGTTCAGAGAATATCGCTGCTGGCGCGACGGCCTTCGGCGCAGAGCCTGGTGGTGTGCGTGCACAGCTGGAAGCCTTGGACGGAAGCCTACTGCTGTTAGCGCAAGACAAGGCAGGCGGTTTTTGGACGTATAAGCACCCAACCGTCAGCGACGCTTTTGCTAAGTACCTCGCTAGCAAGCCCGAACTAGTGGAAGTTTACCTGCGTGGAGCTAAGCCCTACTCGGTCATCTACGAAGTCGTTTGCGCGGGTATATCAATTCAAGGGGCCCCGCTCATAATTCCCGATACCTTGGTCAACGTGCTCGTTGACAAACTCGCTGGGATAGACAAGAGCTTTCTCAGAACCTTTGTAACATACCGTGCAAATCGGACATTTACCGAGGCGGTTATCAAGCGACGGCCCGACCTGATAAGTGGGTTAAGTAGCTTTGTCACTCCGATCAAGGACGATCCAGACTCACAGTTGTTGGCGCGATTGCATGCTCTCGGTTTGTTGGATGAGGAAACTCGCGCTAATTTCGCTACGGCCGTAATCGAAGCTATTGCTGACAGTGCAGACAGCAGCATCTTCGAGGAGACTAGTCTAAAAAACGTCTTGGACGCCGACGAGTTAAACATCGCTCGGCAGACGGCAAAAAACGAAGTGCTCAATAAGGTTGGCAACCACGTTGCCCGTCTGAAAGCGGAATGGGATAAAGAATATCCGCCTGAAGACTACTTTTACGACTTGGAACAAGCCGTAAAGAGAATTTTAGAGGATGTGGCAACAGACGATACCGCTGCGCTAGCGGACCTCAGAAAAGCAGTGCAGACTGCCGTCGCCTCCATGGAAGAAGACTATGAGCCTGCGTCTTCCACATCAGCGCCTGTAAGCAGTTCGACACCACGGTCATCGGGCCTTGCTGCACTCTTTCGTGACGTGGACGAGTGAAACGGCACGCTAGCACGGGCTTACGGTAAATCGGTCGAGCAGAGAATTTTCAACCAGTGATACCTTATCAGGTTTTGCCGCCGATCTATGCCCTTATGCTCTCGCAAAAGCCATAACCTGAGCAGCTAGTTTTTCAAGGCAGGCGGGCCGGGCACCGTCGTTCCAGAGGTCTTCCAGGCGTGCTGCTATGTGCAAAACGTTCTTCTTCAAGTCACCGGCATGTTCAAATTGCTTATCTGCTGAAGCTTGGCTTTTCGTCCATGCCAAATCACCAACATCAGCGCGAATACGTTCACCAAAGCAATCCGGCCAAATGACATGGTTGTCGTTCCAGACGATTGAGTCTGGAAAAGGATTATCACACTTGCCGGTTAAAGCCTTCATAAGCGAGGTATTGTCCTGACGATGCATCGCGCGCCGAGCGTCTTTTTGCTCGTGTCCATCCGCATCAAAGATGACAAATGCCGGAATGTTCGTGTGCTTCGCAACGATCAGAGGGCGTAGCATTTCGCTCTTTTTGTCCGCTGGTACGATGTGGCATCCATGCTTACGAAAATCATCCCATAGACCCGATAGTTGTAAATAGGTCTGCAAATAAGCGACATCCTCTCGGCCTTCGACAAGAACGACCCTAGAAGCAAAGAAAATCTCTGTCAGGTTAGGTTGGAGTGTCTGCTGAAGCTTAGCGATCACTCCCGAAGGCTTTCCGAACGGCTTGCCTGTTGCGCTCTCCATATCTGCCGAGATCGCCGAGAGCTGTGACCAGGTAACTGTTGCGCTGCCCTCGTTACTAGGGCGTCTTACCATTCTAACGTCCTGGAAAACCTCCCCAGAGACGAAATAGGGAGAATGGGTGGAAACCATGACCTGAGCGTTTTCCATGGAAAGCTTTGCAAGCACTCCAGAGAGGTGCCTTGCCTGAGGCGGGTGTTGATAGAGCTCCGGCTCTTCGATTGCGAGTAGTAGGCGCGGTCCATCATCCCCGTCGATTGCCGCCAACTCCTGCAAAAGAGCGATGACATAAGATCGTTGAAGCCCATGCCCCAAGCGCGCCAACTTGCCTGCGAATTGCCCTTCGCCGACTTTTACGTGCGCCCACGGCTCGTCAATCCGCACCGACTTATCGCGCTCTTGTTGCCATTGAAGTCGTAGAGACGTGTCAGGGTGCGCCCACTCGGCAAGTCGTACGGTCAATGATTGCGATATTTCGTCTAGCGCAGCTTGGTTGGCGTCTAGAAGCTCCTGATACCGGTTGCTGGTTTCGATCCGCAATGCGTCGAGCACATCCGAGAAATTGGTTTTAGCCCGAACCGTGCGAGCGAGCAATTTACCTAACGCGCTATCTTTAGCCTCAACCTGCTCACTAACCGCGTCCTTTATAGCAGGTACGTAAACCCATTGTACGAACTCGGCGAGCCGGTTGGCGCCTTTCGACACGCCGTAAAACTGATCTTCGCTGGGTATGAGTTCACACTCACCCGGGCGACTTGCCTCATATTCGAGGAGTTGACTCTTATTCGCTTCCTTGGTGCCCGCCTTCGGAAGTTCAGAAAATGCCTCGCGCAGTCCCTCATACAAAACCTTCAAATCCGCTGCAGATGCACCGTCACCGAATGCCGCAAAGAATGGTTTGAAGGCAGCCATTCCTAAGCGCTGCCCGAAGTGCTTTACATCAGCCCGGCCGGTGTCCTCACTAAAGGTCGCCTGTGCCGTGATAACTAGCGATCCGCCGCGAGCGTAATCCTTAAATACCTCTAATGCACGATCGGAAAGCCCACCGAAGGTGACGGTTATTCTAATTGGCTCTTCCGTCGATCCCCTATAAAAATCCTCTTTGTCAAGCTTGAGGAGATCGGTTCCGGTATTTTCCGTCTGACGAAAGAAGATGTTTAGCGCGCATAGAACCGTCGATTTGCCTGCGCCGTTTGCTCCGACAAAGCAGGTGTATTCGTTAAAATCTATCGAAACGTCGTCGTATCCACGAAGCCGCTGAATACGGACGTTCTCGATTTTCATATGAGCCCCTCACTTTGGTACAGGGTGTCATTTGTGAGAAGACAACGCAAGCTACTGTGTCGAGTGTAAGCGGCAGGCGTGGCAGCCGGATGAATGGAGAATCGTCGTTAGACTCGAACGACGCTGAGACCAGCCTTGTAAACGCGTTTGGCGTAGATTGAACGGCGGCCTCTAGAGAGAGGGTAGGGCGGTGCAAATTTCTTGAATTTCGTCCTGGTGTCACAACCGTTCGGTTGTGACACCAAGGGCGGCACAGCGGTTTGCAATTTCTACCCGGCCGTGATCGGCCGCCCCATTCTTCACATCGCCGACATGAGTGGTTCGAGCGTTCCGAGCCATGCGACGAGCGCGAGGATCGTAATGGCACAGAGCGCCTCGATGCCGAGGCTGCGACGTAAGGTGCTGAGTGCGCCGCGTTGATCGCCACGCGGCATCGCGTGCTCCAATGCGGGCGTCAGACGGTAGCGATTGAGCGATGCCAGCACCAGCATCGCGCCGAACAGGACGAGCTTGGCAAGCAGGAGCTGACCGTAAAGGGACGCGGCGAGCTTCGGAAGGTTGCCTAAGCCAACTAGCAGCCATGTATTGACGAGGCCGGTAACGATAAGGGTGCCGACCACGATCGTACCGATCAGGCCGAACCCGTGCAGTGCGCGATGCGTAAGAATCAGATGAGCCGTATCGGCCCGGCGGGCAGGACGAGCCACAAGCAGGATAAGGCCAAGCAGCGCCCCGACCCATGCGCCGGCTGCGAGCAGGTGAAGGATGTCGGCAAGGAGGTGCGTCCAGCCTTTTGCGCCCTCGTCCATTGCACCATGCCCGGTCCAGGCGAGCGTTGCGACCGCGATAGCGCTGGCGATCACCACGACGCCAAGGAGGGGCGTACGTCCGGCCGCCATCAATGCGGCGCCCGACGCCACGACCAGCGCGATCACGCGTGCTTTCCATGCCGTGCCTATGGTCGACCCTGACAGCAGCATCCCGATCGCCTCGCGATCGATCGGCCAGAGCGGCGTGCCTGCCATCGCCGCGGCGAGTAGCGCTAGCGCGATGGCGGAGAGCAGAAGACCCAGCAGCCCGAGCCCGACGAGCCAGGGGCGCAACGCGAACGCACTGGCGCGCTCGCCTGCCTTGAGGCCGTAGAGGCCGAATGCCGACAGGCCGAACAGCCCGCCCAGCGCCAGATAGAGTGCGAAGCGGGCAGCGATCAGCGGCCAGTCGGTTTCCACTTCACTTTACCGCAAAGGCGTAGTTGCCTGCGACGCGGTGCGTGTCGCTCGACACGACATGCCAGGCGACCGTGTAGCGGCCCGGGGCGAGCGGCGCCTTGGGTGTCAGGACAAGCGTGCTGCCGTCACCGGCGACGGCAGCCGTCGCCGTGACCTTCATCGGCGCGTGCGTCGCCCCGCCATGTCCGGTCATCATGAGATCGGCGCCGGAGAACTTCGGCATCAGCTTTTCGCTGAAACGCAGCTCGACACGGGCCGGCTTGGCGACAGTCGCGTTTGCGGCCGGCGAGGCTGTCACCAGCTTTGGATGAGCCTGCGCTGCGCTGGCTACGCCGAGAATGGCAATGGCAGTAGGGAGGAAGATGCGACGCATGGGGTTACTCCGTGGGTTCGTGCCCTATCTACGCGCCGCGGTCGCGCACCCCTCACCCGCCCGATGAGGGATGTCGGGCAATCCTGCGTATGAAATGCTAGTGGGGCGGAGTGGAAAGCATGGACGAACTGGACAGGGCATTGGCGAGGCTGGCAGGCGCACCCGCCCCGGCTGAGCTGGATGGCATCGAGACGCAGGTACTTGCACGGATCGGCTCGCGGCCCGTCGTGCGGCAGGCCGGCATCGGCCTTGGCGTTGTGACGGCAGCGGCGCTCGCGATCGGCATCGTGGGAGCCGAACTGCCCGCCGCTGCCCGCCCGACCGTTTCCTTGGCCCCGCTTGGCGGAGCGTCGCCGCTTGCGCCTTCCTCCTTGCTCCTGGGCGAGCAATGACCTCGACGACGCGCATCGTTCTCGGTGTCGTGCTCGCCTTTCTGGCCGCGATCGGAGGCGTGTTCGTCGGGCGGGCGCTGTTGCCGCAACCCCAGCAGCCAGGCGCCGCGCTGCATGACGTGTTGCACCATAAGCTGACGCTTGATGACGGTCAGCAGGCACGGTTGAAGGTGCTGGAAGATCGCTTCGCGATGCAGCGGCGTGCGCTTGAGCTTGAAATGCGCGCTGCCAACACCCGGCTCGCCGAAGCGATCGAAACCGAACACGGCAACGGCCCCAAGGTCGCAGCCGCGGTGGACCAGAGCCATGCGGCGATGGGCGAGCTGCAAAAGGCGACGCTCGCGCATATCTTCGCCATGCGACAGTTGCTGCGAACCGATCAGACCTCCCAATTCGATGCCGCGGTGGTGAAGGCGCTCACCGACGGTCAGGGGTGAGCCTCGACTGGACCGCGTTGTCTGACGGCGAACTGGCGACGCTCAGCATCGCCGGCCGTCAGGCGGCCTTCGCGGAAATCATGCGCCGTTACCGTCAGCCGGTTTTCCGGCTCGCGCGCGCCTGTGTCGGTGAGCCCGACGAGGCACTCGATCTGGTGCAGGAAACCTTCGTCGCCGCGCATCAGGCGTTGCCGCGCTACGACGCGCAGCGGGCGATGAAGGCATGGTTGTCGACGATCGCGATCAACAAATGCCGGGATTGGGCGAGGAAGCGCGCCGTCCGCCGCTTTCTGTCCTTCGGCTTCGCGGCCGAGGATCAGGCCGACACCCTCCCCGACAACGCCGTGGCGATCGATGACAGCGCAGCCGATCGCCAGGAGCTTGATCGGGTGACGCGCGCTATCTCGACCTTGCCGGCCAATCTGAAGGAGCCGCTAGTGCTTCGAACGATCGAAGGGTTGAGCCAGGCCGAGACGGCCGAGGTGCTGGGCATCAGCCAGAAGGCGGTGGAAACCCGCCTCTACCGCGCGCGTGCGCGGCTCATGGAAAAGTTGAACGCCGGCCAAGGGATGGACGGGCGAGACGCGTAGAAGGGGTGAGGGCCGATCGCGGCCCGACCCTTGAGGAGCTTCGATGTCGCGCGTTCTCGATCGCCGCCAAGTGCTGCGCGGTGCCACCATGGCGGGAGGCGGTCTTGCCCTGTCGGCGTATATGCCGGCGTGGGCGCAGCCGGTTTCTGCGGGTATCGCCAAGCCGTTGCCGACCGTCTCGGGCGAGGACATTACGCTCAAGGTCGCGCATCAGATGATGATGATCGACGGGCGGGAAAGCCACGCGATCGGTATCAACGGCACCGTGCCGGCGCCGCTGATCCGTCTGCGCGAAGGCCAGAACGTCCGCATCCATGTCGTCAACGACCTGGATGAGGAAACGTCGATCCACTGGCACGGGCTGCTGGTGCCGTTCCAGATGGACGGCGTTCCGGGCATCTCCTTCCCCGGCATCCCGGCGCGCTCGACCTTCACCTATGAATTTCCGATTATCCAGAGCGGCACCTACTGGTATCACAGCCATTCGGGGTTGCAGGAGCAGGAGGGGCATTACGGCCCGATCCTGATCGATCCAAAGAACCCGGACCCGGTGCAGTTCGATCGCGAGCACGTCATCGTGCTGTCCGACCACAGCTTCCAGCATCCGCACTACCTGTTCGATCGGCTCAAGAAGGAGTCGGGCTATTTCAATCGCCAGCGTCAGACCCTGGCCGGGTTGCTCGCGGGCAAGGATCAGCCGCTGCAAGAGCGGCTGATGTGGGGCAAGATGCGGATGGACCCGGCCGACGTCGCCGACGTGACCGGATCGACCTACAGTTATCTGGTCAACGGCCATGGCCCGCGCGACAACTGGACCGCGCTGTTCAAGCCCGGCGAGCGGGTGCGGCTCCGCTTCATCAACGCATCGTCCATGACCACCTTCAACGTCCGCATTCCGGGTTTGCCGATGACGGTCGTCGCGGCGGACGGCCTGAACGTGCGGCCGGTCCAGATCGACGAGTTTCAGTTCGGTCCCGCCGAAACCTATGACGCGATCGTCTCGCCTCCCGACATGCGCGCCTATACGCTGGTGGGCGAAAGCGTCGATCGTTCAGGCATGGCGCGTGCGACGCTCGCGCCCCGCGAAGGCATGGCGGCCGAGGTTCCTCCCTTACGCAAGCGTCCGCTCGCGACCATGAAGGACATGGGTATGGGCGGCCACGACATGGGCACCATGGATCACGGCGCCATGCAAGGCATGGGGAACGGCGCGACAGGCGCGCAGGCCGGCTCGATGGCGGGCATGGACCACAGCGCGATGAACCATGGCGCCGGCTCGATGCAGGGCATGGACCATTCCCAGATGAACCGCGGCGCGGCCGGTGCCGCTGCCGGAGGGATGGCCGGAATGACGATGCCGCAGGGCCAAAGCGGCACGATGACCGGGATGGATCATGGCTCGGGCACGATGCCCGGCATGGCAGGCGATCAGTCGATGGCCGGCATGGACATGGGCAACATGAACATGCGTGACTTCTCCAAGGCGCCCGAGGTCAAGAAGGGGCCGGGTGTGCAGACCATCTCGGCGATGCCGGTCGACCGGACCGGAGACCCGGGACAGGGGCTGGAGAACGTCGGGCACCGCGTCCTCACCTATCGCGACCTGACGGCGCTCGATCGCAACCCCGATACGCGGGCACCAGAGCGCGAGATCAAGCTCCACCTCACCGGCAACATGGAGCGTTACATGTGGGGCTTCGACGGCGAAAAGCTGTCGGAGAACCCCGATCCGATCACGCTGCTGCATGGCGAGCGGGTGCGCGTCACCCTCATCAACGACACCATGATGGGCCACCCGATCCACATCCACGGTCACTTCTTCGAGCTGGTGACGGGGAAAGGCGCCTATGCGCCCCGAAAGCATACCGTGCTGGTCCAACCGGGCGGAACCGTCAGTTGGGACGTGACGGGAGAGGAAGGCGACTGGGCGTTCCACTGCCACATGCTCTACCACATGCACGCGGGCATGATGCGCGTCGTCCAGGTCCGCAAGGCAGGGGAGGCCGCAGCATGAGCCGGTCGATCCTCCTTGCCGGTTTTGCATCGGCCGTCATCGCCGGACCTGCCTTCGGCCAGAGCATGGATCATTCCATGCATAACATGCCGGGCATGACCATGCCGGCTAAGCCTGCCGCCAAGGCCGCCCCAAAACCCACGCGGAAGGCGACCGCAAAGCCGGCGTCCAAGCGCAAGGCACCTGCCAGACAGGCGGCGTCCCGACGTGCGCAGGCCCAAGCTCCAGCGACCGATCCGCATGCCGGTCACGATATGGGCGGGATGCAGGGGATGGACATGGGCGGCCAGCAATCCGCTCCTGCCGCGAACCCGCACGCGGGCCACGACATGTCCGCCATGTCCGGGATGGATGCCCCGGCAGGCACGCCGCAGGACCCGCACGCCGGGCACGACATGAGCGCGATGCCGGGCATGGCGATGGCTGGCGATCAGGGCGGCGCCAAGGTCGGGACCGACCTGCCCCCCGGCAACAAGCCCGCTCCCGCGCCTTCCGACGATCATCTTGCTGATCGTTTCTGGGGAGCAAAGGCGATGGCTACCTCTCGCGAGGACGATTTGCGTCGCGAGCATGGCGGGATGACCTACTATCAGGTGCTCTTCAATTTGGCCGAATACCAGGCTCGCAAGGGTAGCGATGGGTATCGTTGGGATGGCGAGGCGTGGGTCGGAGGCGACATTGATCGCCTGTGGCTGAAGTCGGAGGGCGAAGGTGGCTTCGGCAAGTCGCTCGACAGCGCTGAAGTCCAGGCGCTCTACAGCCATGCGCTCGACCCCTATTGGAACCTCCAGGCGGGCGTCCGCTATGACATCAAGCCCAATCCCTCCCGGACCTATGCGACCGTGGGTATCGAGGGGCTGGCACCTTACTGGTTCGAGGTAGAAGGTGCGCTGTTCCTGTCGAACAAGGGCGAAGTGCTGGGTCGTGCCGAGGGCTATTACGACCAGCGCATCACCAACTATTTCACGCTTCAGCCTAGAGTCGAGGCCAACTTCTCCGCGCAGGATGTGCCGGAAACCGGCACCGGATCGGGGCTCACCGACCTGGAGGCGGGCTTGAGGCTTCGGTACGAGGGCCGCCGCGAGTTCGCGCCGTACATCGGCGTGTCGTGGGAACGGCAGTTCGGCGACACAGCGCGATACAGTCGGGCACGCGGCGGTGACACGGGCGGGTTCAGCTTCGTCGCGGGCGTGAGGACCTGGTTCTGAGCCCGCGGCTGCGCCTTCATATCGGGGCGAGCAAGGTCCATCGCTGGCTTGCTCTCCTGATCGGGGCGCAGGTGATCGTCTGGTTCACCAGCGGGCTCATTATGAGCCTCTTGCCGATCGACACGGTGCACGGCGATCACCGGATCGATCGCAACGCCGAGCCTGCGCTGTCGTTCGATCAGACATTCGCGCCGGTTCCCGCCTTGCTCGCGACGGCCGGCGCGCCTGTCCGCCAGCTTCAGCACCGGATGCTGCTCGGGCGACCCGTCGTCGAGGCGCAGCTTGCCGATGGCAAAATTCGGTTGCTGGACGCCCGGACCGCCGCGCCGCTCCCGCCGATCGACATGAGGGCCGCGGCGGCCATTGCCGGCAGGGCCTATCGGGGCGGAACCGCAGTTCCGACGATCGAATGGGTGGAGCGCGCGAGCACCGAATACCGGGGTGCCCTTCCCGCATGGCGGGCGTCGTTCGCCGATGACGATGCGACGCGCATCTACGTGGCGGCCGAAACCGGCCGGCTGACCTCCGTGCGCACCGGAACGTGGCGGCTCTACGACTTCTTCTGGGGCCTTCACATTATGGACTGGACCGAGCACGAACGGTTCAACACGCCTTGGCTTATGGCCTTCGCCGCAGGCGGCCTCGTGTTCGGCGTCGCGGGCGCGATCCTGCTTTTCATGCGCTGGCCCCGGCGCCGTCGAAGAAAAGCGCAAGGGACAGGCCGAACCGCCGCGTAGTCTCTTGTGGGGGCGCCAGAGGAGAACGGGCGATGGACCACGACCAGCACCGATCCGGCCCACGTGGCGGAATGGGCATGAGCTACGGGCGCTTCGCCGCCATGATCGTGACATCGACCGTCGTAATGTTCGGGTTGATGTACCTCAACACCTATGCCCTGAGCCACGTCGAATATAGCCAGACCCGGACATGGATGGCGATCGTCATGGGCGCCGTGATGGCGATCATCATGCTCGGTTTCATGTGGGGCATGTACCCGAGCCGCCGCGCCAATCTCGGCATCGTGGCAGGCGCTGTCATCGTGTTCGCCGGCGCGCTGTGGCTTGTCCGCAGCCAGGAGACTGTCGGGGACGTTGCTTACATGAAGGCGATGATCCCGCACCACTCGATTGCGATCATGACGAGCGAGCGGGCGCATATCAAAGACCCGGAAGTGCGTAAGCTCGCCGATGGCATCATCGACGCCCAAGTTCGCGAAATTACGCAGATGAAGCAGATGATCGCCCGACTGGAAGCGAACCCCACGCCCCCGAACGCGCCGGACTTGCCTTCCTATCGTGACCGGCAGGTGCCGCCTCCGCCCCCCGAGACGGATCAGAGCACCGGCATCAACACCTTGCAGCCGATCCGATAGATCGGCCGTGGTTGAGGGGTGGCGTGCTGGCGCACGTACCTATTCGCATGGGCGGGGTGACGAGGAGAAATCAGACATGAAGACGATCGCGATCATGACCGCCGCACTGCTCGCCGCTACCCCGGCATTGGCGCAGCAGGCCGGGCACCAGGGGATGAGCCATCAGGGGATGGATCATTCGGGCATGATGCAGCCGAGCGCGGCCAACCCCTACGGCCCCGACATGATGAAGATGCATGAGCGGATGATGGCGGCGAAGGGCGCCGATGCCGGTGAGACGTGGATTCGTCAGATGATCGAGCATCATCGCGGCGCGGTCACGATGTCGCAGACGGCGCTCCGCAGCACCCGGAATGCGGAAATCCGTCGTGAGGCGCAGAAGACGATCGACAGCCAAAATCGCGAGATCGCGACGTTGAACGCCATGCTGCGCAAAATGGGCAAGAACCCACAGTAGCCGACCCGCCCTCGCCTTTGGGCGACACAGGGCAGCTATCGAGGAGCCGATGATGAACCGACCTTTTCGAGCCGCGATTGCCGCCTTGTTGATGGGGCTTCCCGCGACCGCGATGGCCGCAGCCGACATCGCCATGCACCGCGATCCGGGGTGTGGTTGCTGCGAGAAGTGGGCCGAGCAGGTCCGCCAGCAATTCGGCCGCAAGGTGCGGATCATTGACGATGCCGATCGCGGCGCTTTGCAGCGTCGCGTCGGCGTCCCGGCGGATTAGGCTTCCTGTCATACCGCCATCGTCGACGGCATGGCCTTCGAGGGCCATGTTCCGATCGCCGACATGAAGCGCGTTCTGGCGCAGCGCCCCAGAGGCGTGAGTGGGTTGGCAGTCGGCGGGATGCCGCTCGGATCGCCCGGCATGGAGGTGGCGGGTATGAAGTCCCAGCCATTCTCCGTCATCGCGTTCGGCCCTGGCGGTCGCCGCATCTATGCCCGGCACGGCTAGGTAGCGGGCGGGAGCGGTGAACCGCTCCCGCCCGCCATCAGATTAGTGCTTCATGCCCGACATGTCGTGGCCGGCGTGATCGCCGCCCTTCTTCATGTCCGCGCAGCAATCCTTCTTGCAGCAGTCGCTGCCGTCCTTGCAGCAGGTCTTGTCCGCGCCGCAGCAGCCGGCATCGGCCGCGAATGCAACGCCGGGAATCGCCAGCGCCAGGGCAGCGCCGATCAATTTGAACTTGGTCATCAGTAACTCCGTCGATTGAATGTGTGTGGTTCGGATCGTCACACAGCTCGCGGAGGGGGGTCGCAGGCGGAACGGGCATTCCCATCAGTCCCGCGACGGGTAGCGGTTTGATCGCTATGCGAACCGGGGCGGTAGGCCCGGCCTGTGCCAAGGCTTCCCCCCGAACCGCTAGGCAGGGCGTCGAGCAGGCCGCTTGTTGCGGGGCCTTCGTGGGTTTGTGACTTCCCTCGCAACCGGCCATCTCGGATGCGACTGGCGCGGCGTTCGCCACGGCCTCGCAGATCGGGCCGAGGCGCAGGACGAGCATCACCGCCAGCATAGTCAGCACCGCCAGGCGAAGCGGGCGGGCAAGGCGGTTCAGTCGACGATCCACAGGCTTATCGATCCCGATCGACGATCGATGTCAATGAGCCATCGAGAGCGCTGCCGGCGCGGCGATCATCCAGATCGCCATCGCGACCATCATCACATTCTCGGTCAGCGACAGGAAGCCGAGCGGCACGTTGCTGTCTCCGCCGACGCAGGCGCACTTCAGCTCGCGCTTGTCGACATAGACGGCCTTGATGACCGACACCGCGCCGATCGTCCCGATGACGAGCGCGACCGGCACCGAGAGCCAAGTCAGCGCGCCCGCTGCCATCAGCACGCCCGCAAGACCTTCCGCGTAGGGGTAGATGTAGGAATAGGGCACCCAGCGCTTGGCGAGCAGGTCATAGTTGAGGAACATGCTCGAAAAGCTCTCGACGTTCTGGAGCTTGAGCATCGCGAGCACGCACATCGAGAAGGCGATGAACCACTCTCCCGCACGCACCGTGACGGGCGTGCCAAACACGGCGTAGCTGGCGGCAAGGGCCATCAGCGCCGTCATGGCGAACACCGCGATCACCGGGCGGTAGGTGACGGCCTTGGGATCGCGCACCGTCTTTCCGAAGAACCGGCGCAGATCGTCATAGCCCCCTACCCGCTCGCTCCCGATGAAGGTTTGCGGCGTCGTCTTGACCCCGTGCTTTGCCTTGAACGCGTCGGTTTCCTCCCGCGTGCGCAGCCAGTGGTCCTCGACCTCATAGCCTTGTCGCCGAAGCAGATCCTTCGCTTTCAGGCCGTAAGGGCAGGTGTGCTCCGGCATCACCATCCGATAGATCGTCGCTCTCTTAGGGGCCGCGTTTGCCATCGTCTTCTCCGTGTACTCGCGACCCCTATATGGGGTCTGTAGTATAGTACGGAGTCAAGCATGGTATCCCTCACGATCGCCGGTTTTGCGCGCGAGGGGGGCGTCGGTGTCGAGACGGTCCGCTACTATCAACGCCGAGGACTTCTCGACACGCCGGATCGGCCCGAGGGCTCCGGGTCAGCCGGCGGGTTTCGCCGCTACGGTGCGCACGATGTGCGTCGTCTGCGTTTCATCAGATCGGCTCAGGCAGCGGGCTTCACGCTGGAGCAGATCGGCGAGCTGGTAGCGCTCGACGCGACCGATGATCGAGCTCGCGCCCGTGAGCTTGCCAGTGCGCGGATCGCGGCTTTGGATGCCCAGATCGAGGAACTTAGCCGTGTTCGTGCATCGCTTCAGCGCTTGGCGCAGGAGTGCGGCACTGGATCGGAAGGCCCCTGCCCTATCCTAACAGCGTTCGACTTTTGATATCGCATGGATAGCACGAAGGTGTCAAAACCGTCCGGTTATGACACCGGCTATCGTTCGCCGGCTGGGAAGTGACGGTAGAAGGTCGAGCGGCCGACTTGCAGCAGTTTGGCGACCTTGGCGGGGCTGTCGCCCGCCGCCAGCAGCTTGCGCGCAGTGTCGAGCATGTCTGGCGTCATCACCGATTTGCGACCCCCGCCGGTGCCACCCTTGGCACGCGCTGCCGCTAGGCCGGCGATGGTCCGTTCTTTTATCAGCTCGCGCTCCATTTCCGCGACCGAGGCAAGGATATGGAACAGCAGCCGCCCCGATGGCGTGGACGTGTCGAACCCATCCGTCAGCGACCGGAAATCGACCTTGCGCGCCGAGAGGTCGGCCGCCAGTTCGATCAGGCCTTGGATCGAGCGGCCCAACCGATCGAGCTTCCAGATGACCAGCGTGTCGCCGGCCCGCACGAAATTGAGGGCCTCGATCAGGCCGGGCCGGTTCAGCTTCGCGCCGCTAACCTTGTCGGTGAACAGCTTTTCGCACCCGGCTCTGGTCAGCGCATCGGTTTGCAGCGTCAGGTCCTGATCGGACGTCGAGACACGCGCATAACCAACCAGCATGAGTCCCGTTATCCCAACTCGAACAGCGAATTTCGGGACTCATATTTCGGGAACATATTTTGGGAAAGCTCCGGCGTTCATCGGGCGCATTTTTATGCTGGTCCGATCCGTCCCGTTGGAGGTTCCTTTACGGGAACGCCGATCAGGCTCTGGTTAGCTCAGTTTTGCGCGTGATAGTCCAATGCTCCAGTCGTTTGTAGACGATCACCTTGTCGCCGATCAGATCTCCATGCCGGCGACAGAAGAGGTCGAGCTGATCGCGATCGCCGACCAGTTCGACACAGATCGTCAGATGCGGATCGGCAATTTCCGAGCCGTTCTCCCGGATCGGTTCGTGATTGCTGAAGCCGTAATGGGTATTTTGCGCGACGGCGTTGATGATGCCGTCCGCCTTCGCGGTGCGAATCAGCTCGCGATAGAGCGGCTTTGCCCCCCAGAAGCGACGCGGGCCGATCTTGTCGGACGGTTTCAGATAGATGCGCAGCATCCCGACTTCGCGGTGATGGACGGTGAAACGATTGGGCATGACGGGCTTTCGACAGGAAACAGGATCAGGCGCGCGTGCGCCGGCGAGAAGCGCGGTGCGTGCGGGCATCGCGCAGGGTCGCGTCGGGTGTGAGGTGTGCGGCAGGTACCTTTGGCACAGCGACGCGCTGCGACAGGTAGATGCCGTTGTGGCCTGAGCAGAGGTAGGCGACGAAGCACGCGACTGCGATCGGCACCGTATAGGCCGCGCCGAACAACTCGATCCCCATGAACGTGCAAGCCAGCGGTGTGTTGGCCGCGCCCGCGAACAGCGCGACGAAGCCGATCGCTGCGAATAGCCCCGACGGTACTCCGAACATCGGCGCGAGCGCATTGCCGAGCGCCGCGCCGATAAAGAACAGCGGCGTGACCTCGCCCCCCTTGAAGCCCGCGCTCAGGGTCACGACGGTAAAGAGCAGCTTCAGCGCCCAGCTCCACGAGTGCGTATCGGGACCAAAGAAGCTGGCGATGGTCAGGCTGTCCGGTGTCGCGGCGAGCGTACCCAGGCCAAGATAGTCGCGGGTTCCGAGCAGCCAGACCAGCGCAATCACGGCCAGCCCGCCGATAACGGGTCGTAGTGGGCCATAGGGGATCACGCGCTTCAACCATCCGCCCAGCGCGTGATTGGCCTCGGCAAAGGTCAGCCCGGTCAGACCGAAGGCAATGCCGGCGACACCGGCCTTGGCGACGAGCAGCGCGTCGACCGGCACCAGCGCATCGACATGGTAGACGCCGTGATGAATGCCCCAGGCAAGACAGGTCCAGTCACCGACCAGCGCCGCGACCAGGCATGGCACCAGCGCGCGATACTCGACCCGACCGATCGCCAGCACCTCCAGTGCAAAGACCGCGCCCGCAATCGGCGTCCCGAAGACCGCGCCGAACCCAGCCGCGATCCCGGTCATAAGGAGGGTGCGTGTCGCTTCCGCATCCAATCTGAGCGCGCGTCCAAACCCGCTGGCAAGACTGCCGCCCAACTGCACGGCGGTGCCTTCACGTCCCGCCGATCCCCCGAACAGATGTGTCACGACCGTGCCGAAGAAGATGAGCGGAGCCATGCGCAGCGGCACGCCGCCCCCCGGTTCGTGGATTTGCTCGACGATGAGGTTGTTGCCGCCTTCGACCGAGCGCCCTGTCAGATGGTAGAGCAGTCCGACCACGAACCCGCCGATCGGCAGCAGGTAGAGCAGCCAGGGAAAGGCGAAGCGAAGCCGGGTTACGGCGTCGAGGCTCCGCAGGAAGGCCGCGCAGAGCGTTCCCACCGCTGCGGCCATCGGGACCAGGATCAAAGCCCACCGCAGTACCGACGTGGCATGGGTGCGGCGATCGCGAATGAACGCTGCCATGTTGAACTGGTCATAGAGATTGCGAAATGTCGCGCGCACGATTCCTCCTTGCTGCCTTGCGGCGCCTGGTAGGAATCATCGGCCCTTGCGAGGGCGGTTCGACCGAATGGCCCGGCGGAAATCCATCGCCGTGCCTGCGCATATGCTGTCCGACCGCGACCCGGTCAACCAACCGCAGAAGCATGAGACTATCGTTTTGGTGAGGACCGATAAAATGGCTTTGGCCACGGAATAAACCCCGACGAGCATCGTCTACGCTTTCGAGACCGATGCGCTGGAGGCTTATGCGTAGACGAGATTGGATGCTGGGTCTGACGGCTTCGGCCCTACTTACCGGCGCAGTCGCGGCCGCCCCCGCCGATGGCTACGCTACCATGATGTCTGTCGCGATGGACCGGATGATGGCGGGCATGATGGTCAAGCCGTCCGGTGACGTCGACCGCGACTTCGTGGCGATGATGCTTCCGCATCATCAGGGTGCCATCGATATGGCGGTGGCGGAGCTGCGCTACGGCCATAACGAGCAGCTCAAGCGCATCGCGCAGGAAATCATCATCGATCAGCAGCAGGAGATCGCCGCCATGAAGCTGGCGATCGGCCAGCCGCTACCGCCTTCGACGCCAGCCCCGACGCAGGGCGGCGACCACCATAGCCCTATGGAGCACTGACATGATCCGGACCATCCTGCGCTCGGCCGCCTTGCTGATGAGCGCCGCACCGGGCCTCGCCATGGCCCAGCAGGCGCCGTGGAACGCTAAGGACATGCCCGTCAGCCACCGCGACCGCGTCTATGCGTCTGAACAATTCTCCAACACGGTGTCGGTGACCGACCCGGCCGACAACCGGCTGCTCGGCGTCATCAAACTCGGCGATCCCCAGCCGATGAACTTCTCCCCGCTCTACAAGGGACAGGTGCTGGTTCACGGCCTGGGCTTCTCGCCGGACGGGAAGACCTTGGCGGTCGTGTCGATCGGATCGAACGCCGTGTCGTGGATCGACACCGCCACCAACACCGTCAAGCACACGACCTATGTCGGGCGCAGTCCGCACGAGGCGTTCTTCACGCCGGACGGCAAGGAGGTGTGGGTCACGGTCCGCGGCGAGGATTATATCGCCGTGCTCGACCCCACGACGTACAAGGAGACGGGGCGCATCAAGACGCCCGGTGGTCCGGGCATGACGATCTTCTCTCCCGATGGCCGGTACGGCTATGTCTGCTCTTCGTTCAATCCGGTATTGGCTGTGTTCGATGTCGCGACCCACGCGCAGGTCGGACAGGTGGCGCAGCCAAGCCCCTTCTGCCCCAACATCGCCGCGACGCCGGACGGCAAGCAAGTGTGGTTTACGCTGAAGGACATCGGCAAGACGGTCGCATTCGATGCTCGGCCACCCTTCGCGATCCTGAAGGTGCTGGATACCGGGCCTATCACGAACCATGTCAATTTCGCCCGCACGGCCAAGGGGCAGTTCGCGTATGTGACGGTCGGCGGAGAGAATGTGGTCAAGGTGTTCCGCACGTCCGACTTCACGCCGGTGGCAACAATTCCGGTCGGCAAGATGCCGCACGGTGTTTGGCCATCGGGCGACGGCCGGCGCGTTTATGTCGGGCTAGAGAATTCCGATGAGCTGGCCGCGATCGACACTGCCGGCAACACGGTCGTCGCTACCGTGCCGGTCGGACAGGCACCGCAGGCGATCGCCTATGTGTCGAACGCAGTTCCGACAGGCCCCGGCACCGACAATCTCCAGCCGCTCGGCACAGCGGGCAAGGCGCTGCATCTGACCATGGGGCCGATTGGCGGCAAAGGTACGGCAAGCAGCATCACCCTCTTCGACCAGGGCATCATTCAGGTCGTGCAGAGTGCCGTTACCGGTTTGCAGCCCAAGAAGCCTTACATGCTCGTACTGACCGCCAATGCGGACGGCAGCGGCGCTGTAGAGCCGCTTGCGAACTTCATGAGCAACCCGGCAGGTGCGGCGATCGTCAACGCATCGGGTCCGATCCGCCAGATCGTTCAGGGCAGCACCGCGACACCCCGGCGCTTTCTGGCGGTTGCGGAGGTGGTGAACGGCGCGCCGGGGCGCATCGTGCAGGTGCAGCGCGACTGAGATGGACCCGCTTGCCGCCGCGATCGAACCGCTGATCCCCGGGCTGCGCCGCTATGCCCGGTCGTGGTTGCGCGACCGGGTGATGGCGGATGACGTGGTGCAGGATTGCCTGGAGCGCGCGGTCGGGCGCTGGCGACAGCGACGGGGTGCGGAGGTCCGCCCGTGGGTCTATGCGATCCTGCACAATTTGTTGGTCGATCATCAGCGGCAGCATAGCCGGCGAGGTACGGCGGTTCCGCTCCACCTCGTGGACGACGCCGCGCTCGGCCGCCCGGCCGATCAGGACACAGGCCTGCACCACCGCGACCTGCTGCGCGCGCTTGATGCGTTGCCTGAAGAACAGCGAACGGTGCTGCTCCTGGTCTCGGTCGAGGGCCTGCCCTATGCGGAGGTCGCTGCCGTAGTCGGCGTGCCGCTGGGCACGGTAATGTCGCGCATATCGCGGGGGCGCGACCGTCTGGCGACCCTCCTCCGGGAGGGTGAACGGCCGCGATTGAGGAGCGTGCAATGACCAGCCCGATCGGCGAGGACGATCTGGCCGCATGGATCGATGGCAGGCTGTCGCCCGAGCGGCAGCGCCTGGTCGACGCCTATCTTGAAGGCCAGCCGGACGTGCATGCCCGTGTGCGAGAGCAGGCGGAGCAGGCGCGAGCCCTTGCATCCCTGTTCGCCCCCGTCGCGGATGAACCGATCCCGGCGACGATGCGCGTGGCAGCGATCAGGGGACGGCAACGGCAACCGCGTTGGCAGCTCGCCATCGCCGCGTCACTTCTGCTGGCGTTGGGGTTTGGCGGTGGCTGGTCGAGCGCGCGGTGGAGCGGCGAACCCCGCGCGGGCATCGCGGCGCTGGCCAACGAGGCGAGTGATAATTTCCGTGTCTATGCCGCCGACCGGATACGACCGGCGGAGATCGGCCCCGACCAGCGCGCCATGCTGATCCGATGGACCTCCGCTCGATTGGGTGAGCGCGTCACGATCCCGGACCTCAGCACGGCCGGCTATCGCTATGGCGGGGGGCGACTGGTCGCGACGCCCCACGGCCCTGCGGCACTGCTCCTCTACGACGGACCGCAAGCGTCGAAACTTGCGGTGCTGACGAGGCCCATGCAGATCGACAAGACCGCGAGCATGACCAGCACGTCCAGCGGGACCATGGGCCGGGTCACATGGGCGGTCGACGGGATCGGCTATAGTGTGGTGGGCGAGCGACCCGCGGCCGAACTGCATCCGATCGCCGATGAAGTCCGGCGTCAGGCAGATGCCGCGCTTGTGTCCTGATAGCGCCTTGCCGCCTCCCGGCGCCGACGGGCACCGGGCGGTCCAGCGCGATCACGGCTTGCGCTCGACATCCTTCCTGTCGGTCTCGGCCGGCGTCAGACGGGCTCGCTCGCGGATGCGGCGTTCCAGCGGCGCGCCGACGAACAGGACGAGCATTGCAAGGCTCACCCCGCCGATGATGAGCGGCCACACCGCCAACCCTGCTGCCGCGCCGATCGTGGCTGTCACCCAGATGCACGCGGCGGTCGCCAATCCATGCACTTCCTGACCCTGGCCGACCCGCAGCACCGCACCGGCACCGATGAAGCCGACGCCGGACAGAATGCCCTGCATCGCCCGTCCTGCGGCATCGGCGTTCACGTTCGGCAAGCCACTATGCACGATCGCCTGAACGGCGATGCAACTCGCCAGACCGACCAGACCCAGCGTCCGCAGGCCCATGATCTGCCGGTTCTCACGCGAGCGTTCCCAGCCGAGCACCATCCCGGCCGCGGTCGCCACCACCAGCCGGCCAATCGCATCGATCCAGAAAGCGACGTCCGGTGCCGCTGATGCTTCGATCATTCGACCAGCACGTGAACGTGATGCCAGGCGGTGCACAGATAGCCGGCGAAATTCCACATCGTATCCGGCCGCTCGGGCTGTCCCTGCCCGGTCTCGTCGAAGGCACGGGCGACAAGGTGCTGGCGTCCCTTGGCAAGTGTGGCGTCAAGGATCCAGCGCCGCCAGCCCCAGCGCGTCTCCGGATCATCGGCGAAGGTCGCCTGTTGCCAGTCGCGACCGCCGTTCACCGACACTTCGATCCGAGAAATACGGCGGTCATAGGCAATGGCATATCCCTCAATCCGCACCTCTCCGGCGGCCAAACTCTCGCCCGCACCGGGCGAGCAGATCGCGGCGTTGAGCGGCATGGCATTGATCGTCAGACCCTGGCTCCAGTCGACGGTGTCGCTCGTCACAGCGGCGGGGAAGAGCTTGTAGTCGTGCGCCTGGATCGGTGCCTCGGAGGGCGTTTCACGCACCTCGATCCGTGTCAGCCATTTGGCGCTGCGGACCCCGGCATAGCCAGGCACCACCATGCGGAGCGGGGCGCCATGTTCGGGCGTCAGCGGCTCGCCATTCATCGCCCAGGCGAGGAGTACGTCGGGCTCCCGCGCCTTGCTCATGGCGATCGATACCCCGAACAAGGCTTCTTCACCCTCCACGTCCACCTCGTCCGCGCCGGTGAACGCCACGAACAGCTCGGACGCATCCGGCGCGCCGACCGCATCGAGCACATCGGCCAAGCGTACGCCGGTCCACTCCGCATTGCCGATCGCGCCTACGTCCCACGGATCGCCGGAGGTGTTGGCGACCTGCTGGAGATCGGTACGCCGGTTGCCGGCGCACTGGAGAACCGCCGTTACCGTGCGCGTGGCAAACGTGCTCTTCAGTTCCTGCACCGAGAAGAAGCGGCTCGCCATGCCCCTCCCGCTCACCTCGATCCGATGATTGGCGGGCAGATCCGGCACCGGCCCGTGGCTGCGCACGTAGAACAGCGCCTGCGGCGTCAGAAACCGCTCGATCAACGCACCGGGCGTCGGCTCGGCATTGTAGGGATCAGAACTGCGCTCGATCATATCGGTCATGGACGATCAAACGTCGCGGGCACGCGTAACGCTTCAAGTCTTCGAGACCATCGCAGACGAAAGGCTGCCGACCATTCCGATATCCAGATTGGAATGACCATATCAAACGGTTGGTCGTATCGATCTAAGTACGCGATATATGCTGCATGACTTTGGAGCAGCTCAGAATATTCGTCGGTGTCGCGGAGCGCGAACACGTCACCAAGGCAGCGGAGGCGCTGAACGTCACGCAGTCTGCTGCCTCCGGGGCGGTTGCGGCCCTCGAAGCGCGCTACGGCGTTCCGCTGTTCCACCGCGTCGGGCGTGGCATCCAGCTTACCGAGGCAGGCCGCGGCTTTCTGGAGGAAGCGCGCGCGGTGCTGGGGCGGGCAGCGCATGCCGAGACGATGCTCGCGGACTATGCCGGGCTCGCGCGTGGTTCGTTGCGGATCGTCGCCAGCCAGACGATCGCGAGCTATTGGTTGCCGGCAAAGCTCGCCGCCTTCCACGAACGCCACCCACAGATCGCGGTCGAGCTGGCGATCGACAACACCGAAGGCGCGGCAGCGCAGGTGTTGAGCGGCGCGGCGGAACTCGGCTTTGTCGAGGGCGAGGTGGACGAACCGGCGCTTGCCCACTGGAATGTCGGGCATGACCCAATGGTGCTGGTCGGCCGCGAGGAAGCCGAACGCATCGACGAGGCCTGGCTGCGCACTACACGCTGGATCGTCCGTGAGCAGGGATCGGGTACGCGCTCGACTTTCGAGGACGTGCTGCGAACGCGCGGGTTTGATCCGGCCCAGCTGACGATAGCGATGACGCTGCCGTCCAACGAGGCGGTGCGCACCGCCGTTGAGGCCGGTGCCGGCGTTGCCGTCTTGTCGCGATTGGTCGTCGCGCGCGCGCTCAAGGCTGGCGATCTCGTCGAGCTGCCGCTCGGGCTGCCCGACCGCGCCTTTCACGCGCTGCGCCACAAGGAACGCTATCGCACCCGCGCGGCCGACGCGCTGACGGATCTCATCAAGGAGCAGGTCGCATGACTGCCGACACGCACTCCGTTCTCAGCGGCCTCAAGCCGCTCAGCCGGCTCGATCACCCCCGCGAGATGATCCGCCAGTTCACGCCCAACTGGTTCGCCGCGACGATGGGCACGGGCATCCTTGCCCTCGCGCTGCCGCAGGTGCCCGGCATCGGGCCTTCGCTTAAACCTGTCGGCGAGGTGTTGTGGTTCTTCAATATCGCGCTCTTCGCGCTGTTCGCCGGCCTCTATGGCGCGCGCTGGGTGATGTTCGGGCACGAGGCGCGGCGCATCTTCGGGCACAACACCGTGTCGATGTTCATCGGGACCATTCCGATGGGGCTGGCGACGATCATCAACGGCTGTCTCGCCTTCGGCATCGCGCGGTTCGGAAATGGCATCGTGCCGGTCGCGCATATCCTGTGGTGGATCGACGTCGCCATGTCGCTCGCCTGCGGCGTGCTGATCCCCTACCTGATGTTTACCCGCCACGAGCACAGCCTGGACGGCATGACCGCCGTATGGCTGCTGCCGGTCGTCGCTGCCGAAGTGGCGGGCGCCAGCGGCGGGCTGCTCGCGCCGCATCTAACCGATCCCCACGCGCAGATAGTGACGCTCGCGACCTCCTATGTGCTGTGGGCCTATTCGGTGCCGGTCGCGTTTGGCATCCTCGCCATCCTCATCCTGCGCATGGCACTCCACAAGTTGCCGCATGAAAGCATGGCGGCATCTTCCTGGCTGGCGCTGGGGCCGATCGGCACGGGTGCTCTGGGCATGCTGGTGCTCGGCGCGGATGCGCCGGCGATCCTCACCGCGCACGGGCTAGCCGGCGTCGGCACCGTCGCGCAGGGGATCGGCGTTGTCGCCGGGCTCTGCCTTTGGGGTTTCGGCCTGTGGTGGCTGGCGCTCGCGACGCTTATCACCATCCGCTACTGGCGCGCGGGCGTGCCGTTCAACCTCGGCTGGTGGGGCTACACCTTCCCGCTCGGCGTCTACACCGTCGCCACCTTCCGCCTCGGCACGACGCTGAACCTTATGTTTTTCGGTATCGTCGGCACGGTGCTGACGGTTGCGCTCGCGGCGATGTGGCTGCTGGTCGGTGCCAAGACGCTAGCCGGTGCATGGCGGGGCAACCTGTTCGTCTCGCCCTGCATCGCCACCCCGAACTGATCTGCCATGATGATCGGATCAGTCGGTCCGATCACTTGCAGAATGCCCCTTCGATCCGCCAGCGTGACTGGCCACAGGAGAGCCTTGTCATGGACAATTTCGACGCCGGGCTGGCGAGTGAGACCAGCCGTCGCCGCTTCCTCAGCCATGCCGCGCTCGGCACCGCCGGCCTTGCCGCCGCGCCGGCACTGGCGCAGCAGCTCGTCGACCTGAAGCTGCCCGGCGGCAATGCCGAGCGGCCGATGACCAGCGCCTTTCCCGGCAAGGGCAGCATGATCCTCCAGCGCGTCCATCCACCCTTGCTGGAGACGCCGATGGAGGTCTTCGACAAGTCGGTGTTCACGCCCAACGACCAGTTCTTCGTCCGCTGGCACTGGGCCGACATACCGACCTCGATCGACGTCGAAAGTTTCCGCCTCAACGTCTTCGGCCACGTCAATCGGCCGCTGTCGATCAGCCTCGCTCAGCTGCTGCGCCTTCCACGGGTCGAGATGGCGGCGGTGAACCAGTGCTCGGGCAACAGCCGCGGGCTGTTCCAGCCGCGCGTCGCCGGCGCGCAATGGGGCAATGGCGCGATGGGCAACGCCAAGTGGCTCGGCGTTCGCCTGCGCGACGTGCTCGACCTCGCCGGGGTCAAGGCAGGCGCGGTGCAGGTGCGCTTCGGCGCTCTCGATCAGCCGGTCGTGGCGGGCGCTCCTGACTTCGAGAAGGCACTCGACATCGACCATGCCCGCGACGGCGAGGTCATGATCGCCTTCGGCATGAACGGCGAGCAACTGCCGCTCCTCAACGGCTTTCCCTGCCGGCTGATCGTGCCGGGCTGGTACTCGACCTATTGGGTCAAGATGCTGAACGCGATCGAGGTACTGCCCGGCCCTGACGACCAGTATTGGATGGCCAAGGCCTACAAGATCCCCGCGACACCCGGCGCGAATGTCGCGCCCGGTGCCAAGGACTTCCCGACCGTACCGATCAATCGCATGATCCCGCGTAGCTGGATGACCAGCCTGCCCGATGGTCAGGCGATCGCCTATGAAGCGTCGATCCCGGTCGGCGGCATCGCAATGGGCGGCGATTGCGGCGTCGTCAAGGTCGATGTGTCGTCGGACGGTGGCCGCACCTGGTACAGGACGACGCTCGGAGCGGACGAGGGCAGGTACAGCTTCCGGCGCTGGGACGGGCGGGTGCCGCTGAGACGCGGGCCTAACCCCATCATGGTGCGCTGCTGGAACACCAACGGTGTCGCTCAGCCGATGAAGCCGATCTGGAATCCCGGCGGGTTCATGCGCGGCAACATTGAAACCACCACCATCATCGCGGCCTGAGGAGCGAGCAAATCATGAAGACTCCGTCTCCCGGCATGATGGCTGCTGGCCTGATCGGCCTGACCGGCATCATCCTCGTCTCGATCGGCGCGCCGAGCAGCCGCAAGGCGCCCGTTCCGATCTCCGAGACATCCGAGCCGGCACCGGCCGCCAGCGTGTCAGCGCGCGGCTTCTCGCTTGCCTCGACCAGCGTCGACCTGCCGGCCGACGACGCGACCTACCCCGACGGTCCGCACGCCGACGTCATCAATGCCAATTGCACCTCGTGCCACTCAGCCAGCATGGCGCTGACCCAGCCTGCGCTATCGGCGGATCAGTGGAAGGCGACCGTCACCAAGATGCGTGAGGTGTATAAGGCGCCAGTGGCCGAGAAGGACGTCGATGCGATCGTTGCTTATCTCACCGCTATGCCGAGCCAGAAGGTGGCACCCGCGACCGGCAAGGCGCAGGACCCGGACCCCAAAGTGGCTCCTGATGTCTCAGGTGGAACCGGCTAACCGATCTACTTCCATAATCCCGAAATACCATCCCAATCGGGACGGTGTCGGAGCCGTCCGGTTCTGACACCACCGACTGACACACGCATTTCCGCGGGTTTACAGGTGTCAGAATCCCGTGTCAGAAGGCCGGTATGCAAATCGGCTATGCGCGGGTGTCTCGCGGCGATCACCAAGACCTCGATGCCCAAGTCGCCGCGCTTGCTGCAGCGGGGTGCGATCCGATCCTTCGCGAGGAAGCCTCAGGCGGACAGACCGATCGGCCCGAGTTGGCGCGCGCGATCAGGAGCCTGCAGCCGGGTGACGTGCTGGTGGTGTGGAAGCTCGATCGCTTGTCGCGCTCTCTGCGTGACCTTCTGTTCACGCTGGAGGAAGTCGCGGCGGCCGGTGCCGGATTCCGCTCGCTGACCGAGGCCGTGGATACGACGACGCCGGCGGGACGATTGATGACACAGACGCTTGGCGCCTTCGCCGAGTTCGAGCGCGCCATGATCCGCGAGCGCACCATGAGTGGGCTCGCGCACGCGCGCCAAGCTGGGCGTCTGCTGGGTCGCCGACCAAGCCTCACTCGGCAGCAGCGCGCCGAGATCGTCGCCAAAGCGGAATCCGGCCAAGGATCACCGGCGCAGCTTGCCAGCCTGTTCCGCGTCTCTCGCTCCACCGTGCAGCGGGTGCTTCGCGACCATCGTAACCGATCGGCCGTGGCATGAGCCTTGCCCCTGCCCTGCTCCGCGACTTGCCTGCAGACCTCGATGCGCAACGCTACGAGCTGGCCCGTGCCCGCCAGCTCGCTCGGGCATGGGCAGAGACGCTGCCCGAACCGCGACGCCGGGACATGGCCGCGCTGTTCACTCGCGATGCGATCGACACCTATCGCGCCGAGGCCCGACCCCATGCGATCCTCAGTCCACCATTCGCCGCACCCTATGGCCGGCTCGATCGCGCGGTCGCCGAGCTGGCTGCAGTGGTGGGGCGTGAGGCCGCGCCGTTGCCGATCGCCGAGGCGGTTTATTTCCTGACCGGCCTCTACACGACCCTGCTCGCGGCACGGGAGCGCGGGGCGATGGGGGCGTTCTACACCCCGCCGGCGCTGGCGAACCGGTTGCTCGACATGGCCGAGGAACAGGGGATCGACTGGACCCGTGCGCGCGTGCTCGATCCGGCGAGCGGCGGAGGCGCGTTCCTGTTGCCTGCAGCCGAACGGATGATCGCTGCGCTTCCCGCGGCCGAGCCGGCGATCGTACTGCGGCAGATCGGCACCCGCCTGACCGGGCTGGAGCTGGATCCCTATGCCGCGGGCTTCGGGCAGAATGCGATCGAACTGCTGCTGGCGGATGTGACTGCCGCTGCAGGCCGTGCAGCCCCGATCGTCGTGCGCGTCGCCGACACGCTGGAGGAAGCGCCGGTGGCCCGCTTCGACCTGGTGATCGGCAATCCGCCTTATGGCCGTGTCACTCTCACGCCCGAACAGCGCCAGCGGTTCGCACGCAGCCTTTACGGCCACGCCAATCTCTACGGCGTGTTCACGGATATCGCCGTGCGCTGGACGAAGAAGGGCGGGACCATCGCCTATCTGACGCCGACCAGTTTCCTGTCGGGCAGTTACTATTCCGCGCTGCGTGAGCTGATCGCCAAGGAGGCGCCGCCCGTCGCGATCGATTTCGTCCATGCCCGGCGCGGCGTGTTCGAGGACGTGCTGCAGGAGACGTTGCTGGCGGCTTACAAGCGCGGCGCAAAGCCTGGCCGCGCTCAGATCCATTATGTCGAGGTCGCGAACGAGCGCGAGGCCCGCGTCATCCGCAACGGTACGATCGGCCTGCCCTCCCCGGCGTCGCAACCGTGGCTCGCACCGCGCGAGCCACGGCACAGCGCTTTGATCGCCAAGGCCGAGACGATGCCAGCGCGGCTTGCCGACTGGGGTTACCGTGTCTCGACGGGACCGCTGGTGTGGAACCGCTACAAGGACCAGATGCGGCTCCGCCCCGCACGCGGCGCACATCCGCTGATCTGGGCGGAGGCGGTGTCGGCGGATGGTCGCTTCGCGTTCCGGGCCGAGAAGCGCAATCACGCGCCTTATTTCAAGGTCGAGCGGGGCGATGCCTGGCTGCTTGTCGAGGAGGCATGCGTCCTCGTCCAGCGCACCACCGCGAAGGAGCAGGCGCGTCGCCTGATCGCGGCCGAGCTGCCGGCGGACTTCATCGTGCAGCATGGCGGCGTTGTGGTCGAGAACCACCTGAACATGGTCAGGCCCTCCGCGCGGCCCGCGGTATCGCCGGCGACGGTCGCGGCGGTGCTGAACAGCGCGGTCGTCGATCAGCTCTTCCGCTGCATCAACGGTAGCGTCGCGGTATCGGCGTTCGAGATGGAGGCGCTGCCCCTGCCCTCACCCGCCGCGATGAAAACGGTGGAGGCGCTGGTCCGCCGCGGTGCCGCCATCGAGGACGAACTGGCGCGCCTCTATGGGCAGGTCGTCCCATGACGCCGCTGCTAACCCGTGAACAGGTCCATGTCCGGCTGCAGGAGATCTTCCCCGATGGAGCGCCCAATCGCGCCTATCTGACCCGGATGCTGGCGGCGAGCACAGTGTTCGTCGCCCTCTATATCGACGCGGTTGAGGGCAGCGGGACGTATCTCGGTCCCAAGCACGTCTATCGCATGACCGACGAACGGGCGGCGCGTACTGATGCTGCCGACCGGGCCAGCTATGCGACCGGCGTTCTGCGCACCGGGAGCCAAGTCGAGGGCCGACGCTGGTATCAGGACAACACCCGCGAGCCGATCCGTGATGAGACGCTGCGCGAGGGACTGGTGGCGATCGGCGCAGTGACCGAGCGCACCGACCTTGCCACTACGTCGAGCAAGCCGCGCTATGCGCTGAAGGCGGGCTTCGCCGCTTTGTTCGACCCGGACCTCGCCGACGAATCGCTGCGGGTCCGGATCGCGGCGTGGCAGGCCGAGGCATTGAACAAGGGTGCGCTCGCCCGACTGGCGATCGTTCGCCGCGGTGCCGGCGTCAGCGCCGATCAGGTACTGGTCACCTTCCCGAACGGCGAGACGCGCCGGATGAAGCCCGGCCCCAGTTCGGCGATCACCAAGGCGGTGGTCGAGGTGTTCGCCCCCACCTTCCTCACCGATCCCGCCGTCCTGTTCCTCAGCGAGAGCGGCAACAAGGTGGTCGCGCGCGACGACGAGCTGGCGCGGTCGATCGGCCTCGCGATTCAAGCCGACCGGAACCTGCCCGACACGATCCTCGTCGACCTTGGGCCGACGCATCCGTTGCTGGTGTTCGTAGAGGTGGTCGCGACCGATGGCCCGATCAGTGAACGTCGAAAGGAGGCGCTGGAGGCGTTGGTCGCCGAGACGGGCTTCCCCGCCGAGCATGTTGCATTCGTGACGGCGTTTCTCGATCGCAGCGCTGGGCCATTCAAGAAGACGGTCGATAGCCTCGCTTGGGGCAGCTACGCTTGGTTTGCTGCCGAGCCAGAGCGGCTGCTAATATTCAGCGATGCCCCGCGCTCGCTTGGCGGCTGACCGCCACGACGCCGGGCGATGCTTTCCTCTCCGCAGTTGCGCCCATCCTCGCGGCTGCAGGCCCCCTTCCCCATGCCCGGCTCGATACCGGCGGCGAGACGACGCGCCCGAAGAAGCAGGCGACGCGGTTGCTCAAATGCGAGTGCGGGACATGTGGCTATACCGTCAGGACCGCGCGCAAGTGGCTCGAGACGGCCGGCGCACCGCTATGCCCGGTTGGGGGCACGGGCCGATGCATCATGATCCGCTCAACACTGACGGCGATGATCCGAAGCCGTAACGCTTCCCTTCCCATCCACGTCGTATATAAGTATACAAGTATAATTCTATACCGCAGGAGTGCAGCATGAAGGTTCTAGCCATCCTGTCCCAGAAAGGCGGCGTTGGAAAAACGACGTTGGCGACGTGCCTCGCCGTAGCGGCCGAGCAGGCGGGCAAGGAAGCCGCGATCATCGATCTGGACCCGCAGGCGACAGCATCGTTCTGGAAAGACGTGCGCCAGCTCGATACGCCGGCCGTCGCTTCGATCCAGCCGGTGCGGCTCGCGGCGATGCTCAAGGCGTGTGCCGACGCCGGCACAGACCTTGTGGTGATCGACGGCGCTGCCGTTGCGCGCGATGTTGCCTATGAGGCTGCGCGGCACGCCGACTTTATCCTCGTACCGACGAAGACGGCGGTGTTCGACACCATGAGCATGACTCACACACTCGACGTGGTGCGGCAGCTCGATCGCGCCTTCGCCGTCGTGCTGACATTCGTCCCCCCGCAGGGACAGGAGACGGGCGACGCGATGAAGGCGGTAGAGGAGCTGGGCGCGGCGGTTTGTCCGGTGACGATCGGCAACCGCAAGGCGTTCTTCCGCGCTCAGGCTGCGGGCCAGGCAGTGCAGGAGTTCGAGCCTAACGGCCCCGCCGCAGCGGAAATCAAGCGTCTATACGAGTATACGGCTATACGCCTATACGATGAAGTGGAGGCGGTATGATGGCGAAGGGCAATACACTTCAGGCGATGCTTGATCGGGCCAAGGCTGGCGGCGACGCGCCGGCAACGCCCGCCCCGTCCGTCGCGGCAACGCCAACCCCCGCCAAACCCGCGCAGGCGGGACGACAAGGGACCAAGCTGATCGGTGGGCATTTCGCGCCGGAGGTCAGCACGCAGCTCCGCATCCTAGCGGCTGAGGAGGGGACGACTGTGCAGAGCCTGCTGGGCGAGGCGCTGGACGACCTGTTTGTGAAGAAGGGACGCAGCCGGGCAAGTAGGCGGGTATAGGCGTATACAGTTATACTAGTAGGGAAAGTGCGAAGGCCGCGAAAGGACGGGTGCCCAACGGAATCATTCAATTCTGGCGACAAAGTCTCGAATGTTTGGCTGTTGTTTATCTAGCTGCGACTGATTCACTTGAACTGTTCGTCCTGAAAATTGCTTAGTTCCCGAGGTTAGGAAACAAATCGGAATACCTTTCGCACCAGAAACCACCGATGCGGTATTTGCATCATTGATCTGCTCTTCGAACATTGCACGAAAAGTAGCCCTATTTATAGGAGCGGGGCTGCCCCCGGGGTGTATAGCAAACAATCCAGGGTTTGACTGATAAACCCTGAATACCTCGGCAAAGATCTCAAGAACGACCGTCCTAAATGCTGTGGCCGAACTGCTATTCATTTGCGTGAGCCTGTTACCCACGTAGCTATATATCTGAGGAAGCCTCATAAGAAACTGTTGCGTGTTCCGGTAGTATTGAGATTGGATCTGCCCCGGGCGGCGGACCACACCATATACAAGCGATAAAACCGAGCGAACCGCTCGCTTTGAAGAGCCATCCGCCGAGAAAGGAATAATTAGCCGATCGGCGGCGGAAATCGCCAACTCGGTATAGACCGTGAAGCTTGGGTTACAGTCAATAAAAACCGTTATATCTTGTTGATTCCACGAGTTCCGAACGTCATCAATGAGGTTTCGTATCCAAGTATGGACAATCTGCCATGCGTTGGGCGGACCAGCCGTACAAGCAAGTTGAATTCTTGACGCTTGCATTTCCAATTCCTCGTCACCGCAAATAAGGTAGAGATTGGCGGGAACGGCGTTATTAATGGTCCGAGCTTGCGTAAGATAACTGGCTCCGCTGTGCGTGTCGACATACGGACTGACAATGCGATCATTGATGTAACCCGCAATCGTCCGGGGAGGCGTCATCCCCGAAAGCTGTTCAATAGCAGCTTCACCCGCTTCAATCCCGCCCAAAATCATACTGGACGAATTAGCCTGTGGACAGAGGTCGAGGACAAGAACTCGCTGATTAGGATGCGTTCGGGCATATTCAGACGCGACCTGGAATGTCAGGTAGCTTTTTCCAACACCGCCCTTGTTATTCCAAACCGCATAAACTGCCATATCGTCTCTACCCGTCAATCTAGGAATCACAGGCGACGAAATAGCGCCACCACCACGGCTCACCCATGGCATAGGGCATCCATTTACTCGTAATAATTTATGAGGGCGAGCTTGCCACATGATAGGCGATCGGCTTGCTCTCGACCGGCAAACTCACGTGAAATTAGGACAAGCGACGGCGCTGGAGGCGTGTTGGCTCACAGCTACCACCTACATGGAATTAGCACGTAGCGGCCTGTCAGAAAGCACCTGATTGCCGTCTTCCAACTGCACTACGAACGCTGGGCCGATGCGGAACGGATGTGGGAGGTGCGGAAGGCGCGCAACGAAAGCCGCCGAGCCTAGATCGCACGCCTTCAAAAACGAGATGGAGGATGAGCGGTAGCGCAGTGTCGATGCCAAGTGGGCCAAGGCCGTGTCAGTATAGCCGTATACGGCTATACTGACACGGCCTTGGCCCAAAAGTGAGTTTTGGGGTAGCGCCTCACCTTTGCGCGGCTGGCGTACTGAAATCCACCAGCACGGGCAGTTCGGGTATCCCGCCACGCAGCTTGGCGCGCCGCACGATGCTGTGTTGATCGATCAGGTTCTGTGCGTCGCGCTTGCCGCTGGACGTTTTCGGGAACCAATGGAGTGCCACCCGCTCGACCTTGCGCCCGTTCTTGATCGGCGTGAAATCGACATAGAAGGGGCAGAGCTTGTTGATTTCCTCAACGGCGACCTTGAGGCAGTATTTGTTCAGATCGGCAAAGCGTTCGAGCTTGCCTTCGGGGACGTTGAGCAAGCCACGCAGCTCCTCAATCGTGAACTCCTCCTTCTGCTTGTATTCGAGGCCGATACGCCGCTCGATCATCTCATAGAGGCAAAGGGCGTACTTCGACTCGAAGCAATACATCACCTGCGTCTTGAGACGGGCATAGACCTGACTGTTCCGTAGTATCTCGATTAGCTCTTCCGGGATGCGGTAGTGAAGGAAGCCGTCCTTCTCGAGGCTTTCATCGCTGGGACCGAGGAGCTGAACACGGCGCTTGTAGCTCTTGCCGTCCTTGCGGATCGTGACGATCGCGATGGTGCCCATGAGACGCAGCAGCGAGCTTTCCACGCGCTCATTGCCCTGATGCGTCCCTTTCAGTCCCGATTTTGCGATGCGATGGATGATCGGCTCGCCGATGCGCTCCCAGGCGTTGGCGATGAGCAGGTTATAGATACGGCGATCGGCGAGGGTGAGGGGGCTCAGCTCGACAATATCGACCAGCTCGCCGGGTTTGACGATTTCCCCATAGTTGGCGGGATCAAAGGGGTTGCCGCGCCCCTTCTGGGCCAGTGTGCGGAACGACATATCGACCACGGCAGGTTGCGACATAGACTTGACCAACGGTGAGCAAGAGGGACTTATCGCCTCACCTTAAACGCGAAAAGTGAGCCAGGCAAATGATCCGGCTCCCCGATAGAACGGTGAGGGGCTACCCCAAAACTCACCGTCACTCCCGACACTGCCGGCCAGCTACCCCAATGCTCACCGCAACCGGCCCGAACACTCACTTTTACCGGCCCCAAAGCTCACCGCACGCTACCCCGAAACTCACGCGAATCGACCCTAAAGCTCACCGTTAGGCCCGATTTTCCCCAGAAATCCTGGCCTTTCAGCACCCTGAATCTTGAATCAGAAGAATTAGAGAATCTGAATGGCGAAAAGTGAGCTTTAGGGTAGGCCGATCTGTGGATAACCAAGAGAAACAGATAATGAGGAATCGGCCATACGGCCGATACGTTTTTGCCGCGTGCCGGCTACGCCGTCACCAGAGCGGCGCAAGCGCCGCAGGCTATGCGAGAAGAAGAAGGGCGGCCGGGGCCTGATTACACCCCAGAGCCGCACAGAAGCGCTGTGAGAGCGAGAGAAGGGCATTCCGGGACCAAACCGGGTACCGGACGCAGCGCACGCCACCAGCGGCGCTTAAACCGCGATGCCAGCGACGCTTGTGGTGTTCAGTTCGGGTCAGTGTCGACTGTTACCCTCAAACGGTGAGGAACTACCCCAAAACTCACTTTTCACGCCAGGCAGGTGGAGACGTCTGCGCGGTATACGCGTATACAGGGAGGGCAGCGATTAGGCTGGCCTTCTGCGGCAGGATCAATCGGTCGCCGAAAGCACGAATCTGCCCGCAAATTTTATGGATCAGAAGGGCCACCACTGTGGTCGCGCCGACTGGCAAGCGGATTTCGGATGCCTTTCGTGCTTTCGACGACCTTTCAGCCCGGATCGTAGAGGCCGGCAAATTCGCGCTCGGCGTAATAGCGGATTTTGCCGACTACGAGAGGGATCTGGCCCTGCCGCAACAGTAGCAGGCTGTCTGAGTCCATCCGCATTATTTCATCGGGCGTCGCTAGCCGGCGCGACGCAACGTGGCTGCTGGAGCTTTCGGAATATGTGCCGCTGCTGAATACGCTTCCCGGGCCGGACGAGCCAAAAGTGGTGTATTCGATCGTGGTGTCGCCGATCGTCTTCGAGAGCATATCGGCCGTAGCGTGATCGTTGACGCCGAACGTTTGGATCACGCCGGCATTGGACATGAACGTGCCGGCACGTTCGCCATAGGTGGCCTTGAGCTGATGCATGTCCTGGAGGATCGGCCAGAGCTGCATCCCGTAGCCTGCCATCAGACCCATCGCCCGCTCCACCGGCTCCAATCGGCCGAGTGCGGCAAATTCGTCCAGCAGGAATAGCACGGGCTTATCGGGACGGGCAGGGGAGCGCGCCATATCGGTAACGGCCTGCGCAACCAGTAGGCGCAGCCAGCGCGCGTAAGTGTCAAGCCGATCGGGCGGCAGACAGAGGAACACCGTGGCGGGGCGCTCCTTCAAATCGGCAAAACGAAAATCGGACGTGGACGTGCTGTCCACGATACGCGGACTGTCGAGAAAGTGGGTGTGACGCTGAGCCGAAGACAGCACGCCCGCGGCTTCCCGATCGGACTTGCTGAGGTGGCGGTTGGCGGCGCGCGCCACCAGACCGCCGGCGGCCGGACTGTCCGACATGGCATCGAGCAGGGCCGCGAAGCGGGCAGGGGGAAGCGTCAGCAGCTCGCGCAGCGTCGCCAGCGTGCGGCGATCGGCGGGTTCGGTGGTGACGACGTGGAGGATCAGCCCGGCGATCAGCGCCTTGGCTTCCTCATTCCAATGCGCTTCTCCGGCCTGGCCGGGCGCGTCATGGACCAGTGCGTCGGCAAGCGTGCCGGCATCCTCCGCGAGGTCGATCGAGGCGGGATCGAGCCGATCGAGCGGGTTGTAGCGCGCGACCGGCTGACCCGAGACGCCGAACGGATCGAGGCACCACACCTTGCCCTTGGCGGCGCGCGCACGGGCGGTGACGCGCGCGTTCTCGCCCTTGGGATCGATGCAGATCACGGCGCGATCGAGCAGCAGCAGGTTGGGGATGATCGTGCCGACGCCCTTGCCCGACCGGGTAGGGGCCATCGTCAGCAGGTGTGCCGCGCCGCCATAGTGCAGCAGCTTGTTGGTCTTGCCCGAACGGCCGATGATGAGATCGCCCGCGCCTTCAAGCTTCGCCAGATCGCGCCGATCGCCGAACCGGGCCGAGCCGAACAGGGTGTTACCGCGGTTGCCGCCGCGGCGATTGAACTTCCAGATCGCGAACAGCGTCAGGCCCGTCAGCAGGAACGGCACATCGGTCGCGATTTCACCGACGCCGAAGATCCCTTTGAGCCAGGAATTGCTCGCCATCAGCACCACGAAGCCGATGAACAGCGCCGCTAGCGGTCCGATGCGCGCTGGCATCAGCAGCTCGCACCGGCAGGCGTGATCGCCAGCGCCGGATCGGCGTCGGGATGGCCGAGCAGTTTAAGGAGTATTTGCGTGGCGAGGGGAGGGGGCACGCATTCGTCGCGCAGCATGTCGAACAGCGCGTCATCCTCAGCAGACAGCGCCATGTTTTCGATCGCGAGGTTGGCCCGGGAATCCTCGTCGTCCTCGCGCCACATCGCGGCGTCGGTCAGGGTGCCCCGCACATAGTCGAGCGCGCGAACTTCGGCGCGGATTGCTTCAATGTTCAACCCGGTCATTCAACCTTCTCCGCTTCCGCGTCGAACGCCCGTCTGCCGCGGCGCTTCCACAACGCCAGCGTATCACCGGCATCATCGCCGCGCGCGCGTCCGGCGATATCAAGCAGCGCGCCGTAGAGCGTGGCGCGATCGTCATCCGTCAGTTCGACAAGCCCGGCTTTCTGGACCAGCCCGCCCAGCTCAATCAGGTGGCGTGTTCTTGTCCGACGTTGCACGACCCAGACCCTGCTATCCGTTCGCCGCTCCGCCGCTTCCGCCCGCAGCATCGCCGCCCGGTTCAGCCGCAGCGCCCGATCCGTCGATTGCAGCAGCGCCGCCACCTTTGCGCCCACGCCGTTGAAAGAAGGCCGCGCCCTTCGCGCGCCATGCCTCCTTCGCACCCGCATCCTTCGATCCGATCGCGTCGAGCAATACGCCGGCGAGGGTTTCTGCATCGAGCGCGTCGGCTCCGGTCGCGGTGACAAGCTGGCCAAGCTGTTCGACCCGCTTCGCCTTGAGTGCGCGAGTCTTGTCACCCAGCGCCTTCAACTCGGCATCGTAATCGCGAACCTTCCGCATCGCCTTCACCTTTCCGCGTATCGGTCAGCAGCATCCTAGCGCGTCCGGCACATGGGTAAAGCCGGAACGAACAGAAAGCAGCATCAAGTCAGTCAGGAGATGCGCAGCAGATCGTGAGTGCGCGCTTATACGTCGTTGCCGACGTGCGCTAAGTAAGGCAGTGTACGAAGCGTCATGGCGATCTACCATTTCTCCGCCAAGGTCGTAAGCCGCGCGAACGGATCGAGCGCCGTCGCGAGTGCTGCCTATCGTTCGGCATCCGAGCTGCACGACGACCGGCTCGGACGCGATCATGATTTCAGCAACAAGGCCGGCGTCATCTATTCCGAAGTGATGTTGCCGGAGGGCGCGCCGGAACGTTTAAACGACCGCTCGACTTTGTGGAACGAGGTGGAGGCAGGGGAGAAGCGCAAGGACGCGCAGCTTGCCCGTGAGGTGGAGTTCTCGATTCCGCGCGAGATGAACGAGAAGCAGGGCGTCCAGCTCGCGCGGGATTTCGTGAAGAGGCAGTTTGTCGATCGCGGGATGGTCGCGGACCTGAACGTGCATTGGGACAAGGCGAAGGACGGCACCCCCAAGCCGCACGCGCATGTGATGATGACCATGCGCGACGTAGGCCCGGAGGGGTTTGGCAGGAAGAACCGCGACTGGAACGGCACCGAGCTGTTGAAGGAGTGGCGCGAGGCGTGGGCGGCGCACGTCAACGAGCGCATGGCCGAGCTGGGGTTGGAGGGGCGGATCGATCACCGTTCCTACGAGGCGCAGGGGATCGGGTTGGAGCCGCAGCACAAGATCGGCCCCGCAGCGTCCCGGCGACCGGAGCAGGGGCTTGAGGCCGAGCGGATCGAGGATCACACGCGCATCGCCCGCGAAAACGGCGAGAAGATCATCGCCGATCCGGGAATTGCGCTGGACGCTATCACGCGCAGCCAGGCGACGTTCACCACCCGCGACCTTGCAACGTTCGCGTTTCGGCATAGCGACGGCAAGGATCAGTTCGACCAGGTGATGGGCGCGGTGCGTGGCAGCTCCGAGCTGGTAGCATTGGGGAAGGACGGGCGCGACCAGGAGCGGTTCACGTCCCGCGACATGATCGCGACGGAAGCCCGGCTTGAGCGGGCCGGCGACGAGCTGGCGGGTCGCGCCGGGCATGGCGTCGGCGATCGGCACCGTGACGCCGCGATCGACGCGGCCAGCGCCAAGGGGCTTGTCCTTTCGGCCGAGCAGCGCGACGCCTTCGATCATGTCACCGGCAGCGCCGGGCTGGCGTCCGTCGTCGGCTACGCCGGCAGCGGCAAGTCGGCGATGCTCGGCGTCGCGCGCGAGGCGTGGGAGCGGGAGGGCTACACGGTGCGCGGCGCAGCCTTGTCCGGCATCGCGGCGGAGAACCTTGAGGGCGGGTCCGGCATCACGTCGCGGACGATCGCCAGCCTCGAACACGCATGGGGCCAGGGGCGCGAGCAGCTAGGCCCCAGGGACGTGCTGGTCCTGGACGAGGCCGGTATGATCGGCACGCGCCAGATGGAGCGCGTGCTTGGCCAAGCCCGCGACGCCGGTGCCAAGGTCGTCATGGTAGGCGACCCCGAGCAGTTGCAGGCGATCGAGGCCGGCGCGGCGTTCCGCAGTGTCACCGAGCGGCACGGCGCGGCCGAGATTACCGAGATCAGGCGGCAGCGTGAGGACTGGCAGCGCGACGCGACGCGCGCGCTCGCGACGGGGCGCACCGGCGAGGCGATCCATGCCTATGATGCCAAGGGCATGGTCCACGCGGCCGACACGCGTGAGCAGGCGCGGGGCGAGCTGGTGGACGGTTGGGATCGCGCGCGGCAGGTCGAGCCGGACAAATCCCGCGTCATCCTCACCCACACCAACGCCGAGGTTCGCGAGCTGAACGAGGAGGCGCGCGGGCGACTTCGCGCGACCGGCGACCTTGGCGGCGACGTGACGTTCAGCGCCGATCGGGGCGCGCGCCAGTTCGCGAGCGGCGACCGCCTGATGTTCCTGCGGAACGAGCGGTCGCTGGGGGTGAAGAACGGCACGCTCGGCACGATCGAGCAGGTGACGCCGGAGGGCATGACCGTCCGGCTGGACGGGGGGCGTCAGGTCGCGTTCGACGCAAAGGACTATGCCCATGTCGATCATGGCTACGCTGCCACATTCCACAAATCGCAGGGCGTGACGGTCGATCGCGCGCACATCCTCGCTACCCCCGGCATGGACCGGCACAGCGCCTATGTCGGCATGTCGCGGCATCGCGACGATGTGCAGCTCCATTATGGCCGCGACGACTTCGCCGATCAGCGTCAGCTCGTCCGGGCCCTGTCGCGCGACCGCGGCAAGGACATGGCCGGCGACTATGCGCCGACACGTGGCGAGCAGGACCATGCCCGCGCGTTCGCCGATCGGCGCGAGATCCGGTTCCCGGAACTCGCGCGCCAAGTGGTCGAGAAGGTGCGCGACAAGGCGCGGGGCATGTTCGCGGGGTTCAAACCGAAGCCCGCGATGGAAAAGGCACCGGCAACCGAAAGGGGCGGGGCGGCGATCGGTAACGACCGTCCCGACCAGGCCAGGGCGATCGGACACTATGCCCGTGCCGCCGGCGATATCGCCCGGCAGACGGCTAGGGACTTGCCCGTGCTGCCCTATCAGGAAGACGCGCTGCGCAAGGCGGGCGCAGCGCTGGACGCCGTCCGGCCCGATGCCGCGCGTGATCTCGCCGCGGCGATCCGTCGCGATCCGTCGCTGATCGAGCAGGCATCGGGCGGCAACACGGGCGGTGCGGCGCGCGCGATGGCCGAGGAGCAGCGTATCCGGCTTGATCCGGACGCGCGTGCCGATCGGTTCGTGACGGGCTGGCAGGCGATGCAGCGCCAGCGTGCCGGCCTGGAACGGGCCGGCGACCATGAAGGTGCGGAGAAGACGCGCGGGCGCATGGCGCAGGCGGCGGGCGGGCTTGCCCGCGATCCGCAACTTGAGTCCGCGCTGCGCCGTCGTGCGCCCGAGCTGGAAATCAGGATCGAGCGTGAGCGGTCGATCGGCGATGCGCTGGCGCGATCGATCGGGCCGGCGCTCGACCGTGACAGGGGCATGAGCCGCTAGAGTTCGTGCTTTCGGATACGAGAAGGAGGCGGGATGGACGACGAAGATCATGAACGGGATGCCGCGGCCGAAGCGTTCGAGGGCGTGCGCGGCGAGCTGGCGTTGCTCAGGCGCGCGATCGAGGGGATCGCGGCGCGCGACGATCGACCCGAACCGCCCGATTATGGCGAGACGCTGGGTCAGATCACAAAGCTGGCGAACGCCACCCTCCAGCGCGCCGAGTTCATGCGGAAGGCGATCGAGGAGGAAGCGGTCGCCCGCCAAGTCGCCAACCGCATCACGGGTGCCGTCGCCGAGGACCGGCAGGCGGTGAAAACTGCGGCGGGCGAGCTGCGCGACGCCACGCGTGCCCTGCATGGTGTCGCGGCATCAGCCCGGCGCGGTGACGAGCAGAACCGATGGCTGGTCCGGGCGGCGATCGGCGGGATCGTCGTCGGCATGATCGTATGGGCAGTGTTCGCCGGCGTCGTGGCACGTTCAGTGCCGACAGGTTGGCAATGGTCGGAGCGGATGGCTGCGCGCACGCTCGACATGCCGATGTGGGAAGGCGGGCAGCGCATGATGCGGACCGCAGCGCCGGATGCCTTCGCCAATATCGCCGCGGGCGACCGGATCGTCACCGCCAATCGCACAGCAGTCGAGCGGTGTCAGCGCGCGGCAACCAAAACCGGGAAGCCGGTTCAATGTACTATCAGGATCGAGAGCGCGCGCGCTCAGCGCTGACAACCGGAGGGTGTGCCACGTGGCACTGCTTACGATGCGGCGGATAAACCAAGGGCCGCCCTTTCGGACGGCCCTGGCCTGTTAGTTCCCTTACGGGAAACGGACACTTCCAAAGGAAGGCCGCGAGTATCTTCTATCTAGAAAACTACGCGACAAAGGACAACCATGATGCACATGGGTGGTCAATCGTGAGAGTTTGAACGCGAACCTGGCGAACGACCCTCCTGCCGACCCTACCTTGCCTCCGCGTTAAACGCGCCGTCGATGAAGCTCCCTCGCTCGACCTTCCCGTTTAGCTTGCGGATCATCACGTCGGGATTGTCGCTGTCGAGCGAGTAGAGAGGAACGTCTTTTTTAGCGTAAAGACGGACGCCGGCTTTAGCCAAACGTTTCGTTACCCGTTCGAGCGCTTGCGTGCTGGCCTTCACGTTGTGCTGGACCATCGCCTTAGAGGGCGGGGGAGCCGTGACTGTCACATTGCCGAACCGCGTCTTACAGGTCTTTGCCCTGTGCGCGCCGAGCTGAATGATCGTATTGATCGCCATCTCCTGTCCTCTTGCGGCTAGGTTCGATTGACCACCAAGATAACGTCTATGGCTCCGCTCGGCTATCTATCGAGTTGGCTGCTATCCTTCGCGGGCAGTCGCGATGCTTGATAGATCCGTCGCCGTATCGACCGGCACGCCCGCTTCCTTGCGTTCGGAATAGCGGTCGACGAGCTGGGCGGCGTGCGGGCGCAGCAGCACCGTAAAGCGGACCAGCTCCTCCATCACATCGACGATCCGGTCATAGTAGCTGGACGGCTTCATGCGTCCGGCGTCATCGAACTCGTTGAACGCCTTGGCGACGCTCGACTGGTTCGGGATCGTCACCATCCGCATCCAGCGACCCAGCACGCGTAGCGTGTTGACGCTGTTAAACGACTGCGATCCGGCCGATACCTGCATGACCGCGAGCGTGCGCCCCTGCGTCGGGCGCATCCCGCCCATCGACAGCGGCAGATGGTCAATCTGCAGCTTCATGATGCCAGTGATCTGCCCGTGACGTTCCGGGCTGCACCACACCTGACCCTCCGACCATAAAGACAGCTCACGCAGCTCGTGGACGGCTGGATGATCGTCGCCGGCATGTTGGTCGGGCAACGGCAGGGTCGATGGATCGAAGATGCGCGTCTCGCACCCGAAGAAGCGGAGCAGGCGCGCCGCTTCCTCGACACACAGCCGGGAGAAGGACCGTTCGCGCAGCGAACCGTAGAGCAGAAGGATACGCGGTGCGGGATCAAGCGGGCCAAGCCCCAGCGCCGGCCGCTGAATGGCATAGGCGGGATCGAGTGCCGGCAGGGTATCGGGATCGGGAAGCGTGCGGAGCGGCATCAGAGAGCTTTCACGAGATAGACGGCCGACGCTGGGCATAGCGCGGTAAACTCGCGCGATGCGGCCACGGCCGCGGGGGCCGCGCCGCGATCGGCGTCGGCATAGCCGAGCGCCCGGAAGAATGGCACGGCCGTGGTTGTGAGCAGATGAAGGCGCCGCACCCCGAGGGTGCGCGCCTGTTGTTCGAGGGTGGCGACCAGCGCCCGGCCCAGGCCATGCCCGCGACGATCGGCGAGGATGACGATCGAGCGGAGCAGGCGGTCGGCCCCCTCCCCCTCCAGGCCGCCATATCCGACGAGGCTATCAGCCTCGAACCGGAAGAACAGGCGGCCGGGATCGGCGAGATCAGCGCTCGGCAGGCTGGCGGCATCGAGAAACCATGCCAGCCCGGCCAGCCCGGCCAGCTCGGCGGGTTCAAGCGCCGTGATGGTCAGTCCCGTCACCCGAGGCTGATCCGGATCGCGAGCGCCGCGAGCGTGACGAGCAGCACCGGCACGGTAAGCGTGACGCCGACCCGAAAGTAATAGCCCCATCCGATCCGAACGCCCTTCTGCCCGAGGACGTGGAGCCAGAGCAGCGTCGCGAGCGACCCGATCGGCGTCAGCTTGGGGCCGAGATCGCAGCCGATCACGTTGGCGTAGATCATTGCTTCCTTGATCGCGCCCGTGGCGTGGGTGGCGTCGATCGAGAGCGCGCCCACCAGCACGGTCGGCATGTTGTTCATCACCGACGACAGGACCGCCGCGATGACGCCCGTACCCAGCGCCGCACCCCATACGCCGCCTTGCGCGGTACGATCGAGCAGCGCCGCCAGATGGTCGGTCAGGCCGGCGTTCCGCAGGCCATAGACGACGAGATACATGCCGAGCGAGAAGATCACGACCTGCCACGGTGCGCCGCGCAGCACCTTGCCGGTCTGAATCACATGGCCCCGCCCCGCGATCACCAACAGCAGGATCGCGCCGGCTGCGGCCACGGCGCTGACCGGCACGCCGAGCGGTTCGAGCAGGAAGAAGCCGGCGAGCAGCAGCGCGAGAACGATCCATCCGGCGCGGAACGTCGCGGCATCGCGGATCGCGTCGCGCGGCGCGCGCAGAGCGCTCACGTCATAGTCTGCCTGTATGTCGCGCCGGAAGAACAGCAGCAGCGCACCCAGCGTGGCGGCGATCGACACCAGGTCGACCGGCACCATCACGGCCGCATAGTCGCCGAAGCCGACGTGGAAGAAGTCGGCCGACACGATGTTGACGAGGTTCGAGACGACCAGCGGCAGGCTGGCGGTGTCGGCGATGAATCCCGCCGCCATGACGAACGCCAGCGTCGCCTTGTCCTTGAACCCCAGCGCCCGCAGCATGGCGATGACGATCGGCGTCAGGATCAGCGCCGCGCCATCGTTTGCGAACAGCGCGGACACCGCCGCGCCGAGCAGCACGATCAGGACGAACAGCCGGCGACCATGCCCCCTGCCCCAGCGGGCGACGTGGAGCGCCGCCCATTCGAAGAATCCGGCCTCATCGAGCAGCAGGCTGATGACGATGATCGCGACGAACGCGGCCGTCGCGTTCCAGACGATACCCCACACCACCGGCACGTCGGACAGCGTGACGACGCCCGCGAGCAGCGCGACGACGGCCCCGCCCATCGCGCTCCACCCGATGCCGAGTCCCTTGGGTTGCCAGATGACGAGCGCGATCGTGGCGACGAAAATCAGGACGGCAAGGAGCATCAGGCGACGCGCTGGCCCGAAGCATCGACCACTTGCTCGCCGTCTTCCTTGGCGAACGCGCCGAGCTGGTCGCTCGGCAGCAGGTCGAGGACGGCTTCGGACGGCCGGCACAGCTTCACGCCGAGCGGCGAGACGACCAGGGGCCGGTTGATGAGGATCGGATGCGCCATCATCGCGTCCACCAGCGCGTCGTCGGACAGCGACGTGTCGCCAAGGCCCAGCTCCGCATAGGGCGTCCCCTTCTCGCGCAGCAGTTCGCGGGGTGTCATGCCGGCGCGGTCGATCAACTCGACGAGCAGCGCGCGTGCGGGCGGGGTTTTCAGATACTCGACCACATGCGGCTCGATGCCGGCATTGCGGATCATCGCCAGCGTGTTGCGCGACGTGCCGCACTCCGGGTTGTGATAGATGACGATATCGACGGCCATGGGACGTCCTTTCAGCAGCAGGGGGTGAGTTCGGCGACAAGGGGCGCGCACAGCGCCGCATTGCCGGCGCAGCAATCCTTGACGAGGAACAGCGTCAATGTGCGCAGGCCGTCCAGATCGGCACGGTAGATGATCGAGCGGCTATGCCGTTCGGAGCGGACCAAGCCGGCGCGCGCGAGGATGCCAAGATGCGCCGACATGGTGTTCTGCGGCACGTCGAGCTGGCGGGCGATATCGCCTGCGGCCATGCCGTCCGGCTCGTGACGCACCAGCAACCGGAACACGTCGAGGCGCGTGCTCTGCGCAAGTGCGCCTAGCGCAACGATAGCTGAGTCGTTTTCCATGTATCCAGCATAGTGGATATACGGAGCTTGTCTAATGCTGTCTCCGCGCCGGCTTCACTAAACGCTTGGAGCCAGGGCTTCGATGATCCGGCAGTCGGCGACGGTGTTGCGGCTACAGGAATCGATCAGCGCATCCAGCTCGCTGGCCAACGCCGTCAGGTCGGCAATCTTGCGGGTGATCGCATCGCGGTGCTGGTTGGCGATGACGTCGACAGCCATGCAGGATTGGTCGCGCCGGTCGGCAAGCCCCATCAATTCCCGCACCTGGTCGATCGAGAAGCCGAGATCGCGCGCGCGCCGGATGAACGACAGGCGGCGAAGATGCCCGGCGTCATAGGTCCGGTAGTTCGAAGCGGATCGCGCTGGCGCCGGCAGCAAGCCGATCTGCTCGTAATAGCGGATCGTCTCGACCTTGGTGCCGGTCGCCCCGGCCAGTTTTCCGATCGTCAGTTGGCCGGACATGGCGCTTGACCCTCTAGTGACTAGAGGGTGCATATAGGCTGCCGGATCGATTCTATCGAGGTGGCGGAAACATGGCCTGCACGAGCTGCGCGTCCGACAAGGCGGGCAATTTCAACGACCCGAAATGGCGGCGCGCGCTGTGGATTGCGCTTGCGATCAACGGCGCCATGTTCGGCGTCGAGATCGTCGCCGGTATCACCGGCGGATCGAAGGCGCTCCAGGCCGACGCGCTCGACTTCTTCGGCGACACCGCAAATTACGCGATCAGCCTCGGCGTCGCGGGAATGGCGATAGCGTGGCGCGCCCGTGCGGCCATGTTGAAGGGGGCGACTCTCGCGCTGCTCGGCCTCTATGTTCTCGCCGCCGCGGGCTGGGCGGCCGTTTACGGCGCCGCGCCCCACGCCGAGGTGATGGGGATCGTCGGCATCGCCGCGCTGATCGCGAATTTCATCGTGGCGGTCATGCTCTACCGTTTCCGTGAGGGCGACGCGAACATGCGATCGGTCTGGATCTGCTCGCGCAACGACGCGATCGGCAACATCGCGGTCGTCCTGGCCGCGGGCGGCGTCTTCGGCCTGAACAGTGCCTGGCCCGATCTTGTCGTCGCGGCGCTGATGGCCGCGCTGGGATTGTCGGGCGGCATCCAGATCATGCGGCAGGCCCGTGCTGAGTTGCGGTCCTTCCCGCCTTCCGCGCCCGTCGATTTCCAGGGATCGTTACATGGCAGCCGGTAAACTGCTACGGGCAGGGTCGATGCACCGTTTGTCGGCCCTTTTCCTCTGTCTGATGCTCGTGCTGTCGCTCGGGTTCGGATCGGTCGCGCACGCGGCCGAGGGGCCGGGCGTCGAGGTGTCCACGGTGACGTCGATCGGCCATGCCGATGGCGATGGCGATCAGGTGCCGGCCGATAGCCAGAAGGGCTATCCGCATCATCATGGTGGATGCCACGGCCACGATATCGGCGTTCCGATGGCGCCCGATCCCGTGGCGTCCGTCACCGGACTGCGCGTAGCCCTGTCGGCATGGGACAAGGGTCCGATGCCGCGCGCACCTTCGGACCCGGCGCTTCGACCACCCCAAGCCTGAGCGACGTCTAAGCTCCGCCGGGCACGCCCGCGCGGAATCCAGCGTTCGTCAGGAGTCCGTTACCCATGCAGCGTTTTATCGCGGCCCTTTTGGCCGTGGCGTCGTGCGCGTCGATCGCGCACGCGCAATCATCCGAGCCGGCATCGACCAGTCCCCCGCTCACGCTCGAACGCGCGCTGGCGCTTGCCGGCGCAGCCGCGCCGACGCTCGAAGCAGCGACAGCGGGGGTGCGCGCGGCCGAGGCCGGTCGCACCGTTGCCGGCTATCGTCCCAACCCGTCGATCGTCGCCGAAACCGAGAATATCGCCGGCAGCGGCCAGTACCGCGGCGTGCGCAGCGCCGAGACGACGGCAGGGCTGGCGTTTCCGATCGAGCTGGGGGGCAAGCGCTCGGCGCGGATCGCCGTCGCCGACGCGATCGGCAATCGCGCCCGGATCGGCTCGGCCCTTGCCGAGGCCGATCTACGTCTCGCCGTCACCCAACTCTATATCGAGGCCACTGCGGCGGAACGGCGTCTCGTCACCGCGCGCGAACAGGCGGGCATCGCTCGCGAGGCATTGCGTGCGGCCGGGGTTCGCGTGCAGGCCGGGCGTGCCTCGCCGCTCGAACAGCAGCGAGCCGACGTGCTGCGCATCAACGCCGAGACCGCCGTGGAGCGCGCGCAGCGCCTTGCCGACGTCGCCCGCGACAATCTGGCGCGCCGGATCGGGCAGCCCGTCACCGGCGTCCTCGACATGGCATGGTACGATCGCGTCGAGGGCTATGGGCCGGCGCAGCCGATCGCACCGGCCGGCACGCTCGCGCTCGCCGCAGCGCGCGCCGATGCAACCAGCGCCGAGGCCCAGGTCAGGCTTGCCCGATCGCAGCGCATTCCCGACGTGACGCTCAGCGCCAGCGCGCGGCGTCTCGAAGCGACGAACGACGTCGCCGCGGTGTTCGGCGTGTCGATCCCGATTCCCCTCTTCAACAACGGTCGCGCGGGCGTGACGCAGGCGCGCGCGCAGAGCGATCAGGCACAGGCGCTCCGGCGTGCGGCCGAGCTGGACACGGCGCAGGACATCGCCCGCGCCCAGGTCGAGGTGGCGAATGCGGCCACGTCCGCCCGCAACGCCAGCGGACCGGCACTCGCATCCGCGACCGAGGCCGCGCGGATCGCGCGGATCGGCTACCGCGAAGGCAAGTTCGGGCAGCTCGACCTTCTCGATGCCGAACGCACCCTGTCCGAGACGCGCACTGCCGCGATCGACGCGCTCGCCACCTATCATGACGCCAAGGCACGCCTGGAACGGCTCGTTGCCGCGGCGCCCTCGCGCGAGGAAAACGACCGATGAAGAAGAACATCGTGCGGGCGCTCGCGCCCGTGACACTGGCGATCCTCCTGGCCGGGTGCGGCAAGGGCGGGAGCGAGGCAGGCGGCAATGCCGGCGCCGAAAAGACGGAGGCGGCCGAAGGTGCCGAGGGCAAGGAGGCCCCTAAGGATATCGTCACGCTGTCCGCCCAGCAGGTCGCGGACGCCGGTATCGAGGTCACGCGGCCGACCGTAGGCGGCGAAGCCGGCGCGATCGAGCTGTCGGCGACGATCGAGGGCGACCCGCAGGGCGTCCAGGTGGTGTCGGCAGCGGTCGGAGGACGGCTCGTCTCGCTGACCCGCAATCTCGGCCAGTCGGTCGGGCGCGGCGATCCGCTCGCGATCATCGAGAGCCGGGAGGCGGCCTCGCTCAAGGCCGAGGTGGAAGCGGCGCGCGCGCGCGCCGCCCTCGCTCAATCGAACCTGCGCCGCGAGCAACGCCTGTTCGCCGAGCGCGTATCGCCCGAACAGGATCTCGTCGCCGCGCGCACGGCCGCCACGGAAGCCGGCATCGCACTGCGCCTAGCCCAGCAGCAATTGTCGGCGACCGGTAGCGGGGGTGGTGCGCTCAACCGCATCGCCGTGCGCTCGCCGATCGGCGGTCAGGTCATCGCGCGGTCCGCCACGCTCGGCCAGACGGTCGCGGCCGACGCCGAACTGTTCCGCGTCGCCAACCTCTCCAAAGTCACCGTCACGACGTCGCTGGTGCCGAACGATGCGGGTCGGGTGAAGCCGGGTGCGCGCGTCGAGGTGACGGCTCCCGGCCGTCGCCAAGAGGGACGCGTGACGTTCGTCTCGCCCGTGCTGGACGAGACCACCCGACTGGTGCCGGTGATCGCGACGCTCGACAATGCCGGCAGCACGTGGCGGGTCGGCGAGACGGTCAACGTGTCGATCCTCGTGCCCGCCAGCGGGGACCGCACCGTCGCCGTGCCATCGGCCGCGGTGCAGATGATCGAGGACAAGCCGTTCGTCTTCGTCCGCACCCCGACCGGCTTCCGCGCGACCCCGGTGACACTCGGCCGGACCAACGGCGGTCAGGTCGTCGTGACGTCGGGCCTCACCGGCTCGGAGCGGATCGCATCCACCAACAGCTTCACGCTCAAGGCCGAACTCGGCAAAGGCACGGCCGAGGACGAGGACTGAGCCATGATCGGTCGCATCGTCACCCTCTCCGTCGAGAAGCGCTGGCTGGTCCTGCTCCTCACGATCGCCGCGGCGTTGCTCGGGATCGGCGCGCTGCGCCAGCTCCCGATCGACGCCGTTCCCGACATCACCAACAACCAGGTGCAGATCAACGTCGTCGCTCCTGCCCTATCGCCCGACCAGATCGAGAAGCAGGTCGCCTTCACCGTCGAGACGGCGCTCGCCGGCATCCCGGGCCTAGAATATACCCGTTCGCTCAGTCGGAACGGCTTCGCGCAGATCACCGCCGTCTTCACCGAAAAGACCGACATCTACTTTGCGCGGGCGCAGGTCGCGGAGCGACTGCGCACCGCTGAGGAAGATCTGCCGCAAGGCGTGAACCCGGAAATGGGGCCGATCGCGACCGGGCTCGGCGACATCTTCATGTGGACGGTCGAATATCGTGAACTCGATCAGGTCCACCATCGCAACGGCGAACCCGGGCTGCAACGCGACGGCAGTTACATCACGCCCGAAGGCGATCACCTCGTCAGCGATGCCGACAAGGCGACCTATCTGCGCACGGTGCAGGACTGGATCGTCACGCCACAGCTCAAGAGTGCGGCGGGGCTCGCCGGCGTCGACTCACTCGGCGGCTACACCAAGGAATATCTCGTCGTCCCCGATGTGCAGCGGATGGCCGCGATGCGCCTCACGCTGCAGGATCTCTCGACCGCGCTCGACCGCAACAATACCAGCGCCGGCGCGGGCGTCGTCGACCGCAACGGCGAAGGACTTGCCGTCCGCTCGGACGGCCGCGTGCGCAATGCCGACGAGCTTGCCCGAACCGTCGTTGCCACGCGCGAGGGCGTGCCGATCCTGCTCAACCAGATCGCGACCGTCCGCACCGGCCAGGCACTGCGCATGGGTTCGGCATCCGAGAACGGCCATGAGGTCGTGGTCGGGACCGCGGTCATGCGGATCGGCGAGAACAGCCGGACCGTATCGACGGGCGTCGCGGAGCGGCTGACGCAGATCGGCCGATCGCTGCCCGTCGACGTGGTGGTGAAGCCGGTCATGAACCGAACCGAGCTGGTGAACTCCACCATCGCCACGGTCGCCCGCAATCTTGCCGAAGGCGCGGTGCTGGTCATCGTCGTCCTGTTCGCGCTGCTCGGCAATTTCCGGGCGGCGCTGATCGCCGCGTTCGTCATCCCCATCACGATGCTGCTCACCAGCATCGGCATGTTGGAAGCCGGCGTGTCGGCGAACCTGATGAGTCTCGGCGCGCTCGATTTCGGCCTGATCGTCGACGGTGCCGTCATCATCGTCGAGAATGCGCTACGCCGCCTTGCCGAGGCCCAACACGGTCGCGAGGGCGAGCTGACGATGCAACAGCGGCTCGGCCTGGTCGCTGCGTCCGCCCGCGAGATGATCCGCCCGTCGGTCTACGGGCAGGCGATCATCATCCTCGTCTATGCGCCGCTCCTCACCTTCACCGGCGTCGAGGGCAAGATGTTCGAGCCGATGGCGCTGACCGTCATCATCGCGCTCGTCTTCGCCTTCATCCTGTCGCTGACCTTCGTGCCCGCGGCCATCGCCATCTGGCTCAGCGAGCGGGTGGAAGAGAAGGAAAGCCGCGTCGTGGCGTTCCTGCGGCAACGCTACGAACCGGGCCTCGACGCGGCCATGCGCCGGCCGAGCCTGACGATCGGCGTCGCGATCGGCGCGCTGGCGCTCGCCGGCGTCGCCTTCACCACCCTGGGCCAAGAGTTCCTGCCCCAGCTCGATGAAGGCAACGTCCTCGTGCAGGCCGTCCGCATCCCCGGCACGTCGGTCGACCAAAGCCAGGCGATGCAGTTCCAGGTCGAAAAGGCGCTCGCCAAGGCGCCGGAGGTTCGGTTCGCTTTCTCGCGCACCGGCACGTCGGAGATCGCCTCCGATCCAATGCCGGCGAACGCGACCGACACCTTCGTCATCCTGAAACCCAAGAAGGAATGGCCCGACCCCGGCCTGTCCAAGGAGGCGCTGGTCGAGCGGTTGGAAAAGCGTCTCTCTACTCTGCCGGGCAACGCTTACGAGATCACCCAGCCGATCCAGATGCGCTTCAACGAGCTGATCGCGGGCGTGCGCGGCGACATCGCGATCAAGGTTTTCGGCGACGACTTCGGCGAGATGAACGCGACCGCCAATCGCATCGCCGGCATCCTGCGCCGGACACAAGGCGCAGCAGACGTGCGGGTCGAGCAGACCGAGGGGCTCCCGATGCTCGATATCCGCCCCAACCGCACCGCCATGTCGCGGGTCGGGGTGACGGCCGGCGACGTGCAGGACACGGTCGCCGCGGCGATCGGAGGACGACAGGCGGGCGTCATCTTCGAGGGGGATCGACGCTTCCCCGTCGTGATCCGGATGGCGGAAAGCTCACGCTCCGACCTGACTGCGGTCGCGCAGGTGCCCGTGCCGACAGCCAGCGGCGGCTTCGTGCCGCTGTCGACTGTTGCGGATATCGCCGTGGTCGACGGCCCCAACCAGATCAGCCGCGAGAACGGCAAGCGGCGTGTCGTGGTGCAGGCGAACGTCCGCGACCGCGACGTGGCGGGCGTCGTCGCCGACGCGCGCGCTGCGATCGACGCCCAGGTGAAACTGCCTGCCGGCACCTATCTCGAATGGGGCGGACAGTTCGAGAACCTGGCGTCGGCGCGGGACCGGCTCGCCATCGTCGTGCCGATCTGCTTCGCCGTCATCATGCTGTTGCTCTACGGAGCGCTCGGTTCGGTGCGGGACGCGCTGATCGTGTTCACCGGCGTGCCGCTGGCGTTGGTGGGCGGCGTGCTGGCGCTGGTGCTGCGTGGGATGCCGTTCTCGATTTCCGCAGCTGTAGGCTTCATCGCGCTGTCGGGTATCGCCGTCCTCAACGGGCTGGTCATGGTGTCTTCCATCCACGACCTGATGCGTACCGGCGTGAATCGGGCCGTGGCGGCGCACCAAGGGGCACTCGCCAGGCTCAGGCCGGTGGCGATGACCGCGCTCGTCGCTTCGCTCGGCTTCGTGCCGATGGCGCTGGGACATGGTGCCGGTGCCGAGGTGCAAAAGCCCCTCGCCACCGTCGTCATCGGTGGCCTGATCTCGGCGACGCTGCTGACCTTGTTCGTGCTGCCGACGCTCTACGCGCGCTTCGGCGCGCGCACGCTGCCGGCACCGTCGAGCGACCATCTCGAACTGCCCCCCCTCCCCGCTCCGGCCCATTGAAAGACCAGACGATGCACGACCATGCAGCGGGCGGACACGCCCACGATCATACCGCCGGGGCCAACGCCAGGATGCTGGGGTGGGCGCTGGCGCTGACCACCGCCTATCTCGTCGCCGAAGTCGTCGGCGCGTTCGTCTTCAACAGCCTCGCCCTGCTGTCCGACGCGGCGCACATGCTGACCGATGTCGCCGCGCTGGTGATCGCGCTGATGGCGATCCGGTTCGGCCAGAAGCCGGCCGACGACAAGCGGACGTTCGGTTACAAGAGGTTCGAGATCCTCGCCGCGGCCTTCAACGCGCTGCTGCTGTTCGCGGTAGCGATCTACGTGCTGGTGGAGGCCATCCAGCGCTTCCGTCAACCCGAAGCCGTCCAGTCGACCGGCATGATGATCGTCGCCGCGATCGGGCTCGTGGTGAACCTCGTATCCATGAAGCTGCTGACGTCGGGCAAGGACGCGAGCATGAACGTCAAGGGCGCCTACCTCGAGGTATGGGCGGACATGATCGGCTCGATCGGCGTGATCGCGGGCGCGGTTGCGATCCGCTTCACGGGGTGGACGTGGGTCGATCCGATCGTCGCAGTGGGCATCGGGCTATGGGTACTGCCACGAACCTGGGTGCTGCTCCGCGATACCACCAACGTCCTGCTGGAAGGCGTCCCCGGAGGGATCAAGCTACCCGAGCTGCGCGCGGGAATCGCCGGGCTTCCCGGCGTCTCCGGGGTTCACGACCTTCACGTCTGGTCGATGTCGTCGGACGACATCACCTGCACCGCGCACGTCACCCTCGCCGAAGGCGCCGATGCCGATGCGGTCAGGAAGGCGGTCGCAGATACGCTCGATCGCCAGTTCGGCATCGAGCATTGCACGATCCAGACCGAGGCGCTGGCCGAAGCGTGCGAGGATAATCACCACCTGCACCCTTGAGGGCGATATGACCGGGCGAAAGGGCGCGCGCTGGACGCAGGAGGCGGACGCTGAGCTGCGCCGGCGCGTCGTCTCTCGCGAACCCGTGACGGTTATCGCGAGAGAGATGGGCCGGACCCAGGATGCTATCCGCGGCCGGGCGGCGATGCT